>CAJURY010000005.1 GCA_910589155.1 uncultured Oscillospiraceae bacterium | reverse complement strand
GATATTTTGAACCGTCTGCTATGGACAGTTATTTTGAAAAGCAGGACAAGCCGACTGTATTTCTTGTGTTGGGAAAGGAAGTTATCGTTGATGATGAACGGTTAGCAACGGCATTATCAAGATTACCGGAATTAAGACGGGAAGTTCTGTTGCTTTATTACTTCGTTGGCTATCGTGATGAAGCAATCGGCAGACTGTATTGGACTTGGATTGATAAATTCATGAGACAGGCAGCATCATGATCTATGTTGTCACAAGAGCTATCAACTTCTTAACACGTAATGGCGGCAGGGACGTATCCCTGCCGCCATTTTGTCAAGCGTATATGATGAAGGTCTATATTCTCAGAAAATACTTGCTATGTATCAAGCTTAGAGTGATAAATAGCAGTGCGGAAGGAGGGATAGCGCTTGAAAACCATCGAAAGGATAGACAAAAAAGCGCCGGTTCTGCCCAGAAAAAAACGAGTCGCTGCTTACGCCAGAGTGTCCATGGAATCGGAGCGGATGCAGCACTCGCTCTCCGCACAGGTGAGCTACTACAGCGCTCTTATCCAGAAGAACCCGGAATGGGAATACGCTGGCGTTTACGCCGATTACGGTATTTCCGGGACAGACATGAAGGACCGCGATGAGTTCAAGCGGATGCTGGCTGACTGTGAGGCCGGAGCGATCGACATAATACTCACGAAGAGTATACAGCGCTTTGCCCGTAACACGGTGGACCTGCTTAACACGATCCGGCACCTGAAGGAGCTGGGAATTGAGGTCCGCTTCGAGAAGGAAAACATCTACTCCCTCAGCGGTGACGGTGAACTGATGCTCACAATCCTCGCTTCCTTTGCGCAGGAAGAGAGTCGCAGCATTTCTGAAAACTGCAAATGGGGCATCCGCAAACGCTATGAACGCGGCGAGACTGGCGGCTGTAAGATTTACGGCTATAGGACCAAGGACGGCAATCTGGTCATCCACGAGGAGGAAGCCGTCGTAGTCAGACGCATTTTTCAAATGTTTCTGAACGGCGATTCCTGCTACAGCATAGCGCAGAAGCTGAACGCGGAGGGTGTTCCCTCCTACCACCGGAAGAAGTTCAGCGGTGAGGTCATTGGCGTCATGATCCGGCAGGAAAAGTACACCGGCTGCACGCTGGCCCAAAAGTTTTATGCAGAAGACCACATAACGCACAAGCTGACGAAGAATAAAGGCGAGCTGCCCATGTTCTTTATAGAGGAGACGCATCCGGCCATCATCAGCATGGAGATGTTTCAGGCTGCCCAGAGGGAATTCGCAGATCGATATGGCGTCAAGATCGAGAACGGGATCGCCCAAACCGCAGGCTACTTCTACCACCGTGATGGAGAGGCCGGACCGCACCCACCGCACAGGAAACCACATTGGTCAGAAGAACAGCGAAAATCCCACTCCGAGTATTTTCGGAACCGTGAAACGGCTATTTGCCGATACGAGCTTTCACACTTCATTGAGTGTGAGAACTGTCACGGCCATCTTCAGGCGCAGCTCCGGCACTTCGTGGATGGTTCCTCTGAGGTGGCTTGGATTGACCCTGAGCATAACGAGAGAGCGAAAGGCACGCCAAGACCGCTTGCCTTCCGGGACAGTGCTCTGAAAAAACAGATCGCAGACGCGCTTGGCTGGGAGGCATTTGACGCAGACGCCATGCTTGAGACGCTGACGAAGATCGGTGCGAACGTGAACGTCCTCACCCTCTACTTCAAAGACGGGCATACGCAGACATTCGAATACATCCCGCCCAAGCAGATTCACCGGAAGCGAAAGGAGACGCCCTGATGGCAACCGTAACAAAGATACCCGCGACGCTTAGCCGGTTCACGGCGGCCCCGTTGGCCAGTATGGCTAAACGCAAGGTCGCTGCCTATGCCCGCGTCAGCACAGACCATGAAGAACAGCAGTCAAGCTATGAGGCTCAGGTGGATTACTACACCCATTACATCCAGAGCCGCGACGATTGGGAGTTTGTCGACGTCTATGCAGACGAAGGTATCACCGGGTGCAATACCAAGAACCGCGACGGGTTTAACCGGATGGTGGAGGACGCCCTTTCCGGTCGTATTGATTTAATCATCACGAAGTCGGTGAGTCGCTTCGCCCGGAACACCGTGGATAGCCTTACCACCATCCGAAGGCTCAAGGAGCACGGCACAGAATGCTATTTTGAAAAGGAGAATATCTGGACCTTCGACGGTAAGGGCGAGCTGCTCCTGACGATCATGTCCAGCCTTGCGCAGGAGGAAAGCCGCAGCATTTCTGAGAACTGCACATGGGGCCAGCGGAAGCGCTTTGCAGACGGCAAGGTTAAACTACCCAAATATGGTTGGTACTTTTGCAGCAGAATAGTATCAATTTCAGCGTATTCTTCTGGCGAGAGCAGGCCCTTTTCCAGCATGGTTTTGGCCATCGACAAGGCCATATGGTAAAGCATATCATTACGAAGCTCCTCCGGTGTCATGCGCCGTCACCGCCTTGGAACCGGCCAGCGATATAGCAGGCGTTGGAACAGTATTTCCGGTGGCTGTTACCATAGGCGGAGAAGTGCTTGCCGCATGTCGGACAAACATATTCGTACATGGCCTTAAGGTTCAGCCGGTCCGGGTTTACCTTATACCAGCTAATGCGGCAATCGCTGCAACAGAATTTCCGTTTCTTCACTTTGGGGCGTTGTATAATTGGCGCACCGCAGTTCAGGCACCCATCCGGAAACACTTCCGCAAGGGTGTGGGCTGCCGCTACTTCACCGGCCAGGCCGTGGTTCCTGCAGTAAGCCTTGACGCTATCCTTGGACAGACCGACGGCGTTGGCGATGGCCGTATAGCCGTAGCCCTGATGCCGGAGGTTTGTGATCTTCATCCTTTGTTCGTTTGTCATGGTGACCTCCAATCTGAAGGCTTGGCCTTCACTTTCCACTGGAGATTGGAAGCCGATTTGAGCGGGCAGAAATAAAAAAAGTGGGCCTGCAGGATTTCTCCCACAGGCCCAGAAGGTCGGTTACAGTTTCTTGGTATAGTCGAGGCTAATCCAGCCCGCGCCGGACTTGAGCTTGCCCCAGCCGGTATCGGAGCCCTGCCCGGACTGCACGTCCACGATGGTGAACACGCCGATGCCGGTATAGGAGCCGGTGCGGCTGTAGTTGGTGCCAGGTCCCTTGCGGATGTTCAAGTCCCGGATACTGATCTTTACGAGGAAGGGAACGTCCGTGGTCTGCGGTGCGACAGGAGTGGCAGGCGTGACCGGAGCCACAGCTCCGGCAGCATCATAGGCAGGTCTGCCATAGCCAAGGATGCGGCTGTTGGTGAGCGAGTAGAGCAGGCCATCACAGCCGCCCAGGAAGTAGCCAAGCCAGCCGCCCACAGCGGCAAAGGCCAGCTGAATGGTGTTCCAGAATTCTTTCATAGTAGTTGTCCTCCTTTGAATTTTGAATATGAGAAGAGCGGCCACCCGTCATGGGCAACCGCTCTTAGCTCTGTTATTTGGGTTATTGACCGCAGATATCCGGATAGTCCTCAATGGCCCGGAACTGATCAGCATAGGTGCACCACTTTTCATGGGCCTGGTAGCTCTCAATCAGTGCTTGCGGAACATAGATGTATCCGGTTCCTTTTGAGATGGGGGTGTCGGCAAACACACTGATATCGTCCAAACTACACATCGTCTCGCTCCTGAGGATCGCAGTTGTCAGGGATGAGCAATAGTGGAAAGCATAGCAGGAATAAGTTGTCCCAACTCCTATATGGGTACAGACCGGAAGATCAATCCGTTCCAGTGCGGTACACTTTTCAAATGCGTATTGCTTCCGAATGTCTTTCAATTGCGGAAGATCCACATTTTTGAGGGCCGTGCAGTTTCTAAAGTATCCGTCCATAACCTTCAGCGCTGGAAAGGAAACCGTCTCTAATGAAGTGCAACCCGTAAAACAATCGGGGCGTATGCTGATTACATTCGTACCAATTACCGTTTGCAGGTCCGCACAGCCGTAAAATGCGTACTCAGAGATGGTGTTAATATGCTGGTCAATCACCTCGGTAACCGTCCGCATAATGATGCTGTCGGTCAGGGTATCATCACCAAGAGTCTCAACGGTATAAGTGTAATCGCTCATTTTATCAACCTCCCGTAATGTCCGGATAATCCTCAATAGCGAATATCTTGCTTGCGTGTTTGCTCCATCTGCTGTAGGCCTTGTAAGCGTCTATGAAACGCTCATCAAGCTCTGCACAGATATCTGCAAGCGCAACGGCAAGATCAAGCTGTTATGGCTTGGGGATAAGGATAAAACGCTGAACTACTCTCCGAAAGCCGATGAGATGCTCCTCACCGTCCATCGCTGGTTCGCTAATAAATCCTGTCCGGGCAACCGGCTCTATGCAAGGCTCGGTGATCTTGCCGCAAAGGTTACAGAGGCACTTGGCGGTGATACCAAAACCGCTGAATCCGCAAGGCCCGCAGTCTCTGCCGTCAAGGCGGGCGACCATGTGAAGATTACGGGAGCGAAGTATTACGGCGGTCAGACGATTCCGTCCTGGGTCAAGGCTAAAAACTGGATCGTACACAGCGTGTCCGGCAACCGTGCGGTCATCAACAAGAGCGAGGACGGCAAGAATGCCATCATGTCCCCGGTCAAGGTGTCCGATCTGGCGCTCGTCACCGCAAAAGCGGAGGAAACCTACCGCGTACATACCGTTGTTCACGGCGATACGCTCTGGGCAATCTCACAGAAGTATCTCGGTATTCCGGCAATGTCCTATCGCTTGAAGCATCATATACTCATGGTTGCCCATCAGCATCTTTGCATTGGGCATTTTCATGATTCCCCATAAAATTTTGATTCCATCGGGATACCTGTCGACAACATCTCCGAGGACATACAATGTATCATCCGATTGGAGATCGATTTGCTTCATGATAGACTCAAATCTCCGCAGGTTGCCGTGGATGTCGGATAATACATAGGTCATAGTATCAACTCACTTCTCTTCTGGCGGTTGCATCGTGGCAATGCGGGCGGCAAGTTCGTCTTTCAGTTCGATCCACATGGTGGGATCATCCACCCCGCCCAGTTTCAGTTCTTCTTCGATATCCCGGATTGCGACTTCAATCGTTCTGCGATCCAGAATGTTGATGTACTCGCGGATGAACTCAACCACAACACCAGGCATATATGTGTGTCTATGTATGGCATATCGGAGGGCACTGTTGACAATGCACCCCAAGTCATCACTAAAGTTGATCTGGAACCATCGGGCAGGACAGAGAACATGTCCATCTTTTCCCTCGTTGTTGAGAATCACAAACCCGATATCTTCCTTATCTACTCTATCGAGAATTTCATCGAAGTTGTCGCAGAACTTCTGGCGGGTGATCCGTTCCATCGTTTCTACAGATTTCATGCGTCTTACTTCTTGCATATCATTTCTCCGTTTCTTTTTTTGCTTCTAAAGCCGCTTGACAAACCATCATCACAATGATACAATCTATCTATATCATCACAATGTTATAGGAGGTGCCGCTGATGAGCATCATCAATTTGCTTCACGGAACTGACCACATCATTGAGGTTCCGGATATTCATATTGGAAATCCCCACAACGACTATGGTATGGGCTTCTACTGCACACAAGTGGACGAGATGGCTCGCGAGTGGGCCTGCAAAAAGAACACAGACGGTTTTGTCAACAGCTATGCCTTTGACACGGACGGGCTGAAGGTGCTGAACTTGTTGGACGGCAATCATACCGTCCTGAACTGGATCGCCTTGCTGCTTCAGTTCCGCACTTTCAAGCTGGACTCCGAGGTTGCCATCGATGCAAGGGACTACATCATCGACCACTATTCCATTGACTTGTCTGGCTATGATGTTGTCATCGGCTACCGGGCAGACGATTCCTACTTCCAGTATGCTGAGTCCTTCGTATCCAACACCCTGCCGCTTCGAAGCCTCAACAAGGCATTGAAGCTTGGAAAGCTGGGAGAACAGACGGTTGTCATTTCTCAAAAGGGGTTTGACCGCCTTCATTTCATCAATGCCTATCCGGTGAGCTGGAGTGTCTATTATCCCAAGTTCCTGGATAGAGACACCAAAGCGAGGGACACTTATTGTAAGGAGATCAAGAAAAGCAAGTCCTACCGGGACGATATCTTCGTGCTGGATATCTTGAGAGAGGAGATGGCCGGTGATGACCCACGCATACAGCGAATCCTATTTGAGTAATGCAAAGGATCGTTTGTCCTCTTTCTTCGACTACGCCATCAATGACTGCAAGCTAAAGCCGGATTGGATGACTGCCTTGTTTATCAACACGGGCTATGCCCAGCAGTTTGAGCGTGGCAATCCTGCTTATGTTGCAGGCATGTCGGGTGTCGAGCTTGCCCGGGCAGTCATCTTGAAGGCATACGGCAGAAAGGAATTGCCGGAACCTACCCATGCCGAGGATTGCTCCCCCGCGTATTGGGCCGGTTGGGCTGTTGCGGAATACCAATGGTTTTCCGGTCGCCGTTTCAAGGACATCTTCGAGCGAATTCCGCTTTCCAAAATCATTGGTATGTATTCGGTGTATCATGAAATGGACATCACAAGCTTCATCGATGCCATGGAAGATCTCTATAAGGCTGCCGAAGGTGATTGCAAGCTGAAACGAATCCGCGAGAACCGCGGCTTGTCGCAGGCAGAGCTTGCGGAGCAATCCGGCGTGAATCTGCGCAACATTCAGATGTATGAGCAGCGGGGAAATGATATTGACAAAGCTCAGGCACGGATACTCTACAAATTATCCCGTGTGCTTGGCTGCGATATCGAAGACCTTCTGGAAAACCCGATGATGTAACTCCATTTTTGCACCTGCTTCGGCAGGTGCATTTTCTATGCCAAAATACGCCTTGAGCAGCGGCAGATTCTCCGGAATGACGCAGAACTTGAGAAAAGCAACCGTCATATCTTCAATCGTGGTTCCGAGGCTTTGGAACAGCTCCGATGCCTGATCATACACCTCTTGATCAAGTTCAATGGTCATTGTTAGTTGGGGCGGATCGTCCTGCCTTGTGCGAGAATCTCGTCCAAAGTCACAGGCTCAAAATTCCAGTACATACAACCCACATTGTAAATCTCATTTCGGCATCCAATGCCGTTCAGATACGCGGCGTAGTCTACCTCGAAGTCCGCTTCATCCGTGAAGTGGGAGTGTGCGTGAAGATGGATTGCCTGATGGCGATGGCCGTTGTACATGGGGATGAAGTAATGGGAAAGAATGACTCTTTTCTTCGTGCCGTCTTCCAAGGTCACACAGATATGGTCATAGTCCTTTATGCCCGCCAGTGCTTCCTTGGCTTTCGCATTGTGTAGGAAACGGTCATGGTTTCCTTTGATGAGGATGATTTGACCATTGAGACTTTTAATGAGGCTTGGAGCATCATCATTTCTTGTCTTCCAAATGAAGTCCCCAAGGACATATACCTGATCGCCTTTGCCGACCTTGTGATTCCACCGGCGGATCAGCTCCGCATCCATTTCCTCTACCGTTTCAAAGGGTCGGTGATCAAAGGCAAGGACATTTTCATGCCCGAAGTGCAGATCACCGGTGAAGAAAACCTTACTCATCGTTCTTCCTTCTTTCTATTTGGAGAATCGTCTTGCCATAGCAATCTCCTGAATCGCTTCACAGGATTCGAATTGATGGAACAGGAAGTGCATGTCATCAATTCGTTTGTTGATGTGCCAATGCCCACAGAACCATGCAATATATTCGGTAGTGTCTTCGATGGCGTCGAGCCATTTTTCTGTGCTTGTATCCACCGTACTTTGATCAATGCCGGGGAGGAACACCTCCACAGGCTCGTACTTGAAGGGGCAGGTATGGGAAAGAATCACATCAATCTTGTTCTCTTTGAGTTGTTGTTCCACATACTGCTTGATCTCGTCAGAGGGCTGCTCATCCTTCCACCAGCCGTATTCCCGGGCGATGCGATAGAACTTGTCCACGCTGTAGGCCCCGCCGATGGCGATGTGGCGAAGCCCTTCGAGATCGTATATCTCCCCGTCCTTTGCAAATAATACAGAGGGATATTCTTCCTCATACCATACGGTCCCGCCGTTCCATATCTTTGTTTTGTAAGTGGGGATATTCCACGGCCGGATCTCGTGGTTTCCGTGAATGCACAGGATCGTGGGTTTGAGCTTATTCAGGGCTTGCTTCAGCTCCGCATCCCTTTCGTCCTGGCTGTAATTTGCCGCAACATCCCCAAGGATCACAATTACATCGTCCCTTGTTGGTTTGAAACGCTTACAGAAGCGCTCTATCTCGTATTTTTGGCCGTGAATGTCGCCGGTGTAGTAAATCATTGAGGCGCCACCTTTCCGAGTGTAAGTATATCAATCATTGCCGCCATTGTCTTTCGATTTAGAGAAATGTATTCGCAAACCCCCGAAAATGTATTCGCAAACGAACACTTCGAGGGCACTTCTTCCTTTCACCGCTGGTTTATGTAGTTTTCATTTCATAAACTGTAGGTTTAAGCCTTGACTTTCGGAATGTTCCAAAGGTGAGCTTCGCCCCATATAATTAACTTCGTGAGGATCGAAGCAAGTGCTTATATTCACGCAAGGCTTGCTTTGCTGCTTTCACCATGTCCAGAAGGACTCGCAGTTCATAATCACTGCAATCAGCGAGGATGTCCGCGAATTCATGGTTGGAAACCTTGATGGTGTTTGTGAGACTGTCAACGAGCAGGTCATCCGTGGAAACATTCAGTGCATTTGCCACCCGCACAAGCGTGTCGAGACTGCAAAACTTATACGCAGTTTCCACATAGCTCATGTACGCCGCAGAGCGATTGACTCGTTCTGCAAGCTCCATTTGGGAGATACCTTTCTTTGTCCTGATGGCGCGGATTCTCTGTCCGAGAAGGATGTAATTGATTTGCATAATAGAAACCTCCAAAAAAATTTAGATGTTTCCATTATAAGGTATGCCCTAAGTGTTCATCTTTGCCTTATTCTTTTTATCAGGCATAGCTTATATAATAATCTATAAGCTATATGACGAAAGGAGGAGGCGCCCATGCGGGAACTTGAAGATGCAAGATACAAGGCAATCGGAGCCAGGATCCGGGATGTCCGTATTGAAAAGAACATGAGCCAAGCAGAACTGGCAGAAAAGGCTTTCATCTCTGTTCCGCATATGAGTGAGGTTGAGAACGGAAAAACCAAGCTGCGCCTTTCTACCTTTGTATATATCACCGAGGCATTACAGGTTTCTGCTGATGTACTGCTCCGTCCAAACACCCCCGAGGTGAATGGAATCTATCAGGGAGAGTTTAAGGATCTGCTCGCGGATTGCTCACCGGCAGAGATTGATTCTATCATTAAAATCGTCAAGGAATTGAAAACCACAATGCGTATGAAAAAAGATGACTATCTTTTCTAACAGGTCAGGCACAATGCCCGGCCTGTTTTTTGACAAAAACAGCGGTGGCTGCACCATTGCAGCCACCGTAATGTGTTTATTGGGCGGCTTTTGCCGCCCTTTTTGCATGCATCTGTAAAATAGATGGGCAGAAGAACACTAACGCAAATGCCTATGAATCCAGTCCAGGAGATCCTTTTCTTTTGCTGTTCCATCGGCAATTGCGATGAACATATCCGCCAGTTCGCCAGAGTGAAGTGTCAAATCATAGCCATTCCATTTCAGAAGAAGCTGTGTCATCATGGCCCCGATCCGCTTGTTGCCGTCCACAAAAGCATGATTGGATGCAAGACCGAAACCAAGTCGGGCGATCTTTTCAAGATCCGTGGGATAGAGTTCCTTCCCGTCAAAGGTTTGCATTGGAGCAGAAACAGCCGCCTCCAACCCATCCCGATCCCGGAGGCCATCCAAGCCACCGCTGCCTTCTATGACCCGGCTGTGGATCAGGATGACATCCTCTGCTGATATCCAGATCATTCTGCCATCCTCGTATAATCGGGGGCAAATTCCGCAAGCAACTGATCCGTATCTGCCAGCATTTTTTCGCGGGAGAGCTTTGTGGGTTCTTCCATAATCGTAACCGCAAAAGGCATTCCCTTTGCCCGCACAAAAGCGTTGGCGAAGATATTAAAGGCAGTGGAAGTGGTCATGCCCAACTGGCTGCAGATGGCACTCATCTGTGCCTTCACCTCAGAATCCATACGAAAAGTCATATTTGTATCCATAGCGTTCGCCTCCTTGCACTACCATTATAGTACATATTATGTGCAAAGTCAAACAGTTTTATTCATCTCAATCCTTACTTATCCCACAATCCAATCCCCGATGTTAGATCGACAGATACTCTCTGCCGGTCTTTTTTGTTTTTTGGCACGGATTATAAACCAGCGGTTAACCACTTGACTCCTGGTTAGTTCAATATAAGGCTTGCCCGAATTACAATAATCTCAGGCTTAATTTGTATACCACAAATGGGAGGATTCTCAATGGAAGAGATAGATATTCATGCGAAACTGGCACAGATCGAAACCGCACCACACTTTTCGATGATCTTTGACGGCGACACGGAAAAAGCTGAAATGATCGCCGAGCATCTGATGTGGTTACACTCTATCCGTCGAGAGCGGCCGCTTGTGTCGAGACCATATAAAGTTGGCATCTACATTCGCTATTTCAATCAGACGAGGTATAACAACTATCTTGATTTTCACAAGAAGGGCTTTATCGATACTATCGAAATTGTAGCTCTTGCATCCGGTTCCCGAGAAACACCGGTGTGGTGTATGATTTACGACGATTTATGTTATGCCCATGAAGCGGACATCTTTGCAAATCAGATGAAGTTCGTGAAATCCTTGCTGCCGTATGAAATCTTCATGGCAAATATTGAGGCAAAGAATCCAGATCAGTTAATGATCCGCGATCTGGTTGAGTCCTATGGTATGAAAATCTCTGCTAAAAGAGCGCCTGGACACATCTGCGCCGTTTCCACATTGGAGGCCCTCTACAAAAAGTATGGCTATCAGGTTTTGAACCGTGTCCTTCGTCTGATCATTGCGACTTGGGAAGGTGACAGCAACTCGTTTTCAGCGAATATTATGAATGCGGTTGCAAAACTATGTGTGGTGTATAAGAACCAGCTTAATGACGAGACCTTTGCAGAAAAGGTTGGTGCAGTTTCAATTAAGCAGTTGACTCGTACCGCAAGAGAACGCCGACCGGGTTCAATGGGCTATGCCGAAGCAATGATTTTGGAGTACAACGGCAAAAAGAAGACAAGCGCGGGCAAGTTATTTATGAATAAATTATATGCCAAGGATGTATCTCTCTGGATTGAACCTGACGAAGATGATCTATCTGAAGAGGCAGATGAATTTGAGAGCCTAATCCTCGGTCAGTTCGGCAACGACGGGAATATGGATGAGAATAGTGAGTAAATGAATCAGCGAATAAGCCTTTGCCGCTTATTCGCTGTTCAACTTTTTACTTTTCCAGGTATTCTTCGAGTTCGTATCCGCCGCCGAGGATGATCTGGAGCCTGCCGTCATGGTAGACCTTGATGCATTCTACCATCTGCCTTACGATGGAGTCATCATAGATATCTTTATTCTCTCTCCGCTTGTCGATGATGTCCTGGATTTCCTTGAGCCTTGCTTGGAAATCGACATTCTCACTCTCGCTCTCACGGATTGCTGTGATGCGTTTGGTTAGCTGCTCGATTTGTGTGGATATGTTCTTGAAGTCATCCTCATGGTTTTCCGCATCGTCACCTTCCTGGACACTCAGGGATACCAGGTCAAGCATTCGCTTGTTCAGGGCGTCGATCCGCCGTTCCAGTAGGTCGATTTCATCGGAGCTTCCGTTGATACCAATGGCCTCACCTATGGTGGATTTCATCAGCATGAGATAGGTTGCCTCATCCTCCACATTAAATCGGTACAAGGCTCTTACAATGGCTCTTTGGAGGGCTTGCTCGTCCACCGTGATGGATTCGGTACAGTATTTCTTGCCGTAATCCAGACGGCTGATGCATCGCCACACGATTCTCCGCTTTCCTCGGATGTTCCATGTAACCCTCTTATACCGGCTGCCGCACTCCCCGCAGATCATGACTTCCGTGAGGGCGTACTTGGAATATTTGCCCGAGGCTGTCATGGATGATTTCTGTGATACGGGCGCTTTCGCCTTTCTTCTGGCGGATTCTTCCTGGGCTTTATTGAATATCTCACGAGTAACGATGGCCGGATGGCTGTTCTCCACAAGCCACATGGGTGCCTCGCCTTCGTTTGCCTTTCGCTTCTTGGAGATCGGGTCGATGGTGACGGTCTTTTGCAGAATGGCATCTCCACAGTATTTCTCGTTTTTCAGCATTCGGATAATCATGGATTTACTGAAGGTCAGCTTCTTTCCGGGTATGACAATCTTCTCAGCTTGCAGGATTTCTGATATTTCATCGGTGGACTTGCCTGAGAGGTACATATCGAAGACTCTCTGCACGATGGCAGCTTCCTCGGGAACTATCTCGGGATTACCGTCCTCGCCCTTCCGGTAGCCCAGCATACGGCTATACATGAAGATGGGCTTGCCGTCTTCGAAGTTCTTGCGGTGTGTCCATGTGATGTTTTTACTGATGCTTTCGGATTCAGACTGGGCGAAGCCTGCGTAGATGACCAGGTACAGCTCGCTGTCACTTTTCAGAGTGTCGATGTTCTGTTCCTCGAAGTAGATGCCTACACCGATCTCCTTGAGTGATCTGACATAGTCGAGGCAGTCCACCGTGTTTCGTGCGAATCGGGAGACCGATTTTGTGATGATCATATCCATCTTAACGTCATCTTTGATACAAAATGAAAAGGCCGCCTCTGGGTCATAATGCCCAGAAACGGCCTGATTTCAAGGGTTTTCACGGTTCCACTGGTCCATCCAACAGGGCTGTGAATGCCCTTTTTCTTTATGAAGATTTCGCTCGAAACGCGGTGCAGGGAGGTAACTTACCCCTCACTATTTTCTTACAGGGGAAAGATTAAAAAGTGTAAGGAAAAATAAAAATGTGCGGGAAAAGTTAAAAGGTTCAGAGGAATCGTTAGAAGGTTATACAGTAGGCTTCTCGCCATACTCGAATCTTGCCTTTCCAGCGGCAATAGCTGCAATAGCCACTTCTTCTTCAGTTTTATCTGGGACAACCCACAGTCCTTTTACAAACCGTGAATGGTATTCGGTTTGTATCAGTTCCCTCGGTGCTTCAATAAGATAGTTGCCTGGATATCTCTCTGAAGGCCATTCCCATACATACTCACAGATTCCAAAATAATCACCTACCCGTACAGCGCACGTGTCTGGCGATCCGATTAACACTGAGAACTTGATGTTTTCATTATCCAATCTTCGGCAAAACTCCTCGCACTTTTTAATTTCCTCTATACTCAGAGGTTTTCCTTTTATTTCGAACCACCTATCCAAACTGGGTATGTAGAAATCAGGGAGATATCGCAATTCTTCCATTTGAAATCCTTCAATCTCATACTCATATTTCAGTCCGATAGCATTGAAAAACACAGCCCAGCGTGCTTCAATTCTGCTTCGGAATCTATGACCATCATATTCTGTTTCTATTGCTTTAATGACGTTATTCATTTGGCGGCCTCCTCAAGATAATGGATTGCCTTCCCGGTCGCAATTGCATACTCAATTTCGGACCTGGTGATTGAACCGATATAACCACCGACGTTGATCACGAAGATCTCGTCAGCCATATCTATCTTGCGCTTGTGCATGTCATCGAGCATTTCCTTGGTTCCTTCGGTCCAAACCTCATCATCGCCGGAATGCCCAAAGAGGCCAACGCTGATGACGATGTTGCCCTCCAGCGTCAGCCGCTTCTGAGCGTCCCTGAAAGCGTCCTTGAACCGTGTGCTCCCGCAGAGCGTGATGACTTTATACTTGCCGACCATTGAAATTACCTCATTCAGTTGTTTGTATACGAAAATCCGTTACGTACAGATATTTGTACAACTGATAGAGTTCCATCAACAAGGAGTCATACATTTTTCTATACTCAGAGAAACTTGACAGTCCAAATGCTTCGACGATACTATCTTTGTACTTCTGTGTTTCCCCATCAGGCAGCAAATGTGAAAAGCATACTCTCAAATCATTCAGATGAAATAACGGTGCAATTATGTCTTTTGCCCGATCCTCGCCCTCTTTCGTGGCAATAATTCTCTGTAAAAGTTTCCTCGTCTTTAGTTGACTAACATTATCCGTCTCTCCAAGAGCAACGCACAGATCTCGCAATCCGCTTTGAGAAATGCCCTCATTGAGGATGCCATCAAGAGCGACAATATTCCCCGATACTTCTCTCTCTGAAAATGAAACGGGCTTTCTTACAAGTTTAGTTTTTTCTTCTACCTCCTGCTCCAGATGTCGTAGATCAATTCCAAAATTCTTAAATACAGCGTTATAGAAACCGTTACGCAGACGAATCACTCTCTGTTCAATTATAGGCTTACTGAAAATGCAATTCATCTGGGCCTGATACAATTCTGTATTTACAAGATAGTGGTCTGAGGGAATATTGTACGCCTTCAAGAAAAAGAGCGAGCGATCATCATCAATTTGATCGAGGTCTCCCAAAAAGAGCACCACTCTGTCATTAGAATTAATTCCGAATGGGATCTTCCATTCGTATGCCCAGCCATCAGTACCTATTTTTGCAATATCACCATAACTCTCAGAAAAGAAATCAAGTTCATATTCGTCATCAGTTAAGAAGCTATTAAGTACTTTTCGATCAAAATATACCGGTAATGAAAACCCTTCTTTATGCGAAGGGTCGAGATCTACATCACATCCGGGGATATTAAGATCTCTGCTATCATAAAGAAATTCTGCTTTTTCTGCGTACTCAAATCTGCCCTCTCCCTTTAAAGTGAGCTGACAGAGGGTATCATTAGGATGATTATCAAACTCTTCATAAATTCTATATATGAACATTGGAACCCGATGCCCGATCATTTCTTTCCCGCAATTCTGGCATACAAGGACTGGGCAGTCGAGGATCTCAATGGTCTTATCTCCAATTACAACTGTGGCATTGGATAAGCTCAGCTCTCGAATACCTCCACATTCACATTTTTCTCCTGGATAATAACTATCGAATTTATGAACAAACTCTTCCATATTCTGGAAGCTGAACTCCATATGTAACCCTCCTCAGTGAAGTTTACGCTAAGCTCTCATAGTACTCCCGGATGTACTGCGCCATCATGGTTCGGCGGTTATCCAAGAACACCTGGTAGTCGAAAATATCCATATCCATAAAGGCTTCTGGAACACAGTTTTCGGCAAGATTGGCCCTCAGATCATCCATGTCCGTAATGCCGCCGTAGTAGGTACCCTCATTTGCGACCTGCTGCTTCATGGATTTACCGTTTCGCCAAGATTTTCTTTAATCCGGCTACAATGGCGTCCACATCATCTTCTGTGTTATTCTTACCAAGAGAAATGCGGATAGTTCCCTTGGCAAGACTATCCGGAAGGTGAATTGCCTGTAGCACATGGGAAATCTCCGTGTTCTTGCTGTCACAAGCTGAACCTGTGGAAATGCTGATACCCATCAGATCCATCCGATGAAGAATGGCCTCGCCATCTCTGCCATCGAAAGAGAGGCTAATAATGCCCGGAAGTGTATGATCACCACCGTTGCGAACAAAGGGAATACCAATTTCACTCAGTCTGCTCAACAGCTTATTCTCAAGTCTGAAAACATGCTCCTGGTTTTCTTTGAGAGCTTTTATGTTTTCCTTCAGAGCAATAGCCATGCTAACAATTCCGGCTACATTTTCAGTTCCTGCGCGAAGGCCACGCTCTTGTACTCCGCCATCTGCATAGGCAGAGATAAGTGTACCTTTACGTATATACAGAAAACCTACGCCTTTGGCACCGTTGAATTTATGAGCTGACGCTGAAAGCATATCCACGCCAAGATCATTAACATCTATTTTGACATGACCAACTGCCTGTACAGCGTCTGTATGGAAGATCGCTCTATGCTCATGAGCAATTGCACACAATTCTTTAATGGGCTGTATACTACCAATTTCATTGTTTGCATACATTACAGATACAAGCAGTGTCTCATCCGTAATATGCCGTGCAAGCTCATCGGGAGTGATCGTGCCATTTTTATCTGGCCACATGTATGCTACAGGATACTTGAGACGCTCTATTGCCTCACATGCGTGCAACACGGCATGGTGTTCAAATGCTGTTGTAATGGTTGTCCTATAATTGTAATTCCGAAATGCCGTTCCTTTGATAGCCCAATTATCGCTCTCAGTCCCACCGGAAGTGAAGAGAATCTCCTCCGGAAGCGCACCAATACAAGAGGCTATGGTCTCCCGTGCCTCTTGTATTGCTTTCTTGGGCTGTCTGGAAAAAGAGTACGGCTGTGATGCATTACCGTATTCCTGAAGCAGATACGGCTTCATTGCCTCAAAGGCTTTAGTATCCATCTGCGTTGTAGCCGCATTATCTGCATAAACTAAGCGCTTCATCTCATCATCTCACAAAAAAAGTTTACAGCCTTCAGCTTTAAATTCTTCGATCTTGTCCAACAATTCATCAACCGTGCATTCGAGGTAGTCGGCCAGGCAGTCCATACAGTAAAAATTCTCAATGTCTGTACCGAGAAGCTTTTTGTTGATACCAACAGCATCTTTATTCAGGTCTTGCTTCCCGCATATCACGCAACTATGCTTCATTGGTAGTATCCTTCAGTGTGAATTCCGGCATAAGTTTATCCTCATTCTTATACTCTGCATCGAGAATAGACAGCTGCCTCCAGATGATCTTACGCATCTTAATAGCCGGACGCAGGCAATATTTCATAAACTCCTTTGGATTCACATCAGCAACTGTCCGAACATTTGGGAAGAGCAGCTTCAGATAAGCCGTGGCGATTCTCTTAACAGCTTCTGTATGCCTCACATAGGCATCATCAGGGAATTCTACTATCGCATCGACAATCGCACGATAGCTGGCATCATCTCTGAGCATGTGCATCACTGAGCAGAAATACTCTGAATTAAGCGCCCAACCAGACACCTTTAAATTGTCCTTCATTTTCGGAATTTCCCAGCCTTTTATGAATCCGTGGATTCGATCTACCAAGGCGCTCTCTTGGAAGAGTACTGGAAGCTCTGAAAACATACTGGTGTACTCATCCATGTTTTCGATGGAAATATTTCCTAGCAGCACGACACCTGCGTATGACTCGCCCTCATAGCCATCAACATTGAATCTGCCACGTTCCATATAACCTTGCATGACTGACCGCATCTCATTGATGTTGTCAAAGGTAACCAGCTTCACCTCGTCGATGGCAACATAGTCGTTCCCAACGATAAAGCCCGGTGCCCTACGGGATTTATCATAGAACATCTTTGTTCTTGTGATTTTACCGCCATCCGTCAGCAGCCCATACTTACTTACATTGCCAAACACATATGACTTGCCAGTACCTTTCGGAGCCAGCTCCAGCAGATTTAATCGTTTCTCAATAAATGGAAGAAGACGAGCTAGCATCGCAAGCTTTTCATCCTCATCCTTATAGCCCTGCGCATTGTAGTCAATCGCACCAAGGACAACGTCAATCCATTCTGATACGGTGAATTCCGCACGTGCGTCCTTATAGAAATCAAGGTCTGCGACATATGGGCAAAAATTTGCAAAGCCGGTCATCTTGATTTTGCCGGTAATCTTGGGCTTGACGGAGTCGTCTGGCATACGATAGCCCAGTTCAATCACGCCCCAAGTTTCCTGACCATTGGTCAGCTCATCCTTGTAGGTCTCCCAAATGTGTGGCTCTATGATCGTTTCCCTATTTGATAGGCCGAAATTAGGAAGCGAAAAAGAAATGTCACCGGTTTTGATATCAATATCGATACCGACCTTTGTCAGAATCTTTACCCGCTCATTCTCGTAGATGATACGATTCTTGATGCTGATCCATTCTTCCTTTCTGGGAAGATAAGCCTGGATGAATTCGGTAACCTCTTCGATATCATAGTTACCTTCGTCATCTTCAAACTTTTTGAGCACCCAATCTCGCAGGAAGGATGGAAGTCCAAGAGACGAGAAGAAATTGCTTTTCTTCAGGTCTTTATAAACCACCATCTCATCAAAGCATTCTCTCAGTTTGCTCTCCATACGATTGCCTCCATATTACAACAGACTTCTCTCTTGCTGGCCTTCCTTCTTGATGATGAAGGGCAGCTTTTCAGCAATTACATTATCGCCTGTGCACACATCTGCATAATACGTATCCTGTTTCTTAAGCTCCAGCATATCTACCCGATAATAATTGTTTCCGAGCTCAGTAGCAGGATAGTAAGTCCCACTGACAATGATCCCAACATTCTGCAGACTCACGGTTGAGAATATCTTCAGCGCAGCTTTCTTTCGGAAGCTAACCTCTACAATTGGAATCTCATTTATTGCAGCATCCGGTTTATCAACCGACATCAAAACAATTTCCGGCTTCTCTGCAAGGTAGCTGAATTCAATAACTGGTACACACAATTCTTCAAGTGTTGCTCCACCGTGTACTTCAACATTGGCTTTTCGGCTGCCTTTGAAACGATCATAGTTGGCCAGTGCCCAGAAGTCACCAGCATCAGCAGCAAAATCCGGTTTTTCATCTACGTCGCTCTTAGGGCAACATCTTCCAGAATGCTGCCCTTTTTCTGCCATCTCCCACACATTTTCAGTGTCGTGCAGGACAGCCAGTCTACTTGCGCCGTGGTCAGCAATCATGAATACACGCTGTAATGGGCCTTCCGATAAATCATCCTTGATTTTCACAAGAACGCTTCTGATAACCTCTAATTCCTTAATAAGGTGAATCGGAAGCCTCGAATTCTTGTAAAAATCAAAGTCATACTTCCCGTGATGCTTGATATCATCAATGTCTTTGATAAGCACTGTCGGATATTTAGCGTCGGCGAATAAATCTAAAAATTCTTTATTACGACTCGTAATTGAGGGCAGCTCAGAAACGCACACCGTGATATTTGTGATCAGATTTAATTCCCTGCAAATGGAAAGGATGTATCCAAGGTACTCCACACCCATAGCATCCATGAAGTAGAGTTGCGAATCTTTTCTATTCAGGCTCTCAATAACCGCTGTTCTTGGCGACAAGATATAATTGTATTCTCGCTTTTCTGCCTGTTCCTCAACCTCAGATTCAAATTCAGGAAGGATTTTGTTGATAATCTTCTGATACTTATAGTCCTGAAAATATTGATCCAGAAGTGCATTACCAAACCGGTAAGGAAGCAGATATTGATACAACGCTGGATAAACCTTTGACAAGATATCTATCAGTTTTTCCCGATTCATCTCTAAGCCATATTGGTCAAGAAATGCAAATATTGTTTCCTGCTCTTTCTGCGTGTTATCCGTCAGATAGCAAATGGTGTTGATGCCTTTGCTGAATACTACTTTGCAGTATGATGTCAGCTCGGCACTTGGATTCCCCATTTGCTGCAGAACGGCTTTTCGGGAGCTATAGCATTCCCAGAAATTTTTGTCATTGACGGACTTATCCAAGATGCAACGATACACCTGCTTTTTGAAATCGTTTATCCCATTGGCCTTTCGGGCCGCAGCAGTCAAACACCAGTTGTTCTTAGCACCGAACAATTTTAAAGCTATGAAGTATAACCATTTACGATCTGCTGAGAAATTTGCGTAGTTTGAAAATACATGCTCGAGCAGAGTATGGCTGCCGAACTCGTCATCAATAACATCTGCCCAACTGGACTTATGCTCGAATAGCTTCATTGCGTAGCCCCATTGCGCACTTGCCCCGATCTCCTCGGGAAGTTCTCTGGTAGAAGCGTCTTTTAGTACAAGCGCGTCATATGCATTTCGGAGACTGGTAATGTTATACAGTGAGTGCGGAAACGTATCCTTGCTCTTTCCGGTTACCACATACATGGTATCGGCAGATCCAGCCTCGGCTACTACTGCGAAGTTTTCGATTCCTTTGATTGCCTCAGCGCTCTTGGGAAGAGGAATAGAAGGAGCGGCAAAAACAATATCAGGAGCCTTCTTCTCGGTGCTGTCCACCACAACAATCCTGCGGGAAGTTCTTTGATCGTATAGCGGCAGATATCTCTTGCACTGATATGTAATGAACACGACATGCCCTGCGATGGGCATACTGAGCAGCTTACGTAAAAACCGCTGAAGTTCCCGCTCTCCATCCAGCTTCAAATATGAAGTGACGCCTGTGACAATCAGCACTTTATCTATTGTCGCCAGATCATTCAGAAGCTCTTCGTAACGCGGCATCTCATCCGGAGCGCAGTACTTTGATCCAGGAATCAATTCATTCTTTCCGACATGATAGTGCTGAACCAGTTCGGCTTGATCTGCTTCATTCTGCACATCGACAACAATAGGCAGTTTTTCGTCTTTGGATAAATACCTATCTATTTTCTGTATATACTGATTTAGGCTCATACCCTGCCTCCTCAGTTCTCCTTGATAATCTCCATGCCAACAATCATGTTATCCTTGATGAGCTCTTTCAGGTAACGCTTGACATCTCCAACATCCATGTCGTCAATTTTTTCAAGAGCTCTTGTACAGCCTTCGCGAACGTACTTATCCTCAGCCATTTGTTCCAGTTTCTTATCAACCTCCGGAAGTCCAAACCACTCATATGGCTCAGAAGAGATTCTGCTGTTCAGGAAGGACTTAACTTCATCGATGTCAGTTAACATGACAGAAAACGATTTAATAATGGTCTCCCGGAAGATACGATCCAGAGCCTCCTGATCATTCATCAGGCTGTAGAAGGAGGCGTTCTCCAAATAGTTGATTGCCTTCTCGATAGAAGATGCATCAGGATGATTATTATTCACTGCTCCGAAGGCCACACGGGCGGTCTGCACTTCTCGGTCAGGTACCAAGCACAGAATTGGCATAAGATGTTCTTTTGACCATTGTCTTGGCGTTACAGAGCCCGTCTTGTCCTTCCATAGTTTCTTGAGCCGCTCATTTCCCAGTGAGTTACGATAATCCTTAGCTTTCAAATCAACGCGATTCATGTACTCGGTCTTATCGTTTGTAAACGTACCAACTGGGATCGTCTGGTAGAGCGCACGCACTTCTTCATCGGAAAGTCCATCCAGATAATACGCGCAGACTTTCTTGAAAAGCTCCACCTGATTGCTGTAGAACGCATTGAATTCATCTGCGTGAGCAATCAGAAGATCCAAGAATTTCTGTTTCTGAGAATCCAGAATTGTCCCTGCCTTTTTAATGGCATGCAGAAGTTCAAGGAACGGAGCAACATCCCCCAGATAATTCTTAGCCGCAGCGTACGAAATACGGATAAGGCCGCACTTGTCGCACCATTCTCGGATTGTGCTTGAGAAGGACACATTCTTCGGAAGAACCTTGTTACTTTCAGCAATAATTCGATATTCAAGAATGACTTCTCGGATCTTCTGCTGGGCTGTCTCCACATTCCACACCCAGTTCGCTGCATCAGCGTCAAACTTGGAGCGGAGGACATTGATGAACTGGCCGTTGTCACCAATCTCCTCTGCCAAGGAGACAAGCTCACCGCCTTCAAACTCCCGTACATATGTGCGCATTCCCGCAGTGCAGTTGTCCTTGGTAAGAAGAGCACGGAGGTCTTCTTTTGCTTCAGGATTCTTAGCACTGAGGTCACCAATAGCAAGAGCGATATCACTGTCTGTCTTCGATTTGCCCATGTTATTGCTGTTGGCTATGCCGCAATAACTGTCAATCAGCTCCTCTAAGATTGCGCGGTCAGTTTTTAATTCCATTGAGGGTAGCACAGACTTGATCGTCCAGATCGGGAACGAGAATTCTTTCATCTTATTCCTGATACGTTCCCTCGTCTGTTCAACGGATGTACAAAGGTTCAGAGGAATGCCAAACGCATATGATGTAGTCTCGTTGAACGATTTCTCTGCCTCCGTCATCTCAACAATGTACTTATCCTTGTAGCGCGGATTCGGTGTAATCTGCAGGGAGATGATTTCATTAACCATCTCTTTCAGCTTATTCAAATCCATAACATCGTTAGTGAGGCCATCGCTCCAACTGTAAGAACCATTGGTATATTCTTTCAGGACAAAGCCCATAATGAACGCCGTCATATTACACGGCATAAAGCCATAGGGTTTTGCTTTCAGCATGTCATAGATCGCACGGATAGACACCCGACCGGACTCTTTATCAAACGCTGTGCGGATCAACCGATCAACATCCTGCTTGATCTGTGAAATAAGAAGATTCGGATGGGTGTTCCAGTATTCTGGATCGTCCCATGCTTCCTTAAGCGCAGTTTCCAGCTTGGTGTTGACATTGCCAGAAGAAAATGTCTGTCGAGTCGTTCTCGTCGCGCCACATTCAACACCGAGCTTCAGCGCTGATGGAGTAAACATGGTCGGAAGAACGCTATATGCTGCTTCCAAGCAGCGCTGGAACTTATCCTTATTCACCGCCTGCAGCACCGAAAACAGCGCTTCCATTGTAGTAGCCCGTTCGCCAGCCGGCTTTTTCTCAGTGAATACAATGAATTCACCGGAGGCAATCCTGTTCTTCCACTTTTTCAGGGCATCCTTCGCATTGTTTGCATACTGGCCGGAGAGCGTGCCGTCTTTGCCCTGCTGATACATGGCATTGGCCATCTCATTGCGATACTGCTCATATCCATCGTTACCGAAAGGCGTAGTGGTGGCGTCAATAAACACCACATGATAGCTGCCGTCCTGCAGTGCTTCCTTGATCTTCTTGGAAATAAGAGACGCTTCCTTGTCATCCTTTGCAAAGCAAACGACTGCTGGAATCTTATTCTCCAGTTCTGCTTCTCTGTTGCGGAACACGCGGATTGCCTGATCAAAGTCGCTGGCGGAGACATACCTCAATTCATAGCGCAGCTTTAAGGCACCGCCGAGCGTTACGGCCTCCGTTACCGTTGTCTTATCAACCAACTGCTCCGTGATAAGCGACGTAGTGGTTTTCTTATCCACATCTTCTTTGTATTTCTCAAGCTCCGCATCGCTCACTTCATTTACGTAGGCAGCATACTGGAATTTACCTCCACCGAGCTGCTTGTGGAAGAGTACCTTATCCCTTACGAGGCGCTCTGCGATACGGCTGGCACCACCGTCAAGATCAGTTCCTTCAAATGCAGAATCAACGTTCTTCTCATTGGGAATGAATAGTTCAACAGAATCACCAGCATGCTGAGAAATAGCCTGCAGCAGAAGGACAGTTTTCAGAATGCGCTTTTCTTCCGGATCAAGTCTCTGATTAGAGCTTCTTGTAAAGTAGTCCAAAACAGAGCGGATGTCATGCGCAAGCATGTCTCTGCCCTTGTCATAGAAAAACTCCCACAGCATATCAATTGTGAGAAGCGGATTCTCATTTTCTGGGCCGTAATTGTCAATGAACCACTGAAATCCCTTGATCTCATCGCCACGGTCATTTTTAATGAAATCGAACATACTCCGCTGGTTGGAGTCAAACGCGGAGGAGATATGTTTCAGAAGGAGTGCCGTATATGGATGAATCGGAAGGATGTCTAACATTTCTTTATCGTCAATTTTTGCGATACCCCTCACGATTTTACGAGATTCCTTTGTGCGGTCAGCAAGTTCACTCGTGACATCTTCCCAGTCTGCAAGAATCGTTTCATCCTTGCTTTTCTCCATTGCTGCACCCATCAGCTGGAACGCAATATTCTCCGGAAGGCTGATTAGACTATGGGGATTGACAAATCGGCCGTTGAGTTTGATGAAGTCCTTGTCGCCCTCATGGAACAGGCCAGAACTCACATGGGTAACAAGGATAAAGTAGAAGGGCTCCGTTTCGCTGAGCTCACAAAGTTCCTGAAATCCCGTAAGATTCCGGGTGTTGTTGTAAAAGTACTCCGTAAACTCATCCCAGATGAAAACAATGGCTTTCAACTCATTGGCATGAATCACCTCAATCAGCCAGTCACATAGATCGTTTGCCGTCATTGTGAATGCACGGATCTGGCGCTCACGTGCAACTTTGAAGATCTTGTCCATCAAGGTGTGGAGGGGAAGATCCTGATAAGTCTTGAGCTTCTCTACGATGCCATCCACGTCATCGCCACCAAAGAGATCTTTGTAACTGCCTTTCACATAGATATTAAAGCTCTGCTTATTCTCCGGATCGGAAAGATAGCGAATCACAGACTCCCTGAGAGAGTCCTTGCCCTTGTTCTCTATACCAGCTGCAGTCAGCGCTTTTTCGACGCTTTCCTGAATGGCCAGCACCAGATCATTGTCGCCATAGATATTGGAAGACCCGTAACGATGAACCGTTAGAATCTTGCCGCTATTTTTTATGCGCTGCAGATTCTTATACAGATCCATGTCGAGATGATACCGCTCGAAGTATTCTCTGGTATCCTCCTCGTTAGCATCCAGCAGCTTTTTCTCTGTCAGAACAGCATGAGATTTGCCAGTACCATAGGCACCCTCCACCCAAATAGAGAGCTTCTGCTTTCGGTCAAGGACGCTTACTGTATTTCTGAGAAGTTTAATAAACGTCTCGTGCGGGAAGAATTTCTTCCACATATCTGGCTTGCTATTGATAACGGCCTCATTGACCGCAGGGAAGTAATCAGGATCAATGTCGAAGTAATGACGGTAATTCTCCAAGATCGGCATTTTTCTCCTCCTTAAAACAACGCAAGAACATCGGCTGAGGTTTTGTCTGCATTCAGCGTGATCGTATCAAGATCAAGGTTAAACTGGGCAGTGATGAAATCCGGATGATTGATATTCAATCCAGTAAGAATTTTTTCCATCTCTTTTCTGTCTAAACCGAAAACCTGTGCAGGACTTACACCATCGCTTTCTACATCAAAGTCAAGCAGACGGCTCAAGGTAAACTGATAATAGCCTCCACATGCCTCGGCAAATTTATAGAGACCATAAAGGATAACGGTAGGATCAGGATTTTCCCAGTTTGTCCTGACAACACTGTTCCAGTGCCGCTTTCCGCCTTTGATTTCATAATCACATTTTCCCATACCTATCTCATTTCCAAGAAGGGTATTAGAAATAAAAATATTCTTAAAAGCAGATACGATGTGAGCGCGAGAATTCTGGCTCATATTGTCATCCAGCATCGAATGGATTTCATCTGGTGTATAGGTGTATGAAAACGAAATATTTTTAATCCACCAATTGAACTCAGATGTATAAGCCAGATTACACAAAAGAAGTCCCCATGCACTGCTGCTTTCAATTCCCACTTTGTCAATGATTTCTCCAAATGAGGAGAATTTGCTTTTCTCTGTAATCTCGCTATCATTAAGAAATGCTTTCAGATTTTTAACCATATTCTTTCCAAGGCTGTGAGGAGAGTCCCAAAATTCATCTTTTTTCTTGAAATACTCTGTAACCCAAGAGTACTCAATGCCCATGTTTCCGTACCTGTCAACACTTCCCATCTTTTTTTCCCCCTTCGGCAGTCTCATTGAATTTGCGACCAGGCAACCATGAAACACATCATGGCATTTCTTGCACTTTACGCATTTATCGTCAACGCAAACAGTCCCGTTACTCATGCTAATAAACCCATTTGGGCAGTTAGCTTCACAAACTCTACAGCCAATACAATAAGCGGTTTTTCTCATTACTGTCTTAAGTGCAGACATAAAGTAAATATCGCTCTTGGTATTGCTGCCAATGTTGACGGTAAAGATAATCTCCGTGCCGTTTGATTCAACGTTTACATGATATAGTTTGTCATCATATGAAATCTCTATATCTCCATTCTCAAGATAGAATACTTCACCAACGGTTTTAATCCATTCCTTCCAATCTGTGTTCTGTTGCAGCAATCGGATTGTAAGAACACCTTTTTCATAACTTTCAATACAGAGCTCTTTTGAGAAAGACAACTCTTTTCCACTTCTTCTCGCTTTCCAACCGCCAATGTTCATAAACTCCTGCACAGCAGCAGGCGTGGAAAGTTCCTTAGATGTAGTGTTCAAAATAATATCGTTGAATGTAGTCGTAGTTCGAGATTCATCATCGCTCTGGCTGTAAGCTTGCTCCTTAAAATACATGTTTTTAGAAGTTGCTAATGGGCAAACAAGGCAACCTGCACGACTATTGCCCTTTTTGTAAGCTGCATTCAACACAAGATCCCTGGCATAAATGTATAAAAACAGCTCTGCCGAATTCCATTCTAATATGGGATGACAGCTATATTGGCCTCGGATTTTCTCTCCAAGGCTCACATCATCGTATTCGCTGCGTGATGCGCTTTCATCACCGCGAATCCCAGTGAATGCCATTCCTCTAAAGTGAGGATTCTCTGTATATTCACGAAGCAGGATAATTTGTGGCGCTGTCTTGTGTACGCTGCAACACCATCTCATCGTTTGTGCAGGAGGGCCGAATTTAGACCATGTATATTCTGGTTCAAATTCACACTTTGATCTTAAAAAGTCTATGCCCTCTTCATTGCATTTTTCTTTAATCTTATCAACAACGTCGTATGTGTCCGGGAACTCCATGCCCGTATCACCGAACAGCACTTTCATTTTATTGTGCGGCAAAGCCCGTTGAACAAGGTCAAAAGCAACAACGCTATCCTTACCGCCGCTGAATGCGACATAGAACACGTCCACCTTGCTTCTATAGTCCACATAGGTGTTGTAGATTTTCTTTATCGTATCCTGTGCCAGCTTCTCCAGCAGGTCACGATTCTTTTCCGCCATAGCCGGAATATCCACAAAACGCAGAGGTAAGCCATTGGGCTCCGGCTCGTCCACGATAATGATTTCCGGCGCTGTATACAGAGAGCCACCCTTGGTCTTGGCAACCAATCTGCCGCGATAAAAGTAGTTGTTTGCCTCCGCCCACATGTATGGATAGCTGTCATTTCGATCATATTTCCAGTGTTGATCGAATCCCAGTATATCCAGTTCTTTATAATAAACAGGACGTGGCTCTTTGCTGAACTGTAGTGGTGAACTATTCAGCAACAAGCCTCCCGTCGCTGTATCCCAGCTGTAGGAATACATTTTTATTTCTCCTTTTGATTTCGCTGTGCTCTTGCACTAATCATAAGTTCCTCGATGTTTGTATAGGATCGACGCGCAATGTAGCCATTCTCCGCAAGGTAATCCAGTGCCTCTTTTTTTCGGAGCGGAATGTCGCTATGTGCGAGAATATCTATCACCAGCTCATCGAAAGAACTAAATTGGCAGGTCTTTCGTACAATCGCTCCGACAGCACAGTTCTTGTTATAGTTGCCGTGCATCAGATAAAACTTTTCACTGAAGAAGGCAATATACTGCTCCAGCAAATACTCCGTCCACGGGAAAGCGGCATCTGGGAGTACTGCGAACTCGGTCACAGCACTAATCGGCATGTAGTTACTATCGCAGAAACGTTCAAGAACGGCATCGGTTTCCTTCACTGAGAACCTTGCACTGTCCTTGGAAACAAACCACTGGTGACTAATTCGAATTGCGTTTGTATACAGCGAATCAAAGTAAATTGTCGTCCCAATGCTGTCTGCAAACTGCTCCAGCTCATCGAGAGAAAATCGCTGTCGCCCCTTGCCGTATTCAGTGAAAACATCGCTCATCGATAATGACGTTCCGGCTCTGCTAACAATGTTGCCTACAAAGGAGAACCGATCAGCAAGCTTATATTTCAATGCATCTCTCCACCCAATCACAGAGAAGACAGCGTTTTTCTCAAAAGTGTATGGGTACTTGTTTTGGATTGCATCGTAGAGCTCATTTCCGCTGATGAATTCGTGCTTCTCGACCGCAGCCTCAATAATCTCAGCTATATTTTCGAGTTCTTCCTCTGTCAAATCCAGTGAATCAACATGGAAGTATTCACCCTTACTGTTACGTACAAATTCGCCATTCGATCCCAAAATAAAACGGACACGGTCTTCTGTAATATGAGAAAGCGAATCGCAGAGCTCATCTACCTGCACAGGAGTATCGTACTGCTTCAAGCATTGCCGTACTTCGTCTATAGGGTCGATCTCCGCACGTACTTCCGTAGACAAATAACTACGACCTATGTAATACCGGTCTGAAACATAATGCACCAGATACGCTTTCAGCATATCGGAATTGTAAATGTTGTGGTCGAGGAGCTCTTCTGAAAATTCCTTGAGATCGCCTCATAGTAAACTGCTGACCGGCCTTCTTCAAAACACCTGTCTATGAAGGAAAGAATTTGATCTTTCATTTCCTCGCTCAGCATATTTTGAGGCATATAAAGCCTACCATCATAAACGATGCCGCAATCCCTTATGGTACTCTCGATCTGTGCTTGATCAACGTCAAGCGCCTTTCCGGTCAGTTCTTCGTAGTATCTGCGCAACCGCTTCATGTCCAGAGCGGACTCCAAGCGATAGCCCTTCGGAAAATGTTCGACAAGAATTGTTGTGTACGGGGTTAAGTCCAAGGTCACTTCAGATCGCTTTGAAGGACGAGGCTCTTCGACTCTTGACGGCTGTTTTTTACTTGGGCTCCAGTCACTTCCATAGAAAGTGAGAAGCTTTGTGATTGCTGCCCGGAAGCGGTTATGCTGATCATTGTTGTGCTGTATGAATTCCGCATTCGTGAACAGCTCATCAGCTGTTGCCTTTGCGACTTTAGAATCACTTGTATAAAGCTTGCGAGATTCAAGACCGTGTTCTTCGGCAAAACGCTCGGCACTCCTGATGGCTGATACATAACTGCGGCACGTACCTTCGGCCATATGCTGATCATCTTGGAGCCAGTGATAGAAATTCTCTTTGTCTTCCCGGTAGTATTGTTTCTTTTGAGAAATAGACACTGACGCAGGCAAAGAAGTAGACACTACGTTTTTCTCTTCCTTGCTTATACATGTGATTATGACGTTTTCATAATCCACAGAGCACTCATCTAAGAGCCACTTCAGGCTCTTAACCAGATCGGATGCGTTGCGGTTGGTCTCCACGAAATAGGTATCATTGATTTTCTTCGGAACGGCAAGTAACTGAAGGTGTTCTTCATCTACGAGCCACGTCTTTCCTAAACCATATAAGCTTTCCTTTTTGAGCCTTGAAAAGACTTCAGGGTAATCTTCCAACAAGGATCTACATGCATCAACATACAAGCCTTTCCAAGATGTTTCAGGTTTCACATCGCCGAAATATGAAAGCGCTGTCGGTTTTGAGAAAGCCATCGACTCAATACGATTAAAGTTAATTGTGGTAGTCGTGTCTAAATGACCTACCGCTATTGGCACTTCATTCTCTGACTGGCATATCTCTTTGTGAGTTATAACCATGCCATTATCCTGAGCGAAAACAATCTCTGGCTTCTTTGCGGATTCGGGCACCACAACTTGAGCCGCTTTCTGATCTTCCTCCTCCGCCTTTTGGCTGGCAAACTGGAGCAAGTAATTCATTGCGGAAACGATACGCCCCCACTGCTTTTTATGCGTAAATTTAAATATCTTACTCGACTCAATACTTGCCTTGATCTTCTTAACAGAGGAGAAATCAAGTCTCTCATATAGAGAAGTCCTGACAGTTTTAACCTTCTTGGCTTGTTGCTCGATTTCTTGGAACGCCAGATAAAGCTCTGAGAGCTGTTCGCCAGAGACATTTTCGGCGAGCCATGCCATAAACACGGCTTCATTATCCACTTTTATACCCGCCATGTCTTTCGCCTCCTTGAGCAGTTGCTGATAACGTGCAGAATCGTTTCGATAAAGAAAAACCATGCCTGTAAACAGACGAGTCGCAGGTTTCATGATCGTATGGCCCTGATAAGCAGACTCCATACTTGCCATCTGAAATGATATGCCATTTACATTTCTATAAACATCATCAATTCTTGTTCCTGCATTCACCGCCATCTGTCGGAGCTGCGAAGAACACTCACGGACGGACTCCATCCGGCCTTTCTCACCTGACAGCATTTTCAGATATGCATCCAAAAGAAGCGCTGCTTCATGTTCTGTAAATGCTATTTGCCTTGGCATGGTTATTCGGATTCCTTCTTCTGCACATTAAAAGTAATGCTGTCTCTTTTGATTATGCTCGCAGTTGTGTCCTAAAAAACGGACTTATTGCTTTATTCTACACTCTCTGGAATCACTTCCATTATTTCAGAAATATCGCAGTCCAATGCATTGCAGATCTTAACCAGCACTGCTGTTGTTAGGTTTTCATTTTTACCCAGCTTTGCCAAAGAAACCGTGCTGATCCCGCTCTTTTCTTTCAAATCTGTGCGACTCATTTTTTTATCGATTAGTTTTTTCCAAAGCTTATCGTAACTTACTGTTCTCTCCATTGCTTTGCTCCTATGTATCAACAGCTGTGATCAGTTTCTAATACTTCTCAGGAAACCATAGCGTAAATCGTCGCCATCTTCCATGGAAAACACAATCTGGTGAGCTTTTGAATAATCCACATTCTCTGGAAGCTCATTTTCTGCGATAATTACCTGATTGTCACCACAGTTTTCAATAATGTACCGTATTAAAGATTCTCGCATCCCAATGGTAGCTTTTTCTTTCTCGGTAATGTTGTATTTCTTTTCCTTTAATGAAAGAATCGGTGAATCGAGAGTCAAAAGATGCAAGGCATATTTCCCGTTTTTCTCAAGGTACTTCATAAGGTTGAAGAGCATGAGCGTATTGAGGAATGCCCGATACCCTTTGCCCTGATTCTTTTTGTGACGACCACCCACCATCACATCAGCATAAGTAAAGCTCAAACAAGATTCCGGTTTCCCGGTATACTCACAGTCCTTTATCATTTCGTTAATCTGATCGCTTAACTGTTTCCAAATCTCCCTATCGAAAACTTTCTTTGCATCGAACTTTTGGACTTTTTCATCCTCTTCGTTTTCTTTGGCAAACACATCCACCCCTAGCTCCGTAGACATATATTCTATGGACTGGATCTGCTGACGAATTTGCTGAATCTGCCTATACTCCAGCACCGCATCTCGAAGTTCTGCCGCCCGAGGACGGAGTTTCTGATTCAGAAGTTGTGTAATCTTGCCATTCTGTTCGTTCAGAGTTTTCAACTTCGCTTCAAGGTTCTTTATTTCACGCTCTGTATCCGTTTCTGTGGCTTTTAAGTCATCGAGTTGCAATTTGATGCGTGCAAGCTCTGTTCTCGCTGAATCAACGTAAGAAATACGATCTTCCTGCTGCGCATCCATATTATGCCCACAAAATGGGCAATTGTCCTTATGTCTGAGATTCTTCCCTTTAGCGTCTCCTTCAACAATGAAAATCAAGCGCTTGATATCAGAATTGTATTGTGAGCGCAGCGACCTATAGCTGCTTTCAAGATAGCGTGCCTCTTGAAGCCTAGCATTAAGAGAGAAAATCTGCGCCAATAGCTGCCTGCTCTCTTCGGAGGCATTCACAATTTCCTTCTCGATAGACTCTATCTCTGACACATACTCATTAATCTTGGCCTCAATATCGATATCTGCATCAGTAGCCAATGATTCCTCCATTTTCTGCTTCTGCTCGGATAAATCCTGAATTTTCCGATTCAGGTAGTTGATGACTCCAGCTTTCTGGGTAGCTCTTCGTTCCAGCTCATCCACACTGACTTCCGGAAGGTACCGTTTTAAGTCATCACCAGTGAGTAAGTAGATCAGCGATGTTAGACTCTTCGTAATTTTGGATTGATCCGGTGTGTCAAGCGCAGTCCTTTTCTCAAAAATATGATCTTCATTGAGAAAGAAGAAGTGGAAAATAGTGCGAATGGACAATGTCTCATCCTTTGGTGCCTGTGTAGCAATAATTTTTACCGGCTTCTCGATTCCAATTAGACCGAGTAGCAAATCGCTATATGAACCATCCGAGATCTTGAATTCCGTTCTATTTACATCAGGAAGTGTCGTATCAACAGTGACTATATTCGAGCCCTTTTCATCGTTTTCGCCGTTTTCGATTTTTCTGGTTGCCGTCAGAGTGTGTCCGTCATCTGACTCTAATGTCATGCTGACTGTATTATACCCAGTATCTGCCATAGAAAAAGGCGTTTCCTTACTGCCAAACATAAAGTTGATGCAGCCAATAATGTACGATTTTCCTGTATTAGAAGGCCCGACTATGAAGTTGACTCCGTCTTCAAATGTGACGGAGGAATAATTGACCTGCTCACCAGAAGCAGCAATATGCTTTATATGAAATCGTCTCATTGAGAGGCCTCCTCCTGAATGGATTTGGAAGACATTTTATACAGGGCAGCGATGAGTGTACGCTCCGATTTACCTGCGGTTATTTCAATTACCGTTTGTGCATTCGTCTGGTATTCTTGAGCGTAATCGCTTTTCAAAGACTTACAGAAATCCTCGCCCTCTGGAGTAATCACATAGGATAATCCGCCCTTATAACTTACAGCTTGTGCGGTTCCGTTGAGAACCAACTCCTTCAGCGCTTCCTTTACGCACTCGCGGTGAGATGCAAACACGCTGAATTTATAATCATTATCACCGTTCAGGTTGTGATCAGTTATCCCAAGCGACGCACCATACAAAGTCATGAAGTCAATCACATAGACCATATCCAGTGTCTGTGGCATTTCATACTTATTCAGCAGGAGAAGAACTCGAATGGAATTTTCGAAGGTAGAATTATACAGCTTGTTCATCATTCGACCTCGTCCATCCTGTGATCTTTCCGTCATTTACAAGAAAATGACAGATTCCTTTCTTCTGCGCCATCCCAATCCAGTCCGTATCTCTACATAACCAGCACCGATCCGGCCTTATTTCCTCGGCACGAATCAGCACATTACTGAGACGTTCAAGTCCGTTGTAAGCTCGTCGTTTCCAGATTTCTTTGACTGCTTCAAAGGTCTCTTCCTTCAGAACATTGAATTGGTCATCCTTCTTGTAAATATCCCTCGTTCCGCGACGAACAGCCTCCGCTGCAAAATAGTACCTGCGCTGATCAGAGAGATGCTCCTCATACTCCGGGAAGGCTCCGATGTTATCCAGTGAGAAGGAAGCTATGTGTTCAGCCTGAGAATAGCATTCAGCCAAGGCTTCTGTGTAGGCACGCTCCTCATGGATGATGGTCTCCGGAACTTCGATCTCCTCCAATGGATGCCTCTTGTATTCTTCAAGTTCTGTGTTCAGTCGTTCCTTTGCTTCAGGCGTTAGCACATTGTTTCGTGTAAGCGAATACAGATAGACATAGCCAAGGAACTCGGCAAACGTTTCTTTCTTGCCCAACGCAAGAAGCTCGGATCGCTTACTGTCAGAAATATTGGTGTCCCCTTTGATCACGCCACGAAGATGAAAGATAATTTCCTCCTCCATGTCTGCCATGAACCGATGAATGATGTTCTGGCGAAAGAAGTTTCCAATCGACGCTTTGACAACTGGATTCTGCGAATTACCTCGGATGACTTTCAAAGGATTGCCTCCGGGCTGTCGATTTACAATCTTGCTTGCTGTTCCTCTTTGCACTTTCACAATGCTGATTTTGAGAGGTTCTGCCACGCCGCGATACAACAGTTCGATCAGATCAGGATCGTTTATATCTTCTACAAACGCATTCTTGATTTCTGCTTCTACTGTTGCAAAAACCAGTTCTAGCAACAAGCTCACCTCCATTTTGGAAACTTTGTGGTAATTTTATAGAAACCGGTCTGAGCGGCTCCAGTGCTGACTTTTTCGGTATTTCTGGTATAATGTGCATTGTGGTCATAGGGACACAAAGTATGCTTTCATGTCATTTTCAATATTTTAACACACCAAGGGCAAAAAGTAAATATTTTATTTGAAATCTCAAATGCTTATAAAGTGCCCTCACCACGCCACTTGCTTATAGTAGACCTTTCTGTTCATCGCATACGGCTCTGTGGTGTCGCTGGCGCATTCAATCGTGATCGCCCTTTGGTCGTTGGCATTCGAGGAAGAACACCAGGAGCGGTTCTTTTCCTCAACATACATACCGACTCTTCTATCGGGACCGATGCCGTAATTGGAACTTGCCTGACGGGATGTGGGGTAAAAAATATTGCCCAGCGTTTCCACTGAGCATTGTCCTACCACGCAGTGTGGCGTGATGCGGTCGATTGCATGGGTCCTCTGCCCGGAATGATTGGGGCTGAGTTTGGTGTAAACCACCATGGAACTGTTTGTGTAAGCCATATTATTCGTCCTCCTTTTCACTGTGGTCATGAAGCTGTTCCAGTATGGATTTCAGCTTTTTCGGAATGGGCAGACCGAGGTGCCCTGCGTTTTCGAGAAGCGAAATGCCCTCGTTGGAAAGGTAGAAGAAGATAACGGCGGTGCGCAAAACCGAGCCTGCGCCGATGACGCGGGTGTCGAGAATATGCCCCACGCCCACAAGGGCAAAAATAAGCACCTTTTTGAAAATGCCCTTAAAGCCCACGGCGCTGGACAGCTTCTTATCCACTACGGCGCACATAATGCCGGTAATGTAGTCGATGACTACAAAGGCAACAAGCGCAAAAAGCAAGCCGTCGCATCCTCCCAAGAACCATCCGAGCCAGCCGCCGAGTCCGGCGAAAATAACCTGAATGGTCGTCCATAATTCTTTCATTGTGTTGTTCCTCCTTGAAATTTGATAATAAAAAAGTGACGCCCTGCGGCATCACACTTTTCCGATAACATAAAAATTGACCCAATAGGTGGCGCTGCCCGATGCGGCAGAACCACGCGCTAATTCGTACACGCCTGTAGAACTTACCGATGGATACGGCGAACTTCCCGGCACCATAAGAATGGCTCCTGTGCCATTACAGGTAAGGTTCGCCGTAATGGTCGGAACGGCGGTAAAAGTAAACGGGAAAGAAACATTCAAAGCTGTTAGCGCCCCGGAGGTGTATATATTTCCCCAGTTATTTGCGATTGCCGTTGATACGGATTTTCTGCCCCAACATTCCGCAATGCCGCTTTTCCATTTGCGGTATGTCCAAATACCGCTCGCGCCTTGCTGGATGACGAAATCGGCAAGCGGTGAACCGCTCACCCGCATATTGCCGCCCACATCCAGCGTTGCCTGCGGATTCGGCGTATTGATGCCGACCTTCTGCTTTCGCAGAGCGACAAGCGGCGTGCCCTGCGGCACCACAAAATACACATCCAGAGAACTCAGCGAAAACAGTCTGTCCTGTATCTGCAGGTGGAAGTCATAGGAAGAGCCTGCATCCAAATTCAGCAGTTCCAGATTGGAAAAGCTGAAGGATGTGCCACTTCGGGTGGTGGAGGACAGAATGCTGGTATAGCTGCTGTAGGAAGTTTCGCTTGTCTTCTTGTAACGGTACCGCACATACTGGACGCTGTTTTTCTGCGTTCCGTCCACGGAAATGGCGGAGATCGTGCCGTTAAACTTTAACTGCATCTCCGCTTCGATCTCATTGGTGCGGCGCAGGGTGACCGAGGACAGCTTGGGATTTGCATAGGCGATCACCGTGATGGTTTTCGATACGCTTGCCGTATATTTTTGCATTGCTGTCCCCATCGGAACGAGGCTCGGCAAAGCCGATTTTGATATCGTGGTTGCCGTTCTTATCCACTTTTACAGGGGACAAGCCGAGAGAGCGTTCCAGTTCACCCGTGGAACGAGAGTCAAAAGCTGTGCCGCTTCCGATAACAGCAGATAGGTTGCTTTTTACCTTAGAAAGGACAACCTCGCCGCCGGCTTCCAGCACCTTTTCGGATATTTCGTCTGTTTTAACTCCAAGCGTTGACAGCTTGCGGAGGAAATCCTCCGGCATCATCATCTGTGCTTTAGCCACGTCGTCACAACCTCCATAGAATGTCGGCAATCTCATCGTCTTCCAGGAGAGCTGGGGCTTCAAATTCGTAACGAGCAAGTTCCAGATTGGCGGCAGCGCGCTCTCTGCATTCGGCTTTCGCCTTGCAGAAGCGGCACCATTCGCCGCAGTGGAAATCGCCCTGACCTTCATAAGCCAGTTTCGCTTTCTGGGGCAGATCGGTATCTGCCCGTTCAAGCAGATCGGCTTTTTCCATCTCGTAAACGCTGACATTGGACTTCCGAGGTTGGAAGATGGTCATGTGGACGGTATCGATGTCGTAGATGCCATCGAAGATTTCCAATGCTCCCAAGGCGTAGAGCTGCATCTGAGGATTGCCCACTGCGGAAACCTCGACCCCTTTTCCGTGTTTGTAATCAACGATGTTCATAATGCCATCGGCGATCACGATGCAGTCGGCTGTTCCAAAACCATCCTGTACCCAGCGGGAGAAGTCCACTCGCTGCTCGATACAGACCCGCGGATCGGAGCAGGTCTGCTTTGCCGATTCCAGAAGTTCTACCACATAGGCGGCATAGGCTTCGGCGCAGTCCTCCATTTCTGAGTTGTGCCAGGTGAGATTTTCGATGATGTCTTCTGCCGGAATGCCGAGCGCGTGCTCAGACGCATCTCGCATAAGACATGACAATCCGTACCCTCGGCGGCATAGTCGCTGCCTTTATCCTCGTAGTTCTCGCAGAGCCTTGCGGAGGGCGGACAGTTGAGCCGCCGCTCTGATGACGGTGCAGACAGAACGGCGTGTCCTTTAGGTGGCATCTGTCAGCACCTCCGCATCAGCAAGGAGCGCCCTGTATACAAATTGCTCTCTTTTTCAAATAAAATTTCCAACGGTACTTTCTTTATCTTTTTCGCATTTACTGGTGCCAAGGTTCCGCCCTTTGCAATTACCTGCCGCAACGCATCAGGAATAAAGAAAAAATATCTCGACAAATGGACGTTGTTAATCAGTTCTGCTTCAGGAACCATTGAATCATCCAGGGGGTTCATCCCGTTGGCAAGCTTGTCCATATAAGTTTTCGCCCGCTCAATTTTCTCAAGCTCAGTCGTTTGCATCTCCTCAATTCTATATTTTTTGCGCGCGCAGTTTTTACATGTATAAAATAATCAAAACAGGAACGCCCTTAAAAGTCCACCCCAAAATCTATTTTCAACGCTATGTGCCGGGAGCGAAAATTCGTCTGCGGTATTGTTATTTTCCACCCGGAATGGTAGAATAAAATACAAAATCACCTGCGGTCGTTGCCGTTTTGATGCAAAAATCGTGTAATAATAAAAAGGGGGGATGGCCTTGATACGTATTTTAATTGTGGAAGATGAAAAACCGATTTCCAATTTGATTCGCATGAGCCTCACGCGGGAAGGGTATAGCTGCACCTGCGCTTTTGACGGGGCAAGCGCGGCGGATCTTTTGGAGGAAAATCAGTTTGATTTAATCTTGCTGGATGTGATGCTTCCTCATGTAGACGGCTTCGAACTGATGGAATATATACGTCCCTTGGAAATTCCTGTGATTTTCATTACGGCAAGAGACTCCGTAGCGGATCGGGTGCGGGGGCTGCGCCTGGGTGCGGAGGACTATATTGTGAAGCCCTTTGAAGTGATTGAACTTCTTGCGCGGGTGGATGTTGTGCTGCGCCGGTATCAGAAATGCGATATGGTTCTGCGCATTGACGGACTGGAAATTGATACCTGCTCTATGCAGGTTTGGCGGGACGGAACAGAAATCAGCTTAACCAGAACAGAGTATGAGCTGTTGCTGCTGTTTGCCCGCAATCCCCACAGAGCAATGTATCGCGAGACCATTTACGAGCGGGTATGGGGCGGCGAATACCCCTTCGGCAGCAAGGCAGTGGACTTGCACGTGCAGCGGATGCGCAAAAAAGTCGGCTGGGAAAAGGTTTTGAAGGCGGTCAATAAAGTTGGGTATCGGCTGGAGGTCGATCCATGAGATTCAGTATGAAAATTGCGATTTGTATGTTGGCGCTGCTTTCTGTGCTGTTTGGCGCAGGGGGCAGCTTGCTGATTGCAAAATCCTTTGGGGACTCTCTGGAGCGGGAAAAAGATACGGCATTCGAGATGTATTGTACAGCCTGGGGAACGGTTCAGATGGTAAGCGGCATGAACCCCTATTTGCAATTAGAGGAGCTTGCGGATACGGTGCGTTTGATGTTTGAGCAGAACCGGTCTGACTGGGCGACGCTGCGTTTTTCTACAGAGGAAAAAGTGCTTTACCGCTCCGAGACCGCTTTTTTGCAGTTCCCGGATACCGGCGCGCTTACAGCAGGCAATTGCGTCATACAGATTGCCGGGGATGACGCCGGTGACCGCTATCTGTTCCTTTCCGGCGGCGCGGTCATGGGAGAAGATATGCTGTATTTACAGATTGCTTATGATATTTCTGCCCTTTATACCATGCGGCAGGGACAGCTTCGTACTTTTTTGCAGATTTTTTCCCTGCTGGCCATACTGTGCGCGATTTTGTCTTATGCGGCGGCGCGGCTTTTGACCTTGCCTCTGGTTAGCCTTTCCCGCGTATCCCGCGCCATCGCCGGGGGAAAGTTTTCCAGCCGCATTCGCCTCCGCTCACTAGATGAAATTGGGCAGGTTGCTCAGGATTTTAATACAATGGCGGCGCGGATGGAAAAAACGGTGGTGGAATTGCGCGGGGCGGTGAAGCGGCAGGAGCGCTTTGTGGGCAGCTTTGCCCATGAAATGAAAACGCCTATGACCGCGCTCATTGGCTATGCGGAGCTGCTGCGCAGCGGAACGCTTACCCAGGAGGAACAGACAGAAGCGGCGGGGTATATTTATTCGGAAGGCAAGCGGCTGGAGAATCTTTCAAAAAAACTGCTGGAGTTGCTGGTCTTAAAGCAAAAAGACATTCCTTTAACCCCCATTTGCCCGGCGGCGCTGGTGGAGGAGCTGACGGAACGGCTAAAGCCGTTATACGCGGCAAAGGGCATTGTCATTTCCTGCCAGTGCGAGGATGGAGCATGCTATTTGGAGCCGGATCTGGTGTGGTCGCTGCTGCTGAATCTGGCGGACAACGCCCAAAAGGCTATGGATTGCGGCGGTCATATTGCGTTTTGCCTGGAAATGCTGAAAGACGGCTGCCGCGTTCAGGTATTGGACAATGGCCGCGGGATCCCGCCGGAAGCGTTGGCGCATTTAACGGAAGCCTTTTACCGGGTCGATAAGGCGCGCTCCAGAGAGCAGGGGGGCTTTGGTTTGGGGCTTTCCCTGTGTCAGGAAATTGCGTCGCTGCATCATGGAACGATATGTTTGGAAAACCGCCCGGAAGGGGGCGTATGCGCCACAGTAGAGCTGAGAGGAGGCCGGGCATGAAAAAGCTGAAAAAATGGCCGCAGTTTCTGGCGGTGTTACTGATACTGGGCAGCGCCGCGCTTCCTTATGTGGTTTCCCAAATGCAGGATGCTTTTACCGAAAGAAAATCGGAAACAAGAACCATAACTGCAATGCGTCTGCCTGTAGGGGCGGAACAGCGGATCGGACAAATTTTGCAGATGTGCGCCTATCAAAATTTGCAGATGATGTGGGATGGAGCAACCAACCTCACGGCGCCGGAGGTGGAAAACAGCATAAAAGAAGCCGTTGCGCAAATGACGCAGGCGGGACTATTGGAAAATGTGGAGGTTGCGGACGGCGAAGCGATTGCTTATTTGTACGTATCGGAAAAGGATTGGCAAGTTTCTACCATTGCATGGCAGTATACCTGGATAGACAAAGATATGCGGTGTTACGCCAGCGTAGACGATACAACGGGAAAATTGCTTGGCATTTTGCACGGCGATTATGCGAATGGGTTTGACGGAAGTGAAGCGATTAAAGTAACATCTATGGAAGAAATGGAAGAGCTTGCCCACAAGTGGGCTGCGTTTTGCGAAGATTATTATGGTATTTCTACCTTCACGGTAAGCGACCTGTCACAAAGCGAAGACAGCTCCTGGTTTACCTTAGCGTTTACTTTGGGGGAGGAAGGGGAGACGGAAACCTGCGAAATCCAGGTTATCCTGCAACCAGACTGCATTATCTTTAATATGTAAAACAATGGATGGCGAATCGATGCAAAAAAGATAACATTTCCAGTGATCCGGGGGTTACAATTACAGCACTTCAAGCAAACAGGAAGGTATATGGAATGCAATGGGAAGGAACTGTAAAACAGAATGCTAAACGCCCGGTAAGGCGCAGGAAAAGACGAAAGCGTTATATGCCGGTGATTTTCCTGCTTTGTGCCGCCGCGCTTTTTTACGGCGGCTTTGCAGCGCGCGGGGCACTGGCGGAGGATGCCGCATTGCCGGATGCGTCTGAAGAAGCAACCGTGCCGCCGACTGGGAAACAGCGGCAGGCAACGGATATGCCGCCGGCAGAGCCGGATCCCAATGCATGGAATCTGCGGTTGGTAAACCAGTGGAATCTGCTGCCGGAGGATTATGAAATCGCTTTGACGGAGCTGGTGAATTACCACGCGGTGGATCGGCGGTGCTATGCTGATTTGCAGAACATGATAGACGATTGCCGGGCGGCGGGACTCACGCCGGTGATATGTTCTTCTTATCGCACTTGGGAAGATCAGACGCGGCTGTTTCAGAACAAGGTGGGGGAATTTCTTGCCCAAGGATTTTCGCAAGAGCAGGCGGAGGTAGAAGCGGGAAAGATTGTTGCGGTTCCCGGGACCAGCGAACACCAGTTGGGACTGGCATTGGACATTGTAGACGTTGACAATCAGCGTTTGGATCGCACGCAGGAGGAAACAGCCGTGCAGAAGTGGCTCCTTGCCCATAGCTGGGAATACGGCTTTGTTTTACGTTATCCATCTGATAAAAGCGAGATTACAGGCATTATTTACGAGCCGTGGCATTACCGCTATGTGGGCAAGGAGGCGGCGGCTGAGATGCACGATATGGGCGTTTGTCTGGAGGAGTATCTGGAGGAAATCAGCGGTTAAAGCTGCAAAATACATAAAAAGCGGGCGCATCGCAAGATGCGCTCGCTTGGCAACCTGTCAAAAAACTAAATATGCATGGAAAAGATGAAGGCTTGAAAGTAAAACCCTTCCTTTTTCTTTTATTCTTGCAGCTATCTTATACTGAAGTGCCATACCCTCCGGGGGGGTGACTTTTCACCGGCGAAAAGTCACCAAAAGCCGCCGGGCTGCGGCCCGGAACCCATAGGGGCTGGGCGGCGGTGCGTTTGAATCACATTGCAAGGCTGAAACTCGTTACGCGCCGTCTTACCCACAGCGTGTCGTTACCAACGGCGCGCCCGCGCGCCCCCCGAGCGACCGTTACCTTGCAAAATCTGACAGCAGTTGCGTTTCAATGACTGCCAGCAATGCCGCCTCGCACTACCATGCAAAAATTACAAATTGTACTTTTTGCAAGTTGCTATTACGGATTATGCATTTTCGTATTTGAAAATGTACGTTTTTGACAGTCTGAAAAGCGGGCGCATCACAAAGATCCGCTTGCTTTGTTTCTAACTGATTGCCCGTTTAGATTGCGGCAAGAAATGCGTCTACCCAAGTAGGTTCCGTTGCCCACGATGTAACTAGTCGAATGGCGTCGTGGGATTCGTCTATGCGCTGGGTAAATTCAAAAGAGAAGCTTTGCTCCAACCGGGCAAGCTTTTCCTTAGAAAAAATGGGGAAAATCTGATTGGTAGGGGAGGAAATGTACAAGCTATAGCCCGCCTGCAAGACCCCTGCTTGGAGCCGCTGCGCCTGGAAATTGGCGTGGCGCGCCAGCTTCAGCCAGAGGTCGTTTTCTAAAATCGCCTGAAATTGCAGCCCCAAAAGCCGCCCTTTGGCCAGCATCCCGCCGCCCTGCTTCAAAGCGAAGCGGAAATTTGGCCGCAACGCTTGGTTGACAATTACCAGGCACTCGCCAAAAAGCAGACCGTTTTTCGTCCCGCCGATGTAAAAAGCGTCGCAAAGTCTGGGAAAGTCCTTTGGGAGAAGGTCGTTTCCTTCCGCTGTAAGGGCAGCGCCCATTCTTGCGCCGTCCAGGTAGAGATACAAGCCAAGCTGGTCGCAGACTGTCCGCAGGGCTTCCAGCTCTATTTTGGAATAAATCGTGCCCAGCTCCGTGGCGTCGGAGATATAAACCATTTTCGGCAGAACCATGTGGCCGGGATTCCCGGCGGCATGTGCGGCGCAGACCTCGCGGATTGCCTCTGGGGTCAGCTTGCCGTTTACATGGGGCGCGGTAAGTACCTTGTGCCCTCTGGCTTCCACCGCGCCGGTTTCATGAACGGCAATGTGCCCGGTATCCGCTGCGATGACCGCTTCCCACGGCCGGAGAAAGGCGGCAATGGCGGTAAAATTCGTCTGGGTGCCCCCGACCAGAAAATGTACGTCCGCCTGTGGGCAGGCAAAGCGGGAGCGAACGGTTTGCGCCGCCTGCTGGCAGTAGCGGTCCTCGCCGTAACCGGGGGTGGATTCCAGATTGGTGCGCAGCAGCGCGTCCAAAACCGCAGGATGCGCGCCCTGGGCGTAGTCGTTTCGGAAGGAAATCATTGAAAATTCCTCGCTTTCGTGAAAGTAAATTTATTATATGTCCCCTGAAACCCGATGTCAATGGAGATGAATCAAAGTTTTTAGCCAGGTAAAATCCCCGGCGCGGATAAGACCCAGCAAACTGGAAAAACCAAAAAAGAGCACCAGGAAGCAACCGCACTGCAAAAGCGGCGCGGTTAAAAATGTACCGCAAATAAACAAGGATGCGCCGGCGGCTAGCAAAGCGCTCACTGGACGCTTTAACCGGGGACGCAGCTTTGTAACCCGGAGCAACCGCTGAATACTCAGGCAAAAATTGAGGGCGTGGGTGACGACAAAGCTGCAATAATACCCGCCAATGCCGTATTTGGGCAGCAAAATCCATAGAAAAACCACGTCTAAAAAGGAAGTCAGAATGTTATAGCGAACGCAGGCGACCTGCTGCCCCAACCCCTTGGTCATGGCGTCTGTAATCGCGTCGGTGTAAAGCATAGGGGCAAGGGGCGCAAACAATCGAAGATATCTGCCGGCTTCCGGGCTGTTGTACAGCAGCATTCCCAAAGAATCCGCCGTCAAAAACAAGATACCGCCGCAGGCCAGGCCAAAAAGCAGCGCGACCCGCAGGCCTCTTGCGGTGAGATAACGAATGCGAGGCATCCGTTTTCCGGCCAGACATCTGGAAAGCTCTGGAATAAGAAGCTCCGCCAGACCAAAAAGCAGCGCGGTGGGGAACATCAAAACTGGAAACACCATGCCGCAGACAGTGCCGTAGCTGGCGAGGGGATCCACAACGCCGGGATACAGCCCCAATCGCCTTGGGATAATCAGGTTTTCGATGGTGGAAAGTCCCATACGCAGATTGTCCGCAATGGCAAGGGGAACGGCGGCTTTCAGAAGCTTTTTTGCCAGAGGTTCCGGCGGCTCCGGCTTAGGCTTTGGTTCTCGTCGGCGCAGATACAGCAGGCAGAAAAGGGTAAAAACAGAGGACAAGCTGCTGCCAGCTACCACGGCCGCGCAGGAATAGGCGACTCCCTTATGCGCGGCTGTGTGCAGCAAAGCCACAGTCAGCCCAATGGAAAGAAACTGTTCCACAAATTCCACGGCGGCCAGAGCCTTGATGCGGTTTGCTGCTGTAAAATAGCCGGTCATGACTCCGCACAGGCAGGTCAGGGGCAAAAACGCCGCAAAAATCCGCAAAGAGGGTTCCGCGCCAGCGTTGCCAATCCATTGCAAAGATATGACGGGAGCAAAATAAACCACGCCCAGCGCCACGGCGCTGCTGCAAACGATGCTGTACAAAAAGCACCCGGAAAGCACTCTGCCCACCGCGCCGGGGCGGTTTTTGCCCAACGCCTCAGCGGAAAGGTACATGGTAGTCGTGCGAATGCCGGCGATGGCGGCAGTCATAAACAGTGTTGTTACGGATAAAATAAGCTGTAAAAGGCCGATGCCTGCCGCGCCGATGCGCCCGGACAGATAGACTTGAAAGCCCATGCCCACCAATCGCAGCAGCAAATTCACGCCAGTTAGTAGAATCGCGCTGTAAATAATGGTATGGGCAGTCTTTTTGGTTTGGTGTTGCAAATTTGTCCACTCCCTTCGCTGTTACTATGCATATGAAGGAGATGGAAAAAGTTGCCTCCTGGCCCATGTTTTTTGCATCGGTCGCCGGCTTGCTTTTTCAAAATTATCTGCTATACTGAGTCATACAAAAATTTTCTGGAGGGGACGCTTTGAAACAACTACAATGGCTTGCCGCTGCCGTTATGCTGGGCGGCGGGATAGGGCTGGCGGCCTCTGCCCCCTTGACGTTGCGAACGTATGACATCGAAACCCCGAAAGTGGAGCGGGAAGTCCGGCTTGGAGTCGTTTCCGATCTCCATGGTATTGCGTACGGCGAAAAACAGCGCCGGCTGCTTGAAAAAATCAAACAGGCAAAGCCGGACGCGATTTTGCTGCCTGGGGATATTTTGGATGATAAGATCAGTTGGAAAGGTTCCTGGGATTTGCTGCGGGCTGTGGGCAGGGAATACCCCTGCTACTTTTCGGCAGGGAACCATGAGTTTCGGAATGCGGCGGTGGCGGAGATGAAGTCGCTTATCCGGGCTTATGGCGTACAGGCGCTGGAAGGCGATGTGCAAAAACTTTGCCTGAAAGGGCAGACCATTGCCGTTGGCGGCTATGACAACAGTCAGTTTGAGCCGTATGAAAATGACTGGGAAGCTCAACGGGAACGGTGCTTTGCGCAAAGGCCGAAGGGCTGCTTCGGCGTGCTCTTGTGCCACAGACCGGAGTATACGGCGGATTTCAGGCGTTCCGGGTATGATTTGGTGGTCAGCGGTCATGCTCACGGTGGGCAGTGGCGGCTACCGGGGCTGATAAACGGGCTGTACGCGCCGGGACAGGGGCTGCTACCCAAGTACGCAGGGGGCTTATACGATTTGGGCAAGACAAAGCTGGTTGTCAGTCGGGGGCTCAGGCAGGACTATCTGCCAAGAGTTTTCAATCCCCCGGAAGTTGTCCTGGTTCGCTTGTTGCCCAAGCCGCAATAAGTCCGTAGGAAAGCGAATCGGCAACGTTTTTTTGCGCAGTGAAAATTGCTTTGCCAAAGAGCTTATTTTCATAGCCGTCGCCTGCTGCGCCTCACCGAAAAATCTGCGAAACATGGTCGTGGAATGACGGATTAGAGTATTGACATCCAGTGAAACATGTGTTAAGATACAAAATATAATAGATAATAGGCGTTTTCTGGGAAAGTACAGCTTTTTCCTTGTGTGGCAGTCATTTTTGTATGGGAAATCCCCATATATTATACGGTCAAAAATTGCTGAACACACCATACGCAATACCATAGAGCATCTGCTTTTCAGCCGCTTTAAAACGGGAAGGGGCTGTAGGTAGGTGCGGATTTTGAGCATAAATGAATGGGCTGATCAGGCTGCTTTGGAGGAAACAACCTATTAAATTAAAATGAGGGGGAAAGGGTAGTGCGCACAAGCGGTGTCACAGTGAAAAGCGATGAAGAACAAAAGCAAGCGGCAAATGTTAGCGAAGAATACGAACCAATTACCAAGCATGGATTCAAGTACAGACTATACTTGGCGGTAAAAAGAACGGCTGATTTTATGTTAGCCTTCGTGGCTTTGATTACGTTATTACCCCTGATTGCAATTATCCTGCTTGTAAAATGGCTTGAAGATTTTCACAATCCCATATATGTCAGCAAAAGAGTAGGAAAAGATGGGAAACTGTTTCATTTTTATAAAATTAGGTCTATGCGTCCCGATGCGGAGCTGCTGAAGCAGAAAATGATTGAAGAAGGCTTAAATGAAGTAGACGGTCCGGCGTTTAAGATGAAGAATGATCCGAGAATTACGCCGGTGGGTCGTTTTCTGCGCCGTTCTTCTCTGGATGAATTGTTGCAGCTTTACAATATCGTAAAAGGAGATATGAGCATCGTAGGGCCGAGACCGCCTCTTCCTTTTGAGGTGGATACATATACGGCGTATCAGCGGCACCGTTTGGATGTCAAAGGCGGGCTTTTGTGTCTGTGGCAGATTCAGCCCAACCGGCACGACGTCAGTTTTGACGACTGGGTGAATTACGATATCGACTATATCAGGAACCAAAGCTTGATTCTTGATCTTAAAATTATTTGCAAGGGCGCGTTTATGGTTTTTTCTGGAAAAAGCGGGGACTAAAGTAAGAGGTAGATGAAGATGAAAATAACAGTTGTAGGGACTGGATATGTGGGTCTTTCTTTGGCTGTGCTTTTTGCGCAGCATCATACTGTTTGCGCCGTGGATATTGTCCCGGAAAAGGTAGAGCAGATCAACAATAGAATTTCTCCCATTCGGGATCGGGAAATTGAGGATTATTTGTCCCATCGGAGGCTTAACCTGACTGCAACAGTAGATGGAACAAGCGCTTATGGAGATTCTGATTTTATCGTTGTGGCAACCCCCACCAACTATGACGCAGACAAGAATTATTTTGATACGTCGGCGGTGGAGCAGGTGATCCAGGAAATCGCTCAGAGCGGTTCCACCGCCTGCATTGTCATTAAATCGACGATTCCGGTTGGATTTATCGAGAAGGTGCGTGAAAAGTACGGCTACAGGCGTATGCTGTTCAGCCCGGAGTTTTTAAGAGAAAGCAAGGCGCTTTACGATAATCTATATCCGTCGAGAATTGTGGTGGGAATGGATTTGAAAGACGAGTCCCTCTGTGCGGACGCCCGCTGTTTTGGCGCGCTTTTGCAGGAGGGCGCGATTAAGCAGGACGTTCCCAAGGTATATATGGGCTATACGGAAGCGGAAGCTGTAAAGCTTTTTTCCAATACCTATTTAGCCATGCGGGTTGCTTATTTTAATGAGCTTGATACTTACGCTGAAATAAAAGGACTGGACACCAAGCAGATTATTACAGGGGTTTGTCTGGATCCAAGAATTGGAGATTTTTACAACAATCCGTCCTTTGGCTACGGTGGGTACTGTCTGCCGAAAGATACCCGACAGTTGAGAGCCAATTATGACGGCGTGCCCAACGATTTGATTAAAGCGATCGTACAGTCCAATCATACCCGGAAGGATTTTATCGCAAGGGAAGTGCTTGATTTAGCCACGGCAAACGGCCAAATGGAAGCTTCTGATGTGACTGTGGGTATTTACCGGTTGACAATGAAGTGCAATAGTGATAATTTTAGAGCGTCAGCAATTCAGGGAATTATGCGCAGACTGAAAGAAATGGGGGCAAATTTGATTATTTTTGAACCCACAATTCAGCAAGATACATTTAATGGATACGCAGTGTGTCATGAAATTGCGCGTTTTAAGCGCGACGCTACAATTATCATAGCAAACCGGTTTGATGATGAATTGAATAACGTCAAGTCAAAAGTCTATACCAGAGATTTGTTTGAAAGAGATTGAGACATGAGGAAGACAAAAATATGTTTTGCGGCCTCTTCCGGCGGGCATTTTGAGCAGTTAATGATGTTGAAGCCTATCATGGAGCGTTATCCCCATTTTGTTTTAACAGAAAAGACAAAATATGCCACGGATATTAAAGAAAAGCATACTTATTATTTGAAGCAAGTGAATCGAAAGGAAAAAGCTTTTCCTATTTGGCTTATTTGGAACGCGGTGTTGTCCTTTTTCATTTATTTGAAGGAACGTCCAAACGTCGTGATTTGCACAGGCGTGTTGGCGATGATTCCTATGTGCCTACTGTGTAAGCTATTCGGAGGCAAACTGATTTACATTGAGTCTTTTGCAAAGGTAACGTCTCCCACAGAAACGGGAAAGCTGATGTATAAATACGCGGATCGTTTCTACGTGCAATGGGAAAGTATGCTTTCTGTTTATCCTGACGCAATGTATGTTGGGGGGATTTATTGATGATTTTTGTGACCCTTGGATCGCAGAAATTTCAATTTAATCGTCTGCTGAAAAAAATAGACGAGCTGATTGAAAAAAAGGTGATCACAGAACCTGTGTTTGCACAGATCGGCGCCAGCGATTATAAGCCGAGGTTTTTTAAATACGTTGATTTTCTGGATCGGGCGGCTTTTGCAAAAGCTGAAGAAGAAAGCCAGATTATGATTACCCACGGCGGTACGGGCGCGATTATCGGCGCGGTGAAAAAGGGAATTAAGGTAATTGCCGTTCCCCGGCTGGCGCAATACGGAGAGCATGTAGACGACCATCAGATACAGCTACTGGAGCAGTTTGACGGCATGGGGATTATTCAGGCCTGTTATAATTTAAATGATCTTGAAGCATGTTATTTGTCGGTGCAAACCGCTTCTTTTCAAAGCTATAAATCCAGTACAAATGAGATTATTGAATCCATTGAAGCGTTTTTAAATCAACTGTAGGGGTTGGTCTGATGTGGAAGAAAGTCAAAAAGTATTTTGAGTATGCGTATACGAAGGTATCAATTCTGGGAAGACAAAAGAGTTTCCAAAGCGGCAATGTTCATTTGAAGTATATCTTTCATCGAAACGATGAATCGAAAGATTTGGTAATTGTTTTCAGCGCCTGCACACGAAACGGCGTAAAAGCAAGGTATAATTACATGAGAACATTGCAGGATATACATACAAATAAGCTCTTTATTTTAGACGACTTTTCCCCTGACAAAAGAGGCTGTTATTATTTAGGCGAGTATCCTGACTTTGAAGTTGAGTCTGCGGTGACAGAATTGATACAATGGGTTTGCGGTAAAATATCGCCTCGAAAAATAGTGATGTGTGGATCGTCAAAGGGCGGATATGCGGCTTTGAATTTTGGAATGGAGAATTATCAAATTCCTGTTACAATGATTGTTGGGGCGCCGCAGTATCATTTAGGTGAGTACTTAAAGAGTTTTCCTGTTTTGTTTCCTTATATAAAAGGGGTTCATGAGGCTGATGAGGTGATTTCAGAGCTAAATGTGCATTTGGCGAATAAGCTCTCTGAAACCGATGGAGCCAAGAAGGAAGTTTATCTGCACTACTCATATAAGGAACATACGTATCAAGAGCATGTTGCGGACTTCATTGCGGACTTGCGGAAGTTGGGGATTCGTATGTATATGGATGAGAGAGATTATGAAGCGCATTCTTCCATATCACTTTATTTTCCTGATTATTTAAAAACAACTTTAAGAAAGGTTTTGGAGAGTTGAAAACTGTAAGTATAATTGTTCCAGTATACAATGCAGAAAAGTATTTGGACCGATGTTTAAATTCACTTGTTCATCAGACGCTCCAAGATATTGAAATTATTCTTGTAAATGACGGCAGCACAGACGGCAGCGCCGCTATTTTACAGAAATACGCTGAACAGCACCCCGGCCTGATTCGTCTTTTTCACAAGGAAAACGGCGGTCAGGGTTCCGCCAGGAATCTTGCCTTGGAATACGCAGATGGGGAATATATCGGATGCGTAGACGCAGATGACGCTGTGGCGCTGGACATGTTCGAAAAAATGTATCAAATGGCAAAAGAAAAGAACTGCGACGCTGTTGCCTGCGATACATATACAGTGAGAGACGGCAGGAAGGACTATGCTGCTTTTGGGGATTACAACGCAAAAGCTGATATGTTCAAGAATGCGTGGGTATCCCCTTGCAATAAGATTATCAAGAGATCTGTCTATGCGCAAAGCAAGGTTCGGTTCCCGGAAGGCTGTATCTATGAAGATACGGCTTGGTTTGGCGAACTGATTCCATATCTCAATGTTATGAAGACGGTGCATGAGCCGCTATATTATCGGTATGTAAATAAAAATTCGACAATGACTGCTGCCCAGGGAATGCGTACGGCGCAAATATTTCCAGTTATGAATCATGTTGTTGCGTACTACAAGCAAAGCGGCTTATATGACGCGTATTATGCGGAACTTGAGTACTTTTATATACGGATTTTATTGCTGTCGTCGTTATTAAAACGTATAGCAAAAATTCATGACAGAGCGCTCCGGTCAGAGTATACAAACCAAACCTTGCAGGAAGTCTATGAAAAGTTTCCAGATTTTAGAAGAAACAAATATTTGAAAGGTGCGAAGGGGCTGTATATAAAACATATCAATCGCCTAAGCGCGCATCTTGCTGTCACAATAATGCATTTGAAATACAAAAGTCAAAGGGGGTAATACAGGATGATTTCTGTTGCGCTTGCAACGTATAATGGAGAAAAATATATAAAAGAGCAGCTTGAATCGATTTTGTACCAGACCTGCCCGGCAGACGAGGTGATTATTACCGATGATTGTTCCAAAGACGGTACGGTTGCCTGTATCCAAGCGTTTATTGCACAGCATGACTTGACTGAAAAATGGCTTGTTTACTCGAACAAAACAAACCTAGGATTTGCTGAAAACTTCCGGAAAGCAATCAACCTAACCAAAGGTGATATCATCTTTTTTTCAGACCAGGATGATATTTGGGTACAGGATCGTATTGAAAAAATGTCGGAAGTGATGCAAGGCTGTAAGGATATGGGTTTGCTGTGTACGAAGGAGCAATTATTTACGGATGCAGAAAAGCCTGAAATTAAAAACGGTGCTAACTCAATTCCTAGTAAAATTACTTTGAATCCCCATACCCGTTTTTTGCGAACACTTGGCTGTGCGATGTGTGTGAGGCGGTCGTTTTATGACACCATTGCGAAAGACTGGTATGATGACTGGGCGCATGACGAGTTTTTCTGGAGCATGGCGGTTCTTTTGGGGAAGGCTTACCAGTGGGATTATACGTCGATTTACCACAGGGTACATTCCATGCAGTATTCAGGGCATTTGGGGCATACAAAAGAAAAACGTATTCAATATTTAGAATCAGTGATAAAAAGCAGCGAATACCTTTTGGCGTATGCGAAGTCGAATCAACTGCCGCAAAGTACAGTTGACCTGTTTACGAAAAATGTGAAAGCTCATCAATACCGCTTGGAGCTTGTGAAGGATCGGAATTTGGCGTGCTTGTTTAAATTGGTTCCGTATATCAAATACTATTATGCGCCGAAATCTTATTTGGCAGAAATTAAAATAGCATTAAGGCGGTAGTAGTGCATGGAACATATTTTAAAAAGAGATAGTCGGCCAACTGTTTCCTACTCTGCAACCGTGAGTACGGGAACGCAGCTTTTTCATATCTGTTGCTGGCTATATTTGGTAGCATTTTTCATACTGCCTGACGGTTTTGGGTTCCGACTAGGCTTCCTGTTTTCGGCAAAGCGAATTATGATGTTTATTTGCTGGGGCGCAATTTTGTTTAGCAGGGAACGACTGAACAAATTTTTAACGGAAGTTAAGAAACATGCATTGGTCAATTCGTTTGTGATTTTGTTTTTGTTTGTCCGTTTTTACACTGCTGTCTATCGAACGGATATTAATACCCTAGCCAATGACTTCTTGGATGCTGTTTTGGTGTTTTATCTGTTTTTATACATCCTGAAGTATGAGATCACAACGGAGCAGTTTTTAAAATTCATACGGGTGACATTATGGGTGCTATGCATAGAAGGCGTTTTTGAATATGTAACCCATGTGAATTTGTTTGGATTGATTAATTTTGCTGGAGATGCATGGGGCGCTACAAATATAAGGGGTGGTACAAACAGAATATCAGGCAACTGCCATCATGCGATACACTACGGCATGTATGTGAGTATTTTGTTTTTTCTGTCTTGCTTAAATCTAAAGAAGAATCGGCTATATTTATTTGAACATCCCCTGCTATTCCTTCTGGCTACAATTTGTATATTCTTATCCGGTTCGAGGGCGCCTCTTGGAATCTACATGCTGTGTTGTTTCCTGATTTGCTTGTGCAGCGGGAAGGACGAAAGGCGAAAATCATTTCTTATATTGGGCACGGTGCTTTCTGCTTTTACGCTATTTGTCATGGCCGTTTATAACACCCCGGTTGGACGGCAAATTATGTATATGTTGGCGGCAATGTATGACGCTATTTTCGATACGGAATATGCTTTGCTATACAACCCGCAGGTTTTGCGTTGGAGCACGGAATATCGAGACGCCTTGAAAAAAGTTTTTGATCTGTGGTATTTTAATAAACTGGTTGGGCGTGGCATTTCCTATCAATTGTCAGTCGTTATAGATGGATATTGGCTGCAATCGTGCGATAACTCCTATGTTATGACCTATATCCAGTTTGCATATCCAGGGTTGATTGTACTGATTTCGCACTTCATTTTGCTTTGCGGCCGTGCTGTGCGAGGATGGGTGCAGTCGAGACAAAAGCTATTTGCGGGATTGCTCATTATATTTGTTTGCTATTTTATCAATATATGGTACGTTGCGTTTATGGGCACCTATATGTATATCTGGATGCTGTTCGCACTTTTATGTATAGAATTTCAGAAAAACAGAGAAGATAATGGGAGTAATGATTTATGCAAAACGAAATTATAAGAAATGAAACGATTATAGATTGGGGGCATATTTTTTCCTCCATTCTAAGAAAGTGGCTGCTGGTTGCGTTGTGTTTTGTCCTTGGATGCAGCGCAGGCTTTGGCTTGGGAAATTTTGCTGATAAGCCTGTGTATGAGACGAGCGCTACCTATGTCCTTAGCTATAGCGGCGGTACGGATATTATGGATATGACTTCAGAATACAGCTTTTTATCCAAAATTCTGTACAACTGTGTAGAGGTTCTGAATCAAAATACGTTTAGACAATTGATTGCAGCGGAAATAAACCAGAATATTTCTCCTGATTCAGAGGATTATGTAGAATCTGAAAGTTTGCAAGAGTGTGTTACGTACAATTATTCAGAAAAAAACGGAACGGTTATTTATGTAACAGTACGGACGAATGACGCTGCCTTATCGTATCGGATTATTGATGTGATTGTGCAACATTTGCCGGAGTTTGTAATTTCGCAATATAAATTGGCTGGTGGAAATTCCATGGTATTCAGCTTAATCAATACGCCTGTGATGCCTGAAAAGCCGGTCGCAAGTAATTTGCGAATGATTTTTACAGCCCTTGGCGGCATTGCGTTTGCAGGTATTTGTGTTGCAATCATCGCTTTTATCGCTCTCTCAGATAACAGAATTAAAAAGGAAGACGATTTGACGAATAGGTACAATGCTCCGGTGCTGGGGGTTATTCCGAATTTCTTTGACCGCGAATTAAAAAAAGGAGAGTATTATCGGTATGCGTCCTATGAAAAAAGAACAGAAAATTAAGGAAAAAAGCAAGAAAAACAGTAAGGGCGTAAAAACTGCCCTGATGGAAGAAGCGGCTCCTTTTGGCTTGGTTGAAGCGTTCAGAAATTTATCCATGAACCTCGGGTATGCGCTTCCGAAAAGTAAGGAAGACGGCGCAAGAGTGATTTGCATCAGCTCGTCTATTGCGGGCGAGGGCAAGAGTACGATTTCCGCAAACCTTGCGCTGTCCCTCGCCAATAATGGTTACAAAACCATGCTGGTGGATTGCGATATGCGTAAACCGCAATTACGCAGAGTGTTTCAGACGGATATTGAAGTTGGACTTGTGGATTACTTGAGCGGTAATGCTGCCATGGAAAAGGTGATTACCAAGAATATTGTAAATCACTTGGATTGTGTATTTGCAAGAAGAACTGCTCCCAATCCCATTGCTTTGATCAGAAGCGACCGCTTCAAAAAAATGCTTGATCAATTTGCAAGCGAATACGATTATGTGCTGATTGACACGCCGCCGATTGATGTGGTATCCGACGCCGTTGCAATCGCAACGCAGACAGACGGAATTGCGCTGATTACCCGGCAAATGCAGTCCAATCATGCGCTGGTCAGAAGAGCGATTTCAGAGATTACTTTCGCTGGCGCCAATTTCCTTGGCTTTGTGCTGAACGACTTAAATCTTAAAAAGATCAACGGCTCTTATAAAAAATACAAGTATAAATATGGATATAAGTACAAGTATTAAAAGGGCAAAAGGAGATAGAAGATGAAGGGAATTATTTTGGCGGGAGGAGCCGGGACACGGCTTTATCCGCTTACGATGGTAACAAGCAAACAACTGTTGCCGGTCTATGATAAACCTATGGTATTCTATCCGCTGTCCACGCTGATGCTTGCTGGAATCAAAGAAATTCTGCTTATTTCCACACCGTCGGATATTGTGAATTTTGAAAAGTTACTTGGTGATGGCTCTCAATTTGGCGTTTCCATTGCCTATTGTGTGCAGCCTTCTCCGGATGGGCTGGCGCAGGCCTTTCTCCTTGGGCGCGATTTTATTGGAGACGATGCCTGCGCAATGGTTTTGGGCGATAATATTTTCTACGGAAATGGTTTTGGCCGCGCATTAAAATGTGCCGCTGCAAACGCTGAAAAGAATAAACGAGCTACAGTGTTTGGGTATTATGTGAATGATCCAGAGCGTTTTGGCGTTGTCTCTTTTAATGAGGAAGGCCATGTTGTATCCATTGAGGAAAAGCCCAGGAATCCCAAAAGTCACTATGCAGTGACAGGACTGTATTTTTATCCTTCCGGCGTTAGCGATCGCGCGAAGGGGGTAATTCCTTCTGCGCGCGGGGAGCTTGAAATTACTTCATTGAATGAAATGTATTTGCAAGATGAATTGCTGGATGTGCAGCTCTTGGGGCGCGGTTACGCTTGGCTTGATACCGGTACCATGGACAGCCTTACCGACGCTTCCTGCTTTGTGCAAATGATTCAAAATCGCCAGGGAATCATTATTTCATCCCCGGAAGAGATCGCATATAACAATGGCTGGATCAGCAAGGAAGAATTAGTGGACGCAGCCAACCGTTATGGGAAATCCCCTTATGGCGTGCATTTGCATGCGGTTGCTGTGGGAAGTGTAAAATATTAAGAGGAGTATGGGTATGACTGTCTTAGTAACAGGTGGAGCAGGGTTTATTGGCTCCAATTTTGTATTTCATATGCTTCGCAAATATCCGAATTACAGGGTTATTTGTGTGGATTCCTTAACATATGCGGGGAACCTTTCTACATTAAAGTCTATCATGGATCACCCCAATTTTGTGTTTTACAGGACGAATATCTGCGATAGAGCAGGGATCTATCAGATTTTTGAAGCAGAAAAGCCTGATATTGTGGTGAATTTCGCGGCGGAAAGCCATGTTGACCGTTCTATTGAAAATCCAGAGATTTTCCTGCAAACGAATATCCTTGGAACCCAGGTGATGATGGATGCTTGTCGCAAGTATGGGATTACCCGTTATCATCAGGTTTCTACCGATGAAGTATACGGCGATCTTCCTCTTGACAGGCCGGACTTGTTTTTTACAGAGGAAACGCCAATTCACACCAGCAGTCCATACAGCGCTTCAAAGGCTGCTGCGGATCTGTTGGTTCTGTCCTATTATAGAACCTTTGGACTGCCTGTGACGGTCAGCCGCTGCTCTAATAACTACGGCCCATATCATTTTCCTGAAAAGTTGATCCCTCTTATGATTGCCAACGCGCTGAATGATAAGCCCCTGCCGGTTTATGGCGAGGGACTGAATGTTCGCGATTGGCTGTATGTTGAGGATCACTGTAAGGCGATTGATTTAATTATTCATAGCGGCAAAGTTGGGGAAGTGTACAATATTGGCGGTCACAATGAGATGAAGAATATTGACATTGTAAAGCTGATATGCAAAGCGCTTGGTAAGCCTGAGACGCTGATTACATATGTTGCGGATCGGAAAGGGCATGATATGCGCTATGCCATTGATCCGACCAAAATACATAATGAACTTGGCTGGCTTCCTGAAACGAAATTTGTGGATGGAATTCAAAAGACCATTCAGTGGTATTTGGAAAACCGCGAATGGTGGGAGACAATTATAAGCGGGGAGTATCAGAATTACTATGAGCGGATGTATGGCGAAAAAAGGGAAAGCATATAAGTTTTCAACTGCAATGATTTGGATGATAGAATGAATACACTAGAAAAAGAAGCGTTATATAAATTCCTTTTATCTGTGGATCAAGCTTTTCCTATCCCGCTTAGCTGTAAAGTTGATCTATGGGAGTACACTTGTAAACTTGTGCAAAAAGCAACATTATGTATAAAAACGCAGGGCGAAGGTATTGTAGGATTGGTTGCGGGTTATACGGAAGACCTCATTGATAACATGGCCTATATTGCTGTGGCTGCAGTAGCCGAGAAGGAACGCAAAAAAGGAATTGCGCGGGAATTGATTGTTGAGTTTATAAATATATGTAGACAGAAGCAAATTGAAAGAATTCATTTATATGCAGTATCTACAAATATTGCAGCACTGAAATTATATGATTCTCTTGGGTTTGAAGTGTTTACACTTGAAGATGAAGTTCGTCCAATGGATGTACATTTAATATTAAAAATATAGCGCTGAAAATGTATAGATTGAAAGGAATGTTGGTATGAACATACTGCTAACTTCAGTAGGTCGGCGTGCCTACATGGTGAAGTATTTCAAAGAGGCATTGCATGAAAATGGAGAAGTTCATGTGTGCAATTCAGATGATTTAACAGTTGCATTTCAATATGCAGACCATTGCTTTATCTCGCCCCTTATTTACGACGAGGCGTATATTCCAACTTTGCTTGCATATTGCCAGGAGAACCATATTGATATTCTTCTATCCCTTTTTGACATAGATCTATATGTTTTAGCGCAGCATAAAAAGCAATTTTTGGATATTGGAACAAACGTGATTATTTCCGCTCCAGATTTTGTTGAGGTTTGCAATGATAAGTGGAAGACTTATGAGTATCTGAAATTGCATGGATTTTATGTACCCAAAACTTATTTGAACCTCCATGATGTAAAAACTGCATTATCGAATGGGGAACTTCAGTACCCGATTATTGTTAAGCCACGCTTTGGATGTGGATCAATCTCTTTAACAGTGGCGGATAATGAACAAGAACTAACATATTTTACTGAAAAAATTGAAAGCAATATTTCTAAAACTTATTTAAAATACGAATCGGCAGCAGTGCAAGAGAAAGTTGTTTTTCAAGAGATGCTAATAGGGCAGGAATATGGCGCGGATATTATCAATGATTTGCAGGGTAATTTTAGAAATGCAATTATAAAAAAGAAGATTGCCATGCGCGCTGGGGAAACGGATATTGCCGAAACGGTAGATAATCCCCCAATTTATGAGGCTGTGAAAAAACTGGGGCAACTTACTAGGCATATTGCTAATCTTGACTGCGACATATTCCTTGTTGGAGAAAAGCCATACATTTTGGAAATGAATGCCCGCTTTGGTGGTGGGTATCCCTTTAGCCATATTGCAGGCGCCGATTTACCAAATGCTATTCTACAATGGCATTTGGGGGAAGCGGTTGAAGTGGAGATGCTTTGTGCAAAATCTGGTGTGAGGGCGTTTAAAGAACTTGTATTAACCGTGGACAGATAAAATTTTGAAGCGAGGAAAACCGATATGGATGTAATGGTATCTGTTGTGTGCTTAGCGTATAATCATGAAAAATATATAAGAAAATGCCTGGACGGTTTTGTCATGCAGAAAACCAATTTTCCTTTTGAGGTTTTGATCAATGATGATGCTTCAACAGATGGTACGGCGCGAATTATACGAGAATATGAGGCAAAATATCCAGATATTATAAAGCCTACATATCAAACTGAAAATCAGTTTTCACAGGGGGTAAGAATAGTAGCTGATATTCTTATGCCTCAGGCGAAAGGAAAGTATATTGCTTTCTGTGAGGGAGACGATTACTGGATTGACGAATATAAGTTGCAGAAGCAATTTGATGTAATGGAGCAAAATCCGAATTGCCACATGTGCGTCCATACGGTTCAGAAAATATATGAATCGGGAGAGTACAGAAAAGAGAAATTCCCTGCCCAAGCAATAAATAATGGTGTTATCACTAAAATTTTTTTGGATGCATATTTTCAAACATCTTGCTATTTTGTCAATCGTGCTGTTTTACAAATACTCTATACAAATCCACCTGAATTTTCTATAAAAGCTCCTTTTGGTGACATTGCGTTAAGGCTGTTTTTTTTGAATGTTGGTGATATTTACTATATCGATGAAATGATGTCTTGCTATCGTGTAAACAGTATTAGTAGCGTTGCGCGTTGTGCCTCTCTCAAAAAGGAGCAAGTTAAAAAATCTCATATTGAAACATTGATGTTATTTGACAGCTATTCTGAGTACAGGTTTCATAATAGTGTCATTAAACAGATAAGAAATTTGAATTTTGATCTGGCGCTTGGCAAAAAGGATTTGAAATTGCTTTTAAGTAAGGATAACAGGGAAATTCTATTTTCATATCCAGGTATTCGCTCTTTTGTGCAAACGTTTTTTCCGAGAATTATGAATACATATTACCAGATTAAGAAAGTGATTGTAATTAAGACGTATGAACAAAAACAAAGGAAACATATTTTCTAATTTTATATGGCGTTTTCTTGAACGGTGCGGTGCGCAGGGTGTATCTTTTATTGTTTCCATCGTTTTGGCGCGGCTTTTATTGCCGGAAATGTATGGAACCATTGCGCTTGTGACAGTTTTTCTCAACATCATGCAGGTCTTTATTGACAGCGGGATGGGAAACGCGCTGATTCAAAAGAAAAATGCAGATGATACAGATTTTTCTACTGTTTTTTATTTTAATCTTGTTGTTTGTTCCGTGCTGTATGTGCTGATGTTCTTTATAGCGCCTGTAATTGCTAAATTTTATAACGATTTGTCGTTGGTTCCGGTTATCCGCGTACTGTCTTTGGCGCTGCTTATATCAGGCGTTAAAAATATTCAGCAGGCCTATGTATCGAGAAATATGCTGTTCAAACGTTTCTTCTTTGCCACATTGGGAGGAACCATTGTAGCGGCAGTGCTGGGCATCTGGATGGCCTATCGTGGATACGGAGTGTGGGCGCTGGTTGCGCAGCAACTGACTAATGCGGCGATTGATACCTTAATTTTGTGGATTACGGTACGGTGGAGACCAAAGCTGGTGTTTTCTTTCCAGCGGTTGAAGGGGCTGTTTTCCTATGGCTGGAAGCTTTTAGCTTCTGGTTTGCTGGATGTCGTATATAATGATCTTCGTCAGTTAATTATCGGAAAACTGTATTCCTCCTCCGATTTGGCGTACTATAATAAAGGCGAACACTTTCCCAAATTGATTGTTTCAAATATTAACAGTTCAATCGACAGCATTCTCCTTCCAGTGATGTCCAGAAATCAGGACGATGCGGTGTCGGTTAAAAATATGACGCGCAGAGCGATTAAGCTTAGTAGCTATGTAATGGCGCCGTTTATGATGGGCATGGCCTTTTGCTCTAAGACAATTGTTACCTTGCTTTTAACGGAGAAATGGCTGGATTGTGTTCCGTTCATGTGCATCTTTTGTATTACTTATTTGTTTTATCCAATACATACTGCGAACCTGAATGCAATCAAAGCAATGGGGCGGAGCGATCTGTTTTTAAAGCTGGAAATCGCGAAAAAAGTTGTCGGTTTGATGATTCTTTTTTCCACGATGTGGTTTGGCGTTATGGCTATGGCGTATAGTCTGCTCTTAAGCAGTTTGCTAAGTATGATCATTAACGCATATCCGAATAAAAAGCTGTTGGAGTATTCATTTTTAGAGCAAATGAAGGACATTTTACCTGGAATTTTACTGGCAGTTTTTATGGGCGTTTGTGTGTACTTTGTGCAATGGCTTCCTTTGAACGACTGGCTTACACTATTGATTCAGGTAATACTTGGAGCGTTGATTTACATTGGTGGATCAAAGCTGTTCCAGTTGGAGGCTTTTTCTTATATCGTAAGTGTGGCAAAGGGATATTTGCATAAAAGAGCAAAGCGTTAGGGCTGTGATACGGCGTCTAAATGCTGAAAATAGTATAAGGTGAGGAGAAGATTATGAAGCTGAGCAGTGAAGAAAAGCGAAAAAATTATTTTAAAAACAACCCTCTGGTGTATCAACTATACCAGGAAATAAAGCAAGAGAATGCAGCGGGGGGGGGGGGGGCACTGTACGCCGATAAATTGCGGGCAATAAAAGAGTACGCAATTTTGCATACGGACTTTTATAAAAGCTTTTCAACTGGTGACGAATTTCCTGTTATGACAAAGCTGGATTACATTGAGCATTATAACGAAATACGGAGCAAGGAGCAGTTTGACAGGCCGATTCACAGAACCTCTACCAGTGGCTCTACGGGAATTCCTTTCGTGGTAGAGCAGAATTTTGAAAAGCGACAGCGCGTAATTGCGGAACTGAAAGTATTTGGAGATTATGCAGGTTATTTATCCCACGAAAAATGATTCAGCTTCGGGCGTATAACGGTGTTGAGCTTGACAGAAAAAAGGATGAGGAAGAAAACATTTATCGGTATGATATTTGTGATTTAAGCGACACGGCGATCGAGCGGTTGTTGGCGTGGGTGGAAGAATGGCAGCCTAAAATTATATTTGGCTATACGTCTACGTTGGAATCAATCTGTGATTACATTGCGAAGAGCGACCGTACATATGTGTTCCCCCAATTGCATTCTATATTGGTTGGCGCTGAAATTTTAACCAAGGAAGCCGCTGAAAAGATCAGTGCTGCATTTCATTGTCCGATTTACGACAGATATTCCAACATGGAAATGGGAATATTGGCGCAAAGAGAATTGGGAAAAACAAATTTTCAGATCAACAAGTCATCCTATTACTTTGAAGTGCTGAAGCTTGACTGTGACGAGCCTGCTGATGCGGGGGAATTGGGGCGGCTTGTCTTTACAGATCTGTATAACCATGCTTTTCCGATGATTCGATACGATACAGGGGATTTGGGGAAATATTCTATAAAAAATGGCGAGATTGAAATTGCAGAAGTACATGGCCGCAAGGTGGACACTGTTTATTCTGCGGATGGGGAAATGCTGTCCCCGCACAGCGTTACAAATAAGATGTGGGGGATAAAAAATGTTTTGCAGTGGCAGTTTATTCAGGTAGATATGGGGAAATACCTTTTGAAAATATGCAGAAGCGGGGAAACCGACGAAGCAGATATCTTGCAGAGACTGCAAGCTGTTTTAGGGGACAGGGCGCGCATTGATATTCAGTATGTTGCCGATATCCCTGTTTCCAATTCACAAAAACGTAGATATATACTGAATCAAATGAGGAAGAACTAGAGGTTTTTTTATGGTAATTAATGTAACGCGTTCCTCTATGCCCACGCTGGAGGAGTATGTAGAAGAAATCCGACCGTTGTGGGACAGTCACTGGCTTACCAATATGGGTGACAGGCATAAACAACTGGAGCGCGATTTAAAGGACTATTTAGCGGTTTCGCACGTAACGTTATATACCAATGGTCATCTCGCACTGGAAAATTCCCTTGCTGTAATGAATTTTCCCCCAAACGGTGAAGTCATTACGACACCGTTTACCTTTGCATCCACAACGCATGCGATTGTGCGTAATAGATTGAAACCGGTTTTCTGCGACATTAATGATAAGGACTATACCATAGACGTCACGAAAATCGAGTCGTTGATTACGGACAAAACCGTTGCAATTGTGCCTGTGCATGTATATGGCAATATGTGCGATGTGGAGGCGATTAAGGAGCTTGCGCAAAAATACAATTTGAAGGTTATTTATGATGCGGCGCATGCCTTTGGCGTAACCTATAAGGGAATCAGCGCTGCAAATTTTGGCGACGCCTCCATGTTTAGCTTCCACGCAACCAAGGTATTCAATACGATTGAAGGCGGCGCGGTTTGTTATCAGAACAGTGAGTTTACAGTTGTGTTAAATGATTTAAAAAATTTTGGGATTCATGGGCCGGAATCTGTGGAATATGTTGGCGGAAACGCGAAGATGAATGAATTTGCCGCTGCAATGGGCATTTGCAATTTGCGGCACTTGGATGGGGAAATTGCGAAGCGCAGAACAGTTGTGGAGCATTATCGAGAAAGACTTGACGGTGTTAAGGGAATAAAGCTGTGTGCGCCGCAAAAGGATGTGCAATCCAATTATGCGTATTTTCCAGTTGTTTTTGATGGGTATCGTTATTCCAGAGATGAGGTATTTTCGCTGTTGGCTGAAAAAGGTATTGCTGCACGCAAGTACTTCTATCCACTGACGAACAGCTTTGACTGCTATAAGGGGCAAGAAGGATTTGATGTGGAGAGCACGCCAATTGCGAAATATATTGCAGATCGGGTTTTAACGCTTCCACTGTATGCGGATCTGGCCATTGCGGATGTCGATCAGATATGCGATATAATATTGGGGTGATGTAGGATGAAAGTACTGGTAACAGGAGCCAAGGGGCAGCTTGGAACCGACGTTATTAATGAACTGGCGAAAAGAGGTCATGTTGCGATTGGCGTAGGTGTTGCAGAGATGGACATCACCGACTCGGCGGCGGTGCGCCGCGTTATGACGGAGGCTGCGCCGGAGGCAGTCATACACTGTGCTGCGTGGACGGCTGTGGACGCTGCGGAGGACGAGGAAAATAGAGCCAAGGTCAAGGCGATCAATGTGGACGGCACGGAGAATATTGCAATGGTTTGCCAGGCGCTTGGCTGCAAAATGATGTATATCAGCACAGATTATGTGTTTGATGGACTGGGAGAGGAACCGTGGAAGCCTGATTGCACATCATACGCGCCGCAAAACTATTATGGGCAGACGAAGCTTGACGGCGAACGCATGGTGTCGGGTCTGCTGGAAAAGTATTTCATTGTCCGTGTTGCCTGGGTTTTCGGTAAAAACGGAAATAATTTTATTAAAACAATGTTGTCACTTGGCAAAAAATATGATACAATCCGCGTAGTGAAGGATCAGATTGGGACACCTACCTATACCTATGATCTTGCGCGGCTGCTGGTTGATATGGTGGAGACGGAAAAGTACGGATACTATCACGCGACAAACGAGGGCGGCTATATCAGTTGGTACGATTTTGCCTGTGAGATTTTTAAGCAGGCACAGTATGATACCAAGGTTGTCCCGGTTACGACTGCGGAGTATGGACTGTCGAAGGCCGAAAGACCGTTTAATAGCAGACTGGATAAGAGTAAACTTACAGAGAACGGATTCAAGCTGCTTCCATCATGGGAGGATGCGCTGAGGAGATATTTGCAAGATGGAAGTGATTAAAAATGCAATGAATAAAAATACACGGGGGAGATATACCAAAAATTATTCATTATTGCTGGTTCGGTGGAAAGCCTCTTCCATCTAAATTACAAAAATGTATTGACTCATGGAAACTGCTTGATGGCTATGAAATCGTTCGTTGGGATGAGAGCAACTGCTCTGTTGATGAAAATGAATTTGTAAGAAAAGCAGCGGCTGAAAAAAGATGGGGATTTATTGGCGATTATTATCGCTTTAAGGCAGTATACGAAATGGGTGGTATTTATTTAGATACGGATATAGAAGTCTTTCACGAATTTGAGCCACTATTAAGTAAAAAGTGTTTTTTCGGATTTGCATATGATTCCTTAATTTGCACAGCGATTTTTGGTGCGGTTGCGGGGCATCCTTTGATAAAAAATTTATTAAATCTGTAGGAGAACACTGTTTTTAATCAATTACAATGCGATGTTCCTTTTTTCCTAACAGATGATGATCATGTATTAGTTAATAGTTTTGAAACAAGTAATCGCTATGTTGAGACCTATATTTTGAAACATTATCCGGAATTTAAGCTAAATAATAAGTATCAGGATTTAAATGATTTTGTAATTTATCCGAAAGAATTGTTTGAAATAGGAACACTTACAAAAAAACAATATACAATTCATCATGCAACGGTATCTTGGAAAGAAGGGAGAAAACCTTCCATTCGAAGAAAAGTCGTAGAAACAGTGTACTCCTTACCGTATTTTGGGTATATCATCCGAGTATTAAAAAGGAGAATACAATATAAAATTAACAACAAAAAATTAATGTTCTATCCCTACCAGGTGGCGCAAGAAAAAGGACTGCCTATGCCGCCAATTGAATGAAATATTCTAAAATAAGGAGAGGTTATGGGTCAAATCAAAGTAACAAAATGCCCAATTGAAGGGCTTTATGTGATAGAGCCGACGGTTCATGGGGACAGCCGCGGATATTTTATGGAGACTTACAATCAAAATGATATGCGCGAAGCGGGTCTCAACATGAATTTTGTTCAGGACAATCAGAGTATGTCTGTAAAAGGCGTGCTTCGCGGATTGCATTTTCAAAAGCAGTATCCACAGGGAAAGCTTGTGCGGGTAATCAGCGGACGGGTGTTTGACGTCGCGGTGGATTTGCGCAAAGGGAGCGAAACCTATGGAAAATGGCACGGCGTTGAACTGACAGCGGAAAACAAAAAGCAGTTTTACATAAGCGAGGGCTTTGCACACGGATTTTTGGTGTTGAGCGATACGGCGGAATTTTGCTACAAGTGCACTGATTTCTATCACCCAGGCGATGAAGGGGGGCTCGCATGGAATGATCCTGCAATCGGGATCGACTGGATGGATGTGCACGGCGTGTACGGCGGTACAGCTTTGGCGAAAGGATATGCCTTATCCGATGGAACACCGTTAATTCTGAGTGAAAAGGATCAAAAATGGATGACAATAAAATGTAAAGGAGATAAGAAATGAGTAAGACAATGACAACTGAACGAAAAACAGGGCAGAAAACCGCGCTAAAGTTTCTGGGAAAACTTGCAATTCTGGTTGTTTGCGCAGTGATATGGAGATTGCTTATGCCGGTGTTCGGCGTAACGCCAATTAGCAGCTTTTTGAGCTACACGATGGTTCTTGTATTGATGACGGCTACTTTGGAAGTTATCCTCTCCCCCCTGAAGAGAAAAGCAAATGAGGACATTGGCAATTCCAAATATCGCGCTTTTTATCATACGGCAAGAACCTTGGTCGGCGCAGTGGCCTACATTGTTTATTTTGCGTCTGCCGACGCTGTAATGACGCAGCTTTTTGGTTGGGGGACGCGCGGCGATGTACATTACGGCTTGGAATTGCAGCAGCTTCCCAGAATCATTCCGTTTTTGCTGAGCATGATCGGTATGTCCTGGTTTATGCGCAACACCTTTAGACCCTATAGTATGGCGGGCAAGTCCGCTGGAATGCAGACAGTGACGCAGGTTGTGGAAGCAGTTGCTTTGACTGGTTTGGCGGTTTTGCTGTTTGGCGTATGCTCTGTGCCGATGACAGGGGCACTCGTTGTCGTTCTTTGCTTGGATGGGATTTTGCTGACCCTTGTTACCATCATCTCCGCATGTAAGGCATCTGCCGTTGTGTTGGCGGTCAAGCATTATTTCTACTATGCTCTGTTTGCGGGCGGCAATGCCCTTGTATTCTATTTCCACAATCTCCATAAGAGCTTCGGCAATCAGTGGAAGGAAATGGCGATTAACGGTGCGTTTGGCTTGCTTTTTGCCTTGGCAGTGTGCGCAATTATTTTAATTGTGGATGGAAACTTCAGAAGAGGATTGAAGGCTAAAAAGTAATGCTGCACGAAATTAAATCAAGCGCTGCAAAACGCATCCTGATTCTGATTTTTTTAACAATTGCATTTATATGGGGCAACTCTATGTTGCCCCGTAAAGTGTCGGAAAACATCAGCAACACGGTCATCACGGAGTTTGGCGGTACGGTGGAAGAGGAAAAGCCGAATGATCCGTATCAGAAAAAAAGCATCGGTTTTTATGTGCGGAAGCTTGGGCACTTTTCGGAGTTTTTTATACTGGGCACAGAATTAGCCGCTTTCCTGTTTCTCCAAGGCGAGCCGATCAAAAGCAGATATAAGTACCTGCTTTTTGCGGGCATGACCGTTGCGCTGCTTGACGAAACGATCCAATTATTCAATGACAGAACTTCCTCTGTAAGAGATATATGGATCGATCTGGTGGGGTGCGCGATTGGCAGTATGGTTGCTTTTTCTGTATTGGCGATCTATGCAAAGCGCAAAAAACAGAAGATCAGTTTGGTAGGATGACGCTGCGGAGGATTTTAAACTATGAAGCGCAAAAATGTTTTTATAGTATAAAGGGTAAAACAAATGAGCAAGCTTTTCATGCGAGGGGAAATATATAGTGTGGAAGCAAATTGATTTTCATACGCATATTCTTCCGGGGATGGACGATGGGAGCCAGAACGCGGAAGAATCGTTTATTATGCTGGAGATGATGAAAGCGCAGGGGATAGACGCCATTGTTGCTTCTCCGCACTTTTATCCAGGGCAGAATTTTGAGCATTTTTTTGAGAAAAGACAGCGTTCCATTGAGGAATTTTTGCGCGTATACAGCGCCGAAGAGCATCCGAAAATATACGTCGGCGCAGAGGTGGCCTTTTTTCCGGGGATCGGCAAAAGTCAGAATGTCAAAAAGCTGTGCATTTTGGGAACTCGGTATCTTTTGCTGGAAATGCCCTTTGAAAGATGGTCGAATGAGGTAGTGAATGAAGTATTGGCGTTAAAAGAGAACGATATTACGCCAATTATTGTCCATGTGGAGCGATATACCAAATTTCTAAAGAAAAAACAGCTTTTTCATTTGATTAATGACGGGGTTTTCATCCAGAGCAACGCGGCCTTTTTCTGTGACCGAAAAACCCAAAGAAAATCCCTTCGTATGCTGCGGTCAGGTGAAATTCATTTGCTTGGGAGCGACTGCCACAATACCACAGAGCGGCCGCCGAATTTAAAGGGCGCAATGGATGTGATTTTTGACCGCTTGGGGGAAGCGTATCTTTCAGAAATACAGCAAATATCCAATGATGTCTTGGGTAAGGCAATGCGCTTGGAGGAGCTGTAGAGGTTTGCCGCTTTCCTATGAAAATGGAACTGCGGTTTTCCTTGGAATACGATAGAATTTTATGCCTGGGAGCGACTGGTTCGCTCCCAGGCAGTTTGTTAAAGCACATCGTTTGAGATTTTCCTTGCCAATTAAAAGCGGCCATGGAAAAGGAAAGTATATTTAATTACCGCTCATTAGTGGCCACAGGAAACTATGGGCGGAATCAGTGATGGAAGTACAATCCCCCAGGCAGTAGGAAATCTACGGCCTGGGGGATTTTAGGTTAGTTGCGATTGGCTTTTAACGGTGGGTGCGCCGGAGGATTACAAGTTCTACAGAATTACGTGCTCCGCAGGACACGACCGCCAAAAGCGCATGAGAATTACCCTTACTTCTCGATCAGCGCGACAAAACGGGTGAGCAGAGAAGCAACTTCCGCACGGGTTGCATCGCCGCCGGGAACCAGGGTGGTGGCGGAACGGCCGGAGATGATACCGGCGCCCACAGCCCACTGCATGGCGGACACTGCATACTCGGAGATGCTGGAAGCATCCGCAAACGCTGCCAGATCATTGGTTGCAGTGACGTCATATCCCTTATACTTCGCATAGCGCATGAGAATGGCAGCCATCTGCTCGCGGGTTACATCCTCGTAAGGCGCAAAGGTGGTTGCATCCTTACCAGCGACGATACCATTGGCGGCAGCCCAGGCAATGGGTGCTGCAAAGTATGTGTCGGCTTCTACGTCAGTGAAGGCGCTATCCAACTTGGTGAAGGGTTCGCCTTCCAGACGGTACAGAACGGTCACCAGCATACCACGGGTCATGTTAACATTGGGTCCGAAGGTAGTAGCGGTGGTACCTGCGAACAGGCCGCGCTCGGTAACGAAGCAGATCGCGTCCTTACCCCAGTGATCGGCAATGTCGGTGAAAGCGTCACACTTATGACCCAAAGCATCGGTGTAGCTGTCAACATAGCTGTCGCCGCAGCGTTCGCAGGTATGGGTGGTATAGCCGCCTTCATCGCAGGTGGGAGCGGTTACCACTGCCTTGTAGCTGTGGCCCAGAGGCTGGGTGAGCGCATCGATGTAGCTATGATCGCAGTTGGCGCACTTGTACTGGGTATAGCCGTAGCCAAGGCAGGTAGCTTCTACAACAGTAGCCTCGCAGTCGTGGTCAGCCTTGGGCAGAACCTGCGTGTAGGTCTTGCCGCAGCCTTCATGCTTACAGGTGAAGGTCAATTCGCCTTCTTCGGTGCAGGTAGCTTCCTTGGTAACGGTCTTTTCGTAATCGTGCTCGGTTGCGGGTACGAAGGAGTCGATATAGCTGTCGCCGCAACGTTCGCAGGTATGGGTGGTGTAACCCATGGCGTCGCAGGTGGGAGCGGTGACAACAGAGGTATAGCTGTGACCCAGAGCTGCAACGACGTTGGATACATAGCTGTCGCCGCATTCGGAGCAGGTGTAGGTGGTGTAGCCTACGGTCTCGCAGGAAGGCGCGGTGACAACGGCTTCGTGGTTATGACCCAGAGCCTTGACGACGTCGCCCTTCATGGTTTCGCCGCATTCGACGCAGGTGAAGGTGGTGAAGCCTTCTTCGGTGCAGGAAGGCGCAGTGATAACGCCTTCGTCCCAGGTGTGTTCAGCCTTGGGAACGGAAACGGTGATTTCATGACCGCAGTTGATGCAGCCCTTGACCTGAGCGCCTTCTTCGGTGCAGGAAGGCGCGGTGTAAGCGCCGTCAACGAAGTCGTGATCCACGTGGATTTCGGAGGTCAGGAGGGTGTTGTAGCCGCTCACAAAGGAAACGGTGTAAACGTCTGCAACGTCGGCAACGAAAGTGCCAGCGGACTGGAATTCATAAGATTGACCCTTGGAGTTGGTGATGCGAGCCTGTGCGTTTTCGGGAACGACAGTGTTGTTGGAGACGTAATTGGCAGCGAGCCAGTCGACGTCGGAGAGGGTGGAGAGAAGGGTGCCGCTCTGAACCAGTCTGGTAGAGGCGTAAGCGCTGTTGAGAACGTCGATGACGTTGTAGGAAGCGCCATTGTCCTTTGCGTAGATGGTCTTGACGTCACGTGTGAGAGCGGGTTGCTGATTGCCGTAGCTATAGCCCATCGGAGCGGTGCCGCGACCCCAGACCTTCATGTTATAGCCCCAGCCACGACCATCGGTGATATCAATGCGTACATATTGACCACGGGTGCCTTCGGGCAGTTCAATGGTCTTTTCCTCATCGAGTTGAACGTTGCTGAACGCTGCAACCTGCGTGTAATTTTGGCCGTCACTGGAGACAGAGACAGTACCGCTGTTAATGCCGTAGCCTTCATCATAATCGTTTTTATAGGTAACTTTTGTGATGAGGGCGTATGCAGGCAGGGAAAGATTAATTTGTTTGGTGTTGGCAGTGCTGCCTTTATTGAGCAGAACGCTTTCCTCCGGATCAATTTCTTCTTCCAGTTCAGCGTTTTCGAAGTAGGTGCTCATGCCGTCCTTCAAAATGCCTTCCTTCGTGGAAGCAGTGAGATCCAGCTTGGCGCCAGTCCAGTTCCAGTAGTAAGCGTCCGTATAGGCGGAAGCGTCGGCAGCGGTGATGCTTTCCAGATTGCTGTTGGAAATGTCAAAGTTGTGCAGCTTGACGCAGTCTGTAATATCCAGGCTGGTGAGCTGAGAACCTCTGAGATATAGATTCATCAAATTGGTACAACCGGTGAGATTCAGTTCCTTGTTGCCAAAGTTCTCAAGCTTCAGCGTTTCCAAAGCGATGCAGCCGGTGAGATCCAGATCCAGATTGGTGCGGTTGTTTATCGTAACCTCTGTCAGTTCCTTGTTATCAGAGAGATTCAGCTTAGTCACACCATCGGGAATCAAAGCACCGTCCAGGGTGGTAAGATTGTTGCCGCTGAGATTCAGTTCGGTAATACCAGTTAAAATGGTAAGGCCGGTGATATCTGCAACGCCAACTTTGCTCAGATCCATCGCGCCGTTGAATGCAGCCAGATCTGCAATGGTTTTGCCTACATTGGTTTGCAGCCAGCCGCGGAGCGCATCGTCAGGAATCAGGTCGGCACCATATTCCGCATTCAGATCATAGGCGCTCCCATTGATGAAGGCCAAATCCAGAGGAGCGGACTGATTGCCGGCAAAGTCTTCCACAACAATGCTCAAAATACCGGTGCTCTTTGACAAGGAGAAATTCATAGAACGGCCGCTGGTGGCGCCGCGCTTGAAGCTCTTAATCTGTTCGCCGTCAAAGGTCACATGCATTTTGTACCAGTCTACGGAGTCCGGGTCAACCAGACGGATTGTCTGTCCGTTGATTTGGAGATCCGCCACAGAAAGGGGCTGGGAGTAGCTGTCGTTGGACCAGCCGCGATAGCAGATTGCGTCGCCTCTTTCGCCATTCTTCACCGCGTAAATCTTCAAATCATATTCCCGGCCTTCGGTGATGGGCAGAGAAATTTCTGCGCTTGTAGCCGTGCCTTCCACAGTATGGGTATAAACCTTATTTTCGGGATGGTCGGATTCAATGTTGCGCAGGATTACTTCAAATTCGTAGCTGTCGGGAGCGCCGGTCTTAGGCGCGTCGAAGGAAACCGCCAGCTTACCGGGGGTAGAAGCGCGGACAAGCAGGCCGCTTTCGGTGTTGGCTTCTGCAACCTGCACGTTGCTGGGCTTGTCGTTGTAAGTATAGGTGTAGGTAGCGGGTTCACTCTCCGTGCCGTCCTTGCCGACTGCGCAAAGCTCCAGGGTAACGGACTCTGTTTCGCCGAACATAGACTTGACATAGAGAATATCGTCGTAGGTGCCGCCCAGATAGACGCGGCTACCATCGGACATAACGCCGTACAGATTATATTGCTTTACGGTATCGTAATCCGCGATGTCCCATTTTACGATCATCTGACCGTCGGCAAAAGCGCGGTCGACCTTGAAACCAGTGGGAGCTGCAGGCTTATAAGTACCGTCGGAAATCCGCAGGCCGCCAATGTTCATCTGGTAATTTTCTGCTTCGCCTTCAAACTCCAGGGTAATGGCGGCGATAGATTTTCCTGCGTATGCGGAAAGATCGATGGTGCTGGTGGTCCAGTCACCGGCCACAGTGCTGTTCGCTACGTCAACCTTCACAGTGGTTTCGGGAGCGTCCTTGAAGATCAGACCCAGCTTCATGGAAGCGTTGTCCGTAGAGGTCTTCTTGAAGGTGACATCCAATTTGGAATTAGCGTTTACACTGAGATCTGTCTTGTACAGATGCATGGTATCCGCGCCGGTGAGATTACCGTACAGTACCAGGGAACTGCCGCCGTCATATGCGCCTACCTGCGTATAGGGCAGCGTCTTGGCGTTACCGCTGGCGTCGTTTTCTGTGTATTTTGTACCGTAGTCAAAAGCGGGAGTCAGCTTGGTTTCGTCTGTGGATTCTATCCACCACTGCCAGGTAGGAAGAATGTCCTGAATGTTGATGTTGGTCCATTCTTCGTCCTTGCTAACCATGCCGTTCTTGAAATACTGCACGCCATGGCCAGTGTTGAAGTTCGTATAGAAGGAAGTGCCGCCGATGACGGAGCGCTCCGCGATAAAGTCTGCGACGCCAACCCAACCGGCGGCGTTGGATACGCCGACGTCGGGACGGGAATAGCCGGACTTCAGACCAGTGTTCGTAGGATCGGTGTATACGCCGGAGAAGAACATACGCTCGCGCTCCGCTACCATCCACTGGTATTCGTTCTGCTGCATCAGGGGCAGTTCATCGCCCTTGCTGATGGACAGCTCGTCAACGCCTCTTTGATACCAGTCGCTGGGGGTGAACAGGGCAACGCTGGCTCTGGGGTTACCGGTTTCGTCATACAAACCAGAGATGTTTCTGGCACTGCCATGGTTGCCGCTGAACTTGTTCTGGTTGCATTCCAGACCGTAGAAGACTTCCTTGAAAGGATCTACGCCAATGGACTCTGCGTAAGAAATCTGGGTATCAATGTTGAAGTAAGAGCCGTAGTTCACAAACACGGAGTTGTGAATCTGGCCATAGGTATCGTCCTTCAGCCATGCGGCCTTGGAACTGTTGAAGGTGCTGTTGGTGTCATACCACTGGGTCCACAGACCCTTGGAGGTCAAATAAGCCATAAAGGGCTTGAATTCCTGATAGCTGCCTTCTTCCTGGTTCAGGAAGTAGCCGTCATAGCCGAAATATTCCGCCATGGCGATGAGCTGATCGGCCACCGGGAAAGCGCCTTCGCTGTCCTGCTCAATCATATCCACGCAGGTCTGGCCGGGACGGAAAGCCGGATCAAAGTAGATACAGGCAATGGACAAAACGCCGTTCTTATGCGCCGCGTTGGTGTAAGCGGGGTTTGGAATATTTACGATACCGAACTCAAAGCCTCTGGCGCGCCAGTCGCTGGTGACCGGATCATACAAAGACTGGGGAGTATAGGCTGTCGCTGCGCCGTGCCAGGGGGAATAATAGTCTGCATACTGCCAGAAATTCAGCACATGTTCGCTGAATTCGTTGGTATACAGCGTGCTGCCGAAAAAGCTGTTGCCGTAGTCGCCCTGCATCAGCATGACTTGGGCATTGGACTCCAGATAAGGTTTTGCCTGGGTTGCCTTAAATGCCTCGTTGCGGTTTTGCAGGGGAATCTTCGCGCGCAGAAGCTCTGCATCCGGGTCGGTTTCCGGATTCCAATTCTTTACGTCCTTGACGCGATAACCGGCAAACGTCGGTTCTGCTGAAGCCACATTATTGGGCCAAGAGTCCGCCGCACGCGCCGGCAGTGAGGTAGTGACGCAGGTAGTGGCTACAATGGCTGTCGCCAAAAAAGCCGCGCCTGCGCGCTTCCACACGCTTTTGCCTCTGTTCCTTTTCATTTCAGTTGCCTCCTCAATGTTTTGCTTTGCAGAGCGCCGCTTTTTTTAATATTGCAACGGTTTATCAAATTCCGGCTCAAATTCAAAAAACATATTACATTATAAAAATTACGTAAACTCCGCTTAGCTATAATTAGATAATACAATATTTTTAATAAAAAGCAATATGTTTTTACTTTTTCGTTATTTCTAAACAAAATATTGATGTTATTTTTGTGCTAGTAATACAATGACTTTGCGGCGTCGGATGCATTGCCGCAAGATTGTATTTTTGGCGCAGGTGTGCTATAATGACAAAAAAAGAAACCGAGGTGTCTCGAATGGATCAAGCACAAGCGCCCGTCGCTGTCTTTGACTCCGGCGTAGGCGGCGTCAGTGTTTTGCGGGAACTGGTTCGCTGTATGCCACAGGAGCATTTTTTATATTTTGGGGATTCCGTCCATGCGCCCTATGGCGCCCGTTCCACGCAGGAGGTGCGCGCGCTGACCCTTGCTGCTGCTAAAATGCTGTTTGACCGGGGGGTAAAGGCGTTGGTCGTTGCCTGCAATACTGCGACTGCTGCTGCCATCGAAGTGCTGCGCAGTACCTGGCCGGAAAAAATCATTGTGGGTATTGAACCCGCTTTGAAATTGGCGGTGGAACGGCACATGGGGGGACGGGTGGCTGTGATGGGCACCAGCGTCACAATCCGAGAGCAGAAATTCCATACGCTGTTGGAGCGTTTTCGCACGGACAGCGAAATTATCCCTTTAGCCTGCCCAGGTCTGGTAGAACTGATTGAAGCCGGCCAGACGGCAGGGGAGCGGGTCAGCGGGCTTTTGCGACAGGAGCTGGAGTCTGCGTTGGATAAGCCTCTGGATGCAGTGGTGCTTGGATGTACCCACTATCCTTTTGTAAAAAAAGAAATTCGTCGGATTGTGGGGGAGCGCCCGGAAATTCTGGACGGAGGCACAGGCACGGCTCGGCATACCCAGCACCGTCTTGCGGAAGCGGGACTTTTGAAGGATCACGGCGTGGGCAGCGTCATGATAGAAAACAGCCTTGACGGCAAAATGGTGGAATTGTCCCGTCGGCTTTTGGATGCGCCGTGGGGAGAAAATGCCCTTGCCAACGGCTCGCCGCCGTGATACAATAGAAACGATTATGAAAGAACTTGGAGTGAAAGCGGTCATGGGGCAAAAGGAAATTTCAAAATCCGTTTTGAAACGGCTGCCCAATTATCTTGCCTATCTGAAATCCCTGCCGGCGGGAAGCTCTGTGAACATTTCCGCCACGGCGCTGGCCAACGCCTTGAATATGGGCGAGGTGCAGGTGCGCAAGGACTTGGCTATGGTTTCCAGCGGCGGGCGGCCGAAGGTCGGCTACCTGCGGGAAAGTTTGATTGAAGATATTGAGCAGTTTTTGGGCTATAACAATACGACAGACGCGGTGCTCATCGGCGCGGGCAAGCTGGGCAGGGCGCTTCTGGGCTACAAGGGCTTTGCCGACTATGGACTCAATATTGTAGCGGCCTTTGATGTACAGCCGACGGGGGCGACGGAGTCCGGGAAGCCGGTTTTGCCCCTTTCAGAGTTGGAGCGTTTTTGCCGGGAAAACAAAATTCTCATGGGTATCCTCACAGTTCCTGCCGACAGCGCGCAGCAGGTGGCGGATCTTTTGATTGCCGGGGGGATTAAAGCTATTTGGTCCTTTGCGTCGCCCCGTCTGGAGGTACCGGGAAATATTCTGGTGCAGTACGAAAATATGGCGACTTCCTTGGCGGTGCTTTCCATGCACCTTGCAGCGCAGATCAACGCGAATAATGAAAAGTAGCACCCCGAAATTCCATTTGGAATTTCGGGGCTTGGTTTAGTTGTCTCCCCAATCTTCGTAGAAGGGGTCTTCTTTTGCCGGGACTACTTCGCCGTTCCATTGGGCGAGCCATTCCTCCGGGCAGATATCGCAGAAAACCATAGGCATGGCGTCAAAAACGATGTGCTCATAAAGAGGCTGATAATCGTAGTCGCTGGGTCTCATTTGTTCCACAATTAAGGTGGTTTTGTCTTGGATGACAATATCGTCAAATTCATAAACGCCCTCTACCCTAGCGTGGGGATCGTGCATACGCGCGGCCATTTCCGGCGGGTAAGATTCCTCCGGTCCGAGAAGGGTATATAAATCTAAAACCAGGAGCCTCCAGCTGCCGGTTATCTCACCGGGGTAGCTGTATTGGCATTTGCATAGATAACCGGTGGTGTGCTCGTGCGTGGTATTGCGTATGTTGGGGTTGCCGTCCAAGGGAATCCAAACGTTGGAATTCTCTGGGGCAATGTAAAAAACAGGGCCGGGGCTGCCAAGCATACGATAGAAATAAAAAACCAGATTGTAGTTGCCGTCGGAAGCAGGAAGCACAGGCGGCTCTGCTTCTGCAAGACTGCTTTGCATCAGTGTCCCGGTTTCGCCGTAAAAGCGCTGCCCGTCTTTCGCTGAAACTACCTCGCCGTTCCATTGGGTGCGCCATTCTTCCGGGCAGTCCTCGCAGAACACCATGGGCATAGTATCGAAAACGGTGTGCGAAAAGTCGGAACTGCCGTTTGCGCCCCCTGCCCGCTGAACAAGAAGCGTATTTTTATCTTTGATTACAATTCCGTCAAATTCATAAACGCCCTCTATGTCGTCCTGGGGGAAATACATGGAAGTTTTGGTGTTGCTTTGAGCGCGTTTGTTGCGGATAACAAGCAGCCGCCAGGTATCGCTCAGTTCGCCGGGGTAATAGCACTGGTATTTGTAAATACCGGCGGCTTGTCCGTGGGCGGTGGCGCGGGTGCTGGAGCTATAAACCGGATTGTCCAATGGAATCCAGACGTCAGACTGCTCGGACGCAATGAAAAAAACGAGTTCCAGCTCATCCTCTATGGGACGAAGGTAAAAAACCAGGTTGTAATCATCATCGTCTACGGATGTTGGCTCGCTGGGGGGCGTGGTTTCCGGCGGCTCTGTTTCCGCAGGGTTCGTTTCGGGGGACGTGGTTTCCGGCGGCGCGGTGGGCGCGGCGGTTGCAGGAGGATCCGTTTCAGGCGGCTCTGTGGTGGCCGGCGGCCGGACGCAGCCGCAGAGCAAAAGCGCGAGAATCAGCAAGAGCGGCAAAAGCTTTTTCATGGCGTTACCCCCTGTGTTTCAAATAGTCCTCCGGCGGTAAACTGCTGATAGGCGAACAGCACAATAACTCTGGTTCGTCCGGTAGCCCTTGCGTACCGACAAGAATATTGCCATAGTACCCACAGCCAAGGCAGGTTCCCATGCCGGTGGTTTTGGCGTAATGAGAACCGTTTTGCGTTGCGCCACATATGGTGCAGGTGCGTTGATGCGTGGTGCTGGAAATGGATTTCCATGCGCCGTAGGCGTGGTTGGGACAGCGGAGATAATACAAGTAATTGAAGGTATTTGCAAATTGACTCCATGTTAAATAATGAATCATAACGCCGTTTGCTCCATCCCAGTTTGCATGATAAATGGTAATACCGCTGGAATCTTTACCGACCAATACCATCGCATGACCGGTATTACTTTGGTAAGCGCCAGTTTTATCAGTACGGATTATAGAACCTAATGGAAGGTTTGACAACTTGTTTTTAACATAGGTTGCACCAGTAATTCTTTCTTTTACATCAGTTTTTGTGCCGCTATAGGCGCTACCAAACAAGTATTGGTAAATGTATTTGGCAAACCCTTCACATTGTGTGGCACCACTGAAATCATTATTATTGTAGGTACTTCCATGAGCGTATTTGCTGTGAGGAATAGCTTTACCGTTAATAGTTGTTTTAAAATTTGGAAGGGAAGTAAAGTTTGAGGCGGCTGCAAAAAGGAACCAATCGGGATCCTCCACTAAAATGGGCGCTTCCCCCTCTGTTTTATAGTAATAATATTCGCCGCCCCATGTGAGATTTTCTTTGTAGGTAAGGGCGGTATGGGCATTGCCTTGCGCGTCTGTGGGTGCTTGAGTTCCAATCATAACACCAAGATCTGCAAAGGGAATATAGTACGGAATTGATTCAGTAGATACATATAATTCTGTAGTTTCCTTGGTACTGGTATCATAGCGGCAAACTGTTTTTTCCTCTGACAAATAGTAAATGAATTTTTGCGTTTCGACGAGTTGTGCAATGGTAGCATCTTGCGTTAGATTTTTAAGTATGTGGGAGATTCGATTGCAAAGGTACTAGCGGAAAGCGTTGCCAGCACGATGCAAATGCAAAGGATGGTGGAGGTGATTCTTTTCATTGTAGAACTCCTTTCTTGGGCGAGGTGGTTTCGGCCTGCCGGATGAGGGGAGTGCTTTGAAAATCACTTTTTGTTGCTTGATCCTTCAAGTGTATTTCCCTTATATATACTATACTACTTATTTTAAATTTGACAAGATGCGAATATTGAAAACTGTTGTTTTTTTGATTTTTGTCAATTTGCACAAATCTAAAACTAAGACAGAAAAACTCCGCACTATACAATTGCGATTCCATGTTATATAATGAGTAATATGAAATTTTGCCGGTTTCCGGAGAACATAGAGGTTTCAGCTATGAAATTTGCCTTTTACACCCTTGGCTGCAAGGTCAACCAATACGAGACCCAGGCCATGGAGCAGACCCTTCTGGCCTTGGGGCATGAATTGGGGGATTTTTCCGCGCCTTGCGACGGTTATATCATCAATACCTGCACCGTCACTGCCGTGGCGGACAAGAAAAACCGGGCGGTGATTCGCCGCTGCCGCCGGGAAAATCCCAATGCAATCATTGGCGTGTGCGGCTGCTACGCGCAAGTTGATACGGATGCTGTGCGGGCTTTGGGGGTAGACGTCATATCCGGCAGCGGAGGCAGGGAAGCGTTTTTGCAGCTGATGCTGGAGGCTGTCCAAAACAAGACCCACCTGGAAGCGCTGGACAACGCTTTGCGTCGGCGGGAATTTGAAATTTTGCCTCCCGGCGGCTTGCAGGAGCGCACCCGCGCCATGCTGAAGGTGCAAGACGGCTGCAATAATTTCTGTTCCTACTGCATCATCCCTTATGCCAGAGGGCCGGTGCGCTCCGCGCCTATGGCGTTGGCAGTGGAGCAGGCGAAAGCGCTGGCACAAATGGGCTACAAGGAATTGGTAATTACCGGTATTGAGATTGCTTCCTGGGGGGTGGATTTCAAAAATGGCCAGAACTTTACAGATCTGATCGCTGCAATTTGTCAGGCGGTTCCCCAGTGCCGGATCCGGCTGGGTTCTCTGGAGCCAAGAATCATTAACGAGGTCTTTTGCCATCGTCTCGCGGTTTTTTCCAATCTGTGCCCCCAGTTCCATTTGTCTATGCAGTCCGGATGCGATACGGTTTTAGCCCGGATGCGTCGCAAATATGATACGGCGCGCTATTATGAAAGTGTGGCGCTATTGCGAAAGGCTTTTCCCGGCTGCGCCATTACAACCGACATGATTGTAGCGTTTCCCGGAGAAACCGAGGAAGAATTTCAGAAATCTCTGGAATTCATCCAAAAATGCGACTTTTCTGCCATGCATATTTTCCCATATTCCCGCAGACCCGGCACGCCGGCGGATCAAATGGCAGGGCAGCTTTCCAACGCGGTGAAGGAAGAACGCAGCGGCCGGGCAATTTCCGTTGCGGCGCAAATGACCGCCGCTTACGAGCAGTCCATGGTAGGTAAGACTTATCAGGTGCTTTTTGAGGAACCGGCGGCAGATGGACTCTACACCGGTCATGCGGAAAATTATGTCCGGGTATACGCCGTGGGAGAAGACCTGCACAATGCAGTGCGCGGCGTGGAAATCACCAGTCGATACAAAGACGGCGTTCTTGGAAAATTGATAGCAGGAAAAAAACTGGATAAAAAATAACGAAATTACTTTCTTATATTTGAAAAATCCTGTACTCCTCTTGACAAATGTGTGAAAATGTAGTAATCTTGTTAACTGTGTGAGCGGTTAAAAAATAAACTTTTCATACAAGTGCGTGGTTTCTAGCCTGAATTGGAGTGATCGTTTTTGCGTGCCAGCGGCATTTTAATGCATATTTCTTCTCTGCCCGGTTCTTTTGGTATCGGAACCATGGGCAAACAGGCTTACAAATTTGTAGATTTTCTGGAAAGCGCAGGGCAAAGCTACTGGCAGGTGCTTCCTCTCAGCCCTACGGGGTATGGAGACTCCCCCTACCAGTCTTTTTCTGCCTTTGCTGGAAACCCTTACCTCATTGATTTGGATACGCTATGCGTGCAAAACCTTTTGCGGCAGGAAGAAATTGAGGCGTACCCTTGGGGCGGCGATCCGGAGCGGGTGGATTATGGCGCTCTGTTCGACAGCCGCACAAAGCTTCTCGGGTTGGCGACCAAGCGCTTTTTCGAGGAACCGTCGGCGGATTTTGCTGGATTTTTGGAGGAAAATCAGTTTTGGCTCCCGGATTATGCTTTGTTTATGGCGCTGAAGGATCGATTCGGCGGGGAAAACTGGCGAAACTGGGAAGAAGAAATACGATTGCGCAAACCAGAAGCTTTGGCTAAGTGGCGCGAGGCGCTGGAGTGCGAAATCCGACTTCAGTATTTTATACAATATGTTTTCCGACAGCAGTGGGACGCCCTTCATACCTATGCCGCTGAAAAGAAAATAAAAATCATTGGGGACGTCCCCATTTATGTGCCGCTGGATTCTGCGGACGTTTGGGCAAATCCGGAGCTGTTCCAGCTTGACGAAACCTTGCGTCCGATCAAGGTGGCGGGAGTACCGCCGGATGGTTTTACCGCCGATGGGCAGCTTTGGGGGAATCCTTTATATGATTGGGAAACCCACAAAAAAACAGGCTTTGCCTGGTGGAAGCAACGTCTGCTTGCGGCGGCCAGCTTATACGACGGTATCCGTCTGGATCATTTCCGGGGTTTTGAAAGCTATTGGGCGGTTCCGGCAGAGGATGACACCGCCCGGAACGGCGCTTGGGAAAAAGGTCCTGGGATGGATTTTCTGGAAGCTGTCCGCACTGCTTTGCCAGATTACCCCTTTATTGCGGAGGACTTGGGCTATTTGACCCCGGAAGTACACGCGTTGCGGGAGGCTTCCGGCTATCCCGGCATGAAAATTTTGGAATTTGCCTTTGACAGCGGCAGCGCCAATGTATATTTGCCGCACAATCATGTGCATAATGCAGTATGCTATACTGGCACCCATGACAACCAGACGCTTTGTCAATGGCTGGAGGAATCCGCGCCGGAGACGATGCAATACGCAAGGGAATATTTGGGGTTAAATAAAAAAGAGGGGTATGCTTGGGGCGTGCTTCGTGCAGGCTTTTCTTCTGTATGCGATCTTTTTATTGCTCAAATGCAGGATTTTCTGGAACTGGGTGGAGAAAGCCGTATGAATTTCCCTGGTACCACCGGTGGAAACTGGACATGGCGCATGGCGCATGACGCCTTAACGCCGGAACTGGCGGCACGTATTCTTGCGCTTACCTTGCGCTATGGAAGATACAGACAATGATCCGACAGGGAAGTCGGAAACCGATAGATGGGAGAATAAAGTATGAAATTCGATTGCAACCATATTTTGAACTGGACAAAGGCGCAGCTCAAATATCAAAGCGACGTAGAGCTGCGAGAAGCCAGCCCTGCCGAGTTGCACGAGGCTTTGGCGCAGGTCATTATGATGTCCATCAGCAATACCTGGAACAGCAGCAAACGTAAGCGTCTGCGTCAGCGGAAGGCTTACTACATTTCCGCGGAGTATCTGGTTGGTCGCCTGGTTTACAGCAATCTGTACAATCTGGGTATTCTGGAAGATTTAAAGAAGGAATTTTCCGAGCATGGCGTTGACCTCGCCTGCCTGGAGGAAATTGAGGACGCGGCCTTGGGTAACGGCGGTCTTGGCCGTTTGGCGGCGTGCTTCCTGGACTCCGCCGCTTCCTGTAACATTCCTCTGTCCGGCTACGGCCTGCGGTATCGCTTTGGCCTGTTCAAGCAAAAGTTTGATGCAGACGGCGGCCAGAAGGAAACCGCCGACGACTGGACAAAGTTTGGCGATCCTTGGTCCTACCGCCGGTACAACCATACGGTAAAAGTCAAATTCCCCGACCATACCGTTCTGGCAGTACCTTACGATGTGCCTGTTATCGGCTATGGCACGGATAATGTGGGTACGCTGCGCCTCTGGCAGTGCGAAGCGGAGGAAGAACTGGACTTTGACGCGTTTAACGCCCAGGATTACCAGCGGGCTTTGGATGCCAAAAACAAAGCCGAGGACATTACCCGCGTTTTGTATCCCAACGACTCTACCTGGGAAGGCAAGCGGCTGCGTATTAAGCAGCAGTATGTGCTTTCCAGCGCCTCTTTGCAGGATATGGTGCGGATTTATAAGGAAGCCCACGGCACGGACTTCAGCCGTTTTGCTGATTTTTATGCGGTGCAGCTCAATGATACTCACCCCGCAATGTCCATTCCTGAACTGATCCGGCTTTTGATGCTGGAGGGAATGACCTTTGAACAGAGCTTTGAGGTCGCGCAGCGGACATTCTCCTATACCAACCATACGGTTATGGGGGAAGCGCTGGAAAAATGGAATATGGATCTGCTGCGCAGCGTGGTGCCGGAAATCTGCGACATTATTCTGCGTATTGACGCGAAGCTGAAAAGCGAGCATCCGGGACTGTTTATCGTCCGGGACAACACGGCGCATATGGCGAATCTTTCTGTGTATGTTTCCAGCTATGTCAACGGCGTAGCGGAAATTCACTCCCAGATTTTGAAGGACGATCTGTTTAAGGACTGGTATGCGGTGTACCCCCAGCGGTTCCAGAACAAAACCAACGGTGTGACACCCCGCCGCTGGATTGGACTAAGCAATCCCGAACTGACGCAGCTCATCAAGTATCGGGTAGGCGGCGACTTTTTGAAGGATCTCGACAAGCTGGAGCTCATGAAGCCCATGGTAAACGACGACATGGCGCGGCAGTTCAATCTCATCAAGCTGGAGAAGAAAAAGCAGCTTGCGGCGGTGATTGAAAAACTGGAAGGCATCCGCATTGACCCCAACTTCATGTTTGATGTTCAGGTCAAGCGGCTCCATGAGTATAAGCGGCAGCTCATGAACGCGCTGTCAATCATGGATATTTATTTCCGGCTGAAAGACGGTTCTTTGCCCGATTTTTACCCCACTGTGTTTATTTTCGGCGCAAAATCCGCCCCCGGCTACGCCAGAGCGAAAGCGGTGATCCGCTATATCAACCGCATTGCAAAGCTCATCAACAACGACAATGATCCCGCTGTTCGGGATAAGCTGAAGGTTGTTTTTGTACAGAACTACAACTGCTCCTACGCCGAGCACATCATCCCCGCGGCCGATGTTTCCGAGCAGATTTCCCCTGCGGGAACGGAAGCTTCCGGCACCGGCAATATGAAGCTGATGCTCAACGGCGCTGTGACCCTCGGTACCCTGGACGGCGCCAATGTGGAAATTGTGCAGCAGGCGGGTATGGAAAACAACTATATTTTCGGCGCGACGGTGGAAGAAGTCAACGCTGTGCGTAATACCTACTGGGCGAGAAACGTATACGATTCCAATCCGCAGATTCGCCGCGTGGTGGATACCCTGGTGGACGGCACCGTTCCCACGGATGACGACCAGAGAGAACTGTACCACGCGCTTCTGGACGGCGCTTCCTGGCATCGCCCGGACCATTATTTTGTGCTGTTGGACTATCCTTCCTATATGGAAGCGAAGCTGCGCTGCAATCAGGATTACGCCGACCGCATTGGTTTTGGTAAAAAGTGCCTGATGAATATTGCTTCCGGCGGTAAATTCTCCTCCGACCGTACGATCCGGCAGTATGCCAAGGAAATCTGGCACGTAGAGCCGACAGAGTAAAAAAATAAAAAGCTTCGGCGGGATTCTTTGAAGAATCCCGCCGAATTTGTTTATAAATTCCGCGCTACGCCGAAAATCAGCAGCGCCGCAATCATGATCCAGACCAGAATATTTGCCCATTTGTCCGGCTGCAAAGAGCCGGTTTTCACATAGCGAACGGCGACATTGCCTGCCACGGCAAGCCCAAAGGGGAGCAGGCACAAAAGCATGGGATTATACTGCCACGCGCCGGCAAAATCCAGCCGCAGCAAACTCAGGCACATCCGGCTGACCCCGCAGCCGGGGCATAAAAGCCCCGTCAATTTGTGAAACGGGCAGGGAATTCCAAACCCCGCCAGACGGCAAAATACCGCATATGCGCAGCCCCCCAAAAGAAGAACTGCGCATAAACGAAATACTTTAAAAAGCCGCTTTGACGAATCAGTTTGCCGCGACATTGTTCAGCTCGCTCTGAATCAGGCAATCACTGATGATGCTGAAGCCAAAGATGCCAAGCAGCAGGTACAAAATACCGGTATTGCTGTCGGTATATACGCCGTTTCTCTGCTTGATATAGTTGACCTTCTCGCCAGCTTTGTACAACCAGTACAAATAGTAAATTCCGCAAGTGACTAGCGTCAAAAGGAATACCATACCGCCGGAGGTGTCTTCATACTGGCCGGAAGCAGTATTCAGATCGTTTACCATGCAAATAGACCAATAAATGCCATAAATACCGCAGGTCACAATAGACAAAATGACACACAATGCAATATTCCGTTTTTGAATGGGGGCGCGATACCCACCGGCAGGGGGCTGATTGTAGGGCTGCTGATAGCCTTGGTTGTTTTGCTGATAATTCTGCTGCTGCAAGGGCGCGCCGCAGTTGGGGCAAAAGCCCGGCGTACCTTCGTAGTAGCTGCCGCAATTGGGACAATTCATAAAGCTTTCCTACCTCTCTCTTGGATTATCCTTATGATAACATGAGAATTTATTTGTGTCAATCTTATTCGTCTTGGTAAGGACTGACTGATGTAACCACTGGCGTGCCGTCCCGGTTCAATAGGGGCGTCAGACCGCCGGCATAACCACTGGCCTGAAACACATAATTGACCCCTGTTTGCTTATCTACCCAGATTTGGGTTAAGGTGCTAAGGCTGGAGCCTTGAGAATAGATTTTCAAAAAACGATCCGAGGATTTTGCCATTTTTTATTTCTCCTTGCTGCCTTCCACCAGTCCATTGGCCAGACCCACAAGACCCTGCATTTCACTGGGAATAATGATTTTGGTTGCCTTGCCGTCCGCGACCTTCTGCATGGCTTCAATGGCTTTCAGCTTAATGACCTGATCGTTGGGGCAGGATTTATTCAGCATGGCGAGAGAGTCGGCCATTGCCTTCTGCACAGCGAGGATTGCCTGCGCTTCGCCTTCCGCGCGGAGGATGGCGGCCTGCTTTTCCGCGTCTGCGCGGAGGATGGCGGATTCTTTTTCGCCTTCCGCAACCAAAATCTGGGAGTGCTTGGTGCCTTCCGCCTGCAAAATTGCTTGTCGGCGATCGCGCTCCGCTTTCATCTGCTTTTCCATGGAGTTCTGGATGTCGGCGGGAGGCAGAATGTTCTTCAGCTCTACGCGGGTAACTTTAATGCCCCAAGGATCGGTGGCTTCGTCCAAAATGGCGCGCATTTTGGTGTTAATGACGTCGCGGGAAGTGAGGGTCTGATCCAGTTCCAGATCGCCAATGATGTTACGCAGAGTGGTAGCGGTGAGGGTTTCCATAGCGACCATGGGCTGCTCCACGCCGTAGGCGTACAGCTTGGGATCTGTAATCTGGAAATACACAACGGTATCAATCTGCATGGTAACGTTATCCTTGGTGATAACGGGCTGGGGCGGATAGTCCAGAACCTGCTCTTTCAGACTTACGCGCTTGGCGACTCTCTGTAAGAAGGGAATTTTAAAATGTACGCCGACGTTCCACACGTCTTTGAATGCGCCGAGCTGCTCTACAACGTAAGCGCAGGACTGGCGAACCACAACAATGTTTTTAATGATAACTGCAACAACTAAAAGAACGACTACGCCTAAAGCAATGTAACCGTATGGCATAATTTACCTCCTACTTTTTCGATACTGCGGCGGATGTTTCCGCCAAATCAACAATTACTTTTACGCCTTCAATTTTTCGCACCACAACTTGGGCGCCCACTGGAATTGTGCTGCCGCCAGCGCTGCGTGCCGACCACAGAACGCTGTCGATTTTCACACAGCCAGCAGCTTCCAGATTGTCGATGGCTTCTGTCACCACGCCGATTTTACCCACAAGCGCGCCTGCGTTGGTGGCTGTGACCTTGGGCTGGAAGTACTTTTTCAGCCATGGCCGGAACAGAGCCAGAAGTACCCCTGAAACCACCGCGAACAGCAGTATTTGCAGCCAGATTGCTCCGCCGCAAAGGGCGACAATGAGGGCAACCAAAGCGCCGGCCATAAACCAAATGGACACCAGACTGACCGTGGACGCTTCTGCCAGAAGAAATACCACAAAGGCGACGGCCCAGATGGCGACTTCTACATAGTTCATACCAAAACCTACCTTTCTCTAAAATTTTTGGCGGCTGTGCGGCAGCCGGTTTTGCCGCCGTTGTATAGTATATAACGGCGACAGCCATGTTTTTTCGCAAATGTACAAAAAATTTTTTAAAAATAGTTTGCACAACTTTCTGTATAATTAGCATATCATTTTTTGTGGAAAAAGTCAATAGATCACTGAGCTTTGTAAAAAACTCTCTTAAAACTTTTTGTATTACCAAGGTTCAGTTTGCGAAATAGGCACTGCCTGAAGTGTGGAATTTGCCCGATGCAAGCGAAAAAATTATGCGCCGTAGGGGCGAACCGATGTGTCCGCCCGTTGCAAACTTTTTATCGGAAAACCCCGCAGGGGTTTTTTGCCAGTTTCAAAAGCCTGCCCCGATTGGAGCAGGCTTTTGCCGTTATGCCGCGTGGGCCGCAGCACTTCCGAAAAAGTTATTTGGAGAGCTTTTTAAATTCGTCGAATACGAACTGCACCTTGGGTCCGATGATGACCTGTACGGAGGTCTTACCCGGACGAATGACGCCGGCGGCGCCGGAGGATTTGATTTTCTTTTCGTCAACCAGCAAACGATCCTTAACTTCCAGACGCAATCTGGTGATACAGTGATCGATGCTGGTGAGATTTTCTTTGCCGCCTACGCCTTCCATAATGATCTTTGCCATGGCGGTGTAGTCATCGTTGGCCAACTCGATTTTCAGTTCGCCTTCCTGATCGTCCTCACGGCCGGGGGTCTTGAGGTTCCACTTCTTAATGGCGAACAGGAATACCAGGTAGAAGATAACGAAAGCGGCAATGCCCAGAGGGATGATGAGCCAGGTCTTTGCGGCAGCGGGGAGGCTGGCGGAGAAGACCAGGTCGGTAGCGCCGGCAGAGAAACAGAAGCCGGCGCGGAAGCCCAAGGCAACGGTGATGGCGGCGAAGATGCCGTACAGCAGAGCGTAAACGATGTACAGGGGGAATGCCAGGAACATGAACGCAAATTCAAAAGGTTCGGTAACGCCGCAGATGAACGCGCAGATAGCGGCGGAGCCTACCAGACCGATGGCGGCCTTGCGCTTTGCGGTTTTTGCAGTCTGGATCATTGCGACGGCGGCGCCGGCGATACCAAACATCATGCAGGGGAAGAAGCCGGCCATGTACATACCCACGGACCAGTCAATGACAGTGCCGTTGGCCATGGTGCCGCCTTCTGTGAGCGCGCCCCAGTAAGCGGTGAGGTCGCCGAGACCGATGGTGTCAAACCAGAATACATTGTTCAAAGCGTGATGCAGACCAGTGGGAATCAACAGACGGTTCAAGAACGCGTAGATACCTGCGCCAACAGCGCCCAGGCTCTTGATGCCGTTGCCCACAGCAACCAGCGCACCGAAAATGACGGGCCATACGAACAGCAAAATGGCGGAAGCAATGATGGAAACCACAGCCGTTACAATGGCGACGGAGCGTTTGCCGCTGAAGAAGGCCAGCACATCGGGGAGCTTGGTGCTCTTGAACTTATTGTAGCAAAGAGAACCGATGAGACCAGCCAGAATGCCAATGAAGGGATTCGCGATTTTGGAGAAAGCAACTTCATTTGTCTTGTTGGCGATCATGCCCGGCGCAATGGTGCCGACCACGGTAACGCTGAGCAAGTTTGTAATCATCAGCCAGGAGACGAGACCGGCCAGACCGGCGGTACCGTCGTTTTCGTCGGCAAGGCCAACGGCCACGCCCACCGCGAACAAGATGGCCATGTTGTCAATGATAGCGCCGCCGGCTTTGACCAGGAAGAAGCCCAGGACATACCAGAAGCCGCTGGTGGGAGCGTCAGGAACGCCCATAACGCCGGGAGCAATGGCGTAGCCCAAACCCATCAAAATGCCGCAGATGGGGAGGCAGGCCACGGGCAGCATTAACGCTTTGCCCAGTTTTTGCAGTTTTTTCATCATAATAATTCTATTCCTCCTTATTTTCTCTCAGTTTTCACCTATTTTTAGCCGCTGGCCCACAACGACTTAGGAGACTGCGGTTATCCGCTGCCTTAGCAGCGGAAAGCAGGCTAGCCTGCTTTATAGAGGTTTGCTTACAGATTTTCTTTCAAAAATGCTTCCAGCCCGGCGGCGGCGGCTTCCTCGTCCGCGCCTTCACAGGTGACGGTCAGCTCCATGCCTTGCTTGGCGGCCAGACGCATGACAGCCATAATGCGCTTTGCATCGGCTTTGCCGGTGGGAGCGGTAATGGTAATGAGGCTGGCGTAACCGGTAGCGGCTTTTACCAAAAGTCCGGCGGGACGTGCGTGCAGCCCCATGGGATCTTGAATGATGTGGGTGATGGTTTTCATGGTTATACCTCGCTTTCACAGATGAGCTTGCGCAGTTCCAAGATGCGGCCGGGAGCCATGGAAAGTTCCGCGAAGCCCATTTCCAGAAATGTTTCTGTCAGTTTGGGATCAGCCGCCAGTTCGCCGCAGATGCCCACCCAGATTCCCGCGTCATTGGCGCACTTGGCGATATGCGCCAGCAGAGCCAAAACCGCTGGATGGTGGGGGTCGTAAAACCGACCTAAATTGGCGTTCTGGCGGTCAACCGCCAGGGTGTATTGGGTTAAATCATTGGTACCTACACTGAAAAAGTCTGCTTCCTTGGCAAGCTCGGCGGCAAGTACGGCGGCGGCGGGGGTTTCCACCATCACGCCAATGGGAACCTCCCCCAAAGCAAAGCCCTCTTCTGTCAGTTCCTTACGAATGCTGGCGCACAGCGCCTTTGCCTCCTGCAATTCCCACACGGAAGCAATCATGGGGAACATAACGTTCAGCTTGCCGTAGGCGGAGGCTCGGTAAATCGCGCGGAGCTGCGGACGGAAAATTTCCTCTCTGGTAAGGCAAACGCGAAGTCCTCTAAGACCCAGGGCAGGATTTTCCTCCTTTTCCAAATGCAGGTAGTCCGCCTGCTTATCCGCGCCTATATCCAGCGTACGGATGACTACGGGTCTGCCCCGCATGGTTTCGGCTACCTCCTTGTAGGCTTCAAAAAGTTCGTCTTCTGTGGGCAGATTGTCGCGTCCCAAATACAAAAACTCGCTGCGCATGAGGCCAATGCCTTCCGCATCTTGCGCCATGGACGCCTTCGCGTCCTCCGGGCAACCAATATTGGCGCACAGCAAAATCTGTTTGCCGGCTTTGGTTACGCTTTTTCTCCCCCGGTAGGCTTCCAGAGCTTCCCGCCCCGCAGCGGCTTTTTCCTGCTTTTCCCGCAAGCCGGCCAGGGTATCGGCGTTGGGGTCTATGTAGTAATGGCCAGTAAAACCGTCTACAGCCAGAATTTTACAATTTTCAGCGTCCTCCAGTAAAATATCCGCCTGCACCAGAGAGGGAATATTCAGCGTCCGAGCCAAAATGGCGGTATGACTGCTGGAAGAACCTTGCTTTGTAACAAAAGCTAAAATGCGCTCTCTGGGAAGCTGGATGGTTTCGCTGGGGGCAAGATCCTCAGCGACCAGAATAAAATTTCCTGCGGGAAGCTGAAAACCGCCGTTGCCGGAGAGAATACCTGCAACTCTGCCGGATACGTCCCGTATATCGGCGGCGCGGGCTTTCATGTATTCGTCGTCCAGATTGGCGAAGATTTCTGCCATGCTTTCGCCGCCGGCAGCGGCGGCCGATGCGGCGGATTCGCCGCCGGCAATGGCGTCCGCTACGGCTTCCAGATAATCTAAATCCTCCAGCATAAGCATCTGGACCTCAAGGATGGCGGCGTGTTCTTCTCCAAGGGTCTGCTTTGCCTGCTCAAACAGGGCGGCAAGCTGCTTTTTTGCGGTCTGACAGGCAGCTTCAAATTTTTGCTGCTCCGCAGCAGGGGTGCCGCAGGCTGTGACTGCGGCCGTCTGCGCTTTGCGGTAAACCACGGCGGAGCCGATGGCAACGCCGGGAAAGACGGTGAGACCGGAACCTTGTTTCATTCTATGCTCCTTTCTCCGTCGTTATTTCGCAAGTTCCAGAATAACGCTCTGCGTGGTGACGGTACCGGTATAAGTGTGGAGAGCGGCATATTCTGCGCTGTTGCACACAACCACCGGCGTAATGGTATCATAACCGGCGGCGGCTACGGCTTCCCGGTCAAATGCGATGAGAAGCTGGCCTTTTTTTACTTTATCGCCGTTTTGCGCGTGTACCGTGTAATGCTGGCCTTTCAGGTTTACCGTGTCAAGACCAATGTGGATGAGAATTTCTGCGCCGCAGTCCGCTATAAGGCTTACCGCATGACCGGTTTCAAACATCATATCCACCGTAGCGTCACAGGGGGCGTATACCTTGCCGTCTGTGGGACGGATAGCAATGCCCTTGCCTAAAATTTCCTGACCAAAGGTGGGATCGCTGACCTCGGAGATGGGGACGGCTTCACCGGCAACGGGAGCGTAAATTGAATCAGAGGGCATAGAGAACAGTTTTTTGAAAAAACCCATGATTGAATCCTTCCTTTCGGGCAGAGTGTCCAATTTTCAGGCGCTGCCTGAAAAACACTTTTATATCTATTTAAGATTATCAAGCCGTTCATAAAATGTCAACAATATTTTGGTGTTTAAGTCAATAATTGGATAGATGCACATGATGAATTTATTAAAATTGTGCAATACAACAGAAATTTTGACAAAATGCCTGTCCGACCCGCCTATAAAAGAAAATTTTTTGCAAAACAAAATTGCCGGGCGGCGGAAGTTCTTGCAGATCCGCTGCCCGGCAATATCCTGTTTTTTATTCTTTTCTGGCGGCGCTGACATAAATGTGCTGCAAAGGAACCTCCGGCATTAATTCCTGGGATATGGTTTTGAGAATTTCCTCGAATTTTGCCACGTCCTCCGGGGAAAAGCGCTTCTTGACCCGCTCTGTGACTGTGCGCAGGTAGGCATAGTTAATGTTATAGTAATCCAGATATTTCTGTGTGGGAACAAGATAGTATTCCCGCCGGTCGTCTTTGGAACGCACCTTTTCCAAATACCCCTTCTGAATCAGGCTGTTCACCTTGTAGGCGGCGTTGGGCGGGGAAATCTGGGCGAAAAGAGCAAACTCATTGCAGGTAGGCGTCCCCAAATCGTGAATGACTTCCATGCAGAAGGCTTCCACGGTGGTCAGGCTGGCTTCCCGACTTTGAAAGCGGTGAAATACCTTTTGATAAAAATAAAGCTTGAATTTGGAAAAGACCTCTGCGAAGGCTTCATACAGCATTTCTGATTCCCAATCCTTCCTTTGTGTGTGCAACAAAACAATTTATCCCATTGTAGCACATTCCGCGCAAAAAGCAATCGTGTTTGTATACCAAAAAAAATAAAGAAAGTCCCCCAAACTTTTACGAAAAACACCGGGATTTTCCAAAATAAACATTGACAATCGGCCGGTTCAATGGTAAAATGGACAGGCCGCATTGAAAAGGCTTTAAGTTCGTGCGCTTATTGGCGCCCCGCCTTCAGAGCGAGACTACAAAAAAGGTAGGTGCAAAAAGAAATGAAAGCAGTAATCGTTACCGGTGGCAAGCAGTACACCGTGGCCGAGGGCGATGTGATCTACATCGAGAAGCTGAACGCTGAGGCCGAGGCCGCCGTGACCTTCGATCAGGTTCTGGCTGTGGTTGACGGCGCGAACTCCAAGTTCGGCGCTCCCACTGTGGCCGGCGCGTCTGTTCAGGGCAAGGTCATTAAGAATGGCAAGGGCAAGAAGATCACGGTATTCAAGTACCGCCCCAAGAAGGACTCCAAGTCCTTGCGCGGTCACAGACAGCCTTACACCAAGGTTGAAATCACCAAGATCGCTCTGTAAGCTATGATAAAAGTTGAATTTACGATGGATGCGGACAGAATCACCGGATTCTGCTGCACTGGGCACAGCGGTTATGCCGAGGCGGGAGCGGACATTGTCTGCGCTGCGGTTTCCGCCGCTGTGAATGTAACGGAATGCACCGTAAACGATGTTTGCGGCGCAAGGGCTAAGGTTCGAATCAGCGAGGATGACGCTCGTATCAGCCTGAGCCTTCCCTCAGTCTGCGATGAGGAAGAAGCGGTGCAAGCGGCGCTGGCCGGATTGCTTGTCTATCTCACAGGACTGCGGGACGAGTATCCTGATTATCTCGAAGTTTTGGAGGTGTAATATATGCTGAAGATTGGTATTCAGTTCTTCGCCCATAAGAAAGGCGGCGGTTCCACCAAGAACGGTCGTGACTCTGAGTCCAAGCGTCTGGGCGCGAAGCGGGCGGACGGTCAGTTTGTTCTGGCAGGCAACATTCTGGTTCGCCAGAGAGGCACGCACATCCACCCCGGTGTGAATGTGGGCATCGGCTCCGACGATACTTTGTTTGCTCTCATTGACGGTACGGTCAAGTTCGAGCGCAAGGGCAAGGATCGCAAGCAGTGCTCTGTATACGCACAGCAGTAATTTGAAAGGGGCGTTGCTGGAGCAACGCCCCTTTTTATTTCCGGTCGTAAATTGGCTGGAAGGAAAGGAGATACCATGTCCATGGAACAAGCAGCGCCAAAGGCGGTTGTGATTGGCGGCAGCAACGGGATCGGTCTTGCCATTGCAAAGGATTTTCTGGCAAGAGGCTATCGCGTCTGTATTTTGGACATTTGCGCCCCGGAGCGGCTCACGGAAAATTGCAGCTACGATTTTTGCAATTTGCTATACCCGGACTGGGCGCTTCTGGAAAAGCTGGCGGCTGACCCGGAGGTGCGCGCGCTGATGATTACGGCGGGCTTTGGCCGGGTGGCGGATTTTGAATATCTGCACAGGGCGGAAATCGGGAATATGCTGAAGGTCAACACCATGGCGGCGATTCAGATTATCCGGGCGTTTTATGGGCGGATCAAAAGCAGCAAGCCGTTTTATTGCGGCATCATGGGTTCTATCGCGGGACTTGTCAGTTCCCCTATGTTTTCCGTTTACGCTGCTTCCAAGGCGGGGGTATGCCGCTTTGTGGAAAGCGTCAATATTGAACTGGAGGTTGCGGACTGCGCCAACCGTATTCTGGATGTTTCTCCCGGCTCCATTCAGGGCACCCGGTTTAACGGCGGCGAAAATCGGCCGGAACTGACGGAAAATCTGGCGCACGAGATTGTAGCGCGGATGCTTGGGGGGGAAACCCGGTATATCCCGGACTATGAGACGGTCTACGGGGGCGTTATCAACCGGTATCAGACGGACGGGCATGCCTTTGGCCTTAGCAGCTACCAATATAAAAAGGCGTCCGGGCGGGTTTTCAATGAAGAAAAGGTGCGCATTGGCTACCTTTCCGGCACCTTCGACCTGTTTCATGTGGGGCATTTGAATTTACTTCGCCGGGCGCGGGAAAACTGCGATTATCTAATTGTAGGCGTGCACCCGGACGCTTCCCATAAGGGAAAGGAAACGTTTATTCCTTTTGCAGAACGGATGGAAATTGTAGGCGGCTGCAAGTATGTGGATCAGGTGGTAGAAGCCTGCCGGGAGGACAGCGACGCTTGGGAAAAATGGCGGTATAACCGGCTTTTCGTGGGCAGCGATTACGCAGGCAGCGAACGCTTTGCCCGGTATGAGCAGTTTTTTGCGGATAAAAACGTGCAGATCATGTATTTCCCCTATACCCAGGGCACCAGCAGTACCCAGATCCGCAATACCATCTTGCAAAAAACAAAGAAAGATTCCGAAATATAGCGTGGGAATCCGGGTAAGAGCGCCGGAAAAGGATAAACTAAAATGGACTACAAATTTGATACCCAGCTTTTGATTGCCGGGGAAAATCTGTCGGAGGATGAGATTCACGACTATATCGCCGGGCATTTCCCGGGAGACTGCCTGCTGGCTATTGGCGACAGCGACCTCATCAAAATTCATTTTCACACCAACGAACCCTGGCAGGTGCTGGAGTATTGCGCCGGCCTTGGGGAAATTCATGATATTGTAATTGAGAATATGCAGCGGCAGGCGGCAGGTCTGCAAGGCTGAGGATTTCATTTGCCCGTGGGAGGGGCTTGCCATGTTTATTGACAAAGTAAAAATTTATGTTGCCGCCGGTAAAGGCGGCGACGGCGCGGTGGCCTTCCACCGGGAAAAATACGTTGCCGCAGGCGGGCCGGACGGGGGCGACGGCGGTAACGGCGGCAGCGTTGTGGTGCGCATCAACGACAATTTGTCCACGCTGCTGGATTTCCGCTACAAGCGCAAATATACCGCTCAGTCCGGTGTGGACGGCTCCGGCTGCCGCTGCAAGGGCAAGCGGGGAGATGACCTGATCATTCAGGTGCCCAGAGGCACCGTGATTCGGGACGCAAAAACCAACCGGATCATTGCGGACATGTCCGGCGGTGAGGATTTTGTGCTGGCCAAGGGCGGCCGGGGCGGCTGGGGCAACAAGCATTTTGCCACCCCCACCCGGCAGCTTCCCCGGTTTGCCAAGGGCGGCCTTCCCGGCGAGGAGCGGGAGGTTATTCTGGAGCTGAAGCTTCTGGCGGACGTGGGGTTGGTGGGCTTTCCCAACGTGGGAAAATCCACGCTGCTTTCCGTAACCTCCAACGCCCGGCCGAAAATTGCCAATTATCATTTTACCACTCTGTTTCCCAATCTGGGCGTCATTTATGTGGACGAGGGCGTGTCCTTTGTCATGGCGGATATTCCGGGCATCATTGAAGGCGCCGCCGAGGGCGCGGGACTAGGACACGATTTTTTGCGGCACATTGATCGCTGCCGACTGCTTTTGCACATTGTGGACGTATCCGGTTCGGAAGCCCGCGACCCTGTGGAGGATTTTGACAAAATCTGCGCCGAGCTGCATGACTACGACGTGGATCTCAGCAACCGCCCCATGATTGTGGCGGCAAACAAATGCGACCTGCTGCTCCCGGAAAGCGACAATTTGGAGCGGTTGCGCCGTCACGTGGAGGAACTAGGCTGCGAGTTTTACGAAATTTCCGCTGCGACAACACAGGGAACCCGCCGCCTGATGCAAATTGTGGCGGAGCGGCTGCGGGAGTTGCCCCCCATTGCGGTGTATGAGCCGGACTATGTAAAGCCCCTGGAAGAAGCCGGCGATCCCAGCGAACTGGAAATTGAACACTACGGCGATACCTGGGTGATTTCCGGCGCGTGGATGGAGCGGCTGCTTTCTGACGTAAACTTTGACGATTATGAATCCCGGATGTATTTTGACCGGCAGCTGCATAAGTGCGGCTTGTTCCAGCGGCTGGAGGACATGGGCATACAAGACGGCGAAACGGTGAGCATTTATAATTGGGAATTTGAATACCAACGCTAAAACAGTAGGATTGCCCTGCCGCAAGGCAGGGCGATCCTAACTTAAAAAAGTATTATGACATAAAAATACTACACCACAATAATGTTCTTAAATCATTTTGAAAATGGAGGATTATACCATGGCAGTAAGAACTTATTACAAACATACAAGAGTAGAGGATGTAAACGTTCCATACAATTTTCAATGTGAAAATTGCATGAAAAACAGCGGTGACTTGCAGGCTCATCTTGTTGGTTCGGAAGCCACCTATAACAGTAATTTTAAAACCATAAGCGACGAAAGGGACCAAGCGCTCAAAAAACAAGCGCACAAAAATCTGGTCAAGAAGGTAAAAGAAGCGTACAAAGACGCTGAAAATGAAATTTATTGCACGGAGTTTCGGGATGAATGTCCCCATTGTCATAAAGTGCAATCTTGGGGCGTCAGCGGACTGAAAAAGCAAAGGTTTGATACGCCGAAAGCCATTTTGATACTTGGGCTGCTTGTGACTGGCGTTGCTTTGCTGGGGCATTACTTTTCCACTTCGCAGGATGTGCCGCTCTCCATCGCGTATGGCGCTTTGGGAATAACAGTTGCCGGCACGATTTTATCTTTTTTGTGGAACGTCATAAAAATCAGTAGAAAAAGAAGATCGGCCTGTGCAAATGGAGCAAGAAATAAACCCAATATTTCCTGGAATAAAGTGCAGGACTTGCTAAGTGAAGAAAAGTAAAAAAGGAGAGCGAACTGCATTGCATCGAAAAGTGAACGCGATACTTTGGGCAGCTTTTGTGATTTGCGTGGTTGCAGCCATCGCCTTGTGGTTTCCGTTCCATAACGCGAATCCTGAATTTGAAGCAGTAAAAGCGAAGGTTGTAAGCGCGGAAACAACCCGGGTTCGGAATACCAAAACGGGTTCCACGACAGATTTTTACAAGGTTGAAGTTGAGTATCAGAATAAAATATATAATTTGGAAAATGTTCATAATACATATTCCTATCCAAAGGGTAAAATAGTCACAGCGTATTTGAGTAACGAGAGATTATTTGCAGACCAGGAAAGCGTAAAAATTGGTACGCCTGCCGCAACTGCGTATTATATATTTTTAATTGGAAGTTTTGGTTTCCTTTTTGCAGCGTGTATCTATGGATCAAAACGTCCAAAATCAGAATCGATAGACTGAATCGGCGGTATTTGGTAACAATAGCGTAAGAATTCTGCAAGTGGGTGCTTTTGCATACCGGGTCTGCCTTGCCGTAAGGCAGGGCGGTTTCTTTTTGGAAAAGGCTTGACAAAGGCGGACTTTTTTTGTAGGATTGCGCTAATCAGGTAAGAGAAAGGAGGGCCTTTGTGGAAATCAGCAAAAAAACCCTGCAAAGAATTTTCTGGGGCGTCGCCGGCTGCATTGTTCTGTATTGGCTCTTGCACGAAACAGCGTCAATCAGGCAATTTCTTTCAGGTTTGCTTGGCCTATTTTCACCATTTTTGGCGGGCGCGGCTATGGCTTTTGCTTTGAATGTTCCCATGCGCGCCATAGAGCGGCATTTGGGTAAAATCAAAAGACCGGGTCTGCGCAGAACGGTTGCCATCATTCTGACGCTGATGATTGTAGTCGTGGTTTTGTGGTTGATGCTAGTGCTGCTCATTCCGCAATTGGATGAGACGGTGCGCAGTCTCATTGCAAGCCTGCCTGCTTTCTGGAAGCGGGTAGAGGAACTTGTTACAGGCTTTTTGCAGGATCACCCCGAATTGGGGGAATTTCTGGCGGAGTACACAGATTTTGAGACCTTCGATTGGACTGGCGTTGTAACGAAGGTTGCAGGATTGCTGGAAGCAGGTGTGACCTCTGTGGTAAACAGCGCGCTGACTTTCATCAGCGGTCTGATTAACGGCGTCATTAACGCTGTGATCAGTTTGGTGTTTGCGATTTACGCGCTGGCGCGGAAGGAAACTCTGGCGCATCAAATGCGGATGCTTTTGTATGGCTGGCTGCCGGAACGATGGGCGGATAGAATCCTTCGGGTTGCCCGTCTGACCAATTCTACCTTTTCCAGCTTTATTTCCGGGCAGTGCGTAGAGGCGTGTATTTTCGGCAGCTTGGTTGCCATAACCATGCTGATTTTCCGTATGCCCTTTGTACCGCTGGTAGGTGTTTTGGCGGCTGTGACGGCGCTGATCCCCATGGTTGGCGCAATTATCGGCTGGCTGCTTGGCGCGCTGTTTATTCTGGTGAGAAGTCCCATGCAGGCGCTTTTATACCTCATTTTGTATCAGGTTGTACAGCAGATAGAAAATAATTTGATTTACCCCAGAGTGGTGGGCAGTTCCATAGGCCTGCCGTCTATGTGGGTGCTGGTGTCGGTGACGGTTGGCGGCGCTTTGATGGGCGCCCCGGGTATGCTTTTGATGATTCCCACCGCCTCGGTGGTATTCAGCATTTTGCGGGAACTTACGGAAAATAAGCTGGCGGAGAATAATACGCCGGAAGAAAAGCTGATGGCGCAGCCCCCGGAGGAACTTCATGCAAACCGCAAAGCGCCTTCTGGAATCTGGAAGACTCTGCGAAATCCACGCTGGAAGACAACGTCCAAAGCGAAAGGAAAAAATCCGAAAAAGAAAGGCTGAGGCAGCATATGAAAATACAGATTCGTTTGGCAAAAGAAAAAGACTACACGCAGATAGAAGCTATTATGAAGCAGATTCATGCGCTTCATGTCCAGTGGCGACCGGATATTTACAAAGCGGTGGACGCAGTTTTGTCCAGGGAATTATTTTTGGAACATCTGGAGCGGTCTGAGATTCTGGCTGCGGAAGAAAGCGGCGAGGTTGTCGGTATGGCAATTTATGTGACAAGACGCATCGCGGGCGGTCCGCAGGTGGAGCGCAAAGTGCTGTTTGTGGACAGCATAGGCGTGAAGGAAGGACACAGAGGGCGGGGGATTGGTCGTCTGCTCTTTGACGAACTTCGGCAGATTTATCAGGAAGGCGGGTATGACGGGCTGGAATTGCAGGTCAACGCCAAGAACTTAGCGGCCAGACGCATATATGCCAGCTATGGTTTCACAGAAAAAAGCATCAATCTGGAGTTGCTTCCATGAGGAGAAGAAAATGGAGGAACGAAAGAATTTTCTGGATAATGAAGGGCGTTTAACGGCGTTTCCTGCAAAACGGAAGCGGAAGTTGTATGCACTATGGTATCTGGTGGGCAAATTTCAGCCAGGCGTTCGCTACACGGAGCTGGAAGTAAATGAAATTCTATGCTGGAATACGACTTTTCACGACCCAGCTACTTTACGGCGGGAACTGCACAACAACCACTTTCTGGGCAGAGAAGCAGACGGGAAAGCCTATTGGCTGGAGGAACGCCAGCCGACTTTGGCGGAATTGGGCATTGCAGAATAAAAAACTGTGGCGAATGCAAACGCATTCGCCACAGTTTTTAGATTTTTTTCCAAAGATTTTCAGGATACAGTCCGTCGGCTGTCATTTTTGCAATAGCCTGTACAACCTGCGGCTTGTCCTCTTGGTAGGTTACGCCGTACCACTTATCATGACTGGTGAGGATTTTCACCCTGGCCTTTCCCTCCGACAGCAGCTCGCTTACCGCCGAGGGCAGATAAAATTCTCCCTTCAGGGGATTACTTGCCAGCGTCTTATCCAGAAAAGCGGGGAATCTGCTTTCCAACTCCCGCAAAAAGCTGGGGGTGAAGCCCCAAAGATTCATGGAAACAATGGTATCCCCTGATACATCGATCCAGTTTTCTCCGTCTTCCGTGTAGTGAATCCCGCCGGGATATTTTTCAATGCAGGTCTGCTCGGTAACGGAAGCCAAAAAGCCTGCGTCATCCGGCACGCAGATGCCTCTTGCCACGGAGCCGTTGTCTGTAACGGTGTTTTTCAATAAATAGCCCACCATGGCGTAGTTGTATTTTGTATCGTCGGCAGTCTGGCTTAAATAGTTGTACATGGTTTGAAATGCGGATACGCCATAGTAATCGTCGGCGTTCAATACCGCAAAAGGCGCGTCGCCGATGGCTTCCTTGGCCGACAGCACCGCATGGCTGGTGCCCCAGGGCTTTTGCCGACCAGCGGGCACCTGATAACCAACCGGGAGATTTTGCAGTTGCTGGTAGGCGTAGCGGATTTCCAAGCCGCTGCGCTGAATGCGCCGACCTACGGTCTGCATAAAATCTGCTTCGATTTCGTGCTTGATGATGATGACTACCGTTTCAAAACCGGCGCGGCGGGCGTCAAACAAAGAATAATCCAATATGGCTTCTCCGTGGCCGCCGACAGGATCAATTTGCTTCAGGCCGCCATACCGACTGCCCATGCCGGCAGCCATCACCACAAGAATTGGTTTTTTCATAATCTATCTCCTCTAAATTTGGCATACAGCAAAAAACTGCCTGCCATTTTTGATTTTGAGCTTCATACAGTATACGGTGGAATGGAAGAAGATGCAAGCTACAGAATATGATTTTAAAAAATTTTTAGAAATATTAAGAATTTTCCAGCCATGACCCACAAAGTTCCAGCTTTTTCTGCCGGGGTAATCCTTTTATTTTTGCTTCCAGGCGTAACGCGGCAGCTTTTTCGCCACAGCGCATTTGATAGCACAGTTCCAGCGGACCCCGCCCCCGGGTGTATTTCGCGCCGCGGCCGGCCTGGTGCATTGCAAGCCGGCGCGGGACATTATCGGTAATGCCGGTATACAAGGTACCGTCGCCGCACCGCAGAATATATACATACCAATCACCCATAGAAAGACCGCCGTTTCTTTTTTGCAAGTATAGCAGCTTTTCAGGGAAATTGCAATAGGACCTTCGTTTGAAATTTAAGAAGTGGAATTGTCTTGGAAGATTTACGATTTCCAATTTATACTACAGTTTTATAAAAAAAGAACGGTTTTTCTGTTTTTTTCGCTATCCTCCCCATGGGGATACATTTTTTGCCGCTGTAAATAACAAACTTCCCCGTTTTCACCAAAAAAATGCCGGTTTATTGGGCAAAACATCTGATTGACTTTTGAGCCGACAACGAATAAAATAGTATCGATACTATGCGACGATTTATCTGTCCGGTATAGAGTCCGCCGCCGCGCTTTCCTTTTGGGCGGACGTTACTTCTGACAACTATTTTTAGGAGGAATTACTTTGAAGGATTGGGATCGCTTAATCACTGTTGAAGAAATGGAAGCGGCCACAAACACCTTGCTGGAGAACGGCAAGAAGGTTGGCGCCGATTCCTGGCAGCAGCGGGTCAAGAACCAGACCCCCCATTGCGGCTTTGGCGAAGCCGGCACCTGCTGCCGTATCTGCTCCATGGGTCCTTGCCGCATTACCCCCAAAAGCCCCAGAGGCATCTGCGGCTGCGACGTCCATGGCATTGTAGCCCGGAACTTCCTGCGCTTCACCGCCGGCGGCTCCGCTACCCACTCTGATCATGGCCGCGAAATTATGCACACCTTGCATCAGACCAAGCCTGATGGCAACTATCAGGTCAAAGACCCTGAAAAGCTCATTCGCATTGCGAAGGAGTGGAACATTGAGACCGAGGGCAAGGATATTTATGAGCTTGCCCATGAGGTCGCTGAAATCGGCCTGCTGGAATACGGCAAGCCCTTTGGCACCCAGCGCTTCCTGAAGCGCGCCCCTGAACACACCCAGAAGCTGTGGAAGGACGCGGAAATCGAGCCTCGCGCCATCGACCGGGAAGTTGCCACCGCTTTGCATATGACCCATATGGGCTGCTCCTCTCTGCCTGAAGCTTTGGTTCGCCAGTCCTTGCGCTGCGGCCTGTCCGACGGCTGGGGCGGCTCCATGATGGGCACCGAGTTCTCCGACGTAATGTTCGGCACCCCCAAGCCCGTTGACACCACCGCCAACATCGGCGTGATGGAAAAGGACATGGTCAACATCGTCGTCCACGGTCACGATCCCAGCCTGTCTGAGATGATCGTGCACTATGCCAACGACCCTGAAATGATCGCTCTGGCGAAGGGCGTCGGCGCCAAGGGCATCAACATTGCCGGCGTTTGCTGTACCGCCAATGAAGTGGCCATGCGTCACGGCATTCCCATGGCCGGCAACTTCCTGACCCAGGAAAACGTAGTACTTACCGGCGCCTGCGAAGCCATTGTTGTGGACGTGCAGTGCATCTTCCCCGCCCTTGGCCCTCTGAGCAAGTGCTTCCATACCAAGTTTATCACCACCTCTCCAATCGCCCGGATGCCCGACTCCGAGTTCATCCGCTTCAACGCGGAAACCGCCGGCGAGAACGCCAAGGCAATCGTTAAGATGGCGGTGGAAAACTTCTCCAACCGGAACAAGGATCTGGTGAACATCCCCAATCAGGTTTCCAAGGCTCGCGTGGGCTACTCCGTGGAAGCCATTGTGAAGGTTTTGGACGGCGTCGCCAACTCTCAGGTAGACGAGTTCGGCACCACCAAGCCTCTGCTGGAGTGCGTCACTTCCGGCGTTCTCCGGGGCGCTGTGGCCATGGTCGGCTGCAACAACCCCAAGATCCGCCCCGACTTTGCCCATATTGAACTGATGAAGAAGCTCCTGGAAAACGATATTATCCTGATTGTCTCCGGCTGCTCCGCCCAGGCTGCCGCCAAGGCCGGTCTGATGGATCCCGAAACCGCCAAGGATTACTGCGGCGCGGGTCTGAAGCGTGTGTGCGAGCTGGCAAATATTCCTCCCGTTTTGCACATGGGCTCCTGCGTGGATATTTCCCGTATGCTGATTCTGGCGTCCGAGCTGTCCAAGGATTCCGGCCTGCCTATTTCCAAGCTGCCTGTTGTGGGCTGCGCCCCGGAATGGATGAGCGAAAAGGCTGTTTCCATCGGCAACTACGTTGTGGCCACTGGTCTCGACACCTTCCTGGGCGTTGATCCCTATGTGAAGGGTTCTTCCGAGGTTTGCGACCTGCTCACCGGCGAACACGGCGTGAAGGATTGGGTGGAAGCCAACTACACGGTGGAAACCGACATCGAAAAGCTGGGCGATCTGATGATTGAACGGATCGAAGCCAAGCGCGCCGCTTTGGGCATCTAAATTTCTGTTAAACGAGGTCATTTTCCAATGAAACTTGCGATTACCGGCAAGGGCGGCGTTGGCAAAACCACCCTTTCTTCTACTTTGGCGCGTCTGTACGCAGCCGAGGGCAGACCGGTTCTGGCGGCTGATGTAGACCCGGACGCGAATCTGGGTCTGGCGCTGGGGCTGTCTCAGGCGGAAGTGGACGCCATTGTTCCCATTTCTCAAATGCGCACGCTGGTGGAAGAACGCACAGGCGTAAACGCGGCGAACACCTTTTTAAAGCTGAACCCTTATGTGGCGGATATTCCCGAAAAATTCGCCAAGGACGTAAACGGCGTAAAGCTGTTGGTCATGGGCACGGTGGACGTAGGCGGAAGCGGCTGCGTCTGCCCGGAGCATATTATGCTTAAGGCTATTCTCAGCAACCTCACCTACCGCAAGGACGATGTGGTGATTATGGATATGGAGGCGGGGCTGGAGCATCTTGGCCGGGGCACCGCCGCCGGCATGGATCAGTTTATCGTGGTCATTGAACCCGGCGCGAGAAGCGTGCAGACCTATGGGAACGTCAAGCGCCTGGCGAAGGATCTGGGCATTCAGCAGGTTCGCGTGGTGGCCAACAAGGTGTACAGCGAGCAGGACGAGGCGTTTGTCCGCAGCGCGATCCCAACTGAGGATTTCTTGGGCTGTATCCATTATAACCCGGAAATCATGGCGGCGGATCGCGAGGGAAAATCTCCCTATGATTTTTGCCCTGCCGCAATCGAAGAAATTCGGAAAATCAAGGATATAATAGATCGTGATGATTAAGTATAGGAGGAAAAACCGTGACTTTATTTGAAAGAGTGTTCGGCGGCAACGACGCTGTGTACGGCCTCACTGAGGCTGCTATTGACAACGCCATTGCCCAGTATGGCGAAAGCCAGGCTGTGTCCTTCCCCGACACTGCCTATTCTCTGCCCTGCTACTATGCCGTGACCGGCGTGAAAGTAGGCACTTTGGGCGACCTGAAGGCCGCACTGGGCGTTGTAAAAACCCTCATGACCCGCGCCCCCCGTCTGAACGACGCGTTTATGTCCGGCGTGGCCACCGCTCTGTGCGCGGAATTTATTGAGGTTTTGAAGTATATCAACGGCGCCACCCCTTACGAGGCTCCCTGCTACGGCCATGTGCCCGACGCTTTTGTGCGTAACCTGGGCGTGCCCCTGGTTACCGGCGATATTCCCGGCGTTGCCGTTATTCTCGGTTCCGCCCCCTCCGCTGAGGAAGCGGTGGATCTGGTCAAGAGCTACCAGAGCCAGGGTATGCTGGTAACGTTGGTTGGCGGCGTCATTGATCAGCTCCTGGAAAAGGGCTACAAGACTGGCGACAATGTTCGCGTGGTGCCCTTGGGCTATGACGTAACCGCTGTCATCCATGTTGTTTCCGTGGCGCTGCGCGCCGCGCTGATCTTCGGCAACATCACCCCCGGCGACGCCGGTAGCCTGATGAAGTACACCATGGAGCGCGTCCCTGCCTTTGTCAACGCCTTTAAGCCTTTGGATGACGTTATTGTTGCTTGCGGCGCAGGCGCAATTGCCCTGGGCTTCCCCGTTGTTACCAATGAAACCGAAAATATCTTCCGGGTTCCCAAGAGCCTGATTGTGCAGGAGGACGTGAGCAAGTTCAACGCCACTTCTTTGGAAGCCCGCGACATTAAGATCAAGGTAACAAAGATTGACATTCCCGTTTCCTTCGCTTCCGCTTTTGAAGGCGAAATCATCCGCCGCGGCGATATGCAGGTGGAAATTGACGGCTCCCGCATGGACTGCTTCGAGCTGGTTTCCACCAAGGAAGCGGCTGAGATTGAAGATCACAAGATTACCGTGGAAGGCCCTGAGCTGGATGAAATTCCTGTTGGCTCCAAGATTTCTCTGTCCTACACCGTAGAGGTCGCAGGTAAGAATATGCAGGCCGACTTTGAATCTGTTATGGAGCGTAAGATTCACTCCTTCCTGAACTGTGTGGAAGGCGTTATGCATACCGGTCAGCGCGATATGATCCGTATCCGTATTTCCAAGGCGGACTTTGAGGCAGGCTTCCGCTTTAAGCACATTGGCGAAGTACTGTACGCAAAGATCAAGAGCGAGTTTGACGCGGTTGTGGATAAATGCCAGGTGAAGATCATTGTGGGCGAGGAGCAGAACAAGGAACTGCGTAAGCACGCCAACGAAATCTTTGCCAAGCGCGACGACCGTCTGCGTTCCATGACCGACGAATCTGTGCCCGTTTATTATACCTGCATTATGTGTCAGGCATTCTCTCCCAGTCACGTTTGTATTGTTACCCCCGAACGTCTGGGTCTTTGCGGCGCAGTAAGCTGGCTGGATGCAAAGGCAACCAACGAGCTGGATCCCCAGGGTCCTTGCCAGGTGGTTCCCAAGGATCGCTGCATCGACGAGAATCTGGGTCGCTATGAAGATGTTGATGAAGCTATCTTCAAGTATTCCCATGGCGCGCTGGAGCATGTGACCCTATACTCTTTGTTCCAGGATCCCATGACGTCTTGCGGCTGCTTTGAGTGTATCTGCGGCGTGGAGCCTGTTTCCATGGGCGTTGTCATTACCTGCCGCGAGCACGCGGGTATGACCCCCTTGGGTATGACTTTCTCTGAAATGGCTTCTATGACCGGCGGCGGCGTGCAGACCCCCGGCTTTATGGGTCACGGCAAGCAGTTTATCGCCTCCAAGAAGTTCCTGAAGGCGGAAGGCGGCCTGGGCCGTATCGTTTGGATGCCTAAGGAGCTGAAGGATCAGGTGCGCGAGAAGCTGGATGCGGCTGCCAAGGAGCTGTATGATGTGGATAACTTCACCGATCTGGTTGCGGACGAGACCGTTTGCACGGAAGATCCTGAAGAACTGCTGAACTACCTGTCTGAGGTCGGCCACCCTGTTCTTTCCATGGAACCCTTCGATATGTAAAAATATTGCGCCCCCAAAGACCATGTGTCTTTGGGGGCTTGCAAGTATGGTTGGAAAGTATCGGTAATCGCGAGAAACTGCCGCATATTGCTGCGAAAAGCAAAAGCTTTTCTGCTATTGAAAACCGAAATATTTTCAAGCGGAGCCACATTGGCTTGGCTTTCTATAAGTGTGAGGACTTTTGGTGAGTAAAAAATAACAGCGGCAAAACAAATGTTTTGCCGCTGTTATTTTTATCTGCGATCCCCTTGCCGGGTACGGTTATAGACAAACATGACGATTGCAAAAACAGCCACACCGCCGGCCAATACCGATGCGAAAATGAATAGGCCTTGCGGCAAATTCGAATCGAGGCTCTCGGTTTCTTTTTGCGCTGTATCAGTAGGCATGGTGGTAGGATCGGAGGTAGGGCTATCCGAAGGGGCAGGGACGGTTGGCGCAGGGGTTTGACTGCTTACAAATAACTCTGCCCGCTGTGCGGCGGCGTTGAAAAATTTGACTACCCCAGCGTCATAATTTTTTGCGGCAAAATCTGGCTCCAGATTTTGATTCAGCATAGCCTGCAAGGCTGTGCTTGTCATATTTTCCCGAAGTCCCGCGCCCGCGACGGTAAAATAGTTGTCGCCTGCGATATCCAGTACTAAAAGCAGGCCTTTTTCGTCTGCGCCGCCAATTTCCCAGGCTTTATAAATATCGGAAGCGTAGCTTTGTATGTCGCGGTTTTGCAAATCGCGGACAGTTAGTACCACGATCTGTACGCCGTATTGGGCGTACAGTTCTTCGTTTTTGGTGAGGATTGTCTGAACTGTGCTTTCAGAAAGCACTTGGGCTTCGTCCAGTATGTAAAATTGCTCCGACGGTTCCGGGAGAGTCGGCGTACCTTCTTGAGCAGCCAACGCTGAAATGCCGCAGGCAATCGCCACAATAAGCGCGAAAATTAGGGACAGGCAGCGGGCATAGGTTCGGTTTTGCATACCATCCAGCCTCCTTGGTGAAGAATTGATGAACAATGGAATTTATTGCTATTTTACAAGACAACGTCCCATTCTGTCAAGAAAAAGATGTATGGGAAGAAAGTTTACTTTTCGTATAAAAAAGCAAACCGGCGGAAAAACCGCCGGTCTGCCGGAAAAGAGGGGAGGAGATCACAAAACAACTACAATAGCAGTGAGGGCACAAAACACTGCAATCCGCTTTGGAACTCCTATAGACAATATAGCACAAAGCGGCGAAAAATGCAATAGAGAAATTAAAAATTTTGAAGTAAAATCGGAAATTGGCAAGGGATTTTGCCGTAAAAAGGTAAGATTCCGAAGAATCAGGAACGAAAGCATCAGTAGAACCTGGGAGGTGCTGCGTATTGCCTGTCAGCCAGATGCGATCAATTTTTTTTATTCAAAATCTACAAGGCTGAATTTAGCTTCTGACTTGCAGCGAAAAGCAAATGCCATAGTGAAAACCATAGAATCCTTTCTTGCTTCCTTCACTATATATTCTGTGTAGAACTGGTAGCCCATGGAAAAGGTGATACGACCGTTCTGCGCTTTCTTTGCCTGCAAGAACATTTCCGGTTCCGTCGCACAGGAACACACGGTAAGTATACATACTTTTCACCTTCCCAGCGGTTTAACTGCGCTGTGTCCAGCCGGAACATTGCGGAAAAGCTTTTGACATCGGACGTCAGCGGCTGCTCCACTGCGGCGGATTGTTTTGCAATTTGTGAAAATGAAACTGCAAGGTTTGTTGGCTTGTCTGCGCTGGATTGTTGGCGAACTTTTATAGCCGGAAATAAAATTTTTACATTTTGCTTTTTCCTTTTGCAATAGAGCGTGCAGTCCATAGGTGGGGTTACTGCGTATGCATCAGCAATTTTGCGCTGCCACGATGAGCACGGCTTTATTTCAGTTCTTCTTTTTGAATACCCCGGAAGGTAAACTGGAAGGTCATAGGCGCGGCGGGCAAAAGATCCTTTGGATCCGGCCTGGCCCCCCAACTGTCTTCTGCGCCAAGCCCCATCTGCTTTGCCGCCACCCGGACGACGGTCTGATAGGGCGTAGGGAGTTCCTGTGGATGGGCGGCGTTCTCCAGCTCGTGGGGGGTATAGGGAAGCGCGGAAAACTCCATGGACGCGCTTTGAAACAGCAGACCAATTCCTGCGCCGTCCGTTACCGCCGCCCAGCGCACGTCTGTGTGATTACCGCACTCTTGAGGCATCAAGTAGGCGGGTATGTTATCTGGTACCAGATTTTCATAAACGCCAAGTTTGGCGCCCTGTTTCCGGTCGCAATAGGTTTCTTCCGGCCCTAAACCGAGAAAGCTTACATGGTTGAAGGCTGCGTCCATTTTAAAGCATACGCCAAATTCCGGCGGACTGCCCAATACCTTAGGCGCGTCGCTGGAAAGCGTTGCTTCCACAGCGCCGTCTGCAAAAACACGGAAGGAAAGGGCGCACATGGTGAAAGGGTGGGTGGGAAGCAAATACTGATAGGTCATTTGCGCCCAGTTTTCGCCCTTTTCTATTTGCCAGGGCTGGCGATCTGGTAAATCCGGGACGTAATCCAAGGTGGCTTTCGCTATGGGATAAAGGCTTGCCAGCTTCCACTGGGCAAACCGGGCGGGTCCGAAATTGCCGATGTCGTTGTCCGTGGGGGCGCGCCAGAAGCTTGGCAAGGGTATGGATTTCAGCAGTTCTTTGCCTTGGAACTGATAGGAAATCATGCCGCAAAGGGTCTTGGAAAACAAAATATGAAAATTTTTGCCCCGCACCCCAAGATTCCAGCCGCCGTCGATGAGTTCCATCGGCGCGCTTTCACCTTGCTTCAGGGGCGCTTTGCCGCCGACCCATTGTCCGAAAGCGACTTCATATCCGGCTTTTTCCCAGAGAGCGTCTTTTTTCAGGCGAAAGCTGGCGGTGACGCTGTAAAGATCGTCCAGACGTTCCGGCCACAGGGGAAGGGGATAGCTTTTACTTTCTCCCGGCAAAACGTCTGTTTCCATGGATTTTTCCGCCAGCAAGCGCCCCTGTTTCTGAAGCTGCAAGACGCAGACGAATGCGCTGCTGGGCGTAAATAAATAGCGGTTGGTGAGGGTAAGGGTGCGGTCGTCTATTTTTGCCTGCAAGCCCTGATACAGGAACTTGACTTCCTGCATTTTGGGTGAGGGCTTTCGATCCAGACTGTACACCAGTCCGTCTCCGCTAAAATTGCCGTCATGGGGGCGGTCGTCAAAATCCCCGCCGTAGGCTTGAAAATCCTTGTCGTATTGGTCTTTTTTCGTGAGCGCCTGATCAATATAGTCCCAGATAAAGCCGCCCTGATAGGCGGGGACTTTCTCTGTCAGGCGGATATACTGCGCCTGATTGCCGAAGGCGTTGCCCATGGCGTGGCCGTATTCGCAGGAAATGGCGGGGCGGGAAGCGTCTTTTTCCAGATCTGCCCGAAGTTTTTCCGCAGGCTGGTACATACTGCTGAATACGTCGCTGATTTTCCAGGGTCTTGCGTCGTAAATGTGCCCTTCATAGTGCACTGGGCGGCTGTCAACCTCATGGAAATAACGATAAACCGCTTCCAAAACCGTTCCTCCAAAGGACTCGTTGCCGCAGGACCAGAGCAGTACGCAGGGGTGGTTTTTGTCCCTGCCATACATCGCTTTTGCCCTGGCGACGGTTGCCGCTTCCCATTCGGCTTTGCAGCCGGGGATATGCGCTTCCACCGGAAGCTGCCCCAGGGCGATGCGATTCCAGACGCCGTGGGATTCAAGATTCATCTCATCTACGACATAAAGACCATATTTGTCGCAAAGACGGTAGAAAAAGGTTTGATTGGGGTAGTGACTGGTGCGAACGGCGTTGATATTGTGGCGCTTCATGGTTATGATATCCTGCTCCGTTTCCCCTTCGGTAACGCAGCGTCCGCTTTTCGCAGAAAACTCATGACGGTTGACGCCGTTAAACACAATGCGTTTGCCGTTTAAAAGCATCAGACCGTTTTTGATTTCAAACCGGCGCAGTCCCACGGATTCGGTGATGATTTCGGTAATTTTCCCGGATTCATCTTGTACCGTGAGTTCCAGCTGATACAAATTGGGCTGCTCCGCGCTCCAAAGCTGGGGGCGCTTCACAGGCAGGACGATGGCCTGCGCAAGGGGAGATTGCGCGCTGGCAATTTCCAGCCTATTCAGCAGCAGTCGGCACCGTACCTGCCCTGCGCCGGTTGTTTCCATAGATAGATTGACCGCGCCGGTGGAAAAATCCTCGGAAAGCGTGGTAGTAATTTTGAGATCGACAATATGGGTTTGGGGAATTGCGTATAAGTAGACGTCCCGGAAAATACCGGCAAAACGGAAAAAGTCCTGATCCTCGCACCAGCTTGCGCTTGTCCACTGAAAGACCTGCACAGCCAGCTTATTTTCGCCGGGGCGCAAAAAAGCGGTAAGTTCAAAATCGGAAGGGGTGAAGCCGTCCTCCCCGTAGCCGATGTATTGACCGTTCAGCCACACCGCAAGGCCGCTTTCCACGCCTTGAAAGGAAATGTAAACCCGCTTGCCCTGCATTTTTTCCGGGAGGCGAAAATATTTTACATAGCTGCCCACAGGATTGAACCGCTCCGGCGCCTGTCCCGGCTGCAAATCTTCGCAGCCGTCCCATGGGTACTGGATATTGACATACTGGGGCTTTCCGTAGCTGTAAAGCTGCCAGTGGGCGGGGACGGGGATGGTATTCCAGGTATGGCAGTCCATATCTCCATAAAAATTGGGAATTGTGCCCGCGTAGTTTTCCGCATAGTGAAAATACCAGTCGCCATTCAGGGAAAGCCGGGGGCTGCTGCCGTCCGGCAGAGTAAAGACGTGGTCGGAATGGGGCGGCTCCCGATTTTCTTCAAAGAAGTCTGGGGCTTTCGTCGCTTCATAGTCAAACTGTCTCATGGCGCGTTGCTCCTTAAAATTCGATGGACATACTATCGTAAGAAACCAAAATGCCGTATTTGCCGGCTTCCGCTTCCATTTTTTCGTGAAGCCAGCCGCCGTTATGGGAGAAATGATTTACAACCCAGACGGTGTTTTCATCGGCGCTCCCAATGTCTAAAAGCTGCTGCCGGAACGAAAGCGTGTCCGCAAGCCCCATATGATAGCCGCCGTCGTGGTGCATCTGACTGGTGCAGTCCATGCTCACAAGATTTAGCTTACCGGGAAGATTTTGCAGACAGTCAAGGCTTTTTTGGGACAAAAAGCCGGTATCATGGGCGTATAAAAGAGATTTATCTTTCTGTGCAATGTGATAAATGAGGCAGCGCTCCTGCCGGTCATGGGTAGCGGCAAGAGGCGTAATGGTGTAGTTTTGGGTTTGGAAAGACACAAAGCTTTCCACTGTGTGGTACTGATAACGGAATTCATCGCTGCCCAGACTGCCGCAGGCGCGCAAAATGGCGGCCGCGACTTTTTCGTTCCCATAAACAGGCAGCGTTTCGGTGCGGGTGAGGGAATACGGCCACCGGAGATTTTCCAAGTCCTCCGGGTAACAGTGATCCGAGTGACTGTGGGTAAAAAGCAAAGCCTTGACTTTATCAAGATTTAACCCGTAATGCAGGCTGTGAAGCTGGTTATCCGGGGGCAGGTCGATTAAAAGATCGTCGTTAATGAGAGACTGGGAGCGGGTGCGGATGTTTTTGCCGCCCAGTTCTCTGGCTTGCCTGCATAAATCGCATTGGCAAAACACCCCGGGCCAGCCTTCTCCGGCGGCGGTGCCATAGTAGGTCAGTTTCAGTTTGAATCACCTCATATTCAAAATCTAAGTGTTTTTTATCATACACGCAGGCGGGTAAAATTGCAAGTTCAGATTGCGCCCGTCTTGTATTTTTATCTTATTTGCAACAGAATCCTACAAAGAATTTTGTTAAATGTACTAATTTTTTTTGAAACTTTATCCCTTTGCTATACTTCAATTTATAAATATGCTATACTATAAAAGAATTCTTGCTGCAAAACAGGAGAGGAAGGAGCAATTCAAATGTTGGCGATACGAAACGGTTTAAAAAGTATCTGGAGAAACTGGAAAAAAGCGGGATTATTTTTAACGCTATTGTTTATTTTGGAGCTGCTGCTTTCTCAGGGACTTTCGGTGTACGGCGCGGCCAGAGACTATCTGGATCAGTGCAGCGAGTTTTATCGCTCTATTGCAGTTTTGGAGTATTTGGGTAGTCAGTATCCGGAAGAATGCGTCTATGATGCGGATTTGGCTCATGAGATGGACGCTCTGGATTTGAATGCTTTGCAGAATTTGCAGGGCGTGACATCCTATCGCCCTGCAAAGCAGGCGGTTGCCCAGATTGGCGACCTGCGCCGGACGGATTCCTGGGTTTACAGACCCAATCAGGCGACAATTCTGGTGAGCAACGTTTTCTGGTCGGAAAACGCCAACTGCTATCAAGGTACGATTGAAGAATGCTTGTATGCCAAGAAAGACTACAATCGCACGACGGTTTTCATTACAACGCAAAATCTGGAGGATTTTGAGCCGCTGCCCAATAGCTGGTATGCGTTTACTGGCGAATTTATTGTGGGAGAAACCTCTAATTTGTGGTTCACAGCGGAAAGCTATACGCTGCCGGATGGAACAGAGGTTCCTGCTTGGTTTGCCTTCCCGGCCAAGGAATTGCCGAAGGACAGCGTTTACCGGACAGTGGGTCAAATTATGTCCTATAGTTCTAACGGCGTTGTTGTCCGCGCAGCGGACGATTTGGAGAATTATTATCCTTTCCAGCAGGCGCAGCTCTACATAGAAAGCGGCCGAAGCTATGCAGCGGGGGAAGCGGGCGTATGTGTGATTACCCCGGATCTTGCGGCGAAACTGCATGTAACATTGGGCGATATGATTCCATTGTCTTTTGCTTTTGCCGAAAATATGAGTATGTATCAGGCAATTTTTGCGCAAAACGGCGTAGCCAATGAAGCGAAAAATTATGAAGTTGTTGGTATCACCAACGCCAATACCAGCTATACCTACCAGATTTTTGTGCCGATTGAGGTGGAGCATCCTTATGCCGCCGTGCCTACAGGCTATACGTTGGGGCAGTTTTCTTTGGAAAGCGACAAAGCGGAAGCTTTTATGACCCATGCGCAGGAAATGCTTCCAGAAGGATTCCGGCTGACCTTGTATGATCAAGGCTATGCCACGGCAGCGGATCCTTATACTGAAATTGTACAGATTTCTCTGGTTTTCCTGGGGATTTGCGTTTTGTTGTCCGCTGCGGTACTGGTATTGTTCGGCTACCTGTTTGTCTATCGACAGAAGGATACGGCGGGGACCTTGTGGGCGCTGGGCGCGGGGACGCCCCATATTCTGACCTATTTTGTTGCGGGCAGCGGATCGATCGCGCTGCTTGGCGCAGGACTGGGCATGATTTTGGGCGCGCAGATGCAAACTCAAATTGTGGGATCGGTGCTGAAGCTGACGAGCCAGCTTCAGACGGCGGACCTGCGCTTTTCCGATCGCGGACTGAAAATGCAGAAGCTACTGGACTATGTGCCCTCTGCGTCCTCGAAATGGAGCGTGCTGTCTGCCGCGCTTCTGGTGGCCGGCGGCATTGTGAGCTGCCTGCTCTTTGCGGCGTTTTTGGCAAGAAACAGGCGCGCCGGGAAGAAGCGGAAGAAAAACCGCGCGCCAAAGCATTTGGGCAAGAGCTCCACGTTAAAGGGCGGCTATTTCAAGTACCCGTTGCTTTCTATTCGCAGAGGCGGTATGCGCACGGCGGCGGTGCTTTTGGTAGGCGCGCTGGCGGCTATTTTCCTGGGGCAGCTTACCGCCACCAAGGACGTGTACCGCGACCAACTGAAGGAACTGAATGAAACCACCAAAATTCGCGGTTATTTCACCGATCAGCAGGCAAAGCGGGTGGAGTATGTAGGCATCAACTACCTCACCGCGCAGAATATTTATGATTCGCCGTATACGGAAAATGTGCGCGTATCCCAGTGGAAGGGCGAATCCATGTTTGTAGGCGTTTCCAAGCGGGACGGTCAGGATCTGGGACTGGAGGACTATTCCGTGCCATCAAGAGACAGCACTTTTGCCTTTGAAGGCTTTGAGGCTATGGTAGCCAAGCAGCCCGGTATTATTGGCACTCAGGATATTGACATCACCCAGGAGTTCTTCTTTACCGACGGCGCGGAGGTAGAATATCTTTCCGGCTACGGCCCGGAGGATATGCGTGACGGCAGCAACGCTCTTGTAAGTACGGCTATGATGAAAAACAAGGACGTGCGGCTGGGCGATACCATTCGTATGGTGTCCTCTTCCGGCTATCATTATGAGCTTTTGGTTATTGGCAGCTATGTCAGCCGCACAGGCTCGGAACTGATTTACTGCGGTACTGGGGAAATCCCGGTAACAGAAAAATTCTCAGGCATGGAGTACACGTTCCTTTCCGGCGCGGCATTTGAAGTATCCGACCCCACAAAGCTGTCCGAGTTTAAAGATGAATTGGAATCTATGAATATCGGCCAGTCGGATTCTTATGGTCTGCGTACCTTTGTGGTGCTGGAGGATGAGGACTACTATGAAGCGGTAAACCGCTTGAACCGGCAGATACAATATTCCGACCTGCTTTACCGCTGCTTGTATGTGCTGTGCGGACTGGTTGGTTTGGCGGTGGCGTTCTTGACAGTGCACGCCAGAAAGCCGGAGGCTGCGATCATGCGCGGTCTTGGCGCCCAACGAACCCGGATTTTCGCGTCGTTTTTCGCAGAGCAGTTTTTGCTATGCTTTGTTGGCTGTGGAGCGGGACTTGGAATTTGGGCGCTGATTGGCAAGCCCATGCTTCCGCTTTTGTGGATTCTCACAGCTGCCTTCTGGGGCTGCTGGCTCCTGGGCAGCGCCCTGGCAACCATTGCTATGCTGCAGTCTCCGGCGTTGGCTGCCCTGTCTGACAGAGAGTAACCTGATCAAGAAGCCCCGCAAGAAAGCAGTAAGCTTTTTTGCGGGGCTTCTTTATTCTATTTCCAATTTCCCACCCAACCGCGTATAATCCTGCCAAAAGGCGGGATAGGATTTTTCCACTGCCTCTGCGCCAAGGATAGTGACTGGCTGTCGGCAAACCGTCGCGGCGATGGCGGCGGCCATTGCGATGCGGTGATCGCCTGCGGCCGAAACAGTACCACCCGCAAGTCCACCGCCCCAAACGGTGAAGCTGTCTGGGGTTTCTTCCGTTTTTCCCCCAAGTCCTTGCACCATGGCGCAGACGGTGGCAATGCGGTCGGACTCTTTTAGCCGCAGACGGGCGGCATGGATAAAGTGGGTACAGCCGGGTTTCGCAGCCGCCGCGACGGCCAGAATCGGCGCTAAATCAGGGATATCCGCCAGATCCACCGCACAGCCGCTTCCAAGCCTTGGGAGCCAACTTTGCACTGCGCGGTCGCCCTGGGCGGAGTTTGGATTCAGCCCAGTGCACTGGACGCTGCTGCCCAGCGCTTTGGCGACCAGCCAAAAAGCGCCGTTGGACCAATCGCCTTCCACGGTAAAATCGTCGGAAGCTTGGGGCATTTTTTCTGCAAAAATAGAGAAAAGATCGCCGCTTTCTACTATTTTCACACCGAACTGCCGTAAGGCGTCCAGTGTCAAGGAGATATATGGCCGGGATTCCACCTGCCCCGTAAGGCGCAGCGTGGAGGCGAATTCCAGCAGAGGCAGAGCAAGGAGCAGCCCGGAAATAAACTGGGAGGACACGTTGCCAGCCATTTCATAAGCCCCCGGCTGCAATTTTCCCCGGCACAAAAGCGTGTTTCCTGTTTGCCAGGAAAGCTTACAGCCCATACGCTCCATCTCCTCCCACAAAGGAGATAATGGCCGCTGCGGGAGCCGGCCGGCCATTTGAAAGGTGGCTTCTACCCCCAAAGCCCCGGCCACAGGCAGAAGAAAACGCAGTGTGGAACCGCTCTCCCGGCAGTCTAGAAGGGCTTTTTCTGGTATTCGTTGTATGGGCGCAACCTCAAATCCACCGTTTGTATGGGTAATTTTTGCGCCAAGGGCGTTCAGACAATCGGCTGTCGCCCAAATATCCTGTGAGGCGGCGGCGCATTCCAGCTTTGTAGGGGTCTGCCCCAGCGCCGCGCAGATGAGCAGCCGATGCGCCTGAGATTTGGAAGGAATGACAACGATTGTGCCGGAAAGTTTTCCCGGCGTGATTTTAGCCTTCATAGAATGCCTCACAGTCCGGCTGCGATCAGCTTTTCCAGATCGGCGACCTGCGCTTCTACCATGCGGCAGTCACCGATTGCCTTGGGCAAAATCAGATGAATGCAGTCTCCCGCTCTTTTTTTGTCCTGCAAGGCGGCCTTGCAAAGAGCCTTGGCTGATAAATCAGCGCTTACAGGCAGAGAAAACCGCTTTAAAATCTCTTCGATTCTTTCAACAACAGCGCTGTCGCAAAGCTCCATGGACGCGCTGACCCTGGCGGCTATGGCCATACCTGCCGCCACAGCTTCTCCATGGGAAATTTCAAAATTGGAACAGGCCTCTATCCCGTGGCCAAAGGTGTGCCCCAGATTTAAAAGTTTTCGCTGTCCTTTTTCAAATTCGTCCGCCGCTACAATATCCTGCTTCCATTGGACGCATTTTGCAATGACGTATTCTAAATCAAAATCTGTTCCCGTTTCCAGCAGGTAGTCAAATAACGCAGGGTCAAACAGGACGGCGTATTTGATGACCTCCGCGCAGCCTGCCCAGAAAATTTCAGAAGGCAGCGTCTGCAAGGCATAGCAGTCGCAAAGTACCAGCTCCGGCTGATAAAATGCTCCCGCCAGATTTTTTCCTTCCGGCAGATCAATGGCGGTCTTGCCGCCCACAGAGGAATCCACCGCCGCGAGAAGGGTGGTAGGAAGCTGCACAAAACGCACCCCCCGCAGGTAGGTGGCGGCGGTAAAGCCTGCCAGATCGCCCACAACGCCGCCGCCAAGGGCAACCACGGTATCCGTCCGGGTGAGAGGAATCTGGGCGAGGCGGGACAAAAGCGCCAAGTATACCGAGCCGTTTTTGCTGGATTCCCCCGCTGTGAAAACAAAAGAATCCACAAGAAAACCCGCTTTTTCCAGAGATGCTTGCACCTTTTCACCGTACAACGGCCAGACGGTGTTATCCGACACAATACAAACGCGTTTTGTCCCGCCCAGTGCCGCGATTTCTTCTCCGCATTGGGGCAGAAGCCCAGCGCCGATTTTCACAGCATAGGTTTTGGAAGCGCTTACTTGAACTGTTTTCATTTGCCGTCCACCTCCTCTTTTCGTTTTCTGCCCTCGTCCAGGAGGGCGATCAGCGTCTTTCGGTCATTTTCCGCAATGGCCTGCCGATACGCCAGCAAGGATGCGGTGAGACAGTCGATTTCCTGTAATAAATTGTCCTTGTTTTCCAGAAAAAGCTCCGCCCACATTTGGGGATTCAGCCAGGCGACCCGGGTGAGATCTTTGTAGCTGCCGGCGGAAAATCCCTTATGACTGTCCGCCATGGGGCTTTTAATGTAGGCGTTGGATACCACATGGGCAAGCTGGGAGGTGAAAGCGATCATCTCGTCGTGCTTTTCGGCGGTGGTCACAGCAAAGTGTCCGAACCGGCAGGGGGCAAGGGCTTCCTTCACCCGATCCAGCAGGTAAATATCGTCAAATACCGGGGGAACCAGTACCATTGGCGCGCCTTGGAACAAGGTTTCCGTTGCGTATTTGAAACCGGAAAAATGCGTGCCCGCCATGGGGTGCCCACCCACAAAGGTAAAGCCATATGTTTTTGCCAAAGGGAACGCCGCCTGGCAGATTTCCCGCTTAACACCGCAGCAGTCTATGACCAGCGGGGGGAGTATGGCTGCATTTTCGTTCAGATAGGAAACAGTGGCCTTGGGGTATACCGCCAACAGCAGCAAATTGCAGTCTGGCAGATTGCCTTCAGTGAGCTTTTCCGCAATGACCCCGGAAAGCTGGGCGAATTCCAGTGTGGTAGCGTCGGTATCAAAGGCGTATACTGTATGGCCGCCGGCGGCATAGGCTTTTGCAAGGGAGCCGCCGATAAGTCCCAGACCCACAATGCCGACAATCATAAAATGGCCTCCCGCACCCGGCGAACCTTCCTGGCAACCTCGTCAAACTGCGCTGGGGTCAAAGACTGTGCGCCGTCGCACAAGGCGCAGGCGGGATTGTTGTGTACTTCTACCATAATGCCGTCTGCGCCGGCGGCAGCGGCGGCTTGCGCCATGGGGGGCACCAGACCTACCCGCCCGGTGGCGTGGCTGGGGTCTACCACAACAGGCAGGTGGCTGAGTTCGTGTAAAATAGGAACGGCGGTGAGGTCAAGGGTATTGCGGGACATGGTTTCAAAGGTGCGGATACCCCGTTCGCACAAAATGACGTTTTCGTTGCCCTCGGACATAATGTATTCCGCGCTCATCAAAAGCTCCTGTAAGGTATTGGCCAGACCGCGCTTGAGCAAAATGGGCTTTTTGGTTTTGCCCAGCTCCTGCAACAGGTCAAAATTTTGCATATTTCTCGCGCCAACTTGAATAATGTCCACATCCTCAAACAAATCCAGAGAGCGAATGTTCATAATCTCCGTGACAATAGGAAGCCCCGTGACTTTTTTGGCCTCCAGCAGCAGCCGGATGCCCTCTCCCTTGAGTCCCTGGAAGGCATAAGGAGAGGTGCGGGGCTTAAACGCGCCGCCCCGGAGAATATCCGCGCCGGAGGCTTTGACCTGCCGGGCCACTTCGATGATCTGTTCCTCGGTTTCCACAGAGCAGGGACCTGCAATCAGGGCGAAATGCCCGCCGCCGATTTTGGCGCTGCCCACTGTAATGATGGTATCCTCCGGGTGCAGTTTCCGGTTGACCTGCTTGAAAGGTTCGGAAACCAGCTTGACGGATTCTACAATTTCCAGACTTTCCAGCAGCTCCCGGTCAATTCTGCCGGTGTCGCCGATGAGTCCCAAAATGGTGTAGTCCTTGCCTTTGGACAGATGCACGTCAACATTCTGATTTTTGATCCACTGGGTAAGCTGCTCAATTTGACGCTCTGTCACGTTTTGTTTTAATACGGCAATCATAAAATTTGCGCTCCTTTGTAAAAAATCAAGCCGCATCGGCTGATTTGATGCGGCTTTTCATGGACGAATGTACAACGCCTTTGCAGCACGAATCGCTATTACTCTTTTGGAAAAAAGTAATAGGAAAAATAAGATACGGCCGCAAACAGAAAAGGATGGAACATAAAATGCCCTCCGAAAGACGTTTTTTCTATTTTAACACAGCAATGTGCCGATAGCAATAGGAAAAAAGCAAAAAACAAAAATATTTGTCTGTTCTTCCAGAGAAATATCTGTTACAATTTTCTATGACTTTATTATTTGTAAGGCTGGTGGTCGCAATGCGCAACATTCCTTTTTTCACAACCGAAAACGGCGTGGCAACGCTGGTTCTAAAGGAGATTCCTTACAAGGGCGAGGGCTATATTCTGGTGCACGGTGCGAATAAAATGGAAGCTTTGTTGGCAGAATGCGCGGAGCTGCTTCGCGCCTGCGGCGCAAACCGAATTTTTGCCCGTGGGGAGGGGCTGTCTGAAAATCTGCCGGTTCACGCCGCCGTTTGGAAAATGACGGCGGAAAAGGCGCTTTTGCCGCAAACCAAGGCGGTTTTGGTTCCATTGACCAGGGAAACCGGGGCGCGCTACCGGCAGCTCATGAACCAAAAAATGCGCGGCGTTCCCTGTGCCAGCACCATGGAGCAAAGAGATTTGGACGCCTTGCTCCAGCGCGGCGGCGGGTACTTTGTCCGGGAAGGGGACAAAACCATTGGAGCGGGGCAGGTTGCTGGCAATGAAATTTCCCTGCTTGCTTCCACTGCTATCGGCAAGGGAGCGGCCGTGGTTTGCGCTTTGGCGTCCGGGATTGCCGCGCCGGAAATCAAGGTGTGCGTTGCGCTGGAAAATGAAAAAGCCCTGGCGCTTTACAAGCGTCTAGGCTTTCAGATGGAAGAGCTTGTGGAAATCTGGCATGCTTTGCGGTGAAAAAGGGCGTTTTTTATCCATACGAGCACCGCGCCAGGCTGCACTTGGTAGAAACTCTGAAACAGCGCCCATGCAGTAGTAGATCGCAGGATAAGGCTGCTTTCGCCAATCCGGCAAAACGGATCACAATGCAGGCAGGCGCTTGCCTTGGTTGCCTGGAAGATTCCCCGGAGAATCACGGGAATTGCCTTGATTTCAACCTTGTTTTTTACTATAATGAAAAAAAGGGGGCGGCGCTGTGAACAATATGCTGTCAGAAATCAATGAAATTCTCGATCTTTGCGACGCAATGATCCGTTATATAAAAGAAAGAGGCGAGATACAGCCGGGAAACGGTCTGTATCAGGCGTATAAAACGCAGATTTACGCTTTTTTAAAGGGACGCAAGCTCATGCGGGAGGATTTTGCCCCCTATCAGGTACTCAGTCAGTTTTATTACCGGGGCGCAAATTATACGGTGAATCTGAACGAAGCCCAGATGATCCGCAAAACTGTGGCGGAATTGAAGCACAGCTTGTTTCCCAACTATTTTGAATCTATTTTTATTAGCCACCGGGAAAAAGATCAGCGGCAGGTGGGGGCGCTTATTGAGCTGCTTTACTGCATCGGTATTCCCCGTCCCACCGCCGCCCGGCAAAGCTGTATTTTCTGCACCTCCCACCCGGCGACTTACATCGCCAACGGCGAAAGAAATATGGAAGAAATCCGAAGCCGATTGACAAGCGACAATCACACCTTTTATATCTTATGGTATACGGATCACTATTTTGAAAGTCAGGCTTGTCTGAACGAGGCTGGCGCGATCTGGGCTATGGGAAAAAAGTATCAGGAAATTTTAGCGCCGGGATTTTCCGGCAGTAAAATCGGCGGCCTTTTGGACAAGCAGGCGGTATGGTTTCAGGCGGATAATAAATTTCGGCTGAATACTTTCAAAGAACAACTGGAAAGTATGTTCTGCTTGGAGTCCTTGTCTCAAAACGCATGGGAGACGGCTAGGGATCGCTTCCTGGAGCAACTGGCAAAATAGAAAGGCGGCATATCAATGGCAGCTATCTTTGAAATTACAGATTTTTCCGCACCGGAGCTGGATGTTTACGCCCGTCTGTCGGAAAATCAACTGCGAAACCGCGCCGATCCGAAAAACGGGGTGTTCATTGCGGAAAGTCCTCTGGTCATTGAACGGGCAATGAACAGCGGCTGTGTTCCCGTGTCCTTCCTCATGGAAAAAAGGCACATCCAGGGACAGGGAGCAAGCATTCTGGCGCGCTGCCCGGATGTGCCGGTTTATGCTGCGGATGACGCTGTTTTGACCCAGCTTACCGGCTTTCACCTGACAAGAGGAATGCTTTGCGTCATGCGCCGTCCGCAATTGCCGGAAGTTTCCCAGCTTTGCCGGAACGCTTCCCGGATCGCCGTGCTGGAAAACATTATGAATCCCACCAACATCGGCGCGATTTTCCGCTCTGCCGCCGCGCTGGGGATGGACGCGGTTTTGCTCACCAGCGCGGGCAGCGACCCATTGTACCGCCGGGCGGCGCGGGTTAGCATGGGGACGGTGTTCCAAATTCCCTGGACTTATCTGCCGGAGGGAGACTGGCAGGAATTTTTGCATAGTTTGGGCTTTCGCACGGCGGCGATGGCGCTGCGGGATAATTCCCTGTCTATTGCGGACCCCCGACTGGCGGCGGAAAAAAAGCTGGCCGTGGTGCTTGGCACGGAGGGCGACGGCTTGGCAGACGGCACCATCGCCCAGTGCGACTATACCGTTTGTATTCCCATGTCTCACGGGGTGGATTCTTTGAATGTAGCGGCGGCCAGCGCGGTAGCCTTTTACCAATTGGGGCGTCTCACCGGCCAATAATCACGTTTCCGTTTCCTTGCTGTACTTTCGCTTGGTGGACATACCGCCTCGAATGTGACGTTGGGCTTTGTTTGTCTCCATCAGGATTTTTACCTGATTGTAAAGGCTACGGTTGATATTAGGCAGCCGCTGGGATAGATCCTTGTGAACGGTGGACTTGGATACGCCGAATTTTTTCGCCGCACCCCGAACCGTCCCCTGGGTTTCAATCATGTATACCGCCAGTTCGCAGGCTCTTTCCTCGATGTGATCTGTCATAAGCGTACCTCCTAACCAGGAAAACTTATGCTTGTAATCTTATAAATATGCGTCAGGCGAGCAGGCGGATTTTCCGGCGTTTGTGCATATTTCCTATTTTACATCTGGAAATTTTGTGATATTTCATGGTGAGTAGTTCCATATTTCACCAAAAACCGGTTGCAATCCCCAGATACATCGTGTATAATGAAAGTCAAATGCAGAAAGCAATGGTTCTGCTGCTGAAATTTGTCAGTCTACCAAAGAGTGAAAGGAGGCGTTTAGCCATGAAGAAAATCATCTGCAAGCGGGAATACGATACCGATACCGCCGTACTTGTGAAAAAAAGCGTGATTGGCGCGTTCGGCGATCCTGCCGGTTATGAGGAAAGCTTGTATCAGACCCCGGAAGGCCTGTATTTTTTGTACTGCAACGGTGGTCCTGATTCTAAGTATCCCGCTGAGAGCATCGCCCGTATGGGAAAGGCCAAGGTGGACGCCTGGCTGGAAGCCCACGAATAAATCAAGCGAAAAAGTGCGCAGAAAGCAGTTGCTTTCCGCGCACCATTTTTTTGGATAAAAATCAAGTAAATGAGCAACTATCCCCGCAAAACAAAGCATTTCCCCGCATTTCTTGAGGATTGCAACCCCTATTTACTACTTATTTACTACTGGGGAATGAGCCTTGATACGGTAAAATACCAAGAAATGCAAAGTTACAGTTTTGACCGAACTTCCCCATAACGGTATAATGAAGCCAAGAAAGGACGGTGGACGGTATGAGGGAAAAGACCACTCACTTATATGTAGACAGCAGGGAGCGGACATTACTCTTACATAGCCTTGTGGAGCTGAAAAACCAGCTCATACAGCAGGGCAAATACGGGGACTGCGTTGGCGAGATTATCTTCAAGGTAGCCAACGCCCCGATAAAGAAAGTGAAAATCGAATATGTCTAAGGCACATCACCATGAAGCCGCTTATTCTTATGGATTTTAAGAGTAAGCGGCTTTTTTGCGTCCTGCGTCCTCTGGTACAGTTACATAGCCGCCTTTGACAAAGCGGCTAAATCTATGCGAAAGGAGGACGCACCTATGTCAAATTGCAAAGTAATCGCTTTAACCAATCAGAAAGGCGGTGTCGGCAAGACCACTACGGCGGTCAATCTGGGCGTAACTCTGGCACAGCAGGGCAAGAAAGTCCTGCTCATTGATGCCGATGCACAGGCAAATCTAACTATGTCGCTCGGCTATCACAGACCAGACGATTTAACAGTCACGCTCTCCACCATCATGCAGGACATCATAGACGATAAATCCGTTGATGTCGCCCAAGGCATCCTGCACCACGGTGAGGGCGTTGACCTGCTCCCGTCCAACATCGAGCTGTCGGGCTTGGAAGTAAGACTGATTAACGCCATAAGCCGTGAAAGCGTGCTGAAAACCTGCATAAGCGAGGTCAGGAAGAACTACGACTATGTACTCGTGGACTGTATGCCGAGCCTTGGTATGCTCACCATCAACGCACTGGCGGCGGCTGACAGCGTGGTTATCCCTACGCAGCCCCACTATCTTTCTGCCAAAGGCTTAGAGCTGTTGCTTCGCTCCGTGTCGAAAGTCAGACGGCAAATCAATCCCCCTTTGCGGATTGACGGCATCCTTATGACGATGGTAATGCCCCGCACGAATATCTCCAAGGAAATCACCGCCACGGTGAGAAGTGCCTACGGACAGAAAATTAAGGTGTTTGATACCCAGATACCCCATTCCATCCGTGCCGTGGAAGCCACCGCAGAGGGGAAAAGCATTTTTGCCTATGACAAAGGCGGCAAGGTAGCCGCAGCTTATGAGCAGTTCGGAAAGGAGGTGGCAGAGCTTGGCGAAAGACAAAAGAACAGAAATCGAACTGACTGCATACGATGACATCTTTGAAACAGATGAAAGCCGTGCAGAAGCCGCACTCAGCAAGATAAGGGATATTCCCCTTGCGGAGATTGACGAGTTCCCAGACCACCCGTTCAAGGTCTTAATGGACGAGGACATGGAGCAGCTTGTAGATAGCATCAAGCGAAGCGGCGTAATGACACCTGCTACTGTTCGTCTGAAAGAGGACGGGCGGTATGAGCTTATCAGCGGTCACAGGCGGAAAAAGGCTTGCGAGCTTGCAGGGCTTGAAACGCTCAAATGCGAGGTCAAGGAGCTGACCCGTGACGAAGCGATTATTGTCATGGTGGAAAGCAATCTCCAACGCTCTGCCATTTTACCGAGCGAGAAAGCCTTTGCGTATAAGATGCGGCTTGAAGCGATGAAGCGACAGGGACAGCGAAGTGATTTAACTTCGTCGCCAGTGGCGACTAAGTTGCAAAGTGGGCGTTCTGATGAAGAATTAGGCGAGCTTGTAGGAGAAAGTAAAGACCAGATACGCCGCTTTATCCGCCTAACCGAGCTTGTACCCGAAATCCTGCAAATGGTAGATGAACGCCAGATTGCTTTCCGCCCTGCGGTGGAAATCTCCTATCTTACCGAGGAACAGCAGTACACCCTGCTTGAAGCTATGGAGTATAACGATGCCACGC
>CAJURY010000004.1:93334-144352 GCA_910589155.1 uncultured Oscillospiraceae bacterium | reverse complement strand
ACAGCTTGCTTATGATACCACCCCTTCCCTCTTTTGTCAAGTACTTTTTTCAAAAAAATCAAAATATTTTTTACATTGCCGGAAGCTGGTTGCATCAGGCACGGCAACCTATTTCGTTTTTTAAATTTTTCTACAAGCCATTTTATCTATATATCTGCTTTTTCACAGAAAACAAAGCATTTCAGCGCGTCAAGATGCTCCTCGTCAAAAACGGGGATTCTGGCCTGGACAAGCTTTTCTGCGGTGACGCCCCGCCCCAAAACCCGCCGGTGAGAAAAACTGCCGTCATAAATTTCAATGCTGCCGCAAGAGGGCGACCGGCTCTTGAGCAGCGCGGCGCGGCAGCCTAAAAGCTTTGCAAGGCGTAAGGTTTCTTCCGCGCCCTTTTGAAACTGAGGCGTTACCTCCTCCCCGGCTTCCGTCATCACCCGTGCTCCCGCCCGCTCCGCGCAGGGTCTCGGCGTGGGCAATCCCCCAAGCTGCTCCGGGCATACAGGAATCAGTTCAACCCCCTCTTGCAAGGCAATCACGGCAGGATCCGCGTTGTCCCCGCCGGAATATTTGCAGCCAACCCCCAAAAGGCAGGCGCTTACCAAAATTCTCATCGCAGCTTCTCCAAGGCATAGGGCAGCTTCGCAGGGTCGCTGAAAACCGTAAACATTTTCAGCACGTCGCTTCCCAGAAAATGCTCCGCCGCCGCGTTTTCCAGCAGCGCAAGCAGGGGATCGTAATAGCCCCGTACATTTAAAATAGCAATTGGCTTCTGGTGCCGCCCAAGCTGACGCAGGGTGAGAATCTCAAAAAATTCCTCAAAGGTGCCGATGCCCCCAGGCGCCATAAGAAAGCCGTCGCTGAGCTGCTCCATCAGCTCCTTGCGCTGGCGCATGGTCTCGGTAAAATGCATCTGGGTGCACCCCTGAAACAAAATCCCCGGTTCGTCGAAAAAGCGGGGGGCAACGCCGATAATCTCCCCGCCCATAGCGGCGCAGCCTCTGGCGCAGGCGCCCATGACGCCGGTATCCCCCGCGCCGAACACAAGGCCGATTCCTTTTTTTGCCAGGGTGATGCCCAGCATTTCCGCCGCCCACAAATAATCCTGGTGAATATCGTTGCTTGCCGCCCCGTAAACGCAAAGCTTCATTGTTTTTCCTCCTTTTTCATCACAAAATTGGTCAAAAGCTGTCCGTTTCGCTCCACCTGCTGCCGCCTGAGAACCCGGTAGCCTCTTTTTTCAAAGAAGGGACGCGCCGTGAGGGAAGCATGGGTCTCCATAGGCATTGCCGTTTCCAGCGCGTCGCACAAAAGCGTGGCGATTTTCCGCCGCTGATGGCGGCAGCTCACATACAGGCGATCCAAGTAAGAGCCGTCCGCATCCCCAAAGCCCACAATTTCCCCATCCAGTTCCGCCACAAGGGTGCGATGCTCTAAAAAAGACTCGTTCCAGTTCCGCGCCCCCACCGGCGCCCAGGCGTCCAGAGCCTCCGGGGTATAATCCTTGGCGCAGACAGTGTGGACGGTATCGTAAAACAGCTTTTCCAGCGCCGGGCAATCCGAGGGCTGATAATGACGCAAAACAGGGTAGCTCCGCCAGCTTGCGGGGAACGCCTTTGGCGCGCCAAAGGGATTTAGCTGCTTTTCCATCCAAACAACCCCATGCCAGCGGCCGAATTTATAGCCGCAGTTGGGAAACAGGGTACGGTGGGCATACCCCAGCGCTTCATGAAAACGCAAAGAACCGGAGTTTTCCGTGGTAATCAGGGCGTAAGCCAGACGATAGCCCTGCAAGGTCAAAATTTGCTCCAACGCTTCATACAGGCTCGCGCCGATCTGCCGGCGCTGTTGCTCCGGTTTTATGTAAACAGAGCACTCGGCGCAGTAGCCGTAGGCCGTCCGCTCCCAGGGCGCGCCGGCGTAGGCGTAGCCGCAGATTTCTCCCTTTTCCGCCCAGACAAGCCAGGGAAACCGGGCGGTATGGGCGTGAAACCGCTGAGTAAACTCCGCCAGGGTAGGGAGGGCGTATTCAAAGCTTACCGCCGTTTGCTCCACATAGGGGCGGTAAATTTCCAGCATGGCGGGAAGGTCGGATTCTTGCGCCGGGCGCAGATACGGCCATTTTGTTAAATCGATCAGGGGTCTTGCAGGCACGAAACGCAGCTCCTCTATAATAAGGTATGGGTTCAGTTTACCCTTTCCCAGGAAAAAAGTCAAGGAAAAACGAAACGCCCCATTCACAGATACAATTGCAACTGCGGGTTGGGAAAACGGGGCATAGGCGCGAAAAAAGGGCGAACACACAGGTTCGCCCCTACCGCATTCTATTGTCCGGGGCGGTTATGACCGCGCCCTACAACCTTGTGAAAGCCGCCGCCCGGCGGACGGCTATAACGGACTCCGGGTTATTTTGCCTTTCTCAAACGCTTTGCCATTTGGATTAAAAGCTCCACGTCCGCTTCCTCCAAATCGGCGGACAGCTTATATAATTCGTCTACCAACTGGGGCGCGTGGATTTCCTCATCAAAGAACGCCTTGGGCGTTACGCCGAGATATTCGCAAATATATAAAAACTCGCTCATAGAGGGCAACGCTCTGCCGGATGAAATGCTGTGTATATAACTGTTGCTATGGCCTAAATCAGCACTCATTCGATACTCAGAAACATTTTTCTTGATTCTCAACTTAGAAATTTGATCCCGAATATACTGTTCATCCATCCGCAACCCCCCCTTTTTTCATATTCTATAACAATTATTTTGCCCAAGTATTCGATTAGATTATCTATTTATATTGATTTAATATAATTTAATCGTTATAATAGGGGATAGAACGAAAAAAGGAGCGTGCAAAAGTATGCATATAAACTGTTGTATCATTGGCTACCGGCCATTTTTGCGAAACGTCTCAGCCAATCTGGCAAGCATCCTTGACGAACTTATCCGCAAGCACGGCGTGGATACATTTTATGTGGGAGAATCCGGCGCATTGGATCCCCTTTTTGCGACAGCCGTTGGAAAAGCAAAAAAGAAATACCCCCATATCAGGCTGATTTTGGTAAAAGAACACCCTGGAAAAAGCCAGAAAAAGGCGCTCAGCAAAACGCTTTACGATGAAATCGCCTTTCCTGGTAGGGAAAATCCCCTTCGGTGGCGCGTGGATCGGTGCGATTATGTCATTCGCTGCGGCGACTGGAGCCGCGTCCACAGCGCGGTTCGCTATGCCGCGCAAAAAGGAAAACAAATTTTCCGATTGTAAAGAAAAAGCCCTTCTTTTGGAGTTTGGCATCCAAAAGAAGGGCTTTCCTCATTAGAAATTGACAAATTGCGACAGACTTGTTAGAATAAATATGGTTCCAGTTTGGAACCGGGCGCTGTCTTATAGTTCATGGCGCGACGCGCGCGCCACGGTAGGCGGTTACGCTCCCTTCGCGGGGGCAGCTTTTTGCCCCCGACTACATAGGAGGGGGTGGTTAAGATGGTATCTCATGCGGAGCTTTACGCTTTTGTTTCGATGCTCATCGCCTTTGCTACCCTGATTATCAGCATAGCAAAAAAGAAGTAACCGCCCCAGGCTCCAACCAAGGCGGTTACTTCATGTAACATCTTAGGGGGCTGAACCGTCTATCGGCAGCGCCCTTTTTCTGTATCTATTATAGCATGGATGCAGGCTAACGTCAAGGCTTACAAAATGGTTGGCAGGAAAAACTTTACAAAGCGAAATGTACATGTTAAAATAAAATCGGTTCCAAACTGGAACCGGGCGCTGTCTTATAGTTTATGGCGCGACGCAGCGCGCCACGGTAGGCGGTTACGCTCCCTTCGCGGGGGCAGCTTCTTTTGCCCCCTGTTTTCTACGAAAGGGGGGCTGCCCAGTGAGTACATCCGAAGTATTTCAGCTTTGCCTTGTCATCATTGGAATTGTGAGCCTCGTTTTACAGGCAACCAAAAAGAAGTAACCGCCCCTGTCCCCACAGCTTGGCGGTTACTTCAGTAATCACATAGGGGGCTGAACCGTCTATCGGCAGCGCCCTTTTTCTGCATCTATTATAGCATGAATGCAGGCTAACGTCAAGGCTTGCAAAATGGTTGGCAGGAAAAACTTTACAAAGCGAAATGTACATGTTAAAATAATCCCGGTTCCAGAATGGAACCGGGCGCTGTCTTATAGTTCATGGCGCGACGTAGCGCGCCACGGTAGGCGGTTACGCTCCCTTCGCGGGGGCAGCTTCTTTGCCCCCGACTACATAGGAGGGGGTGGTAAGATGGTATCTCATGCGGAGCTTTACGCTTTTGTTTCGATGCTCATCACCTTTGCTACCCTGATTATCAGTATAGCAAAAAAGAAGTAATCGCCGTCCCCTAGACAAGTTCGGCGATTACTTCAACGACTTAATATAGGGGGCTGAACCGTCTATCGGCAGCGCCCTTTTTCTGCATCTATTATAGCATGGGTTTTCCACGCCGTCAAGGCCTGGTTCCGCATCTTAATTTTTTGAATCCATGGAGGAATCAAGGATGACACGATATGAAAAAATCGCGCAAATGAAGCCGGAGCAGAAAAATCACTGGATTGATATCCCGGAGCTGTCCTACTGGGGAGAACGGATTTTCGGAGAAATCGCCGTGGCGGAGGAACTCTCTCAAGGCAGATCTGACGCGCTTTTGGAGCGGGCGGTGGACTGCCTGTATGAGGGCTTCCTGAAAGAGCACGCCTTGCCGGATTCTTTATGCCGCAAGGCGGAGGAAATTCTGTCGCCTCTATCCGCGCAGGCAAAGGAATACACCTTGCACTGCGTCGCTCACGCCCACATCGACATGGACTGGATGTGGGGCTTTCACGAGACGGTAGACATCGTGCTGGGCACCTTTCGCACCATGCTGGATCTCATGGACCAGTACCCGGACTTTGTTTTCTGCCAGTCCCAATGCGCCGTATACCGCATGGTGGAGTTTTACGACCCGGCGTTGTTTCGCAGAGTGAAAAAGCGGGTGGACGAGGGCAGATTTGTGTTCGCAGGCTCCAGCTTTGTAGAGCTGGACAAAAACATGCCGAACCTAGAGAGTATGGCGCGGCACATTTTGTATACCCGCCAGTTTTTGCAGGAACGGTTTGGCATTTCCTATGAGAAAATCAATCTGGATTTTCACCCGGATTCCTTTGGGCATTCGGCCTCGGCGCCGGACATTCTGGCGGCGGGGGGCGTTCGCTATTTTTATCACTGCCGGGGGCTGGACGGCCAGCAGCTCTACAGGTGGCGCGGCGCTTCCGGCAAAGAGGTGCTGGCTCTCAACGAGCCGCTATGGTACAACGATTCCATCCGCCCCATGTATTTGTGCCGGGTTCCCGCTTTTTGCAGGCAATATGGTATCAAGGATATGATGAAGGTCTACGGGGTAGGCGATCACGGCGGCGGTCCCACCCGAAAAGATATTGAGCTGATTTTGGATATGCAGACTTGGCCGGTTGCGCCCAAACTGATTTTCTCCACCTATGACGCTTATTTTGCGGCAATTGACCCTTACCGGGAGAATTTCCCGGTAGTCACCGGAGAGCTTGGCCCCACCTTCACCGGCTGCTACACCTCCCAGTCCAAAATCAAGCTGGCCAACCGGGTGGCGGAGGATCGGCTGTACCTGGCGGAAGCCCTGACCGCTTTTGCGGTGCGGGAAGCGGAGCTGGAGCATTTTAACCGGCAGTTCCGGGCGGCGTGGGAAAAAGTGCTGTTTAACCAATTCCACGACATTTTGCCTGGCTCCAACACCCCGGAGTCCAGAGATCACGCCATGGGAGCGTTTGAAGAAGCCATGGGCGGCGTGATGGCGGCGTCTGGGGCGGCGCTTCGCGCATTTGCGGAGAAAATTGATACCTCCATGTTTGAAACCCCCGACGAAAATCTGCTTTCCCGGTCGGAAGGCGGCGGCGTGGGTCTGGGGCTGGACGAAACAAGCCGTTTCCGTCTGCCCGGCGTGGAACGGGGGCGGGGAAAAACCAGATTGCTGCATTTTTTCAATCCCACCCCCTTTGACAGGGCAGGCATACAGGAAATCGCTCTCTGGGACTGGCCGGGAGATCCGGAGCGGCTTTGCGCTTTCAACGTCAACGGGCAGCCCGTCCCTTGCAGCGCCGAGACGGCATCCACACCGGAATGGAACCACACCCGCACGACGGTGCTTTTGGAAGCGGCGGCGCCCGCCTTCGGCTATACCACCGTGCGCCTTGCGGAAGCGCCGAAAGAGAGCTTCTGCTTTTCCGCCCTGCCTCCTGATCCCAGAGTCACATATTTTCAGCCTCTTGTGCTGGAAAACGAAAAAATCCGGGTGGAGCTGGAGGAAAACGACCTTTCTATCCGCAGCTTTGTGGACAAAAAATCAGGCAGGCGGCTTTTGGAAAACGCAGGCTTTTTCCTCTGCCGGGAGCGGACGAATCCCGGCGGCTGCGGCTGGCGGGAGGGCGTGGAGACCCAGCCCCAGAATCTGCACCGCTCTGGGAAAGTAATTTTTAAGGAAGCGCATTTGGAAGGGCTTCGCCGGTGGATTTCCTATGAAATCCAATTTGGCGCGTCCAAAATGGTCGTCACGCTGCGATTGGACAAGGCTGCGGAAACCCTGGAAATTCTGGGAGACTGCGATTTTCAGGAGAAGGCCGCCCCGGACGGAACGCCAAAGGTGAGTTTTTGCGCCCGGCTTGCGTATCCGGTGAGCGGCTATCAAGGAGACATACAAATCGGCGTTTTGCACCGGGAGGCAAGCGCCCTGCATGATAGCTGCGCCCGGAACTTCTATTTCGCCCAGGAAAAGGAAGCGGGCATGCTGCTGCTCTCTGACGGCAAGTATGGCTACCGGGGCTATGGCAACGCCCTTCAGGTCTCGTTGCTTCGCGGCTCCTCCCGTCCAGACCCTTACCCGGAGCTGGGCAAGCGGCGCTTCCGTCTGGGGCTTCGGTGGGAAAAAGCGGAGCCTTTGGCGTTAAAAAAAGCGGGAGAAGCCTTCGTGCACAGCAACCTGCCCTACGCCTCCAACACCGCGCACTCCGGCGTTTTGCCCTTAACCCGCCGGTTTTTGACCTTGGAGGGAAACGCGGTGGTTTCCGCTGTAAAGGTACCGGAAAGCGGCAAGGGACTTCTCGTCCGGCTGGCGGCGGTAAGCCGAGAGGAAGAAGCGGCGGTGCGCCTCGCCGCGCCGGGCTTCCAGAAAGCCATGCTGGTGGATTTTTCAGAGCAGGTTCTGGAAAACCGCCCCATGGAGCAAGGCGTCGTTTCCCTGATTCTCGCCCCGGGCGAGACGGTCGGCATTTTATTTGTATAAAAATTCTGTAAAAGGCGTTTCTTTTTTCAAAAGATTGTGCTATAATAAGAAAAATAACGCTTTCCGCATGCGAAAGGATTTGAAACGATGAAAAAGGAAGCTGCCGAAGTCAAAAAAAGAAAGCCGGTGCGCCGAAAACAGACTTTGCGCGTTTTGTATTTACAGCTTTTGGCGGTTATAGGCGGTGTAATTGGTACGGTTCTGCACCGAATGGTTTTGCAATACGGCATGGACGAAAAAGAGCTCCTGATTCCGAACTGTCCGCCTTATTTGGCCCTATGGATTGTGCTGCTGGGCGGTTTGGCCGGCCTGGCAATCCTCAGCACAAAAGTCGGCACAGAAAGCGGCTACAAGGCCAATTTCCCCGCCAGCATTCCCGCTGCCGCCGCGCTGGTGGCTACCGGCGCACTGTTCGGCGTTTCTTCCGTGATGACCCTGCTGGAAAAGTCCGGCGACGGCATTCACAAAGCGGGTTCTATTTTGGGCTTGGTCGCCGCAGCCGCGTTGGTTATTTGGGGCGTGTATCGGATATCCGGCAAAAAGCCTGCCCAGTGGCTTGGGCTGGCGCCCTGCGCCTATCTGGTCGTGCTGCTCATCGACCATTTCCGTATGTGGGGCAGAGATCCCCAAATTGCGGACTACTGCTTCTTGCTTTTGTCTTATGTATTTGCTATGCTGGCTTCCTTCCATTTGGGCGGTTTCGCCCTGGGCGAAGGCTACCGGCGGCGTTCCTTATTCTATGCGGCGGGCACTGTGCTGCTATCTGTTGCCAGCTTACCCACGGGAGACCTTGTGCAAACGCTGCATATCGTTGGACTGATTCTCTGGTTCTTAGTTGGGGGTCCAGCGGATCTTCCAAAAGAAAAGAATCCGGAACTTTAAGCGGGCGGCGTCCGCAGGCAATGCGTAACGCATACTGGTGCAGACTTGCCCCCGGGGGGACAAAATGCTTGTCGTAGGGCGGACCTGTGTGTCCGCCCGTTTCTGTCCGATTTCCGTCGCAATTTCATCCGAACGCTGTCATTGCGAGGAGGCGCAGCCGACGTGGCAAGCTAAAAAACCTGAAACTACCCCCACGGGCGTGCACACAGGTTCGCCCCCTACGGCACACCATTGGATTTTGCGGGAAACCTTCTGCTCAGCACAGTTGCAACTGCCCGGCGCGGTCATAACCGTGCCGGGCTTGAAAGTTGTCAAAAAACGATCCATTCTGCCATTGTAAACCGGTTTGCAGACCGTGTGGCATTCTAAATAAGTTCTAATTTTGTTTCCGAAATGGGCAAGTTGCAGTCAAGAGGGCGCCCGGTTCGTAGCAGCGTATGATACGCAACGCCAAAGCGCTATCCGCCACGCCAAGGGGCAGGAAAGCGATGCTTTCCTGCCCCAAATTTTATTTGTTCCGCTTTGTTTCATACAGCTTCGTCAAACGGGCCAACACCGTATCCAGCAAGAAAAACGTCACATTGCTTAGGCCCAATGTGGCAATTGTCAGCCAAACACCAACATTTTCCTCCAAAAGCGACTCCAGCCCCACCACATACAAAAGGACAAGGTAGGCCGCGCCCGCCGACACATTGAAATACGCCAGCTTGCAGACTGTCCGCAACACTTTACTGGAAATGCAGTGCAATTTCCGCCGAATGATGGGATAGTATCCAAGAAACACAAAAACCGCGGCGGCCTCCGGGTCGGGACTCAGCAGGCAACTCAAGACCGCCACTGCCAGATACCACGCCCAGGCAACCGATGTGCCGCATTCCCGCAGCACCGCAACCAGCATCACGCTGGCAATGGCCGGGCAGCAAAAGGTCGCGGCGGGAATCAGCGCGCCAAAGGTCATAATACACACAGCCAGCGCCGCCAACGTGCCGCCCAGCGCCATTTGCCCGGCTTTTCCAAGCTTTTTACCCATTATTGATGGTTTTTCAGCAGGCCGTATTTCATATCCCACAGCTTTTGGGACAGATCCACATAGTAATCATGGGGATTGTCAAACCGCTTCACCTCGTCCCAGAGGGTCTCTACCTGCGCCTTGCAGTAGCCGCGTACTTCCTCCAGCGTGGGCACGTCATAGACCAGTTTTCCCCCCTGGAAAATGGGAACCATCAGCTCCTTGGCGGTAAAATTGTACACCGTTTTCCGCTTCCAGGTGGCGTTTGGATCGAAAATCTCCAAGTCCTTGCTGTCGTCCACGGTCTCGTCGTACACCGTCAAATAATCCGCAATGGCCTTGCCGGTATCGTTGCCATAAAAGCGGTACAGCTTTTTAAAGTGAGGATTGGTGATTTTCTCCACATTTTCAGAAATTTTAATCTTAGGAATAATTTCTCCCTGCTCATTTTCCACAGCCGCCAGCTTATAAACTCCGCCGAACACCGGTTCGGATTTTGCCGTGATCAGCCGCTCGCCTACGCCGAACAGATCGATTTTCGCCCCCTGCCGCAGCAAATCCTGAATGAGATGCTCGTCCAAGGAGTTGGAAGCGGAAATCTGGCAGGTGCTCCAGCCCGCGTCGTCCAGCATTTTCCGCGCCTTTTTTGTGAGGTAGGTCATGTCGCCGGAGTCCAGACGAATGCCGCACTTGGTAATGCCCAGAGGACGCAGCACTTCGTTAAAGGCGCGGATGGCGTTGGGCACGCCGGATTTTAAGGTATTGTAGGTGTCCACCAGCAGCGTTGCGTTGGTGGGGTACAGCTCGCAGTAGGTTTTGAAGGCTTCGTATTCGGAATCGAACATCTGCACCCAGGCGTGGGCCATGGTGCCCCCGGCAGGAACGCCGTACTTTTCATCGGAAATGGTGCAGGCAGTGCCGTGGCAGCCGCCGATGTAAGCGGCTCGCGCGCCCAAAATGGCGGCGTCCGCCCCTTGCGCCCGGCGGGAGCCAAATTCCAGCACCACACGGCCTTCCGCCGCCCGCACAACCCGGTTGGCTTTCGTGGCGATGAGGCTCTGGTGATTCAGCGCCAGCAGCACGTAGGTTTCGATGAGCTGCGCCTCAATGGCCTTCGCCCGAACGGTTAAGATGGGCTCCTTGGGGAAAACCGGCGTGCCTTCCGGCACCGCCCAAATATCCCCGGTAAATTTGAAATTTTCCAGATACTCCAAAAATTCCTCGGAAAACAGCTTTTTGCCCCGGAGATAATCGATATCCTCCTTAGAAAAATGCAGATTTTGAATATAATCCACCACCTGCTCCAAGCCGGCGGCAACGGCAAAACCGCCGCCGTCAGGACAGCGACGGAAGAAAACGTCAAAATAGCAGATTCTATCCTTGTAGCCGGCGGCGAAATAGCCGTTGCCCATGGTCAGCTCATAAAAATCGCAGAGCATCGTCATATTGCGTGTATCCGTAAGATCCATAATCGCACCTCTTGCTTCGGCTTAAACCGATATATTTATATTGATTATAGACCATTTTTCAAAAAATGCAATCCCTTTCTTATGGAAAAGTCGTAATTAGAGCAACCGATATCCCCAAATACTAAATAGTACTTGGGGATATCGGTTTTAAGGAATAGAAGCTATGTAAAATCAACTCAAAGATATGCTCAATAATATCCCTTGAATTCATTTAAACAAGTGTTGATAACATAAGGCAATTCTCGATAAAGTTTTACACTATTCTTCGAATAGTTGGACAACTCTCGTATATACGGATGACTAAAAACACTTTCAATCGTGCTTCTAAATTCTTCAATAACATTCAATCTATCCAGACCCGACTTTCCCTTTAGTGCACTCGCAAGTTCCTTCCCCATATCATAGAGCCAAGGAAAATCTTCTCGTAAAGGACTTAGTGCTATTAATAACCCATACTCGCGCTTGTCCTTTGGCAACACATGTATGATCTCCATGAGAAAATCTAGTTGATATTTTTCCGTTCTATAAGAAGGAGAATTTTGTATAGCCGGTATTCGTTCTAGATATTCTTTTACTTCTTGAAGGCTATTCTTTGTTAAATCTGGGTTTCTCAGTAGCTTCTGATTGTCTCTGGATAGTTCTAAAATCTCTTCCAATATTTCTGTAGACTGTTCGGCAGTATTATTATAAGTGTTTTCACCCGGTGATGTTTCTTCCTTATTTTCTATTTCGGCTAATTCTTTTTCAAGCCTTGGATACCATACCTCATATGCCTTTTCTAGCCGTTGTTCGGAGATACCTTCACTTCCACAAGCAGAATTTAAGGTTTTTACCATTTTCCATATATCTTCCTTTTGGAAAATAGTCGATTGAAATTGCAGTATTGGCCCTTGCACTTCTGACCGCTTTATATCAAAAAGAAATGGCGTAACCAGAGACTTTTCTATTGTTTTAGAAAGTGCGCCAGCTTCAAATGATAACCATGGGGCTGTTAAGTTTTCTTTCGTAACACATAATATTCCAAAGGTCGAATTTTCCAGTTCTTTTGCAATGTCTGTACTCCACCGTGCACCTTTATCAATATCTTCTGATGAAACATATGGTTCTATGGACTGGATAACGGATGGAAGCCATTCACGAAATACAGTAGCAACTTTCCAACTGGTATTACCCGACCAGCTAATAAATACCTTCATATATTTGCCCCTCATTTTACTATTATTCTCCTTTATTGTAACATATTCAGACAATATATGCAATATAATTTGTTTATGGCAAAATCATGGTGAAAGAACAAATGATAACCAGAATAAAAGCATTCCAATATAGTAAAAAACATCCCAGCGCCAAAAAAGGATTGATTTTCCCTGGAAACCGTGATACCCTTACTGCATATGTAAGGCGGGATGGCCTTCCCGCCCTGGAGAAAATTTACGGCTGGCAGTACGTTGCTGCCTCTTTCTCCTGCGCCCGGTGCGCTATGATCGACAGTCATGTACAGTCAATTTTGTCTCTTAGCCGCGATTTTGGACGTTTGTTTGATCTGTTCATTTCCGTCTGGCACTAGTATGCGCCGCAGCTTTAATGATATGTGAGGTAAAATATGGAAGTAATCGAAAACTTTGTGGCAGTGGCCGTTCCGGTCATCGGCATTCTCATTATTATGAAAATCCTGTCTACGCCGATTCGCTGGTTTTGGAAGCTTTTGTGCCATGTGGGCTGCGGCTTCGGCTGCCTTTTTGTGCTGAACCTGTTTTCCGGGTATACAGGCATTGTATTCCCGATCAATTTGGCCACCGCCGCGATTTCCGGCTTTTTAGGCGCGCCTGGAGTGCTTTTGCTGGTTGCCGCCCACTACTTCTTGTAAATTAAGATTAATTTAAGATATTTTTCGTTGCATTTTTCCCATGGAAATGCTATAATCAGACTGGTTTTTCAATGAATCTCGTAATATTTGGACGGTTCCAATCATGTTAAAAAAATTTATTCTTGTCTTTCTCGTATCCATGGTACCCATTGCGGAGCTGCGGGTAGCCGTTCCCATGGCGCTGAATATGGGGCTTCCCATGATTCCCGCCTATATTGTCTGCGCCCTGGGCAATATGCTGCCGGTGCCGTTTATCTACCTGTTTGCACGGAAGGTTCTGGTTTGGGGGGCGCATAAGAAGTATATCGGCAAATTTTTCAGTTGGTGTCTGGAAAAGGGCGAACACGGCGGCCGGCGGCTTGCCAAGCGGGCAGGTCGAAGCAATCTGTTTTTGGCGCTGCTGCTTTTTGTGGGCATACCCATTCCCGGCACCGGCGCGTGGACAGGCACGCTGGCCGCAAGCCTTTTGGACATGGGGCTGAAATCCACCGCTCTGGCCGTGTCCTTGGGCGTTGCCATGGCGGACGTCATCATGTATTTCATCAGCGCAGGCGCCTTGAGCGTATTCTCCTTTTTGTTGTAAATCGTCCCTATGACAGCAAAACCAATGGAATCTTTGTTTCTTTATGTTTGTCCGGCAGATTATGCATAATCTGCCGGGCAAATATAAAGATTGCAGCTTCTTCGCATTAGATTGCTTTGCCTTTTCGCAATGACAACGGCTTATCCACAGGCTGTCACGCCGCTGAAAGCGCAGCTTTCGGCGGTATTTTTTTATTTGCCCAAGAAAATCCCTGGGCAGCAGGACAATTTTGAATGGATTTCACACTTTTACCCCTGACTTCCAAGGCGAAATCAGGGGTAAAGGAACAGGATATGCAAACAATGCGCGAAAACCTTCCATGGACGGTTCGGCTCTTCCGGGGATCGACCCAATGTGGGAATGTACAAAATCACATGGCGGAAACTTCCATATTCTTTAGCTGGAGCTGCAATTTATCCGCAATCAGGGCGATAAATTCAGAATTTGTGGGTTTGCCTTTGGTGTTGGACACGGTATAGCCGAAGAAACGCTGCAAGGTGTCCAGATCGCCCCGATCCCACGCCACCTCAATTGCGTGACGAATGGCGCGTTCTACTCTGGAGGGCGTTGTGGAAAAGGTCTTGGCTACCTGCGGATACAATACCTTGGTAATGGCGTTGATCACGTCCATATCACCAACGGCGATGATGATTGCTTCACGCAAATACTGATACCCTTTGATATGCGCAGGTACGCCGATTTCGTGAATGATATTTGTAACCATAGTTTCTATGTTGGGTTCCGGCTGTCCTTTGCGCAAAAGCGCCGGCTTCTTTGTCTCTTCATTGCCCCGAAGTTCTTCCAGCCGCTCCACCAAAGCGGTCAGATCGCAGGGCTTAATCATCAAATACTGCGCGCCCAACGCGGCGGCGGTATTGACCACATAATCTGTGGCAAAGGATGTGGTGACGAGCATTTTCGGCTTCTTTTCCATAGCCGCTGCCGCTTTCATCACGCTGATGCCGTCCTTCTTTGCAAGCATCAGATCCAGGATCATAGCGTCTGGCTGGCAGGAATCCAGCATTTGCAGAGCCTCCTCTCCGTCTGCTGCGGTTCCAACCACTTCAAACCCTTCCGCTTTTTGCAGGGTCTCCTTCAAAACAATGCAAAATTCCTCGCTGCTGTCTGCAATTAACACCTTTAAACTAGTCTTCATGAATCTTCCTCTCCTATGGCTGATTTCATCCGGGCGCATCCCCCGGAAACTGATAGAATCTTTATCGCTGCGACATAATTAAATTAGCACAAAAATGGAGTTTTTGCAAGGCAGTTTACCACAAAATCGTTCGCGTTCTTTCGACAATCACGAACTTTTCCTCATTTTTTAAGGAATTTTGTCACATTTTGTCGATATTTCACTAGAAGGATAGTTCCTTGTTTTATCAAGCTATTTTCTAGGTCTGTAAAACAATTCTTCCCCCGGTAAAAAAATTCGCCGCGAATTTTTTTCGCGGCGAATACAGCGGCTATGCGGCTTGGGAGGGGGCGCTTTTTTTCTTGCAGAACAATTTTGTGCGGTATACGAGTATATAGGCAATCAGGCTCAAAAGCAGCGCCGGAGGAATATCCAAAACAGAATGCTGCTTTAAAAACACGGTGGAAATGGAAATGAGCAGGGTAATCACCGCCAGCGTAGCGCGCCAGGCCGGGGTAGAAAAACGCTTCGTATGCCAGCCCCCAAACATCGCGGCAAAAGAACCGATGACGTGCAAAGATGGGCATACGTTGGTATTGGTGTCAAAAGCATAAAAGTCCGCCATGAACCGGGTAAGCGCATTGTCCCGCTGAAAGGTTTCCGGCCGCAGGTTCTGCATGGACGGCCAGACAATGTAAATCACGCAGGTGGCCGTGTAGGTCAAAATCACAAAGTACATGAACTTGCGAAAGCCCTCCACATCAAAAAACAGCAAATACGCCAGCATCCCCACAAGAAACACAAACCAGAACAGATAGGGAATCAGGAAAAGCTCGCAGAAAGGAATGCGGTCGTCCAAAGGCGCGTGCACCACATGGTAATTTGTGGTGATTCCCCGCTCCAGCGTGTAAAACACAAGGCCGTAAACCGGCCAAAACAGCAAAAGCAGCAGGTGGGAAAATTCCGGGGTGTTCAGCTTGCTGAGCCGAAACCCTCGATAATCCACAAGGCCGCCGGGAAGCGGCGCAGACGATTTCAAAGAACCCATAAAATATTCCTTTCCTCCCGACCGAGCAAGGCCGCGAACAATCTGGTTTCATTATAAGCGAGAATTATAAACATTCTATGAACAAACGCAAAACAGAACTCGCATCCAAAAACGCGCAGCTTGCGGCCGTTCGTCCCGTTGGAAAAAATAGCAGTTCACCCTTGTATTTTTCCCGGCTTTTGTTTAAAATAAAAAACAGAGAGCCTTTCCTCCTGCGACGCAGGAGGCTCTATAAGACAACGCAAAGCGAGGTGGCACGCACAGGTGGCGCAATCCTATTTTGACGACTATACCAAGGCCCTCAGGGCAGGACAAAAGCAGTATCGGGACTGTGTGGCAAGGGGTGTTTATCCCTATACGCCGGTACTGGATGAAATGGTCGGAGACGCGACGGTGGAGCACGCCGTAGAGCTGGGACTTGTGGAAATTCCCAGCCATTTAATCGTGGGTACAAAAACGCCGGGACGCACGTCGGCCTTTGCGTCCAATTTTATGCCCCTTTTAGGCAGCGAAACAGAATTTGCCGGCAAATGGGTTGATCTATGCCGGGCGCATTTGGAAGACGGCATCCGGGATCCGATTTTCTGCTATGAGTACTTAGGCAAATTCTATGTGCAGGAGGGGAACAAACGGGTCAGCGTGCTGAAATATTTTGAAGCCCCTCGGATTACAGGCAATGTCGTCCGGCTGCTGCCGGGATATTCCAACGATCCTGCGGTGCAGCTTTATTATGAATTTCTGGATTTTTACAAAATTACCGGGCTATATGAGGTAACGCCCAGCAAGCTGGGCGCTTACGCTAAGCTCCTGGCCGCCTTGGACTGCCAGCCGGAACAAACATGGTCGGATGAGGAACGGCAGCAGTTTTCTGCCCGCTTCGCCTATTTTCAGGAGGCATTTTCTCAGCTTGGAGGAGACAGCCTGCCCATTACCGCGGCGGACGCCCTGCTGGTCTGGCTGAGAGTGTTTACCATGGAAGATCTCAAGCTGCAAACCGCCGGGGAAATCCGCAAAAATCTCTCCGCCATGTGGGACAATGTAAAAGCCGCAGGAGAGCGCGCGCCGGTGGCGGTATCCACCCAGCCTGCTGGGCAGGAGGGGCTTTTGAACAAAATCAAGCAGGTCACGGCTCCCGCCAGACTGAAGGTGGCCTTTGTGAACCAGCGCAATCCCGCCGACAGCGACTGGACCCAAGGCCACGAGCTTGGCCGCAAGCAGTTGGAGGCTACCTTTGGAGACAGGGTACTTACTGTGGCGTACAACGACACGGTTCCCGGTGTAAACGGCCTGGAGACCATCCAGTGCGCCATTGACGAGGGGGCGGATCTGATCTTCGCCACCACCCCTCAGCTCATTGGAGACTGCCTGAAAGCCATGGTAAAAAATCCCGGCGCGCGGATTCTCAATTGTTCGGTGGATATGCCCTATCCCAATTTGCGCACCTATTACAGCCGCGTCTATGAAGGAAAATTTATTACCGGCGCCATTGCCGGCGCCATGGCGCCGGACGACTGCATTGGTTATGTGGGTTCTTACCCCATTTTTGGCGTTCCCGCCAGCATCAACGCCTTTGCTCTGGGCGCCCTGCTCACCAATCCCAGAGCCAAAATCCAGCTCCGCTGGACGTGTATGCCCGGACATCCCCTGGACGATCTTACACGAAAAGGCGTATCCGTAATTTCCAACCGAGACATTCCCGATCCAGAGCAGCGCTGTCATTCCTACGGGATGCTTCTGGTGCAGCCGGACGGCACCATGAAAGAGCTTGCTTCCCCCTATTGGAACTGGGGCAGATTTTATGTCAACGTAGTGAACAGCGTGCTTTCCGGCAACTGGAGCAGCGAGCGCAGCAGCAAAAGCCAGGCCGTGAACTACTGGTGGGGCATGAACAGCGGCGTTGTAGACGTACTGCTGTCCAAAGATTTGCCGGAGGGCGTCGCCCAGCTTGCGGAAATTCTTCGCGCCGGCATCATTCACGGCTCCATCGACCCCTTCCGCCGACGTATTATAACCCAAGACGGCAGGCAAATCAATGACGGCGACCGCTGGTTGCCTCCAGATGAAATTTTGCATATGGACTATCTGGTGGAAAACGTAGAAGGCAAAATCCCGAACTTTGAGGAGCTTTTGCCCATGTCCCGGGCAATGGTTCGGTTGCAGGGAATTTACCGGGATCGTATCCCGCCGGAAAAGGAGACGATGGTTTGAAAATTCTTTTCATATCCGATGAAGAATCCGCCTACCTTTGGGAGCACTATACTCCGGGGAAGCTGGCGGACTATGACCTGATGATCTCCTGCGGCGATCTGGACGCGGATTATCTGTCCTTTTTGGTCACAATGGGCAGGGCGCCGCTTTTGTACGTCCATGGCAACCACGACTACCGCTACGCCGTCCGGCCGCCGGAAGGCTGCGACTGTATCGACGACCAGTTTGTGATTTACAATGGACTTCGGATTTTGGGGCTGGGGGGCAGCTACCGCTACCATCCCGGCGATTGGCAGTATACCGAGCGGGAAATGCGCCGCCGGATTCGGAGGCTACAGCCCTATATTCGTCGGGCGGGGGGGATTGATCTTGTGGTGACCCACGCGCCGGTCAAGGGCGCGGGAGACGGAGAGGATCCGGCGCATCGAGGCTTCCAGGCTTTTGGAGATCTGCTGGATCGCTACCAACCCGCATATCTGGCTCATGGACACGTGCATCTTTGCTACGGCGCCAATCTGCCCCGGGTGCAGCAACGGGGGAAAACCGCCATTATCAACGCCTGCGGCAGGTTCGTACTGGAAATTCCTGAGCCGCAGCTTTCCGTCCGGCGGACGTCCCCCCGGCTGCGCAAAATCTTATATGAAAACTGGGCGGGGGAATAAGGGATGCTGTGGACATTATTTTTTGCGTTTTTGAAAATCGGCGCTTTTACTTTTGGGGGCGGCTACGCCATGATTTCCCTTTTGGAGCACGAATGCGTGGAAAAAAGGAAGTGGATTACCTCCGAGGAACTGATGGAGCTTACCGTCATTGCCGAATCCACCCCCGGTCCCATCGCCATCAATTGCGCCACCTACACAGGCTACAAAAGGGCGGGCTTTTGGGGAGCGCTGGCCGCCACCTGCGGAGTGATTTTGCCGTCTTTTGTTATTTTGTATGCAATTTCCCTGTTTTTTGAAAATTTGCTGGGGATTCCCGTGATTGTCCACGCCTTTCGCGGGATTCGATGCGCCGTGGCGCTGCTGATTTTACAGGTGGGGGTGCGGATGATTGTAAGTCACCGAAAAAACAGGCCGGAGGATCGGTTCGCGCCGGCGCTGATGGCGCTGTTTTTTCTTCTGGCGCTGGGCGCAAATCTCGCCGGAGTTTCTATTTCCACGGTATATTTGATTCTGGCGGGCGGCGCGGTGGGCTTTTGCCTGTATTACCTGCTCCCTCGTAGAAAACGGAGGGCGGATCCATGAGCTATCTGACTTTGTTTTTTGTGTTTTTGAAAATCGGACTTTTCTCCTTCGGCGGCGCTTACGGCGCGCTGGCGCTGATCCAGGAGGCGGTTTTGCGCCAGGGCTGGGGAGATGAGGCCATGTTCGCCAACATTGCCGCCATCAGCGAGGCAACCCCCGGCCCCATCATGGTGAATATGGCAACCTATATTGGAAGCCGGCAGGGAGGCTTTTGGGGGGCGCTGCTTGCCACTGTGGGCGTGACGCTGCCCGCCTTTGTGATTTTGCTGCTGATTGTGGGCTTACTGCGCCATATTTTGCAAAAAGCGCCGGTGCAGGCGGCACTCCAGGGAATTCAGCCCTGCCTGATGGGGGTTATTTTGGCCACGGGCTGCACCATGCTTCTTTCCGCCGTCATGGATTCCAAAGGCTCCGGCATAGACTATGTGGCCGTCTGCCTGTTTTTAGGGCTTGGGGCGCTTTCCCTTGGCTGGAAAAAGCTTTTTAAAAAACGGCTTCCTCCCATTGCCCTGATCCTCGCCGCCGCCCTTTGCGGCATCTGCTTTTATTGAAAAGCAGCCCGTTACGAGCGCCCTGCAAACCGCCCCCCTGGGGCGCTCGATACAAATTGCTCTAAAATCCCAAATTGCAGCCCAACACAGCGGTTGCAATTTGGGATTTTAAAGCAAAACCGGGCGAATCTGTGTGTTCGCCCGGTTTATAAATTTTATAGAAATTGTCGGCGGCAACCCATTACAGCAATTCCTTCCAGGAAAGCCTTTCCACCTCGTACAGGCCTCTGACCTTCTGCCGGAACAGCCGAAGGGCAAAGCAGACAGAAGCCGCGGTACTGATCAGCTCCGAAATGGGGAAGGACCACCAAACCGACGACACGTCGCCAGTTTTGCTCAGCAAATACGCCACGGGAAGCAACACCACAAGCTGCCGGGCAATGGACACCAGCGTACTGTAAACGCCGTTGCCCAAAGCCTGAAACGCCGCGCTCAGCACAATGCACATACCCACAATGGGGAAGGAAATGCTGATGGTGCGAAGGGCGACCACGCCCAGCTCCAGGAACTGCTCGGTGGGATTGAACATAGACAACAGCAAATCCGGGGCAAACCGGAAGGCCAGAAAGCCCAAAATCATAATGCAGGTTGCGGTTATCATGCAGTACAGCACGCTTCTCACGATTCGCTTGGGCTGCCGCGCGCCAAAATTGAAGGCCACCATGGGAATCATGGCGTTATTCAAGCCGAAAACCGGCATAAACACAAAGCTTTGCAGCTTAAAATACACGCCGAATACAGAAGTTGCCGTTTCACTGAAGCTCTGCAAAATCTGGTTAAAGCCAAAATTCATCACGGAGCCGACGCTCATCATGACGACGGAAGGCACTGCCACCGCCATAACGGGACGAATGATTTCCATTTGTGGGCGAAAGCCCCGGAAGCTGATTTTCACGTCATGATTCTTTTTCGCGTTAAAGAACAAGGCCAGCGCAAAGGCCACGCACTGACCCAGAACCGTAGCCACTGCCGCGCCGGCAATACCCATTGCGGGGATACCAAATTTGCCGAAAATAAACACCGGGTCCAGCAGAATGTTCAAAACCGCGCCGGTACCCTGGGTAATCAGGGTATAGCTTGTCCGCCCGGAAGATTGCAGCAGACGTTCAAACAAAATTTCTCCAAAAATACCGATAGAAACCAAAGTGCAAATGCGGATGTACGCCGCGCCGCCTTCTACGGTTTCCGCCACGTTACTCTGCATGGCGTAAAAAGGCCTGGCGGCAAAGGCGCCGAAAAGCATAAACGCGACCACGCAGATCCCTGTGAGGAAAATACCGTTCATGGCCGCCTTGTTCGCCCGCTCGTAATCGTGGCAGCCAAGACTCTTGGAAAGCAGCGCCGTCACGCCCACGGCAATGCCCGTGGCGCAGCCAATCTGCAAATTTTGAATGGGAAAGGCCAAAGACAGTGCAGTTATGGCGCTTTCGCTGATTTGGGATACGTAAATACTGTCCACCACATTATAAAGCGCCTGCACCAGCATGGACAAAATCATAGGCAGCGCCATTTGAAACAGCAGCTTGCCTATGGGCGTCGTACCCATTTTGTTCTCTCTCAAATTCTTCTGTTCTTTCATTTCCTTTCGTTTCCTCCTATGCAATACTCCGATATTATAGGGAATTTTGTGGAAAGAAGCAAGAAGAACCAACAAAAATCTCCGTTTTGCTCAAGGGATGTGAAAAATAGTTGCGGCTAGTGGGAAAAATAGATATAATACAAAAAAAGCCCAGGAGGCATTTGTCATGACAAGGGAAGAACTGCACAAAAAACTGGAAAAAGGGTGGCTTTTACTGGACGGCGCCACCGGTTCCAATTTGCTGAAAATGGGAATGCCCAAGGGCAGTCGCGCAGAGCTTTTTGCCCTGGGACACCCGGAGGTTGTGGAAAACCTACAGCGGCAGTATGTGGAAGCGGGCAGTGAAATTTTATACGCCCCCACCTTTCAGGCGCAGCCGCTCAATCTTGAAAAGGCAAATCTAGGGGCGCAGACGGAAAAAATTAATGCGAAACTGGTGGCGCTTAGCCGGAAGGCGGCGCAGGGCATGGCGTTGGTCGCAGGAAATCTCACCACGCTGGCAGGGGATATGGAATCCTGGGATGAGGAAAATTTTGACAAGATGGTTTCACTTTACCGGCGGCAGATTCGTGGGCTTTTAGACGGCGGAGCGGATCTTCTGGCGGCGGAAACCCTTTTGTACCCCGTGGAAGGGGAGGCAATTCTGGCCGCCGCCGAGCTGGAAGGGGCGAAATGCGTCATGTACAGCTTTACCATGCAGCCGGATGGGGCCTTGTTTTCCGGGCGGGACGCGGGGTCTGTTCTGCGGGAGCTGGAGGAAGCGGGAGCCGCCGCCGTGGGCTTTAACTGCGTGGCCGCGTCGGAACATTTGCCCGGTCTTGTGAGCCGCCTGCGGCGGCAGGTAAAAGGCCCGTTTTTGGCCAAGCCCAACGCAGGCAGTCCGATTATCGGCGGGGATGGACTCGTCCATTATCCCATGGGCGCGGCGGAGTTCGCTGCAATCCTGAATCGCTGCGCCCAAATGGGCGCGAAGCTCTTGGGCGGGTGCTGCGGCACAGACCCGGACTATCTGCAAAGGCTGCGCCGCTGTCTGGATGGATGTAGCCAAAATTGCAAACTTACCTAATCGATTGGAAGAGTATGTGCAAGCCAGGCGGGTTTCGCCAAATTATGGAGCGCACGCCGGAAGCCGCCACCGGTCGATGGTACAGCCGGCGCCGCCCTATGGCAAAGCGGAGGCTTTGCCATAGGGCGGCTTTACGCTTTAGCCGGTGAATTTATCCGTCATGCTGCTCACAGCGTCCTCCAGATCGCAGGCGGCCTTTGCGGCCAGCTTTCTGGCAGGATTCTTCCGAGGCAGCATCAGCACCGCTACCATACCCGCCGCAATGCCAAGACCCATAGAAAATGCATAACCTGTCGCTTTCATATCTTTTCCTCCTTCAAATTTTTTCGGCTTCCGCCAGTGCTAGTATGTCCGCAAATGTCGAACTTTCCGCAGAATTGTCTTTGCAAAGTCCGGGGAATATGTTATAATATTGTTATAATTTATATTTTTGTGGAGGGAATTGCCATGTCTATTGACGTTTTGCAGGAAAAAATTAGAAAAACGAAAAATCCTTCCATGGTAGGGCTGGATCCCAGCCTGGAAACCGTGCCGCCCCACTTGATTCAGGCGGCAATCGCCAAAAACGGGCATACCCTGGAGGCGTTGGCGGAGGCTTATGAGACCTTCTGCGCCCAGCTTTTGCGGGCTTTCAAAGGAATTGTCCCAGCGGTAAAAGTACAAAGCGCCTGCTTTGACGCTTTGGGCGCGCCTGGGGTTGCGGCAATGCAGCGGGTTTTGCAGCAAGCCCAGAAGCTTGGCTATTATGTGGTGCTGGACAGTATGCGCGGGGACGTGGGCGTAATTGCCGCGCTTTGTGCCCAGAGCCTTTTCGGGCAGGTGCAAGCCGGCGAGGAGACCTTCCAACCTTACGCCTGCGACGGCGTTACCCTAAACGGATATTTGGGAGGCGATAGCATCGCACCGTTTTTGCCTTACTGCGAAAAAGGCAAAAAGAACTTGTTTATTCTGGTAAAAACCTCCAATCGCACCTCCACGGAGGTGCAAGACCTCCTGTCCGGCGGCCGGCTGGTGCACACGGCCATGGCGGATCTTGTAAACCGCTGGGGCGCGGGGATGCACGGCAAATGCGGCTACTGCCAAGTAGCCGCCGTGGTGGGCGCGACTTATCCCAATATTTTAAAGACGTTGCGGAGCAAATATCCCGGTATGTTTTTCCTGGTACCGGGCTATGGCGCCCAGGGCGGCACGGCGAAAGGCGTTGCCGGGGCGTTCGACCGGTTCGGCCACGGAGCTGTGGTCAGCGCGTCCAGGAGCATCATCGCCGCGTGGAAAAAGACGGAGACGGACGGGCGGGATTATGTAGAGCAGGCCATTGCCGCCGCAGAGAAAATGAAAAAGGATCTTGCGAAATATACCACTGTGATGTAAAAAAGAGCTGTCTCACGAACGCAGCGAGACAGCCCCCTAGCAGTGAAATTGGGTTTTGCAAACCAAACGACTACCCAAAAATCTGCCCGGCGCGAAATCGATTACGCAGAAATAAATCGTGACTGCCGGCAGCAAATCACACCGCTACAAAAAACGCGCCTGTTCCCATTTGCAACCGGGAACAGGCGCGCCATTTTTCTTGTAAGCGTAATTATTTTGCGAAATCCACCGCTTTGGTCTCGCGAATCACATTGACCTTGATCTGGCCGGGATACTCCAGTTCGGCCTCCAGCTTCCGGGCAATGTCGTGGGCAAGAAGAATCATATTGTCCTCTGTGACCTCCTCGGGCTTTACCATGATGCGAACCTCGCGCCCCGCCTGGATGGCGAACGCCTTGGCAACGCCGGGATAAGAGCCGGTAAGCTCCTCCAGCTTTTCCAGACGGCGGATATAATTTTCTACGTTTTCACGCCGGGCGCCGGGACGGGCTGCGGAAATTGCGTCCGCCGCCTGCACCAGACAGGCGATAATCGTCTGCGGCTCCACATCCCCGTGGTGGGCTTCGATGGCGTGCACCACAGCGGCGTTTTCCTTGTACTTCCGGGCGAGTTCTACGCCTAGCTGCACATGGCTGCCTTCCATTTCATGATCCACGGCTTTGCCCAAGTCGTGCAGCAGACCCGCACGCTTAGCAAGGGCGATATCCACGCCCAGCTCGCTGGCCATAAGGCCGGCAATGTGCGCAACTTCAATGGAGTGATTCAGCACGTTCTGCCCATAGCTGGTGCGGTACTTCTGGCGACCCAGAATTTTAATCAGCTCAGGATGCAGGTTATGCACGTTGGTTTCGTAAGCGGCTCGCTCGCCTTCCACCTTAATGGTGTGCTCCACTTCCTTACGGGCTTTTTCCACCATGTCCTCAATGCGGGTGGGATGGATCCGACCGTCGGCAATGAGCTTTTCCAGAGCAATCCGGGCGATTTCCCGGCGAACCGGGTCAAAGGAGGAAACCGTAATGGCTTCCGGGGTATCGTCAATAATAAGGTCTACGCCGGTAATGGTTTCCAGGGTGCGGATGTTGCGGCCTTCCCGGCCAATAATGCGACCCTTCATCTCATCGTTGGGCAGGGTGACAACGGAGACGGTAGTTTCGGCTGCGTGGTCGGCGGCGCAGCGCTGGATGGCCGTGGCGATGATTTCCCGGGCGGTCTGCTCCGCTTCCTCCCGGCACTGGGCTTCGATCTCCTTGATCTTCATGGCGCTTTCATGGCGCACCTGAGATTCAACGCTGTCAAGCAGATACTTTTTCGCATCGTCCTGGGTAAGACCGGAAATCTTCTCCAGCATTTCAAGCTGACTCTTTTTAATGAGGTTGACTTCGTTCTGCGTAGCCGTGATGTTGGCGGTTTTTTTCGCCAGATCTTCTTCTTTGCGCTCAAAGGCCTCCAGCTTTTTGTCCAGAGATTCCTCTTTCTGCTGCAATCTGCGTTCCTGCTTGGAGATTTCAGCGCGCCGCTCTTTTACTTCCTTGTCGTGTTCTGTGCGAGATTTATGGATTTCATCCTTGGCTTCCACCATGAGTTCTTTTTTTCTGCTTTCGCCGGCGCGGATGGCCTCGTTAATGAGTCGGGTGGCTTCCTGCTCCGCGCTGCCGATTTCACGCTCTGCAACGGTTTTGCGATAGGTCACGCCGATAAAGAAAAAGAGAATCGCGCCAATGAAAAATCCTGCGATTGGCAGGATAATGTACAAATAATCCATAATTCCACAACACACCTCCTTGTAATAAATTTGGGTATGCCGAGAAAAAGTAACGCCGGTGCCAGCCGCCCCTAACAGCGAGAACCGACCGAACTAATCCACCATTCATTATAATGTTGGCAGGCGCAAATGTCAAGTCAATTCGCACAATTTCGTAAATGATGAGAGAAAATATTGTACGTTTTGTCACAAAAGCCGTCCTCTGATTGACAGACCGGAAAGAACGTGGTATGATAATTTCAAATGTGCAGCGCAAAGACGCGCCGTCTATATACGCGGGTATGGCGGAATTGGCAGACGCAATGGATTTAGGTTCCATCGAGTTTCCTCGTGCAGGTTCAAGTCCTGTTACCCGTACCACGTCGCCGCGGACGATATGACGTTCGCGGCTCCTTTTTCAGCCGCAACCGTTACGCTGGGTTGCGGTTTGGTTTTTTGGGGCGTATATCGGCGCTGCTAGATAGCAAACTGGAATTTGAGAAATGCCGGAACCTATATTGTGAGCATTTCATTGAAACAGATCTACAAATTTGATTTCATCAAATAACATAATACGCTCTCACAGCAAAAACAATCCCAATGCGCGAACCAAACTCAGAAAATGGCTCCGCTGCCCCCTGGCAAACAGCAGCCGCGCCTGGGATGAAGCAGGCGCGGCTGATTTCCTTACATTTCTATTTTTTCGTTGATAACCGACTGGTAAAGCCGCCAGCCCCCCGCCAGATGAAAGCAGTCATATCCGTTTCCTGAAAGGATGCGGCAGGCAATATAGCTTCTAAGTCCGCTGTGGCAGTGGACATAAACAGGCTTGCCCTTGGGTACTTCATCAATTCGCTCCCGCAGTAAATCCAGGGGAATGTGCATAAACCCGTCTATTTTGCCCTGGCCGACTTCCATAGCGGTTCTTACATCAAGCAGCGTCACGCTTCCGTCCCGGGGCAGGCTTTCCATCTCGTGCCAGAAAAATTGCTTTACCTTCCCAGCAATGACATTTTCGGCAACAAAGCCCAGCATGTTGACAGGGTCTTTCGCACTGCCAAAGGGCGGCGCATAGCAAAGCTCAAGCGCTGCAAGGTCGGTGATTTTCGCACCGAAACGAATGGCAGTCGCAAGGACGTCCATGCGCTTATCTACGCCGTCAAAGCCGACAATCTGGGCGCCGAGTATTTTGAGCGTTTCCCGATCCCACAAGGCCTTAATGGACATATTGTTTGCCCCCGGGTAATAAGAAGCATGAGAGCCGGAATAAAGATAGGTTTTCTCATAATGGATTCCAGCAGCCTTCGCTCCTTTTTCGTTCAGTCCCGTCGTGGCCACCGTCATGTCAAAAAGCTTCAAAACCGCCGAGCCTTGCGTACCGGAATATTGGCTGTCAAGACCCGCTATGTTGTCCGCCGCAATGCGTCCTTGCTTATTGGCAGGTCCCGCAAGGGGAAGAAAGGCGGGATTCCCGGTTATAAAATCTGTTGCCTCCACAGCGTCTCCCACCGCATAAATGCCAGGGATATTCGTTTTCATGTTTCTGTCAACGAGAATACTGCCCCGCGGATTTGTTTTGATTCCGCACGCCTTGGCCAACGCGGTCTCAGGACGAACGCCCACTGACAGAATTACCATATCGGTATCAATTTCACCATTTTGCAGGACCACCGTGCGGCCGTGGATTGCCTGCACGCCGTTGTTCAAATACAGCGTAATTCCTTTGGCCTTGACATAGCGGTGCACGTCCGCGGCCATGTCGAAATCCAAAGGCGCAATCAAGTGATCGGACAGTTCCACAATCGACACTTCAAGACCCGCTTGCCTAAGATTTTCCGCCATCTCCACGCCGATATAGCCGCCGCCGATGACAACGGCAGAGTTCGGCTTTGCATCCGCAATGTATTGTTTTATTTGCAAGGCGTCGGGAATGCTGCGCAGCGTAAAAACATGGTCGCTGTCAACCCCCGCAATCTTCGGTTTGATTGGCTCTGCGCCAGGGGAAAGAATCAGGTGATCGTAGCTTTCCCAATGGGATTCGCCTGTTTTCAGGTTCTTCACCTCAACGGTTTTTTCGTCAACATTAATTTTTACCGCTTCATTGTTTACCCGCACGTCAATTTTAAACCTTGCCAGAAAGCGCTCCGGGGTTTGCAGCGTTAAGTTGTTTTGATCGGCGATCGCGCCGCCGATATAATACGGCAGTCCGCAGTTTGCAAAGGAGACATAGCTGCCCCGCTCGATTAAAATAATTTCCGCCGATTCATCCAGCCGGCGCAGTCTTGCCGCAGCGGAGGCGCCCCCTGCAACCCCGCCGATGATAACTGTTTTCATAAAGTACCTCTTTTCCGAATGGAGTTTTTGAAATGGAACAAACAATGTTTGAACCCGTGTATCGGGACATTTTTCCCTTTTGGACTGAAATTTCCCAATCCGACCGGGATTTTATTTGTCAAAATTCCTATGCGTTGACCTATCCGAAAGGGACGAATCTTCATAACGGGAACGAATGCTCCGGGTTGATTTTCGTCTGTTCCGGCAGCCTTCGTCTTTCTATGATGTCCGAGGAAGGAAAGGACATCACTCTCTATCGCTTGCACAAAGGCGATATGTGTATGCTGTCCGCCTCCTGCGTCTTGCAAACAATCACCTTCGACGTGCTTGTTGACGCTGAAGAAAACAGCGAATGCTATGTCATCAGCGGCTCCGCTTTCGCGGAGGTTTCCGCCCGCAATCCCAAAATAAAAATATTTGCGTTGGAAACCGCTGTCAGCCGCTTTTCAGACGTTATGTGGGTGATGCAGCAAATTCTTTTCATGAGCATGGACAAGCGCCTTGCCATTTTTCTCACTGACGAGACCGCGCGAACCAAATCGGATACCGTTACCCTTACCCACGAGCAGATTGCCCGGTATATGGGCTCTGCCCGCGAGGTGGTGTCGAGAATGCTGAAATATTTTGCAAACGAGGGCATTGTCGACGTTTCAAGGGGCGGCGTCAAAATTCTTGATAAAAAGCGGCTGCGTCAATTAACCCTTTAACATTGCAAGTATCTGCGGTTTTGGTCTCGCCCCCACCGATTGACTTACAATCTTGCCGTTTTTCATCACAACCAGCATTGGAATACTCGCCACGCCGAACGCCCGCGCCAGCTCCGCCTCCTCGTCCACATTGATCTTACCCACAAGATACTGTGGATTTTCCTGCGCGATCTCGTCCACCAAGGGCGACACCATGCGGCACGGTCCGCACCAGTCGGCGTAAAAATCAAGAAGAACAGGCTTTTCGCTGTTTTTTATGGTTTCAAAATTACTTTTATTAACACTTAAAACTGACATGGTTGGAATCTCCTTTTTTATGTTTTATGATTTTATGGTACTCTGTTTTACCTTGTGTTTCTGTGATCCGGTCACATTTTTCCCTTTGCATATAAGCTGCGTCATGGTTCCCATCGGGCAGTACACGCACCACGAACGGGGCTTAAATAAAATCATGGTAACAAAGCCGAGCACAGTGGAAGTCAGCATGACGCTGTAGAATCCGAAGGCAAATTGCGCCACCCCCGGGGAAAACAGCGTTCCGTGATAGGCCCAGTGCCATGGTAATTTCAGCGTCCAGAGCAGTTTTACAGTTTGACTTAACTCCTTTGCGCCAGAAAATACCAAATAAGTATTCCATAGCATCAGAAAAAACATAGCAAAAAAGAAAATAAAAAAACCGTAGCGGAAAAATTTTGATTTCATCCAACGCGGAACGTCTTTTTTGCGGGAAAGTCCGAATTCGCCCCCCAGGAGGGAAAACAACTGCCCTCTGCCGCAATACCGGTTGCAGTAAGCTTTATTTCCTTTTCCAACCGCAATGATCAAGGGGATGAAAAAGCAAAGCAGTCCAAGCCAGGCAAACAATATATTGAAAAATCCCAATATTAAATAAGTAAGCGATGCGATCCAAAGGAAATCGTACCATTTTTTCCTTTGCTTCATTGCTCCGTCACCTCCAGCGTGATTACGCTTGCCGGGCATTCTCTCGCGCATTTTCCACAGCCCACACATAGTTCAGAATTGATTTCGGCGCAAACCCCCTTGGGAACGGCAATGGCATTTTTTGGGCAGACCTTGATACAGCAGCCGCATGCCACGCAGACGCGGGCGTCGACCCTTGCTTTTCTTTTCGGCATAACGCAAAACCTCCTTCTGTTGTATTTGCAACCATACAGCAAAAGGAGGTTCTTTTCCGTGACTAAATCACCAGACGGGATTTTTCTCATCCGTACTCTTTCCAGAATACGACGCAAATCCGCTTTCTTGTAAGCGGAAAAGGCGGCTCGAAGGATTTCTCACAATCCTCCAAGCCGCCAATTTTTTCACGTCTACACAAAAAACAGCCGGTGCATCACTCTGCGCAGAGGGCGAATGGTGGCCACCAGCAGCAAAAACACGCCGATGGCGGAAAACACCCCTGTGGGATACAGGCTCCAGCGGAACATTTTTCCACCGAAGGTAATCACAGCAAACAGCTCGAACAGCATCATAAAGCCGCCCAGGAGAAGAAACGCCCCGCCGAACACATACAGCCGTCCCCGGCGCAGATAGTAGCACAAAGTCACCACGGCTTCTGTGAGCAGGCCAACGATACCCACCAGCGGAAAGGCAAAGGACAAAAACCAGCGGCCGCCGGTGGCCAGGTCGATATACAAAAGGTAACAGCCCAGGGCGAGAAAGCCCAGCGGCACGAAAACCACAGGATTGGGCTTACGGAACCAGCCGGGGAGCACGCCGACGACATAGATAAGGCCAATGGCGCCCGCCGCATAGCCCGCCCAGAGCACATGGTTATGCAAACTCACGTCCACCACAATGCAAAGCATCGCCGCCAGGAGCATGGAGAGGGTAACGATCAGGCGGATACCGCCGGGGTTGGGCTGAAATTCCTGCCCCTGAAAGGCAGGAAAAGGCGGCTCCGCTTCCGGCTGGCGCAAACGGGGATGAAAAACCTCCGTACCGCACAGGGGGCACACTTTTTCGCTGTCAGACAGGCGAACGCCGCATCGTACACAATACATATTTTACCTCCTTGCCAAAGGCCTCTGATTGCTCTCGATGGCCACCGGCAGTCCAAGCTCCACAAGTCGGCTGAAAAACCGCCGCTCCAGCTCCGATTCTTTGATATTGCGAATCATGTTGATGGTAGTCGCATTGCCGTAGCTTGCCACAGAGCAATTATTATGATAGGTCGCCTGCACGCCGATGATGAAATCCAGCCGGGTCACATAGGGGCACATGGTTTCCGGCAACTTCTGAAAGCCCAGATTGGAAATATTGAGACTGCCCTTGCTTTCTCCCACAATCCGGTACACCGAGCGCATGGCTAAGTTTTTCACAAACAGCGGCATCACCTTCATGATAAGCCGCTGCTCCGGGTTCACGTTGGCGGCAATCCGGGAAGCCATGAGCTTGGGCGTGACTTCTATGGCGAGCTGCCGGCCGATGATGGTGCAAAGCTCCTGCAAATCATAGTCTCCCAGCCGGGGATCCACGCCGGGATTCACCGTCAAAGCGAAATTTCGCAGGGTTTGACTGCCAAACAGGCGGCGCAGATTCACAGGGATGGTAATTTTTACGCTTTTCTGCTTTCCGCCACGTTCCTTTTGCAAGGCAATGAGCGTTTCAGTCATGACCGCGGCCAAAAACGCCGTCACCGTCGCCTTGTACTGGTGTGCAAGCGCTTTGAGCTGCTGGGTATCCACAACGCCGGTAATGAGATTCCGAAAGCCCTCCGGCTCCGGCACGCCCTTCAAATGATAGGCGTTGGATTCCTTCCGGGACATGGCCACGGTTCCCGCAAACCGCTGGAAGCTGTCTTCCAGTTCCTCCCGTCTGGGAGGCTCCCGCAAATCCAAAACCCCAAAGCCCGGCTGGATTTTCAAATCATAGCGCAAGGAAAGATACGCCGCCACCAGGGTTTTCAGGAAAATCATACCCCCGGTACCGTCGGTGAGGGCGTGGAAAAACTCCGCGGCAACGCGGTTTTTGTAGTACAAAATCCGAAACGCGCAGGTACGCAGCTCCTGATGATTCATCTGAATCATGGGGTAGCTGCCGTCCGCGCGCACCTGGGGCGCATGGGGCACCTGCTCCAAATAGTACCAGAACATCCCCCGGCGCAGCCGCACCGCCATGGAAGGAAACCGGGGGATAACGGCTTCCACGGCGGACTGCAAAATTTCCGGGTCCACCGGCTCTGTGAGCACGGCGGAGACACGAAACACGTTGTTCCAGTTCCGCCGGATGATGGCCGGAAAAATCTTTGCGGCGTTGTCCAGCCGCATCCACTTTAATTCTTCGGACAAAGCGCCACCTCCCTTGCAAAAGAGACCATCGCTTCCAAATCTCCCCGGCGCTCCTTCAGCCCGTACAGCACATAGGCGTGCCACAGCCCATCGCCTACAATGAGCCGCGCCTTGCAGCCGGCTGCCAGGAGCTTTTCATACAGCATTTCCGTATCCGAGCGCATAATTTCGTCTCCGCCTACCAGCAATAAGCTTTCCGGCAGGCCGGAAAGCGCGCCGAACAGGGGAGAGACGTAGGGATTTTGCGGATCCTCGGTGTAGCTTTCCGCATAAAAACGCAGTTCTTCTATGGTCATGGAAGGGTCACGCTCCCGATTTTTCGCATAGCTTTCCCCCGTGCAGGTCAGGTCCGTCCAGGGAGACAGCGCGATGAGACCGCCGGGCAGGGGAAGATTTTGTTCCTTCAGCCAAAGACACAGGCTGTAAATCAGGCCGCCCCCGGCGGATTCTCCCGCCAGCACAATACGCGCCGGGTCAAAGCCTCGTTCCAGCAGCCGGCGGTAGCAAACGCCAGCGTCTTCCAGGGCGGCGGGGAAGGGATGCTCCGGAGCCAGGCGGTAGGCCGGGCACAAAACCTGCAATCCGGTTTCCGCAGCCAGCGCGCCGCCTACGCCCTTGGCATAGGTGAGGTCTCCGCAGACGTAGCCTCCGCCGTGGAGATACAGCGCGCACCCGGCGCTTTCGGCGGGTTCCTTGGGAATCGCCCAGCAAGCCGCAAAATCAGGAAAAGCTTCCGGGGCGAAGGCGACCTCCCGCCGGTGGGCGACCTGCATCAGCTTACCGATGGCGTCTTGCCCCTTACGGCTTTTGTCCAGATCGCTGGCGTTGTAAAGAGGGCGCAGAAGCTCCAATTGTTTACGGACAAATTTTTGCGTCAGTTCCATAAAAACCTCCGGTTCTGTCAGTGAGGGGGATGCGCGATCCAGTTTTTCTCATTGGGCAATCTTTGCACTGCGCTGCTGGTATGCCGTAGGGGCGCGCTACCAAACAAGCCCGTAGGTGCGAACCTGTGTGTTCGCCCGTTGCAAACCACCGAGTTTCCGGCGCAATTTCGTTGTATCGCTGCGGATGCAATCACGAAATCGTCGCAGGACACATCATTGAAAATGCCTCTCACTTTCTATGGCGCGCCCGCCCCAAACCGCTGCGCCGCCTGCCTTGCAAGCGCGTCGCAGCGGTTATTCTTGGGATTGTCCGCGTGCCCCTTTACCCAATGATAGCGCACGGTATGGTACTGCACCAGCGGCAGCAGCGCTTCCCACAAATCCACGTTCAAAGCGGGCCTTTTATCGGATTTTACCCAACCCTTTTTCTTCCAGCCCCAGACCCAGCCCTTTTCCAAGGCGTCTATGACATACTTGGAATCGGAGTACAAATCCACAATACAGGGTTCTTTCAGCCGCCGGAGGGCTTCTATCACGGCGGTTAGCTCCATACGGTTGTTGGTGGTGCTTTTCTCCCCGCCGGAAAGCTCTTTTTCATGACCCATGTATTCCAGAATTGCCCCCCAGCCGCCGGGACCGGGATTGCCGGAGCACGCGCCGTCGGTGTAAACTGTGACGGTTTTCATCGGTATTCCAAGGCCATCAGCTTGTCCACCCGGCGCTGATGGCGACCGCCCTCAAAGGCGGTATTCAGCCAAACATCCACAATTTCCAGCGCCAGCTTTTCTCCGATAACCCCCGCGCCCAGCGCCAGCATATTTGTGTCGTTGTGCTGGCGGGTGAGCCGCGCGGTCATGAGGTCGGACACCAGGGCGCAGCGAACGCCGTCAATTTTGTTTGCGGCAATGGAAACGCCAATGCCGGTGGTGCACAGCACAATCCCCCACTGGCACTGTCCGTCCGCCACCGCCTTCGCAGCAGCAGCAGCAAAATCAGGGTAATCGCAGCTTTCTTTTGTATGCGTGCCAAAATCTTGTATTTCGTAGCCTCTGTTTTCCAAAAAGGCGCGGATGGCCAGCTTCAGTTCCAGCGCGCCGTGGTCGCAGCCCAATGCAATTTTCATCGTGTTATGTCCTTTCTATATGACGAATCCGCCGTTGACCGGCAAAACCTGCCCGGTGACAAAGCGCGCCTCGGCCAGATAAACCATAGCGCTTGCAACGTCCTCCGGGGTTCCGTGACGCTCCAAGGGCGTTTCCTGCCGCAAAATTTCTAAAGTTTCCGGGTCAACCGCAGCGGCCATATCCGTAAGGATTACGCCGGGGGCAATGGCGTTCACCCGGACGCCGGAAGGCGCAAGCTCTTTCGCCAGCGCCTTGGTCATGGCCAGAATCGCGCCCTTGCTGGCGGAGTAGGCGACCTCGCAGGAGCCGCCCACCTGCCCCCACATGGAACTGACGTTGATAATACATCCAGCTTGTTTCTTTAAGAAAAAGGGCATGGCCGCCCGGATGCACAAATACTGCCCCTTCACATTGACGGCGAACATTCTGTCCCATGCTTCCGGGGTGGTATCTTGCAGCAGCCCGTAACCGGCAATTCCCGCATTGTTTATGAGAATATCCAGATTTTTTAATTGGGAAAAAGCTTTTTCCACCGACTCCGGCTGGGAAACGTCGCAGCAGATGGGAAACGCGCCGGTTTCCTCCGCCACACGTTTGGCGGCTTCATGATTTTTTTCGTAGAGAAAGGCGACTTCATCGCCCCGCCGGGCGAAAGCCCGGACAGCGGCGGCGCCGATACCTCTGGAGCCGCCTGTGATAAGTACAAAAGCCATAGGTTTTTCCTTTCTTATGCTTTCGCAGTTTCAATAGGGCATCGTAGGGGTGGCAATGGTCTTTACCAAGAATTGATGTGCATTCCAAATTTGCAAGCGCCCGGCGCAGTCATGACGCCGCCCTGCAAGACCCTGCGAAGGGTATCCGCATACCGGGGCAGTTCCTGTCGAGCGTCCCCCTAAGGTGTGTCGGATCAGCACAGGCGTTTGAAACGCGCTGCCCGCCGCTACGCAAAGTAAGGGGCGTTACAAATCACTTGCAACGCCCCCGTAACTTATCTTTTTCGGCTTTTGGTGCGATGGTCGGAATACTGCCGGATGGAGGAAATTTTACTGTCCGACTCGGACATAAACTGCTTCAGCTTCTCCTCAAAGCTCTGATCGCCGGACTTGCCCACTGTGGCCTGGGTCTGCTGGGGTCTGGCCGCTCTGGGACGCTGTTCATTCTTGTATGGCGCCGGGCGGCCCTGCCCGGACGCGCCCGGACGGCCGGCCGGCTTTGCAGCGGGCTTCGGCTCCAGACGTTTCATCGACAAATTGATCTTTCCGGCAGGCTCCACGGCAATCACCATAACCTTCACGTCCTGCCCTTCTGTGAGATGCTGGCGAATATCGCTGACGTAGGCGTTGGCTACCTCAGAAATATGTACCATACCGGTTTTCCCCTCCGGCAGAGCAATGAACGCGCCGAAATTTGTAATGCTTTTGACCTTTCCTTCCAAAACGGCTCCTACAGTGAACTCCATACTGATAAAATTGTCCTCCTCGTTTTTGCTAACCACAGGTTTTCATCTTTTCTCATTCTCCACGATCTGTGAAGATAATTTCACCGTTTTCCACGAGACCCAGCTCCCGGCGGGCGATGTCGCGCACGCTGTCGTCGCTGCCAAGACCCGCCAAATCGGCTTGAAGCTGCGTGTTTTTCTGTTCCAATTGGGCGACTTGCTGATTCAGCTTTTGATATTCGGCTTGCTTTGCGCGTATCTGCGTGCGCTGAGACATCAGGGTAACGGTAGAGCACACCACCACCAGCAGCACGACCACCTTCGTCAGCAGGCCGGAGCGGCGCACCCGGATCGGTGCTTTCATTTGCAACGCCTCCAGAAAATATCCGCCGAAGCAATCGGCGAAGTTTAGTTACACCTATTGTACCCCATTTTTGCCCAGAAGAAAAGAGGAATTTTGCAATTTGGGAAAATTTTTTTGCGGCAAAACGGAAAGGCCAGAAGCAAAGCCGGAAAAATTTGTATATCATCCGCCAGAAAACCGCAAACAGAGGATAGAGCAGCCGGTGCAGGAGGAAAAAATAAGCCGCCATGCCCACGGCGCATCCCGGCAGCAAAAACAGCCGCAGATCTCCGCCGCAAAGATAAAGCCCCATGGCCACCAAGCTCAAAAATGCGGTCAGCAGAAAAAACAAATCCGCCAGCGCCGTCAAAAAGGGGACGCGCCGCCGCAAGGCCCGCAGGAAATCGTAAAGTAGGCCGAGTACGCCCCCCAGCCCTATCGCCAGAACAAACCAAAGAAGCTGGCTGGAAACCGCCGGCGCCATTAGCGAAACAGTCTGGCCAGGAAGCCGCCCTCTTTGCGGGGTTCTTCATAGGCCAAAAGCTCCACAAGACCGTCCACCGCCACTTGTCCGCCGTCTAAAGACAGGGTTTTCAGGTGCAAATCCCGTCCCCGAATCAAAAGGGTTCCTCGAACCGTTTGCAGCGCCACCGCATTCTCATCAAAGCTTACAACCTCCGAAACCCCGGAAACCGTAAGTTTTTTGCGTTCATCTAAAACCAGCTTGTGGGGAAGCTGCATTGTTTTGTCATCCATTGCCATAGCCAGGCTCCTTTCCATGCTTGTCGGTTGTACAGCCTATGCCGGCGGAGGGGAAATTATGTGTCGGCGGGGCAAAAAGGGTTTTTGGATTGCCGTGCCAGCGCGCGGCGCCAGGCTGGGCGGCAATCCAAAAACTTTTATCAAAGTACAACAGAAAATGTCGGTTTTTTTCGGAAAAATTCGGTAGCTTACTGGTTTGACGGCGAGGGCGAAACATGGTACAATGGAAGCGTAATTTTATCGGACTGCTGTAACTGACGGAAGCATGTGGAAAAACCACAGAGGAGCGGCAGGTCTGTATTTTGCCGACCGTCTGGGCGCGCTTGTCTGCTGGGCGGGCAAGCGCGCCCTACTTTCCGTCTTTTTTCAGCAATCATAAGGAGGTTTCCCATGAAAAAGGTTGCCATTTTAATGGGCAGCGACAGCGATTTGCCCATTGTATCCAAAGCCATGGATACCCTTGCATCCTTTGGCGTGCCCTATGAGGCGCACGTGTATTCCGCCCACCGAACTCCAGCCCAGGCGCAAAGCTTTACCGCCAGTGCCCGCGACTGTGGGTTCGGTGTCATTATTTGCGCCGCTGGTATGGCCGCCCATTTAGCGGGCGCGGCCGCCGCCAATACAACCTTGCCAGTCATCGGCATTCCCATGAAGTCCAGTAACCTCGGCGGCATGGAAGCCCTTTTATCCACGGTGCAGATGCCCTCCGGCATTCCAGTCGCCACCGTCGCCATTGACGGCGCGGTAAACGCGGCGCTGCTGGCGGTGGAAATGCTGGCGATTTCCGACGATTTGCTGGCGGAAAAGCTGGCCGCTTACCGGGCGGAAGCTACCCGGAAGGTGCTGGATAAAAACGCCGCCGTGGAAGCAAAATATAACATTTAAAGATATTTTAGGAGGAACATAAAATGGAAAAGCTGGAACAGCTCTATGAAGGCAAGGCCAAGAAGGTATTCGCCACGGAAAATCCCGAACTGCTCATCGTATCCTACAAGGACGACGCAACCGCGTTTAACGGCCTGAAAAAAGGCACCATCTCCGGCAAGGGCGTTATCAACAACCGCATGAGCAATTTCCTCATGGGCAAGCTCCTGGAACCCAAGGGCGTCGCCACCCATTTTGTGGAAGAACTGAACGACCGGGAAACCGTTGTAAAAAAAGTGCAGATCGTGCCCCTGGAAGTTATCATCCGCAACATTTCCGCAGGCTCCTTCGCCAAGCGCTACGGCGTGGAAGAGGGCATTGTATTCGACGAACCCACCATTGAATTTTCCTATAAAAACGACGATTTGGGCGACCCGCTCCTCAATACCTATCACGCTCTGGCGCTGAAGCTGGCCACCAAGGAAGAAATTGAAACGATTCAGACCATGGCGTTTCAGGTCAACGAGGCTTTGAAGGCCTACTTCAAGACCTTGGGCATCGACCTTGTGGACTTCAAGCTGGAGTTTGGCCGCCTGTCCGATGGCACCATTGTGCTGGCAGACGAAATTTCCCCGGATACCTGCCGTCTGTGGGACGATAAGACCCACGAAAAGCTGGACAAGGATCGCTTCCGCCGGGATCTTGGCGGCGTGGAGGACGCTTACCAGGAGGTTATGCGCCGTCTCATGGGCGAATAATGGAGGAATCAACTTGGGCGGATTTTTTGGTGCGGTCTCCAAACGAGACTGCGTACTTGATCTTTTTTTTGGCGTGGACTACCACTCCCATCTCGGCACCCGCCGGGGCGGTATGATTATTTACGATAAGGAAAACGGGTTTCAGCGCCAGATACACAACATTGAAAATACCCCTTTCCGAACAAAGTTTGAAAAGGACATTGAGCGGTTCCGTGGGCACAGCGGCATCGGCTGCATCAGCGATACCGATCCCCAGCCCCTTTTGGTGCGCTCCCATCTGGGCTTTTACGCCATCACCACCGTGGGCATTATCAACAACGCGGAAGAACTGGTGCAGACCTATTTTTCCGACCACGGCCATCAGTTTATGGCTATGAGCTCCGGCAAGGTCAATTCCACGGAGCTGACCGCCGCGCTCATTAACCAGTGCGACAGTCTGGTAGAGGGCATTTTGCATGCCCAAAGCGTCATCGACGGCTCCTGCACCATTTTGCTTTTGACCCCGGAGGGCATCCTCGCCGCACGGGATAAGCTGGGCAGACTGCCGGTGCTCATCGGGCAAAACAGCGAGGGCTGCTGCGTCTCCTTCGAGTCTTTCGCCTATCAAAAGCTGGGCTATGAAAACGCCTATGAGTTAGGCCCCCAGGAAATCGTGAAAATCACGGCGGAGGGCTTTGAAACCGTCTCTCCTGCCGGGGAGGATATGAAAATCTGCGCCTTTTTGTGGACGTATTACGGCTATCCCAACTCCAACTATCAGGGGGTCAACGTGGAGCTGATGCGCTACCGCAATGGCGAAATCATGGCGCGCAACGAAAAAGCCGATGGTTCGCTGCCGGAGGTGGACTATGTGGCGGGGGTGCCGGATTCCGGTCTGCCTCACGCCATCGGCTACGCCAACGAAAGCGGCGTGCCCTTTGCCCGGCCTTTCGTGAAATACACCCCCACCTGGCCCCGCTCCTTCATGCCGGCCAATCAGCAGGTGCGCAATCAGGTGGCGAAAATGAAGCAGATTCCCGTCCCGGAACTCATCGAAGGAAAAAAGCTTTTGTTTGTGGACGATTCCATTGTCCGGGGCACCCAGCTGCGGGAAACCGTGGAATTCTTATACGAAAGCGGCGCGAAGGAAGTGCATATGCGCTCCGCCTGTCCGCCTATCATGTACGGCTGCAAATATCTGAACTTCTCCTCCAGCAATTCGGAAATGGAGCTGCTGGCCAGAAAAATCGTACAGGAGCTGGAAGGCGACGAGGGGCAAAAGCACCTGGAAGAATACGCCGACGGCAAAACAGAGCGGGGCAAGTGCCTGCTGAAAACCATCTGCGAAAAAATGGGCTTCCATTCCCTGGGCTATCAGTCTCTGGACGGGCTTTTGGAAGCCATCGGCATCGACCGCAGCAAGGTGTGCACCTACTGCTGGTCCGGAAAGGAATAAACCATGGGCGATGGAATTTATCCCGGCGGGCTGCATGAGGAATGCGGCGTGTTCGGTATCTGGACGCCGGAGGGTTCCGGCGTCAGCCCCGCCCACGAAGCCTATGCCGCCCTGTTCGCCTTGCAGCACAGAGGGCAGGAGGCCTGCGGCATTGCTGTGAACCGCCGGGGCGTGATTCACTGCTATAAAGACGTGGGTTTGGTGGGCGAGGTATTCGATCAGGCTCGTCTGGACGCCATGGAAGGCTCCATGGCCATCGGCCACGTCCGCTACTCCACCACAGGAGACCCCCATCGGGAAAACGCCCAGCCCCTGGCCATTACCCATGTCAAGGGCAATCTGGCTCTGGCGCACAACGGCAATCTGGTAAACGCCGGAACGCTGCGAAAAGAGCTGGAATTAAAAGGCGCGATTTTCCGCTCCTCCTCCGATACCGAGGTTTTGGTATACACCCTGGTGCAGGAGCGGCTGAAGCGCGCTTCCATTGAAGAAGCGGTGGTGAGCGCCATGGGCATTTTGCAGGGATCTTATTCTCTTTGCATTATGTCCGCCCAAAAGCTCATTGCCGCCAGAGATCCCAGAGGAATGCGCCCCTTATGCATGGGGCGTCTGGGAGACGCGATTGTATTCGCGTCTGAATCCTGCGCTTTGGACGCTTTGGGCGCGACCTTCCAGCGGGACGTTGCCCCCGGCGAAGTGATTGTGGTAGACAAAACCGGCAAGCCCCGGTCTCTGCACGCCCCCAAGCCGGAAAAAAGCGCCATTTGCGTCTTTGAATACATCTATTTCGCCCGGCCGGATTCCGTCATAGACGGGGCTTCCGTAGAGCTTGCCCGGCAGGAAGCCGGGAAGTATCTTTCCATGGAGCACCCCGTGGGGGCGGATCTTGTCATGGGCGTGCCGGATTCCGGCATTTCCGCCGCCATTGGCTATGCCCGGTGCTCCGGGATTCCCTACGGCGTGGGACTCATTAAAAACCGCTATATCGGCAGAACCTTCATTCAGCCGGGGCAGGACAAGCGGGAACGCTCCGTCCGGCTGAAGCTGAACGCCCTGCGGGAGGCCGTCCGGGGCAAGCGGGTGATTCTGGTGGATGATTCCATCGTCCGGGGCACCACCTGCGCAAGGCTCATTCAGCTTGTGCGGGACGCGGGAGCCACGGAAGTACATCTTCGCATTTCCGCCCCGCCTTTCCGGTATCCTTGCTTTTTCGGGACGGACATTCCAGACAAGGAGCAGCTTCTTGCCAACGGACGGACGGTAGAAGAAATGCGCCAGGCAATCGGCGCGGACTCTCTGGGCTTTTTGTCCGTGGAGGCGGCGCGCAAAATCGCCCTGGGCTGCCGGCTTTCCTTCTGCGACGGCTGCTTTACCGGGAAATACCCCATGGACGTGCCGGAGCAGGCGCAAAAAAATATATTTGAAAGTGAGATTGAATCATGAGCGACAGTCATTCCGCTTCCTACGCGGCGGCCGGTGTGGACGTTACCGCCGGCTATGAAGCAGTTCGCCGCATCAAACCCATGGTAGAATCCACCTATATTCCCGGCGTGATGGGCACACTGGGGGGCTTCGGCGGTATGTTCGCCCCCAATTTTCAGGGCATGAAAAAGCCCGTGCTGGTTTCCGGCACCGACGGCGTGGGCACCAAGCTGAAGCTGGCTTTTCTCATGGACAAGCACGATACCGTGGGTATCGACTGCGTCGCCATGTGCGTCAACGATATTGTTTGCGGCGGCGCGGCGCCCATGTTCTTTTTGGATTACATCGCCTGCGGGAAAAACGACCCCGCGCGGATTGCGGACATTGTGTCCGGCATCACCGAGGGCTGTCGGCAGGCCGGCTGCGCCCTGGTTGGCGGCGAGACGGCGGAAATGCCCGGCTTCTACCCCGTGGACGAATACGACCTGGCGGGTTTTTCCGTGGGCATGGTGGACGAGGAAAAAATCATCGACGGCAAACGTCTTTCCTGCGGCGATGTGCTCATCGGCCTGCCTTCCACCGGCGTGCATTCCAACGGTTTTTCCCTGGTGCGGAAAATCTTCGACGTAAACCAGGAAAATTTGCGAGAATTTTACCCTTCTCTGGGCGCGACCCTGGGAGAAACCCTTTTGACCCCCACCAAAATTTATGTGAAGGCGATTCAAGCTGTGCTGGATGCGCAGATTGACATCCGCGCGGTGAGCCATATTACCGGCGGCGGCTTCTATGAAAACGTCCCCCGTATGATGACCGAGGGGCTTACCGCCGTCATCGACCTGAAATCCTTCCCCCGCCCGCCCATTTTCGACCTGATTCAGGAAAAGGGCAACGTGCCGGAGCGGGATATGTACAATACCTTTAATATGGGTCTCGGTATGATTTTCGCCGTCCCCGCCGGGGAAGCGGACGCCGCCATCCGGGTGTTGCAGGCCGCCGGAGAGACCGGTTATATCGTAGGTCTCGTGGTGGAAGGCAACGGCGGCGTGGAGCTACAGCGATGAGCGGCGAAAAGCGGATTGCCGTGCTGGTTTCCGGCGGCGGCACCAATTTGCAGGCGCTTTTGGACGCGGAAGCCAGAGGAGACCTGCAGCCGGGGAAAATCGCGGCGGTGGTTGCCTCCGCCCCCGGGGTATACGCCCTGGAGCGGGCGAAACAGGCCGGGGTTCCAGCTTACGTCATGGCGCGAAAGGACTACCCTTCCAGCAAGGCGTATACCATTGCCCTGACGGAATTTTTGCAGGGGCAGAAAATCGACCTGGTGATTCTGGCGGGCTTTATGACCATCCTCACGGAGGAAATGGTAAAAGCCTTCCCCAACGCCATTTTAAACGTCCACCCGGCGCTCATTCCCAGCTTCTGCGGCGCGGGCTACTTTGGACTCCACGTTCATGAAGCCGCTCTTTCCTATGGGGTGAAGGTTTCCGGGGCGACGGTGCATTTTGTAAGCGAGGAATGCGACGGCGGCCCCATCGTCATGCAAAAGGCCGTGCCGGTTTTGGAGGGAGATACCCCCGAAACATTGCAACGGCGCGTTATGGAGCAGGCAGAGTGGCAGATTTTGCCCCAAGCGGCGGCGCTGTTTTGCCGGGGAAGACTCCGGGTACACGGCCGCGTGGTGCATATTACAGAAGAATAAATGGAGGAATATTAGATGAAAGATTTGTCCATGCTTTTAAAAAGTAATTCCTACCCCGGGCGGGGCATCGTGCTGGGGCGCTCTCAGGACGATCAATTTGGCGTTGTGGCCTATTTCATCATGGGGCGCAGCGAAAACAGCCGGAACCGGATTTTCGCCGCCACCGAGGACGGCATCCGCACGGAGGCCTTTGACCCCTCCAAAATGACCGATCCTTCCTTGATTATTTACCATCCCGTCCGGGTGGCTGCCGACGAGGAGGGCAAGACCCTGATTGTTACCAACGGCGACCAAACCGACACCATTCGGGATTTCATGGTGGAGGGCGAAAGCTATGTGGAAGCCCTGAACACCCGGGAATTTGAGCCGGACGGCCCCAACTACACTCCCAGAATTTCCGGCGTGCTGTATCCTTCCGGCAGCTATATGCTGTCCATTTTAAAGTCTCTGGACGGCGATCCTGCCTGCTGCGTGCGCAATTACTTTACCTACGACGCGCCCAAGGCAGGCCAAGGTCATTTTATCCACACCTACGAATCCGACGGCAATCCTCTGCCCTCTTTTGTGGGCGAGCCCAGAGCCGTGGCGGTTGCCGGCAATCTGGACGAATTTACCCAGATGGTCTGGGAAAGCCTCAACGAGGACAACAAGGTTTCTTTGTATACCGCCTTTGTGAACCTGGAAACCGGCGAAACGGAAACCCGCATCGTCAATAAGCACGAGGCCTGATTGCCTTGCAGGGCGGGGCGTAATATGCCCCGCAAATTTTTACAACGCGATAACATACAGCGAGGAGCGTAATTATGGAACGAAATCACGACAGCTATGTTTCCCCTCTGTCTACCCGGTACGCAAGCGCCGAAATGCAGCATATTTTCTCTGAAAACTTCAAATTCCGCACCTGGCGGCGGCTGTGGATCGCCCTGGCCAAGGCGGAAAAGCAGCTTGGTCTGGACGTAACCCAGGAGCAGATCGACGAGCTGGAAGCCCACAAGGACGATATTAACTACGACGTGGCCGAGGAACGGGAGCGTCTGGTGCGTCACGACGTCATGAGCCATGTTTACGCCTACGGGCAGCTTTGCCCCAAGGCGGCGGGTATCATCCATCTGGGCGCCACCTCCTGCTATGTCGGCGACAACACCGACGTGGTGATTTTGCGGGAGGCTTCCCGTCTGATCCTCAAAAAGGCGGGGCAGGTTCTGAAAAATCTCGCCGCCTTCGCGGAAAAATACAAGTCTCTGCCCTGTCTGGGCTACACCCATTTGCAGCCCGCCCAGCTCACAACCGTGGGCAAGCGCGCCACCTTGTGGATGTACGAGCTGGCGCAGGACATGGAAAACATGGAATACCAGCTTTCCCGGCTGCTGCTTTTGGGCTCCAAGGGCACCACCGGCACCCAGGCTTCCTTTATGGAACTGTTCGGCGGGGACGAAAGCAAAATTTTGGAAATGGAGCGGCTGATTGCCGACGAAATGGGCTTCGACGGGGTGGTTCCCGTGTCCGGGCAGACGTATTCCCGGAAGGTGGACGGCTATTTCCTGGGGGTTCTTTCCGGCTTTGCCCAGAGCGCCATGAAATTTGCCAACGATTTGCGCATTTTGCAGTCCTTTGAGGAAATGGAAGAACCCTTTGAGAAAAACCAGATCGGTTCCTCCGCCATGCCCTACAAGCGCAATCCTATGCGCTCCGAGCGCATCTGCGCTCTGGCGCGGTACGTGATTGCGGACAGCGTAAACCCCGGCATGACCGCCGGCACCCAGTGGTTCGAGCGAACCCTGGACGATTCCGCCAACAAGCGCATTGCCGTTGCCGAGGCATTTTTGGCGGTGGATGCGATTTTGAATATTTATATGAACGTTTCCGCCGGACTGGTGGTTTATGAAAAGGTCGTGAACCGCCGTGTCATGGAAAAGCTCCCCTTTATGGCTACGGAAAACATCATGATGGAATCCGTGAAGCGCGGGGGCAACCGGCAGGAGCTGCATGAAGCTTTGCGGGTGCATTCCCACGCGGCAGCCGCCAAGGTGAAGCTGGAGGGTGGGCAGAACGATCTCATCGAGCGTATTGCCGCCGACCCCATGTTCCCCCTGAACCGGGCGGAAATCGAACAAATGCTGAACCCCGCCGCCTTTATCGGCCGCTGTCCCAGTCAGGTGGACGCGTTTTTGGCGGAGGTCGCCACCCCCCTCATAGAAAAATACTGCGGGGAAGAACTCACCGCGGAACTGAAGGTGTAAAATATGAAAGAATTTGAACTGAAATACGGCTGCAATCCCAATCAGAAGCCCGCGAAAATTTATATGGCGGACGGCTCCGAACTGCCTCTGGAAATCCTGAACGGCCGCCCCGGCTACATCAATTTTCTGGACGCGCTGAACTCCTACCAGCTTGTAAAGGAGCTGAAGGAAGCCACCGGCCTTTGCGCCGTGACCTCCTTTAAGCACGTTTCCCCCACCTCCGCCGCCGTGGGGCTGAAGCTTCCCGCCGACCTTAAAAAGGCCTGCTTTGTAGACGATGTGGAAGGCTTGGACGAGTCCCCCCTGGCCTGCGCCTACGCCAGAGCCAGAGGCACCGACCGGATGTGCTCTTTCGGCGACTGGGTGGCGCTGTCCGACTGCTGCGACGCGCTTACCGCCACTTTGATTGCAAGAGAAGTATCCGACGGCGTAATTGCCCCGGACTACAGCCCGGAGGCTCTGGAAATTTTGAAGAAAAAGCGCAAGGGCAACTATAATGTCGTAAAAATCGACCCCAATTACGTCCCCGCCCAGCAGGAAACCAAGATGGTTTACGGCGTGACCTTCCAGCAAGGGCGCAACGATTTTAAAATCAACAACGAACTTCTCGCGAATCTCGTCACCAAGAACAAGGAATTGCCGGAAAATGCCCGGCGCGACCTCATTGTGGCGCTGATTACCCTCAAGTATACCCAGTCCAACTCTGTGTGCTTCGCCTTCGACGGGCAGGCCATCGGCGTTGGCGCAGGGCAGCAGTCCCGGATTCACTGCACCCGTCTGGCAGGCTCCAAGGCGGACACCTGGTTCCTGCGCCAGCATCCCAAGACCTTAAACCTGCCCTTCAAGCCCACTTTGGGTCGCCCGGAGCGGGACAACGTCATTGACGGCTATATCAACGGCAACGAAGAGAACGTTTGTGCCGAGGGCATCTGGCAGAAATATTTCACGGAGCAGCCCGCTCCCCTCACAGCCGAGGATAAAAAGGCGTTTTTGTCCACCCGCGCGGGTGTGTCTCTGGGTTCCGACGCGTTTTTCCCCTTTGCGGACAATATTCTCCGGGCGAAGGCCTCCGGCGTGCGCTATATCGCCCAGCCCGGCGGCTCCATTCGGGACGATCTGGTGATTGATTGCTGCGACGAAAACGACATGGTCATGGCCTTCACCGGGATGCGCCTGTTCCACCACTAAGCGTGGGTGGGCAGCGTCCGCTGGCAACGCGTTACGACCCCTGATGCAAACTTGACACGCCTTTGGGGGGGCGCTCGGCAGCAACTGCCCTGGAATGCAGGTAGTTACAATGCTGTCGTAGGGGCGCTGCCACCGTGTGCGCCCCTACGGCAAGGGGCTCATATCATAGAAAGAGAAAAATGCCCACAAGGAGGCAACAATGAAACTGTTGGTTGTTGGCGGTGGCGGCAGAGAGCACGCCATCATTAAAAAATTAAAAGAAAACCCGGAAGTCACCGAAATTTTCGCCCTGCCGGGCAACGGCGGCATCGCCAAGGACGCAACCTGCGTCCCCATCGGCGCGACGGATTTGGATGGTATCGTCAAATTCGCCCGGGAAAATCAGGTGGACTACGCCGTGGTCGCCCCGGACGACCCCTTGGTTTTGGGCTGCGTGGACAGGCTGAACGAAATCGGCGTGCCCTGCTTCGGCCCCAAGGCAAACGCCGCGATGATTGAGGGCAGCAAGGCCTTCGCCAAGGAGCTGATGAAAAAATACGGCATTCCCACAGCCAGCTATGAAATTTTCACCGAGCTGGACAAGGCGCTTGCCTATCTGGAAACCGCCCCCATGCCCACAGTCATCAAAGCGGACGGTCTGGCTCTGGGCAAAGGCGTGATTATCGCCCAAACCAGGCAGGAGGCCAGAGAAGCCGCCATTGATATGATGGCTAATGCAAAATTCGGCAAAAGCGGCGCGACGGTGGTGATTGAAGAATTTCTGGAAGGGCCGGAGGTCTCCGTTCTGGCCTTTACCGACGGCAAAACCGTGAAGCCCATGGTTTCTTCCATGGATCACAAGCGGGCGGGTGACAACGACACGGGTCTTAACACCGGCGGCATGGGCACAATCGCCCCCAATCCCTACTACACCCCGGAAATCGCCCAGCGGTGCATGGAAGAAATCTTCCTGCCCACCGTCCGCGCCATGGAAAAAGAGGGCAGACCCTTTACCGGCTGCCTGTACTTCGGTCTGATGCTGACGAAAAACGGTCCCAAGGTCATTGAATACAACTGCCGCTTCGGCGACCCGGAAACCCAGGTGGTGCTGCCGCTGCTTGTAAGCGATCTATTGACGATAATGCAAGCAACCACCAAGGGCACGCTGGCGGAAACGGACGTGGTCTTTGCCGACAAGCACGCCTGCTGCGTGGTAAAGGCTTCCGCAGGTTATCCTTTGCACTATGAAAAGGGCTTCCCCCTTGTCATGACGGAGGAAGCGGAAAAGGCGACCTTTGTGGCGGGAGCGAAGCTGGAAAACGGGCAGCTTCTCACCGCCGGCGGCCGTGTCGTGGGCACCACCGCCGTGGCGGAGGACTTGCCCGCCGCCATCAAGGAAGCCTACCGATTGTCCGACGGCGTGGCATTTGCCAACGCCTACCGCAGAAGCGACATCGGCAGCCGGGCGCTACAAGCGCTGAACTGAAAGAAATCATGGAGGAAACTGTATGGTTTACCGAATTTATGTAGAAAAAAAGAAGCCTCTGGCAAAAGAAGCGGCGGACCTTTTGGCAGAGTGCCGGGAGCTGCTGCAAATTAACCGGCTGGAAAGCGTTCGGATTGTGAACCGCTACGATGTGGAAAACATTTCCGAAGAGCTGTTCCGGGCGGCGATTCCCACGGTGTTTTCCGAGCCCCAGGTAGATACGGCTTTTGAAACCCTGGACGCGAAGGGCGCTATTTTCGCCGTGGAGTACCTGCCTGGCCAGTTCGACCAGCGGGCGGACTCCGCCGCCCAGTGCATCCAGATCATTTCCCAGCAGGAGCGCCCCACCGTGCGCACGGCCAAGGTATACATTCTGGACGGCAAGCTCACGGAGCAGGACGTCGCCGCCATCAAAAAGTACGTGATTAACCCGGTGGAAGCCAGAGAAGCCGCCCTGGAAAAGCCGGAAACCCTGGAGGCAAACTATGCCCTGCCGGAGACTGTTGCCACCGTGGAGGGCTTTTTGGACTTGGACAAGGAAGGGCTTGCCGCCCTGGTGGAAAAGCTGGGGCTTGCTATGGACACAGACGACATTGCCTTCTGCCAGGATTACTTCCGCAAAGAAGGTCGCTGCCCCACCATTACGGAAATCCGCATGATTGACACCTACTGGTCCGATCACTGCCGCCATACCACCTTTCTTACCACCATCGACGAGGTAAAATTTGCGGACCCCCTCCTCCAGAATGCCTACAACGACTATCTGGAAACCAGAAAGGAGCTGGGTCGCACCAAGCCCGTGAACCTCATGGACATCGGCACCCTGGCGGCAAAATATCTGCGCGCCAAGGGTCTGCTTTCCAAGCTGGACGAAAGCGAGGAGATTAACGCCTGCACCGTCCACATGGACGTAACCGTAGACGGGGAAACCCAGCCCTGGCTGCTGCTTTTCAAAAACGAAACCCACAACCATCCCACGGAAATCGAGCCGTTCGGCGGGGCGGCCACCTGCATTGGCGGCGCCATCCGCGACCCCTTGGCAAGCCGGGCGTATGTATACGGCGCCATGCGCGTCACCGGCGCGGCGGATCCTTTGAAGCCCGTTTCCGAAACCCTCCCCGGTAAACTGCCCCAGCGAAAGCTGGTGACGACCGCCGCCGCCGGCTATTCCTCCTATGGCAACCAGATTGGTCTTGCCACCGGCATGGTGGACGAAATCTACCATCCGGGCTACGCCGCCAAGCGTATGGAAATCGGCGCGGTGATCGCCGCCGTCCCGGAGGCCAACGTGCGCCGGGAATGCCCCCAGCCGGGCGACCAGGTAATCTTGCTTGGCGGACGCACCGGGCGGGACGGCTGCGGCGGCGCCACCGGCTCTTCCAAGAGCCACAACCTCCATTCTCTGGAAAACTGCGGCGCGGAAGTGCAAAAGGGCAACGCACCGGAAGAACGCAAATTGCAGCGTCTGTTCCGCAACGGCGAAGCCACCCGGATGATTAAGCGGTGCAACGATTTTGGCGCGGGCGGCGTATCCGTAGCCATCGGCGAACTGGCGGACGGTCTGGAAATCGATTTGAACAAGGTACCCAAGAAGTACGAGGGTTTGGACGGCACGGAGCTTGCCATTTCCGAGTCTCAGGAGCGCATGGCGGTAGTGGTTGCGGCTTCTGATGTACAGCGTTTTCTGGAGCTGGCAGCCTCCGAAAACCTGGAAGCAACGGTGGTTGCTACTGTAACTGAACAGCCCAGACTTGTGATGCGCTGGAAGGGCAGCACCATTGTGAATATCAGCCGGGCATTTCTCAATTCCAACGGCGCGGAAAAGCACATTACCGTGGAGCTGGCTCCTGTGGAAAACTGGCAAAAGCCGGTTTCCGGCGGCTTCGCGGAAAACTATACCGCCCTGGCTTCCGACCTCAACATCTGCTCCAAGCGGGGGCTTTCCGAGCGGTTCGACTCCACCATCGGCGCGGGCACGGTGCTCATGCCCTTCGGCGGCAAGTACCAGCAAACCCCCATTCAGGCCATGGTGCAAAAGGTCTCTGTGGAAAAAGGACACACCGAGGACTGCTCTTTGATGTCCTGGGGCTACAACCCCTTCCTTTCTGAAAAAAGCCCCTATCACGGGGCGTATCTGGCGGTGGTGGAGTCTGTGACCAAGCTCATTGCCACCGGCGCGGACTTTACCGACGTTTACCTCACCTTCCAGGAGTACTTCCAGCGGGTGGGGAAGGATCCCAAGCGCTGGGGGCAGCCTCTGGCCGCGCTTTTGGGCGCGTTTGAGGCGCAAAAGGCTCTGGGCGTAGCCGCCATCGGCGGCAAGGACTCCATGTCCGGCTCTTTTGAGGAACTGAACGTGCCGCCCACCCTGGTTTCCTTTGCGGTGACAACGGCGAAAACCGGCGAAATCGCATCCCCAGAGTTTAAGGCGGCGGGGCATAAGGTCTGCCTTTTGAAGCCCCAATATGACGAAAACGGTCTGCCTGTGACAGAATCTTTGCTGGACTGCTTCCAGAAGGTAACGGAACTTTTGCGTTCCGGCAAGGCGGTTGCGGCGTACACGCCGGGTCTCGGCGGCGCGGCGGAGGCCATTCTCAAAATGGCCATCGGCAACGGCTTCGGCTTCCGGTTTGAAAGCGCCCTTTCCATGGAAGAACTCTTCGGCTACGCCTACGGCGGCTTCGTGCTGGAGCTGACCGGGGAGGAAGCTGTAGGTACTTTGCTGGGCGAAATCACGACGGACGGCTGCTTTACCTACGGCGGACAGGCGCTGTCCCTTGCCGCCCTGCAAAAGCAGTATGAGGACAAGCTGGAGCCGGTGTATCCCTGCAACATTCCCACCCAGACCGCGCCTATGCAGACCTTCTCCTATACCGTCGGCTGCAAGTCCGCGCCCGCTGTGAAGCACGCAAAGCCCAAGGTGCTCATTCCCGTGTTCCCCGGCACCAACTGCGAATACGACTCCGCCAAGGCCATGGAAGACGCCGGCGCGGAAGCGAAAATCATGGTGGTGCGCAATCTCACCGCCGATGCTGTGAGCAAAAGTGTGGAGGCATTTGCAAATGAACTGAAAACCGCCCAGATGGTCTTTATCCCCGGCGGCTTCTCCGGGGGCGACGAGCCGGACGGCTCCGGCAAGTTCATCACCGCCTTCTTCCGCAATGCGGCGGTAAAAGAGGAAGTCACAAGACTTCTGGAAGAGAGAGACGGCCTGATGCTGGGCGTCTGCAACGGCTTCCAGGCGCTCATCAAGCTGGGTCTTGTGCCCTACGGCAAGATTCTGGACGCGGACGAAGCTAGCCCCACCTTGACCTTCAACGCCATCGGCCGCCATCAAAGCCGGCTGGTGCGCACAAGAATCGCCTCCAACCTCAGCCCGTGGCTGTCCGGCGTGGAGGTAGGGCAGGTATACACCGTGCCCATTTCCCACGGCGAAGGCCGGTTTTTGGCGGATGAGAAGCTTCTGGCCAAGCTGGCGAAAAACGGCCAGATTGCCACCCAGTATGTGGACTTCAAAAACGAAGCCACCGGCGACGTGCGCTTTAATCCCAACGGCTCTGTATACGCCATTGAGGGTATCACCAGCCCGGACGGCAGAGTCCTCGGCAAAATGGGGCACTCCGAGCGCAAGGGCGCGGGGCTTTACAAAAACGTGCCCGGGGAATTCGACATGAAGCTGTTCGAATCCGCTGTAAAATATTTTAAATAGGCGGACAAGCGTCCGCCGGCAGCGCGTTTCCTACGCTGTTGCTGATTTGACACCCCCTTGGGGGACACTCGACAAGGACTGCTTCAAATGTCACAATCCCCTTTTTGGCGGGCAAGCGTCCCTCGGCTATGCGTTTCCTACGCTGTTGCTGATTTGACACCCCCTTGGGGGCACTCGACAAGGACTGCCCTAAAATCCCGCGCCCTCTCTAGGCGGGCAAGCGTCCACCGGCTATGCGTTTCCTACGCTGTTGCTGATTTGACACCCCCTTGGGGGACACTCGACAAGGA
>CAJURY010000004.1:25615-93234 GCA_910589155.1 uncultured Oscillospiraceae bacterium | reverse complement strand
TTCCTACGCTGTTGCTGATTTGACACCCCCTTGGGGGACACTCGACAAGGACTGCCTAAAATGCTTGTCATAGGGGCGGATCTATGTGTCCGCCCGTTGCGGCCCATCAAGTTTCCGGCGCAATTTGTAAAAGCGCTGTCATTGTGGAAAGGCGCAGCCGACGTAGCAATCTTTATGGGAATTCCGCAAAAAACTGTTTTTAGATTGCGAACCAGTGACTGACGTCACTGGTTCGCAATGACAAATTTGAACCTGCCTCCCAAGGGGCGCACACATAGGTGCGCCCCTACAGCAAAAATTGGGATTTGCGCCAAATGGAAGCCCAGCGCAGCGGGTTCCATTTGGAAAGGAGGCGCAGCGAAATTCTGCGCGTTTCTGCGCTTGTGCAGAAACGTGCGCATTGGAGCTTGCTCCGACGCAGGTTCGCCCCTACGACGGCAAACAGCATTTTCCCGGTAGCTGCCCCGTGGGTTTCGCCTGTCTGCAATAACGGAACACTGCAACCAGAAAGACCGCCAAAGCCTTTGCTTTGGCGGTCTTTCTGGTTGCAACGAATTCAATCTGCCCGGCGGTGGGCTTCCCCGCGATCGCCGGGAACGCTGCTGTGAATCACGGGAGGCTGCGGATCGACCGCCTCCCAAGGTTGGGGCGTTCTGGCCGGTTCCTGTCGGATCGGTTCTTGCTTCATACTCCATTCTCCTTTGCTGTTACTAGCAGCCAAGGCGCGGCTGCCGACGCAGGAGTAGTTTTTGAACAAATGTGGGGATTATGTACGCAAAACGGTTTTTACATACCCAGCCGCGTCAAAAGGATCCAACCCCGCGTCCTTCCGCAAATACAGCGGGTGATGGGGATGCCCTTTTTTTGAAATCGCTCCGGCTGTAAACCAGCGTGCGCCATACGCCTCGCCAATGGCAATCATGTCCTCCAGGCAATCGGCAAGGTAATCTCTTTTTTCGATAATTGCCCCCCAGGCCGCCCAGATGGCGGGCTTTTCCCCGAGAGACAAAACGTATCGGAACGCCTCCATGTTTTCCCTGTGCAGCGTGAGGTTGCACCGGCGCTCCATGGCGTCCGGATCCGTCGCCCGCTGGGCGTAGACGTTGAACATGATAAAACTGTCAAAGCCGTTGCCAAGGGCAATGCGCTGGACGGATTTCAAGGTGTTGTCCAAGGCGTCCGGCCGCGCCGTAGAAGGGTTAATCCCAATCCCGATTAAGGGGTTTTTCCCTCTGGTACCTAAAATATACCGGTATTCTTCGTAGGTATTGGGCACATACAGCCACTTTTCCACATCATATTCCAAGCAAGGCAGCAAAGCGCTTTCTAGCGCGCTGGAAAAAGGCTGCAAAAGCAAAGTATTGGTATCTCCAGATGGAATATGCATCTTTACGCCTCCTTTTCCGCGCTGGGAAACCACAAAGAGTTCTCCGGGTCGTGGAAAGAAGCCGTCTCCGGGTCGATTCCCTTTTGCCGGCAATAGCCCAGAAACGCCTGATCCAAAAACGGATATACGCCCTGCATATTAGCATAAAGCGCCAGCTCCCGGCCATCGGACAGCAAAAGGTTGATGCAGATCCCGCCTCGGATATTATAAAGCTGCTGAGAGACAATCTGCTCGAAACGATAAGCCACGGATTTTTTGCCGAAGGAGGAGCAAAGGAAGGTTTCCTCGTCGTAGTATACCCCGAAGGACAAGTACGCTGTGAGCAGTCCCGCCCCAAGGCACAACACCACGCCGCAAGCCGCAAGCAGGAAAAAATCCTTCTTTTCCGCCGACAAAACGGAAACGCCGCCCAGCAAACTCAGCACCGAAAGCAGCAAGCCGCCCAAGGCGTAAGCTTTGGCCAGGTGAACGCTTTTGCCAGTTTTGTGCTGGACGCGATTGCGAAACAGCCGGGAAAAGCCCTTGTCAATGAGAAAAAGCACGCCGAAGGTCAAAGCGACGGTGGCAAGCAGTGTAAACCAGTTCATGATTTTGCGGTTCTCCTTTTTATGTAGTACAATGCGCCTCGCCCCCGGCATGAAGCACCAGATCAACAGGCACGTCGAACCGTTCTACCGGCAGCGTGTCGAAAAGCTGAAAATCATAGCATAGGGCGACGGTGGGATGCCCAGGCTCCAGGGCGAAAAATTTGTCGTAAAAGCCGCCGCCGTAGCCGATTCGTCCACCGGAAGCGTCAAAGGCCAGGCCGGGGGTCAGCACCAACGCAGTGGGATCGTCCGCCAATGGTTCATCGGCAATGGGTTCCGGGATGCCGCAATAGCCGGGGGCGACCCGCTCCAAATCCGCAATCCACAAAAAGCGCATTTCCCCGCCGTACACCTTGGGCACGGCCACCCGTTTCCCGTCTTGCAGCGCCCGGCGCAAAATGGGCAGAGTGTTGACCTCCTGATTGTAGGGCAGGTAGCCGTAAATGGCGCGGGCTTGCCGGTAAACCGGGGTCTGGCGCAGCATATCGCCCAGAATTTCGCTGGCTTTTGCAATTTCTCTTGGGGACAGCCTTCGTTTTTTCTCCCGGACAAACCCGCGCAGGGTCTTTTTATCCATATTCATTCCTCCGGGCTGGCGGTAATCGCGTCTCGCATGAGCCGCGCCACAGAGCGCAGCCGCTCCTCGGAAAGGGGCTGCTCCAGTCCGCTTTGCTCTACGAAAGACTGGAGAGACTGGGCTTTCCATCTTTTCGCCAAATCGCAGTACAGCGCAAGGCCGCTGCCCGGCTCCTCCAGCTCCATCTGATAAATTTGAATCGCCGCGTCATTGGACAGAACGTAGCTGATGGTATAAAAAGGATATTCAAACAGATGGGTAATGCCGATCCACTCTCTGGTATCCCAGTCGAACACCTGATAGTTAAATTCTCTCGCCACATTGCCATACTGCAAATTGAGTTCTTCCACCGTAAGCTTTTCCTCCGGCAGCGCGTAGGCAAGCTGCTCAAAGCGGTAAATCACCGCTTGGGTTACATAGGTTTGCAGGCTGTCCGCCATTTTTTCCTGACGAAGCTGCCGAATCAGCGCAGCGTCCGGCGCATCGGCATAGCACAGCGACAAATACTCCATAGCCTGAGAGTAAAACTCGGCGACATTTGTGGTGGCATTGCTGCCATGGGCGGCAAAATCGTTGAAAAAGTGACCGAATTCATGGGCAAAGGTCAAAAAATCCATGGGATTTTCCTCAGAGGACATAAACAGGAAGGGAATGTCCAGCCCCATAAAATAGGTCTCGTAGGAGCCTGCGTATCTGCTGTCGCCAGCGGCGACGTCGTACAAATTGTACTTGATCATATAGTCCCAGGCGTCTTGCAACGCCCCGCCCATATTGGAAACGGCGGAGGACAGATAGTCCTTGCAATCCTGGGTCGCAGCGTCTTTTTTATAAACTTCGCCGTCCGCATGATGATACCACATACTAAGCACCGGAGACACGAATTTTTTTACGCCTTCGATGTAAGTTTCCAATTCTTCCTTGGTGTAATCCTGATCATGGTAATAGTGATTGGCGAAAAGCTCATAGGATTCATAACCCGCTTCCTCGGCAATCTGCTTGCGAAGCTGGATGAGTTCGATGTACAGCTCAGCAATTTCCTCATTATAGTTTTCATAAAAGTCCTTCTCGGAGCCGGCGGCAAGCAGGTCATAATACCGGTTCACCAGCGCGGCTTCCTGGTCGAAGAGGGAAGCCAGCTCGTCCGTCATGGAAATACTTGTGCCGGTGGCGGTAAAATGCCCGTCATAGTCCGCAACGCCCAAACCGGGAATTTTGCTGCCATCGTAGGCTTCATAATACCGATCCATCGCCTGCCGGACGGCGGTGGTATTGGCGGTGCACCAGGCATATTCCTCCTGCCACTTGGAATCGCTTAAATCCTTGCAGAATTGAATGTACGCATAGGTGGACATATCATAAAAGTGATCGTAGGCCGCCAAAACCTCCCGGCATTTTTCCACCGCGGCGGAACGATCTTTTCCATCCAGCGCCTGGGCGCACGCCTCCACCAGAGCGGTGAAATCCTCAGCATCCGGGCGAGTATAGACAATCGACTGAAAATCCACCTCCGCAGGGTAATCGCCTTCCTCGTTTTCCACTGGCTCCGCAGCCACGGTGGCTTCTGTAGGCGACGTTTCATCCGCCGCCTCCTGGGAGAGGCTCCCCAAAGTGTGAAAAAACTTGCTTCTGGCCTGGTCAACCCAATCCGAAAAGCTTTCCGCGCTGCAACCTGATAAAAGAAGCGATGCGGCCAGGATCGGGGCTAAAAGTTTGCATTTTTTCATAATAGCCTCCATTTCATCAGCGATAGACAATTTCCAGATTCTTTTGCAGCACTGGATTGATGGGCACAACCACCGGATCGCCCAGCTTGCACCGCAGGCCGGATACGTCCACCACCATATTTACCATGCCCACATGCCCCAAAACCTTGCAGGGCTTGCCGCCAATGGTCACATACAGGGCTTTTTTTTGCAGCAGCGCCTTCAAATAGCGCCCCACGCCCCGCAGGCAGTCCTTGGGTCGCCAGAGGTCAAAGCCCCGGTCAACCCCAAATCCGTTGCACCAGCCCACTCCCACCACGGCGATGGGCGTATCCTCCTTTGCCTTATAGCCGCAGGCATAGCCCACGGTATGCCCGGCAGGGAGGGTACGCAGAGCTTCGATGGATGCCTCGCAGTAGCCGATGGGCGTCAGCCCGGCTCTCGCCGCCCAGCCCACCCGGCCAAGAAGCGCCGAACCGATACGCACGCCGTCGCAGCGCATGGCGCCATACCGCCAGGCGGCGGTGGAATTGCAGCAGTGCGCCATCCCCGGCTCGTAGCCGGCGGCGCGAATGACCTCCAGGGCGTTTTGGAACTGGACAAACTGGGCTTCCGTGCGCTTGGGGTTGTGGGCGGAATGAAAATGGGTGTATACCCCGGTTACAGCGAGATGCTTGTAGTTTGCGTAAACGGAAATCATCTGGCCGGTTTCATCAGGCAAAAAACCAAAACGTCCCATACCGGTGTCGATTTTCAGATGCGCCTCCGCCACGCAGGATCGCTGGGCGGCGAGGGCGTCAATGCGCTTGGCGTCGGCGGCGGAGCCAACGGAAAGAATCACCCGCAGATCCAGCAGTTCGTCAATTTCAGTCGGGTCGGCGGTGCAGCGCATCATGAAAATGGCGGCCTCGTCAAAGCCCGCGTCCCGCAGGGCTCTGGCCTCTTGCAAGTCGCACACGGCGAAATGGTCGATCCCCTGGGCATACAGAAGCTGCGCCAATTCTACAGCGCCGATTCCATAGCCGTCGCCTTTTAAAACGCCCCAGATCAGGGTATTTCCCATTCTTTTTCGCAAAATTTCAATGTTTTTCAGCAACGCCTGCTTCTCTACAACATAGGCATTCATGAAGCGCGCCTCCTTTTCTATATTTCACCCCCGGCCTTTGCCGGATGATTGCCGCTACAATTGCCACCGTAGGGGCGAATCTGCGTGTCCGCCTGTTGCAACCGGCAATATTTCCGGCGCAGTTTCGTTAGAACTGTCATTGCGAGCCAGCGCGTACGCTGGCGTGGCATTCTTTTGGTAAGATTTTGCGTATTGTAACTTTTTTAGATTGCCGCACCAGTAACAAACTTGCTGCATTGCCGCAACGTAGTTTGCAGTTGCAAATTTGAAGCTGCCTACCAGTGGGCGCACAAGTGGTAGCGCCCCTACGGCTTGGCAGGAAGTGCCTCGCAAAATTAGGCGGCAATTCTTGTCCAGCGACCCCCAATGGTGCGTCAAGCCTGTAGCGGGGTTCGTAACGCGTTGCCCGTGGGCGCCACCCACTTTAGCTTTCCGCCTTGGCCGCCGGTTCTTCCTTTTTCTTATTTTTGCGCATATAAACAAACATGTTCCATCCCTTATAGGCCTTGGTGGCCTTGGCGATGGCGGTATACATAAACTTGTTCAAAATCAAATCCATTTCTCCGACGAATTCCGTAAAATCGCCGTTGAAGCCCTTCTTAAACTTATACAGGCCGTACAGGGGATTATCCTCGGAAAGATCTCCGGAAACCCCCCGGAAGTCATAGATCCGACAGCCCTTTTCCACCGCCCACTGGATCATATTCCACTGGAGCAGATAGTTGGGCATAAGGTTCCGGTGGGCGTTGGAGGACGCGCCGTAAAGGTACCACACCTTGTCGCCGAACCAAATGGCAAGGGTGCCCGCAATGGGCTGCCCCTCATAAAACGCCATGTACAGCCGGGCGTGCTCTCCCAGATTTTCCAGCATTTTGGAAAAATAGGCTTCGTTCCGGGTGACAAAATTATCCCGCACGCCGGTTTCCACCATGATACGGGTGAAATCCGGCACCATTTCCTGCCCGCAAAGGCGCACTTCCACACCCTTGCGCCCGGCAAGGCGGATGTTGTAGCGGTGCTTCTGGGCAAAAGAGGCCATGAGTTCCTCCTCCGTTTTCCCCTCCACGTTCAGGCGGAACACGAATTTGGGCTGAACGCCTTCAAAATTCTTGCCGGTCTGCATCACCCGGAAGCCGAAAGACTGCATCATTTCCGCAAACCCGGTATTCTGGCAGGGCACATCGGGATCAACCTTAATGACATAGCCATGGTACTGCTTTGCCAACGCTTTCGCGCCCTCCAGAAGCTGGGCAAAAGTCGCCCGGTCGTCGAGATCGCACACAGGACCCCGGCAGGCGTACAGCATACTCGCCCCAAACAGGGGCATTTTACGAATCAAAAAGGCCATGGAACCTTTGATTTTACCGTCTGCGCCCCGGACGGCCACCGCCCGCCAGATCCAGGCGGATTTTTGCTTCCCCCAGAGGGAGGACTGGGCGAAATGTCCCTTGGGATGCCCCGCAAGAAAGGACTCATATTCAGCAAGGGTTTCCTTTGTAATCAATTCGTACATATTTTAGATCTCCGCAATCATAAAAATTCACCGGCTGCGCCGGAGGCTGGACTGAAAATAATTGAAACTTATTTTTATCATACCATAAATCTTTGGTATTTACAACCTGAGCCGGCAGTTATTTTTCCTCTGGAAAAGCCCTGTAGCCCATGCTATACTATAAGAATACATACAGGCTCTGAGAAAAAAGGAGGCGCGGCATGACTTTAGAGGAACTGAAAATCAGGCGGCTTACCAACCAGCACCTGCTCCAGCCGGCGGACAAAATCACCGTGGCGCAGACCCTTTGCGGGTTGCAGGCGCAGTTTTTGTCCAACGCCGTACACGCCCTGAAAATCCGCTGCGAGAATTTGGAGATGGACGCGCTGCAAGACGGTCTGGTGAAAAACTGGACCCTTCGGGGAACCATACATGTATTCGCGGAAAAGGATTTGCCCCTGTTTCTCCATGGCGCAGACCGGGAGAACCGCTGGGACAGACCGTCCTGGTGGAATCAGCGGGCAGACTGGAGCCTCAGCCCGGAACGGCAAGGGTATTTTTCCTCGGTTATGCTCCGCGCCCTTGGGGAAAAGCCCCGCTCCCGGGAGGAGCTGAAGGCGCTTTGCCGGGAAAACGGCATGACGGAGCCGGAGGAAAACAGCATGTTTCATCCCTGGGGCGGCGGCATACGGGAGCTATGCGAAAAAGGGCTTGCGCATTACGCGGTGCGGGAGGAAAAGATATTTTGCCTAACGCCCCCTTTTACGCCCGTCCCAGAGGAAGAAGCCAGGCTGATTCTGGCGCGGCGGTATTTTGAACACTACGGTCCCGCCACCATCCACGACGCGATGTACTTTTTTCACGCCCCGGCCAAAGCGGTCAAAAGCTGGCTGCAAAGGCTGCCGGTGCAAGAAGCCGTCTTAGACGGCCGCGCCTATTACTGGGTCGAAAACGGCAGGGATTTCTCTGGGCACATGCCAAAATGCCTGTTTCTGGCGGGCTTTGATCCCCTGCTTCTGGGCTATGAGAAAAAAGAAAGCCTGTTTTTGCAGCCGGCGCATTTGCGCAGGGTTTTCAATCTGGCGGGAATCGTCATGCCCACGGTGCTGCTGCGCGGACAAATCGTGGGCAAATGGAAAAAGAAAAACAGGAAGCTGGAAGTCACGCTTTTTGCGTCGGTCAGCCTGGCGGATCGCAAGGGGATCGAGGCGAAAGCGGCGGCTCTGTGGAAAGACCTGGAATCCGTTTCCTTTGTGGAATAACGCCCTGCCCGCCAAGGAGCGGTTGGGGAAGCGAAAGCCCGGCGCGCGCTTGTTAAAACGCTGTAGGACAGAGGCAAACCGCTGTCCTACAGCGTTTTAACGATGCCGCGAATTACAGTTTCCCTGTAGGCGGGCTGCGCGCTCATGACATTCTTAGACAGGCGGAGGCGGGCGCTGCGTATGCAGCGCCCGCCGGCAATTTGCTGCGCGCGCCGGTAAATTTCCACTTTCTAACAGAAATATTTCCTTTTCCATCTGTTTTTTTGTTGACAGCTATGCTATAATGGTAAAATCGAGGAAAATAGAATTATCTGGCGTTACGCCAATTTCATCCAGAAAGGATTTTTTATAATGGGTCTCATTACAAAAATTTTTGGCACCCGCTCCCAGCGGGAAATCAAGCAGCTTATGCCTCTGGTCAACAAAACAGAAGCCCTGGAAGAAAGCTGCAAGGCGCTGAGCGACGAGGAGCTTCGCGCCAAAACCGAGGAATTTAAAAACCGCTACGCCCAAGGCGAATCTCTGGACAATCTGCTGCCGGAAGCCTTTGCCGTCTGCCGGGAGGCCGCCAGCCGTGTGCTGGGCATGCGGCCTTACCATGTGCAGCTCATCGGCGGCGTGGTTTTGCATCAGGGTCGCATCGCGGAAATGAAAACCGGCGAAGGCAAAACCCTGGTGGAAATCCTGCCCGCCTACTTAAACGCTCTCACCGGCCGGGGCGTACACATCGTCACAGTCAACGAATACCTGGCCAAGCGCGACTCCGAGTGGATGGGCAAGGTGTTCCGGTTCCTGGGATTAACTGTGGGTCTGATTATCCCCAGCCTGACTCCCGCCCAGCGGCGGGAAGCCTACGCCGCCGACATTACCTACTGCACCAACAACGAGCTGGGCTTCGACTACCTCCGGGACAATATGTCTATTTACAAAAAGGAGCTGGTGCAGCGGGAGCACGCCTTCGCCATTGTGGACGAGGTGGACTCCATCCTCATCGACGAGGCCAGAACCCCGCTGATTATTTCCGGCAAGGGCGAGGCTTCCACCAAGCTGTATGAAATGGCGGATTTCTTTGTATCCCGCCTGCGCAGAAAGGTCTTTGCCAAAACCGACGAAAAAGAAGTGCAGGACGATTTTGACTGCGACTACTTTGTAGACGAAAAAGCCCACACCGTATCCCTCACCGCCGCGGGCATCCGCAAGGCGGAGGAATTTTTCCAGGTGGAAAATCTGGCGGATGTGGAAAACACCACCTTGAACCACCATCTGAACCAGGCCATGAAAGCCAGAGGCCTGATGAAAAAGGACATCGACTATGTGGTTAAGGACGGGCAGATTATCATTGTGGACGAATTTACCGGCCGACTGATGTACGGCCGCCGGTACAACGAGGGTCTGCATCAGGCCATCGAAGCCAAGGAAGGGGTGACAGTCGCCAACGAGTCCAAGACCCTGGCTACCATTACCTTCCAGAATTTCTTCCGCTTGTATGACAAGCTCTCCGGCATGACCGGCACCGCCCTCACGGAGGAAGTGGAATTTGGGGAAATTTACAAGCTGGACGTGGTGGAAATTCCCACCAACAAACCTGTCGCCCGCATCGACCACCCCGACGTGGTGTACAAGACGGAAGCGGGCAAGTTCCGCGCCATCATCCGGCAGGTAAAAGAATGCCACGAAAAAGGGCAGCCTGTACTGGTGGGCACCATTTCCATTGAAAAATCCGAGCTGCTTTCCAGAATGCTCAAAATGGAGGGCGTGCCCCACACTGTTTTGAACGCGAAATACCATGAAAAGGAAGCACAGATCGTCGCCCAGGCAGGCAAGCTGGGCGCCGTCACCATCGCCACCAACATGGCCGGCCGTGGTACGGACATTGTGCTGGGCGGCAACGCCGAGTATATGGCGCTGAACGCCCTGCGGCAAACCGGCGTCCCGGAAGAACTGCTGGCGGAGGCCAACTCCTACGCGGAAACCGAGGACGCGGAAATTCTCGCCATCCGGGGGCAGTATGAGGAGCTGCTCAGCCGCTTCCGCAAGGAAACGGCGGCAGAATCCGAGAAGGTGCGCGCCGCCGGGGGTCTGTTTATCATCGGCACCGAGCGTCACGAGTCCCGTCGAATCGACAATCAGCTCCGCGGCCGTTCCGGTCGTCAGGGCGACCCCGGCGAAAGCCGCTTCTATTTGTCCATGGAGGACGATATTATGCGTCTGTTCGGCGCGGATCGCATTATGAGCATGATGGACACCCTGGGTCTGGACGAGGATACCCCCATTGACCAGAAGGTGCTTTCCGGCGCGGTGGAAAAAGCCCAGAAGAACGTGGAAGGCCGGAACTTCCGGGTGCGCAAAACCGTGCTGGAATACGACGATGTGATGAACACCCAGCGCGAGGTGGTATACGAGCAGCGGCGCAAGGTGCTCGACGGCGAGGATCTCACCGCTACGGTGGAAGGAATGCTTTCCTATGTGGTTTCCTCTCACGTGTCCACCGCTATGAGCCAATCCGGGCAGTTGGATGAAGAGACTGCCAAGGAACTGCTTTCTCATTTTGAAGGTATTTTCTTTGCCAAGGGCGAATTTACCTTGCCGGAGGACGTAAAGACTCCGGAGCAGGCGGAAGCGGCGCTGCTTGCCAAGTGCAAGGAAACCTACGCCGCCAAGGAAGCCAAGTACGGCGAGGCGCTGATGCGGGAGCTGGAGCGGGTTATTTTGCTCCGGGTAGTAGACGAATACTGGATGGACAACATCGACGCGATGGACGATCTCAAGCAGGGTATCACCCTGCGCTCCTACGCCCAGGAGGATCCCGTGGTTGCCTACCGCCGGGAGGGCTACGAGATGTTCGAGGCTATGATCAACGCCATGAAGGAAGAGACCATCCGCCGGCTGTTCCTGGCGCAGATTAAGACCAACGAGGAAATCCGCCGGGAAAAGGTGGCCAAGGAAATGAGCGCCAGCTCCGCTTCCGATAAGACGGTGAAAAAGCAGCCTGTCCGCAAGGCGCAGAAGGTGGGACCCAACGATCCTTGCCCCTGCGGCAGCGGCAAGAAATATAAAAAGTGCTGCATGACAAAGGATCAGGAGGCGCTGCGAAACAATGGGTGATTTCGCAGACAGAAAGAAAGACAGCTTGGAATATGAGATCTGCCGGGGCTTCCCGGCAGGCGCAATCCACTGCTTCACCACCCGCTACGGCGGGGTGAGCCAGGGGTATCTTGCAAGCCTCAATCTGGGGCTGAACCGGGGAGACAGCCGGGAAAATGTCCTGCGAAACTATGAAATTCTGGGAAACGCCTTGGGCTTTTCCGTGGAGGATTTGGTTTTCACCCGGCAGACCCATACGGATCTTGTGGAGCGGGTGGGAAAAAGCAACCGGGGAGAGGGCTTGTTTCGCCCGGTTTTGCCGGAGCGGGACGGCCTTGTCACCGACGAACCGGGGGTTGCCCTGGCAATTTTCAGCGCGGACTGCACCCCTGTGCTGTTTTATGACCCGGTGCGCCGGGCTGTGGGCGGCTGCCACGCCGGCTGGCGGGGGATGGCCAAGGGGATTCCCGCAAAAACCGTGCAGGCCATGGAGCGAGAATACGGCTGCAAGCCGGAAAACATCTTTGCCGCCATCGGCCCTTGCATTGGAAGCTGCTGCTTTGAAACAAGCGAGGATGTGCCGCGCGCCATGCTGGAATCCTTGGGAGAAGAGGCTGCCCGCGCAATTACCCAAAAAGGCGAGAAGTACCATGTGGACTTAAAGAAACTTGCGAAGATCTGGCTGGAACGCGCCGGGGTTTCGCAGATTTTCACAAGCGGAGACTGCACCGCCTGCCTGCCGGAAAAATACTGGTCCCATCGCGTGACCCACGGGGAGCGGGGTTCTCAGGCGGCAATTATCATGCTGAAATGAGGGATGTTCTTGAAAAAAACAGGCGTTTTATCCATTTTTCTCGGCATTGCTCTACTGTTGTCCGCCTGCGGGCAAAAGTCGGCTGCACCCACCGAGCCGGACGTGACGCAGCCTACCGAGACGCAGCCAACCGCCCCGAATCGGGCAGAAACCTTCGGCCTTGCCTACGATCCCATGGCGGGGTTCAATCCTTATCGCTGCACCACCCTCATTAACCGCTCGGTAATGTCTCTTCTGTATCAGGGGCTTTTTTCCATTACCTCCAGCTATCAGGCCGAGCCGGTGCTTTGTAAAACTTTTTCCGTTTCTCAAGACCTGAAAACCTATACCTTCACCCTGGAAAACGCCCGCTTTTCCAGCGGGATTGCCCTGACTGCCGCCGACGTTGCCGCCAGTCTCCGAGCTGCCCGGAACAGCGCCGTTTACGGCGACCGGCTGAAGCACGTAGCGGGGATTTCCCCGCAGGAGGACGGAACGCTGGTTTTGACCTTGGATACCCCATATGAAAATCTGCCCCTGCTTTTAGACATTCCCATTGTCCCAGCCGACGAGACGGAAGAATCCCAGCCCCATGGCACAGGTCCTTATCGTCTGATTGCAGGAGGGGAGACCTTACGTTTGGAGCAGGTGCAAAACTGGTGGAGCGACTATCCTTCCGCCATTGATTTTGATACGCTGTATCTAAATGCCGCCGCGTCGCCTTCCGAGGTGCGCAACGAATTTGAGTTCGGCAATACGGATCTTGTCTGCGCCGATCCCAGCGCCAAGACCTATGTGCCCTTCCGGTGCGACTATGAGCTTTGGGACTGCGCCACAGGCATTTTGCTGTATTTGGGCTGTAATCGCGGGGCGGGGCCTTTCTCCAACGGCGCGGTGCGCAGCGCCTTAACCCATGGCGTGAAGCGGGAAAGCCTCATTGGCTGTTACAGCGGCTTTGCGGAAGCAGCCTATTTGCCCGCCTCTCCCGCTTCCAGCTTTTACGAGGAAACGCTGGCATCCCAGTACGGCTATGACCCCGGCATTTTTTCAGACGCCCTTGCCAACGCCGGACTGAAAAACACCTCCGCAATTTTGCTGGTGGACGGGGACGACCCCGCCAGAGTCAAGGCCGCAGAGGCAATTGCGGCGGATTTAAACGAATGCGGTCTGCTGGCTACGGTGGACGTCCGGACGGGAGAAAGCTACAAAACCGCCCTGGAACAGGGGCAGTTTGACCTGTATCTGGGACAGATTCGCCTTTCGCCCAATTTCGATCTTTCGCCGTTCTTCGAGGAGGGCGGCGCAGCGAATTACGGCTCCATGGCCAACAGTACAACCTATGCACTATGCCTTGCTGCCCTGGAAAACAGCGGCAACTACTATGAGCTGCACAAAGCCGTCATGGACAGCGGCCAGCTTTGTCCGCTGCTACTGCGCACCTACGCGGTGTACGCCACCAGAGGCGTCGTGTCCAATTTGCTGCCGGGGCTTGACAATGTATTCCATACCAGCAACAGCCGCCAGCTTTCCGACGCAAAAACATAAAGGAAACCCGGCGCAATGGACTGCGCCGGGCTTCCATTTGGGCAAAATCCATTTTTCGCCGTAGGGGCGCACCTATGTGTGCGCCCGGCGGAAGGCAGTTTCAAATTTGTCGTTGCGAACCTCGTCGGGGCAAACTCCAATGCGTATGTTCCGGCGCAAGCGCCGGAACATACAGAATTTCGTTGCCCCACCTCTCCAAACCGAACCCGCTTCCCTGGGCTTCGGTTTGGTTGTTCACTTTCACGGGTGTTGCAATCTAAAATCAGCTTTTTGCGGAAAGCCCATAAGGATTGCCACGTCGGCTGCGCCTTTCCGCAATGACAGGCGTTCTAACGAAATTGCGCCGGAATTTTGGGAAAAACGGGCGGACACACAGATCCGCCCCTACGACAGCATTTTAGGGCAGTTCCTGTCGAGTGTCCCCCAAGGGTGTGTCAAATCAGTATCAGCGTACGTAACGCGATGCCCGTGGGCGCTTGCCCGCCCGCTATGTAAGCATAATTTCCTTCACGGATAGCTTTTTCATACGCCGGGCATACACATACATCGCCCCTTCATAAAACACGGCGTAGGCCGCCAAGGAAAGCAGACAATTTGGCAGGTCAAAGCCGTAATCCGGCGTGGAAATTTCCCGAAAAACCACGTATACCATGAGCTTCAGCAATCCGTATTGATAGGCCGTGCCAAGAAGAAAACCAAAATACCCAATCCACCGGTAGCCGCCTAAAAGTCCCTGGCTGCATTGTCTGTCCGAATAGCCAAAAGCGCGCATCATAGCAATGGTTTTGGCATTGCCCCGCACTACCGTGGTAACGGCCAGCAAAAGCGTGGTGCAGGCCAGCAGCATACCGATGAGCAAAATCATAACGCCCATCATTTCGCTGGCGAGATCTTTCATGCTAAAGGCCATCTGGGTCATGGAGGCGAAGCAAAACGCCGCAAACCAAACGAAAAACACAAGAATTTTTTTGCTTCGTACAGTGCTTTTTTGCAAATCCGCTAAAAATATCCTACTTTTTTTGCCGACTTGCCGAGGCCTTTTTCCAACTGCCAATTCCTGCTCCCGCAAAAGAGAAAGGGCGGAGCTTTGCAGCTTCCGGCGGGCGTAGCATACGGAGCCAAACGCGAAAAGCGCGGCGGGAATCGCCGCCAGATACACAAAAAGCAGAGGGCGGAAATGAAACACGATTTCCGGCAGAATATGATCCTTGTTTTGCAGCCGGTAAAACTGTGGGATCAGCAAATGCGCCCCGGCGAACCCCACAGCCCCGCCGAAAAATACGCTGCATCCAAACACCCAAAAATGCCCGGCGATTTTCCACGCCCCGCACCCCATGGCCTTCAAAATACCCAGCTCTTTTTTGTGGACGTCAATGTAATGCCGGATGTAAAACAGGAGCATCACCAAGCTGGTAACGAGCAGACACCCGCCGGTGACAAAGATCACGACTTTTGCAGTAGATACCTGCGCCTGATAAAACGATTCCGCCCCTTCTGTGACAATGGCTCTGTGGATTGCAAGAACGTCCAAGTAGAAGCTCAAAAACATGGTGCAAATCAGCGCTGCACAGCAAACCACAAGAAAAACGCCAGCAAGCTTCGCCCCGTCTTTCAAACTGACCAGCATACCGTCACCACCCAATCTCCCAAGCGGTTTTCACCGCCGGGTTTGCGCGGATTTCAGAAATTTTTCCGCTGTTCATCAAAATCACTGTGTTGGCCATTTCCGCGATATTCTGATTGTGGGTCACCATCAGCATGGTAAACCGGTTTTCCCGCTGCAATTGGCTGATGTAATGCAGAACCTGCCGGCCGGTCTCCTCGTCCAGCGCGCCGGTTGGCTCATCTAAAAACAGCACCTTCGGTTTTTTCGCCAGCGCCCTTGCAATGCAGACTCGCTGCTGCTCGCCGCCGGAAAGCTCATGAGGGTATTTGCCCAGCTTTTCCCCAAGACCCACGGCGGCGATGGTATCCCGAAACGCCCGGTTGTCCGCCAGCTCCGCTCCCATTTTTACATTTTTCTCCACATTCAGGTTGGGCAAAAGAAAATACTGCTGAAAAATAAAGCCCACGTTGTCCTTGCGGAATTTTGTCAGCTCCTTGTCGGAAAAAGACGCGATATTTTCCCCGTCATAGCGCACTTCGCCGCAATCCGGGGACTCTAATCCCGACAATATATGCAAAAGTGTGGATTTACCAGAGCCGGAAGCCCCTAGAATCACGGCAAAGTCTCCGGTTTGAATGGTAAAATCCAGTCCCTTCAGCACATGGCAGCGGCTTTCCCCCGCCCCATAGCTTTTTTGCAGATTTTTTATCTCAATCATGTTTTTCCCCGCCTTTCCCGCTGCGCAGCAAGCTAACGCAGACTTCCGTCATCATTGCGCCAATTTCCCCTTCGGTGAAACGGCACATTTTTGTGGCGCATAGGGATGCGATCCCGTGACTGTATATCCAAAGATGCCGGTAAAGTCCTTTCGCCTCCTCCGGGCGCAGTCCGTATTCCTCCTGAATCGAGGCAAGAATTGCGCTGTAGTTTTCTTCAATCAGCCCCAAAACCTGAGAAAAGGCGGGGACGGCTTCCTGGGTTCGCATAAAAAGAAGCTGAAAAAGCTTGGGTTCTTCTGTAGCGAAGCGAATATACTGGGCGCCCACGGATTTAAACCTCTGCCGGTACGCTCTGTCCGGCGCCAAGGCCTTGGCGATGTAACCGTTGTATCGATCTCTGGCGGCTTGCACAACTGCCTGCTGCACCTGCTCCATACTTTGAAACACAGTGAAAATTGGCCGGGGGGAACTGCCAAGCGCTGCGCCTAAGGCTCTGGCGGTTAAAGCGTCGAAACCTGATTCCCGTACAACGCCCAGCGCGGCGGCAATGACTTCCTCTTTTGTAAATTTGGCTGAGGGCGGCATAACATTCCTTCTTTCTAAAACTTATGTTTTAAAACTATTGTTTTTGATTATACGATCCAGACCATCGATTGTCAAGAACAAAAAAACGGGCGATGTATGGAAAGGCTTTGCAGCGGGTATGATTTTTTAGAAATAATTTTTTACAGGAGGAATTTTTATGAAGGTTCGGGACGTTATGACAAAGCGCGTCATTCGCATCAGCCCGGAAGAGTCTATTGGGGTAGCGGCAAGAATGCTGTCGCGGTATAATCTGGGAGCGCTGCCGGTTTGCGACGGGGCGGGGAAAATTCAGGGCATGGTGACGGACCGGGACATTGTGCTGCGTTGTGTGGCGGCGGAGCATAACCCGGAGCGCACCCCCGTGCGGCAGGTCATGACCGGCCATGTAGTGACCGTGGGGGCGGACATGTGCCTGGAGGAAGCGGCAGAGCGTATGAGCCGCGAGCAGGTACGGCGGTTACCGGTAGAGGAAAACGGGAAGCTCTGCGGCATGGTATCTCTGGGCGACCTGGCGTGTACGGAGAAGTTTTCCATGGAAGCGGCGGAGGCCTTTTCGGAAATCTGCTCTAATGTAGCGAGACGCTAAAATACGGGCAGCATCCGTGGGCAATTCGTTATGAACACCGCTGCAAACCTGCCACCCCCTTGGGGGACACTCGACAGGAACTGCCCTGAAATATTGGCGCAGGGGCAGACCTATGTGTCCGCCCATTTCTGTCCAATTTTGGGCGCAATTCCGTAAAAGCGCCGTCATTGCGGAAAGGCGCAGCCGACGTAGGCTTTCCACACAAAGCTGTTTCAGATTGCCACACCAGTGAAAGCGAACAACCAAACCGAAGCTCAGCGAAGTGGGTTCGGTTTGGAGAGGAGGGGCAACGAAATTCTGTATGTTCCGGCGCAAGCGCCGGAACATACGCATTGGAGTTTGCCCCGACGAGGTTCGCAATGACAAATTGGAAACTGCCTTCCGGCGGGGCGAACACGCAGGCGCGCCCCTACGGGATACCGTTCGGTTATACGGGGAAAACCATCTGCCGCGCAAATTTACAAATGCCCGGATGGGTATTGCTGGATTTCTGCGTGGGCATTGCCCCCGGCTATGACGGGGGACATTTTTACAGGATAAAAAGCATGTAGGGCGGCATCCAAATGCCGCCCTACATGCTTTTCCTGAAACTGTCTTGCGGCCGTCCCGTCGGCCTTCTCAGCTTTCAATTTGCGTACCAAGAAAGCCCGCCATGGTCTGGGCAACCTTCTGATCCGCCTCAGACACCGCCTGGCTCTTATCGTCGGACAAAAGCAGCACGCAGCCCATAATATCCCCCTGAGAAACAATCGGCGCGGCCACGCCCACGTAATACTTCTCAGAAGCCTCGGAAGCCCGCACAGGCGTCTCGCCTGGGATATAACGATAGGGTTTTCTCTGCTCCATAAGCGCTTCCAGCTCCGCGCTGTTGCGCTTGTCCACCAAATCCCGCTTGGGCGCCCCGGAAAGGGCGATAATCGCATCGCGATCCGCTACCGCCGCGATGGCGTCGGTATTTTTCCCCATGGACTCGCAGATCTGCGCGGCAAAATCCTGCAAGTCCCCAATGGGAGAATACTTGCGGAAAATCACCCCGCCGTCTTTTTCCGTATAAATTTCAAGAGGATCGCCTTCCCGAATGCGCAGCGTGCGCCGAATCTCCTTTGGGATTACGATTCTTCCAAGATCGTCAATGCGACGAACAATGCCGGTTGCTTTCATATATATTTCTCTCCTTGTTTGCTTTTTGCCTTGCTAGTGTTTGTCAAAAAAGCGGATTTATACCGTTTTCAAAAAATCAAACTCAGTTTTGTTTGCGGAAGCAGATTGCATTTTGTCTCGAAAAACAATATAATAACAAAAACAAAGGAAAAGAGGAGGGAACCGGCTTGGTTGAAAATTTAAATACGCTGTCTTTTGCAAAATTTGGCAGCATCCGCCCGGAGCGTCCGGCGGAGGCGCGAATGCCCCAGGAGGATAGCTGGCAGATTCGCCTGCTGGACACGGCGCAGTATCAGAAAAGTCTGTTCTGCTCCCAACTGCCTGTGCATTTGGACTACGCTTCTGGCATGACAGTACTGGCGGTGCGCTTGGCGGGAGCGTTTCAGCTTTTTTATCTGGACAAGCCCGTTACCATTGCGCCGGGGGTCAAATTTGCGCTGCTGCCCTTTACGGAAGCGTCTACCGTGCGCATGGCGGCTCAAGTCGGCCAGTGGCCGGAGGCGGCGGATCTGCCGGAGCCTCTGCATAGCTTGCAGCTTACCAGAAAGCTGGCTGTCAGCAGTATTTTTACCTTTTTCTATCAGGAAAAGGAGCAGGGATTTTTCTTCCCAGGGGAAAAACACCCTATGCTGGAATTGACCTATGTGGACAGCGGTCACATTCATTCGGTTTCCGGCGGCCACGAAATGACCCTGGCGCAAGGAGAGTTTACCATTTACGGCTCCAACCAGTGGCATATGCAGTACACCGACGCAAACTGCGTGGCAAGCTATATTACCATTACCTTCGAGCTGGCGGCAGGGGAGCTTACGCCGCTGCTGAACCTGAAGGGCAAGGCGGATCAGGCCGCCGCGGCGCTTTTGCGGCAAATGCTCCGGGAATGGAAAGAGCAAAAGCCCTATGCTGAGGATATGCTCATCTGTCTGCTGGAAACCCTGCTTTTGACCCTGCTCCGCAAGGGGCTGGAAAAACCCAAAGCCGCCTTGCAGACAGCCAACGCCCTATGCAGCGAAAACGAGGTCATCGGCCACGCGATGCAGTATATCGGCAAGCACCTGTACGAAAAGCTCAGCGTTCCCGTTGTCGCCAGGGAAGCGGGGGTGAGTCCTTCCTATCTTACCGCGCTGTTTCGCAAAAACATGCAGATTTCGCCGGGGGAATGCATCCGGCGCATGAAGCTGGAGGAAAGCCGCCGCCTGATTCGGGAGGGCAGTATGAATTTTACCCAAATTGCGCAGCTTTTACAGTATTCCACCGTGCACCATTTTTCCAGACAGTTTAAGGAAAAGTTTGGCATTACCCCCTCCCAGTACGCCAAAAGCATCCATCCTTAAAAGATACAGGCGCAGCAACAATATGCGAACCTATCCAGAAGATTGCCGCGCCGGCTTCGCCCTCTGGCAATGACAGCGTTCTAACGAAATTGCGCCGAAAATTGGACAGAAACGAGCGGACACATAGGTTCGCCCCTACAACAGCATTTTACGGCAGTGCTTGTCGAGCGTCCCCAAAAGGTGTGGCAAGTCAGCAGCGGCGCAGGTAACGCGACGCCAGCGGGCGCCGCCCGCCCAACGGCATATGGTAGGATGCGTGGGCGTGCTGCAAAGCAGGCTCCTGCTTCCTATGCAATACGGGAAGCAGGAGCCTGTTTCATGATTTACAAGTTAGTCCAAAATGTACACTGTGCAGCTTCTGCGGCCAAATTCGTAGCACTCTGCGATGGTATCAAAATATAAGTCAATGATATTGCCTTTAATCGCGCCGCCGCAGTCCTCCGCCGTGGCGTAGCCGTAGATATAAGCCCCGTCGTCGGATACAATATACATTCTTGTTCCATAGGGAATTACCGTAGGATCCACCGCAATCGCTCCATACCGGGCGGTGGTGCCGGTGGCGGTGGTGCCAGTGTAGCCCTCGCAGCTATAGGCCGTGGCTGTGACGGACATTTTGCGGCTGTAGGATATGACGTCCCCTGAAGCGGTCGTAATGGTTTTGCCGTTTTCGTCCGCCTGCACTGTGCCGGAGGAGGACTTGCGGGGCGCTGGCGCTTCCTTGGTGCCGCAAAGCACCACCTGGGCAACCGGCTCTTGCAAAACGGTTTCCTGGGTCACCTGGCTGTCTACCAGATAGCCGTTTTTATAGGTTTTGGTAACCGTCCGCCGGACGGTTCCTTTTTCTCCTTCAGACAGCACCCGTTCCTCCCCGGCAGGCAGGGAATCGTCCTCATAGCGCAGGGTTTCAAAGGGAAGCTTTCCTTCTTCCAAGGCTTCTTCCTGCCAGACGCGGTTGATTTGAATGGTCATGCCCTCTGTCACCGCGCTGCTTCGCCCAGGGGTCACCGTGTCCATGGCTCCCAAAACAATACCCTGCTGATCCAAAAGTTCCCCAACTGTCTGGCAATATGTGCTGAGGGTGGATTTTTCTGTACCATCTTGCAAGGCGACTGCTTGGCAGCGTTGCACGGTTACGTCAATGGCGCCGCCGGACTCCGTTACCTCATAGCTGTCCGCTTCCGCAAGACTCACCCCTGCGTCCGCCAAAACCGCCTCCGGGTCGGTGAGCTTGGTGGTATGCACCAGCACCTCCTCGCCGTCCCGGATGAGATAAATGTTCTCGGCAAAGGCCGCCTGAGAAAGCGCAAAGGTTAGGGCAGCCGCGGCTGCGCAGGCTGCGGTCATACGAATGAGCTGCAATTGTAACTGTTTTTTCATCACAAAAGCCCCTTTCTTACAAAATGAAATCTTTACGGTAAATTTGTTACCGCTTTGAGATTATTTTGCTATTATAACTGTTACAGCCAAAAAGTCAATGGTTTTCCGTCGAATACCAAAAATTACAAACATTTTGCAAAAAATTGTTTTTCCAAAAGAATCCAGTTGACAGAAAGGAGAAAGCGTGGTATAGTGTGAATGAAAATAGGCTGTGAGGAAGACCTGACGTCAAAAATGCGCACAGAGAGGAGCCGGGCGCTGGAAAGGCTCTGCGAAATTTTTTGGCGTTGCACCACTTCTGAGCCGCCCGGCGGAAAGCGGGAAGCTGCAAGTATGGCGGGACGGGTTCGCCCGTTACAGCGATCACAAGCGACGGCAAATTTTGCCGTAAGCAGGGTGGAACCGTGGAGCGTTGATCGCCTCACCCCTGAAAGTTTCAGGGGTGAGGCGTTTTGTTTTGCCCCGAAGATACAAACGCAACCGACGGCTGGAGGCTGTGTCAAAATGGGATTGCCGGGCGGACATACAGGTTCGCCCCTCAGGCGCTCCATGGGTACGCAGCATTCTCCAAGGTTGCAGGAAAGGAGCAATTTTTATGTCTGAAGAAACCATCTACACCTTTGAAAATCCCGAATATCGCAAAACCTACTGGCACACCTGCTCCCACGTCATGGCGCAGGCGGTAAAGCGGCTGTACCCTGAGGCGAAGCTGGCCATTGGTCCCGCCATTGAAGAAGGCTGGTACTACGATTTTGACGCGCCCTTTACCTTTACCCCGGAGCATCTTGCCAAAATCGAAGCCGAAATGAAGAAAATCTGCAAGGAGCGGCTGCATTTGGAGCGCACGGAAAAGCCCCGCGCCGAAGCCATCGCCTATATGGAGGAAAAGGACGAACCCTACAAGGTAGAACTTATCCACGATCTGCCGGAGGACGCGGTAATTTCCTTCTACACCCAGGGGGAATTTACCGATCTTTGCGCCGGCCCTCATCTGGATTCCACCGGCCGCATCAAGGGCAACGCCTTTAAGCTTACCAGCTCCTGCGGCGCGTACTGGCGGGGAGACAGCAAGCGGAAAATGCTGCAAAGAATTTACGGTATCGCTTTCCCCAAGAAGGAAGAACTGGACGCCTTCTTGCAAAAGCAGGAGGAGGCCAGAAAACGCGATCACAACAAGCTGGGGCGTGAGCTGGAGTACTTTACCACCGTGGACGTCATCGGCCAGGGCTTGCCAATTTTGCTTCCCAAGGGCGCGCGGGTCATTCAGCTTTTGCAGCGCTGGGTAGAGGACGAGGAGCAAAAGCGCGGCTACCTGCTCACCAAGACCCCCCTCATGGCAAAGCGGGAGCTGTATAAGATTTCCGGCCACTGGGATCACTATCTGGACGGTATGTTCGTGCTGGGCGATCCCCAGGACGAAACCAAGGAATGCTTTGCTTTGCGCCCCATGACCTGCCCCTTTCAGTATCAGGTCTTTTTGAACCGCGCCCGTTCCTACCGGGACTTGCCCATGCGCTTGGGAGAGACCTCCACGCTGTTCCGCAACGAGGACTCCGGGGAAATGCACGGCCTTATCCGGGTGCGCCAATTCACCATTTCCGAAGGTCACCTGATTCTCCGCCCGGAGCAGCTGGAAGACGAGTTCCGGGGCTGCCTGGAGCTTGCCAAGTACTGCCTGGAAACCGTGGGGATGCTGGAGGACTGCACCTTCCGCTTCTCCCAGTGGGATCCCAACAACACGGAAAAATATATCGGTACCCCGGAGCAGTGGGAGGAAGCCCAAGGCATTATGGGCAAAATTCTGGACGATCTGGGCGTTGAGTACACCATCGGCATTGACGAAGCGGCTTTCTATGGTCCCAAGCTGGACATTCAGTACAAGAACGTATTCGGCAAGGAGGATACCATCGTCACCATTCAAGTGGATCAGCTTCTGGCGGAGCAGTTCGACATGGAATACACCGACGCGGACGGCCAGAAAAAGCGTCCCTATATCATTCACCGCACCAGCCTTGGCTGCTACGAGCGGACGCTAGCCTACCTCATTGAAAAATATGCCGGCGCGCTGCCCTTGTGGATGTCGCCCACCCAGGTGAAGGTGCTGCCCATCACGGATCGCGCCCACGCCTACACCGAGGAGATCGTCGGGAAGCTGAAGGATGCAGGCATCCGGGCGGAGGGCGATTTCCGCTCTGAAAAGCTGGGCTACAAGATTCGGGAAGCCCAGAAGGAAAAGATCCCCTATATGCTGGTGGTGGGCGACCAGGAAGCGGAAAACGGCACGGTCGCTGTGCGTACCCGCGCCGGCGGGGACGAGGGCGTTGTGGCCTTTGAAGCCTTCCTTGCCCAGTGCCTTATGGAAAACGCAACCAAATCCAAGCGGGTGTAAGCATTCGCGGTTCAGCAAGCAAAATCCCCCTGCCGGGCGGCATGGGGATTCAGATTGTCAAAAAACCTAAATATACATTGCAAAAATGCAGGATGGGAAAACAAATCCTGCATTTTGCTTTTATATCGCAGATGATTCCTTATTTTCGTGCTGTACCCTCCGGGGTGACTTTTCTCCGGCAAAAAGTCACCAAAAGCCGCCGGGCTGCGGCCCGGAACCCATGGGGTTGGGCAGCAAGTGCTTTTGAATCGCTTTACAAAGCGGTAACTCGTTACGCGCCGTCTCACGCAAAGCAAATCGTTCCCCACGGCGCGTCCGCCGAGCGACCGTTACCTTGCAAAATTTGGCAGTAGCTGCATTTTAATAGCTGCCTGCAAATGCCGCCACTGACTGCCAAAGAAAGAATATAGAATTGTACTTTTTTGCAAGACAGTGTTATTCATTCTGCAATTTCATTTCCGGTAAATCACCTTTTTCACAGACTGAGCGCGGCAGGCAAAGCCTGCCGCGCCAAACTACGCTTTTTATTTCAACAAAATGGTCTTGATTTCGAAGGGCTTGATGACAAAGGTCGCCTTGCCGTCTACGATGGGCAATTCTTCCTCGATCTCCTCCAGCAAATTGCAGCTATAAGCCGCCTTCACCCCTGCTGGCAGACGCAAAGTCGTCTTGGTTCTGGCGTTCTCGGACTCAAACAGACGCAGCACAGTGCCCTCGCCGTTTTCCGCCTGCTTCACCGTCTCCAAAATCACGTTCTTCTGCTCCACAGCAGCGAAGCTGTAGGCCGCGCCGGGCTTGCCGCCCAGAACCGCGTAAGCGGACTGATTCAGCTTATAGCCCTCCTGCACGGTGTTCGCCTGCCGCCAGGTTTCGGCATGGGGATACAGGGAGTAGGTGAAGTAGTGCATTTCCTGATCGGTTACGGGGTTCGGCTCCACACCGGACTTGATGAGGGTCAGGGAAATCACGCCGTCTTTCAGGCTGTGACCATACTTGCAGTCGTTGAGCAGGCTCACGCCGTAATGGCCTTCGGAGAAGTCCACCCACTTCTGGCCGCAGCTTTCAAACCGCGCCTTGTCCCAGCTTGTATTGGTGTGCACCTTCCGGATAACGCTGCCGAACTGAATATCAAAGGTCGCTTCATCACTGTGCACATCCACCGGGAATTCCACCTTGAGAAGATGCTGATGCTCCTTCCAGTCCACCTGGGTCTCAAAGTCAATGCGGCGGCTGTTTGCGTAGAAATGCACCTTCTGCCACACTTTGGACTTGCTGGCTTCATATTCCAGGGTCAAGGTGGTGCGTACCGCGCCGTCCTCCGTCCAGGCCAGATTCACGAGGTTATCCACAGGCCAGGACTTTTCTGTGTAGAACATATCGATGTCCCAGTTGTCATAGTACATGGGCTTGTCCTCAAACATCCGCATGAGGTTACCAGCCTTGCCTGACTGAATGACTTCCCGGTCGTTTTCCTTGTCGAAAATGGAAACAAAATGACCGTTTGCATCCAGAGTAATGGCATAGAAGGGGGTTTCCAGATGGAAATTGTCCTTCCGGGCGAAGGGAGATTCCACCTCAATGGTCGCCTTGTGGAAGGTCTTGTAGCCCTTGGCGGGGAGGTTTTCCAGGTAAACCAACGCGCCGTCGGCAGTTTTCTGCACAGGGTACAGCTTGCCGCTTTCGTCCGCCAGAGCGGTTGCGTCCACGCTGGGCAGGGCAATTACATCGCTGCGGTCAAAGCCCAGGGTATTGAACACGGTCACGCCGTCTCCCTCGCCGGAGAGAAGACCCAGCCGCTCCTTGATCATTGCGCCGGCTTCCGCTGCCAGCTCGGCATACTCCCGCTTGGTGACTTCATAGACCTCATGAATGGAGCTGCCGGGGAGAATATCGTGGAACTGGTTGAGCAAAATCACCTTCCACAGACGATCCAAGGCTTCTGCGGGGTAATCCGCCTGATTCTTCGCCAAAGTTGCCAGCAGTTCCAAATCCATGAGCATCAGCTCGCTCTTCCGATTGGAACGCTTATTCCGCGCCATGGAAGTGTAGGTGCCGCGATGGTACTCAAAGTAAAATTCGCCTTCCCAGGTTTCCAGCCGGCGGTTATCCGCCACGCGCTCCTTCAGTTCATCGAAATAGGTGCGGGCAAATGCCTGCCGGACGGTGGGAATGCCCTTCACGCCCTTTTCCATACGCATGGAGGTTTCCAGCATGGGGCGGGTGGGGCCGCCGCCGCCGTCGCCGTAGCCGTAGGCAATGAGAATATCGTTATTGATTTCCTTATTCTGGTAGCGCTCCCAGCCGCCCATCAGCGCGCCGGGGTGAAGCATACCGTTATACGTGGTGAAGAAATTCTGCTTGGGGTCCTGATCGATGCCCAAGGTGGTGATAAAGTGCGCCAGAACCTCGCTGCCGTCAATGCCGCGCCAGACAAACGTATCGTTGGGTATCTTATTCGTCTGATTCCAGGCCAGCTTTGTGGTCATGAAATAGTCGATGCCGCTTCTTTTCATGATCTGGGGCAGAGCGCCGGAGTAGCCGAACACATCGGGCAGCCACAAAATGCGGTTATCCAGACCAAATTCGTCCTGGAAGAAACGCTTGCCGTGGACAAACTGCCGCACCAGAGACTCGCCGGAGGTGAGGTTGGTATCGGCTTCCAGCCACATGCCGCCTTCCGGCTCCCAGCGGCCTTCCTTCACACGCTCCTTGATTTTCTCAAACATTTCAGGGTAGCGTTCCTTGAGGAACTGATAGAGAACCGGCTGGCTGGACATAAATTTATAGTTCGGGTACTCATCCATGAGCTTCAGGACGGTAGCGAAGCTGCGCACGACCTTTTCTCTGGTCTGGGCAACCGTCCACCACCATGCCACGTCGATGTGGGTATGGCCGATGCAGGTGGCAATCACTTCATCATGACCGCCCATTTTCTCATAAAGGTTTTCAGTAATATAGGATTGCGCCTTGCGGATGGAGGCATAAAAGGCTTCAGAGTAGGGGGTACGCAAATCCAGGAAATTAATGGTTTCGTTCAGCACGGTCTGCAAATCCAGACGGATTTTGCTGTCCGCGTCCATCCGGGGGAACGCCTGCAAGGGCACCAGAATGTCATAGTACAGGCGGTTGATTTCCTCGTCCAGCACGTACAAATCCACAAGGTAATTAAACTCGCTGTGCAAAGTGCCGGTGTAGGCCTGCACGTCTACGGTAATGGTTTCCCCGGCCACGGCGCTGTCGAACAGGCGCACGTCCCGGTGGTTCATATCCGCGCCCTGGGTCACTTTTCCGTTGATAAACACCAAAAACTGGGGATTTTTGCCGTCGTCCCACTCGTCAATCTGGGTGCGAATTTTCATCCAGACGCACTTGTCCGCCATTTCCTTGGGGATGGTAATATCGCCCCGGAACCAGTAGTGCTCGCCCTGCAAGCCCTTGCAGTCCCCCTGATAGCCCTCGAACGCGCCCTCAGGCTTATCGCTGCCGTCATAGGTGGCGTACCAGCGCATGGTCTTGCAGTCGAACTTCTCCCAGGCGCGTCCATCTGCGTCCGCCTCCTCCGGGCGGAAGAAAAGTCCCTTTTTGTAGACCCAATCGGTGATTTCCCGGCTGTCACGGATCCGCAGCAGCTTTAGCTGGTTCGCGATAACCTCAATTCGTTTGTCAATAAAATACATAGGCTTTACTCCTTACAGGCTGTTTTCCTTGGTGTAGGCAAGCAGCTCGTCCACCGTGGTAAAGGCGATACCAGTGACGGTATCAGCGCAGCCATAGTAAATGGCGATACGGCCGGTGGCAGCGTCGGTGAGGGTGGCGCAGGGGAAGGTGACGTTGGGCACGTCGCCCATGCACTCGTACAGCTCATAGGGCGCAAGGATATAATCCTTGGAGCGGTACAGCACCTTCCAAGGCTCGTCCTTATCCAGAAGGGCGCAGCCCATACGGTACACAAAGCCGTTGCAGGTGGTGATAACGCCATGATAAATCATCAGCCAGCCTTCGTCCGTTTCAATGGGAATGGGACCGGGGCCAACCTTGGTGGACTGCCAGGCGGACTCGTCGCCCTTGATGGTGCTCATGACATGACGATGGCGACCCCAGAAGGTGAGGTCAGGGCTTTGGCTGACAAAAATATCGCCAAAGGGGGTATGGCCGGTGTCGCTGGGACGGCTGAGCATCATATAATTGCCATTAATCTTCCGGGGAAACAAAACGCCGTTGCGGTTGTAGGGCAAAAAGGCGTTTTCCAACTGATGGAAGGTTTTGAAATCTTCGGTATAGCCGATGCCGATGGTGGGACCGTGATAGCCGTTGCACCAGGTAATATAGTACTTGCCATCCATATAGCATACCCGGGGATCATAGCGGTATTCCCGCTTGGTCACAACAGGATCGCCCTCAAACTGGATGGGATCGTCCTGAATTTCCCAGTTGATACCGTCCTTGCTGAAGCCAACAAAAATGTCCATACTGACAGAACGGCTATCGCAGCGGAAAACGCCCGCAAAGCCGTCGCCAAAGGGAACGACCGCGCTGTTAAATACGCTGTTGGAACGCTTGGTTGCGTGGCGGCCAATGATGGGGTTGCCGCTGAACCGCCAGACAGGCATTTTGTAGCCTTCCGGCTTTTCCTCCCAGGGAATATTTTTCAATTCATTACCAATAATCTTGCTCATAGCTGCTCCTATCTGATTGTAAAAATCGGGCGAAAATTGACATTGTCCCTCCGCGTCCGGCGCCATTTGGCAGGGAAAAGCCTCCTTTTTCCATGGCCTGACACAGCGGCGCTTTTGCGCAGGGGCCGGATTCTCCAAATATAGTGTTCCCATATCCCAGGGAATTTTCAGAAAATCCGGCTCCTGCGCAAACTGACACTGCCTGCTTTCCTTCCGCATTTTCCCACATTCTTCCGCGTTTGTCAACAGTGGAAATTGTATTGCAATGTGGAAAATCTTTTAAAAAATGGGGCTGCCGCAAAACATACGGCCTGCAGCAGCCCCACGCTATTTAACTAGCTATGTTCGGAGTGTCTAATTTTCAAAAATTAGGCGTTCTTCCAAGCGTCAATCTGAGTCTGAGCTTCGGTTACGATTTCGTCGAAGCCAGCAGCGCGCATTTCTTCCATCATTTCAGCAACAGCAGCTTCAGGCTCAATGGTGCCGGTGAGCAGTTCAGACTTGTAACGCTTCCAGATTTCGGTGCAGTTGGCCAACTGGTCGGTTACATTGGTGGTGTCGAATACGAAGCCCAGAGCGGGGGAGCCGGTAGCGGCAGCGTTCAGAGCCTTAACTTCGTCCCACTGGTTGACTTCTTCAGTGTCCAGCATGGTAACGGTGAAGAAGGAGCCCTGGGTATAGCCAGCCATATCCCAAGTCTTTTCAGTGTTCTTATGAACTCTGCCTTCTGCGGTGTATTCGAAGTTGTCGCCTTCCAGACCGAAGTACAGAGCGTCACGTACATAGGAGTCGGTGTTCACCAGCTCCAGGAGCTTCAGAGCTTCAACCTTATGCTCGGAGGAAGCGGAGATGCAGTTCATGGAACCCTGAACGGAGTCGTTGGACAGAACGGTATCGCCGAACTGAACAGCAACAGCGTCAACGCCCATGTTGGGACCCCAGGTGGAAACGGCGGCGTAGGACCAGCCCTGCGCTACGAAAGCGGGACGGTAGTTGGGAGCTTCGCCCAGGATTGCGGCGTCCTCGTTGATGAGGCCGTCCTGCATCCACTGGTAGACGATCTTCAGTTCGTTCATAACGTCTTCCTGCTCGAACACGGAAACAACCTTAGCTTCGTCGCCGAAGTAGCTCACACCCAGAGCGGGCAGGCCAGCGCCGATGCCGTCGTACTTGTTGCCCATGATTGCGTCCAGACCGTTGTTGTTCAGGATGAAGGGAGCGGAACCGGTCTTTTCCTTCATAGCCTTCAGGATTTCAGTCACGCCAGCCAGATCATGCACATTGGCATAGTCGGGGTAAACTTCCTCAACCAGAGCCTTGTCGTATACGAAGTACTCGGTGATGGAGGAATCCTTGTAGGTGGGAACAGCGTACAGGCTGCCGTTGATCTTACATGCATCCCAGTAATCAGCGGGGATGAAGTTGTACAGTTCGGGAGCTACTTCAGCCAGCTCGTCGATGGTAGCAAAAGCGCCGGTGCGAACATCGCTGGCAAAGGTGCCCATGTTGGTGAACATGATGTCAAAAGGCTCGTTGGTGTTGATCATAGTGGAACGAGTGTTGTCCCAAGCGTCCCAGCCAATGATGTGCACGTCCAGATGCACGCCGATCTTCTCTTCCAGATACTTGTCCAGGTTTGCTTTCCATGCGTCGTAGTTGTCGGGCTGCTTGTTGCCGACCATGTACCAGTGCAGTTCAACGATTTCGCCGGGTTCGGTAGCTTCGTCGGTAGGAGCTTCGGTGGGTGCTTCGGTGGGTGCGTCAGTTGCGGGGTCAGTGGGCTTTTTGTCGTCGGTACAGCCAGCAAACAGAGCGGCGACCATCACGACAGCCAGCAGCAGTGCGATGATTTTCTTCATTTTTTTGCCTCCTAAATTTTTGGGGTTTGATATTTATTCCAAGGGGAGCGGCGAGGCCGCTTCCCTTCGGAACCAAAATGGGATTTATCCCTTGACCGCGCCAACGGTCAGACCGGAAATAAAGTATTTCTGGAAGAAGGGATAGATACAGGCGATAGGCACAGCGACCACGAACGCGATAGCCATACGAACGCCTTCAGAAGGCATAGCCTTCTTATAGTCCTGCAAGGTAAGACCAATGGTGGGGTTCTTGGTGAGGTACTCAATATTCTTCTGCATGTTGTTCAGCAGAGCCTGCAAGGACCACAGATTATCGTCTCTGATGTACAAAGAGGACTGGAACCAGTCGTTCCAGTAGCCAAAGGCCAGAAACAGACCGATGGTAGCCAGAACGGGCTTGGAGATGGGAAGTACAATTCTTGTAAAGATGGTAAGCTGGGAAGCGCCGTCAATCTTGGCGGATTCTACAATGGAATCGGGAATGGTCTGCCGGAAGAAGGTACGGCTGATGGTAACGTTGAAGGAGGATACGCAAAGGGGCAGAACCAGCGCCCAAATCGTATCGGAGAGCTTCAGCATCTGGCTGTTGACAACATAGCTTGCGATCATGCCGCCGCTGAAAATCATGGGGATGAACACCACGATGGTGTAGAAGCCCTTGAGCTTGTAGCCGGGACGGGAGAGCACATAGCCCATGAGGGTAGTCAGGGCTACGCCGATTACCGTACCGATTGCAGTAACTTCAATGGAAATCCACAAAGCGTGAAGAATTGTTTTTCTTTCATTCCACAAGAACATGTACGCTGCATTGGAAAATTCCTTGGGGATAAACTGATAACCATAATCTCTAATGGACGCCTCCGAAGAAATGGAGATCATGAAAATGTACAAAATAGGAACCACGCAGGATAAGCCCAGAATAATGAAAATAACATTGAAAAGGATATTGGTGCCGGGCTTAATGCGGTTCAGACGATTCATGGCGCTTTCATTCTGTTTACTCATTTTCGCCACCTCCGTCAAATCAGTGCGCTGTCGCTGTCGATCTTACGTACGATGCCGTTGGCAATCAAAATGGTGATACAACCGGCAATCGACTGGAAGAAGGACGCGGCAGCAGTTCTGCCAATGGGAATATTGGTCTGCAACATATTGTAAATGTACACGTCAAAGGTTTCCGTTACCTTCCACAAAGAGTTGGTTACGCCTCTGGGAATTTGATAGAACAGACCGAAATCAGAAGAGAAGATACGTCCGACGTTCATAATGAACATCAGAATAATCATGGGACGCAGGGAGGGGAGCGTTATGTACCGCGCCTGCTGTGTCTTGGAAGCGCCGTCCAGCACCGCCGCTTCGTACAAGCTGGTGTCGATGCCGGTGATACTTGCCAGGTACACGACCATACTGTATCCCAGCGTCTTCCAGGTATTCATAAACGTTAGGATAAACGGCCAATATTTGGATTCCTGATACCACTTAATGGGATCCTGACCGAGACCCTTCAAAATAACATTCAAAAGACCCTGGCTGGGGCTGAGGAACGCGTATACAAAGTAGGAGATGACGACCCAGCTCATGAAGTGAGGCAGGAACATCATAGTCTGATAGGTTTTTGAAGCGCGCTTGCTGTAAATCTGGTCGATCATAATGGCGCACGCTACAGGGAGAATAATGCCAAGAATAATAAATACTACATTATACAAAATAGTATTGCGGAGAATGACTGAAAACTGGTTGGATTTTACAAAGAACTCAAAATTTTTGAAACCTACCCAATCGCTTTGCAGCAAACTGGTGATAAAGCTTTTACCAGCGGAAATTTTGAAGTCCTTGAACGCCAGAATCAGGCCGAACATTGGCAGGTAGCTGAAAAGCGCATACCAAATTGTCGTTGGCAGAGCCAGCAACGTGAGTTCGGTGTCATCTTGCGACCAACGGCTGCGTTTCCGCCTGACGGGTTTTAACGCCGCGTTTTTTTGTGTTTTTTTGTCGCGCATACTCTCACTCATTCCCTTCATATTGCAGTTGCTATTTTACACAAAAAGAGCAACTGTGTAACTACGAATATTATAATTTCTTCCAAGTTGTTGCGAAAGTGTTAAAATGTCACTTTGTAGTATGTAGAAGATACTTTTTTTAAAAAGATAGCGCTAAAAAAATAATTTTCGCAGGTTTCGCCAAAATTTTTCCATGAAATTGCCAAGTTCATCCCATTTTCCCTCCTTCCTGTTTTAGTCAATATATACAAATTGAACAGCGTAAAATAGTGACATATGCCTATATGCTCTGCAAAGCATTCCGACAAAAAAGCGCAGGCAAGTTGTAAAATAACCTTTTACAACTTGCCTGCGGCTACATTCTCTATCTGTATAATTTGTCGAAAACATAGAAATCTTCTTTTTTCCCTCTTTTACATGGTCCCAATATTCATTAAAGTTTTGAAATAATTTTTTGCAACTCTACCGTATTACTGCGCTTCCGACTGGTTTTTTAGCACGTCAATGGCTTTTGCCAGAGCCGCCGGGATGGGAAGTCCCATCAAACCGGCGTTTTCCACAATGGATAGTATCTCATTGGTACAAAAGCCTATGACAACGGCATTTCTTACACAGTCCGTTCCCAGCAAGGTATCGGTAAAGTGCGCGACCAGAACCAACAGAAGCGTCGCTGCCTTCCGGGATAACCCCTTCCATCCGGCGGCGGACTCCAGCCCGCCGCCGGTGGATTTTTTGGAAGCGTGAAAAATACCCGCCACCAAAAGTCCCGTTGCATAGTCCGCCGCCATGCAGATGATAAGCGTCAGAAGCGGCGCGTCCCAGCCGCCCAACGCCGCTGCTATGGCGCTGCCCAATGCGCCAATGCCGGCGCAGAAAATGCCTCTTGCCTCCACAATATTCCTTCTTTCCTCAAATTCCCATATCGCTGGCATTGGCAGCCAGGAGCTTTTGCGTCATGGGACCGTACACCACAGTCCCATCCTTGGTTTTGTAGTATGCGCGGACGGATAAGGTCTTTCCAACAGGCAAATTGGCGGCCAGCGCATAGGTAATATAACCGTTTCCTTGATTCGCGCCCCCTAGATTTCCATTGAAATCATTGGCCATTTTGGGATCAGAGGGACTGAAGGGCGCTACGCTGATGTTGGTAAATACGGTGGTTTTGCTGAAATTGCCTACCTTTGTTCCTTCCACCGTGCCGCCGATGACAAGCTGCTCCTGGCTGCTTACCGCCTTGGTGGACATGACGAAGCCATAAAGGCTGAACAAATCGTCTGGGACTGTGGAAATGGTATAGGTTTTGGAGGCCGTCGCGGCGCCGCTGGTATAGGCGATTGTAGTTTTGAGATAGCCCGCGTCGATCCAGTGGGCATAGATTGTTTCCGGCGCGGTGGTTAAATCCGTGACCTTGTCCGTCTCCGCTCCGGCGGCGGTCAGGGGCGTGGCGCTTGCAAACCATCCGGCAAAGGTTTGTATTGTGTTCACAGTTAAATTGTATTTGCGTAAATCCTCCAACGCCATGGTTTCCCCAAAATAGGCGATTTTGGGGGCGATGGCAACAATATCCCGATCCCGGCTGGCGTAGCCCAGAATGATCCCAGATTCAGCGTCCGCCAGACGCACGGGAACCGCCACTTCAGACAGCGCCTGGGTCATCTCCACAATACCAAGGGCGCCCGTTTTCCCAGTGAGCCGGCGCACCTGCCCGGCCAAGGCGGCCATTGCGCCGCCAAACTTTTCCGGTACGAGAATCGTTTTTTCCTGTTGGTCAATTTTATGCAGCGCCTGCGCCATTTCCCCTGCGCGAAGCTGCGCCGCGCCGCCGGTAAGCCGCCGCACTTGCTCGGCCAAAGCCGTCATTTCGCTGCGAACGCTCATTACCACGCGCCTCCCAGCACCGCTTCTTCCAAATAGCTTTTGATCTGCGCCACATCCTCCGCCGTCCAGTAATCCACACCCTTTTTCGGCGTGTCGCTCAGGGGATTCAAAAGCAGCCAAACCCCGGCATAATAGAGGAAAAGATGGGTGCAGCTTCCCATATCTCCCTGTTTTGCATTATAATTGGTCCGCCAGTGATATATCGGCGCGGTTTCATTCCCCACCTTCAGCTTGGGAATCGACGCGCTGTTTACCTGTGTAAATTTTACAGCCAGGATTGCGCCGTCTGTAGCCACGAACCCGGAAGTCAGCCCGGCGATCTCCTTTACCACCGTGTCCGCCGGGGTTTCGCACAGTCCAAAGCCGGAAACAGGCAATGTAACCCTGCCGCTTTGCCCGTTGATTGCAGCCACTCCCGCGCTGACCTGCCCTGCGGCAACGGCGTCGTCTACATATTTTTTATTCGCCGCGTCCCCATTTCCCTGAGGGGCGGCCACTCCCTGAATCCGTACTGGCTCGTCGCCGTTTTGTCCATACAGCGCCATGGCCGGCGCAGTGGGAACATTACTCTCCGATACAATGACAAAGCCCGTATCCCCGCTGCCAATCTGTACGCCCTCCAAAAAATTGCCGATTTTAGAAAGTAGTCTCTCCAGATAGCCCTTGGAAACCGCGTCTCCCGCCTCCGTTGGCTCCGCCACATTGCGCAGACGCACCGCCTCATCGCTGTTATCTCCGTAAAATGCCAGCGAAGGAATTTTGGAGCCGTCTTGCCCGGTTTCCGCCATGATATGCACACCCAGATTCTTACCTATGGGAAAATCCAGCCAGTCCTGCACGGCCAGCGCGCCTTCTACCAGACCGCCGTCCTTGGGCAGCGCCCCCACGTCCAACGCCCCCAAACGCACCGCGCCAATCAGGCCGTTCACCGATTTTACCTTGTCTCCAGCATCCACATAAGCTTTGTTTGCCGCGTCGTTCTCTTGCCTTGGTTCCGCGATCCCCCGAAGGCACGCGTCCTTGCGGCTCGGATTCTGCACAAGCCGCACCGCCATATCCCCCTGCGCTGTCTGTTCTCCTTTGAGCTGCACCTTCATGCCGTTGGGTCCGTTCAAATACAGCGCGCCGTTTTGGCCAATGTACACAGGTCCCGTAAACGTACCCCCGGAAACCGGCACCGCGTCCACGTTTACATTGCCGTTTTCGTCCGGCCCGATGTAATTGACGGTTTTCACCCGTTCGGCCAAAGCGGCGTTGATCTGATCCAATGTGACGACCTTGTAATAGTCCTGAGATTCCAGAGCCGCCCCGCTGGTGGGCGCGATTTCCACATGGATGATAAAATTAAACGTGGCAAGCCGCTTATCCTCCTGTACCAGTACTACGTCTGCGCAGACCGTACCCGCATACGTGAGCATTTGCGGCGCAAGGTTGATCGTCAGTACGTTTTCCGACGCGGACGCCGCCGCGGTACCGTCCGGCAAAGTATCGTACAGTCCGGCAGTGCCGTCGGCCTTTCGGTAGCGGACAATGACCATTGCTTCTGCCGGGATCACCCAGGCTACGCCCCCTTCAAAAAGCGCCAGCTCCACCTGTCTGGAATTCGTATCCCCCTGCTTGACTGTAACCCGGGGCATAAAATCCCGCCGAATCAAATCCATGCTGATTTTCTGTGTTGTTTTCAAGCTGTTTCCTCCCTTTTTCGCGGCCATTGCCAAGACGAAAGGCAACGGCAATTTTTTCAACTGTTTGTGGAAGGCTCCATTGGATAAACCTTCCTTCTCAATTCTTGCGAAAAAAAGGGCGTTTGTTGCACTGCTGCGGGCAACTGGCCTGGTGCGGGGATCAATCTCCTTCTTTTCTCACAGTGCTCTTGTCCTATTTTGCGTCGCAGTTGCATATACGACGCAAAGGCGCTGCCATGGTAGCAGTCGTTGCCGTAGGGGCGAACCTGTGTGTTCGCCCGTTGGGAGGCAATGACAGATTCGAGAGATTGCCGCGTTGACTATGCTTTCGCGCAATGACAGCGTTCTCACGAAAAGTTGGAAACGGGCGCACACATACTACGATCTTTTATTGGGCTTGCGCCGAAAGCCGGGTGGAAACAGGCGAACACGCAGTTGCGCCCTTGCGGCGAAAATTGGTTCTTGCAAAGAATTGGAATATGTTTCAAATTTTGCAGGCATATGACGCATTCTTGAAACTGCGCCCCAGTTCATATAAAAAAACAGGAAAGCCAGAATTCTGGCTTTCCTGTTTGAACCTTTAGACGCCTTCTTCGGCCTGTTCTTCACTTTCCACTTCCGGGGTGATGCGCTCCACGCCGATGACCCGGTTGCCTTCCTCCACCCGCATGACGATAACGCCTTGGGTGTCCCGCTTGTACACGTTGATGCTGGCAGCAGGAATGCGGATAATCACGCCGCCGGACTCGATGAGAATTACATCGTCGGTTTCATCTACCACACGGCAGCCGGCCACATTGCCGGTTTTCGCCGTAATATTATAGTTTTTGAGACCCTTGCCGCCGCGACCCTGGGCGATTCGCTCGCCGTTTGGCCCAAGGCGCAGATACTCGGAAAGCTCCGTGCGCTTGCCGTAGCCGTTTTCCGTGACGGTGAGCAAGGTCTTGCCCTCCTCCGCCTTTTCCGCGCCGATGACATAGTCTCCGTCGCTGAGGGAAATGCCCCGTACGCCGGCGGCCTCCCGCCCCATGGGTCGCACATCCTGCTCGTTGAAGCAAATCGCCATCCCCCCGGCGGTGGCAATCACGATATTGTCGTTGCCGTTGGTGCGCATCACAGAAATCAGGTGGTCGTCCTCCTCCAATGTCAGCGCCCGTATCCCGGTTTTTCGGTTGGTGGCGATGGTTGTAAAGGCGATGCGCTTCACCGTTCCGTTTCTTGTCACCATGACCAAATATTCGTCCTCATGGAAATCATGGGTCACAACCATGGCGGTAACGGCTTCTCCCGGCTCCAAGGGCAGCACGTTGACAATGGCCGTGCCTCTGGCGGTGCGCCCGGCTTCGGGAATCTGATAGCCCTTGCGGTGGTGTACCCGTCCCAAATCGGTGAAAAACAGCATATGGTCGTGGGTGGACGCTATGGTAATATTCTTGACAAAATCCTCATCCTTGAGGTTCTGGGCGTTGACGCCCCGGCCGCCTCTGCCCTGGGTGCGGTAGGTGTCCACGGGCATCCGCTTCATGTAACCGCAGTTGGACAGGGTAAAGCAGCAGTCCTCCTCCTCGATGAGATCCTCAATATCGATTTCGTCCTCCACATCCTGGATTTCCGTCAGGCGGCCGTCGCCAAACTTGTCCCGGATGGCGATCAGCTCATCCTTCAAAATGGATTTTACCAGATTAATGTCTCCCAAAACCTGCTGGTAGTAGGCGATCCGCTCTTCCAGCTCCTTGTACTCGGCCAGAAGCTTGTCCCGTTCCAGACCTTGCAGACGCTTGAGCTGCATATCCAAAATTGCCTGAGCCTGCACGTCGGAAAGTCCGAACTTTTCCATCAGATTATCCTTGGCGTTATCATAGGAGGTACGGATAATCCGAATCACTTCATCGATATTGTCCTGGGCAATGAGCAGACCCTCCAGCAAATGGGCGCGATCCTGGGCTTTTTTCAGGTCGAACCGGGTGCGCCGGATGATGACCTCCTCCTGGAAGGCCAGATATTCGTCCAGAATTTCCCGTAGGGATAAAACCTTGGGCTGAGACTGATTTTTCACCAGCGCCAGCATATTGATGGCGAAGGTCGTTTGCAGTTGGGTCTGAGCAAACAGCCGGTTTAAAACCACCTGGGCGTTGGCTTCCCTTTTTAGCTCAATGACAATGCGCATACCGTTCCGGTCGGATTCGTCCCGAATGTCGGAAATGCCGTCCAGACGCTTATCGTTCACCTGATCGGCCATATTTTTGATGAGCATCCGCTTGTTGACCTGATAGGGGATTTCCGTCACAATAATTCTCGTGCGGTTTTGGCCAAATTCTTCAAAATGCGTCCTTGCCCGAAGGGTTAAGCGGCCTTTGCCCGTGGCGTAGGCGGCGCGGATACCCGCTCTGCCCAAAATGATGCCCTTGGTGGGAAAATCAGGGCCTGTGACGTGCTCCATGAGGTCGGCCAGGGTCGCTTCCGGGTCGTCCAGCACGCAGATACAGGCGTTGATGACCTCCGTTAAATTGTGGGGCGGGATGTTGGTGGCCATACCCACGGCGATGCCGGAAGAACCGTTTACCAACAGATTGGGGAAGCGGCTGGGCAAAACCCGCGGCTCTTTCCGGGTCTCGTCAAAGTTGGGATCCCAGTTTACCGTATCCTTTTCAATGTCCCGGAGCATTTCATTGGAAATTTTGGACATTCTGGCTTCCGTATAACGGTAAGCCGCCGGGGGGTCGCCGTCTACGGAACCGAAGTTGCCGTGACCATCCACCAGCATATAGCGCATGGAAAAATCCTGCGCCAAGCGCACCAGGGCGTCGTATACGGAACCGTCGCCATGGGGATGATACCGACCCAAAACGTCGCCCACGCAGGTGGCGGACTTGCGGAAGGGGCGGTCGGAAGTAAGATTATCCTCATACATCGCGTACAAGATCCGCCGGTGTACCGGCTTCAGGCCGTCCCGCACGTCGGGCAGCGCACGGCCGACAATAACGGACATGGCGTACTCGATGTAGCTGTTTTTCATTTCATGGACAAGCTCGGAGGTCACAATGGACTGATCGGGGTACATAATGTCCTCCGGCTTGTAGTCTTTTTTGTGCTGCGCCAATAAAAACGCCTCCTTTTTGTGGTGCCGCTCTCCTGAGATCCTGCAATCATACGCTTGTATACACGTTACATTTTTATGCTATAAAATTCAGGTGCAGCTATCATGACGCGCTGTAGGGCGAAGTCATGACTCCGCCGGGCAGTTAAAAATTCAATTATGATGGCAAATACGCTTCTGCAAAATAACTTTGCCTTTCATTTTATATTGACAGCATTTCTGCATTTATAACGCTATTCCCTAATGAAAAAGCAATCGTCCTCCACTTCATGGGATTTTCATCAATGTAATTCCAAATTTTTTTCATAACCTGCCTGATTTCGTATTACATGCTCATGAAATGCCTTTGCCAAACATTCAAAATGGGATACATTTCATGAATTTTTCTTGTAACATAGGATTTATATTGACCGACTAAAGCAGGCAAAGGAGCAGCTTGTTCTTGCAGTACAAGAATCATATGAATGTGACTTGGCATAACAATCCATTTTTCAGCCGGGGATTTTTTCTTTTGGGATAGAACAGGCGCTCAAACTCATCTTTCATATAAATAAAAAAGCGATGGATGCTGCATGAATCAGTGCCCGGCGGGGTCATGACCCCGCCCTACAGTTCACTGCATTTCATGCTTAAAACAATCAATAGTCCAGATTCTGGGCAAACTGGGCGTTCTGCTCAATATAATCCCGGCGGGGTTCTACCTTTTCGCCCATTAAAAGGGTGAAAATCTCGTCGGCTCTGGTGGCGTCCTCCAGGGTAATCCGCTTCAGGGTTCTGGTCTCCGGGTTCATGGTTGTCTCCCATAATTCGTGGGGATCCATTTCGCCAAGACCCTTGTTCCGGCTGATGTCCACCTTGGCGTTGGGATTGTCGCCCCGCATTTCCGCGGAAATCTGATCCCGTTCCGGGTCGGAGAAGGCGTAGCGGGTGGTTTTGCCCCGCACCAGCTTGAAAAGCGGCGGCATAGCGGCGTACACATAGCCGTTTTCAATCAGCGGCCGCATAAAGCGGAAGAAAAAGGTGAGAAGGAGCGTTCTGATATGGCTGCCGTCCACGTCGGCGTCGGCCATAATCACGACCTTGTGATAGCGTAATTTACTCGTGTCAAATTCCTCGCCGATGCCCGCGCCCAGAGCGGTGATCACCGGCTGCAATTTGTCGTTGCCGATGACCTTATCCTCTCTGGCCTTTTCCACGTTGAGCATTTTGCCCCACAAGGGCAAAATCGCCTGGAACCGGGAGTCTCTGCCCTGGGTGGCGGAGCCGCCTGCGGAGTCGCCCTCCACGATGTAAATTTCCGTGAGGCTGGGGTCGGATTCGTTGCAGTCCCGGAGCTTATCCGGCATGGCTGCGCCGCCCAAGGCGGTCTTGCGCCGTATGGAATCTCTGGCTTTTCGGGCGGCTTCTCTGGCGCGGTTGGCGGTCATGGCCTTTTCCAGAATGATTTTCGCCGTCTGGGGGTGTTCTTCAAAGTAGGTGGTTAGCTGCTCGTTTACAATGCCGTCCACCAGCGTTCGGATATAGGCGTTTCCAAGCTTGGTTTTGGTCTGGCCTTCAAACTGGGCTTCCGTGAGCTTCACAGAGATAATCGCCGTGATGCCCTCCCGGCAATCCTCGCCCGTTACCTTGTCGTCGCCCTTGATGATGCCGTTTTTCGTGCCGTAGGCGTTCAAAACTCTGGTGAGCGCGGTTTTGAAGCCGGTTTCATGCATACCGCCTTCTGTGGTGTGCACATCGTTGGCGAAGCTCAATAAGAATTCGTTGTAGCTGTCGTTATATTGCAGTGCGATTTCCGCGGAAGCGTCGCCCTTTGTGCCGCGCATATAGACGATATCATTGTGAATGGGATTTTTGTTTCGGTTGCACCAGGCCACAAATTCCCGGATGCCCCCTTCATAGCACATGGTAGCATCTTTGCCGTCCTCCGTGCGCTTGTCCGCGATGGTGATGGTCAACCCGGCGTTCAAAAACGCCTCCTCCCGCATACGAGTATGCAGGGTTTCGTAGTCAAAAACCACCGTGTCAAACATTTCGCTGTCCGGCTGGAAGGTGACTTCCGTACCGTTGCGGTCGGTTTTGCCGACAATTTTCATTTCCTGGGTAATATTGCCCCTTGCAAAGCGCATTTCGTAAATATTGCCGTTTTTATGCACCCGCACCTGGAGCCATTCGGACAGGGCGTTTACAACGGACGCGCCTACGCCGTGCAAGCCCCCGGAGACCTTGTAGCCGCCGCCGCCGAATTTGCCGCCGGCATGGAGCACGGTATACACGACCTCCAGCGCGGGGCGGCCGGTCTGGGGCTGAATGTCCACGGGGATGCCTCGGCCGTCGTCGGTAACGGTAATGGAATCGCCGGGATTGATGGTCACGGTAATATGCTTGCAGTAGCCCGCCAAAGCTTCGTCAATGGCGTTATCTACGATTTCATAGACAAGGTGGTGCAGACCGGAAGCGGAGGTGGAGCCGATATACATACCGGGACGCTTGCGCACGGCCTCCAGCCCTTCCAGAACCTGAATTTGATTGGCGTCATATTCCTGTTCGACCCTTTGATATAATTCGTCAGACATGAACAGACCTCCCTTTCAAAGAAATTTGAGAAAATGCGAAAATTTATTTGAAAAGCCAAATATTTGGCTTATTTTCAATCATAATAAAAAACAGAAGAAACATTGCATATCAGCGGACAATCCAAACATATGCCATAGAGGCGGGCAGCGCCCACTGGCAATGCGTCACGAACCCCGCTGCAGATTTGGCACACCCTTGGGGGTCGCTCGACAGCGGCTGCCGTCTCAATTTGCGCGGCATTTTCCTGCTATGCCGTAGGGGCGCACCGATGTGTGCGCCCGGCGCAGCCCGGCAAGTTTCCGGCGCAAACTGCTTATTATACTTCGTTTGCACGACAATCCCTCCGTCACGGCTGCGCCGTGCCACCTCCCTTTACACAAGGGAGGCTTTGGCGCTCCCGCGCCACAGCGTGTCAAATAAATACAACCGCTTGTAGCGCGTCACGGCAGCCTGTCCGCCGGGAGGCTATGCAAAAGCCTTCCCTTTTCAATCTGCAAAATCTGCCCCAGCCCCGTAAGCTTCGTTTTTTCGCAGCAGGTGATGAACACCTGCCCGGTGCGGATATGATTCAAAATAAAATCCTGCCGCCCGGCGTCCAGTTCGGACAATACGTCGTCCAGCAGCAGCGCCGGCTCTTCTCCGGTTTCTTTCAAAAACAGCGCCCGCTGGGCTAATTTCAGACTGATGGCGGCTGATCGCACCTGCCCCTGAGAGCCGAAGCTTTTCAGGCTCAGCCCGTCCAGCAGCACATCAAAATCATCCTTGTGAGGGCCAGACAGACACTGCCCCGCTTCCAGCTCCGCTCTTTTATGGCTTTCCATGTGGCCGGCCAATTGCGCCTGCAGCTCCTGCACCGGCGCGAATACGTCCGTCACACTGGAAACCGTCCGGTATTCCAGCGCAAGACTTTCCTTTCCCCCGGAAAAATCCCGGTGAAATGCGGTGGCGGCTTCTCCCAACGCCTTTAAAAATCTGGCGCGGTAAGAAATGAGCAGCGCTCCCACCTGGCACATTTGGGCGTTATATTCCGGCAATACCTCCAACAAAGAGGGATTTTCAAACCGCTCCTTTAAAATTCTGCTTTTTTGCTCGTACAATCTGCCATAGACGGACAGCGCGCTGTCGTAATTGGGGCGAAGCTGCACCAGTGCGCCGTCCATGAGCCGCCGCCGGGCGGCGGCGCCGGCTTTTAAAACCAGAAGATCTTCCGGGCAAAACAAAACTGTCGTCAAAACGCCGCTCAGCTCCCCCGCGGTTTTTTTCTTCAACCCGTTCAAAAATAGTTGCCTGGGTCGCCGACTTGCAAACAGCGTGGCTTTTATCGTCTGCTCCCGGACGCTTCCTGTGATGCATCCTTGAAGCTGGGCAAAGTCCGCCCCAAAGCGAATCAGCTCCTGCTCTTTTCGGGTGCGGAAGGAGCGCCCCATGGAAAGATAGGTAATGGCTTCCAGCAGGTTGGTTTTTCCCTGTGCGTTGTCTCCTACGATGAGGTTCACTCCGGGGTCGAAGTCCACCGCCAGATTTTCATAATTCCGAAAGCCTTCCAGCTCCAGCCGGTCAATTCTCATTGCAAATTACATAATCCGCCCCAAGGCAGGAAAACTTATCCCCCGGACGGAGCTTTTTGCCCCGCATGGTGCAGGTTTCGCCGTTGACGGTAATTTCCCCGTCCTGAATGAGATTTTTTCCCATTCCCCCGGAGGGAACCGCGTCGCACAGCTTCATGGCGGCTTCCAGCTTGATAAACTCCGTGTGAATGACCACCGGGGTTTCGGCATTTTGACGTTTGCGTTTCACGATTACTTTCATAGAAAAACTTCCTTTTTATGAACCGGCTTTCAGACGCACCGGCAATACCATATAAGCGTAATCTTCCTTTTCGTCCACAGGGGTAAAGACGAGGGGGCTGAGGCCGTCCCGCATTTCCAGACATACCTCCTCATTGGGCACCGCCCGCAAAGCGTCTAGAATATAACGGCAGTTAAAGCCGATTTCCAGTCCCTGGCCATTGCCCGCCACACAGCAGCGATCCTCCGCGTTGCCGATGGTGGTATTGGTGAGGAAGTGGGCTTCGTTTTCTCCAAAGGTGCAGCGCACCGGGCTTTTCACCTTTTCCGACACGATAAGACCCACCCGCTCAAAGGAAGCCGCAAGCTGACTCACCTTTGCCACAAGCTTTATGGGGCTGTTTGTGGGCACCACCTGCCGCCAGTTTAAAAATTCGCCCTCCAGCAGGCGGCAGACCAGAGTCGCGTCGCCTACCTCGAACAAAATATGCTTGGGGCCTAGGGTAAACACAGCGTCCTCCTGGGTATCCGCCAGAATTTTTTCCACTTCCTTCAAGGCAGGGGAGGGAACCACAAATTTCATGGTTCTGCCTGTGGGCTCTTCGGGGCGCCAGGTACGGCGAGCCAGACGGTAGCCGTCTACCGCCACCACGGTAATGCCGTCGTCCTCTACTTCAAAAAGACAACCCGTGTGAATGGGTCGCCCCTGATTTTCCGACACGGCGAATAAGGTGCCGGAGATCAGTTCCCGCAGCTTGCACTGAGGGATATGCACGCCCTTGTTGCTCTCCACGTCGGGCAGCTCCGGGTAATCCTCCGGGTCGGAGGCGGAAATGGTAAAGGAGGCGTAGCTTGCCCGGATGGAAACCTTATAATTTTCATCTACCACAATCGTCACCTGTCCTTCCGGCAAACGACGCACGATGTCGAAAAATAGCCGGGCAGGGAAGATGCAAGAACCGCTTTCCACCACGTCGGCCTCTACATGGACGGTAATGCCAGTTTCCAGATTGTAGCCGGAAAGGTATAAACCGTGACCGGCTTTGCATAAGATGCCTTCCAGCACTTGCAGAGTGCTTTTTTGGGAGACGGTTCGGCTGGCAATACTGATGGCGTAAACCAGTTCGCTTTTTTCACAGGTAAAACGCATACGGCAACCTTCTTTCTTGTAAAAATATAGATGATAGTATAAACAGAAAGGAATTTGTTAGTTTTTGCAGGAGTAGGGAAAACTTATGTGGAAAACAAGCAGAAGCCACGCAATCCCGTTGTTTTTTGTCCACAACCCCTGTGGAATTTCAGCACAGCTTGTACACAGGCGAAATTTTTCAAAAATTTGTGCAATTTTTTCCACAGCGCGTTTCTGCACATTCCACATCCCCTGTGGAAAAATTTTTGCGCCAAAAAAGCGGCGGACGGTGTCCGCTGACGATGCGTTATGAGCGCGGTTGCTGACTTGACACACCCTTGGGGGTCACTCGACAAGAACTGCCGCCTATTTTGCGCGGTAACTTCCTGCCGTGTCATAGGAGCGCTGCCCGCTACAGGCAGGAGTTGATATTGGCGGTAATATCCCGGATATTATCCTGCAAATTGGAGCCTTTGTCCTTGAGGGAAAGCTCGATTTTGCGGATGGAATGGAGCACCGTGGTATGATCCCTTCCAAATTCCTTTCCAATGTCCGGCAGCGACATATTGGTAAGCTGGCGGATGAGATACATCGCCACCTGCCTTGCTTCCGCCGCGCCGCGGTTGCGCAAAACGCCGCGAATTACGGCTTCGTCAATGGAATAAAATTTGCTCACCTGGCTGATAATGAGAGCGGGCGTGGGCAAAGCGTTCCCTTCGGCCTTGAACATGTCGTCGATGGCGCGGGAAATGTGGTCTAAATCCAGAGGCATACTGTTTAAGTCCCGGTAGGCCTGAATTTTTTTCACGGTACCTTCAATCTGCCGCACGTTGTTGGTGATGTTGTTGGCGATGTAGTTGCACACGTCGTCGGGCAAATCCAGCCCCATGGAGACGGCCTTGTTTTTGAGAATCGCCATACGGGTTTCATAGTCCGGGGGCTGAATGTCCGCGAGTAAGCCCCATTCAAACCGGGTTTTCAAACGATCCTGCAATGTCTGCATATCGCTGGGCTTCCGGTCGGAGGTCATGACAATCTGCTTATGGGCTTCATATAAATTATTGAAGGTATGGAAAAACTCCTCCTGGGTGCCTTCCTTACCGGCAATGAACTGAATATCATCAATGAGAAACAAGTCGGCTTCCCGGTATTTGCTGCGAAATTCCACGTTTTTGCCGCTTTGAATGGCGGCGATCATTTCATTGGTAAACTGGTCGCCTTTGATATATACGATTTTAAAAAGGGGATGCTGCCGGCGAATTTCATTGGCGATGGCGTAAAGCAAATGGGTTTTGCCAATACCGGGCGGACCGTAAATAAAAAGGGGATTGTAGGATTGCCCCGGATTTTTGGCCACCGCCACCGCCGCCCCATGGGCAAAGCGGTTACTGGAGCCGACTACGAAGGAATCGAAGGTAAACTGGGGGTTAAAATCCATGGTAGTGGATTCCTTGCCACGGGAATTGTATTGCTCCAGCTCCTCGTCGCCCAGCACCACAAGCTCCACGTCGGAGTTAAAAATCTCCTTCATGGCGTCTTTGATGTATTCCGTGCACCGACGCTGAATGATTTCCTTGCAGAAAGGGGAGGCGGTATGCAAAATAAGCTGTTCCTCGTTAAGTGCAATGACGTCGGCATTGTCAAACCAGGCCGATACAACTGGCGCGCCCAGCCGGTTTTCCATATGGGCCAGGACTTTTGCCCATACATAAGCGGATGAGTACATGATGATCTCCTTTCCAGAGCCGGCCAAATGCGGTCATAGCCGGGGGGAGCGGCTATGACGCAAAGCCCAAACGCCTGCGAAGCCTATGTCCGCGGCAGCGGCCGAATTTCTATCTCTTTTGTGTAAATTTTGATAAATCCTCACCCTACATTCTACCATAGAGCTAGGAAAAAAACAAGGATTTTTTGCGCAATACCTTTATAATAAAGAATTGCCGGAGGAAAAATGCTTCCGCCGGCATTGTTTTTTCATTTTTTGGTGCAATGCTTGTCTCTTGGTGCAATACGTATCTAGCCGTAGGGGCGCACACATTGGTCCGACCCTACGGCGTCTGAATCATACGGCGCAGTATGGAACATACGTCTTAAAGCGCCGTTTCCATGCGCACCTGTCCCACCGCCTGCCTCCAGCCCTTCAGCCGCTTTTGCCGTTCAACCTCCGGCATGGACGGCTGAAATACCCGGTCCACGCCTCCGTTTGCAAGAAGCGTGTCCATGCTTTCCCAGAACCCTACGGCCAGCCCAGCGAAATAGGCCGCGCCCATGGCGGTGGTTTCCACGCACCGAGGCCGTGCCACCGGCGCGCCAATGAGATCGGCTTGGGTTTGCATCAGGTAATTGTTCGCCGCCGCCCCGCCGTCGGCTTTCAAGGCGGTCAGACGGATGCCGCCGTCGGCTTCCATGGCGCTTACAATGTCGCATACCTCATAGGCGATGGAATCCAGGGTGGCGCGGATGATATGATACCGGTTGACCCCTCTGGTAAGCCCCAAAATCGCCCCTCTGGCGTAAGCGTCCCAATAAGGCGCCCCAAGTCCTGTAAAGGCGGGCACCACATAGCAGCCGTTGGTATCCGGCACCTTCTGCGCCTGAAATTCAGAATCCTGCGCCGATTTAATGAGCTGCATTTCATCCCGCAGCCATTGAATTGCCGCCCCCGCCACAAAAACAGAGCCTTCCAGGGCGTAGGTGACTTTGCCATCCAAGCCCCAGGCGATGGTGGTAACCAGTCCGTTTTTAGAGAAAACGGGCACGCCGCCTGTGTTCATCAACAAAAAGCAGCCGGTGCCGTAAGTGTTTTTCGCCTCGCCGGGGGAGAAGCAGACTTGCCCAAACAGCGCCGCCTGCTGATCTCCCGCCGCGCCGCCGATGGGAATGGGCGCGCCAAGAAGCGACGGATCGGATACGCCGTAGATACAACTGGACGGCTGTACAGTGGGCAGCATACAGGCGGGGATTGCAAGCTGCTTTAGAATTTCCTTGTCCCACTGCAAGGTGTGGATGTTAAAAAGCATGGTTCTGGAGGCGTTGGAGTAGTCCGTCACATAGGTCTTGCCCCCGGTGAGCTTCCAGATGAGCCAGGTATCGATGGTGCCGAAAAGCAGCTCGCCCTTTTCCGCCCGCGCTCTTGCGCCCGGAACCTCCTCCAAAAGCCAGCGCAGCTTGGTGGCGGAAAAATAAGCGTCGAGGACAAGCCCGGTTTTCTGGCGGAAAATTTCCGTATACCCTTGGGCTTTCAATTCGTCGCAGTACCCGGCCGTCCGGCGGCACTGCCATACAATCGCCCGGTGGATGGGTTTACCCGTCTTTTTGTCCCAGACCACGGCGGTTTCCCGCTGGTTTGCCACGCCGACGGCTGCAATGTCTCTGGCGGTTGCGCCGATGTTCGCCATGGCCTGCCGGGCGACCTCAAGCTGCGTGCACCAGATTTCCTCCGGGTCGTGCTCTACCCAACCGGGCTTTGGGAAATATTGGGTAAATTCCTTCTGTGCCGAAGAGCAGATCCGCCCAGCCTGGTCAAACAAAATGCAGCGGTTGCTGGTGGTGCCAGCGTCCAATGCCATGATGTACTTTGTCAAAGCTATGTCTCCTTTCCCCCAAGCTTTTGGGCAGTGGCTTCCACGCAAAGCCGCAGCATAGCGGTAAAGTCGCCGGGCTTTTGACAGTTCCGGCTGGAAAGCCAGCGAATCAACGCTGCCGTGAAAGCGTCGCTGTAAAAGGTCACGAGAAAATCGGATTCCGGGGTATTAGGGGCAAATTCGCTGTCCATAAGCCCCTGCAAAACCGGGGCGAGAACCTCCTGAAAATACTCCCGGAAGGAATTTTGTCCTTCTACGGACAGGGCATTCCGGTAAAACGCCCGGTTTTCATAAAAATAGGCGCAAAGCTGCTCCACCATTTCCCAGTAGCTGTCCGGCTTTTTTTCCTGCATCACGGCGATGAATTCCGTTTGAAAAATCCAGTTTACCAAATCGTATTTGTCCCGAAAATGGTAGTAAAAGCTTTTCCGGTTCATCTGGCAAAGCTCGCAAACATCGCCTACGTTAATTTTTTGAAAAGGGCGGCTTGCCATGAGGGTTTTCATCGCCCCGGCCAACGCCCGCTTGGTCAAACTGGATTCAGCCATGACAACCTCCTTTTGAGGCGGTGCGCCGCAGAATCTGCTCCAGACTGTTTTCGTATATGGAGCATCCGCTGCTCCAGGAGCCGCCGCTGCGCAGGCAGACGGCTTTGCCGTCTTTTGTGATGGCCATAGCGCAATCGTCCTGAGAAATAATGTTGTCCAGATACATCACGTCGTACAACGCCTCAAAAAGCAGATAGGCGTAGTTCGGCGTTTTGCGAATAGCAACGACGTTTTCCGCTGTCCGGTGCAGGGTTTCCACCTTTGTACCGGCTTCTGCCAGCAAAAAGACGGCGGCCGGTGCGTATTGGAGGTAACGATCCAGCGATTCCGGATCAATGACCTGGCTTGCCGTATTGTCATTGTAAAAGGTATGCACGCTGTAAAGAAAGCGCCTGCTTTGCAGCCATTCTGTTTTCTCCATGGCGTCCTCTTGCCCTGCATCGATGGAAACGATAAAATTTTGATATTCCTCCAGAACTTCCAGCTTTTGCACCTGCTTCTTGCCGCCTTGCAGCATCAGCAAAAAGGCGCAATCCTGGTGCTCCTCTAAGGTGCGGCGAAGCGCTTCCATGTCCAGTCCTTGATCGATGAGGGCAAAAGCATGGACGCCCAGATTTTTTCCTTGGGCAATGAGCCGGTTGGCGGCGTCCTGCGATACGCCCTCGCTGCCTGCAAGTATCGTCAAAGCCCAGGGAATGTCAAAGCCATGGCTTTGCTCAATTTCACGGATGCGCTTTGCGCCTTTGGTACAGCTTTCATAACCAAGAGCAATGCCGAAGGTCTTCAAACGGCTGTTATCCACGGTGCTTTGCAGCCGACGAGCCAGCTCATAGTAGGCGCTGTTATCGTCAGACAGCATATTCTGTGCGCTGCGCAGAAAAAACTGCCGCCAGCCGCTTTTGTTGAAAAGCAGACCCAAATCCACAAGATTCCGAAGTCCCCGGCGGGAATCCATAGCAATTTGCCGCAGCGCCCGATCGATGGCGCCTTCTATCACCAGCTTTGTCGCGTCAATCATTTGTTCACGCTCCTTCACGTATATTTTAAAGAAAGTATCTCCATTTTACAAGATTTCTTTCCGGTAAGAAAGGAGCAAAATTAGGAAACTGTCTAAAACAGGAAAACGGAGGAAAGAAAGTTTTATAACGATTTTGAAAAGCTTTTGACAGCGTAGGGAAAAATGATAAAATAAACCCGGTTCCAATGGAACCGGACGTTGCCATATAGTTTAAGGTGTGATTGCCACCGGCAATCAGAGGAATCTGATTCGCTGCGCGGCGCACCACGGTAGGCGGTTACGCTCCCTTCGCGGGGGCAGCTTCTTGTCCCCGACTACATAGGAGGGGGTGGTATAAATGGTATCTCATGCAGAGCTTTACGCTTTTGTTACGATGCTTGTTGCCTTTGCTACCCAGATTTACAGCATAGCAAAAAAGAAATAACCGCCCAGGCTCCAAACTAAGCGGTTACTTCTTTGAACCAACTAGGGAGCAAAACCGTCTATCGGCAGCGCCCTTTTTCTATGCATATTATAGCACGGAAACAAAGAAACGTCAAGGATGAGAAAGAGAGAGTTTTGAGAAAGACTTTGACAAAACAAAGCGGAAATGGTAAGATAAACCCGGTTCCTTTGGAACCGGGCGTTGCCATAAGGTTTGCGGTGCGCTAAGCGGCGGTATTTCCTTGCCGCGCAGCATACTGCGGCAGGCGGTTAAGCTCCCTTTACAGGGGGTGACGCTTCTTGCCCCCTGTCCGTATGGAAGGGGGTGGTAAAAGTGAATGCAGTTACATACAACGAGCTTTTTCAGCTCATTCTTGTACTCATTTCCTTTGCCAGTCTGATTTATCAGATCGTAAAAAAGAAGTAACCGCCCTTCCTCCTACAGAATGCGGTTACTTCTTTTGAAGTAATGAATCGTGGGAGCAAAACCGTCTATCGGCAGCGCCCTTTTTCTATGCATATTATAGCACGGAAACAAAGAAACGTCAAGTTTTAGAAAATGAATTCAGAAAACAAGCTTTATTTTTTAGCACCTATAAAAAATACTACTTTTCATCTTCTACAAATATAAAAAGTTCATTTGGCGTACAATGCAAAAGCAAGCAAAGCGTTTCAATATTTTCATACTGAATGGATTTGGTTTCGTTGCATATCATTTTATTGAAATTTTGGTAACTCATGCCCATCTGCTTATATAACCAGTATTTTGTTTTTCCATTTTTCTCCAAAAGCGGCAGTACGTTTAATTTAATCATAAGATATTTCACCATCAGTGACTTTTTTGTTGGATCATATCTTATTTTTCCGTTTTCCATATAGACTATTGCATTATATAATGTAATAGTCTATATGGAAAAATGGAGGTTTTTGTGTTGGAAATTACAACGAATCCTTATCGCAGCGCATATATGCTTTTAATGGCTGCGTGTAATGATGCCCTCGACCTATTGTCATCTTCTACAAAGGACGCAGTTTAGCTGCAAAATGCGGTGGAACAGGCGGAAGAAATTTTTCTTCAAAATGAAAAATAGTAAAAGCAACGGCAGACCGGAAAAATCCGGTCTGCCGCTCCTTAGCGTGTCAAAAAAGCCTCGCAGAGTTCGCGCCCGCAGGCGCGAATCAAGTTAAAATCATTTTCCGCCGCAGCACGTATGTGGCGGAAAATACTTTTCAGGCTGCAAGTGTGGAATTTGTCCGCCAAAAGCGGACAAATGATACGCGCAGCAGACTGCAAACCTTTTGTCGGAAAAGCCCGAAGGGGTTTTTCCGACAGTCTCAGCAGCGGCAGACAGGAAAAATCCGGTCTGCCGCCGTATTAGAAAAGGGAATGGAACAAGCTTAGTACATACCGCCCATGCCGCCCTGGGCTGCCGCGGCCGCCGCCGCGTCCGCTGCGGGATCGGGCTTATCAGCCACCAGAGATTCCGTGGTCAGCACGCAGGCGCAGATGGAAGCTGCGTTTTCCAGCGCGGAGCGGGTCACCTTGGTGGGATCCACGATGCCGGTGGGAATCATGTCGCAGTAGGTCTCCGCGTAGGCGTTGTAGCCGTAGCCCACCTTGCCGGAATTTTTAATCTTCTCGTAAACCACGGAGCCGTCTACGCCGGCGTTTTCCGCAATCTGGCGGATGGGCGCCTGCAAGGCCTTGGCGATAATCTGCGCGCCGGTCTTTTCGTCGCCGTTCAGGGTCTCAATCAGGGCTTCCACGCTGGGAATGGCGTTGACGTAAGCAGTGCCGCCGCCGGCCACAATACCTTCTTCCACAGCGGCGCGTGTGGCGTTCAGCGCGTCCTCTACGCGAAGCTTCTGCTCCTTCATGGCGACTTCGGTCTGCGCGCCCACGCGGATTACGGCTACGCCTCCGGCCAGCTTCGCCAGACGCTCCTGAAGCTTTTCCCGGTCGTAGTCGGAAGTGGTGGTGGCGATGGAAGCGCGAACCACGTTGGCGCGATCCGCAATTGCGGCGGGATTGCCGTTGCCGTCAACAATGGTGGTGTTGTCCTTGGTGACCTTCACCTGACGGCAGGTGCCGAGGTCTGCGATGGTGGCTTCGGTGAGCTCCATGTTCAGTTCGCTGGAAATCACGGTACCGCCGGTGAGGATGGCGATATCCTGAAGCATTTCCTTGCGGCGGTCGCCAAAGCCGGGCGCCTTCACGCAGACGCAGTTGAAGTTGCCCCGCAGACGGTTCACAAGCAAAGTGGCCAGGGCGTCGCCTTCCACGTCCTCGGCAATGATCATCATCTTCTTGCCGGTCTTGACGACGCTTTCCAGCACGGGCAGGATTTCCTGAATAGAGGAAATCTTCTTATCGGTAATCAAAATGTAGGGATCGTCCAAAACGGCCTCCATTTTGTCGGTATCCGTTACCATATAGGGGGAGATATAGCCCCGGTCAAACTCCATGCCTTCCACCACGTCCAGGCCGGTTTCGGCGGTTTTGGATTCTTCAATGGTGATCACGCCGTCGGTGCCGACCTTTTCCATGGCCTCGGCAATGAGCTTGCCCACGGACTCGTCCCCGGAGGAGACGGTGCCGACTCTTGCGATGTCCTCGGAGCCGTTCACGGAAACGGAGTTGGCCTTGATGGATTCCACGGCGGCGCTCACCGCCTTTTCGATGCCCTTGCGCATGACCATGGGATTTGCCCCGGCGGTGACGTTCTTCAGGCCTTCGCGAATGATGGCCTGCGCCAGAAGGGTGGCCGTGGTGGTGCCGTCGCCGGCCATGTCGTTGGTCTTGGTGGCGACTTCCCGGACGAGCTGCGCGCCCATGTTTTCAAAAGCGTCCTCCAGCTCCACGTCCTTGGCGATGGTTACGCCGTCGTTGGTGATGAGGGGCGCGCCGTATTTCTTGCCCAGAACCACGTTGCGGCCCTTGGGTCCCAAAGTTACCTTCACGGTGTCCGCAAGCTGGTCAATGCCGGATTGCAGCTTTTTTCTGGCTTCTTCGCCGTAAACAATCATTTTTGCCATAATTTTATTGCCTCCAAATTATTCCACGATGGCCAGAATATCGGCCTGCTTTACGATGGTATAGTCCTTGCCGTCCAGCTTAATTTCGGTGCCGGTGTACTTGCCCACAACCACGCGGTCGCCGGGCTTTACCAGCATTTCGGTGTCCTTATCTCCGGGGCCGACGGCGACCACTTCGGAAATCACGGGCTTTTCCTTGGTAGCGGTGGACAAAATAATGCCGGAAGCGGTGGTTTCTTCCGCCTCGGTGGGCTTCAGCAGCACACGGTCTGCCATGGGTTTCAGTTTCATATGCTATTCCTCCATATTCTTTTGAATCGCGGCAAGCCGCGCTGGTCTACGAAATTTGTCTGATTTTAGCACTCATTCTGGTTGAGTGCTAACGCTTATATAATAGTGCATCTAACAAAAAATTGCAACAGTGAAAATTCCAGATTTTACCCGAAAAATAAGGATAAACTTTAGCTGTTTTCACAGTTTACCGCAATTGCTGGCGTTTTCACGCCATTCCTCCTGTTTTTGCGGGAATCCTCTCTTTTTGCTGCCAGGTAAGCCCTCTGGGATAGAAAAACCGCAGTTTCCATGGGGCGATACCAATTCGCATTTCCCGCCTGGTGAGCAGTTCTCCGTCCAACTGCGCCGCAACGGGCTGCGCGCTGCGCAGAACCAGATTTTTGCAGGTGCGATGGGTGATAAGGTGGGGAAGCTTTTGATAAAGACCCGCCTTGTATTTCCCCACGACCTTTGCAATTTGCAAAAGATTTGCCGGCTCCACCAACAAAACCTCCAGCTTTCCATCCGCCGGATCCGCATCCGGCACGGGATGAAAGCCACCGCCGTACCAACGGCCGTTGGCGACGCATACCATGGTCTTTTTGCCGCCGCAAATTTTGCCGTCCAGTTCGATTTCGTAATCCTCAGAAAGCTTCTGAAAGACGTTTTGCAAGGTAGAAAGGATGTATGCCCCGGAGCCGGAAACCAGGGGCAGGCGTTTGTATTTGGCGACCCCCGCCGCGATTCTCGCGTCCAGGCCAATGGAACAGGTGTTGAGACCGTATATGCCGTTGCAGCAAATCAGGTCAAATTCCGTTTCTTCCGGGTTGTTCATCAAGGGCACAAGGTCAAAAAAGGGCTTTGCGTCGCTGAAAATCTTGATAAAATCGTTGCCGGAACCCCCGGGGAAGTGGGTGACCGCCACATTTTGAAACCCTGCCGCGCCGTTTACCACCTCATTTAAGGTGCCGTCTCCGCCGCAGGCGTATATATGAAGTTCTGCTCCGGTGGACGCCGCTTCTTTCGTCCAGGCGGTGATGTCGCCGGGTTTTTGGGAGACGCGAATTTCATAATCCACATCCTTGCAGCCGGCGGCGACGGCCTCTTGATACATAGCGGTAGCGTCGCGCTTGCCGGCGGCGGGATTCACCAGAAACAGATGCTTCATTTGCGGCCTCCAGCGTACATAAAGTAGTTGCATTTGATCATGCCGTTGTAAAGCTTGCGCTTTTTGTCCGCTTTTTTGCCGAAATAGTGCTCAAATTCCGGTTCAGAGGTAATAATATACTTTTTCCATCCGTCGGCGTAGCGCAGGTGCCGCCCCAGGGCGTTGTAAAGCTGCTGGGCGCTTTTCTGCTCCAGCATTCGCTCGCCGTAGGGGGGATTGCACACCAAAATGCCTTCCTGAGCGGGTAAATCCAGCTTGGTTGCGTCCCCGTCCTTGCAGACGATGATTTTGCCAACCCCGGCTTTTCTGGCGTTGGCCATGGTAAGGCTCACGCTTTTGGGGTCGTTGTCTGAGGCAAGAATCCGATACTGCCCGTGAAATTCCTTGTCTTTCGCTTCCGTTTTCACATCTTCCCACAGCTTTTCTTCCATCCAGGGGAAGCTTTCGGCGGCAAAACGACGGGAAAGCCCCGGCACGCGGTTCATAGCCTGCCATGCCGCCTCAATGGGAATGGTGCCGGAGCCGCAGAAGGGATCCCAGAAAAATTCTCTGCCCCGGTACCGGGTGAGCATGACCATGGCGGCGGCCAAAGTTTCCCGTAATGGCGCGTCGTTGCCCACGGCCCGGTAGCCCCGCTTGTGCAGCCCGGCTCCGGAGGTGTCCAGAAACAGCTCCACCTTGTCGTTCATAATGGAAAATTGCAACTGAAACAGCGCGCCGGTTTCCGGCAGCCAGCTTACGCCATATTTCTCTCCTAAACGCCGGGAAGCGGCTTTTTTCACAATGGCCTGGCAGTCCGGCACGGAGTGAAGTCCGCTGTTCAGGCTGTGCCCCTTCACGGGGAATTTCCCATCTTTGGGAATAAAACGCTCCAAGGGCGTGCGCAAAACCCCCTGAAACAGCGCTTCAAAGCTTCTTGCTTCAAAGGTGGCCAAGCGCAAAAGCACCCGTTCGCCGGTGCGCAGGCAGACGTTGGCTTTGGCCATGGCGCGTTCGTCTCCGGTGAAATAGACCTTGCCGTTTTCCACCTGAACGTTTTCCATTTGCATCCGGCGCAGCTCGTCTCCCGCCAGTCCCTCCAGCCCAAAAAGGCAGGGGACGGTAAATTGCAGATTTTCCATACTTCCTCCCAGAAGCCTGTATACGCAGCCCTTGGGTTTGGGCGATTCATCGTACAGACCCAAAAATTCCATTTTTCCTCATTATACAACCAAATGCCCCATGATGCAAGCAAATTTGCCTGTGAAAATACCATTCGTCGCCGTAGGGTCGGCCCTATGTATTCGTCCTCCGGAAGGCAGTTTCCAATTTGTCATTGCGAACCTCGTCGGGGCAAACTCCAATGCGTATGTTCCGGCGCTTGCGCCGGAACATACAGAATTTCGTTGCCCCTCCTCTCCAAACCGAACCCACTTCGCTGAGCTTCGGTTTGGTTGTTCGCTTTCACTGGTGTGGCAATCTGAAACAGCTTTGTATGGAAAGCCTGCGTCGGCTCCGCCTTTCCGCAATGACAGCGTTCTTACGAAATTGCCCCGGAAACTTGTCGGGCTGCAACGGGCGCACACATAGGTTCGCCCCTACGGTGTTGAAAAGGTCTTTACCAAGAATTGATGTGCATCCTAAATTTGCAAGTACCCAGCGCGGATATGTCCGCGCCCTACAATGCTCTGCGGAAATGTACGCATACCGGGGCAGCTTCTGTCGAGCGACCCCCAAGGAGGTGTCAAAGCAGCAGCGGCGTAGGTCACGCGATGCCAGCGGACGCTGTCCGCCCAGAGAGGGTGCGGTATTTTGGGGCAGTTCTTGTCGAGTGACCCCCAGGGGGGTGACAAGTCAGTATCAGCGTACAAAACGCAATGCCAGCGGACGCTGTCCACCCAGAGAGGGTGCGGTATTTTGGGGCAGCTTCTGTCGAGCGCCCCCCAAGGGGGTGGCAAGTCAGTATCAGCGTACAAAACGCAATGCCAGCGGACGCTGTCCGCCCAGAGAGGGTGCGGTATTTTGGGGCAGCTTCTGTCGAGCGACCCCCAAGGGGGTGTCAAATCAGCAGCGGCGTAGGTCACGCGATGCCAGCGGACGCTGTCCGCCCCGTCAGGTTTGGTGCCGCGCTAAAAATGCGTCCCTGCAAAGAAGATAGTCCGTGGAAACGTCCAGCGTATCCGCGATACGCACCAAAACGGCGTAAGACGGCTGTCGGTAATCGCTTTCGTAAAATCGGTAGGATCGCAAAGCCACGCCCAAAACGTCCGCCATTTGCTGGGCGGTGTATCCCCGGCTTTTTCTTACTGTGTTCAGTCTTTTTCCAAACGTCATGACGCATTTTCTCCTTTTTATACTTGACAATGTGCTTATCGTACACTATAATAACGGTACGAAATAGTGTGCGAAATGCACATTATACCCAGGAGGATGGAAAAATGGAAACGAAAGAAAGAAGATTACTTTTTCTGCATCATCTGGAAAAAGAAACGCCGCTGTGCGTGAATTGCAAGTACTTTATGCAGCATTATATTTTCAGCCGGGATCAGAGGTTTGAGCCGCTGCAAATGGGGCACTGTATCCAGGGTAAGCGCACGAAAAATACACGGGCGTATGATGAATGCGAACATTTTTCCAACAGGTTTAAGGGATAATCCATTAAGAATATCTTTTCCCGCTAAAAAGTCTTGCCATATCGGTTACATTCTATAACAACTGCAAACAGCACGTTTTCGTACTTGGATGAAAACGTGCTGTTTTTTACGGTTCTTTTTCCTAGAAGCTGGCGGCGTTTCTGCGCAACCCCTTGGGATAATGATTTTTCAATTGTCCCCCGGAGCATTTTCCCCAGCCCAGGCTGAAGCCGCCGGCCTGTACCAGCGTCCAGCCCTTTTCCGGGCAGGGCAGGGTTTCTCCTTGCAGATAGGCGGCGATTTCCGGGCCTTCCGCCGGGAAGTTTGCGCAGCTTGCGCCGGTTTTCAGCCATAGCGCCAAGGCGTGACTGGGCAGCAGCCGATCCTTTCGCAGTTCCCCCAGGGCAAGACCGGGACGCAGCGCCCGCAGTCCTTTTAAATCCGGCAGCTCCTTTGGCGCCCAGAATAAATTTTGCCCAAATGCCACAGCCTTTCCCTCTGGCAAAGCAATTCCAAAAGCCGACGCAAAATCTTGCCAGGCCGTCGGCAGCTTTTCCCCTTTCATGGCGGATATTTCTCCTGCGAAACCGTCGTTTTTTTGTAAAACGGCGGCGAAATGCCCTTCGCCTCGGAGAAGGTGCGGCCAAAGCCGCAGGCAGCGCTCCAGCTCTGGCGCGGGATTTTCCACAAGACGGCTGCTTCCCTGTGCAAACCACGGCGCGTCCATTTTCAAAAGGGAAAAAGCCGGCGATTCCTTTAAAAACGCGCTGATCAAACCCTCGTCCTCCTCCGGGGCGAAGGTGCAGGTGGAATATACCAACCGTCCGCCGGGGCGCAGCATGGTACTGGCGCAGCGCAGAATTTCAAGCTGCCGCTGAGCGCACTGCCGGATATTCTCCCGGCTCCAGTCTTCCAGCGCCGCGGCTTCCTTGCGGAACATCCCTTCCCCGGAGCAGGGCGCGTCCACCAAAATCCGGTCAAAGCATCCCGGAAAACGGGCGGCCAGGGCGGCGGGGGTTTCGTTCAGCACCAGGGCGTTGGCGACGCCCATACGCTCCATGTTTTGAGAGAGGATTTTCGCCCGCTTGGGGCTGTATTCGTTGCAGACGAGCAATCCGCGTCCATCCATGGCGGCGGCGAGCTGGGTGCTTTTCCCCCCCGGCGCGGCGCACAAATCCAGTACGATTTCCCCGGGCTGCGCCTCCAAAAGCGGCGCGGGCGCCATGGCGCTGGGTTCTTGCAGATAGTAAACCCCCGCCTCGTGCCAGGGATGCAGGCCGGGTCTTTCTCCGGGTTGGTAGTAAAAGCCGTTTGGCTCCCAGGGCACAGGCTCCAGGGAAAAGGGGAGGGGAGGCGCTTTTCCTTTTAAGGGGTTGATCCGCAAACCCACGGCTCTTGGCTTTTCATAGGACTGCAAAAAAGCGTCGAAGGCCTCGCCCAATTGCCCGCGAAGGCGGTCTAAGAATTCCTGTGGCAGCATAAGTTACCTCTTTTCTGAACGTGATGGGCATACGATTGATTGCGCGTCCGCATTCACACCGACTACGGCTTCATAAATCCCAGGCAGCCCAGCTCGGACATTTCCAAAAATCCCTGGGATCGATAGAAACCAATGGTTTTCGGGGTGTTTTCCGTGGCCAGCTCGATCTGTCGCACATGGGAAAACCGCTTTAAAACAGCCTGCACCAGCCTGCCGCCGATCCCCTTATGCTGATAGGCCGGCAGCACCAGCAGGTCTTGTATCAAAACAACCGTGAAGCCGTCTCCCACAACCCGGACAAGCCCCAAAAGCTTCTCCCCTTCATAGGCGGCCAGAATCAGAAGAGAATGAGAGAAGCCCATTTTCAGCGTCTCCGGGTCGCAGGTGTAGGCCGTCCAGCCCACGCTGGTGTACAAATTCAGAATTTCCGGTTCTTTATAAACCTCATAGTTTCGAATTTCCATAGAAAACCTCGCTTTTTGGGGCCCTCCGTTGGGAAGCTAAAAATCTCGCATACCAAACAATGGCATGCAAGATTTTTATGTCCAAAAATTAATAAAATTAACGAGCATCGGATTTTGACGCCAAAACCCATAGCTGCTATTGTTTAAAATTCTTACCGTAGCCACACCTTAATTATACACTTAAATCAAGCGGAAGGTCAGAAATATCCTTTAAACGATTTCCTTCAACAAGATTTTCTAATGTTTCAAGAATGTCTTCCCGTCCGTTTTGGCTGTATTCTTTAACAGCATCTATCAATTCGTATAATGCAAAGTGATATACACAATCCAAATCACCTGTTCCCAACGCAAGGGAAGCAAGTCTCGAAGGTAAAGGCTCTCCTGTCACAACAATGATATGCGGCAAGTGTCCTTTGCGATTTCTAATTAGATTCAATGCTTCGGTTCTGCTGTTCTGCGCTCTATCGCTTCGCATAGTCCATTTTGCAGATACAGATGCATGAAGGATTGGTTTTCCTCCGTTCTTTTTACGCAAACTTGCCATTTTGCATATATCATCGTTTATGTACTGGTGCCCTTGATTTATTTCAATATCTTCATATAGATCACGATAGATGACAACATCAGGAGCAACCATATAGTCGTTTCCTAACATTGTAGATAACTGCTTATTTTGTTCTACTAACTGGGAAAGATACGCAAGATGCTCATATTGGGCAAAATCAAAAGTTTTAACAGAACTTTGGTTTCCAAGACTTAATACTGTCCAATCCCCCGGACGAAGATGTTGCAATTTCGGAAAGGTGGATGAGATGAACTGCATAGTAATTTGTTCAAACAGCGTACCCGCTGTTTGCCCTTTTACTTTTTGTCCAACTTTTGCACCAAGTTTTTCTGCAACCAAGCGAGCAATTATTTTTGACGGTTGATTACTGCCGTCTGCATTAGAAGCAACACCATCCGCAGAAATGGATAAGACGCCTTTCTCAATAAGTTGGTTGTGATAGGCTTTTCTTTCTTCCAAAATTAAAACTTTATCCATTTTCCAAACACCTCTTTATCTCTAAAGCAACCGCCTGTGCTACTGGAGGAGGAAATGCATTTCCAATCATTCGACAAGCCGCAGTTTTTCGCTTGCCAAAATTCCATTTCGGTGGGAATCCCTGTATTCTTGCAATCATTTCTTTTGTCAGTTTTGGCATGCCCTCAAAATCGGCAGAGGGAGCATCATTTGCAACACCATTACCGTCAACTCCCAATTCTGCCCATGCTTTTCTTGAACGTACAGGACCAAGGTCTGGACCGCCATGTTTTTTGCTCCCACCAACAATAGTGGGTGCAATTTTATTCGCATTGGCAACCCAGTTGTCCAATCCCCTCCAACCATTAGCGCCCATTAAATCTTTTAAGGTTTCTCCAACTGTAGGCACTGTTTTATCATACTTTTTCGGATATTCGAATTCCGTCTTTATATCATCGCGTATACCGACAATAATTACTCGAGGGCGTAATTGTGGCACAGCATAGTCACAGGCATTTAACAATTTAATATATACTTTGTAGCCAAGGCTTCTAATTGATCTCAAAATATATTCTCTGTACTCTATGAATTTTGAATCCAAAAAACCTCTCACATTTTCAAGCATAACTGCACGGGGCTTGATTTCTCTGATTAGTCGAATTGCTTCAGGAAAAAGGTCTCTTTCGTCGTTTTCTCCTAACTGCTTTGAGGCGACAGAAAACGGCGGACAAGGAACTCCTCCTGCAAACAAGTCGATTCCCCGATAATGTGTTCCGTCAAAATCGTGAACATCGGCACAAATAACATTCCATTCAGGAATATTTTGCTTGAGAACCTCGCAATACTCGGTTTCATATTCGACGAGCGCCAAATGTTTAAACCCTGCTAAATGTAAACCAAGCGCCTGACCGCCAGCGCCAGCACAAATTTCAACACAAGTCAACATACTACACCTCTTCTGTAAAAAACGCCAAAATAATTATATCACACAGAAATATAAAAAACAAGCAGCAGGAAATCATTCTTTGCTAACAGGTTTTGAAATATAGGTAAAAGGAGACTCTTCCTTACGAAGCGTCTCCCTTCTCAGCATTTTTTCTATATCCATTATAACATGGCCGTTGGCATTTGTAAATTCTCAAGAAATGTGAAAAAACCGGCGGAAAGTATTGCACAGTACTGAAAAAGTGTGCTATACTATAAAAAACGCAAGAGGAAGGAGTTTTTTTATATGTCCATTTTAGAAGTAGAAAACGTGCGCTTCCGCTACCGCTCCCGTTATCAGCAGGTGGACGCTTTGAAGGGCGTGACCTATCAGTTTGAACAGGGGAAGGTGTATGGACTCATTGGGAAATCCGGCTCCGGCAAATCCACGCTTTTGTCCTTGCTTGCAGGCTTGGATCTGCCTCAGGAGGGGGAAATCCGCTTTGAGGGCGTACCCACTGCGAAAATGGAATTAAACCGCTACCGTCGGGAAAAGGCGGCGGTCATTTACCAGTCCTTCCGTCTGTTTCCGCTGCTTACCGTCCAGGAAAACGTCACCTATCCCATGGAGCTGCGGGGCTTCGGCGGCAAGGCCGCCAGAGAAAAGGCAAAAGAGCTGATCAGCCGGGTAAACCTGCCGGAAACCGCCCTGAACCGCTATCCCAGTATGCTCTCCGGCGGCGAACAGCAGCGCGTGGCCATTGCAAGAGCCCTCAGCATGGACACTAAGCTTTTGCTGGCGGACGAGCCCACCGGCAATCTGGACACGGAAAACGGCGACCGCATCATCGACATTCTGGTGCAATTGGCTCATGAGGAAAAATACTGCGTCATTATCGCCACCCACGATATGGATATTCTCCCCAGGCTGGACGAGGCCTGTCGGGTGGTGGACGGCAAGCTGATCCGCCAGAGTACGGTTTCTCAGAGATAGCAGCCCCGCTGCGAAAAAATTTTACAATTGTTTTGTAAAACAGGACTTTACAGCGGGTATAACTTATTGTATAATGGGTAAGGTTAGATGATAAATAATCTGACTATGGATGTTTTAAATGCGCGGCAAAGCCGCGAGTATTGAAATGGAGGAAATTGAAATGTCTATCAAAGTTGGCATCAATGGCTTTGGCCGGATCGGCCGTATGGTCTTCCGCGCCAGCGTCAATCACCCCGAAATTGAAATTGTCGGTATCAACGATCTGTGCCCCGCCGATTACCTGGCTTACATGCTGAAGTACGACACCATGCACGGCCAGTTCAACGGCACCGTTGAATCCACCGAAAATTCCATCATTGTAAATGGTAAGGAGATCCCCATCTCCGCTGAGCGCAACCCCGCTGATCTGCCCTGGGGTAAGCTGGGCGCTGAGTACGTTGTCGAGTCCACCGGCCTGTTCCTGACTCAGGAGAAGGCTGCCGGCCATATCGCCGCCGGCGCCAAGAAGGTCGTGATGTCCGCTCCTTCCAAGGACGCTACCCCCATGTTCGTTGTCGGCGTGAACACCGACAAGTACACCAAGGACATGACCTTTGTTTCCAACGCTTCCTGCACCACCAACTGCCTGGCTCCCATCGCCAAGGTTCTGAACGACAACTGGGGCATCACCGATGGCCTCATGACCACCGTGCACTCCACCACCGCTACCCAGAAGACCGTTGACGGACCTTCCCTGAAGGACTGGAGAGGCGGCCGCGCCGCTGCCGGCAACATCATCCCCTCTTCCACCGGCGCCGCCAAGGCTGTGGGCAAGGTTATCCCCGAACTGAACGGCAAGCTCACCGGTATGTCCATGCGTGTCCCCACTCTGGACGTTTCCGTGGTTGACCTGACTGTGAACCTGGCCAAGCCCGCTTCCTACGACGAAATCTGCGCCGCCATGAAGGCTGCTTCCGAAGGCGAACTGAAGGGCGTTCTGGGCTACACCGAGGACGCGGTGGTTTCCGCCGACTTCCTGGGCGACACCCGTACCTCCATCTTCGACGCCAAGGCTGGTATTGCTCTGACCGACACCTTCGTGAAGGTTGTTTCCTGGTACGATAACGAAATCGGCTACTCCAACAAGGTTCTGGAGCTGATCAAGGTTATGTACGCTGTGGATCACGCTGAGTAATTTTCTTAGAAATTTATGGTTCCCGCAAACGGTTCGCCGTTTGCGGGAATTTTTTGTTTGCATCGTGCGGGCAGCGCCCGCTGGCAGCGCGTTACCTAGGCCGCTACAGATTTGGCACCCTTTTGGGGGACACTCGAAAAGAACTAGCCCAAAATACTGAACCCTCCCTAAACGGGCAGCGCCCGCTGGCAATGCGTTACGCACCCCACTACAGATTTGGCACACCCTTGGGGGGGCTATCGGCTTAAACTACGCCAAAATACCAAGGCGAGCCCTAGGGGCGAACCTGCGTGTCCGCCCGCCGGTAGGCGCCTTTTGCGCCGGAGACTTGACGGGTTGCAACGGGCGCACACATAGGTGCGCCCCTACGCTGTGATTGGTGGGCAACGCGTTACGGGAGCGCCCGCTGGCTTCATATTTATTTCCCAGCTTCCAAGGAATTTGAAAAGCAATTTTTAAATTTTTTGTGCATTCGGCATTTTTCTGTTTACGAAACAGGTTTTTTGCTGTACAATAGAGAAAAACAGAAACCCCTTTGGTTGGAGGAACGCCTATGCACTGCTTAAAATGCGGTATGGAAATCAAAGCGCCGGCAGCATTCTGCAAGGAATGCCAGCTTGCAATTCAAAATGATCCGGTTCAGCAGGACGCGCCTATTATTTTGCCTGTACATCCCAAGCAGCAGGCTGATCCCAAGCCCTACCGACATAGCCGACCCCAGGCCAGGCAGGAGGAAATGCTTGCCCGGCAGAAGCAGAAAATTAAGCACTTGCGTATTTTGGCTGGGATTTTGTTTGCCAGCACGGTACTTTTCGCAGCGCTGGCAATCTTGCAGAATTTTACCAAAATACCGGAATTTGAAATTGGAAAAAACTATAATACCATTGCGCCGGAAGCCTCAGAGCCTTCCAGCATTCCCACCGCAACCTGAGATTGTTTCACGTGAAACAATAAGCGCATAGAATTTGCGGCATGTTTCACGTGAAACACAGTGAAATATCCCATATTGCAACATCATAAATCTGTGATATAATGATATAGAAACAAAAAGGAGGCGTGGTTTTGGGAAAAATCATCGCAATTGTCAATCAAAAAGGCGGCGTGGGCAAAACCACCACCGCCGTCAATCTCACCGCCGCCCTGAAGGAAGCGGGAAAAAGCGTACTGCTGTGCGACTTTGACCCCCAGGCAAACGCCACGTCCGGCTTGGGCGTGGAAAAGCGGCAGGGAAAATCCATATACCATGCAATTATCGACGGCATGGAAGCGGAAAAGCTGGTAGTGCGAACCAAATTTGGCGACGTTTTGCCCAGCTCCAGCGCCTTGGCCGGCGCGGGAGTGGAGCTGATTAACGTGGACGACAGGGAACACTGCCTCAGAAAAATTTTGGAGCCGTTGCGGGAAAGCTACGATTATATTTTTATCGACTGCCCACCGTCTTTGGAAATGCTGACATTGAATAGCTTGTGCGCAGCCCATGGGATTCTCGTCCCGGTGCAGTGCGAATATTACGCGCTGGAGGGCTTGTCTGATCTGATGTCCACCTTACGGGCGGTAAAGCGGAAGTTGAATCCCGACTTGGATATTTTTGGGGTGGTGCTAACGATGTATGACGGACGCACCAATTTCTCCGCCCAGGTAGCCCAGGAGGTGCGGCGGCATTTTCCGGGAAAGGTTTTCGCAACCATGATTCCAAGGAACGTGCGGCTGGCGGAGGCGCCCAGTCATGGAACGCCGGTGTCCGCCTATGACCGAAGCAGCCGGGGAGCGCAGGCCTATGTTGCGCTGGCGCAGGAAATTTTGAAACGAGGTTAGCTATGGCAGTACAAAAAGGACTTGGCAGGGGACTTGGGGCGCTTTTGGGAGATTTTTCTCAGGAAGCGGAAGCAGACAACGGCCTGAAAATCCTGCCTCTGCAAAAAGTGGAACCGAATCCAAATCAGCCCCGGCGGGATTTCGACCCGGAAGCGCTGGAAGCGCTGTCGGAATCCATTGCCCAGCACGGCGTGCTTCAGCCGCTCACTGTGCGGGAACTGGAAAGCGGTTACTATCAAATTATCGCAGGAGAGCGCCGTTGGCGGGCTGCAAGACTGGCGGGGCTGCGAGAGATTCCCGCCATTGTCATTGAGGCGGACGATAAAAAGGCAACGGAGCTTGCCCTGATTGAGAATTTGCAGCGGGAGGACTTAAATCCTGTGGAAGAAGCCATGGGCTACAGCCGTCTTCTGAAAGAGTACGGTATGACCCAGGAGGACGCGGCAAAACGAGTGGGGAAATCCCGTCCGGCCGTGGCTAACGCACTGCGGCTTTTACAATTGACGCCGGAAATTCTGGAAATGGTGAAAACAGGCGCGCTGACTCCCGGACATGCCAGAGCCATTCTTTCGATGAAAGAGCCGAAGAAGCAAAAGGAAGCCGCGCAGAAAATTGCTGCGCTGGATCTTTCTGTCCGGCAGGCGGAGCTGCTCTGCCGGAACCTCAATCGAGAGCCAAAGCCGGAACCGGAGGCGCAGCCCCTTGCGGTGGATTATATCGCCGAATGCGAAAAAAGCCTATCCCGGCATCTGGGGCGCGGTGTTAAAATTGTAAACGGAAAACGAAAAGGACGTTTTGAACTGGAATTTTACGGGCAGGAGGATTTGCAGCGACTGTTGGAAATTCTGGAAACACTTCCAAAGGAGGCGAATCACCGGTCATGACCGATAAAAGTAAAGCCAAAAAACTACTGCGCAAGGTGGAGGATATGATTGAGGAAAAGCCGGAGCCGCAAACAGAGCAGCCGGTAACGGAAGCGCCGGCGGAAAAACCAGGCGCCAATCTCAGCGCAAAGCGCCGGGCGGCTCTTGTCAACTATCTGGCGGGACTGTTGACCTTGGCCTTCGGCGCGGTTTTGATTTCTATGCTGGTGCAGCAGCGGGACAACCGAAATACCGTTAACATTCTGACAAACGATAAAACCAACGCCTTAGCCAAGGCGGAGCAGTTACAAGACGCCAATCGGGAGCTGCAAGAGCAAATGAACGCTCTGGAGCGGCGGGTCAAGCAGATGGAAGAAGCCAACGACCTGATGCGAATGACAATAAACAAAAAAGACGAAGAAAATCAGGAGGCAGCCGAAACAATTGCAAAGCTGCAGGAAGAAATTAAGGCTGCTTCCAGCAAAAAAGCTTATGAATTGCTGCTGGCTGCGCAAAACGCCTTGGATCAGGAGGACAGCGAGAGCTTCCTGCGGGCAATGACGGAGCTTTTAACCATGAAAAATGAGCTGGGCGAGGCTGGACAGGCTCTTTGCAAAGAGCTGGAAGCCTATCTGCCCCAGGAATAAACGATGAGGTGAACAACATGTTGGATATGAAAAGAATAAAGGAAAATCCTGAAGCTGTAAAAGCCGGACTTCGTGCAAAGGAAGTAGACTGCGACGGAGTTGTGGATCGCATTTTGGAACTGGACGCCCAGCGGCGGGAACTGATTCTCTCCACAGAAACAAAAAAAGCAGAGCAGAACCGGGTATCCAAGGAAATTCCCAAGCTGAAAAGGGCTGGCGAGGATGTAAACCCCATTTTCAAGGAAATGGCCGAGCTGAAAGCGGAGATTGCCGCCAACGATAAGGCGCTGGATGCGGTGGAAGCGGAGTACCGCACCTGTATGCTGAGTCTGCCGAACCTCCCTGATCCTGATCTCGCCCCCGGTGGCAAGGAAAACAACGAGCCGCTGCGCTATTACGGCGAACCCCACAAATTTGATTTTGAACCCAAGCACCATGTGGATTTGTGCCTGAACCTGGGTCTGATCGACTATGAGCGGGGCGCCAAGCTGGCTGGTTCCGGCTTCTGGATTTATAAGGGCATGGGCGCGCGGCTGGAATGGGCGCTTTTGAACTATTTTATGGATACCCACATTGCCGACGGCTATGAATTCATTTTGCCTCCCCATATGCTGGAGTACCAGTGCGGCGAAACCGCCGGACAGTTCCCCAAGTTTGCCGACGAGGTGTACAAAATCGCCAATCCCACGGACGACCGGATTCACTATATGCTGCCCACCGCTGAGGCGGCGCTTGCCAGCGTTTATCGGGATGAAATACTTGCGGAAAGCGATTTACCCAAGAAATTCTTCTCCTATACCCCCTGCTTCCGCCGGGAGGCCGGTTCTCACCGTGCCGACGAGCGGGGCATGGTGCGGGGTCACCAGTTTAATAAGGTGGAGATGTTCCAGTACACCAAACCGGAAGATTCCGACGGCGCCTTTGACGAATTGGTTGCCAAGGCGGAAAATCTCGTGAAGGGTCTGGGCTTCCATTTCCGCACCGTGAAGCTGGCTGCTGGAGACTGTTCCGCTTCCATGGCCAGAACCTATGATATTGAGATTCAGATTCCCTCCATGAACGGTTATAAGGAGGTTTCCTCCGTATCCAACGCCAGAGATTATCAGGCGCGCCGGGGTAATATCCGCTTCCGCCGGGAAGCTACCGGCAAAACTGAGTTTGTGCATACGCTAAACGGCTCCGGTTTGGCGACCTCCCGGATTTTCCCCGCCATGGTGGAGCAAAATCAGCGGGCGGATGGTTCCGTGGTGGTGCCGGAGGTGCTGCGCAAGTATCTGGGCGGTATCGAGGTCATTGAAGCAAAATAGGCTGTCTGGAAGCCGGTAATTTTATAGAAACGGGCGGACACATAGATCCGCCCCTTCGGCGGCATTGTGACTACCCGCATTCCGGGGCAGTTGCTGTCGAGCGTCTCCCAGAGGTGTGCCAAAAACGCAATGGCGTTGGTGACGCATTGCCAGCGGACGCTGCCCACCGGGCGGACACATAGATCTGCCCCTTCGGCGGCATTGTGACTACCTGGATTCCGGGGCAGTTGCTGTCGAGCGTCTCCCAGAGGTGTGCCAAAAACGCAATGG
>CAJURY010000004.1:0-25515 GCA_910589155.1 uncultured Oscillospiraceae bacterium | reverse complement strand
GGTGACGCATTGCCAGCGGACGCTGCCCACCGGGCGGACACATAGATCTGCCCCTACAGCAAGCACGAAACCGCTGCAAAGTCTGACAGCGTTTTTCAAAATACCCCCTCCCCTGTTTTGTAGCGTTTCAAATGAATAAATAAGGAAGGAAAAGAAAACATGAGCAAGAAAATCAAAAAGCCCGGTTGGATTGAAGAATTCAAAGCCTTTGCCATAAAGGGCAACGCCATGAGTCTGGCCGTCGGCGTAATCATCGGCGGCGCTTTCAGCACCATTACTTCCTCCCTGACCAACGATATGATCATGCCCGTTGTTTCCATGTTCCTGGGCGGCGTAAATTTCTCGGATTGGTATGTTACTTTGCCCCAATGGTTTGGGAAAAAACTGGATGAAAGCGGCAAAGTTGTGGCAAATACCTTGAACTACGGTACTTTTTTGTCAACAGTAATCAATTTCCTTATTCTGGCGCTTGTGGTGTTCTGGCTGGTGAAGGGCATCAACAAGCTGAGCGAGCTGGGCAAGAAAAAGGAAGCGGAAGCGCCTGCTGCGCCGCCAGCCCCCACCAAAGAGGAGGTTTTGCTGACGGAAATCCGCGACCTGCTGGCGCAGAAGGACTAATATGGAAGCGGATCAAAAAATCTGCTGGCACTGCCGGCAAACCATTGACGCGCAGGAGCGGTTTTGCCAGTTCTGCGGCGCCAGCCAGACAAGCTACCAGGCTCCTCCCGGCGGACAGGAAAAAAATCCTATCCGTGGGTTTCGGGGTTTTTACAAAGCCTATGCATCCTCCGGAACCAAAACCCTCTTGATTTTGCTGAGCATCGTCTGTATTTATAACGCCCTCATGATCCTCGCTCCGGCGATGCGGCTGAGTTGGATCAGGCTGTTCGGCTTTGGGTTTTACCTGGTCGCTGCTATTTTGCTGCTGGGATTTAAAAGCCCCGCCGGGTCGGCGCTGGTCATTGCCTATAACGTAATTTATAATGTATTTAACTTGACGCTGCGTCATCATGTGTATCTCAATCTTCTGGATTGGGGTCTTGCCATTCCAACTATGGTTTTGCTGAACCAGTTATATGGCGCTTATCGGCGTTTTCGGTATACCGGTATTCTGCCCGCCAAAAAAATTTGAAAGCGAGACATCTTATGGAATACGATAATCAACGAAATTGCCCCCGCTGCGGCGCGCCGGCTGGAAGTGCCCAGGGCTTTTGCGGCAATTGCGGCATGCCTCTGGGAAGCGCCGGGTCAGAGACACGGCAGATTCCAGAAATTCGTAGTGAAAAGGATTTTTTTAAGGCTTACGCTTCTAAAAATACCAAAACGCTCTATACATTACAAATTGTACTATGCTTTCTCTCGGCGGCGCTGGCGCTTGCCAATACGTTCCTGGTCAGCCCGCTCTGCCTTATAGATTTGGCTTTTTGCGGGATCACGGGGATTGCCATGCGAATCACCAAAAACCGCATTTTCCCCATTCTGATTTTCGCGTATTCCAGCATTGCCACGCTGATGAGCTTGGTAAATCACGGTATGCTCACCGGCGTATTTGCCCTGATCATTGCGGGGCTTCTGATCCGCTCGATGAATAAGCTGCACAGAGCCTATCAGGACTATCTGGAAACCGGCGCACGTCCGGCTTTTCCGCTGTAATGTGAAAAAATAGCCGCCGGCAGGGACGTATGTCTGCATTTTACGTGCAAGCACCCCAAGCCGGCGGTGTTTTTTCTGCAATATGATAGAGAGAGAAGTCATTTTGCGGCACTGTGCCTGGATCCGGCAAGCAGAACGCTGCATGGCCGCAAAAATCCTGAAACGGGGCTGCTTATTCTCTCGTGAAAAGCGCGCCGCCTTGCGGGAAGGCAATGAAAAATTTTTATTTTCACGAAGCGAAAACCCGGGATTCTACCAAGTTCTCTGCGTTTCCCCCTTGCGAATTTGGCTATTTCTGGTATAATAAAACCATATCAGTGATAAAGTGAGGGCTTGAAGTTGAACAGAAAGCAGGATCAATTTCGCGGCTGCCTATTGGGAATGGCGGCTGGAGATGCGCTGGGCTATTGCGTGGAAGATCAGACCCTACAGCAGATTCAGGAGAATTTCGGGCCGGAGGGCATTCTCGGCTATGATCTCATCAACGGATACGCCCAAATTTCCGCGAACACGCAGCTTGCCATGTTTACCGCCAACGGCCTCTTATTCGGCGCGACCCGGGGAAGCCTGCGGGGCGTAATGGCGCCCTACGCAAGATATATGGAGGCGGCCTGCCGGGATTGGGCGAAAACCCAGCGGTATGGCGGCCGGAAAACAGACGAGCGGATCTGCACCTGGCTGTATCGCGTTACCCAGCTTCATGCCCGCCGGCACCCGGAGCTTGTGGTGCTGGACGCCCTGAACAAGCCTCAAAGCGGCACCATGGAAGAACCGGTGAATCAGGCCAAGGGCTGCGGCGGGCTGACAAGAGCCGCAGCCGTGGGTCTATTCTTTGATCCCAAGCGGCTGTCGCAGGGAGAAATTGACCGAATTGGCGCGGAGGCTGCCGCATTGACTCATGGAAATCCCCTGGGCTTTCTGCCGGGGGCGACGTTGGCGCATATGGTGAGCAAAATTATTTACGACCGCCCCGCTTCCATGCGCGCTCTGGTACACGAAACCAAGGAGGCCATGGACAAGCAGTTCGGGTCGAGCTTCCCCCAGACGGAAACCATTTTGCGGCTGCTTACCCAAGCGGAGCATCTGGCGGATCATTCGTCTCTTTCCGCCCAAAGCGCCATGGAGCAATTGGGGGCAATTACCGGCGCGGAGGTGCTGGCAGCGGCTGTTTGCGCTTGCCTGCGTTTTCCGGGTGATTACAGCGGCGCCATTGTGGCGGCAGTCAATCACGCCGGGCACAGCGCCTGCGCCGGCGCTGTGGCGGGATGCCTTATGGGCGCGTGGCTGGGAACGGAAGGGATCCCGGAGTTTTTCCTGGAGCCGCTGGAGCTGCGGGAGGTGTTGGAGGAGCTGTCGGACGATCTGTATCACGGCTGTCCCATGTCCGCCCAGTCCAATCTTTTCGACGATCAATGGGACAGAAAATATATACAGTGCGAATATGACGAAGCATAAGGCGCTGCCGCATAATGGAGCACGGATTTTCGACGAGAGATTTTGACCCAGGCGAAAGTTTGGAAAGAGCGGGAATACTGGATGTATTTCCCACTTTTCAAACTGAACGGATAGGTTAAAAGATCCGCTGAAAACCGCTGCGGCGTTTCTATAAACAAAAAAGCGGCGGTTCCGATTTTTGGAACCGCCGCTTTTTTATTTTACAAGTTGGCTGACAGGAATCGCCACGGTATGCGCAATGGGCTTCCACTCAAATTTGCGAAACAGCGCGGTGGCGGTAATCGGCGCAAAGCTCATCATAAAAAACGGAAAGGTGAACAATGCGGCAATTTTCTTCCCTGTAGTGGCGTGAATGCGCTTCCATTCTGTAATGGTCGTCAAAAGGCCAAGGGCAAACATGGATACATACGCCGTGACAAGAGTAAGCAGCAAAAACCTTCCCGCACCCGCCAGTCCGTGACGCAGGATAATCGTCGCCAGGGCAAACGCAAAGCTGGTAGAGGCGATGCTGTATCCATAAACGCCCAAGGTCGCCGCTTCAAAGCTGGCATATTTGATCCGCAGCTTCCGCTGTATAAAAATGCCCTTGAAGAGATCCTTGGCATAGCGGAAGGATACCTGAAGCCCACCCTGCGTCCAGCGGGTGCGCTGCCGCCAGGAGGTTCGGAAGGTAATGGGCTGCTCGTCGTACAAAATCGCGTCCCGGCAATATCCAATCCGCACGCCCCGGGTGGCGCACCAGGTATTGAACTCAATATCTTCCGTCAAGGTAAAGAAATTCCAGCCGCCGCACCGCTCCAGAAGCTCCCGGGTGAAACCGAACCCGGTGCCGCTGACGGCGCAGGTGGTGCCCAGCAGCATTCTGGATTGGTTGAGGTGAACAGCGTCGTGGAGATACCACAGGGCATACCCGGCGGAAACCCAACTGCTTCCAAAATTTTTCGTATTTCGGTAGCCGCAGAACGCCTCGTAGCCGTCGGAATATGTTTTGTTGATTTCTGTGATGTAATTGGGTTCCAACAGGTTATCCGCGTCAAAAACCAGAAAAGCGTCGAAAGTTTCATACTCGCCGGATGCTTTGATTTGCTCCAGCAAATGATGCAAAGCGTAGCCCTTGCCAATCTCCTTCCGATTCTGCCGGACAAAAACCTTCGCGCCGCAGCTTTCGGCAAGCTCCGCCGTGCGGTCAGTGCAGTTGTCCGCCACCACATAGGTGGTAATGAGGTCAGCGGGATAATCCTGCGCCGCAATGCTGGCAAGCAAGTGAGGAAGCACCGCCTCCTCGTTTCGTGCGGCAATCAAAATGGCGTACCGATGGTATACGGCGGACTGATGCGCTTTCTGCTTGCCCAGAAAAGGAACCGCCAAATAAACGGTTTGGTAAAAATAACAAATACCGGTGAGCAATGCCAAAATCCAACTAATTGTCTCTAAAATTTCGATATAATGCATGGTATTCCTCCAGCTTTCATCCTTTGCGGCTAAATTATATCACGCTTTCGCCGGGGATGCAACTTAAGAAAACCTTAAGCGTGGGCAAAATCCCTCGTGGCAAAGGCGCCCTTGCCCGCATAGAATACTGGTGCGGCGGAACGCCGGTTGACCGACGGGGCGCACTCCGGAAAAACCAAAAAGAGAGCTTCCGGCGGAAGCCGCACGAACATGGAAAGGACGGATGGTGCATGAAGCAGTATACCGTGGCAATTTTAGGGGCGACAGGCGCAGTGGGACAGGAAATGCTGAAGATTTTGGAGGAGCGGCAGTTTCCGGTGAGGAAACTGCTTTTGCTGGCCAGTGAGAAAAGCGCGGGAAAGGAGCTTTCCTTTCGTGGCGCGCAGGTTCCCGTGGAGCCGGCTGCGCCGGAAGCGTTTCAGGGCGCGGACTTTGTTTTAGGCGCGGCAAGCAGCGCCGTTGCCAGGCGATTCGCCCCGGCAATCCGGGCGTCTGGCGCCGTATTTGTTGACAATTCTTCCGCCTTTCGTCTGGAGCCGGAAGTGCCGCTGGTTGTGCCGGAGGTAAACCCGGCGGACGCGCGAAACCATAAGGGGCTGATTGCCAATCCAAATTGCTCCACCATTATCGCTGCCACCGCTTTGGGCGCGCTGCAAAAACGCAGCCCCATTTTGTCCGTAACAGCCAGTACGTACCAGGCGGTTTCCGGCGCGGGAGCCGGGGGTCCGATAGAATTGTTGGAGCAAACCGCCGCCTTGATCGCTGGAAAGCCGGTGGAAATTCGGGTATTTCCACAGCAAATTGCATACAATGTCCTTGCGCAAATTGGAAAGCCGCAGTATCTTGGTTACACAGACGAGGAAATGAAAATGCAAAATGAGGGACGGAAAATTCTGCATGCCCCGCAGCTAACTGTCTCTTGTACCTGTGTTCGCGTGCCTGTGGTGCGCAGCCATTCCATTTTTCTTGGAGTGCGCTTTGAAAGGCCGGTTTCTGTGGAGGAAGCCCGGCGGGCGATCGCCGCCGCGCCGGGGTGCCGGCTGGCGGATGACCTGGAAAACGGGGTGTATCCCACCCCGCTGGCGGCGTCAAATCAGGATACTGTGCTGGTAGGACGCATACGCCCAGATCTCACAGACCCCAAGGGGCTTTGTCTCTGGTGCTGCGGCGATCAGCTTCGCAAGGGCGCGGCCACCAACGCCGTGCAGATTATGGAGCTGCTGGCATAGGCAATACTTGACAAAACTGCCCTTCTACATTAGAATACAGATCAGAAAGGGAACTCCTTGGAGTTCCCTTTTCTCTCAGTAAATTTAAAGCTTGAGGTGACGCAGATGTTGACCTTATTATGCAGGCCGCAAAAAGGCTCTGCATATCATGCATATCAGCATTGCAGAATTAACGCGCCTCCTTAAAATCGCCACAAACCAAAAAACGATACAAAGGAGACGATACCTATGAATCAGTATGTAAAAACAGGCAGAAAAATCGACTGCCATACCCATATTTTCAGCCGGACGATCCGAGACGAGTATTTCAGCCGTACCTCCGGTTACGCTCTGGTGATGCAGATGCCGGAGAGACTCCTTCCGAACCCGGAATGCGTGGAAACTGTTCTGGAGGACAAGCGCCTGTTTCTCAATCCCTGCATTGACCTGAAGGAAGAAATTGCCCCCCAGCTTGCGGCCATCGAACCCAATCTGGAAAAATGGAAGGTGGTTGGTCTCAAAGTTTATCTGACCTATCAAAAAGCGAAAGCCAGCGATCCCATTCTCTATCCGGTTTATGAATTTGCGAGAAAGCATGGACTTTCCGTCACCTTCCATACAGGGCTTTGCTCTCTGGTTTTGCCCACGGATAACGACATGGAAGGCTCCGACGCAGGCTATGTCGCGAAAGCCGCCGAGGATTTCCCGGAGGTCAATTTTATTCTCGCGCATATGGACGATCCCCGGTTTGAAGCGTGTATCCGCATTGTGGCTGCCCATGAAAATCTGTTTACCGATTTTTCCGGAGCCTACGAAACCGGCACCAAGGAGGGCGGCGACGTGGAAGGCGCAATTGCCACCTTTGCCGCAGCCATTCACTCCCAAAAGGGCATGGAACGCAAAATCCTCTACGGCACGGATTTTTGTCCGCCCATCAACCTGGGGCAATTGGACGAATACGATTACAGCATTGAAAAAATATTCGACCCTAAGGATTTTTCCCTTATTTATTACGAAAACTGCCTGCGCGCCTTTCCCAAGCTGAAAAAATACATAGAAGAAAGTGAACTTGCCAAATGAAAAAGCTGTTGAAATCCTTTACTCCCTATCAGATTGGTTATCTTGTGGTGGTCTTTACCATGACCGCCCTGTTTACCATTTTTATGCCCGATTTGATGCTGGACGATATGTCCAATACCTTGGTAGTCGTGTGCTCTGTTGTTGCGACGCTGGCCAACCCCCTTTGCGAGCTTTTAATTTCCAAGCAAAGCAAGCTGAATTTTGTGGTGGACGCGCTGCTCATTGAAATCCCGGAATTTATTTTGTGTATTGCCCTGGGGTGGTACACCATCGCCATTGTCACTATGGCCTTCTGGATTCCTATTGATATCATCAGCTTCCTCCGGTGGAAAAAGAATCCTGACGCGGAAAAGGAAGAAGTGACGGTGGTAAAGCGTCTTTCCTGGAAGCAGGATCTGCTGCTGGTTGCAGGGATTATCGCTTTTGGTTTAGGCGTTGGGTACCTCATTTCCATGCTCCCCGGCGCGGCGGATTCCTATGTGGACGCGCTGTCCGCTGCTTTTGGTATGGCAAACGGCATTTTGCTCCTGCTGCGGTACAGCGAACAGTGGTACGCCTGGTTTATTACGTTGGTTCTTTACGCAGTGTTGTATATCACCTCCGGCACCTACATTATGCTCATTACCGTGGCCGCCATGCTGGTGAATACCTGCTACGGCTTTGTGAAGTGGATGATTTATATCAAGCAGCACAAAACGGAACTGGCAAAAAGCTGACCTGCAAATGACGAAACCGGGCGTTCTTTTGAACGCCCGGTTTTCTGAATTTTGCAAGTATTTTCGATCAGGCGTTCTGGGGATGGCGCTCCCCATACGAAGCAGAATCGAATTTTTCTATTTGCTGCGCTTAAATTCCCGTGGGCTTATCCATGGAATCGATTTTCGCCTTCAGAGCCTCCACTTCCTCCCCGGTCATCCAATGCTCCTCATAGATGCCGTCCCGTCCAACCCTGCGCATCAAATAAAGCTGCGGCTTTTCCGAGGCTTGCACCTGCTCCAGGCATCGTTTGTGCTCTTGTGCCAGCACCGCTTCCACCGTGTCCTTCCCATAAGGATCCAGCGCGCGGTATTTTTTGATGTGCTCCATTTCGCTGGCTTTCAACTGAAAGCCGTTGGTTTTCCCGTATTCCTCGTCGGTAATCGAATCTATAATCAAATAGTCCAACGACACGTCCAGCGCGTCCGCCAGCTTGCGGATTGTGGACATTTTTGTGTTTTCAAAACCCTTTTTATAGAACGCGTCAATGGTTGTGTAGGGAATACCAGACAATTGCGACAATTTGCTTTTGTTTATGGCGAGCTTTTGCATCATATAGTCAAGTTTTTCCAAGAAATTCATGCAGATTCCCCCTTACTAAGGACACTATATCACGTTGTGGTAGTTACGTCAAGCGGAAAAATACCACACATCATAAAAAATGCTTGACATATTCTATACATCGTATTATAATGAACAAAAAGCAATAATGTGTCGTAATTTGGAGCAGGAGGGATTAAAATGCTCAGGCTGAAAAGCGTGATGGATTCCAAAGGAATCAGTACGAAGGAGTATGCGGCATTGCTTGGCATGGCGGAAAAGACGTTGTATAACAAGCTGAGTGGAAGCAGTGAATTTACCATCAGTGAGTTTCAAAAGCTGAAGGTAATTTTGCCAGAATACAATGTGGAGTATTTGCTCACGGAGGTTCCCACTGGGCGGTAAAAGGGCGTGCGATAAAAAATGCAGGACTTGCTTTGCAAGCCTGCATTTTTTATGCTGTTGCAGTAAAGCGTACATCAAGGAACGATTCTGCGGGTATGATTGATGGCAAGCTGCGAGGAAGGAGGCAGAAAAATGAAGCTTTTACAATGTATTTTAGAAAAAAACCGATGCTATCTGGCGGGAAAGCCCATCAACCCCCAAGGCATTGTGGTACACTCCACCGGCGCCAACAACCCCTGGCTTTGCCGGTACGTCCAGCCCCACGCCGGGCAGACCGGCGGTCTGGGCGGCAAAACGGCGGCGGACCTGCTTACCCTTTTGGGCAAAAACCGCTACGGCAACCACTGGAACCAGAGCGGTCTTTCCGTCTGCGTCAACGCCTTTCTTGGCAAATTAGACGACGGCAGCCTTGCCGCCGTGCAGACCCTCCCCTGGGATATGCGCCCTTGGGGCGTCGGCTCTGGCAAAAACGGCAGCTACAACGACACCCACATCCAGTTTGAAATCTGCGAGGATGATCTTACCGACGCGGCCTACTGCAAGGAGGCCTTTGAACTGGCGGCCGAGCTTTGCGCCAAGCTTTGTAGCGAATTTGATATCAAAGAGAGTCAAATTGTCAGCCACCATGAGGCGTACCAGCGAGGCTTCGGCAGCGGCCACACCGACCCGGACAACTGGTGGCCGAAACACGGCCTTTCCATGGACAAGCTCCGGGCGCGGGTGCAAGCGTTACTGGCGGCAGAGTCGTCCGCCGTTACCGACCAGATGTACCGCATCCGCCTGCGCTGGGACGATCCCAAGTCCCAGATCGGCGCGTACCGCAATTTCGAGTATGCCAAGGCGGAGTGCAAAGAGGGCTACACCGTGTTTGACAAGGACGGCAATGCGGTGTACAGCGTCCCGGCGGAAAGCGTAACGCCCGGAAATCCCGGCGAAAACCCGGGAAATATCGACGGCAGCGTTGAAAATCCTGGAACAATTGGCGTGAAAATCGAACCGGCCAAAAATTACAGCAAGGAGATTCGCGGCGCTTATATGGTCACGGCCAAGGCGGGACTGCACCTGCGCGCCGGCGCGGGAACGGATCAGCCGAGTATCGCGATCATGCCCTACGCCGCGAAAGTCCAGTGCTACGGCTTTCATACCGGCAATTGGCTGAACGTTTCCTACAACGGAAAGGACGGCTATTGCCATAAAGATTATCTCAAAAAAATGGAAGCGTTGCCTGTGGAAAAGCCCGTCTGTCACTGCGAGGAGGCGCAGCCGACGTGGCAGGCTATTTAAAAATGTTTTGTTTACTAAAATAATAGAAATATTTTAGATTGCAACGCCAGTGTGCGCACTGGCTCGCAATGACAAAATTGGGAGTTTTTTGCCAGCCTCAAAGCCGTGAAATCATTGATTTCACGGCTTTTGTCTTTTCTCTCCAATAAATTGAACGCATAAAAAAATATAACTCATTTCACTTTTCTGTACATACTTTGGCAAGCTTTGCAAGTAATTTTCAATTCATAATTTGCCACTTTTTTATCTAAAATTGTAATTAACGGCTCGTTATCCTTGGCACAACAAAATCTATTTTTTATGATCACGAATGCATCATTGCAAATTTGACCTGTTTTGCTATCGTCAAAATCAATGAACGCGCTGCCCTGGCTTCCGCAGTTACATTGATATTTAAGCTCCAGTCTATCATAGGTAGAATAACATAAGTACCCTATATTTTCCTTGCAGGTATCACAATACATCCACCCCCCATAATTCGTTGCCAATCGTGTATTTACCAATTCTTTGTTTTTTACAACTCTTGCCATAAATCCATCTCACTTTCAAATTTTTATAGAATAAAAAAATCGGAATGAGCGCAACTCATTCCGACGTGTAATATCCCATCGCTCAAGACGACGTTTATGGAATTTGCGGATTGCAGCGCTTACTCTGAAACGTGATCCGTAGAATCCGCATCGTCATCAGGACTGGAAATAAACATTTCCTCCGTGGTCTGCTGCGCCAGCTTCAGCTTTTTGGTAATGTCAGCCAACGCATTGGTGGTCGCTTCCAGCGCGTCGACAGCAGTTGCCATGCGCCCCGCCAAGTGATAATACATAGCCTTATAATCTGGCATACAGATCTCTCCTAAGCAAATTTTTAATAAACGGCACTGCTCTAGGAAGCAGTGCCGTTTATTGTTTGGTGGACCTGAAGAGACTCGAACTCTCGACCTCTCGGATGCGAACCGAACGCTCTCCCAGCTGAGCTACAGGCCCATGTTCCTTTACATTATAGTCCACGGTATGCGCAATGTCAAGTTTTTTTTGCAAATTGCCCAAGGACTTTTCAGCTTTGGGCGGCAAGGCTGAAAAGTCCGCCCGTTTTACAGCAGCTTTTCCCGATAGGGACAAGCTTCAAAACCGCGCTTTGAAAAATCTTCCTGAGGCGCCGACCATTTTACGGCGTTTATCAGAATTTTCTGCACATTTTCGTCGTAAAAGCTTCGGCAGGTCTCGTGCCCCGGCTGAAAATAAAACACCTTTCCCAGCCCCCGCTGGAAGCAGCAGCCGCTTCTGAACAAGTTTCCATGTTCAAACCAGGAGGCGAATACCAGCGCGTCCGGCTGGGGAATCAGAAACGGCTCGCCGTACATTTCCTCCTCCGGCAATACAAAATGCTCTGGGACGCCTTTTGCAATGGGGTGTGCAGGCGCAAGATTCCAGACAATCTCTTTTTGCCCGTCACCCCATAAAAGCCGTCCAGAAGTGCCCACAATGGCGCAAAAGGGCTTGGAAGCGTGGGCGGAGTGCAGCGCAAGAAAGCCCATCCCCTGCGCGTACACGCGGTTTTTGATTTTTTCCACCAAGGTGTCGCTGACTTCCGCGTGGGCGGTATGTCCCCACCAGATTAAAACGTCCGTCCGGTTTAAAACCGCCTCCGGCAAGCCCTGCTCCGGGTCGTCCAACGCCGCCAGGGTAATTTCATAGCCGGCCTTTGCCAGAAATTCCCCTATGAAGCTGTGCAGCCCCTGGGGATAAACGCGCCGGGCTTCCGCGTCCGTTTTTTCGTGGCGGTATTCATTCCAAATGGTAACGCGAATGGGACTTTCCATGTAAGCCCCTCCTTTCGCTTTCAATTTATCACATCTGCGGAAAAAGTCAATCAGAATTTGGACTTGCTATGGGGCGAAATTTGTACTATAATGTGTGAGGTTTACAAAGTAGGCCAGACAGTTCGGAACCATCCTGTCTAAAAACAAAACTAAGGAGAATGAAACATGAACAAACCAATGATCCGTTACAGCGTGATCCGGGAAAAGAATCCCCGTGAGATCGTGCTGCTCCGGGGCAGCGGCTGCAAATGGCGGCGCTGTACCTTCTGCGACTACCATCTGGACGCATCCCCGGACGAAAAAGCAAATTTTGCCCTGAACAAAGCGGCGCTTTCCCAGGTAACAGGCGTCTATCACCACTTGGAAGTCATCAATTCCGGCAGCTTCTGCGATCTGGATGAGGAAACCATGGCGGAAATCGAAGCCACCTGCCAGCGCTGCGGCATTACGCTTTTGCATTTTGAATGCCACTTTATCCACAGGCAGGAAATTCCCGCCTTGCGCCAGCGGTTTGCCGCGCTGGGCGTCGATGTAAAAATCAAGCAGGGTGTGGAGACCTTTGATCGCGATTTCCGGGAAAACGTCCTGCATAAAGGAATCGGCGTTACAGATCCCGCCGAAATTGCCGCCGGATTCAACGAAGCGTGTCTGCTTTTTGGTCTCACCGGACAAACGGCTGCGTCCATGAAACAAGATATTGAAACGGGTCTTGCGTATTTCGAGCGGGTCTGCGTGAACCTTATGACGGAAAATTCCACAAACGTGCATCCTGACGCCGAGGTACTTCAGGCGTTTATGGCGGAGGTTTTTCCTCTGTATGAAAAAAATCCCCGTGTGGATATTCTGCTAACCAACACGGACTTTGGCGTGGGAGGTGCGGACAATGCGCAATGAATTGCTGCTTTTATTATCCGTTGTCCTTCTGTACGGCGGCGTTTTGCTGTTTTATAAGCTGTTTGGCAAGACTGGCTTGTATTGCTGGACGGTGATTGCCACCATTGCCGCCAATATTGAAGCGTTGATTGTGATAAACGCTTTCGGCATGGAGCAGACATTGGGAAACGTCATGTTTGCTTCTACCTTCCTTGTGACGGACATTTTAAGTGAAAACACCTCCAAAAAAGAAGCGAATACCGCCGTCAACCTCGGTCTTTTGACTTCCGGCGCCTTTATTGTAATTTCTCAGCTCTGGCTGGCCTTTGTCCCGGCCAAGACGGACTGGGCCATGCCCGCCGTTCAATCCATTTTCTCCAATACCCCCCGGATGATGCTGACAAGTCTGGTGGTCTATGCCATCTGCCAGCGGTTTGACGTTTGGGCATATCATAAATGGTGGGCGCTGACCAATCGGCTGTGCGGCGACGAAAAACGCTTCCTCTGGCTGCGGAATAACGGCTCCACGCTGATTTCCCAAATTCTAAATTCCCTTTTGTTCACCTTCGGCGCGTTTTGGGGAATGTATGAAATACCTACGCTATTTTCCATTTTCCTTTCCAGCTATGTGGTCTTTATTTTCACCAGTCTGCTGGATACCCCGGCGGTGTATATTGCCCGGAAAATGCGGCCGGTATCATCACGTTGCGAAGGCTCGCTCTGATAAGCTGATAGAAACTTTATGCTGCGAAATGAGCTGAAAAAAACGATTCGTCATTGCCTCCCGGCGGGCGCACCTGTGTGCGCCCGTTTGTTTTAAATTTTCGACGTGATTTTTCCATAGCGCTACAGGAAAAAGTCGAAACGCCTCGCTGTTTTAAAGGCTACGAAGAAACCGCTCCATACGATCCATGCCTTTTTCCAGTCCTTCATCGCTGTAACAGTAGGAAATACGGACAAAGCCTTCTCCATCGAAAAATTTTCCGGGCACCACCGCGACCTTCGCCTCCTTCAAAAGGCGCATGCCGAAGGTTTCGGAGTCCATGCCCAGCTTTTGGATAGAGGGGAAGCAGTAAAACGCGCCCTCCGGCTTCACCAGCTCCAGTCCCATGCCTGCGATGCGGCTGCAAACATAGTCCCGCCTGCGGCGATAGGTTTCCACCATTTCTGCCGGGTCATACTGGAGCGCCTGCATCCCCGCATATTGAATAAAAGAAGGGATGCAGGTGCAGGTGTACAGGTGCAGCTTGGAAAGCTCGGCGGCAATGGGCGCGTCCGCCATGACATAGCCCAAGCGCCAGCCGGTCATGGCGTAGGGCTTGGAAAAGCTCTGCACCACAATCATGCGGTCTTTCAATTCCCGGAACTGGGCGAAGCTTTTACAGGGCGTATATACAAGCTGGTCGTACACATCGTCGCAGACGACGAAAATTTTCCGCTTTTCCAGTTCCTCCTTCAGCATTTCCAGGGTTTCTTGATGGTAGCAAACGCCGGTGGGATTGTTAGGGGAATTGAGCAAAATCCCCTTGGTTTTGGGGGAAATCGCCGCCAAAAGCTTTTCCCTTGTAATTTGGAAATCGTCCCCCGCGGTATCCAGCGGAACCATCACGCCCCCCGCCAGTTCAATGATCTGCCGGTACATCCCAAAATAAGGCGTGGGAACGATCACCTCGTCGCCGGGGTTCAAGATTCCCCGGAAAACCAAAGACAGCCCTTCCGTGGCGCCAATGGTGGCCACGATTTCATTTGGGGCGTAATCATAGCCCTTTTTTCTTTCAAATTCGGAAATCGCTTCCAGAAAGGCGGGAACGCCGGGGGTGGGCGGGTAGTGGGTTAGCCCGGCGTCCAGAGCTTCTTTCGCCGCCTGCCGCACAATTTCCGGGGTGTCAAAGTCCGGCTCGCCGATGGACAGCAGCACGCAGTCCGGGATTTCCTGCGCCATGGCGGTAATTACCCGGATGCCGCTGAGCTGTGCGGCGCGCAGGGTGGGATTCATCTGGTTTATCATAAAAACACTTCCTCATTTTTTTGCAGTGTCAGTTTTGCCTGTTGTACTTCCGAAGCAGTTGGAATGGAACTTGCCGCGCCGGGGCGGCTGATGGCCAGGGCGGCGGCAAGGCTGGCGGTTTCCAGGGCTTCCGGTATGGACTTGCCGCCGGCGACGGCGGCGAGGAAAAAGCCGGTAAAGGTATCCCCCGCCCCTGTGGTATCCCGAATTTCCACCGGGTAAACCCCGTGGCGGAACCATTGTCCGCCGCTGCGGCACAAAACCCCGTCCGCGCCCAGGGTCAACACCACGGTTGCCTTTGGGTATTTTTTCTCAAGGGCAAGGCAAATCGCTTCCGGGTTCGTTTCTTCCGTGAGCATCTGCCCTTCCAGCTTGTTGAGCAGGAAGCAGCGCACGCTGGAAAGATTACAGGTGGGCAGCGCCGGGGTCATGGGAGAGGGATTCAGCGCCACGGGGATTTCCAGCGCGGCGGCGCGGTCTAAAATGTACGCCATGGCGGAGATTTCGTTTTGCAGCAAGAGCCAGTCCCCCGGCTCTATCTGCGACAGCGCCTGCTCCACGTTCTCTTCCGCAATTTCCTGATTTGCGCCGCCCGCCAGCAAAATACAGTTTTCCCCGCTTTCTTCCACCTGAATCACCGCATGGCCGGTGCAGGTATCGCCGCGGAGCAGCAAGGAGGTATCTACCCCGGCGTTTTGCAGCAGTTCTTCTAAAAACGCGCCGTCCGCGCCGATTTTCCCGGCGTGAAAAACGGCGGCCCCCGCTTTTGCCAGCGCGACGCTTTGATTCAAGCCCTTCCCGCCGGGATACACGCAAAAGTCCTCCGTGGGTACGGTTTCTCCCGGCAAGGCAAAACGCCCCACCTTATAAACCCGGTCGATGTTCAAAGAACCCAGATTGACAATTTTCACAGCGCCGCCTCCTTTCTTTTCCTGTTTATCATACCGCACTTTTTCCAAGATTGCAAATAAAATCCCGCCCGGCCGGTCTATTTTCTCTTTGCTGGACATACCATGTTGCAAGACCATGGCAGGACAAAATCCTGCCGCAAAGATGAAGGAGGCAGGATGGCTATGGAAACTAGCATCTATCAAAACATCGCAAACCGCACCGGCGGCGATATTTACATCGGCGTGGTGGGGCCGGTCCGCACAGGAAAATCAACCCTGGTCAAGCGCATTATGGAAGAACTGGTGATTCCCAATATAGAAGACCCCTACCGTAAGGAACGCGCCAGAGATGAGCTGCCCCAAAGCGGCTCCGGCAAAACCATCATGACGGCGGAGCCGAAATTCGTCCCGGAAGAAGCAGTGGAAATCACCCCCGACGGCACCGCCCGGCTGCGGGTGCGCATGATTGATTCCGTGGGGTACATGATTCCCGGCGCGGTGGGCGCCACGGAGGACGGCGAGCCTCGCATGGTGACGACCCCTTGGTTCGACCATGAAATTCCCATGACGGAAGCGGCGGAGCTTGGCACCAAAAAAGTCATGGAGGATCATTGCTGCATCGGCCTTGTGGTGACGACGGACGGCACGATTACCGATTTGCCCCGTTCGGACTACGAGCAGGCGGAAAATAGAGCCATTGCGGATATGAAAGCCACGGGCAAGCCGTTTTTGGTGCTGGTGAATTCCAAACAGCCTCAGGGCGAAACCGCCGCCGCCCTTTGCAAAGCGCTGGAAGAAAAATGGCAGGTAAACTGCGTGGCGGAGGACTGCCTGAAATTGGGTCAGTCCGGGCTGCAAACCCTGCTTTCCGGGCTTTTGTACGCCTTCCCCATGGAGGAAATGCAGGTATTTTTGCCCCGGTGGATGGATGCGCTGGAATACGACCATCCCATCAAGTCCGGGCTGTATGAGGCGATTTTGACCCAAGCCGGGCAGGTACAGGCGCTTTGTCAAGCGGAGGAAGCGGTTTCCGCTCTGGCGCAGGTGGAGCCTGTAACCCATGCCGCCATTCGTTCTATAGATCTTGGCACCGGTCGGGTGGCCTGCACGCTGGAGTTCCCGGAGAGCTTGTATTACGAAATTCTCAGCCAGCGCACCGGCTTTGACATTGAGGGCGAAGGCGAGCTGATGGAACTGCTTACTAAGCTTTCCGGGGTGAAACGGGAATACGATAAAATTTCCGCCGCCTTGGACGGCGTGCGGGCGACAGGCTACGGCGTTGTGATGCCCACCCCAGAGGAAATGCACATGGAGGTGCCGGAAATTGTCCGCAAGGGCAGCGCCTATGGGGTGAAGCTAAAGGCCAGCGCCCCCTCCATTCATATGCTCCGGGTGGACATTGATACGGAAATCAGCCCAATGGTGGGAGACGAAAAGCAGTCGCAGGAGCTGATTCAGTTTTTGGAGGGCGAATATCGGGAAGCCCCGGAAAAGCTCTGGGAGAGCAATATTTTCGGCAAGTCCGTGTATACCCTGGTCAGCGACGGCCTTACAGGAAAGCTGCTGAAAATGCCGGACGACGTGCGGGAAAAGTTCCGGGGTTCCCTCAGCCGAATTGTCAACGAGGGCGCGGGCGGCCTGATTTGCATCATATTGTAAAGACTGAAAAAGCGCGGGAATTCTCCCGCGCTTTTTTCAATGGGAGGTTAGTCCAGATAACGAATGGCGGCGCCGTAGGCGATCACCTCCGCCGCCCTCTGCACGATGGCGGAAGAAGCGTAACAAACGCCGATGATTACCTCCGCGCCGAGTTTTGCGGCGTTGTCTGTCATGCGCTGGGTGGCAATATCTCTGGCCTCCTGCATCGTTTCCGTATAGCCCCTCAGTTCGCCGCCGACAATGGTTTTCAGGCCGGCCATGAGTCCTTGCCTAGATGCTTGGACTGTACCATGCCGCCTTCTATCGGCGCAAGAAGCGCATACTTTCTGTTTGGATTGCTTTCCACAGAGAATATGTGCAATGTTTGTCCCTCCAAAATCATTTTTTGTCCGCGTCTGCGAACCGCTTCTTTTATTGTATCGCGCTGGGAAAAATTTTCAAGGCGCAAGATGAAAAAATCCCTTCCGTATGATAAAATAGCGTTAAGCAGGAAGAAAAAAGGCGGAAAGCGCGCCCAACTGGGAGTTGAGTCCGCCTGATTCAACCAGCGGTTCGTGTAAAAAACAGGCGGCTGGACGTATGCTTTGAGATGAAGGAGGAATCTACAATGAATCAAGAAGAAATTGGCGCGTTGATTGCCAGAAGCCGCAAGGAGAAGAAGCTGACCCAGGCGCAGCTTGCGGAAAAATTAAATATCACAGACCGGGCGGTGTCCAAATGGGAGACGGGAAAATGTATGCCTGATGTTTCCATTCTGGGAGAGCTTTGCGAAATACTGCATCTTTCCGTAGACGAATTGCTGCGCGGGGAGAAAAAAACGGAGACGCCCCTGTCCTCTAAAAGAAAAAAAGCGCGCAGCGGAGCGCCTTCCCTTTTGTTTTCCGGGGCGCTTCTGGTTGGCGCTTTGGCGTGCGTGATCTGCGACCTCGCAATATCCGGTGGCTTTACATGGTCGCCTGTACCGGCGAGCGCCATTGCATTTGCGTGGGCCGTCTTTTTTCCTGTGATCCGTTGGGAGAAAAGAGGCGTTGCGGCAAGTCTTTTGTCCCTGAGTATCTTTACCTTTCCTTTTTTGTATTTGCTTGGCGGACTGCTGAAGGAAAAGGCGGTTTTTACAATCGGCGCTGTTATGGCGGCCATTTCCGTGGCGTTTCTGTGGCTGGCTTTTGCGGTGATTCGCGGACTTTGGAAAAAAAGCAAACCGGCAGCGCTGGGCGTTTCCTTTTTGCTGGCGGCTTTGCTGGAACTGACCCTGAATTTCTCCCTGGCGAAAATAATTGGGGGGCCTATGATCGATGTATGGGATGCGCTTTCCGTCTTTTTGCTGGTGCTATTGGCGTTGGGCTCTTTCTTGCGGGGCGCAGTGCAAAGAAAGTAAGGTATAAAAAAGAGCGCCAGCAATTTGCTGTCGCTCTTTCCCACTTATTTCCCTTTTTTGCCGAACAAGGCGGCGGCAATGGCGGCAGTGAGGGGAACAGACAAAATGACGCCCATGGAGCTGGCGACGCCGCTGATCACCTCAATGGACAAGTACGCCGAGCTGAGCAGCTCATGGACAGGCAGTTCCAGAGAATAAAGGTACAAAATTAAAGTAAAACTGCCGCCCATAAAGGCCAGAATTAAGGTATTTGTCATGGTGCCTACCATATCCTTGCCAATGTTCATGCCGGAACGCCAAAGCTGCTTTCCGGTTAAATCGGGATTTACCGCTTTCAGCTCCCACACGGCGGAAGAAACGCTCATAGCCACGTCCATCACAGCGCCCAGGGCGCCGATCAGGATTCCCGCGGTGAGCAGTCCTTGCAGTCCCACGGGACTTCCGGTCTGGCGAAGCTGCAAAAGCGGCTCCACGTCGGACGTCCGAAAACCGTTGATACGAAGCAGCGCCTGAGCGCCCATGCCAAAGAGCATAGCAAGGGCGGTTCCTGCCACAGTGCCCAGCATGGCGCAAAGGGCTTTCCGGTTTACGCCTCCAAGCAGGGTGAAGCAAACTACCGCCACATAAGCGCACAGCAAAAAGGTGGAAGGTACGGTAGGTGCGCCGCGCAGAAGTGCCGGAAGCAGCACCCACAAAAGGCACCCAATGGTCAGCGCCAGTCCCAGCAGGGATTTTGCGCCGGTCTTGCCGCCTACCAGCACCGTCACCAGCAAAAATGCCGCAATGATAAGCAAAAGCCCATAAGAGCGTTCGTATTCGTAGACAGACGCGCTGATATCGCCGTTTTCGTAGGTGGATAGAATCAACGTGACCCGGTCGCCGGGAGACAGGGGCGCGTTGTAAAGCGGCGCGACATGATTATAGGCCAGCAAAGTTTTTCCCTTGTACTGGCCGGTTTGTACCAGCACCGTCATAGACTGCTCGCCCCGGTAGCCGCCCCCCGCCGTCTCGTCCGGCTGGCAGCTATCGGAGAGAATTTCCAGTACCTTGCCGTTTTCGTATTCCGCGTAATCTCCGCTGGGAGCGGGTCGCTCCGACTTACCGGGATTCGCCCAACGCCATGCGGCGAAAAATACCGCCGCCGCAAAAAGCAAAATCACCGCGCTTTTCCAGTTCCTGTGGAAAAAACCGGCGCTTTTCTCTTTTTTCGTCATGCCGCAACCTCCTGCTCAAAAAAGTCCTTTTATCAAAAGCATACCAAGCGCGCCGGATAATGTCAAGATGCGACAAAAAACATTTTTGCAGGAAGGGGTTACAAATTTGTCACTAGTGAATATAGTCCAGTAGTTGTCAAGAATAACAAGGAGGGATCCGGTGAATCCCCAGTAAAAAAAGGTCCCCAAAGGCTGTTTATTTAGGCTGGACGGCGTTTTGAAGCTGGCATTGGCGCTGCCGGTTTATTACGGCGCTGCGGCGGGGCTGGTTCTTCTCAGTATCAAGGGATTTTTTCCGTAGCAGGCAAAGGCGGTATCATAAATTTTCCGAGCTTGATCGTTTTTAAGGAGAAGCCATTGCGGCTTCTCCTTTTGCGTCCTATTTTGCGGTAAACGCCAAAATTTCCTGGGGCGTTTCCTTCAGCCCTTGCCGGAACCACTCGTCCACCCAGCCGAAAATAGTCCCCGCAACCATTGATTTTGCATAACGCTCGATGTTGTTTTGCGCCTCGTCCAGCTTACAGGCGGCGCGAATGTTCTCGTAAATCAGGGTAGATAAGCCCTGCTGGTATAATAGCAGGTAAAATGCCCGGTATTTATAAAAATGGTTCAAAAGACTTTCGGCAAGATAAGTCGGATCCCCCCGTTCTTCAAACGTCTTTCCCCACTCCTGTATGAGAAGGAGCAAATGTTTTTCCAAGATTTCCTGTTTGCTGCTGAAATTTCTGTAAAAGGAAACTCTGCTGACCCCCGCCTTTTGCACCAGCTCCGTAACCGTAATTTCCCCAAAGGGCTTGCTTTCCATAAGCTGGATAAGCGCGTTTGTAATGCATTCTTTGATAAAGGCGTTTAGTTCCTGCTTTTTGTTCATGTGATACAAATTTTCTCCTTTGTTTCTCTAGCGAGAGATCGTGTTGACACTGGTATACCAATATGATACACTTGTTTCACAAAATATGATACAACTGTTTCATGTTTGTGTCAAGTCTTTTTCAAAAAGGAGTCAATATGAGCTACGCAGTAGAAACGAAGGCGCTTTGTAAGCGTTATGGAGAAAAGCGTGCGGTCAATCAAATGTCCGTTCATATCAAGCAAGGGGACATTTACGGCTTAATCGGCAAAAACGGCGCGGGAAAAACCAGCCTCATGAAGCTGCTTCTGGGTCTGACCTTTCCAGATTCCGGCAGTATGCAGCTATTCGGCAGCGGCGATTTAAATGGTGAACGGCGGAAAATTGGTTCTCTCATTGAAGCGCCGGGCTTATTTAAAAATGAAAGCGCTTATGAAAATATGAAGCGGTTTTCCATTTTGTCCGGCGGCGCGTCGGATGGGGAAATTCGGCAAATTTTGCAGGCGGTCGGTTTGGCGGACACAGGCAGGAAGAAAGCCGATTCGTTTTCCCTTGGTATGCGGCAGCGTCTGGGCATTGCCGTCGCCCTGCTGGGCAAGCCCAGGCTTTTGGTGCTGGATGAACCCATCAACGGACTGGATCCCGCCGGGATCAAGGAAATCAGAGACGTAATTCTCCGGCTGCATCAGCAGGGCGTGACCTTCCTGATTTCCAGCCATTTGCTGGACGAACTTGGAAAAATCGCCACCAATTATGGAATCGTTAGCAACGGCGCGCTGGTGGAGGAAATTACAGCGGAGGAATTGAAGAAAAAGTGCGAAACCTCTCTCGTGCTGAAAACAGACCAGGGGAGCCGGGCGGAAAAAATTCTGCGTGAGGCGTTTCCGGCGCTGCGACTGGAAACAGCGGGGAACACCGTGTCCGTTCCTTCAGCGGTGAAGGACGCTTCCGAGCTGAACCGCGTTTTGGTGCAGGCGGGCGTACGGGTTTATGAAATGAAAAGCGACGGCGTTGGATTTGAGGAATTTTTCATTGAAAGGATTGGAAAATAAAATGGGCAAGCTTTTAAAACTGGAATTTCGCAAGCTGAGAAAACAAAAAAGCTTTTATATCTGCACGGCTTTGATGCTTGCGCTGCTTCTGTTCTCCGCCGTAACCATGAAGCAAGCGTACATAGGCGCAGGGGCGGCGTTTGCGGAGAACGCCCTGTCCGCCTGTTCCTTTTTAATGTTCGCGGGTATTTTTACCGCGCTACTGGTCTGCGACGATTATGAACAGCAGACCATCAAAAATATTTACGCCAGAGGCTATTCCCGTTCCCAGGTGTATTTTTCAAAGCTTATTTCCGTATTTCTTGCGGTGACGGCAATGTTTGCGCTGGTGGAATTGGGCGCAATTTTGCTCGGCTGTTTTTATTTCGGCGTGGAAGATGGAACGGGCTTCCGGTGGCTGGGTACAATTGCGGCGCAGTATGCGGCGTGCATGGCCAACGTCAGCTTTTATTTTGTAGTCAGCGCGACGCTTCGCAAAAACGGCGCGGCCATTGCTGGGGTTCTGGTTGCGCCGACCCTTGTAAGCATGGCGCTTGGTCTGGCGGATTCTTTGCTGAAGTCGGAAACCGTCGTACTTGCGAACTGGTGGGTAGCCGCGCTGCCGGCGGCGTTTTCCGGGCAGACGGCAGAAGCAGGACGGTTTGCGGGCTGTTTTCTTGCGTCCTTGCTGTACATTCCCTTTTTTGTGTTGGGGGGACGGTTTTTTCAGAAAAAGCTGGAGGGTGTTTTTTAAAGAGAAGCTGATAAAAGCCCGGCGCGGCCCCCCGCGCCGGGCAGTATTATGCTATGTCAGCCCATTCGCTGAAGCTTTGCCAGCGCAGCTTCAAAATAAGCGGGTCTCGGCGCAACCACCAGCACCGGCTGGCCGGTTCTGGGATGCTGAAAGCACAGCGCGCCGGCGTGCAGGCATTGGGTGTCCTGCCCCAGCTCCGGCTTTTTCCGTCCGTAAACCGTATCGCCCAGAATGGGATGGCCGAGGTAAGCCAGATGCACCCGAATCTGATGGGTGCGCCCGGTTTCCAGCTTGCAGCGCACATGGGTATAGCCTTTATAACGGGCAATCACCTCATAGTGAGTCACGGCCTCCCGCCCGTTTCTGGCGCTTACCGTCATTTTTTTGCGATCCGTGGGATGCCTTCCAATGGGCGCGTCGATGGTTCCGGTATCCTCTTTTAATTGCCCCACCACAATGGCCTCATAGGTGCGGGCAAGGGTGTGGTCTTTCAGTTGGCTGGCCAGCACCGTATGGGCAAGGTCGTTTTTTGCCACAATCAAAAGCCCGGAGGTGTCCTTATCAATGCGGTGGACGATGCCGGGACGCAATTCGCCGTTGATGCCGGAAAGCCGGTCGCCCCGGTGATACATCAGGGCGTTTACCAGAGTATCGTCCCAGTGCCCGGCGGCTGGATGCACCACAAGTCCTTTGGGCTTGTTGATTACCAGTACGTCGCCATCCTCGTAGACGATTTCCAGCGGTATGTCCCTGGGGACAATTTCTGTTTCCTGTAATTGGGGCGGTTCCACTTCAATGATGTCGCCAAGGTTGGTTTTTTCGTTTTTCTTTGCAGGCTTGCCGTTTTTGCGGACAGCGCCATCCTCCAAAAGCCGCTGGGCAGCGCTGCGGGAAAGACCTGGGACGGCTTGGGCCAGAAATACGTCCAGCCGCACCCCTTCTACTTCACTTTGCAGTTTTATCATGGCCTTTTTTCTCCGACTTCAAAAATTCCTTGTTAAAAAACAAAACGTGTATCAGCAGCAAAATGGTGCCGCAGGTAATAAAACAGTCCGCTACATTAAATATAGGAAACGTCATGAATTCTGTTTCCAGCATATCCACCACATAGCCCCGAAACACCCGATCCAAAAGATTTCCCAGACCGCCGCCGAAAATGGCCGCCAGACACCAAAGCTCAAATGTAGTAAAGGGCAGCAGCTTTTTCCAAACGCTCCATACAATGAAAAGGCAAAACAGGGCGAAAATCAGAAAAAACAGCCAGTCCTGCCCCTGAAAGACGGAAAAGGCCGCGCCGGTGTTTTGGGTATAGGTAAGACCCAGCACTCCCGGTAAAAAGCTGCGGTGCTCCCATAGGGGGATATAGGCCACGGTGAGATATTTTGTAAGCTGATCCAGCCCCACGATCAGCGCGGAAAATAAGCCCAGTAAAATGTACAGCATGATGAAACCTCCTGTTTTTTGATATAGTGTAGCACGCTTAAAGGGGAATGTCAAAGAATTCTGAAGACCGTTGTCTTTGTTGCATTTGCACAAGAGGAAAAAAGGCCCCTGTAATAAGAAAATCCAGGATTGTGTTCCAAATTTGACTATTCTATGTCGTTTACAGACTTTCAAAACGATGCTTTTTTCAGTAAAATATGAAAAGCAGAGGAAATGAAAAATGCGAACTTGTATATAATGCACAAAAATGTTGTACGATTTTTGTGCATTAAAAAGGTGCGCAGTGTTGCACGGACTCTGCACAGACTATGAGTTTGCCGCATACGGCGGCTCAAAGCAAGACCGCAGTACGCTGCGGCAAAGAATAAAGGAGGCTTTCTTATGCAAATTCGTAAGACCCATCGTATTTTTGCTGCGTTGCTGGTTTTTGCGATGGTGGTTGGGCTGCTGCCCGTATCCGCTTTCGCGAGAGCCAATGGCGACGACGGGTCCGCGGAGATGAACGAGGCTTATGCGGCGCATGAATCCCTCATGCCCATTGGCCCTTCTTTCAATGTGGACACCTTACTGGAGTGGACGCCGGAATCCGACCCCGACGCCGCATACAGCCGTTCCAGTATTCCCCTGGCCGACCGTGTTGGCGGCTTTGTTGTGAATCCTTTGGCAAACCCGGAAGCAAAGCTGATGCTTTGCTCTACGCCCAATTTGGATCACGATAACGCCAGCGCCCAGGGTACCAACGAATTTTTCACCTACGCTTTCAACTACTGGCAGTATGCCGATTCCTTCGTGTACTGGTCCGGTTCTGAAGAAGGTCTGGTGGTTTGCCCCACCGGTGAATTTATTGACGCGGCGCATACCAACGGCGTGCCCATCGTGGCGACCTTAGGCTTCCCCTGGGGCAGCGGCGCAGGTTATGTCGAACAGGTTCGCAAGTTCGTGCAGAAGTCTGCCGACGGTTCTTTCCCCGTGGCGGACAAGCTCATTGAAGTCATGGATTACTACGGCTTCGACGGCTACTTTTTCAATCAGGAATCCTACGGCTGCTCTAAGGCTGAGGCTGATTTGATTGACGAAATGATGCGCTATATGCACAAGAAGCGCCCCAATATGCTCATTAGCTGGTACGACTCCATGCTGCCTACCGGCGGCGTTTCCTACCAGAACGCGGTTACTTCCGCCAACAGCGCTTTCATGAAAGACAGCGAAGACGGCACCCGCGCCATCGACGAGTTCTTTATGAACTACAACTGGTACGAAAGCCAGGTGAGCACCACCATCAGCACTATGAAGTCCATTGGCAGAAGCCAGTTTGACGCTTTTGCGGGCTTCAATGTGCAGGCGAACGTTTATGGCGACCGCCTGAACGACCATCTGCTGATTGACGAAGACGGCCTGGCTCGCCTCTCTCTGGCCTTGTACTATGCCGGTCAGACCCTGTCTTTGGCCAAAACCGGCGAAGAGTTCCATGAGACCGAGCGGGGCTACTATGTAAACGCTGCCGGCGACCCCCGCGTGAACGATGTGGACGTTGCAAATTCTGCCGTCAGAGACTGGGCTGGCATGTCCCGCTTCTTCGCGGATAAGAGTCCCATTGTTAAGGCTCCCTTTGTGACGAATTTCAACACCGGTCACGGTAAGGCTCTGTTTGTCAACGGCGAACTGTCCCGGGAAGGCGAATGGAGCTATCAGTCCAACCAGGACGTGCTGCCCACCTGGACTTGGATCATCGACTCCGAAGGCGAAAAGCTCTCCGGCGGTTA
>CAJURY010000003.1:148880-149778 GCA_910589155.1 uncultured Oscillospiraceae bacterium | reverse complement strand
GGCAAATAAGACAACCCAAAAGCAGCAAGCGGCCGGAGTAATCCGGCCGCTTGTTCAGCCTGTCAAAAAACCTAAACATACATGACAAAAATGAAAGGTTGAAAGTGAAATCCTTCATTTTGCTTTTGACTATAGTTTGTTCTCTGCTTTTGTGCCGTACCCTCCGGGGGGTGACTTTTCTCCGGCGAAAAGTCACCAAAAGCCGCCGGGCTGCGGCCCGGAACCCATAGGGGCTGGGCGGCGGTGCGTTTGAATCGCTTTGCAAAGCTGAAACTAGTTACGCGCCGTCTTACCCACAGCGAATCGTTACTAACGGCGCGCCAGCGCGCCCCCCGAGCGACCGTTACCTTGCAAAATTTGGTGGTAGTTGCATTTCAATGACTGCCAGCAAATGCCGCCACGAACTACCATGCAAAGGTTGCAAATTGTGCTTTTGCAAGTTACTACTATGGATTATGCATTTTCGTTTTTAAAAATGTACTTTTTTGACAGTCTGAGAAGCGGCCGGATTACTCCGGCCGCTTGTTTTTAGAAAAATGCAGGAGGGAAAGAAAAAACCAGCAAAATGGACTTGCAGTTGCCTTATGTGGGACGAACACGTAGATTCGCTCCACGCCAACGAACAGCATGATGCAGGCAAAACGACTGCAAGTGAAAGCTGTAATGGCCTGACGCTGTCGAACCCGTGTTCTATCGCGTTCTATGGAGGTTGCAGCCCAATGGGAGGCGCGCTGGCTTTTTCTAAATTTTCATTCCAGCGCCGATGCTGCCGTAGGGGGCGGTTCCGTGTGTTTGCTTTTTCAATAATTGTTAAAACGTTGTCATTGCGAGGGGCTTTTATACACGCAGTCCGCCAGAGGGGGATGTGGTATTCCAGCGCAGCCTTGTCAAGCGTCCC
>CAJURY010000003.1:146228-148780 GCA_910589155.1 uncultured Oscillospiraceae bacterium | reverse complement strand
CCAAGGGGGCGTCAAATCAGCAGCAGCGAACGAAACGAGGTGCCGGCGGGCGCTGCCCATTTAGAAAAGATGCAGTATTCTGGGGTAGTTGTTGTCGAGTGTCCCCCAAGGGGGCGTCAAATCAGCAGCAGCGAACGAAACGAGGTGCCGGCGGGCGCTGTCCGCCCAATATATGTACAATTCTATCAAAAACCAGCAATGAACATATGTTTGCAATTTTGCGTCATGTGTGCTATAATAAACAAAATAGAACTGCCAAGACCGCAAGCGCAGATCGATTTTTCTACTTCAGGAGGCGTTTTTTTATGCCCAGAACCAGCGATAAGCAGGAAGCAATTTTAAAATTTGTCAGCCAATTCGTCGCGGAAAACGGATACCCCCCTTCCGTGCGGGAAATCGGCAACGCCGTGGGGCTGCGCTCTACCGCCTCTGTCAGCTATCACCTCACCCAATTGCAGGAGAAAGGCTTTCTTTCCAGCGTGAGCGGAAAAAAGCGTTCTTTAACCACACCGGCAGGCAGAAACGGACAAATTCCTATTTTGGGCACCGTCACAGCCGGCATGCCCATTTTAGCCGTGGAAAATCAGGAGGGGACGATGCTTTGGGAGGGGGATCCCAATTGCTTTGCGCTGCGCGTGCGAGGCGATAGTATGATTGGCGCCGGAATCATCAGTGGGGACTTGGTGGTGGTGCGCCCCCAGCAGACTGCCGAGGACGGGCAGATTGTGGTGGCGCTTTTGGAGGACGAAGCTACCGTCAAGCGGCTGCGCCGAAAAAACGGCGACATTTTGCTTCACCCGGAAAATCCCAATTATCCCGATCTTGACGGGGCAAACGCTCGGATCCTCGGTCTTGTTAAGGCTGTTGTACGTAATTACTAAATTTGGAAAGAGGTCGATTTTTATGTCCGCAACCTGGCTGAACAACGCGATTTTCTATGAAATCTACCCCCAGAGCTTTTGTGATTCCAATGGAGACGGGATTGGAGATATTCCCGGTATCATTTCCAAGCTGGATTACGTGAAATCTTTGGGCTGCAACGCCCTGTGGATTAATCCCTGCTTTGATTCTCCTTTCAAAGACGCAGGCTACGACGTGCGGGACTATAAAAAAGTCGCGCCGCGGTACGGTACCAACGAAGATTTGCAGCAGCTTTTCCAAGTTGCCCACGAAAAGGGGATTCACGTCCTTTTGGATTTGGTACCCGGGCACACCAGCGAGGAGCACCCCTGGTTTTTAGAAAGCGCAAAAGCGGAAAAAAATGAATATTCCGACCGGTACATCTGGACCTCCAACGCCTTCATGCCCGGCGACGGAATGCCCTTTGTGGGGGGCGAATTTCCCAGAAACGGCACTTATATTTTAAATTTCTTCAAATGCCAGCCCGCGCTGAACTACGGCTACCTGAAAAAGAATTTTAACTGGCAGAAATCCATGGACGATCCTGCCTGCCAAGCGACGCTGGAAGCCATGCTGGATGTGATGCGCTTCTGGCTAGATCTGGGCTGCGACGGCTACCGGGTGGACATGGCGGCTTCTCTGGTGAAAAACGACGACGAAGCTTACAGCGGCACCAGTAAAATCTGGAAAAAAGTGCGCGAAATGCTGGACGCGGAGTATCCGGAAGCCGCGCTGCTGGCGGAGTGGAATATGCCCCAGTTTTCCCTGAAGGCCGGCTTTGATATGGACTTTTATCTGGATTGGTACGGCAACGGCTATTCTTCCCTTATGCGGGACTATGAGGGCAACATGGACAGTGAAATCCGCCAGCCCAACAACAGCTACTTCAAGCGGGACGCAAAATCCGACGTTTCCCGGTTTTTGGCGGATTATCTGCCTAAATATGAAGCGTCCAAACAGGACGGACTCTGGTGCTTCATCACCTGCAATCACGATTCCCTGCGTCCTGCTCCCGCGCTGGATGTGGAGGAACTGAAGCTGGCCTACGCCTTCCTTTTCACCATGCCTGGCGCGCCTTTCGTGTACTACGGGGACGAAATTGGAATGCGCTACCGCAAGCTGCCCACCCATGAGGGCGGCTATCACCGCACCGGCTCCAGAACGCCCATGCAGTGGGCGCCAGGCAAAAATCTGGGCTTTTCCAAGGCGGAACCGGAAAAGCTGTATCTGCCTGTCGATCCTGATCTGGACGCGCCAACCGTGGCGGAGCAGGAGGAAGACCCGGATTCCCTGCTGCAATTTACCAGAACGCTGCTGCATCTGCGGCTGGACACGCCGGACTTGCAAGCGTATAGTCCTTTCGAGGTTGTTTCCGCCAAGGAAGGAGAGCGATTGTTTGCCTACCGCAGAGGCAAGCTCCTTTGCGCGGTGAATCCCAGTGAGCAGTGGCAGTCTCTGGCTCTGGACGGCGACTATGAAACCCTGTTTTTCTATGGCGATTGCACTATCAAAGACGGCGCGCTGATTCTGGACGGCCCGGCCTTTGCAGTTTTAAAGCCTGCCAATTAAAAATACAAAAGCGCGCATCCAGCCGGGTGCGCGCTTTTGTATATCAGGCGGACAGCGTCCGCAGGCAATGCGTTTCGTAGGCT
>CAJURY010000003.1:0-146128 GCA_910589155.1 uncultured Oscillospiraceae bacterium | reverse complement strand
TATGCAGACCAGCCACACCGTTGGGGGGATGCTCGACAAGGACTGCTCTGGAATGTCATGCTCTCTCAGGCGGGCAGCGTCCGCAGGCAATGCGTTTCGTAGGCTTATGCAGACCAGCCACACCGTTGGGGGGATGCTCGACAAGGACTGCTCTGGAATGCCGCGCTATCTCAGGCGGGCAGCGCCCGCAGGCAATGCGTTTCGTAGGCTTATGCAGACCAGCCACACCGTTGGAGGGATGCTCGACAAGGACTGCTCTGGAATGCCATGCTCTCTCAGGTGGACAGCGTCCGCAGGCAATGCGTTTCGAACACCCGTGCAGACTCCACACGCCCTAGAGGGACACTCCACAAGAACGACTCTAAAATACTGTCGTAGGGGCGGATCTGTGTGTCCGCCCGGTTCTGTCGCAATTTCATTAGAACGCTGTCATTGCGAGGAAGCGCTGCCGACGTGGCAATCTTTTGGTAAAATTTCGCATACTAAAACGTTTTAGATTGCCACACCAGCGCCATCGGTCACTGGTGTGGCAATAACTTATTACTGCTTGCAGCCGGGCGAACACGCAGATTCCCCCTACGGTTATGCGCTCCCAATTTTGCGTTTTATGGATGGCTGCCTGAAGCGTTGAGAACGCTTTTTGAAGGATGACAGCATTCCCCCTTCGTCTTTGAACGAAGGGGGGAATGAAATGTAGTATAACATATAAAAAATGGGAAAAGCTTCACTTGGTTAACCATAAAAGGCTACCGTTTAAAGGCATCCTATTTTCAAACCAAGCCTAGGCTCTATTGATTTTCCCGCCGGCAAGACGCTCCATCCTAGGCAGAAGCCCTGTGCCATCCGGGCAAAAACGCCAGTTTTGGGGCATATCATAGCCGGGGAAATTATTGCCCTCCACCAAAACAGGGCCATTGGGGGTAATCGCCACGTCCCAGCCGATGTACCGCAGGCCATGGGCAAGACCGGCCGCCTTTTGGCACATGGCCACCGCTTCTTCAAAGCAGGGAATCTGGAAGCCGACAAACTGCGTTCCGGTAACTGGATGCTTGTCATAGTAACAGGCGTCCTTGTCGCAGAACGCCGGGAAATGCAGCATCCCCTTTTCATCCAGGACTGTATACATTCCCCCAGCGCAGATATTGTCCACGGCTTTCTGGCCGCTGCCGATTCGCACCAACGCGTAGGCAACCTCTACGCTTTTGCCGGGCGTTGTTACCGTAACGATGCGGACGGTATTTACGCTTTTGGCGCAAAGGCGGTTCATCTCCGGGTGCTGGCAAATGGCGTCCTCCACCAGATATTGCCCCGCTTCAAAAAGCCGGTGGTAGAGTGCGCCAAAGTCCGTTTCCTGCTCAATGGCGATTTTCGCCGCGCCGCTGCCGCCAAAAGAATCGGTTTCTTTTACAAAAATATGGCTTTTGCCCTTACAGAACCCGGCAAACGCCTCTGGATCGCTTTTTCTGAGATCCATCCAGTCCCGCCCTAAAAACGAGTCGAAACACTCCAAAAAAGCAATTTTATCGTCCAGAATTTTCCTTGCTTCCGGGTCGTTCATCATTTTGGTCATGGCGACGTTGTGCCCATAGGTAAAGTACGTCCTGCGTTGCCGGGCATTTCGCCGGGCGAAGCCAAACACTCTGTAATCCTGATAGCCCACGCCGTAATGGAAAATGCAGTACGCCGAATCAAAAACCGTACGCACGGCGCTGCATCCGGCTTCCTTGGCCGCGATCCGGGCATATTGAAAGAAGCGGCGGAAGCTGGCGGTTTTCGCGCGGCTTAAAAATATTTTTAGTCCTGACATCCAGGCACATCCTTCCTACAGGTGTAATGATTCATTTATTTTATCACATATCTTAGTCCCTTCCTAGGGGTTTTATCCTTAAGAGTTCTAAAGTTTTAGTTACAGTTCTGTTATTTTTTTCCAATGGGGAGGCGCGCTTTCCCGCCAAAGGCAGTTCACGATAAATTTCTGAGCAATTCACAAAATATTCACGCAAACGCCGGGGCTTTCGGTATAATAATACAAAGAAGAAAGGCTGAAAAGCCGGAGATGTTTTTGGAGAGGAAGGATCGTATGGCGGTTTCTGTTTTGGTTGTAGAAGACGATAAGAATATCGCGGAATTGTTGCAGCTTTATCTGGAGCGGGAGGGCTACGCCGTCACCATCGCGTCGGATGGCGGCCAGGGCGTGAGCAAGTTCCGAGCTATTTCCCCGGATCTTATATTGCTGGATCTCATGCTGCCGGTGCTGGACGGTTGGGGCGTGTGCCGCGCCATCCGCGCGGAGAGCCAGACGCCCATTATTATGCTTACAGCCAAGGGCGAAACGGCGGATAAAGTCACGGGTCTCAAAAACGGCGCGGACGATTATATTACAAAGCCCTTTGAAATGAAGGAAGTGCTGGCGCGTATGGAAGCGGTGCTCCGGCGTAGCGGCAGAAGCACCGAGAAAAAGCCAAACCGCCTGATTTTTGACAAGCTGATGATTGACATGGACGCTTTTGAACTCACAGTGGATGGGAAAAAGGTGGATACGCCCCCCAAGGAAATGGAATTGCTGTTCCATCTGGCTTCCTCCCCCAACCGGGTGTATACCCGCAATCAGCTATTGGACGAGGTCTGGGGTTTCGATTATTTCGGCGATTCCAGAACGGTGGACGTGCATATCAAACGCCTGCGGGAAAAGCTGGAAGGAGTCTCCGACCAGTGGACGCTAAAAACCGTTTGGGGCGTGGGCTACAAATTTGAGGTGGTATAGTCCATGAAAACCACCTTCGGCAGGCTGTTTTTTACCATGGCGGCGGTGATCCTGTTCGGCATGGTGCTGCTGGGAACTTCCTTCGGCGTGCTGATTCGAAATTATTTGTTCGATGAAAAAGAAAGCTCCCTGCGTACCACGGCGCAGGCAGTGGCGAAATTGGCGGAGGGCTACCAAACCGGCGGTATGATTTCCGGCAAGGACGCCTGGAGTCTGCGGGCGGAGCTGTCCTTTTCCGCGGAGGTCACAAAAGCGGACGCTTTCATTTGCAGCGCTACGGGAGAGATTCTCATGTGCTCTTGCGAGAGCATGAGCTGCGAGCATCTTGGCATGGCCATTGATAAAACATATCTGGAAAAGGTGTTTGCCAAGGGCTATTTTGTGGATACCGGCGTGATTTCCGGGTTGGATCAGGCGGAGCGTTATGTGGTTTCCGTACCCATTCGGGACGCGGACACGGAGCAGAATCTGGGCATTGTGGTGGTTTCCGCGCCAGTGGCGGAAACCCTCTCGGTAATCTCTGAGACCATGAGCATTTATGTTTTTGTGGCGCTTATTGTGCTGTTGCTGCTGCTGATTACCGTTTCCTTCTTTACCCGGAATCTGGTGCGTCCCCTAAGAGATATGGCGGCGGCGGCGCGGCAGTTCGGCCATGGGAATTTGAAAGCCCGGGTGGATACCGGCGGCAACAACACCCAGGAAATTGACGAGGTAGCCATCGCCTTTAACAATATGGCGACCTCTCTGGAAAAAAGCGAATACCAGCGGCAGGAGTTTGTGGCCAACGTCAGCCATGAGCTGAAAACGCCGATGACCACCATCGGCGGCTATGTGGACGGCATTCTGGATGGCACCATCCCGCTGGAAAGGCAGCGGCACTATATGCGGCTTGTTTCCGACGAGACGAAACGTCTCAGCCGGTTGGTTCGCAGTATGCTGGATATTTCCCGCTTGCAAGACGGCGGAATTCCCGCTGAGAAGAAGTCCCGCTTCGACGTATGCGAAAGTATGGGTATGGGGCTGATTAACTTTGAGCAGAAAATCAACGATAAGCATTTGCAGGTAGATGTGAAGTTCCCGGAGCATGAGGTGTTTACTTGGGCGGATCCAGACGCTATTACGCAAGTGATCTATAATCTCATTGACAACGCAGTAAAGTTCTGCGCCGACGGGGGCGAGCTGGGGCTGCGGATCCGAGAGGGCGGGGGGAAGGTTTTTGTTTCCGTATCCAATACCGGCGCCACTATCCCGCCGGAGGAGCTGCCTCTGGTATTTGACCGGTTCCACAAAATCGATAAAAGCCGGAGCCTGAACCGGGACGGCTGGGGACTGGGACTGTATATTGTAAAGACCATTGTGTGCAGCCACGGCGAGGATATTTCCGTCAGCAGCCGGGAGGGAAAGACCGAGTTTACCTTTACCCTGCCCAGAGTGAATTGACGGACTGCGGCGCGGGGTGACGCCAAAGGAGAGCCGCTCTGCTTGCTGGTTACGGAGTAAGGGTTTTTCTGGGATCACCAAACAGATTTTTTGAAAGCGAGGCGAGTTTTATGCGTGAAAAAAAGAATATTTTGGAGCCTGAAATATCGCCTGTTGAGCCGGTTGTTTCCGCGCAGGAGGCCTTTTACAAAACCGGCAACACCACGCCGCCAAGAGAGCGTCTGGGCTTTTTGATTTTTCTTATTCTGGCGTGTATCTTCATAGGCGGCGTAAGCGCCGCCGCTGCTATGCTTTCCCTGGGGGAGCAGCGGGAGGATTCGGTGAATCATGGTATTTTGCAGTTGGGAGGGAACAAAACAGCGTCCCCCTATGTCCCGGCCACGGAGTCAAAGCAGGAGCCATCGGAAGGAAGAAAAAATGACGATCAGGTGCAAATAACCATTGCAGATACCAAGCGGAGCGGAGAAAACGTCATGCAGACCGGCGGACTTTCCTTACAGGAAATTTACGACAAGGTCAATCCCAGCGTGGTTTCCGTTACCGTGGAAAATGACGGCGCCAGCGGATTTGGTACAGGCATTGTGCTGACGGAGGATGGATACCTCATTACAAGCGCCCATATTATCAGCGGCGCGGATGCTGTTTCCGTGACCTTTTCCAGCGGGGCAAGCGCCGACGCGCTGATTGTTGGAGAGGACGCGGTCAGTGATCTGGCGGTTTTGAAGGTGGAGGCGCAGGGGCTTACCCCGGCGGAGTTTGGCAATGCCGATATGCTGCAAGTTGGCGACGGGGTGCTGACCATCGGCAATCCCTTGGGAGATACTTCCGCCGCTACCTTGACCCAGGGGATTGTCTGCGCCATCAGCCAGGGGATGCAAATTGGGGGAAAGCCGGTGAAGCTTTTGCAGACCAATGCCATTCTCAGCGACGGCAATTCCGGCGGCCCCCTTGTGAACGGCGACGGGCAGGTGGTGGGCATTCTTTCCATGCGGCTGGGCAGTACTGCGGAAGGGGTTTCCCTGGGCTACGCCGTACCCACAAGTTTTGGCAAGGAGATTGTGGAGTCGATAATCAATCTGGGCTATGTGCCCGGGCGACCTGTGCTTCCGCTGGAGATGGAGGAAATGCCCGCGATTACCCGGGCGTATTACCGTCTGCCGGAGGGGCTTTATATCAGCGCTGTGGAGCAATCCAGCGAGCTGTGGGAGCGGGGCGTTCGACCGGGGGATATGCTTCTGGCGCTGGACGATGTGGCTGTTACCAGCCAGCAGACCTTGACGAAGCTTCTGAGCGGCTACAGCGTAGGCGATTCGGTGATTGCGACCTTCTACCATCAAGGCACAAATTATGTGCTGGAGTTGACGCTTACAGAGTTTACTCTCGCCGGATCGTCATAAACGGGCAGTGTTGCGCGAAAAAGCTACCGTAGGGGCGTCCATTCCTATCAATTTCGCTAAGCGTTTCACGGTGCGCTGTAGGGCGGGGTTAGTTTAAAGCGAGGGATTGCCACCGGCAATCCCTCTTTTGCGTAAGCCACGCTCCGCCGGGCAGTTACAGACGCCTTGGCGGTTCAAAGCCCCCGTATTTTCGCTTTGCGAAAACACAGGGGCTTTTGACAAAATAGCGCAGCTTTTTAATCCAAATCCGGGAGAATTTCTTCCGGCTTTTCATCTAGTAACTCCGGGTGAGCCAGAATCCGCTTGTAATGCTTGAAAAATGCGGCGTAGTAAAATCCGTCTGCAATGCGCTCGTCCAGGGTAAAGCGCATATCCACATATTTACGCTGTACCACCGTGCCGTCGGCCAGTACCTCGTTGGTGCGGCGTTTGGAACCAAAGGAACAGAAGATGGGCAGGTTGCCAAAATTGTACAAGTGGTGATAAACGGGACGGATGCCCAAAGAACCCATAGAAGTGAAAATCACAGAGCCGTGGAAGGGGCTGACCTCCAGCAAAAACTTGGGCAGCAGTCCAAAGTAATCCAACAGCTTTAGCAGCCACACCACAAATTTCAGGATAACGCCGGGAATCAGCGTCAGCGCCTTGGCGGTGGAGTCCAGATCGTCGTTCAAATCCGCGTTGCGGATTTCAGCCACAGCCTTGTTGAATTTCTCGTACACGTCTTTTGTGGTATCCCCGCGGTTCAGATGCAGCTTAATACTGGAATCCGGCGAATCCACGGACATTTCCTTTTTCACCGTCATGACGTAAAGCACTTCATCGTCTCTGGAATAGACCTTCTGCCCGGAAATGAACCGGTTCAAAGCGGGGAACTGGCAAAGCCCCCGCAAATATGCCGCAATAAACACATGGTTCAGGCCGAAATTTTCCAACCCTTCCCGACGCTTGGCGCGGATATAACGCTCCAAATTGGTAATTTCAATGGATTCTTCGTAAGTATTGTCCGCGTCGTTTCGGTTTACCATGATGTACGGAGAAACCTGAGACATCGGCGGCAAGGTGCGAATCAAGCGACCATCGCTACGGTCGCCCCAGGTGGGATGATGTTTGCCGTCCGCATGCACCTGCATGGCAAATATAGAGAAAATAAGACCTGCCAGAAGCAACGTATCTGGAATATGGTTCCATAAAGCGTTCACCACATAGCCGAAAGCCATATGCTCCCGGTAGGATACCAACCGGAAGGCCAGGGGAATCATGTATACGAAAAACAGCAAATAGTACTGCTTGATTTTGCCGCAGGCCACCGCCGCGTAAAAAACAGCCAGCGTAAAGTACATAAAGCAGTACAAAATCCAGAAGCTGGTTCCCATTTCCGGCAGCGCGGTGCGGGTATAAATGCAAAAGTAAAGAGCCAGCATGAAAACAGGAATGGCGGTACGGTAGAACCGCTCCTGTCCGCTGAGGAGACTGATAAGGACGTAGAGCAAGCAGGCCGCCGCGGGCAGGATCACCTGACCCCAAACAAATCCGCTGCCGCCTGTTCCTTTCACACAGGCGAGAGTAATGCGGGCCGCTGCGGAGGCTGCAAAGAGCAACGCCATTATCCAGGTCAGCCAGTTTTTCCGGCTGACAAAGAAGGTTGTACGGTTTTTCATGGCATGATTATAGCAGCTACCGGGAAAAATTGCAATAACTAATTTTTACTTTTTAAGTCAATAAATCGTAAGTTTTCCTTAAAAATATCTTAATAATATGATTTTATTGCACTATAATTCGTGAATTATTCGTAAATAGTTAAAACTTTTGAACTTTTAAATAGGCAAACCGGCCGCTCTGCCGGCGACCGGCGGGCAGGGGCGGCTATGGGGTTTTGTCAATTTTTCGACACAGCTTGATACACAGACGCAGGAACTGGCAAAGCCGGCGCCCTTTGCCTCTCCCGGCAGTTTCTTCATCAAATATCAGTGAAATTTTGTCAATCTCCGTACGGCTGTAGTTGTCAACATATGCCTGCGCTGCATAAACTGATTAGAAGGCAATTGACAACTGACTCTTTTTCCTCTATTCTAACATTGAACATGGCATCCTGCGTAAATTTGGCGCGGGAATCAGAAAGGAGCATGATTATGAATGAGATGCTTGCGCTGGCTTTGAAACGGGCGGGGGCGGATAATCTGCGGGCATTCCAGCAGTCTGCCGGCTTGCCGGTGACGGGAGAAATGGACGCCGCCACCATAACGGCGTTGGAACCCTATCTTCTGGGCTACCGGGGGGTAGTGGTGCAGGAGGGCGATACATTTTATATACTGGCGCAGCGCTATGAAACCACTGTGGAAGCCATTGAGGCGGCCAATCCAGGGGTAGACGCTTCGCACCTGATGATCGGCAGTTCGTTGATTATCCCGCTGAATTTCCCGCTGGTTCCCACCAATATCCCCATGACAGCGGAGCTTTGCGATTACTGCATCCGAGGGCTGGCGGCAAGATACCCCTTCTGCCGCACAGAAGTGTTGGGATACAGCGCTTATGGCCGTCCCATTCGTTCCCTGGTGCTGGGGCAAGGACCCAAAAAAGTACTCTATAATGCCTCTCATCACGCAAATGAATGGATCACGACCCCGGTTCTTTTGAAGTTTGCTGAGGAGCTGGCGCAGGCCATTGCCACAAACAATACACTTTTGGGGATTCCCGGTCCACAGCTTGCCCAGGCGGCGACAGTACATCTGGTGCCTATGGTCAATCCAGACGGCGTGGATTTGGTGACAGGCGCTTTGCAGCCAGGGGACGACGGCTATGAGGCGGCGCGGAATCTGGCGCTTTATTTTCCGCAGATTCCCTTCCCGGAAGGCTGGAAAGCGAACTTATTGGGGGTGGATTTAAACCTCAATTATCCGGCAGGCTGGCTGGAAGCTAAAAAAATCAAGTATGCCATGGGCTTTACCCGCCCCGCCCCTAGAGATTATGTGGGCAAAGCGCCTCTGGATCAAAGGGAATCTGTGATTATGGTAAACTATACCAAGGCGGTTGATCCTGCGTTGGTGTTGGCCTATCACACCCAGGGACAGGTGATTTACTGGCAGTTCCGGGATTATGAGGTGCCGGGGGCGGAGCAGCTAGGGAAATGGTTCGCTGAAATCAGCGGGTATGCGCTGGAGGATGTGCCCTACGCTTCTTCCTTTGCGGGCTATAAGGACTGGTTTATTCAGGAGTACCGCCGGCCGGGGTATACCATTGAGGCCGGTCTTGGGGAAAATCCCCTTCCAATTTCGCAGTTTGACCAGATTTACCACGAAAATTTGGGTATTTTGGTGCTTGGTATGCTGCCGGAGTCCATATTGTAAACCTATATAAAAATAATGGTTGACAATCAGGGCGCTTTGTGGCATAATTTGAACAGAAGAAATGGGAGGTAACTTTCTATGGAAATCACAAAAGCAAAGAAACGTTTTTCTGTTCTGGATATGACCCTGTGCGCTCTGTTTGCGGCGCTGATGGCGGTCTGCGCCTGGATTTCGATTCCAACTCCTTGGGACGTATCCTTTACGATGCAGACCTTTGCCATTTTTGCGGCTTTCGGATTGCTGGGCGGCAAGCGAGGAACCATTGCTCTGGCGGTATATCTGGTTTTGGGTGCGGTGGGGCTGCCGGTGTTTTCCAATTTCCGAGGCGGCGTTGGCGTACTGCTGGGAACCACCGGCGGTTATATAATGGGGTTTGTGCTCTCCGCCTTGGCCTACTGGCTGCTGACGGCGTGGTTGGGGGAAAAATTCTGGGTGCAGCTTTTGGCAATGGTGCTGGGCTGCGTACTATGCTATGGGGTGGGTACCGCCTGGTATATGGCGGTATACATCCAGACCAAAGGCGCGGTTGCTTTGGGGACGGTGCTGGGCTGGTGCGTTGTGCCGTATCTCATCCCGGACGCCGTGAAGATTGCGCTGGCGCTGGGTGTGACCAAAAGCCTGAAGCGCTTCGTGCCATAAAAAGACTTGTAAACCACCGGTCTTCGTAAGAAGGCCGGACTTTTTTTGATATGCAGCCACCGGCTTTGCCGGTGGCTTTTTTACGTAGAAGAAAACTTGCAAATACAATCCAAAACGTAATGGGAAAATTGGCGCACAAATATGGGAGACGAACACCATTCCTCCGTAAAATACTGCTGGCATTCAGGCGTTAGTCTGTCGTAGGCTTTTTGAAAATGGGAAATGACCGCCGACCGGATGGTAGCCGCTACGGAGGATCCCAGAATGCCCCTTGACTTCGCTATCATTTTTAGCGTTCTATCTACGGAGACGACTTTGCCTGTCATATGCTTTTTGCATATGTCATAGAGCGCCTCGTGTAAATACGTACATCCCAAGGCCTGTGTATCCCCCAGAAAATTAGCCACAAGATCGTCGATCCATTCTTCCAGTCTGGCGTCGTCCAGACGAATCCTTCTCCATTTGTATGCTTGGGGATGCAGCAGCTTGATTTTCAGGCTTTCGTCCTGGGACAGTTTTTTCAGCATACGATTCGCAAGGGTATAGTTGCAGTTTTCGACGATTTCCCCGTCTCTTTCGCATTCGATGCATCGACCGTTTTTCGCGTAACGCAGCGTTAGCTGATGCTCGGCAATCAAAAGGCGCATCTCACCGGGCTTGTAGGTGTACTTTATTTGTCTTAGTATGTCTCTTGTTGTTATCGTTTCCATTTTTTCAACCTCTTTGTGTGTTTTGATTGGCTCCAAAACTGATTTATCCTTCTTTCAATGTTTGCACGTCTCAAAAAGAGAAAGTGGAACAGCAAGGAAAAGGAACTAATATTATATTAATTATATGAATAAACATAATATTAGATGTTTTAAGGCTAAAGGATAATATGAATAGTCTATTAGTGATAATAACATAATATTAGTCGTTAATCAACAGAAAGAATAAAAAATCTAAAGAAATTTATTTTATAATAAATTTTTAGAAGGGAGTGGAAGCAATGAAGCAAGTGGAAGAAATTATTTTAAATCGGATTACACAGATAAGATTGCAAAAGGGTGTATCTGAAAAACAGCTTAGTAGAGACATAGGACGTTCGGCTTCCTATCTTTCTGCTATGAACCAAAATAAAAGTATGCCTTCTTTACACTCAATAATCGCAATTTGTGATTATTTTCATATCACACTTTCTGAATTTTTTGACTTTGAATCTAATAAGTACCCGGTATATATAAGTGAGCTGATAGAAAAGATAAAACATCTGAATAAAACACAAATTAAAATTCTTTCAGAACTTATTGATTCGATGATTCAGTAGTCTTTTTTGGCTTAAATATAAATAATAAGTATTTTCTTATAATAGACTTTTTTTATTTTAACTTCCTTGTCCGTTTTCTGTTATCCTTAAATTGGGTTTGAAATATATCAACTAAGGAGGCATCATTGATGGTGGAAGATCAAATTCTGGATCGTATCACACAATTACGTTTACAGAAGAACGTTACTGAAAAGAAGATTAGTAGAGATATAGGCAAAACAGCAACGTACTTATCTTCCATGAACAAGAATAAAAGTATGCCTTCTTTGAGAACGCTTATATCGATATGCGAGTATTTAAACGTTTCATTAAGTGATTTTTTTGATTTTACAAATAATCCATATCCGGTAAAGATAAATGAAATTAGAGATGAGCTTTTAAAGTTTAGTGAAACTGAATTGGACGCTTTATTGCAGTTTTTATGGGAAATTAACCAAAGTCGAGCAAACTAAAGTTTACTCGACTCTCAGTTGGCGCACACGGTGGTAGCGTCCCTACAACAGTTCGATGGTAATAGCGATATTTTCGGGAGTTAAAAATGGGAAAAGATAAGACAATCGAACAAATTATAGGGAGCCGCATACAAGAAATAAGAAAAGCAAAAGGTTATACACAACAGGGGTTTTCTGAAAAGATTGGAATATCAACAAATTATTTATCCGATATTGAAAGAGGAAAAAGTTCTGCTCGTCTTGATAAATTAGTTGCTATTATCAATTCATTGGATTGCTCAGCGGATGATATTTTTGTAGATGTTATAAAATGCGGCGGTAGTATTAAATCATCCCGCCTATCAGAAGAAATCGAAGCGTTACCACCAGAGGAGCAAGAAATAATCTTTGAGATTATCGGTGTTTTTACAAAAAGAATAAAATAGTTTTGGTCTTACAGCGGGCGCACACACAGGTGTGCCCCTACGCATTTTAACGATATTGCGTTCAAAAAATGGTAGGGACTAAATGATGAAATATGGCACGATAAGAATAAAATTGGACGAACTGATAGAAAACAAAAAAATTAGTAAAAATAAGCTGGGGCATCTGGCTGAAATGCAGCGTACACAAATTAACAACTATTGCCGCAATGAGATAACCAGACTGGATACGGATGTACTGGCGCGCATTTGCACTGTTCTGGAATGCAATATCGGCGACTTGTTAGAATTTGTACCGCCGACAAAAGAATAAATAGAGAAGATAATTTTGTGCGAAAATGGTGAGATTGTCGTAGGGGCGAACCTGTGCGCGCCCCACGGCGGCATTGTGACTACCCGCATTCTGAGGCAGTTTTGGTCGAGTGACCCCCAAGGGTGGCCTGGTCTGTAGCGGTGTTCGTAACGCGTTGCCTGTGGGCGCCGCCCGTTTTTTCCAATTTCCGGTGCAGTTTCGTTAGAAGGCTGTAGGGCGGCGTTATGACGCCGCCGGGCAACCGCAACGGCTGCCAATCAAATTTACAACTGCCCGGCGCGGTCATGACCGCGCCTTACAACGCATTATGGCACTGCTTCCCACCAGGCGGACACATAGGCGCGCCCCTACGAACCCCAACGATGGTAGGCGGTATATGGAACAACCACATAGAACCAAATGGAAGCCAGCGAAGTGGGTTCCATTTGGAAAGGAGGAGCAGCGAAATTCTGTGCATTTTTGCACAGGTGCAAAAATGTACGCATTGGAGCTAGCTCCGACGCGGCGTGCCCCTACGGCGAACGAATAAGATTATAATCATACGAGGCTGCATCATAAACACCAATCGGAAGGACGGCAAAATTCTGCCCCTATCCGCCCAAGGGCGGGTAGGGGTGCGGAGCATCAAAACATATATTTCAGTTTTTTAAACACATTAAGTCCCGGTTTTCTGTAGAAAACCGGGACTTTCCTGAAACAAAATTCATCGAATTATGCATTTGCAGGGGCGCTTTATTCGGAAATAACGGTTCCCTGATTCTTTTCCGCTACCGCCTTCTGAATCAGGGCGATGGCTTCCTCCGTTGTGACGGTCACCTGCTCGCCTGTGGCGAGATTTTTCACAGAGCATTTGCCCTGGGCGATTTCGTCTTCTCCCAGCAAGCAGGCAAAAGGCACGCCCAACTTGTCCGCGTAGCTCATTTTCGCCTTAAATTTCTTTTGCTCCGCGTAAAGCTGGGTGCGGATCCCCGCCTGCCGCAAAGCCGTGGCCAGAGCGATTGCCGCGCCGCAGTCCTCGGTCATGGGCAAAATCAGCACGTCCGTCGGGGCGGTGGGCAGATTGGGGTTCAGCATTTTCTGCTCGCCCAGCACGTAAAACAGCCGGGTAAGGCCAATGGAAATGCCCACGCCGGGAAGCTGCCGGTCGGTATAGTACCCGGCGAGGTTATCGTACCGGCCGCCGGAGCACACAGAGCCAACCTCCGGGTGATCCAGAAGGGTGGTTTCATAAACGGTGCCGGTGTAGTAGTCCAGTCCTCTGGCAATGGTTAAATCCACGGCGAAATTCGCCTCCGGCACGCCAAATGCGCCCAGATACCGCACCACGGCGGAAAGCTCCTCCAAGCCCTTGTCAAAAATCTCGTTTCTGCCGCGATAGTTTTCCAGCTTCTGCAAAACGGCCTGATTCTCCCCGGAAATTTCCATAAAGGACAAAATTTCCCGGACATTTTCTTCGCTGATGCCGCAATCCTCTTTTAGAATCGCGCCGACCTTTTCCCCGCCAATTTTATCCAGCTTGTCCACTGCGCGCATAATGTCGGCGCTACTTTCCGCCAGACCCAGCATTTCATAAAAGCCTGTGAGGATTTTCCGGTTGTTCACCCGAATCTGGAAGCGGGTAAGACCGAAGGACTGAAAAATCTGGTAAATGATGGCGGGCATTTCCGCTTCGTTCATGATATCCAGCTTTCCGTCGCCAATGATATCAATATCCGCCTGATAAAATTCCCGGAAACGCCCACGCTGGGGACGTTCTCCCCGGTAGACCTTGCCGATCTGATACCGGCGGAAGGGGAAGGACAGGTCGTTGTAGTGCAGCGCCACATATTTTGCAAGAGGCACCGTGAGGTCAAAACGCAGAGCCAGATCGCTGTCGCCCTTGGTGAAGCGGTAAATCTGCTTTTCCGTCTCGCCGCCGCCCTTGGCCAGAAGCACTTCGCTGGCTTCAATGGCGGGGGTGTCCAAGGGGGTGAAGCCGTACAGACTGTAGGTTTTGCGCAAAATTTCCATCATACGCTCCATCTGCATCTGGGGGCCGGGGGTCAGCTCCATAAAGCCGGACAGGGTGCGGGGTTTTATTTTTTCCATGGCGGATTCATCCTTTCCATCTCTTAAAATTCAGTTTGAAAACAGGCCACCTGTCGGTTGCCAACCGCCCGCAAGGGCGGTTCTTCCCGGCGGCATTGCTCCGTCGCGTAGGGGCACCGGGTATGGAACCGGCAGCCTGTGGGTACGTCGATGGGACTGGGTACCTCTCCTTGCAGAAGGTTTTTTTCCCGCTCCCGGTCTTTGGGGTCGGCCTTGGGAATGGCGGCAAGCAAAAAGCGGGTGTAGGGGTGCAGGGGAGTTTCGTACAAATCCCTGGTTTCCGCAATTTCGCAGAGCTTCCCCAAAAACATCACCGCCACCCGATCCGCCATGAATTTCACCACGGACAAATCGTGGCTGATAAACAGATAGGTAAGGCCGAAATCCACCTGCAAGTCCTTCATGAGGTTCAGCACCTGGCTTTGCACGGAAACGTCCAGGGCGGACACCGGTTCGTCGCAGACAATCAGCTTGGGCTGCAAGGCAATGGCTCTGGCAATGCCGATGCGCTGGCGCTGTCCGCCGGAAAACTGGTGGGGATACCGGTGCAAAAATTCCTCCGGCACGCCTACGGCGTGCAAAAGCGTCTTCACTTTTTCGGTGGTTTCTGCCTTGGTGGCGCAGATTTTATAGGTTTCCAGCGGCTCCGCCACGATGTCCCGCACGGTCATGCGGGGGTCTAAGGATGCGTAGGGATCCTGAAAAATGAGCTGCATCTGGCGGCGATAGGGCTTAAGCGCTTTCTTTTTCAGCGTTGTCAGCTCCACGCCGTCAAAGATCACGCTGCCCGCCTTGGGCGGGAGAAGCTGCAAAAGCGTCCGGCCTAAGGTGCTTTTTCCGCAGCCGGACTCGCCCACCAGCGCAAGGGTTTCCCCGGCGTAAATGGTCAGGTCAACGTCGGATACGGCGTGTACTTTTTTTCGGTTGGCGGCGGGAAATTCCTGATAAAGTCCCTTTGCTTCCAGCAAAATTTTGCCATCCATTATCCTAGCCCCCTTTCAAAGCAGCGGCATTCATGCCCCTGAGCGATGGGCAGCAGCGAGGGCCGCTCTTTTTGGCAACGCGCAGAGGCGTAAGGGCACCGGGGCGCGAAAGCGCAGCCTTCCGGCAAATGGAGCAAATTGGGCACCATGCCGCCAATGGCGGGCAGCCGGGGGGGATTTTCCTTTAAATCGATGACAGAACCCATGAGACCCTTGGTGTAGGGGTGGGTACAGTCTGCAAACAAAGTGTTCACGTCCGCTTTTTCCACGATTTTTCCCGCATACATCACATAAACCTGATCGCACATCTGGGCGATGACCCCCAGATTATGGGAAATCATTAAAATACTCATGCCGGTCTCTTTGCTCAGTTGTCGCATAAGCTGCAAAATTTGCGCTTCAATGGTGACGTCCAGCGCCGTGGTGGGTTCATCCGCGATGAGCAGCTTCGGCTTGCAGACCATGGCCATAGCAATCATAATCCGCTGGCGCAAGCCGCCGGAAAGCTGGTGGGGGTAGCTGTTGTAACGCTTTTCCGGCTCGGAAATGCCCACCCGTTCAAAAATCCGCAAAACTTCTTGTTTTGCCGCTTTGCGATCCATTTTTTCATGGAGCAGCAGAGCCTCTCGCACCTGCTTGCCCACGGGAACCACCGGATTCAGGCTGGTCATAGGCTCCTGAAACACCATGGCCATATCTTTTCCTCGCAAAGCCCGGAGCTTTTTTTCCGGCATACCCACCAATTCCTGACCGCAAAGCCGAATGCTTCCCCCGGTAATCCGGCCAGAGTACTTCAAAATCCCCATGACCGAACGCGCCAGCATACTTTTGCCGCAGCCGGACTCGCCCACAATACCCACGACCTGCCCTTTGGGAATTTGCAGGCTTACGCTGTCCACTGCCGGGACATAGCCTCTGTCCGTAAAGAAACCGGCGGAAAGATTTTCAATTTTTAAAGTCAAATCATTCATGGCTCAGCCTCTTTTCAAGTGGGGATCCAACACATCCCGCAGTCCGTCGCCCAAAAAGTTGCACGATAGTACCACCAGCATGATCGCCACGCTGGGGGCTAAACTGATCCACGGTGCGTCATACAAAAACTGCCGCCCCATGTTCACCATCAGTCCCCAGGAGGAATTGGGAAGCTGCACGCCGATGCCCAAAAAGCTCAAAGAGCTTTCGGACAGTATGGCGGAGGGGATATTCAAGGTAAAAAGTACAATGAGAGAAGGCAAACAGTTGGGTAGAATGTGCCGCAGCATGATGTTCCAGGAAGAAACCCCCATAGACCGCGCTGCCTCCACATATTCGCTTTCTTTTAAAGAAATGGTCTCCGAGCGCACCACTCTGGCGACGCTTGCCCAGCCAACCAGCGCCAGGGCAAGGAAAATATTCACAACCCCGCCGCCCAGGGTATACATAATCACCATCGCCAAAAGCAGGGAGGGAAACGCCAGCATCACGTCCGCAAAGCGCATGATGATATAATCAATTTTGCCGCCTAAAAAACCGGCGGTCATGCCCAGCGCCACCCCCAACGCCAGAGAAACCAGGGTGGGAATCACGCCTACGGCCAGGGAAATCCGCGCGCCGTACAGAAGCCGGGTCAAAACGTCTCTGCCCATTTCGTCGGTGCCCAGCCAGTGGGCGGCGGAAGGAGACTGCAAACGGTTGGCGGTATCGCCAGTCACCGCGTCGTAAGGGGTGAGAACCGGGGCAAAAACAGCCGCCAGAAGCAAAAGAATCAGCAATACGGCGGAAGCGACCGCCAATTTGTTTTGCTTTGCCATGCGGCGAAGCTGCGCCCACAGGGTCTCGCTTTCCCCAAGCTGACTTGCAAGCGCCTCGGAAAGAATTTGCGCTTCTTTTTTCATAACCTCACGCCTCCTTCCGAATTCTGGGATCCAGCGCGGCGTACAGACAGTCCGCCACCAGATTGCCGCCGATGACCAATAGGGTGGTAAAAATCACGGAGCCTTGGAGCAGTGGCACATCCCGACCGGAAATCGCGTCAATGCACAGCCGGCCAATCCCCGGCAGACTGAAAATCGTCTCGGTAATGACCGCGCCGGAAAGAAGCGAAGAAATCTGCATGGCCATCACGGTAATCACGGGAATCATGGCGTTTCGCAGGGCGTGGAACAGTACGGAGCCTGCCACGCCGCGCCCTTTGGCTCTGGCGGTGTCTATGTAGTCCGACTGCATCACTTCCAGCAAGGTAGACCGGGTAAGCCGGGCGACGGAGCCGGCGCTGTTCCAGCCCAGGGCAATGGCGGGCAGCACATAGCTTAAAAAGCCCTGTGTGGTTCCTTGTAAGGGAAACCACTTTAGCTGATAGGCGAAGAAGTATTGCAGCACCATGGCCGTCATAAAAACCGGGACGGAAACGCCCAGCAGAGAAAAGCCCATAAATAGCCGATCCACCAGCTTATCCTTGCGGACGGCGGAAATTACGCCGCAGAAAATGCCTACAACCCAGGCAACCACCGCCGCGTAAGCCGCCAGCCGGACGGTAGTGGGGAAATAGGTGGCGATCAGGTCGGAAACCGGCTTGTGATACTTCAGGCTGGTGCCCATATCCCCGGTAAAAAGACCCTTCAGATAGACCCAGAACTGGACGTACCAGGGTTGATCCAGGCCAAGCTCCGCCGTCATGCGGGCAATATTCGCCTCGTTGACGTGCTCGCCCATCATGGTAACGATGGCGTTGCCGGGCAGAATGCGAAGCATCAGGAAAATCACAAGGATCACGCCGACGAGCACCGGCAAGGAGCCAAGAATGCGTTTTCCAATGCTTTTCAGGGTGGACATAGGGTCACTTCCTTTTCGTCTAAGTATCAAAATTGTGGAATGCTTTCATGTTTGCAGAGACATGAAAATATACGCCACAGTGTTATTCTGAATTATTTTTAAAAATAAACTTGTTTCTGAATAGGCACGCATAATCTTACAGCGTTCCATAGGAACCGGCTGGTGCGACCCATCAGATTCCGGTACGGCGGTAATCGGTATTGCAGCTTTATAACACAAGCGAGATACCATCAACTGTGTAGCAACACAGGCGCCGGAGCAAGGCTCCGACGCCTGAGGATGCCTTATCTTTTTATTTTACCAGAAAAGCCAGGCGTTTGCAACCGTTTTTAGAACCTGTGTTCATAAGCGGGCATCGTCGGCAAAGCGAGAGATTTTGCCGACCAGCAAGGCAAAAAATCGCAGGAATACTTTGTGTATTGCGAGATTTTTTAACGCAGCAGGACGGGAAAAGATCTGCTCTGCCGACTTTGGACGGTTATAATACAGGTTCCTACTTCATCACAACGTCGCGAATAAAGAAGTTGGTATAGCCCGCCCAATGGGGCACGAAGGAGGCAACGTTTTCGCCAATGGCGAACAGGTGCAGTCTTTCGTACATGGGAACCCAGGCCGCGTCCTCCACAATGAGCTTTTCTTCCAACGCCTGATACTCAGCCATACGCGCGTCGTCGTCCACAATGGCGGAAGCGGCGGAAACCCGGTTCATGATTTCCTCGTTGCTGTAGTTCAGGGAACGTCCCTTGGCGCGATCGGCGCTGCCGAAGAAGGTAGCCATAATATTGGCGGGATCATTGTAGTCCATGGTCCAGGTGGCCACGAAGGAATCCATTTCGCCGCTCTTGCGCAGATCCAACCAGGCGGACTCGTCGTAGCTCTTGATTTCCGCCGTAATGCCTACAGCGGCCAAGTCCTGCTGAAGCTGCTGGTAAACCATCTGATACACGGAGCCGGTGGAGGAATCCAAGGCCAGCTCAAATTTGATTTCGCCTTCCGCATAGCCGGCTTCCGAAAGCAGCGCCTTAGCTGCGGCAGGATCGTAGGTAATTTCAGGCAGATCGTCGTTGTGACCCCATACGCCGGTGGCGATAATGCCGTTTTCCAAAATGCCGTCGCCGCCGTACAGGTTATCCAGAATGCTCTTGCGGTTTACAGCCATCTGCACAGCCTTACGCACCTTTACATCCGCCAGATAAGGATTCTTTTCATTCAAAGCAAAGTAGGTTATGCCCACCCGCTTGCCAGATACAATACGGTCTTTATAGGTGGTCTTGTAGGTGCCGGACACCACGGAAGCGTCCAGATTGTCCAGGTCAATCATATCCAGTTCGCCGTTCTGGAACATCAGATTTTGGGTGTTGGCGTCGGGCACGATACTCATGACAACCTTTTCCACTGAAGGCTTCTCGCCCCAGTAGTTTTCGTTGCGCACCAGGGTATAGTGGTCGTTGGGCACCCACTCCGTAATGATGTAGGGGCCGGAACCAATGGTGTCCTCCGTGGCCATACCGAAGTTGGAAACGGATTCGCAGGTTTCCTTATCCACAATGGACATAGCGGGAGCAGTCAGCTCCGCCAGGAAACCGGCGTTGGGGGCGGCCAAGGTAATGTTCAAGCTGTAATCGCCGTTTACGGTGATACCGGAAAGATCGGCGGCATCCCCATTTTGCAAAGCCTCCGCGCCAACAACTTCCAGAGGAATATCGTCGTTCACGCCTCCTGCGGTAAGCAGCCGGACAAAGGTATACTTTACGTCCTCCGCGGTAAGGGCGTTGCCGTTGGAAAACTTCACATCCTGCCGGAGCTGGAAGGTATAAGTAAGGCCGTCGTCGGATACTGTGTAATCCTCGCACAGGGATTTCACGATTTCTGTGGAGCCGTCAGGCTGCACCTTGATTTCAAACAGACGGTCAAAAATGTTCTGGGGGACAAAGTAATCGTCGGTGGTTTTCGCCACGTCCATAGTCGTCATATCGCCCAGAGAAGCGACGCGCAACGTTTTGCCGCTGCTCGCGGGTTCCTTTGGTTTCGCGCAGGCGGATAAACCGAGAAGCGTTGCTGCGAGCATTGTGCCGGCCAGAATTCTTTTCATAGGAAATTCCTCCACTACAAGTTCTTGGCCTTATTATAGCAGGCACAGTTTGCTGTTGGAAGGGAATTTCCTGCCCATTCCTATGCAAAAAATGCTCTTTTGTGAATTACCATTTCCTGGTTGTTGACATTTCCGGCTAATTATGGCAGTATACAATTGAAAAGAATCGTCTGCGTACAGGGAGGATCGTATGAAACGACTGCTTTTTATTTTATTGGCGCTATTGCTGCTTGCCGGCTGCGAAGATAGAACGGGAAAAGAGGAACCCCGCCCCGCGCCTTCCGGGGAGACGGAACAGAAGGACGACCCTTCTGAACCCAGCGATCCAGCAGAATTGGCGGATTTTCTGCCGGATTTTTTGGTGCTTCGGGAAAAAAGCTACGGCGCGGACTACCAAAACGTCGCGCCCTGGCAGATGCAGGCCTATACGGACGAGCTGAAAGCGGAGGGCTTTGCGTTGGAAGCCAATGATTACCAGTCCTTATATTTCAAGGACGATGTGCTCATTGAGATTCACGACAGCGTTGCCTCCAATCAGCAGTGCAGCGTCAAGGTTTCCCTTGCGCAGCGGGTCGCTGATGAAAGCGTCCTCACCTGCGAGGATTTTCAGCGCGAATTGAACGAGCCGGGCATTTTCTATGTGCTGGAGCAAACGCCTCCCGGCTTTTACAAGGAAACAGGGGGGCGGATTTTCCTTGTGGCCACAAAATACGCTTGGGCTTCCGGGAGCGCGCCGACCTACAGCACCTTTTATAGTATTGTAACGCCCAACAAGATGCTGCCCTTGAACGCGCACAATAATATTGCGCCCCCTGTCTGCTTTGATCTGGACGGAGACGGCAGTACGGAAATTCTCACCTTGGGCGATGGGCCGACTTCCGGCCTTTTCACTTTTACCCTGCGCGCCTATGCCATCGTGGAGGGCACGCCGGTTCTGGATGGAGAAAAAACTTTCATGGTAGATGCCGGCGATGTGACAATTGGTAAAAGCGCAGACGGCGTGTTACTGTATTATACCCCCAATGAGATTATCAGGTGGCGCTATCTGGAGAAAACGAAAGAGATTCCCATTCACTTGGAAAATCACAGATTTTCTTTGGAGACGGCGCGGGCAAGCGACCCGGAGCCGTGGCTGGAGACCGCCGCCGACTATGGGCTGCTGGTCACCCAGGCGGATTTGCACCTGGACGTTTACGCTTGGATGGAGGGCGACACCTATTGGTGCGGCTTGACAGCCCATGCCAGCGAACCCTTTACAGCCGACACGCTGAACGGTCTTTGCCCCGTTACTTTAGAGGAAATGCGGGAAATTCTCGCCATGTATCCGGGCAATCCGGAAAATATCGCCGTATATCTAGTGGAGCGACCTGCGCTGTCTGAGGTATACGAGGTGCAGGCGGAAGCTATTTTGCTGAAAGCAATCCGCGCGCATTTGCTGAAGGAAGGATAAAAGGGCTTTCGAGGGGTTCGATATCCAAAGTCCGGCGTTTGCTTGCAGCGACAGGAAATATAGAAAATGCGTGACGACGCCGCCGGAAAAATGCGGCAGCCCGGTCGCAGTGTGTCAAAAAAGCCTCGCAGAGTTCGCGCCCGCAGGCGCGAATAAAGTCAAAATTATTTTCCGGCGCGGCGTGTACGTGGCGGAAAATACTTCTCAGACTGCAAGTGTGGAATTTGTCCGCTTTTGGCGGACAAATTATGCGCGCGGCAGACTGTAAACCTATTATCGGAAAACCTCGCAGGGGTTTTCCGACAGTCTCAGACCGGGCGGGGATCAAAAGATCCCCGCCCGGTCTGTATGTTTTATCCAATGACGCCCTGCCAGTATTCGTTCCAGGGAAGCAGGACGGTAAGAAGCCGTCTGGCGCGCTCTGCCAGAGCAGGGGTGAAAATCTCCTCGCCCACCGGTTCTTCTTTGATGCAGCAGATGTTGTTTTTCCAGGCGAAAAACGGCGCGATTGCAGGATTTTCGCAGGATTTTGGGCGTTTGTAGCAGTCGAAGGTCATGGGCATTCCCGTCGCTTTTTCCGTATCCGCCAGCAGCTTTAAAAATTTCTCCGGCCTTGCGGTAATTTCTTTGCGGAAGGCTTCCATGGCTTCCGGGCGGGGGCGCCACAGCACAAAGCCGTAGCGCACCAGCTCCGGTACAATTTCAAAGCACAGCGCCGGATGCTCCCCCCAGGAATCCACCTCCCGGCGAATGCAGATCCAGAGACTTTCCTTATAAGGAGCGGGATGTTGCAGCCGGGCGTCCCGGTAAATGCGGCTGACCTTGAGCTGCATTCCCGGCACCTCCCGAAACGGCTCGAACAGGTACGCCCCCAGCTCCTTCATAGGTTCGTATAAATACCGCTGGTACTCCTGCTTGTGAGTGAGAAACCACTCCCGATTGTTGTTCATGCGAATGCCCCAAAGAAAATCCACGGTCTTTGGGGAAAAGCCATCAAACATGCTCTTTTTCCTCCAATTTATCCAATTCCGCCAGCCAAAGAGCGGCGCTTGCGTCGCTGGGCATCCGCCAGTCCCCTCTGGGACTCAGGCAGACGCTTCCCACCTTCACCCCGTCCGGCATACAGCTCCGCTTAAATTGCTGGGAGAAAAACCGGCTGTAAAAGACCCGCAGCCATTTTAAAATGGTTTTTTTATCAAATTCCCGCTGGAAGGCCCGGTGGGCCAGATGGAAAATCTTTTCCGGCGAAAAGCCGAAGCGCAGCATATGGTACAGATAAAAATCATGTAGCGCGTAAGGCCCTACCAAGTCCTCCGTTACCTGGGCAATCTGCCCTTCTGCGTCCGGGGGCAGCAGCTCCGGGCTGATGGGGGTGTCCAGAATGTCCGAAAGCACCCCTTTGCTGGCGGGGAACAGCCCCTCCTCGGCAATGGCGTCAATCATCCAGCGCACCAGCGTCTTGGGAATGGAGGCGTTCACGCCGTACATGCTCATGTGATCGCCGTTGTAGGTGCACCAGCCCAGCGCCAGCTCGCTGAGGTCTCCGGTGCCCACCACAATACCGCCTACCACGGAGGCGTAGTCCATGAGCACCTGGGTGCGCTCTCTGGCCTGGGCGTTTTCGTAGGTAGCATTCATAACGGTAGGGTCGTGGTCAATGTCCGCGAAGTGTCCGCTGACCGCCGGCCGGAGGTTGACTTCTTTTGTGGAAACCCCAAGGGTCTGCATCAATTCCAGCGCGTTTTGATAGGTGCGATCTGTGGTGCCGAAGCAGGGCATGGTCACGCCCACCACGTCGGAGGCCGGACGGTTCAGACGCTCCATGGCTCTGACTGCCACCAATAGCGCCAAGGTGGAGTCCAGTCCGCCGGAAACGCCTACCACCGCCTTGCTTTTGGTGAGGCGCAGCCGCCGCGCCAGCCCCGCCACCTGCATCTGGAAAATTTCCTGACAACGGTTCAGGCGGTCTGCCCGGTTGGAAGGGACAAAGGGCAGCTTGGCCACGGGATACAGCGTTCCATCCGAACAAAGGGTCAAGGGCGCGTTTACCACCCGGCAGGGATGCTGTGCACAATAAAGGCTCTGCGCGTCCCGGAAGGTGGAGATTTTTTGTCGATCCGCCCGGATTTTGTCCAGATCTATGTCCGCGAGAATGAACTGGTCGGTGTGAATGCCGCTGGCGCCTTCGGAAAGTACAGCGCCGTTTTCACAGATCATGCAGTCGCCGGAAAAAATGAGGTCGGTGGTGGATTCCAGTTCTCCGGCGGAAACGTAGGCGTAGGCGCAAAGGCTCCGGGCGGACTGCTGCTGCACCAGGGTTTTTCGGTAGACGGATTTGGAAATGGTTTCATTGCTGGCGGAAAGATTCAGCATGACCTCCGCGCCGTTTAGGGTTAAAAAGGTGCTGTTTGGCAGAGGAGACCACAAATCCTCGCAGATTTCCATACCCACGCGCACTTCGCCGCCCAAATCGAATACCAGGTCGCAGCCCACAGGAATGTCGTAATTTTCGCCGGGGAGTCCCAGCCGGGCGGCGGAGGCGGTACGGCAGGGCAGCTCCGCCCCGGAGGCGAACCACCGCCGTTCGTAAAATTCATTGTAGTTGGGCAAAAATTGCTTGGGAACCAGCCCCAACAGTTTGCCGTTGGCCGCCAGCGCGCCGCAGTTGTACAGCCGGCCTTCCAGCAAAACCGGCAGTCCCACCGCCACGGCGCAGCCAAGCTTTTTGGTGCTGGCGATGATTTCCGCCAGACCTTCCATGGCGGCTTTTTGCAGCGGTTTCTGGTAAAACAGATCGGCGCAGGTGTAGCCCGTCAGGGCAAGCTCCGGAAACAGCACCAGATCAGCGCCCAGCTTTGCGGCTTCCTCTATTTTTTCGCGGATTTCCGCCGCGTTTTGCGCCGGATCGCCCAGATGCACGTTGGGTACGGCGCAGGCGATTCTCATATAGGAAAACATAGGCAAAATACCTCCATTTTGTAGTTGTCAATCAGAAATAGGCGTGGGATGCGCGCTTTGTTCCATCGGATTTTTAAGCGCAATACCGATGCCGTCGTAGGAGCGCTACTACCGCGTGCGCCTGTTCGCGCTCGATTTCTGATACAGTCGTAGATAGATGTCGTAGAGGCGGACACATAGGTCTGCCCCAGCGGCGTAGAATTGGATTTTGCGCGCCATTCGTTGCCGATGGAAACAGGCGAATCTAGAAAACCGAATTTTCTTTAGTATATCATTTTTTCGGAAAATAAGCAATTATTCCGGCTTTGGCCGATTGTATCGGCCTTTCGTTTCCCAGGCGGGCAGGGGAAACCGCTGCATGGCGCCGAATACCCGTTCTTTCAGGTCGGGGTAGGTGGCGGACAGGCTGAAGACCAATTCCTTTACTTCTTCCCGCTTGGTGTGCTTGTCCGCCGGACAGCGGTTGACAAGCACCGGAAGCGCCATGCGCGCCGCGAAATTATCCAGCGTCTTTTCCGGGATATACAGCATGGGACGAATTTGGGTTACGCCGGTTTTGTCCAGATAGGTCACCGGCTGAAAGCAGCTAATGCGCCCTTCAAACAGCAGACTCATAATAAAAGTTTCCACTGCGTCGTCATAGTGGTGCCCCAGGGCGACTTTGTTGCAGCCAAGCTCCAATATGGCGTTATTCAAGGCGCCCCGGCGCATTTTCGCGCACATGGAGCAGGGATTTTTCTCCTTGCGGTAGTCAAAAATGATGGGGCCGATTTCCGTATGCACCTGGGTGTAGGGTACTTCCAGCTTATCGCACAGCGCCGCCACCTGGGAAAAATCCATGCCCAGCCCCATGTCGATGGTGACGGCCTCCAGTGTAAAGGGATTGGTATAATAGCCCCGCAGTCCTGCCAGCAGTACCAGAAGCGCCAGAGAATCCTTGCCTCCAGAAACCCCTACGGCGATTTTGTCTCCCGGCTGGATCATCTGATAGTCCTCCACGCAGCGGCGCATGAGTCCCATGAGTTTTTGCATAAGCTTTCCTCCCAGAAAGTGAGATAATAGACGTAGAATGCGAAAAAATAGAACGCGAGATTTTAAGAGTATATAAGAGAATTCAAGCGTATTCAAGAGTTCTTTCGGCGCAAAATGATTTTATTCAAAAAACCGGTTGACAAGGGAAGGTTGTTTGTGATATAAAATACAAGCGCGCGCAGGAATATTGTACTGCGAACGCCTGAATTTGTCAAAAATTTTTATATACCGTTCGGAGGAATTTGTAATGTCCACTACTTTAGCAAAGAAGGAGACCGTACAGCGCAAGTGGTACGTTCTCGACGCAGCCGGTAAGCCTCTGGGCCGCACCGCTGTTGTAGCCGCCAATTTGCTGCGCGGCAAGCACAAGGTTGATTTCACCCCCAACGTTGACTGCGGCGATTTCGTCATCGTCATCAACACCGACAAGGCCATCCTCACCGGCAAGAAGGGCGAGCAGAAGATGTATCGCCGGGTTTCCGGCTGGATCGGCGGCCTGAAGGAAACGAAGTACCGCCTTTTGATGGAGTCCCGCTCCGATTTCGCCATGGAGCTGGCTGTAAAGGGTATGCTGCCCAAGAACACCCTGGGCAGAAGCGCTCTGACCCGTCTGAAGCTGTATAAGGGCGCCGAGCACAAGAACGCCGCGCAGAAGCCCGAAGTCTGGAACATGGACTAATTTGGAGGTAGCAAGCTATGTACGAGAGCAAGAAGAAGTATTTCTACGGCACCGGCAGACGGAAAAGCTCCGTTGCCCGGGTTCGTGTTTATGAAAACGGCACCGGCTCCATTATCATCAACGGCCGGGAAATCGACGATTATTTCGGTCTGGATACCCTGAAGCTGCTTGTTCGTCAGCCCCTGGTTTCCACCGACACTGTGGGGAAAGTGGACGTCGTCTGCACCGTAGCAGGCGGCGGCGTTTCCGGCCAGGCCGGCGCCATCCGTCATGGCATTTCCCGCGCGCTGCTGGCGCTGAACGCGGAGTTCCGTCCTGCGCTGAAAGCCACCGGTCTTTTGACCCGCGACCCCAGAATGAAGGAAAGAAAGAAGTACGGCCTCAAGGCCGCCCGCCGCGCGCCCCAGTTCTCCAAGCGCTGATCGGCTGGAAAAATCTATCAAAGCTGCCCAAACCCCATGGAAAACCTTGGTTTTCCATGGGGTTTTAATATGCTGCAAGGGTTTGCGGAGATAGGAAAAGAGCGCCAGTCATGTGCGTCTATTGCAGGCAATATCCATCCTGATTCGAGAGGCAGGACAATGAGGAATCCCTAAAAAAGAAGTTGAATTGCTTGCTGAAATATGGTAAGATAATTAAAGTAAAACGATGAAACGCGAGCATCGGCGGCGTAAAGGGAAGTGTTGGAAATGGAAGTGTGGAAAAAAGAGATTTTAGTAGGTGCCGGCATTGATGTAGACGAGGCGCTGGCGCGCTTTATGGGCAAGGAAGGCCTTCTGGTGCGGATGCTCACAAGGTTTTTAGAAGATACCACATTTTTAAATTTACAGTCGGCGATTGCCCGGAAAAATACGGAAGATTTTTTACAAGCTTCTCATACCTTGAAGGGATTGTGCAGCAATCTTTCCATGAAAAGGTTGGCGCTGCTTTTCTCCCGTCAAGTCGAATTGATTTGCAGAGGAGAAATCATAGAGGCCGAAAAAATGCAGCGGGAACTGCTCTGTGCGTATCAGCGGACGACAGATGCGATTCGATATTTTCTTTCTGAAAAGGATTTGAAGTCTGAGTAAAACCTGGAGAGCTGGTTTCACTCAGACTTTTTTAAGGCTTATAATCTTAAACCAGGCAAAACTTCCAGGATTAGGCAGGGCAAACAGGCAACGCCTTTCACTATGACGCGGAAGTTTCGGGAAGGGGTAGGCTGCTTTGAACGAGGTGCTCCGGCAGGAGAAAAAATATTTAATGACGGCGGTGGACGCGCAGACGCTTTCCGGCTTGCTTTCTCAAAGCATGATGGAGGAACCCATAACGGACCGCTGGGCTATTCCATCCGTTCGCTCTATTTTGACAGTTGGAACGATGGGGATTTTTTCGGCAAGGTGGATGGGCTGGAACTGCGCAGGAAAATCAGGCTGCGGATTTACAGCCCTAGTGCAAAAACCGCCAAGCTGGAAATGAAGCAAAAGGAAGGCCCCTATCAGAAAAAGCGTTCCTTGACCATGGGGCGGGAGGATGCGCAGGCGCTGATTCAGGGGAAGTACGAGGTGCTTTTGAACTATGAAGAGCCATTTGCTGCGGAGTGCTATGGACTCATGCAGATGGAGCAGTACCGTCCGCGGACGATTGTGGAATACCGGCGCAAGGCTTTCATTGCGAAGGAAAACAGAATTCGTATCACCTTAGACCGGGATATTATTGCAACGGAAAGCTGCATCAATTTGTTTTCCGCTCCAGTACCCGGTGCTGGATCCGTTTTATGTAGTGCTGGAGGTGAAGTACAACGGGTTTCTGCTCAGCTACATCAAAAGTCTGATCAACGGGGTTGACCGCTCGGAGCTTTCGGTTAGTAAATACTGCCTGGCGCGGGGCGTTTCGCTTCCGGGCTATGGATAAGGGGAAGCGCGATGAAAGAGTATTTGTTAAAGCTGTTTGAAACCACCGGCGATCTTACGTGGGAAATCATTGTCCTGCGTATGCTGGCGGCGTTTATAATTGGATGTTTTATTTACCTTTCCTACATGATTTCTCATGAGGGAAGTATTTACAGCCGAAAATTTAACGTATCTCTGGTAGCGCTGACGCTGATTACCACCATTGTTATGATTGTGATTGGGAACAATATCGCTCTTTCTCTTGGTATGGTGGGCGCGTAGTCCATTGTGCGTTTTCGCACCGCCATCAAGGATTCCAGAGACACGATCTACATATTCTGGACAATCGTGGTTGGTATTTGCTGCGGCGCAGGGGATTATCGGGTTGCGGCGGTGGGAAGCGCGTTTGTTTTTACAACCATTCTTGTTTTTGGACGGATAAAAAACGACAATCGAATGCTTTTGGTGATCCGGGTGGCTCGCCCGGGAGCGGAGCGGGCGAAAAATACCAGCCGGGATTCGGTGGAGTACATTTATGAACTGAGCCGGAAGAAAATGGACGCGGTGAAGGGGATGAAAAAGGACATCACAGACGCGATTTATGAAATCGGCGGCGTGGAGTATTTTAACATCGTGGCGCAAAACGACGAAATCAGCAGTTGACGCTGCAAGAAGGAACAGAGGAAAAAACCATGAAAAGGAAGCTTTTGGGGCTGCTTGCCTGTCTTGCCATGGTTTTGACCCTTTGTATCTTGCAATTTGTGGAAGCGCGGCGCACGCAGTCTGGGCGGGTGCATCAGCATCAAACGGCAAGAGCCTACGAGGCGGACGGCTGCGACGGCTCGCAGCTTTGCAGCCACCTGCCTCTTGTGGTAATCGACACCCGCAATCAAGAACTTCCGGGAAAAAACACAGGCGCGGTGGATCGCTATGGAGAAAGCATTCATACGATGGCGGAGGATGGAACCACCACGGTTCGAGTGGACGTTTCCGTGATTGATCAAAAAACACAGAATAACCATTTGTGGGATCAGCCTGCGTTTTCCACAGAGGCGAAAATGCGTATTCGCGGCCATGCTTCCCGGTCGTTTGTAAAAGTTTGATTCGAAATTATCTGTTCTACAATCTGGCGGGGGAAATGATGGATTACTTGCCCAACGTCCGCTATTGCGAGGTTGTGCTCAACGGAGAATACAGAGGGCTGTATTTGATGATAGAATCCATTACCAACGGCGAGGACGGGCGGCTGTATTTGAAAAAAGTATCAAAAATACCGTAGCTACCAGCTACCTGCTGAGAATGGATCGTCCCACAGAGCGGGATGATCAGAAAGTTGGAAATATTGCTTCCTATCTGGAACGCATTCATACGGCCACCAACATGGATATCAGTATTGAATATCCCGGTGGAGATACCCTGAGCGCGGAAATGGCGAAGCAGATCAATCTGGAATACTCCGCATTCGAGCGGTCGCTTTATACCTATGATTACGATGCTCCTGCATACGGGTACCGGCGGTGGATCGACGTGGATGAATTTGTGGATTACTATATCCTCAATGAGTTTTGCAAAAATGAGGATGCGGGAAGATATTCCACCTATATCGGGAGCTGCGGAAAACTTTGCTGAGCGACCAAGCCATTGATGCGTATATAGATGATACGCTGGCTTGGTTGGGTTCTGCGATTGACCGCAACAGCTGGCGATGGGAGGCGTATATCGCCGGTTTTCAGTTGATTCCTTGGGAACGGAACGTACGTTCCCAAGCAGAGGCGGTGGAGCAGTTGAGAACCTGGCTCCTCGAAAGAGCGGCGTGGATGGACGAACATATAGAAGAACTGCAAAGATACTGTCACCCCTCCTGGAACCATGCTTTTGACTACTAGGGGGAGCCACTATGAAAAAATTTATCATTGCGGCCAGCGCTATTGTGGGGCTGTTTCTGGTGGGAATGAAGAGGGCTTGGCTCCGGCAGCTACCAGAAGGATATTTCAGACTGGGTGCTGGGCTATATCGTGGGTATGGAATGGGATACCGGGATCATCGCCTATACCAATTTGTACAGCGAGGCAAAAAACGCTTATCAGGGGGAATATTTGTACACCACAGCGGAAGCATCCCCCTTTGAAGCTTTTTTGGCGCAGGTTTCCGACAGCGGTTTTGTGATCCTCAAGCAAACCGCAAAAGAAGAAACCTGCTGCAATGGCTGAAAACGGCGCTGGACAGAATCCACAGCGGCAGTTCCGTTGTTATTCCCGTAAGCGCGGGGGTCTATGCCATGCACGAAAGTGACAAAGACTTAACCGCAGTGATTTCCGACGCGGGGCAGGCCGCAAGAGCGGCCTTTGAACAGAAGGATCCGTGGCTGTTGTGCACAAAGGAGATTCTGCAAGATTACGCGGAACGCAAGCGCCTGCTGGAAGAAATGCAGTTTGGCCTGGACAGCAATCAGTTCCGCATTTATCTTCAGTTTTATGTGGACGGGATAACGAGGAAAATCGTGGGAGTGGAATCTCTGGCGAGGTGGATTCATCCAGACCGGGGGATTTTGTTTCCCGCGCAGTTTCTTCCTCTGCTCGAGCAGGAGCGGATGGTTCCCAAATTGCATGAAAGGATGCTGGAAGAGTCCTGCGCGTTTTTGGATCGGCTGGCGGATATGGGCATTATGGATGTGTTCCTCTCCTGCCGTTTGACGCAGCAGACATTTTTTGACCCGGATTTTCCGGCTTTGTGCCAGCGGATTCTGGAAAAACACAATTGGGATCGCAAGAATCTGATTTTTGAGCTAGAAGATGGCGTTGACCGAAGGGAAAACAAGGGACTTGGTGAAAATATGGAGAAGCTGAAGGCGCTGGGCGTTCGGATTGCGTCAAGCAATTTTGGAGGAAATCTTCAGCTATATCCGGTGGATGTGTTAAAGCTGAACCGGGAGCTGGTGCGCCATCTGGGCAGCAGAAAGGGCGATTTGATTGTGCGGGATATGATACGAACCGGTCATAATCTGGGCTTGCTTGTAGTGGCGGCGGGGGTTGAGAAAGAGGCGCAGGCGCAGAAGCTTGCCGCCCTGGGCTGCGATTGGCAGAAGGGAGTCTATTTTTCAGTTCCCCTGCCGGTTCGGGAAGCCGGTATCATGATTCAGGAAGAACGCAGCGTAACGGCCAGATCCGCCGCTTCCGAAGCCCTTGTCGAGACGTAGAGCAAAACGCTCCGGCCGGGCGGATTTTGGCGGTCGATTTTTGGTAAAACCCAATTTAACCCGTAGGAACGCTTCTTCATACGCCAATTGCAGCTTTCACTTGCAGTTGTTGTGCCTGCATCATGCTGTTCGCCGGCATAAGGACGAACCTGTGTGTTCACCCACTGGGAGGTACTTTCAAGTGCGGCAATCTGGAACGTAAAATATCTCCATAAGATTGCGAACTGGCGGGCACATTGGCTCGCAAGGATAAAAGGCGCCTTTTGATACGCTAAAATGCCCCAATCGTACGGCAAATTTTGCTATACGATTGGGGCGCTTTGAGGATTGCAGGGGCTATTTTCTGTTCAAAAAGCCTTCCAGAATCAAAGCGGCGGCCACGGCGTCCACCGTGTTTTTCCGCTTTTTCCCATGGTAATTATGAGCGGATAAAATATTGTGGGCTTCCACTGTAGTGCGCCGCTCGTCCCATAGCGTGACCGGTAGTCCGGTAACGGCTTCCACCTGGGCGGCAAATTCTTTGTACAGCGCGGCTCTTGGGCCTTCCGTGCCGTCCATGTTTTTGGGAAATCCCATGACAAGCGCCTCCACGTCGTTTTCCCTGGCGAGGCGGGCGATTTCATCGGCGGTTTTTTCCGGGTTCCGGCTGTGAATCACCGTGGTGCTTCCCACAATGGTGCACAAAAGGTCTGATATGGCAATGCCGGTTCTGGCGTCGCCGTAGTCAATGGCCATAATTTTTTTCATGCTTTTTCCTGCTTCCTTTTTAGCTTTTTTAGTTCTTCTTTCTGCGCGGGGGAGAGACGATAGGATTCTCTGGCTTTCGCAATGGCTTTGTTGTGGGTAAAATCGTCCAGCTTTCTGCTTTTTATCAAAGTAAGCGCCGCTTCGTAGTCTTTCGCGGCGATTTCCGCCACCAGCCATGCCGCCGCCATGCGCACATAGTAGCGGTCGTCTCGCAGGTTCTGTACAGCTTCGCAAACCTTGGGCAAATAAGCCGGGGTCAGAAAATAATCCAGCATCAAAATCAGCCCGAACCGGCGGGTATAGCACAGAGGGCTTTCCAGGCAGCCTTGGGCAAAATCCCACACTTCCGGCAATTCATTTTCTTTAAAACGAAAGGTGGGGGCGATGGAGTCCGTTAGCGCCCAGCAGTCCAGCTTCGGCAAAAGCGCAGCAAGCCGAGCGAGCTTTTCGTCAAGGGACGCCTTGGCATAGGCAAGGATAAGACCAGATACCATGACTTCTTCGTAAGCCTCCGATTGCCAACTTTCAAGAAGCGTCCGCCAGTCGCCCTTTGCCGCCTGTTTTGCGATTGCGCGCTGTTTGGGCAGGCGCACGCCCCAAATGGGATAACTGGTATCAGGGCACAATTTTTTATGAAATGCGGCGTAACCCGCCTCTGCCTGCGCCAAAAGCCCGGCGCGAATCTCTTGCTCCATAGAAGCCTCCGTTTTTTTCAAATTTTTCTCTATTATACGCTGATTTTTTCAAAAAGGGAAGGAAAAATTGTTGACGAACGGAAATTCCTGTGATAGAATAATCTTACCTGTGAAAAAGGGCTTTGTTTTTGTGCGCCTTTTTCGGCTGCGGACGGCGGCAGGTAGTTTCGCCGCCAGCTAAATTTTTGATAGCCGCTGTGATACAGGGAGGCAAAGTTTAAGGAGGTGCCGATATGCGCGTTAAAGTTACACTGAGATGCTCCGAGTGCAAGCAGAGAAACTACAACACCATGAAGAACAAGAAGAATGACCCCGACCGTCTCGAAATGAAGAAGTACTGCAGATTTTGCAGAAAGCACACCGTTCACAACGAGACCAAATAAGCCGTTTGGCTAGGAAAGGGTGACAACAATGGCAGAAGTCAAAAAGGAAAACTGGTTCACTAGAACCTGGAACAAAACCAAGAAGTTCTTCCGTGAGCTGAGAAGCGAACTGAAGAAAATCGTGTGGCCCACCTGGTCTCAGGTTCTCAAAAATACGGCGGTTGTCGCCGTTTGCGTGCTGGTTGTCGGCGTATTCGTTTGGGTATTCGACATCGGCGCCAAGTATCTGGTTCAGCTCATCCTCAGCATCGGCGGGTAAGCGATCATGGCTGAACAGGCAAAATGGTATGTCGTGCATACCTACTCCGGTTACGAAAATACGGTCAAGGCTACCATTGAAAGAACAGTGGAAAGCCGCAGCCTGCAAGAGTGGATTCACGCTGTGTCCATTCCTCTGGAGACCGTCACAGAAGTTACCGAGTCCGGCGTCAGCAAGACCTTTGAGCGGAAGGTTTTTCCCGGCTATGTGCTGGTGAAAATGGTGATGACAGACGATAGCTGGTATATCATCAAAAACGTCCGCGGCGTTACAGGCTTTGTCGGCTCCGGCACCAAACCCACTCCCCTCACAGAGGAGGAGATTCTCGCCCTTGGCGTGGAGAAGCGGGAAATCGTCGTGAACTACGACGTGGGCGATACCGTCCGCATCAACGACGGCCCTTTGACCTCCTTTACCGCCACAGTGGAAGCGGTGGAAAAGGACAAAAACAAAGTCCGCGTTTCCGTATCCATGTTTGGCCGCGAGACGCCTGTGGAGCTGGAGCTTGATCAGGTGGAGGTTATATCCCAGTAAAACGCATCGGATCGCTTTTTTGCGGTCATGCCGTGGGAGGGGCGCTTCGCCCCGACAAAAATGCGCGTCGCGCATAGTACCACATTTTATTCAGGAGGTGCTTTATCATGGCACAGAAAGTAACAGGTATTATTAAATTGCAGATCAACGCTGCGAAGGCAACCGCCTCTCCCCCTGTTGGTCCTGCTCTCGGTCAGCATGGCGTCAACATTGCTGCCTTTATTAAGGAATTCAACGCTCGTACCCAGGATCAGGCAGGCTTCAAGGTTCCTGTCGTTATCACGGTTTACGCAGACCGTTCCTTCACCTTCATCACCAAGACCCCTCCGACCCCCATGCTCGTCATGAAGGCCATCGGCATTGAGAGCGGCTCCGGCGTGCCCAACAAGACCAAGGTTGGCACCATTACCCGCGCTCAGGTCAGAGAGATCGCTGAGAAGAAGATGCCCGATCTGAACGCTGCTACCATTGAAGCTGCGGAAAGCCAGGTTGCTGGCACCTGCCGCTCCATGGGCGTTGTAGTTGTTGACTGATTTTTGCTTGCCGAGGTAATGGCAGATTGCCAGGCCTCGAAAATGTGGGAGGATTATTCCGCATCACCACTTTAAGGAGGATATTACATTGTTTAGAGGTAAAAAGTATAAAGACAGCGCCAAGCAGATCGACCGTGCCGTACAGTACGATCCCGCCGACGCTCTGGGTCTGGTTGTAAAGACCGCGCCCGCCAAGTTTGATGAGACTGTTGAAATTCATGTAAAGCTGGGCGTTGACTCCCGTCACGCCGACCAGCAGGTTCGCGGCGCCGTGGTTCTGCCCAACGGCACCGGCAAGACCCGCAAGGTTTTGGTTTTCACCAAGGACGCCAAGGTGGACGACGCCAAGGCTGCCGGCGCTGACTATGTCGGCGGCATGGAGCTGGTGGAAAAAATCACCAAGGAAAACTGGTTTGATTTCGACGTAGTCGTTGCTTCCCCCGACATGATGGGTATTGTTGGCCGTCTCGGTAAGGTTCTCGGCCCCAAGGGCTTGATGCCTTCTCCCAAGGCCGGCACCGTTACCCCCAACGTCGGCGCTGCCGTGAAGGAAATCAAAGCCGGTAAGGTGGAGTACCGTCTGGACAAGACCAACATCATTCACTGCCCCATTGGTAAGGTTTCCTTCGGCGCTGAGAAGCTTCAGGCCAACATGGATACCCTGATGAGCGCGATTGTCAAGGCAAAGCCCGCCGCTGCAAAGGGTCAGTATATCCGCTCCTGCGTTGTGGCATCCACCATGGGTCCCGGCGTGAAGGTAAATACCACCAAGTACTAAGCGATCAAGTTTGTTTCTATCAGCTACTAAAATCCCAAGAAAGTATTTTGCTTTCTTGGGATTTTTGTTATGCACAAAAGGGTGGGCTTTGCATAGAATGATGTCGAAAGGAGGCAGCTTATGGATTTTGGAATTACCGGCGTTGCCGCAATTACTGTAATCTGCTATTTAATCGGCTGCACGGTGAAAGCCTTCCGTTTGGCCAATCGCTTTATTCCGTCTATCGTTGGTATCGTTGGCGGTTTCTTGGGCATTGCGGCAATGTTTGTCATGCCCAGCTATCCGGCAAAGGATCCCATTACGGCAATAGCGGTTGGTATTGTCTCTGGACTTGCCGCAACTGGTTTGCATCAGGCGGCAAAACAAGCAGAAAAGGTGGCTTAGCTTATGGCGCTTATCATTCACCAATGCTTTCTGACCAAAAACGACTGCTATCGCGCGGGGAGAACCATTACCCCCAAAGGCATTGTCGTACACTCCACCGGGGCGAATAATCCGTATTTGCGCCGGTATGTCCAGCCGGACGACGGCATTTTGGGAAAAAACCCCTATGATAACGACTGGAACCGGCCGGGATTGGATGTGTGCGTCAACGCTTTTATCGGTCTGGACAAAAATAAACAGATACAATGTTATCAGACGCTGCCTTGGAATATGCGTCCTTGGGGGGTAGGCTCCGGCAAAAACGGCAGCTACAACAATTCCCACATCCAATTTGAAATCTGCGAGGATGATTTGTCGGATGCGGCCTACTGTAAGAATACCTTTGAAACAGCGGCGCAGCTTTGCGCATACCTTTGCCGCCGCTATCACCTGGCGGCGGAGAGCATTGTCAGCCACCATGAAGCCCATGAACGAGGGTACGGCTCGGATCACACCGACCCGGATAACTGGTGGCCGAAACATGGACTGAGCATGGACATTTTTCGGGAGAGAGTACGGCAACTGCTTTCGGAGAAAGAGGAGGTGCAGGAGGTGCGCTACGAGAAACTGAAAGATGTGACAGACCCCGTTTATCGGGCGACCCTGGAAAAGCTCATTGAAAAAGGGCTTCTGGTTGGCCGTGGCGGCGAGGGGGAGGATCTGGTGCTGGAGCTGTCGGAGGACAGCGTCCGCATTCTGGTTGTTTTAGACCGCGCCGGGGCGTTTGACACAGAAGCATAAAAAAAGCCGCCCGGAACAATCTGTTCCGGGCGGCAACTATGTTAGAAACCTCTCGTTGCCAAGTCACGCAGAATTTCCACATAAACCTCGCAAATATCTGTTCCCTTTTTCAGAGGTCTACGGCGCAAATCCACCGCGTCAAAATGGGACACGCCTCGGCGTTTTGCACTGCGCAGTACATGAAAGTTTTCGCCCCAGCGGGCGGATTTTATAGATACCAGTCCGTCGTTTTCCCCTTCCACATGAGCAATCACCCAATTGGGCAGCAGCAAATTCACATCGGAAAAAGGACAAGACATCACGCAGCCGTAGCTCTGATAAAAAATACCGGGAACATCCGGGCAGCTTTGGTTGAAGCGCGCCATACTTTCTGTGGAAAAATCCCGGCAGACGGACAGAAAATCCGGATTGCTGTCACCCAAAATCCGAATCCAGTGATCCACAGCAAAGCCCGCCAGATGAAATATCCAGCCTGGCGCATTTAAGAGCCGATCTATGGTTTCGGAGCCGCGGTGGGGGGTGGCTATCGTGGTGATGCTGGCAACATAGGGCGCCGCGCCAAACCGAGACACAGCCAAACGGCTGTCCAGTCCGCCTTTGGAATGGGCAATGATGTTGACCTTGCCGCAGGTTGGCGCAAGCTCCGCAATCCGGGCGGCAAGGGCTTCGGCGTTGGTTTCTACACTGCCCCAGCCGTCTTGCAGGCCGTAGTAGACCGATACGCCTTGGGCTTCCAGGGCTTTGGGAATGCGCCCCCAATACAAAGGCCGCTTCAAATCCCGAAACCCTGCGCCGTGCACCAAAAGGACGGGATAACGGGGTGCGCTCAAGCTTCCCGTTCCCGCACGACCACAAAGCCGTCTACCAGATTGGCTTCTTGCAGCTCGCCCTCGATGGCCACCTGACGCTCCAGAAGATCAGTGAGAATCACGCAGCCGTCCTTGCACTCCAAACGCATGACGTTTTGCATCACGACAGCTTCCGGCGCTTTGCGGTTGCGGTATACTGTGGAAAGACACATTTGTTTGCCCTCCTTATTGCTGATGCAAGGCGGCCAGCACGGTGCTCAGCCGCAGATTGCCCTTTTCAAAGTCGCTGACGGCCTGCATCACCTGCTCAAAAGCGGTATGCTCGCCGATTTCATCCAGTTGCTTGGCAAGGCTGGCCAGTTCGTTGGCATGGGCGGCGTTGTGACCCACCATATACTTCATAAGCGCCACCAGTTCCTCTATGGGGGTGTGGCAGGCGCTTTCGCAGCCGCCGCAGTTGTGGCCGCAGTGGTCGTGATGGTGCTCGTGGGCGGCGCCCAGATGGTCATGATCCAAATGCATAACAAAATCTCCTTGTGTCTTATATTTACTCCTATTATAGCCCAAAGAAGCATCCTTGTCAAAACGTTTTTCCCAGCAAAACTTTCCGTAAAATACCCCCAATAGGGCTTGCGTCTTTGCCAAAATCCGGATATAATAAGAAAATCAGTCAGCTAGGAGGGATTGCCATGGGTCACGAGGAAAAGCAGGCATGTCACAGCCAGGAAGAGCACGCCTATATGCATGCCCATGGTCTGGAGCACAGCCATGGACACGTCCATGAAAATCAAAAGGCGGTGGTGAACCGTCTGGCTCGCGCCATTGGGCATTTGCAGAAGGTCAAGCGCATGGTGGAAGAAGGGTACGACTGCCCGGAGGTGCTGGTGCAGCTTGCGGCGGTTCGCTCCGCGGTGGACAATACGGGCAAGGTTATTTTGCAAGACCATCTGCGGCACTGCATGGTGGACGCTGTAGCCGCTGGGGACGCGGAAGCCATTGACGAACTCTGCGATGCGGTAGAGCGGTTTATGAAATAAACGGGGAGGTAAAACGTATGAAAATGGTTCCCCTGGGAAAGACGGGGCTGCTGGTTCCGGCGGTGGCCGTGGGCTGTATGCGCTTTAGCGAAATGTCTCCGGCGGAAATGAACCGCTTCATTCACGAGGCGTTAAGCTGCGGTGCAAACTTTTTCGACCACGCGGATATTTACGGCGGCGGGAAAAGCGAATCCATTTTTGGAGAGGCGTGCAAGGGCGATGGGTCTATTCGGCGGGAGGATTTGCTGCTGCAATCCAAATGCAGCATTTGCCCCGATTGCTATGATTCCTCGAAAACGCACATTTTACAGGCGGTAGACGGTATTTTGCAGCGTCTGCACACGGATTATCTGGATGTATTGCTGCTGCACCGCCCGGATGCGCTGATGGAGCCGGAGGAGGCTGCGGAGGCGTTCCAACTGTTGGCGGATGCTGGAAAGGTACGGTATTTCGGTGTTTCCAACTACAAGCCCATGCAGATTGCCCTGTTGCAGCAAAGCGTGGCGCAGGGGCTGGTGGTCAACCAACTGCAATTCAGCCTGCCTGTTTCCAATCTGGTAGCGAGCGGCATGGAGGTTAATATGGAAACCCCCGGCTCCGTTGACCATGACGGCAGCGCGCTGGACTATTGCCGGCTGCAAAAAATTACCATACAGGCATGGTCGCCTTTTCAAATGCCTGCCTGGAAGGGGTGCTTTTTGGGAAGCGGGGAATACGCGCCGCTGAATCAGGCGCTGGAGGAGCTTGGCGCGAGCTATGGCGTGACTGCCACTGCAATCGCGGCGGCTTGGATCATGCGGCATCCCGCGCAAATGCAGCTCATTGCCGGTACGACCAACGCAAGGCGGCTGAAGGAAATTGCAGATGCCAGCCGCTTGCAGCTTACTCGGCAGGAATGGTACAAATTATATCTTGCGGCGGGGCATATTCTGCCTTAGAACCGCCGCGAAGATGAAAGTACCGCAGGGAATGCTCCCTGCGGTACTTCCTTGCCATGACAAAATGACAATTTTTGAATAGCGCCTCCGTGTAGAAACCGCGCTTCTACACGGTTTTTTTACTGCGCCAAAATCCATTGGAGCAGTTCTGTGCAGCCTTCCAGCACATCCTGCCAGGTCTTTTCAAAATCCCCGGTGTACCAGGGATCCGCTACATCCTTTGGCCGTTTGGTAAAATCCAAAAGCAGATGGATTTTACCCATGGGGTCGCCGCCGCAAATGCGCAGCATATTGCGCCGATTGGCGGCGTCCATGCCAATGAGATAGTCAAATACTTGATAATCGCTTTTTTGAAGCTGGCGGGCGGTTTTGCCGGAACAGGCGACGCCGTGATCCGCCAGCTTTTTCCTTGCAGGCGGATAAACCGGGTTTCCAATTTCCTCGGTGCTGGTGGCGGCGGAAGCAATCTGGAATTGTTTCTCCAACCCTGCCTTTTTCACCAGATCCTTCATGACAAACTCCGCCATGGGGCTGCGGCAGATGTTGCCGTGGCAGACGAATAAGATTTTGATCATATCTCAAAAACTCCTTTTGTTGAAAAATCGATACATTGTGATAATTTTAATTTACATAGCTGCCGCCGGGCTTAATCAAACAAGACCGGGCAATTGCTGCTTGAAGAAAGGAGGCGCGACAGGTGAAATGAAAGGCAGCCGCAGCCCTTCTGCGTCTTTTAAGCTAGCGACGCAAACTGCCGGAAATTCTGCCTCCCAGCAGGCTTCTTTCATCCAAACTGCCGATTGATTTTTTTGTTTACAAAGACTAAAATGGAGTCTCGAATGGGAGGATTTGACATGAAAAAGGGTATCTGGCGCAGCCGTCCGGTGGATTACGGCATTTTCGTGGTGAAGTGGGTGATGCTTGCCGTACTGATCGGCAGCCTTGGCGGAGCTGTGGGCAGTCTATTCGCTTACAGCGTGCAGTACGCATCAAGCTTTCGCACGGGCTTTGCCTGGTCGCTTTTTCTGATGCCGTTGGCGGGGCTTGCCATTGTGGGACTGTACCGCGTGGCCCGGCAGCAGGAAAATCGGGGAACCAATATGGTTTTGGATGCGGTGGCGGCGGGGCGGCCTATGGCGCCGGTGACCGGCCCGTTGGTCTTTGTGGCCACGGTTTTAACCCACGGTGTAGGCGGTTCTTCTGGCCGCGAGGGCGCCGCGCTGCAAATTGGCGGCAGTCTGGGAACGGTTTTTGCAAAGCTGTTTCATTTGCGCGAGCAAGATCGCACCGTCGCTGTCATGTGCGGTATGAGCGGCGTATTCGCCGCGTTGTTTGGAACGCCGGCAACGGCGGCAATTTTTTCCCTGGAGGTTGTAAGCGTCGGTGTTATGAGCTATGCAGGGCTGCTGCCTTGCGTGGTGTCCGCGTTCTTTGGGGAAAGCGTGGCGAGCCTCCTGGGACTTTCAGCGGAAAAATATAGCATTGTTGGGCAGACGGCTTTTCAGCTCCCCTCTGTGGGCGTGATTTTAGCCCTGGGCATTTTATGCGCGCTGCTGAGCGTGGGCTTTTGTAAGTTGCTCCATGAAACGGAGCATTTGCTCCGCCGGCTTTTTCCCAACGCCTTTGTGAGAATTTTAGCCGCGTCCTTTGTCTATATTGGGCTGACCCTGCTTTTTCAAACCAAGGACTACTGCGGCACCAGCAGCAATCTGATAGTCCGCGCCCTGGCAGGGGAAACGCGTTATGAGGCCTTTTTCCTGAAGGCGCTGCTGACTGCTATTACCTTGGGCGGCGGCTTTAAGGGCGGCGAAATTATCCCCACCCTTTGCGTGGGCGCGACCTTCGGCTGCGCTTTTGGCAAGCTTGTAGGCTTTGCCCCGGGGCTTTGCGCCGCCTGCGCTATGATGGCGATGTTCTGCGGCGTGACCAACTGCCCTATCAGCGCGCTTTTACTGGGATTGGAGCTGTGCGGGACAGAAAATATGGGCTTTTTCGCCATTGTCATTGCGGTTTCCTATGTGCTTTCCGGGTATAGCAGCCTGTACGTCAGTCAGCGAGTGCTCCATTCCAAAACCGAAACGGAGCTTACGGCGCAGGGGGAAGAAAAAACACTGGACAAATCGGATGGGATTGTGTATAATCATTCTGTCGGCTGCGCCGACCAATGCGGATCCCGGAAGGGTCGCGCCAAGAAGCGCGAAGAGAAATCGGTGTGAATCCGATACGATCCCGTCACTGTGACAGGGAGGTTTTTGCAAGAAGCCACTGGGTGTTTTACCTGGGAAGGCGCGAAAACCGTTGATCTTAAGTCAGGAGAACTGTCCGCACTGCCTATTTGCTTGTTCTTACGGTGTATAGGAACAGCCAATCGCCCCATATGGGGTTTGCTGAAAAGAAAGCAGGGACGTTTGTCTGGATTGGTGTACGCTGTAAGTCTGGTTTGCCGATCCAGCTTCGCATTGCCCTGCGTTGCCTGCGATAATAACAGACTGCCTCCCATCCCCCGGAGGCAGTCTGTTTTTATTCTGTCAGAGCTTTTCCCAGCTTGAAGCGCCACAGCCGCGCTTGATCCTCCTCGCTGGCGTAGCCGATGCCTACCCGTTTGTCAGGAAGGATTTCAAAGCGGCTGCCGTCGTCTCCAATCCACAACTCGTCTGAGGTCAAAACGCTGCTGCGGTTCAATCGACCGGTAATTTGCAGCTTTTTTGTGAGCTTACCGGGGCCGTCCGCTTCTGCGCAGGCGCGAATCAGCACAGCCTGGGGCGCGCCATCTTCCCCTGTGACAATGTTCAAGAGCCAGTGAATACCGTAGCACAGGTAAATATAGACGGCGCCCGCCGGGGCATAGAGGACTTCCGTGCGTTTTGTGCGCCCTTTGTGGGCGTGACAGGCGGTGTCCTGTTCGCCGCAGTAGGCTTCCGTTTCGGAAATGCGGAACACGATCTGCTGCCCGTCCAGTACCCGCACCAGACACTTTCCGACCAGATCTTTTGCGACTTCCAGACATTCCCGGTGAAAAAAATTATATTCCAATCGCTTCATACAGGGGTTAATCCTCATCCTCCTGAATTTTGCAAATCATATTCCACATGGCCTTGGCGCTGTTAAAATTCTCCGGGACCAGGTATTTGGGACTGATTTCAATGTCGAACGCGTCGGAAATTTCCGCCACCAGAGACACGATGCTGAAAGAATCCAGCACCTTGCCGTCAATGAGGCGGTTTTCCGTTTCATAGTCAATATCGGGGTTGATTTCCATGAGAATATCCATGAGTTCATCCATTTTTTGTTCCTCCAAAAGTTTGTTTTTTCTCCAGCATTTGCTGCAATGCCGGACGGTCGATTTTCCCGTTGGGATTCAGGGGGAGCTGGGGCAAAAGCCGCACCTGATTGGGCGCCATATAGTCTGAAAGAAGTCCGCGAAGCTTCCGGCGAATCTCCTGCCCGGTCACAGTCTGGGAAGCGGGCTGACAGAACAGGACGATTTTGGATTTTTCCCGGTGGTACAGGCAGCAGCAGTTTGCCACTTCCTCCAAGGCGGCGGCCGCCGCTTCAATTTCGCCCAGTTCAATGCGGTGCCCCATGTGCTTAATCTGGTAGTCCTTCCGGGCGGCGAACACCAAAAGCCCCTCCGGGGTGTACTGGGCCAGATCCCCGGTGCGAAAGACCCGCCCCTGCTCCGTTTCCAGAAAACTGGCGGCGTTTTTTTCGGGGTCGTTATAATAGCAGTCCGCCAGAGCGGGAGAGGATATATACAGCTCTCCAATTTGCCCCGGCTGGGCGATGGGTTTTCCATCCTGAATGAGATAGACCCGGCAGTTTTCCAGGGGAACGCCCATGGGCAAAGCGTCGGTATCTGCAAATTCGCCTTGCACCTGATAGTAGCAGCAAATTCCCGCCAGCTCGGAAGAGCCATAGAGGTTTACATATTGCAAATTCGGCAGGGCTTTGCGCCAGCGGTTCAGTTGCTTCATGGGAAAGACCTCTCCCACGAAAAAGACCTTTTGCAAGGTAGTGGGGAGAATTTCGGAAAAGGTGTTAAGCTGGGTGACAATGGAAAGCGCCGAGGGGACCCAGCTAATCATGGTGATGCGCCGGCGGTTCATGGCTTCTATCAGCCGCACCGGGAAGGAGAATAGCTCCGTGGCCAGAATTTCCAGCCGCGCCCCCAAGGCAAGCGCCAGGTACACATCCTTGGCCGAGGCGTCAAAGCAGAAAGGGGTCTGATTGCCGATGACTTCATCGGCAGAAAAAGAGAAGGTGTTTTGGTAGGCCTCCAGAAAGCTCATCATCGCGCGGTGGCTTTTGAGCACGCCTTTGGGCTTGCCGGTGGAGCCGGAGGTGTAGACCATATAAAGTGGCTGCGCCGGATCAGTTCCCACGGTTGGACAGGGGAGAGCTTCGCTTTCCGCCAGGGCTTCTGCCAGAGAAACGACTTTGCCTGCAAACGTTACCCCTTCTGGCAAGGCGGTTTCTTCCGGGGTGAGAATCAGGTCAAGCTTGCAGTCACAGAGAATTTTTTGTAGTTTGGCGGCTGGCAGGCCGGGGTCTAAGGGGACGTAACAGCAGCCGCCCCAGACCGCGCCGAAAAACAAAACGGGCGTGTATACGCTGCGCAGCGCCCAAATGCCCACCGCCCGGCAGCCCGCTTCCTTTTGCGCCACGTAGGCGCCGACCTTTTGGGAAAGGGACAGATAGCTTTTGTAGGGAAGGGCGGTCTCGCCGTCGGACAGGGCGACTTTTTCCGGGAAACGTTCCGCCGACTGGCGCAGATATTCCAAAACAGAAGTCATGATTGGTTCCTCCTAACCGCCGAACCGGGCGTGAATGGCTTCTTCATAGGTGCTGTAAAACAAATCGTCTATATTTTCGCCTTTTTGCGTCATGGAAAGGATCATAGCCAAGTCCTCGGAAAAAGCGATTGCGCCGGTTTTGCTCATGTGGGTTTCGTCGGCATAGGCGGTAGCTTCCGGGTAGCGTTCCAGCTTGCTCTTTAACAGGTTGAAGTCGTAAAACGTGCAATCCCATTTGGCGCTTGTGTCCTGATACCATTGGCGCATCACGTCCAGATTGTCCTCCCGCCAGAGAAAGGATTCGGAGGTTGGGACGGCCAAAAAAATCACTTCAATGTTGTTGCGCTGGCAGAGCGTTAGAATCTGCTCCAGATAGTATAGGTTTTCCTCTGTGGGTTCCGTGAGGATGCACCCTTCGCTGCGGTGATACTGATACGTATCCTTGTCCGGCATGGGGGAAAAGTTTGCGTAAGGGTAAAACCCTTGGGATTCCAGCTTCGGCGGCGCTTCCAGTTTGCCCCGCAGGAGCTTTTTCCAAACCCCCATTCCACGCTCTACCGTGTCGGACAAAATGGAACCATAGTATTTCGGAGAAACCTCTGTGAAAAGATAAGAAATCCGCTGGGAGGCAGTTTCCAGCCGCCCAAGCTGATAGATGGCAAGTTCCAGACCGCTGTCGTCTCTGGTGCGTGTCATTGCGTCGTAGGACAGCTCCAAAATCACGGTGGAAACCGGGTTCCGTTCCACCTCCTGCTTGAGAAGCAGATACCGATATTTCATAGGCTCCAGGGCGCCGCAGAGATTGTAGCTGGTGCAGCCCAGAGTTTCATCCAGGGTTTTGGGGATAATGGAGCAAAGCCCCTGAGAAGCGCCGGAAATCAGCAGGTCAAACTGCCCGGCAAGGGATTGCCGCACGGAAGCGTCCTGATAATAGAAAGCGTCGAAGGCGAAGTAGGGATAAACGGCGATTGCCACAAGCAGTGCAAAGCACAATAAAACGGCCAGAGTAGATAAAAGAGCTTTTTTAAAACTGCGCATACAAAAAACCTCCCAAATCGTTGCTGGCAGGAACGCCATAGTATACGATGAAAAATAACAGTCCGGCTAACGCAAGCGCGCGGATCGCCGAAGGAAAGCGGCCAAACCAGACGCGGATGGGGGTTTTTCTCTGGATGAGGCTGGTCGTAAACAGCAGCGCCATGGCGAAAAAGAGAATCAGCAGGGTTTCCTTGCCGGGGGCATAGGGGAAAAGCTGGGAAAAAGAAGCGACGTTCCAGCCGGTGAAAATCTGCCGCCAGAGGCCAAGCCCCTGCCCCAGGGTACCGACTTCAGGCAAAACCTTGATAAAGCACACCAAAATGTAGGTGCGAATCACCTGAAACGCCCGCCAGAACCAGTTGCTTTCTTGCAGATGAAGCTTTTTCCGGGCGGCGGCGTAAAGCGGTTCCATCCACAGCGAGACGATGATAAACAATCCGTTCAGGCCGCCCCAGGCGATGTAGCTCCAGCTTGCGCCGTGCCATAGTCCGGTGCACAGCCACACGGCCACCAGGGCGATGGAGGCGGGAAGCGCCTGCCCGAAGATTCTGCCCAGCTTTTTCTGGGACCATTTGCCCACGCGCTTGTTCCATTTGGAGACGGCGATGGGGTAGTAAATATAGTTTTTAAACCACGCGCCCAGGCTGATGTGCCATCTGCGCCAGTATTCCGCGATGGACTTGGAAAAATAGGGACGTTCAAAGTTTTCCGTAAGGCGGATGTCCAGAATTTGGCATAAACCGCACATAATGTCCATGTAGCCGGAAAAATCGGCGTAAATCTGAATGCTGTAGAAAAACATACCAATCAGCACGGCGGGACCCGCGTAGGCGCTGTAGTTTTCAAAAACCGCGCTGACGCAGGGGGCGAGGAGATTGGCCAGCACCATTTTTTTGAAAAAGCCCCAGATCATGCGCTGGCAACCGCCGGCGTAATTCTCGTATGTAAAGCTGTGAGGCTGGGTAAATTGCGGCGCGAGCTGCGCGAAGCTGCTGATGGGACCTTGGGTAATTTGGGGGAAGAAGGAGACAAACAGCAAAAGCTTGCCGAAATTGCGCTCCGGCTCCACTTTGCCCCAGTACACGTCCACCAGGTAACCCATGGTTTGGAAGGTATAAAAGGAAATGCCCAGCGGAACCAGCAAAGTGAACGTGTCTTTGAGCTGGAGGCCACCGAACAGGGAAAAAATATGGTTTAGCTGCTCCAGGGCGAAATGGAAATACTTGAATACGCACAAAATACCAAAATTCAAAACCAAAGCGGCAACCATCAGTCCTTTTTTCTTCCGGTTATTTTTCTTTTTGATTTCTGATTTTTCCGCTTTGGTTAAAGTATTGCGGTTGGCGGCTATGTAAGCTTTCTGCTTTTGGGAAACGCGCCCCATAGCCAGGGTCGCGGCGTAGGTGGAAGCGGCGGTCATGAGAATATAACCGGCGTATCGGAGACCACCCGCCGCGTAAAAGCCAAGACTGGCGCAAAGCAGCGCCGCCCACTGCCATTTTTTGGGGATTCGATAGTACAGAACCACAAGAGCCGCGGCACACAGCACGAAGCTCATGGATGTGATGCGCATGGAAAGATACCTCCCAATTTTCTCTCTCATTTATTTTGCTATCATACCACGCTTTCTGGAAAATAGCAACGGATATTGGGATGCGCCGTGAAAAAATAAGAAAATTTTCAGTTTTGTTACAGAAAATGGGTTGCTATTTCCTACGCAGAATGGTATGCTTAATGATACGGTATAATTTGGCGTGAAACAAAAGGAGAATCTATGCTTGTGAAAAAATTTTTATGTATGCTGCTGGTTGTTTTCGCGGCGCTGCCCCTGTGGGGCTGCGGCGGTCAAAACGGCGATACGCAAACGGAAACCGGTAAATCCGCCGGAGAAATCGCAATTTTTTACCACAGCTATGAGGACGATTATCTTGCCGGGGTGCGGAGCAGCCTAAACGAAGAACTGGCGTCCGCCGGGGTTTTGCATCAGGATTATAACAGCGAAAATAATCAGTCGCTGCAAAACGAGCAGATTGCCCAGGCAATTGCGGAAGGCGCTTCTATGCTGCTGGTGGATATTGTGGAGGAATACGATAACGAGGCCGCCCAGGCCGTTGTCAATCAGGCGAAGGCCGCGAAGCTCCCCCTGATTTTCTTCCACGGCGAGGTCAGCGAATGGGTGGTGACTACCTACGATCAGTGTATTTATGTCCGAAGGGACGACGCCGGCGTTGGGATTACCCAAGGCAGAATGATCGGCGATTATTTGCTGGAAAACTACAAGAAGGTTGATCGCAATCAGGATGGGAAGATTTCCTATGTGATTTTCACCGGAGACGAAACTGATGAAGATTCCCTTTCCCGCACCCAGTATAGCCCTATCATGATTAACAATTATCTGAACAGGGAAAAGAAGCCCGCTATTGTGTATTTCGACCGCATGAGCACGAAAAGGTATCTGGCCGATCCCAAGGGGGCGTGGTCTTTTGACGCGGCCAAGGATTACATGTCCGACGTACTGCGGCGCTACAACGAGAAAAACGGCAATCTCATTGAGTTGGTCATTGCCTGCAACGACGAAATGGCTCTGGGCGCGGCGGCCGCTTTGCGGGAAGCCGACGTGGAGTCGGTTCCCGTGTTCGGCATTGGCGCGACGGAAGCAGGAAAGCGGGCAATTCACGCCGGCTATATGACGGGGACGCTGGAAAAGGATTCTCCAAGCATGGGCGAAACCCTTGCGCTGCTTGTAAACAATTTCCGCACCCCGGGCAGGAGCTATTTTTATGACGTTCCCCCTGGGGAAGTAGAAGGCACCTGGCGGGTAAACGTGCCCTATTCTTACTATTTAGGCGAATAAAAGCGAAACGGCGGGCAGGAAATGGGGGAATTCCTCGTTTCCTGCCGCTTTTTAGGAGGAAACGCTATGGAACCTATAATTTTAACCCACAGCGAGGTTTTATCTCTGCTGCCGGAGCGGGACGCATGGAGCCACAAGGGGAATTTTGGCAGGGTATTGCTGCTTTGCGGAAGCCGGGGCTATACCGGCGCGGCGGCGCTTGCCGCAAAAGCCGCGATGCGCGCCGGGGCGGGACTTGTTTATCTGGGCGTGCCGGAATCCATTTACGCAATCGAAGCGGTGAAGTTGGACGAGCCGGTGGTATTTCCCCTGCCGGAAAAGGACGGAAGGCTCTCTGTGGAGGCGCTCCCGGAAATTCTAGAGCGGGGAGCGGGCTGTGACGCGGTGCTCATCGGCTGCGGCAGCGGACGCTCCGACGATTTGCGGGCAATTGCTGCGGCGCTTTTGCGGCAGGAAAAGCGCCCGATGATTTTGGACGCAGACGGCATAAACGCGCTCCAGGGGCATACAGATTTACTGTGTGGCAAACGCTGCCCGGTGATTCTCACGCCCCATGACGGCGAGTTCCTGCGGCTGGGGTTTCCCTTGGGCGCGGACAGGCAAGCTTCGGCGGTTGCCGCCGCAAAAGCACTGTGCGCGGTGGTTTTGCTGAAGGGGCACCGGACTGTGATTACCGACGGCGAAAAGACTTATGTAAACCATACCGGCAATCCCGGCATGGCCACCGGGGGCAGCGGCGACGTTCTGGCGGGGATATTGGTTTCCCTGCTGGGGCAGGGACTGCCGCCTTTGGAAGCCGCCGCCTGCGCCGCGTGGCTCCATGGCGCGGCGGGAGATCGAGCCGCGGCGCGGCTGGGGCAGTATGGTATGACGCCAACAGATCTGCTTTTGGAGCTGCCACACCTTTTAAAATAAAGGCGGCGCAATGCCGACGCTGCGCCGCTGTCTAAGGAAAAAGGGTGGATTTTATGAAGAAAACTGGCATACTTGCAATGATTTTGACGTTTTTTCTCCTGCTCACCGGCTGCGGCAAAACGGGCGGCACTGCCATGGATCAGGCGCTGCAATTCCGCGCCGCGCTTCTGGCGGCCAAGGGATGCAGCTTTTCCGCGAAAATCACAGCGGATTATGGGGAAAAGGTCTATACCTTCGGCATGGACTGTGAAGCGGACGGAGAAGGAAACGTGCGCTTTCGCGTGACGGAGCCAGCCTCCATTGCGGGGATTACCGGCAAGCTCACAGGAGAGACCGGCGTTTTGACCTTTGACGACGCGGCGTTGGAGTTCGGTTTGCTGGCGGACGGGCAGATCAGCCCGGTAACGGCGCCTTTTGCCGTGGTGCAAAGCTGGCGCGTCGGCTATATAACCGCATGCTCCAGGGAAGAGGACGGATTGCGTCTGACAGTGGACGGCAGCTTCGAGAAAAACCCCATGACGGTGGACAGTTGGCTGGACGCAGAAAAAAAGGTACCTTTTCACACGGAAGTGTGCTATAATGATAAGAGAATTTTGACGCTGGAACTGACAAATTTCCAGCTTACATAGGAGAAAAGGGCAATGGAACTACTGAAGCGAACCTGGGCGGACGTATCGCTGGACAATCTTTCTCATAATTACAAGGTTTTGCGGGAGAATGTCCCGGCAGGCTGCCGCTTTCTGGGCGTTGTGAAGGCGGACGCTTACGGTCACGGCGCGGTGCCCATCAGCCAGCACTTGGAGGAACTGGGCGCGGATTTTCTGGCGGTTTCCAATCTGGAAGAGGCGGTGCAGCTTCGCAGAGCCGCCGTGAAGCTGCCGATTTTGCTTTTGGGCTATACCCCGGCGGTATACGCCCCGGATCTGGCGGAAATGGAAATCCGGCAGGAGGTGCATAGCCTTTCCTACGCACGGCAGTTGGAGGAGCGGCTGCAAGGTACAAGCGCAAAGCTGCGGGTGCATTTGAAGCTGGATACCGGGATGTCCCGGCTGGGCTTTTTCGCGGATCGGCCGGAGACCATGGAAGAAATACTGGCGGTTTTCGCCATGCCCCATTTGGCGGTGGAGGGATTGTTCACGCATTTTTCCGTGGCGGATTCTCTGCTGCCTGCGGACATGGCCTATACCAAGGCGCAGTATCAGTCTTTTGTTGCTGTGGCGGACGCGCTGGCGGCCGTGAACAAACGCCCGGAAATCTGCCATTGCTGCAACAGCGGCGGCACCATCGCCTACCCGGAATTTGCCATGGATATGGTACGCCCTGGCGTCGCCACTTATGGCGTCGCTCCCTCCGCCGCACTGGACGGGATGTTGGATCTCAAGCCTTTGATGTCCCTGCGAACCACCATTTCCCAGATCCGGGATTTTCCAGCGGGAACCAGCGTGGGCTACGGCAGAGCCTATGAGACGGCCGCGCCTCGCAGACTGGCGGTAGTCGGCATCGGCTATGCCGACGGGCTGTCCCGGCTCTTTAGCGGGCGGATTCAGTTTTTGCTCCATGGAAAGAAAGTGCCTGTGGTGGGGAATATCTGTATGGATATGTGCATGGTGGACGTAAGCGACGTGCCGGAAGCGAAAGTGGGGGACGTGGCGACGGTGTTCGGCGGCAGCGGCAGGGCGGAAATTTCCGTAAACGACGTGGCGGAGCAGCTTGGCACCATTTCCTATGATATTCTCTGCGGGATCAACAAGCGCATTCCCCGCATTTATCTGGACGGCAAACGGCAAGCGGAAATTTTGCAGTATATTGTGTAATGTAGTGGAAATAATAGAATTAAAACAGGAGGAATGGCTATGAAACTGGCATTTTTTGACGCGAAACCCTACGACATGGAAGGCTTCGACCGCTGCGCGGAAGGAACGGAACTGGAAATCAAATACTTTGAGACCCGCTTAAACGAGGATACCGTTTCTCTGGCGGCGGGCTTCGACGCGGTTTGCGTGTTTGTCAACGACACAGTGAATAAGCGCGTGGTGGACAAGCTTTCTGAAATGGGCGTGAAAATGATTGCGCTGCGCTGCGCGGGCTTTAACAATGTGGATGTAAAGGAATGCTACGGCAAGCTGCACGTATACCGGGTACCGGCCTATTCGCCCTATGCGGTGGCGGAATTTGCTATGGCAATGATTCTCACCATCGTTCGCCGCACCCACAAGGCGTATAACCGCACCAGAGAGTTTAATTTCAGCCTGTCCGGTCTGGTGGGCTTTGACCTCCATGGAAAGACCGTAGGCATTATCGGCACTGGCAAGATCGGCCGGATTTTTGCGGACGTCTGCAAGGGCTTCGGCGTGAAGCTGCTGGCCTATGACAAATATCCCGCCAAGGACGCGGACTTTTCCTATGTGGAACTGCCGGAGCTTTTGCAAAGGTCGGATATTATCTCCCTGCACTGTCCGCTGACGGAGGAAACCGACCACATCATTGATAAGAAAGCCATTGCCCAGATGAAGCCGGGGGCGATTATCGTAAATACCTCCAGAGGCGCGCTGGTGGATACCGAGGCGCTGATTGAAGGCTTGAAGGAAAAACAGGTAGGCGCGGCCTGTCTGGACGTTTATGAAGAAGAGGGCGATCTGTTTTACGAGGACTTTTCCGGGCATATCGTCCGGGATGATAAGCTGGTGCGCCTCATCTCCATGCCCAACGTGCTGGTAACGTCTCATCAGGCCTATTTGACAGAGGAGGCTCTGGGGAACATCGCGGAAACCACGGTGGACAATATTTTGCGCTTTTTCCAAGGCGAGCCGGACGCGGAGCGGGAGGTCTGCTATCGCTGCGAGAAACAGGCGGATTGCCGCAAAAAACGCCAGAAAAAGTGCTTTTAAAGGAAAATATTCATTTCAGGTACACCCTTTGGGAATATACCTGCGAGGCGGTCGCTTGGCGCGCCCCGCCCTTTGGGGTGTAGGCGTGAAAGGGCGCTGGAAAATTTTGTGGACTGCCAGCGTAGCTCTGTAAAACTTTTTGTCACGCTGTGGCGGGAAATCGGGACTTCTCCCGATTTCCCGCCCTTGCTTTTTTCTCCAGCCATGTATATTTTTTTCGCCAGAGTGGGACAATAAAAGCACAGCCGCAACATAGTATGTGACGGCAGATTACTTATCGGAGCGTGAAGCCATTATGGATACCATTGTTAAACGCGGCGATATTTTTTACGCCGATCTCAGTCCGGTGGTGGGCAGCGAGCAGGGCGGCACCCGTCCTGTGCTGATTGTCCAAAACGATACCGGCAACAAACATTCTCCCACGGTCATTGCAGCCGCCATTACCAGTCAGACGGGGAAGGCAAAGCTGCCCACCCATATTTCCATTACCGGCAGCAGCGTGGGGCTTACCAAGGATTCCATTGTTCTTTTGGAGCAAATTCGCACCATTGACAAGCGCAGATTGCGTGAGCACATGGGCAGGCTGGACGAAAAACAAATGACGCAGATTGATAACGCCATCGCGGTGAGCTTCGGTCTGCATTAAAAGGAATCCCCCATGCATACAATTGCATGGGGGTGTTTTTTTGGAATGGAAAGTTTATGACCGCTTTGGAGAAGCGGGGCTTTGCCGGGGGGAACGGCAGGGCTTGTATCTGCACATTTTTTATTCCGGCCTTTGCCGGGGAGAGGAGATAAACCGGCTGATTCTCGTAGGAGATAGGGATTTTTGCGTGCTGGGGCTGCCGGTTCCCAATGGAAAAGCTTGCAGTCTCACGGCAAAGTTTCCGGTGCGGCAGATAGAGGGCATGGCAAACGCGGAGGGGATTCTGTTGCCTTTTGCGCCAGGCAGAGTCCAGCGGTGCCAGACGGATGCAGGGGTGGAAAGTCTGGCGCTTTTACCCCAGGCTGCGCTTTTTACAAGGGGGGAGAAGCAGTATCTGGTGTGGGGAAGGAATTTTTCCGCTTTGTAACCAATTCAAATTATTTTGTTTCTTTTTTGGAAAAATCTCTTGTAATTTCCGTGGTATTGTGCTAAAATATACCCAGAATTATTTCCTGTAGGCAAAGGAGAAGTGCCATGCGTTTTGTTTCCTGGAATGTAAACGGGTTGCGTGCCTGTATGCAAAAGGGCTTTTTGGAAAGCTTTTTTCAGTTGGACGCGGACTTTTTCTGCTTGCAGGAGACCAAATTGCAGCCGGGGCAAGTGGAGCTGGATTTGCCGGGCTACCGCCAGTTCTGGTGCTCCGCCGAGAAAAAGGGCTATTCCGGCACGGCCATTTTTGCGAAAAAACAGCCGTTGTCTGTGGTTTACGGCGTCGGCGTGCCGGAGCTGGATATGGAAGGCCGGATGATTACCTTGGAATACGACGGCTTTTTTATCGTCACCTGCTACACGCCCAACGCGCAGGAGGGGCTGAAGCGACTGGACTTCCGACTGCAATGGGACGAGGCGTTCCGGCAGCGGCTGCAGCGGCTCGCGGTGGACAAGCCTGTGATTGCCTGCGGCGATCTCAATGTGGCGCATCAGGAAATTGACCTGAAAAATCCCGGCCCCAACCGGGGCAACGCCGGATTTTCCCGCGAGGAGCGGGAAAGCTTCGGCGCGCTTCTGGACGCCGGCTTTACCGACACGTTTCGCTATCTGCACCCGGAGCAGACGGGGGCTTACTCCTGGTGGAGTTACCGATTTAACGCCCGGAAGAACAACGCCGGGTGGCGCATCGACTATTTTCTCGCATCCAACGCGCTGCAAAGCCAGATTCTTGCGGCGCAGATTCATTCTGAAGTGACTGGCTCCGACCACTGCCCGGTGAGTTTGGAGCTGCAATTGGAGGCATAATCACTGTGAAAAAGAAAGTAAATGTCCGTATTTTATCCATTTTATGTGTAATTGCAGTTTGTTTAAGCCTGATTCCTGTAGTCGGCGCGTATACCGGCGTCAGCGAATGGGCGGAAGAATCCATTGCCGCCATGGAAGAGCTGGGGCTTGTGCCGGAGCGCATGGCGGACAACGACCTGCGGCTGCCCATTACCAGAGAAGAAATGTGCTATGTGGTCATGGCCGCCTATGAAAAATATATGGGCGAGGTCGACGCGCCGGAAGAACCGGAACCCTTTACGGATACCCAGGATGAAGTGGTTGCCAAGGCCTATGGATTGGGACTTGTGAGCGGTTATCCCGACGGCACCTTCCAGCCGGATGCGGCTTTGACCCGGCAGGAGTTTTTCAATCTTTGCCATCGGGCGCTGCTGGCCTTTGGCTGGATTCCCGCCCAGGAGGATTTTTCCGACTTGGAAGAATTTGTGGACAAAGCGCAGATTGCGGATTGGGCGCTGGAAAGCACCCAGGCAATGGTCGGCATCGGCGTGGTCTACGGCAAAAGCGACAATACCATCGTGCCCCGGCAGGATACCACCAGCGAGGAAGCGCTGGCGCTGTTTTACCGCACCTATACATATATGATGCAGTGGGATGTGGACGTCAAGGACAGCTTTGAAAATGTCAGCGACTGGGCTGCTGAAAATGTTGCTGAAATGATGCGCCTTGCGCTGGTGCCCAGTACCTTGCTGGGAACGGACCTCACCGCTTCCATTTCCCGGGGCGATATGTGCCGCATGGCGCTTTTGGCTTATAAAAAGGTCAAGGACGACGATTTGTCTTACATGGAGATTCCTGAATCTCCTTTCAGTGATACAGAAGACCCCGATATTATCTTGGGCTACTACATGGGGTTGATCAGCGGCTTCCCCGACGGCACTTTCCGCCCGGAGGACAGTATTACCAGAGAGCAGATTTTCGCCATTACGGTGAATTTCCTTCGCGCGCTGGATTATCCCTTTGATGATAACCGTCTGATTGATCTGGATTCCTATCCCGACGGCGCCGCAATTAACGAATATGCCCGTCCTGCCACCCGGCTGCTTCTCAGCCTTGGCATTTTGCAGGGTTCCACCAGCGGCGAGCTGATGCCCAGAAGCGAAACCTCTCGGCAGGAGGCCATGTCCTTCTTCCTGCGCGCCTACCATTACATGGTGAAGTATCTGGACGATCTTTACCAGGACTTTCAGCCGGAAGTACCCAGTGAAGCCCAGGCTCTGGTGGACTTTGCGCTGAACTATGTGGGTTATCCCTATACATGGGGCGGTACGTCTCCTGAAACCGGTTTTGACTGTACGGGTCTTGTGTATTATGTTTACAAGCAGTTTGGCTATACGCTGCATCGTACCCATCAGTGGGAGGACGGCGTGGAGGTTCCCATTACAGACTTGCAGCTTGGCGACATTATGATTTTCTCTTCTACTGGTTCCATGGATAATATCACCCATGTGGGGCTGTACATTGGAGACGATTTGTTCCTCCATGCGGCAAATACCAATCGCGGCGTCGTTGTGGATTCTGTTTTCAGCTCTTATTGCCAAAACGGTCTGGTCAGCGCCCGCCGGATTATCTTTGAATAAGAATAAAAAGCAGCGGTCAAGTCTGACCGCTGCCTTTTTTGCGATTTTTAAAGGGCGATAGCGTTCTGGTGTGCAGCAATGTTTTGCCGAATTGCGCGGTATGCTGCGTTTTATCGATCTGGTGTAAACAATATGCGCAATAATTGGTAAAAAATACCGTCGATTTTTGCGGTTTTGATAGAAAATAATAGTTGACGCTGGGGCGCAATGGGTTTATAATAGGAAAGAAAAGATACTTGTGAGAGTATCGCTTTAAGAAGTTTGTAGAAGATAGGCATAAGCTTTTTGCAGCTTGTGCAGGGGCGATACACACGATTGTTGCTGTATTCTATCCTATTGCCTAATTACCACCTGATTGCGTGCTTTTCTATGGTAATTTGGCGCGGGCGGCAGTTGCGCTAAATACCAGTAAAATCGTCAGTGTGGATTGACAAGAAAGGAGGCAGCATTTATGACAATCAATGAATTCGATGATTATATCAGTCCAATGGCATCTGGGGGTGGAATCGGATTAGAACCGGATATCTCCTATGATCTGGATAATCCGTGGGATATTGAAACGCCCACTGATGATGTGTAATTCGTATTCTGATCTTGTGTTCCCTTCCGGCTGGAAGGGAACGCAAGAATGACGGACGGGAAGTCTTACCTTGAAATCGCGCGCAGGAAAGGCGAGTCTTTTTGGGGATAACAGATGCGTTTTTGGAAAATCTAAAAAAAGACTTGATTTTTTGGAAAAATGTGATATAATACATCTTGCAGTGAGTCGGAGGCTTAGCTCAGCTGGTTAGAGCGCATGCTTCACACGCATGAGGTCACAGGTTCGAGTCCCGTAGTCTCCACCAAAATTTCACCTGAAAGCCTTTGGCTTTCAGGTGTTTTTCTTTATAAATAAAAAGCGAGATATCCTTCTAATCCTGCTTTTTTGAATCAATTTGGAAGTTTTCTGAATTGTTTCAGGGGCTGCCTCCATAAAGAGGCAGCCCCGTTTTATTTTCTCGTCTGAAAGGCTTTAGAAGGATGTTCTGAAGGCCTTTCAGCAAGGAATGCTTTCTTTTAACGTTTTCAGCAGTTCAGCGGCGTTTTCAGCGGACGCGCCCTTCACGCCCACATAGAACTTCACCTTCGGCTCCGTGCCGGAAGGACGCACACACATCCATGCGTCGTTTTCCAGCTCGTAGTACAAAACGTTGGACTCCGGCAGATCCGTGGGAGTGATAGCGCCGGTGGCGACGTCCAAAACAGTGTGCTTCTGGTAGTCCCGGATCTTCAGTACCTTGAACGGTCCGACGCTTTCCAGCGGACTCTCCCGCAGACCGTCCAGAATGGCCTGAATCTTGGCTGCGCCCTCCTGACCGGGGTAGGTGATGTTTACCATATCCTCCCGGTAGTAGCCATACTGGGCGTACAGTTCCTGCATCTGATCCCAAAGGGTCTTGCCCTGCACATAGCACCAGGCGGCGGCGGCGCACAGCGCCATAACGGCCACCACGGCGTCCTTGTCTCTGGCGTGGTCGCCCACCAGGCAGCCGTAGCTTTCCTCCATGCCAAACTGGAAGCAATAGGTGTTTTCCTTTTCAAACAGACGCATCTGCTCGCCGATAAACTTGAAGCCGGTGAGCACATCGATATACTTCATGCCGTAGCTTTCCGTTACAGTCTTTACCATGTTGGTGGAAACGATGGTGCTGACAACCGCGCCGTTAGCAGGCAGAATGCCCAGTTCCTTCCGGCGGCGCAGGAGATAATCGCACACCAGCACGCCGGACATATTGCCGGTGAGGGGGATATAATCCTCCGTCTTGCGATCCAGCACAAATACGCCCAGCCGATCCGCGTCAGGGTCGGTAGCCAGCACAAGGTCGGCCTCCTGCTTTTTTGCGTATTCCAGCGCCAGAGCGAAAGCGGCTTTGTCCTCGGGGTTGGGGCTTTTTACTGTAGGGAAGCGGCCGTCGGGCTTTTCCTGCTCCGGCACGACAAAGACGTTCTGGAAGCCCAACTCCGCCAGCACCCGGCGCACAGGCAGATTGCCGGTGCCGTGAAGAGGCGTATAGACAATTTTCAGCCCGGCGGCCTTGGCAATGGCTTCTTTGTCCAGGCACAGCGCCTTGATGGTTTCCATATACTTGTCGTCGATTTCCTTGCCGATGGTATGGTACAGCCCGGCGGCCTCGGCCGCCTCTCTGGTCATGGTTTTGACGGTGGCATAATCCATCACACTGTTGACCTCGTCCAGAATTTCCTTATCCAGGGGGGCTGTGACCTGAGCGCCGTCGTCCCAGTAGACCTTGTAGCCGTTGTAGGCGGGGGGATTGTGGGAAGCGGTAATCATAACGCCGGCGGTGCAGCCCAAGGTTCTGGTCGCAAAGGACAGAACCGGCACCGGGCGCAGAGAATCGAACCGGTAGGTGGGAATGCCGTTGGCATTGAGGCACAAGGCGGTTTCCTCGGCAAACTCCGGGGACATAATCCGGGAATCAAAGGAAATGGCTACGCCCTTGGAGGCTGTTCCCTGCTTCAGAATGAAGTTGGCCAAGCCCTGGGTCGCCTTGCGGACGGTGTAAAGATTCATACGGTTGCTGCCGGCGCCCAAAATGCCTCGCAGGCCGCCGGTGCCAAAGGCCAGCTCCCGGTAGAACCGGTCGTTGATTTCCTCGGTCTGCCCCTGTTCTTCCAGCGCTTTCAGCTCCGCGCGGGTCGCTTCGTCAAAATAGGGGTCGGTACACCACTGATGGTAACGTTCCATTGTGTTCATAAAGCAATCACCCTCATAAAGTAAAATTTATGCAACAAGGCCGCAACTGAAAATCAGTTGTTCGCCATGTTTTCCAGTTTTTCAAATACCGGCGCGAGAAGCTTCGCGTCCAACAGGAAAAGGAAAGAAAAGCCTGTCATGACCCATAAAAGCAGGGTATAAATAAAAGCCTGGGGCGCGAAAAGCGCCAGCGCAAGGGGCAGAATGTGCAAAGCGACCATGCCCAAAGATCTTGGGAAATGTACGATGGTGAGAATCAGGGCGTTAAAAAGATGCTCCTTCACCTTGTTTTCAAAATGTCCGATCAGCGGGAACATATAGCAAAGTACGGAAATGCAAAGAAAAGCCAATACGCCCAGAACCACGAACAGGATGGTGTAAAGGGTGCCGGCAAAGTAAAGGCGCAGCAGCAAGAAGTCGCACACCAGCGCGGCAAGCACCACCAGCGCAGTGAGCCACGCCCCGGTGGCCTGCTTAAAGTTTGCCCGGAACGCGGCAAAAAATGTCTTGCAGATGCCGCCGCAGGTATCCTCGCTGATTTCCTTCACCGTCTTGAAAGCCGCTGCACAGGAAGCGCCAATGGTGAAAACAGGCAGGCAGCACAGCAAAAACAGCACGTTCACCAAAAACAAATTGGCCAGTCCTGTGAGGAGTTGGAAAAAGGGATTGTCCAGATTGAATAGATTTTTCATTGTTAGCCTCCTGTATGTTTCGCTGCCAGCCAGTCGTTAATTTGATGCTGCAAAGTAAGCTGCAATTTTTCCACACCGGCAAGCTTCAGTTCCTCTTGCAGCTTGGGAAGATAAATCGCCGGATCTACCGTTCCCGTGGCCAGAGGGGCGTAGTATTTTTCATAAACCAGGGAAACCGCGTTAAATTCCAACTGGCAGCCGGAATAGTCCGGAGTAAAGCCCAAAAGAGGCGATTCCAGCGTGTTTTCATTGAACTCTTGGTACAGCTCCCATTTATTCAGCTTTTCTCCCACACTGGTTTTTAAAATAAACCAGTTTCCTTGGGTGTAGGGAACGCCCCGGTAAGCGGTGGAGATCATCTGCACCTGATCCTCCTCTGTGAGGGTGTAGTGCACGCCCTCGACGCCGTAGTTTAAAAGATTGCGTATCTCCGGGTCGGTGTTCACTGCGCTTAAAAACTGCATACACTGTTCCGGGTACCGCGTATGGGCGTTGACCGCCATCAACCCGCCCTGGGTGGATTCTGTGGTCACGATGCTGTCGGAGACCTGACCGCTGACAATGGGATAGCCATAATCCGCCGTGTAGCTGGCGGAAGCGTCCGGGCCGCCGGTGGACAAACGGATGAAAACCGGCTCGTCCTGGAAGCGGGAAAAGGCCGTGCGCAGCGCAGCGTCCTGATTTATGTATCCCGCCTCATAGTACCGGTGCAAGGTTGCAAGGGTTTCTTTGGCGTAATCCGTCTCAAAAATATTGACGACCTGACACGTTTTATCATGAGAATCAATCATGAGAGGGATGGAATCGTAGCCTACGTACTCATAATTGCCCGGCGCCATGATATTGGTATGGCTGGAGTCGAAAAACAAAGGGATGTAATCCGGCTCCTGGGCGTAGACCCGCTCTAAAAGCGGCTCCAGAGAAGCAAAGGTCTTGTACTGGTCGATATCGATTTGATACTTTTCCACAAGCTCCTGGGCGAACAGGAAGTGCACCGGCGTCGCCAGCTCCTTGTTGGTGGGAATACCGTAAATGCGCTCGCCAATGGCAACGCCCTTCCAAAATTCGCTGTTGACGGCTTCGTACAGCGCGGTATACTGCGTTTGCAAATATTCCGTGAGATCCAGAAAATTGCCGCTGTCGGCGGTGGTCATGTAGTTGTCCGTCCAGGTGAAAATAATATCGTAATTTCGGTTGGTGTTGATGAGAGAATTAAACTGTGCGGTGTAGTCGTTCCAGCCGATTTTGTGGTAAGTCACAGTAAAGCCGTATTTTTCCAGCAAAATGCGGTTCAGCGCCTCGTTGACCAGCGCCAAATCCTCGTCCGGTTCTCCAATGGTATAGTAAACGAGATTCACTGGCGCATCGGCTTCCGCCGTGGGTTGGGCGGACTGCCTAGGCGGGGCGCAGCCCCAAAGTCCCAAAAGCAACCCTGCCAGGCACAGGCAAAGCCATTTTTTTGCCATAGGCGCCTCCTTAGTCCACGTTCTCCGGCACAGGCGCAAGGGGCGAGGCTGCGCCGAAGTTCCGAAGGGTGCTGGGGGAAATGCTGTAATAGCTTTTGAAGTGTACGTAAAAATTATTGAGCTGAGAATAGCCCACCAGATTGGCAATCACAGAAATTTTTTCCTGCGTATTTTCAATGAGCTTTCGCGCCTGAATCATGCGGTAGGAGGTGAGGTACTCGGAAAACTTCATCCCCGTGTCCTTCAAAAAAATCCGACCGATATATTTGCTGCTCATATTAAAGATGTCCGCGATATTGGTTAAGGTTAGGGCGCTGCGGTAATTGCTTTTTACAATGAGAATGATTTTGTTGGTAATTTTGGAAAACTGACTGTAGGGCACCTGCAAAACCGGGTCAATTTCCTGCTGCAAGGCCGTCTGCTCCGGCAGCTCTCCGTGGAGATCCCGCACGATGGTGCGCTCGATAAAAGAGCGCAGCTCTTTTACGCTGATGGGCTTTAGAAGATAGTCCTTGGCCCCGGCTTGCATGGATCGGTGGACAAATTCAAAGTCGTCGTAGCCGCTGATCATGCAAAACACCGTCTCCAAACCGATGGAATGCAAATGCTCCGCCAGTTCGTAACCCCAGTGGTCTCCCAGCCGTATATCCACCAATGCGATATGGGGCTGAAAATCCATGGCCTTGCTGACAGCTTCCGCATAGGAAGAAGCTGTGAGGATGCTTGTAATCTGGTAAGCGGACCAGTCCAGCAGCAGCTTAATATTGTCACAGATGTCTTTTTCATCGTCCACAAGGAGCAAGCGATACATAGTTAGGAGGTCACCTCATTTTTTAATAAAATTTGAATACATACCCCGGCGGGCTTGTTATTTTCAATCCGCATTTCCAGGCGGCTGCCATAAAACAAGCGCAGTCGGCTATAAACGTTTTGCAGCCCAATACCGGTGGAAGTTTCTTCCCCGTCCTCCTGGTCTGTAAAAAGCTGATTGAGCTGCAAAAGCTGCTCGTCGCTGATTTTGCCGCAGTTGTCGAAAAATTTCAGCCGGATGCCCCCGTTTAACCGCTCGCCGGAGATCACAATGACCTTCAGGCTGCTGTCATGCTGAAAATTATGTTTGAAAAAGTTCTCTACAATGGGCTGCATCCAGATTTTCGGGGTAGATATGTCCATAATTTCTTCTGGAACGTCCAGATGGTATAGAAATTGATCCTCATACAGAAAGCTCATCAGATCCAGGTATTGTCTGGTAATATCCAACTCTTTTTGCAGGGTAATGACCGGCTCGGTTTTGACGATGTTCCGATACAAAAGCCCCAAATCCGCGATGGCTTCCGCCACAGCGGGGTTGCTTTCTAAAAGGGCGCGCAGGCGAATGCGTTCTAGGGTATTGTAAAGAAAGTGGGGATTGAGTTGGGCGGAAAGCATCTGCATTTCCGTCCGCTGCTGCCGGATGGTAAGCACGTATTTTTGCTGAATCAGCGCGTTCAGATGCTCGTAAAGACCGTTCAGATGGGTAGCGATGGATGCGAACTCATCGTCCCGTTTGCCGATTTCCACCGGCTGAAAGCCCTCGGACTGCGCCTGAACGATACTGCTTAGAATACTTTCAATAAATTTAGAATCGCTGGAAAACTGCCGGACGTACAGCATGGTAATCAGCGCGAATACCAGAAGCAGCGCCGCAGTAAACAATGTGAATTCCCGAAAGGGGCCTTCCATATAATCCCACGCGGGCACCACGGAAACAACAGAAAAAGAAAACTGATTGGTATGGTGCGCGCAGTAAAGCAGACTCCCGCGCCCCGCGCCGGGATATATCCGCCCCTGACGGCTCCGGGCTTCCAGCGCGCCAAAATCAAGGTCGGCATAATGATGATTGCCCAGGATAATTTGGTTGTCGCCTTGTATCACGCACACCGTTTGCGCGGGATTGGCGCCGTATGCATTTTGCACCGGGCCGCTGACGTCGATGATAAAGGTCACTTTCCCCGCATCCGCCGCGTTCCAGTGAATTTCTCTGGTGTACTGATAGCCTGTCCGACACAGGGCTTTAGCGGCGTCAGGGGTGATGATTTGATAACGGGAATAGCCGGAAGCATTATATTCCATATCCACAATTTTGGAACTGGTGTAATACAGGATATGACGGATGCAATAGCCGCTGTCGGACACCAGATTATTGCAGCTATCCAGATAAGTCGCATATTGCGGCGGGGCGCTTTGCAGGCGCTTTTCCACATATTCTACCGGTGTAGACCCAAAAAAGCGGAAAAAGTCGTCCCGTAGTCCGCTGCTGGCGTATAGGTGCGTGAAAAAATTATCGATGGCGCTGGTAACGGAAGTAAGCTGCCGTTCCGCTTGCGCAAAAGCCGTATCCGCTTCGTTTACATAGCTTTCCAAGCTTCTGGACATTATATTACTGTGAAATACAAAAAGAAGCGTGGTAATCGCCACCAGCACAATGACCAGGTACAGCAAAAAGGTGCGCCGATAAACCTTCAGGCGCAAAAAACTTGACAATTTAGACAAAATCGGCTCCCTCAATCATAGAAGAACTTGACACCATTGTATCCTTATTGTATCATACACTTATGGGAATTTGGGTTTTTTAGATGGTATGAATCGGAGGAATATTAGTATTAATTAGATATATATTCGTCATTCAAACCATAAAGCGTCCCAATTGCCGCTTTGAAATAAGCGATTTTATATGTAAGGAGTGTTGCGTTCATGCTGCATTTTGGCGCCCTGGAGGCGGGCGGCACAAAAATGGTATGTGCCATCGGCAATGAAAACGGACAAATTCTGGAGCGGGTCAGCATCCCCACAGAGACCCCGGAAAAAACCATGCCCGCGCTCATTGATTTCTTCAAAGACAAGGGATTGGCTGCGATCGGAATTGGCTGCTTTGGCCCTGTGGATCTGGACAAAAATTCCAAAACCTACGGTTTTATTACTTCTACCCCCAAGCTGAGCTGGAAAAATTACCCAATTGTGGCGGAATTTGAAAAGACGCTGGGGATTCCCGTGGGTTTTGATACGGACGTAAACGCCGCCGCTTTGGGCGAAGCGGTTTGGGGCTGCACCAAAACTGTGAAAAACAGCATTTATATCACCGTGGGCACCGGCGTGGGCGTAGGCGTTATCATTGACGGCAAGCCCTATCACGGCATGATTCACCCGGAAGGCGGTCACATTTTCATCAGCCGCCGGAAGGATGACCCCATGGAGCAGGGCATTTGCCCCTATCACGCTACCTGCCTGGAGGGTCTTGCCAGCGGCCCCGCCATTGAAAAGCGTTGGGGCGTCAAGGGCGCGGCGTTATCCGACCGCAAGGAAGTCTGGGAATTGGAAGCCTACTATCTGGGACAGGCGATTTGTACTTACATCATGACCCTCTCCCCGGAGCGCATTATTCTGGGCGGCGGCGTGATGCATCAGCAGCAGCTTTTGCCCATGGTGCGCCGGGAAGTGCAAAAGCAGATGTGCGGCTATGTCCAGGGTAAGGGCATGGACAATTTAGACGAATATATCGTCCCCATCAGCCTCAACGACAATCAGGGCGCCATGGGCTGCATCAAGCTGGCCATGGACGCATGGAAGGAAAAAGGAGAAGCGCAATGAAAAGAGAACTTTTGCATCTGGAGCCTGTATTGCAGGAAAAAATCTGGGGCGGTAAGCGTCTGCGCACTGTATTTGGCTATGACATTCCCAGCGACCGCACCGGCGAGTGCTGGGCCATCAGCGGCCATTCCAACGGCGACTGCAAGGTGAAAAATCCCGCTTACGCCGGGGAAACCCTGGGCAGTCTCTGGAAAAAGCATCCAGAGCTGTTCGGCAATCTGGAAGGCGATTCCTTCCCTTTGCTCATTAAAATCATCGACGCCCAGGACGACCTCAGCATTCAGGTGCACCCGGACGACGCTTACGCCAACGTCCATGAAAACGGCTCTTTGGGCAAGACCGAGTGCTGGTATGTCTTAGACTGCGATCCCGGCGCGACCATTATCATCGGTCACAACGCCAAGACCAAGGAAGAAATGCAGCAGATGATCGACGAGAACCGCTGGAGCGAGCTGCTTCGGGAGGTACCCATTCAAAAGGGCGATTTCTTCCAGATCAATCCCGGCTGCCTCCACGCCATCAAAGGCGGTACCTTGATCCTGGAAACCCAGCAGTCCAGCGACGTGACCTACCGGTTTTACGACTATGGCCGCCTGGCGGACGGTAAGCCCCGTCCTTTGCACATTGCCCAGAGCCTTGCTGTGACAACCGTTCCCCATGCCGCCGAAGCGCCGGTGCAGGAAACGGTCTGCAAGGAGGACGCAAAAATTACCCATCTTGTCACCTGCCCCTACTATGCGGTGTACCGCATGGAATTAAACGGCAGCGTGACCATGGATTGGGCGCAGCCATTTGTAAACGTGAGCATTTTGAAGGGCGAGGGCACGCTGGACGGCGAACCCGTAAAAATGGGCGACCATCTGGTGATTCCCGCCGGATACGGCGAAATGAAGCTGGAAGGCAATCTGGAACTCATCTATTCTCACATCTAAAAAGTAACAGGAGCCGGGGCTTAGCCCCGGCTCCTTAGTCTGTCAAAAAACCGAAATATACATGACAAAAATGAAAGATTGAAAGTAAAATTCTTCATTTTGCATTTTGACTGTAGTTTGTTCTTTGCTTTTGTACTGCACCCTCCGGGGGGGTGACTTTTCTCCGGCGAAAAGTCACCAAAAGCCGCCGGGCTGCGGCCCGGAACCCATTGGGGCTGGGCGGCGGTGCGTTTGAATCACTTTGCAAGACTGAAACTCGTTACGCGCCGTCTTACGCAAAGCAAATCGCTACCAAGGTTGCGCCAGCGCGCCCTCCGAGCGACCGTTACCTTGCAAAATCTGGTAGTAGTTGCGTTTCTATATTATGTACGAATGCCGCCGCTGACTTCCACGCGCAGTTTGTACATTGTGCTTTTTGCAAGTTGGCATAACTGATTATGCATTTTTATTTTTTGAAAAATACTTTTTTGACAAGCTGAGGAGCCGGGGCTTAGCCCCGGCTCCTATTTCCGATATTTTATGTTTCTTTTGCCGCGCCGAACCACAAGTTGAGATCCACTGTGGTGTCAATGCCGGGGACGGTTCCTTCGCAGCTATACTGCCAGAACTGCATGGCATAGGGAAACGTCATGGCGTCCTCATACATGGCAAGCCAAAAGGTATCTTCCGTCATTTCCCGCAGGCGGTACATTTCCTGCGCCTGATACTGATTGAAATATACCCCCGCTGTGTAGCCCGCCTGCGAGATAGTCTGGCAAAACGCCTGGGCGCAGTCTGTGAGAAGTCGGCCGGTCATCGCCGCTGTCCTTGCTTCCGAATCGCTTACCGGCTCCCAGTCGAAAAATACAGGAGCGTTGATTTCGTAGTCTTTCAGCATTTTCAGCACAAATTCGGCTTCTTCCACGGCTTCTTCCGGGGAAATGGCCTGGGAGAAGAAATACGCGCCAACCCGAAGCCCTTGCTCCGCCGCGCCTTTCAGATTATCCGCTGCGTGAGAATCGGCGTGAATGCCCCCGGAGTCGTACCCACGGTAGCCCACCCGGACAATTGCAAATTCTATACCCGCTTCTTTTACGGCAGCCCAGTTAATTTCCCGCTGGTGCTCGGAAACGTCAATGCCGCTGAGCGCCCCGTCGCAGTGGATGTAGCCGTTTTCATCCGTGGTAAAATCCCGCTCCGCGTAAGGGTTTTCCGCCGGAGGCGGCAGAGTCGGCGGCTGCGTAGGCGCGTCCGGGGCGGGTGTTTTGCGGCCCAGGCACAGGAAAACCACCAGTACGACAAGAATTGTACCCACCAGGCCGAAAATGCCCAGCAAGGTTCCGTCGTTTTTCTTTTTTTCCGCTCTGCGGCCCTGATATGCCATAAGCTGCACCTCCTAGGACGAATTCCGCTTCATTATAGCATATTTCCCGCCGTTTTCCAAGTCCTTCTGGTCTTTTCTATCTTATTTTAGCTTTTTGTTCATATTTTTGATGTTCTGACGTATGCGAAGATACTGGATCAGCCAAATCAGGAAGAAAATCCCGGCAAAAATCCCAAAATACTGCAAAAAACCCATGACGCTGTGCTCCATCCAATAAAAGCAGTAGGCGGTAGGCAGCATAGCGCAGGAGAGAATCCCAAAATGCGAGGCGGTTTGCCGGGCAAGGCTCCAGCCCTCCAGCTCCCAGATGACGGAGGCAGCACTAAAGGCAAAGCCCAAAAGCCCACTGGAGGCCGCTTGCAAGGCAACCGCCACGGCTTCGTTGCCCACCGCGAGGGTAAGCTCCGGCACGCAGGGGGCGTACTGCCCATCGCCCAGGAAAAGGGAGTGAACAACGGTAAGCAAATAGCTGATGGCAATGCCCACGGGAATCCCGTAAAGTCCGCGATAAATTGCTTTTTTCATGTTTTTTCACCTCGAAAGCCCAAGTATTTGTTTGATTTTTGGAACATATCTGCGGGAAACCCACGCCGTATCGCCGTTTGCAAGCTTGACCTGTATGGTTCCCGCCAGATTCAAGTCGAACTGCGCCGCTTTTTTCAGATTAATGATTTCCGAATTGGAGATACGCACGAACTGGCCTTTGTCAAGCTGCTCCTCCAGTTCGTAAAGGCGCAGACGAAGGGCATAGGTTCCCTTTGCGGTGACGGCGTACACGCTTCCTCCGCTGGCGTAAATGCGGAATAGCTCCGATGGATCCAGCGCTGTAAGTTTCCCGTCTTTCGCCCCTGCAAGCACCTGAAAGGGCGTTTGGGACAGCCGCTGGACAAGGTTTTGCACTTCTTCTGTAATAGACGCAGTTTCCACAATCACCCGGGGCTGCCCACGGGTTTTGTCAATTTTAATTTCTACCTCCAAGGATTGCACCTCCCATGGCTCTATTATAGACAAAGCGCCGCGGCGTTGCAAGCGATTTGCCACAGACGGTTGGTTCCGGGGCACAAGCGGTTAAATTTGCTTGGAATCCCCCTTGAGAAACTTCAAAATATGGGTTATAATACGACCAATTACAAGCTGGAGGATCATCATGTCTGACAATAGGGAAAAAGCGATTTTGGACGAAATTTATCGCTCCATTGACGCAAAAATAGAAAATTCCATTCAGGATGCGCCGCGCTCCCGCCCGCCCCGCAGGCCGCCTCAGCGTCCGTCAAAAAAAGACAGAAAGCCGCCTTGGCTTGGGATGGCTGTTTGCCTGCTGCTTTTGGCCGGCGTTGTGTTTGCGCTATGGAAAAGCGGGCAAGGCGAGCCGGTGATTGCCGAGACGCAGCCGCCCACGGAGCCGCTGCCTACCACTGGCTCCACAGTTGTTACCGTAGCGGCGGGGGGCGATGTGAACATTACAAAAGAGCTGCTTGACGCTGCCCGCCGGCCGGACGGCTCCTACGATTTTTCCGGGTACTTTCTTCATGCTGCGCCGTTGCTTTCCAGCGCGGATCTGGCGATTGTCAATCTGGAAGCGAATTTCACGGCCAATCCCGTGGACGCAGCCACCCGCAACGCACCGGCTTCCCTGGCGGCGGCGCTTGCAGGCAGCGGCGTGGATGTGGTGCAGACCGCCAACTCCTATTCCATCGAAAGCGGCCTTGCGGGACTATCATCCACCATGGAGACCATTGCGCAGGCGGGGATGAAAACCGCCGGTACCAGCGCCACAGAAGCGGATTACGCCAAAAACAAGGGCGTAACGATGGTGGAGGTGCGGGGGGTAAAAATCGCCCTGGTGGCGTTTACCAAGGGCGTGGGCAATCTGAATTTGCCGGATGGAAGCGAACACTGTGTAAATCTGCTGTACAAGGACTACGCTTCTACCTACACCAAGGTGGACAAGGAGGGCATACAGGCGGTTCTGGACGCGGCGCAGGCGCAAAATCCAGATATCACTATCGCCCTTTTGCACTGGGGCAGCGAATACGACGGCGTGGTTAGCGATACTCAGGAGCAGATCCGTAAGCTCATGTTCGACGGCGGCGTGGACGCGATTATCGGCACCCACTCGCATTTGGTGGGAGAGCTGCTTTTGGAAGAGGGCGGCGGCTTTACGGCTTACAGTCTGGGGAATCTTACCGGCACAGACTCGGACGGCGGCGCGAGGCAGTCCATTATATTGCAGTTGGAATTTACAAAAAACAACGAAACCGGCGAAACCAACCTGACCAATTACAGCTATACCCCTATTTATCTGGCAAGTCCAGAGCAAAGCCCGGCAGGAATGTATCAGATTTTAAACACAGAAAATGAAATCGCGTTGTATGAGCAGAATTATTACACCTGTGTGAGCGAAAAGACTTACAACACGCTGACGCAGTCGAAAGCGGATGTGGAACGCTTGGTGCATCCGCCGAAAGACGAGTAAGCGGGCGGCGCCCGCCGGCAATGCGTTTCGTACGCTTATGCAGACTTGCCATCCTCTGGGGAAACACTCGACTAGGGCTGCCTCAGAATACCGCCCCCCATTTTTGCCGCGCAATCCCAATGCTGCCGTAGGAGCGGATCTATGTGCCCGCCCTTGCTTTGCAGGGATGCATATCTCAACAATCACAAGAACTAAAAAAACAGCAGGGCGGAGTGATCACTCCGCCCTGCAATTTATTATCCTGTCCCCATGTAATTAGTCGCCATCGAAAGAGTAGGCGTTCAGTTCTTCAAAGTCAAGAAATTCCGCAAGGGTCATACTGAACGCCAACGCAATTTTGTGTATGGTCTTTACGCCCGGATTTTTCGTAATTCCCCGCATAATATTATCAAGCGTTGATTGTTTTACATCGCTCATCCCTGCAAGCTTGTTGATACTGATTCCCCGTGCGTCGCAGAGGGAGCGGATTCTTTTTACATAAATATCTGAATACTCCATCTTGTTACCTTTACCATCATTCTACTCGTATTCGGTAACAATTATCATAATAGCAATTTTATCTGAAATTACCCGAATACGGGTTGACAAAGCAACAATATTTGTTGTAAAATTAAATTACCCGAATGTGGGTATCTTAATTTTACATAGGAGAAGATTTTTCATGAAATCTATGATCAAGAAAATTTACGACGGTAATCTTGATCCAGCAAATCTATGCCGCGGGCATTCTAAAACTCATTTTACCGCACAAGCAAAATACAAGAAGTACGAGGCTATCTTTCTAACAAGCTGAGACAAACAGATCCATCTCTGGTAAATATAGAATATGAAGATGATGACAGTGAAGAAGAGAACGACAGCGAGGAAGACTAAAAAGCCGGGGCAGGTGAGAAACCTGTCCCGGCTTTTTACTTGCGCTTAAAACGCCCACTCGCCGCCCCGGAAGATGGGAACGATCTTACCATCTCTGGTTTTTGCGTCAATTGCCATGCTGTCGCAGCCGATCATGAAATCCTCGTGGATCATGGAATCGTTCACGCCGTAGCTCCGGCACTCCTCCAGCGTCTTATTTTTATAATCCCGGATGGTATCGGCAAAGCCCATCCCCAACGCCAAATGGCAAGCGGCGTTTTCGTCAAACAAGGTGTTATAAAACAGGTAGCCGCACTGGGCAATCGGAGAGCTTTGGGGCACCAGGGCGCATTCGCCCAAATACGCCGCGCCTTCATCCATGGCAATCATGGTTTTCAGCAATTCCTCGTTCTTTTCCGCGTGGACTTCCACCGCCTTGCCGCCAGCAAAGCGGATAGAGAAGTTTTCAATGAGCTGCCCCTGATAGGAAAGGGGCTTTGTGGCGTAAACGACGCCTTCCGCCTCCCCGCGCTTGGGGGAAATAAAGCATTCCTCTGTGGGAATATTGGGATTGAAGAAAATATCCTGCAAGCTGGTTTCTCCACCGCCGCAGAACTGCGCTTGGGGCATCATGCCCACGGTAAGATCTGTGCCGTTATCGGCGGTATAGTGCAGGCTTTCAATGTCCAGACTGTTGAGGTAATCGCACCGAGCCTTCAAGCCGGCGTTGTGCGCCTCCCACGCCGCCACGGGGTCGTCATTTACTCTGGACGTGGAAAGAATCGCCTCCCACAGCTTTTCCATGGCCTGATGACGGGAAAGCTCTGGGAATACTTTCTTTGCCCAGGCTGCGCCGGGGACGGCGGCAATGCACCACTGCTCCTTGTTTTCCCGCTGGTCGCGGTAGGGCTTCATAATTCTGCGCACCGCCTGATTGCCCTTGGAGAGCTTTTCCAGATTGATCCCCCGCAGGCCGTCGGGATCTTCGGAAATCAGGTGAATACGGCAAGGGAGGGTGTTTACATAATGCTTCTGGCGTTCTTCCTCCCAGGCTTCCACGGCGCTTAGGGTCTTGAGGCTGCGATAGCGCACGTGAATTTTCTGCAAGGGCTGGTAATTCCATTCCACAGTCACCTTCCGCGCCTTGGCCTTATAGGCTTCCTCCACTACCATCTGCACAAATTCCGGCTGATCCAAATCGGCGTAAATCAGCACGTCTTGTCCTTTCTGGACGTTCACGCCGGCGCGGACAATCAGCTTCGCATATTCCCGCAAAACAGTTTTCTTCATTTTTTTAAACTTCCTTTCTCGAAGTGCAACATCTGCTGCCCATGGGGGCGTTTTGGCAAATATATGGTTCATTTTAACAGGTTTCGCCCTTTTCGTCAATGGGAAAGCCGTACTTTTGTGTGATATTTCCGCAAAATGCGATAGGATTTGACAAGCTATCGCCTATCTGTTAAAATAAAATTGGTTCTTTCAAGAACCGGGCGCTGTCATATAGGAAAAGGCGCGATTGCCGTTGGCGGTCGCGCCACGGTAGGCGGTTAGGCTCCCTTTGCAGGGGGTGACGCTTCTTGCCCCCTGTCCTTTATGGAGGGGGGTGGTAAATGTGAATGCAGTTACATATGGAGAGCTTTTTCAGCTGATTCTTGTGCTCATTTCCTTTGCCAGTCTGATTTTTCAGATCGTAAAAAAGAAGTAACCGCCCCTGTCCCCACAGTTCGGCGGTTACTTCTTGTAACTAACTTAGGGGGCTAAACCGTCTATCGGCAGCGCCCTTTTTCTATATTCATTATAATGTTCATTTTCTCCTTTGTCAAGCAGGTTTTACCGCGCCTGAAACGTCCTTTTGCGCACATACGGAAAAGCGCTTGTGAAAAAGTGTTGACGCAAGGGGAAAAATCAAATAAAATAGGAGTATTCTAAATTTAAAGGAGACTTACTATGCTCGAAACCATCACACTTGCCTTGCGCTGCCTGACCCTCGTATGCTACATTTTCTGCACCGTTTCCTATCTGGCGCACCGGAAAAAGCCCGGCTGCATGGTCTACGGTACATATCCTGAACTGCTCACCGCCTGGGGCGGCGGTCTTGTGCTGTTTGTAGCCGCTATTTTCCTGAAAGGCTTCTGGAACATCTTCTTTACCGTGGGCAATTTTGCCCTGGTTGCGGGCTTTTTGTATTTTCTGAAGCAGGATCAATTGACGGAAACCGGCATTGAGCGCACCGGCATGCTCCTCAAGCGCCGCACAGTTTTGTTGGAGGACGCCGCCAGCTATGGTCCTTACAAGTGGTGGTGCAAAAAGTACGACTGCTGGATGAAGGAAACCGTGGTTTTCTGCAAAAACGGAGAAGTGGAACGGTTTACCGGCATGGGACACGAGCAGATTGCCAAGGCGCTTTCCACACGGCATATTATCAAGCGTAATCTGGTTGGTCCTTCCAAGGAAAAGCCCAAGCTTGCGCACCCCTGGGCACGATAATTTTTAGTTGACAGATGGCCTCCAGTTTCGTATGATAATGGGCGAAAACCAATCAGGAGTGAATAAGCGTATGAGAAAAACAAAAATTATCTGCACCATTGGCCCCGCCAGCCAGAATGAAGAAACCCTGACCCAAATGTGTCTGGCGGGCATGAACGTGGCGCGTCTGAATTTTTCCCACGGTACTCATGAAGAACAGCAGAAAAAAATTGACTTAATCAAGCGCGTGCGGGAAAAGCTCCAGCTTCCTATTGCCATTATGCTGGACACCAAAGGCCCGGAATACCGCATCCGTACTTTTAAAGATGGAAAAATCACCTTACAGGAAGGGGCGGCGTTTACCTTTACCACGGAGGATGTGGAAGGAGACGAAACCAGGGTTTCCGTTAACTATCCGGGGCTTGTAGCCGACCTTTCCATTGGAGACCGTATTTTGGTGAACAACGGTCTGGTGGTCTGCCAGGTGGAAAAGCTGGAAGGCCCCAATGCCCAGTGCAAGGTTGTGACCGGGGGCGTTTTGTCCGACCGCAAGAGCATGAATTTCCCCAATAAGGTGATGCGGGGAGCCTATCTTAGTGAGCAGGACAAGGCGGATCTTTTGCTGGGCATTCAAAACGATGTGGATTTTGTGGCGGCTTCCTTTGTTTCCACCGGCGCGGACGTGAAAGCCTTGCGCAGCTTTTTGGTGGAAAACGGCGGGCAGGATATCGATATTATCGCCAAAATCGAAAACCGCGCGGGGGTTGATCACATTGAGGAAATCTGCGAAATCTGCGACGGCGTGATGATTGCCAGAGGCGATTTGGGGGTGGAAATTCCCTTTGTAGAGGTGCCTTCCATCCAAAAGTTCCTGATTAACAAATGCCGGCTTCTGGGCAAGCAGGTGATTACCGCCACGGAAATGCTGGAATCCATGATTTACAATCCCAGACCCACCAGAGCCGAAATCTCCGACGTGGCCAACGCGGTTTACGACGGTTCCTCTGCCGTTATGCTTTCCGGGGAATCCGCCGCCGGCAAATATCCCGTGGCCGCCGTAAAAAATATGGCGGAAATCGCGGAATATACGGAAAAGCACATCAGCTATCACCGACGGTTCCACAATACGGAATTCACCATCAGCAGCGTGCTGGACGCCATGTCCCACACCGCCTGCGCTATGGCCATCGACGTGCAGGCCAAGTGCATTGTGGTTTGTTCCGTGTCTGGCAAAACCGCTACCATGGTCAGCCGGTTCCGCTGCCCCACGGATATTGTGGGCATGACCACAAAGGAAAAGGTCTGGCGGAAGCTGGCGCTGTCTTGGGGGGTCACGCCGGTGCTCAGCGAGGAGTTCCATTCTGTAGACGTGATGTTCTATCATGCGGTAAGCAGCGCCAAGCGTTGCTTCGACCTGGATCCCGGCGATAAGGTGGTGCTAACCGGTGGCCAGATCAACGGCTGTTCCGGCAACACGGATACCATTAAAGTTGAAATCATTTAACAGCAGCGCCCAAAAGCTTAGAAGCTTTTGGGCGTTTTATTTGTCTCTGATTGTGCAAACGTAGGTTGAAAGAAGAATTATGTACAGAATCGACTGCATTCCCTGCCGCAGGGAGCGGGTCAAATCCTTTTAGAAAGCGATCGCCGCCCCCGGCGAACCGGAGGCGGCGACAGAAAGGGGAAATGTAAAGAGGATACAATCTTTAGCCGAACACTGCCAGCAGGAAGCCGGCGGCGATGGCGGAGCCGATAACGCCCGCCACATTGGGACCCATGGCGTGCATCAGCAGGAAGTTGGAAGGATTCCACTTCTGGCCTTCCTTATTGGATACCCGAGCCGCCATGGGAACGGCGGACACGCCGGCGGAGCCAATGAGGGGATTGACCTTGCCTCTGGTTGCCCAGCACATGATCTTACCGCCAATCATACCGCCGATGGTGGACAGGATAAACGCGCAAACACCCAAAACCACGATCTTAATGGTTTCCACAGTCAGGAACGTAGAACCAACCATGGTAGCGCCCACGGAGGTGGACAGCAGGATGGTGACGATGTTCATGAGGGCGTTTTGCATGGTGTCGGACAGGCGGTCGGTCACGCCGGTTTCCCGCATGAGGTTGCCCAGCATCAAGCAGCCGATGAGAGGCGCGGTGGAGGGCAGCAGCAGCGCGACAAAGATGGTGACCACAATGGGGAACACAATCTTTTCCGTCTTGGAGACGGTGCGGGTCTGGGTCATGACGATCTTGCGCTCTTCCTTGGTGGTGAGCATCCGCATAAAGGGCGGCTGGATCAGGGGAATCAGGGCCATGTAGGAATACGCCGCAATGGCGATGGGTCCCAGCAGTTCAGGGGCAAGACGAGAGGTGAGGAAGATAGCCGTGGGGCCGTCCGCACCACCAATGATGCCGATGGAAGCAGCCTGGGGGCCGGTGAAGCCCAGCAGAATCGCGCCAAAGAAGGCGGCGAATACGCCCATCTGAGCGGCAGCGCCCAAAAGCAGGCTCTTGGGGTTGGACAGCAGGGGACCAAAGTCCGTCATCGCGCCAACGCCCATGAAAATCAAACAGGGATAAATACTGGATTTAACGCCAATGTAGAAAATATCCAGCAGACCGCCATCGTGCAAAATAGTGCCGAAGCCCAGTTCGCCGTTCATAAAGGCAGTCCACAGTTCAGGGTGATAAAGACCACCGCCGGGCAGGTTGCTGAGCAGGCAGCCAAAGGCAATGCCCACCAGCAGCAGCGGCTCAAACTTCTTAACAATGCCAAGATACAGAAGGCCGCAGGCGATGATAATCATCACAAGGCTCTGCCAGCCGCCGGAAACGCCGAAGCCTGCAAAGCCGGAGTCATTCCAAAGCTTCAGTAAGATTTCACCAACATTCATGGAAAGCCCTCCTTAACCGAGGACAACCAGAGGAGCGCCGGTCTCTACCACAGAACCCTTGGAAACGACAACCTGGGTCACAGTGCCGTCCTTGGGCGCCATAATTTCGTTTTCCATTTTCATGGCTTCCAGAATCACCAGTACGGTGCCGGCCTTGACCTTGTCGCCGGTATTGACATTGACCTTGAGGATGTTGCCGGGCATGGGCGCGGTCACAGGCTCGCCGGCGCCGGTGATGGCGGGAGCGGCCGCAGCGGCAGGGGAGGGCGCGGCAGCGGGGGCAGCCGCAGCAGCGGGCGCGGCGGCAGGGGCGGGGGCATAAGCTTCGTATTCGTCCAAAAGCATAGCCTGTCCGGCCTCCACCTCTACCTCATAGGTGCGGCCCTTCAGGGTAATTTTATATTTCATGACTACTTAACCTCCTTGATGGAAATAAACCGCAGTTCGTTCAGGGGCTTGCCCATCTTATCAGCGACAATGGCCATCAGCATGGCGGCAATCTTCGGCTCAACGTCGTGGAGCTTCAGTTCGCCGGCGGAGCCGGGGGCGGCGGGACCGTCGGCCTTCACCGCGGCGGGGGCAGTTTCGGTTCCGGTGGCGGTGGTCTTGGCGGCGGTACGCTTGCTGCTGGCAATGAAGATCTTGCCCACAATGGTGACGACGATCATCAAAAGAATCAGACCGGCAAACACTGTGGCATAACCCAGCAGGGCGATGATACCGGCGTCGCCGATGGAAATTTTATCCAGAGAGGATGCAGCTAAAAACAGCATATTGCTTCCTCCTTACGCTTCTTCAATGGTGTAAGCGGCGACGTTCTCTTCCTGCGCCTTCCGGCCTTCCAGGAACTTCACGGTCTGGTCGGGATAGCAGATGTAACTCATCACATCTTCCTCGCTCCGTGCCAGAGCGCCTAGGGCGGATTTCGCCTTGGCAAAGTCCTCGCCGGTGCGGCGACTGTCTTCTACACGGCAATCCAGCGGTTTCGCCATACTGGCCTCTTTCAGAATCCGGGCTTGCAGCTCGGCGTTCACAGGGGCGGGGGGATTGCCGTATTCGCCCTTGAAGTAATTCTTGACTTCCTTGGAGATGTTCTTGTACCGCTCGCCTACCAGCACGTTGGTGACGGCCTGGTTGCCGACCATCTGGCTCAAGGGCGTCACCAGCGGGGGATAGCCCAGATCCTTGCGGACGTTGGGGATTTCCTCCAAAGCAGCGTCGAACTTATCCATGGCGTTCATATCGGTGAGGTTGGCGATCATGTTGGAAAGCATACCGCCGGGAACCTTATAAACCAGCGCCATGGCGTCGGTACCCATGCTCTTGGGATTGATGCGGCCGGAGTCGATGTACTTCTGCTTTACGGGCTTGAAGAAATCGTTCACCTGGTTGATGATCTTTTCATCCAGACCGGTCTTAATGCCGTACTGCTGCAAAGCGTAGAACAGCGTCTCGGTGGCGGGCTGAGAGGTGCCGCCGGAGAAGCAGGAGGTGGCGGTGTCAATAACGTCCACGCCGGACTCTACTGCCTTGAGGATGGTCATGTAGGCCATGCCGGTGGTGCAGTGGGTGTGCAGAATCAGAGGCATATTGCCTACCGCGTCCTTGATGCCCTTAATGAGGCTTTCCGCCTCGTTGGGGCTCATGGTGCCGGCCATATCCTTCAGGCAGATGGTGTCGAAGCCCATCTTTTGAAGCTCTTTGCACATCTGCACATACTTTTTCACGGTATGTACAGGAGACTGGGTGTAGCTGATGCAGCCGGAAGCAATCGCGCCGGCCTTCTTGGTGACTTCCAGGGCGGTGCGGATGTTGCGGAAATCGTTCAGCGCGTCGAAAATACGCAGAATGTCCATGCCGTTCTTGATGGAAAGCTCCACGAACTTCTGCACCACGTCGTCGTGATAGTGCTTGTAGCCCAGCAGATTCTGGCCGCGCAGAAGCATTTGCAGCTTGGTGTTGGGCAGGTTCTTCCGCAGGTTCCGCAGACGCTCCCAAGGATCTTCGTTCAGGTAACGCAGGCAGCTATCAAAGGTAGCGCCGCCCCAGCATTCGATGGAATAGTAGCCCGCCTTGTCCATGGTGGGCAGAATTTCCTCGTAATCAGCGTAAGGCAGGCGGGTTGCCATCAAGGACTGGTTGGCGTCGCGGAGTACGGTTTCAGTAAATTGAACTTTTTGAGCCATTTGTAATCAAACCTCCGTGATTGGTTTTTGGCACGGCTTTCGCCGGGGGAAATCCCCCCGGCAATGCCGAAAAATTTAGGCAGCGCCGCATCATGGGGCAAGAACTTTCGGCGCAAGATTTTGTTCCAGATGAAAGTTTGGAAAGTGCGGGAATACTGTATGTATTTCCAACTTTTCAAACTGCGCAGATGGGGCAAAAGAGTTGCCGAAAGCCGCAGCTCCCATTGTGCGGCGTTGTCTTTACTCAGCCTTGGGGCCGGCGGCGACCAGAGCCTTGCCCGCGTCGTTGCCGGTGTACTTCACAAAATTCTTCTGGAAGCGGGCGGCCAGATCCTGCGCCTTGGTTTCCCACAAGGAAGCGTCGGCATAGGTGTCTCTGGGATCGAGAATGCCGGTGTCCACGCCGGGGAGCGCAGTGGGAACAGCCAGGTTGAAGTGAGGGATGGTCTTGGTCTCGGCCTTCAAAATGGAGCCGTCCAGAATGGCGTCGATGATGCCGCGGGTATCCTTGATGGAGATACGCTTGCCGGTGCCGTTCCAGCCGGTGTTTACCAGGTAGGCCTTGGCGCCGTTGGCTTCCATCTTCTTCACCAGCTCTTCGCCGTACTTGGTGGGATGCAGCTCCAGGAAGGCCTGGCCGAAGCAGGCGGAGAAGGTGGGGGTAGGCTCGGTGATGCCGCGCTCGGTGCCGGCCAGCTTCGCGGTGAAGCCGGACAGGAAGTAGTACTGCGCCTGCTCCGGGGTCAGTACGGAAACGGGAGGCAGCACGCCGAAAGCGTCGGCGGACAGGAAAATCACGTTCTTTGCCGCGGGAGCGGAAGAAACGGGACGAACGATATTTTCAATGTGGTCGATGGGGTAGGAAACGCGGGTGTTTTCGGTGACGGACTTGTCGGCAAAGTCAATCTTGCCTTCGGCGTCCACGGTGACGTTCTCCAGCAGCGCGTCCCGGCGGATGGCGTTGTAGATGTCAGGCTCGGATTCCTTGTCCAGGTTGATGACCTTGGCGTAGCAACCGCCTTCAAAGTTGAATACGCCCTTGTCGTCCCAGCCGTGCTCGTCGTCGCCGATGAGCAGACGCTTGGGATCGGTGGAAAGGGTGGTCTTGCCGGTGCCGGACAGACCGAAGAACAAAGCGGTGTTTTCGCCGTTCTTGTCGGTGTTGGCGGAGCAGTGCATGGAAGCGATGCCCTTCAGGGGCAGGTAGTAGTTCATCATGGAGAACATACCCTTCTTCATCTCGCCGCCGTACCAGGTGTTGAGGATGACCTGCTCACGGGAGGTGATGTTGAAGATGGCGGCGGTCTCGGAGTTCAGGCCCAGCTCCTTGTAGTTGGTCAGCTTGGCCTTGGAGGCGTTGTAGGAGATGAAATCGGGCTTGAAGTTCTTCAGCTCCTCCTCGGTGGGGGCGATGAACATGTTCTTGACGAAGTGGGCCTGCCACGCCACCTCCATGATGAAGCGCACGGCCATGCGGGAGTCGGGGTTGGTGCCGCAGAACACATCCATTACGTACAGCTTCTTGTTGGACAGCTCCTTGATGGCCAGGGCCTTGCAGGCCGACCACGCCTCCTGGGAGGCGGGCTTGTTGTCGTTCTTGAACTCGTCGGAGGTCCACCACACGGTGTCCTTGGAGTTCTCGTCCATGACGATGAACTTGTCTTTGGGGGAGCGACCGGTGTAGATGCCGGTCATGACGTTGACAGCGCCCAGCTCGGTGAGCTGACCCTTTTCAAAGCCCTCCAGGGCGGGGTTCATTTCGGCCTCAAAGAGCTGCTCGTAAGTGGGGTTGTAAACCACTTCAGTGGTACCGGTGATACCATACTTTTCCAGACCTAAAGCTTTCATAGATTGTTCCTCCTGAAAAATATATTATTGTGCGATGCGGGTACGAAAATGAGCCGCCCCGCGGTTTTAAAAGATACTTGGTTGAGGCTCAGCGAAAATGCCAACCCCCACCAAATAGCATTTTAGCATAGGTTGCAAGGAAAGTCCAGCGTTTTTTTGCAAAAATCAGTAAGTTTTTACCGATTCTATGATTTTGGCAAAAAGAGGCTTTGACTGCTTGTTTCGGTTCCCTTTTATGGCAGAATGCGCTGGGTCAGGAAATGCTGTACAGCTATGATTTATTGACGCTGTTACCGGCGCGATTGGAGAAGCTTATGAACCAAGGCGTATAATAGTTTTTAAACGCGCAATATACTAAAAGTCATTGTCATTCCAATTCATTTGTTCACTTCAATCGGCGTGCAATTATCGAATTCACCATTTTATTATTGTTGTTAGCCAATAAAAATTGCCGGAGGGTCAATCCCTCCGGCAATGGTTTGTTCCTTACCGTAAGATTCTGTGGCCGAGCCGGCTGCCACAGAGAATTACTGGGGCTTTGCTACCAGGAAGCACATATCGTTGGGCTGCCCGGAAGCTTCCTCAAAGAAGTTATAAAAAGTAAAGTTATACAAGAACCGTTCCGCGCCATAAACGCCGTAACCGTCCTGATTGTGATCCGTGGTATCATAGGGGTCGGCCACGATAATCACATCGTCCTGGGTGGTTTCCGTTCCCATGGTGTCATAGCCGATGATCACCTGCCAGTGACCGCCCCAGTCGTTCCAGCCCACCATAATGGGCGTACCCTCCGCCAGGGTCTTTTGGATGTACTCGAAGGTGAATACCTCGGCGGTATTTTCCAGGCAGTCAAAGGTGGAGTACAGGTCAAAGCCGCCTACGCCCTGAAAAATCTCCAACATCTGGGTGAGGCTGGTGCCTTCCGGATTTAAGCCGTTGCTTCGGAATGCCGCCAAGGATTTCTCGTTATAATTTTCCAGCTTTCCATACCAGTTCAGCACCATCAGCGCGCTGCTGACGCCGCAGCTCCATTCGCTGGTCTGCTGCTGGGTCTTGAACTTGGGCAAAATTGTCAGGGTATCGCTGGATTCCATATTGTAAAAATCCAGGGTGTTAAAATAGGGGCTGTTTTTGTGATCGCCCTGGCGCTCCACGCTGTCCGCGCCGTCGTCGGGGCTGAGGTCACAGGCATAGGCAATCTTCATTTCGTCGGTGTAGTTTCCGCCGGCCGCCGGCTTTTCGCAGCCAGCCAGAAGGGAAACTACGGTAATAAGTACAAGGGTTAATACAATTAGTTTTTTCATCGTCATTTCACTCCAATAAAAAAGTAATTGTACTTGCTAAACAATCCCGCCTTGTATTGTATTATTTTGGGATTGGGCAGCCGCACTGCCCGCTCTTGATTTATCCAATTTTCCGGTCGTCTTTTATTTTGAGTCTATATAGTAATTGGTTCATGCTGGAAAACCAGACTGCTCGAACGGTCTACTTTTACTACTCTCATGTTGTTTTATACAAGTACTGGCGAAGACTTTCTCCGCGAGACCTACGAAGCAATCGCTTCGCGCTATAAAAATTTTAAGCCTGCATATAGGCTTCAACATAGAGATGGCGTGCCGGCTCTGTCCTCCCTCTTACGCAAAAAATGCGCCGCGCAAAAGCGGCGGAAACATTATAACCAGAATTTCCTTGAATTGCAAGAAAAATTTAACTTGGCAAACTACGGCGCAGGGTGTATAATAAACTTTAAGAATTCCTTAAAGTGGGAATCATAGAGGTGTTTTATGTTACTTCATATCATCCTTCTGGCGGCGCTTTTAGGCGCGGCTGTTCTCACCGCCTGCCTAGGTGGTTTTGCTGGGGCGGCCTTTTTGTGGCAGCTTCCTGTATTTTTCCTGGGATTTTTCCTTGCGCTGCTGCTGCTGGCGTTTCTTTTTTTATTCGCGTGCTGCGCTACCGTGAATCTAAAAAAGCCACAGGAAAAGGATTCTCCTTTTTTCCGGCAGATGCTTTATTTGTACGCTGCGTTGGCCGCGTCCCTTTTGCAGGTGAAATTCCAATCCAAGGGCTTTGACAAAATTCCAAAAAGCGGTCGCTTTCTGGTGGTCTGTAACCATTTGGGCTACTTTGATCCCATTGCCTTGCACCTGCACTTCCGCAAAAATCAGCTTGCCTTCATTTCCAAAAAGGAAAACGGCGCCATGTTTATGATCAACAAGCTGATGCACAAGACCTTATGTATGCCCATCGACCGGGAAAACGACCGGGCGGCGCTGCGCACCATTTTGCGCACCATCCGGCTTTTAAAGGAAGATACGGCTTCCGTGGCGGTGTTCCCGGAAGGGTACACCAGCTTAGACGGCAAACTGCACGAGTTCCGCAACGGCGTGTTTAAGATCGCCCTGAAAGCAAACGTGCCCATTGTTGTGTGCACCATACAAAATTCCCAGTACGTGTTCCATAACGCCTTGCGCCTGCGCCGGACGGTTGTGCCCATGGAGCTGATGGCGGTTTTGCAGCCGGAGGAGCTGCAAGGAAAAAACACCATTGAAATCGGGCGGATTGTCCACGACCTCATGGCAAAAAATTTGGAAACCGCCGGGAATTAGTGTTGCTTTTTCCAGCGTTACACCGTATAATACTACTGAATATACAAAAATCACCCTTTCTTTTTGGAGGTTTTCACCGATGATGAAAAACAGCGAAAAAACTCTGGATATGATTGTGAACCTGTGCAAAAACCGGGGCTATGTGTATCCCGGCTCCGAGGTTTACGGTGGCCTTGCCAACGCCTGGGACTACGGCCCTTTGGGCGTGGAATTTAAAAATAACGTGAAAAAAGCGTGGCTGAAGAAATTTGTGCAGGAGTCTCCCTACAACGTAGGGCTGGACGCGGCGATTTTAATGAATCCCCAAACCTGGATCACAACCGGTCACGTGGGCAATTTCTCCGACCCGCTGGTGGACTGCAAGGGCTGCGGCTCCCGGCAGCGTGCGGACAAGCTCATTGAAAATAGCGAATCCGGCAAGGGCGTGAATGTGGACGCTTTGAGCTTTGAGGAAATGGACGCTTTTGTGGCGGAGCACGAGGATGTGGTTTGCCCCAACTGCGGCAAGCATCATTTCACCTCCATCCGCAAGTTTAATTTGATGTTCAAGACCCAGATTGGCGTCACCGAGGACTCTGCCTCCACCGTGTATCTCCGTCCTGAAACTGCACAAGGCATTTTCCTGAACTTTGCCAACATCCAGCGCACCACCCGGAAAAAGCTGCCCTTCGGCGTTTGTCAGGTGGGCAAGGCTTTCCGCAATGAAATTACCCCTGGCAACTTCACCTTCCGCACCAGAGAGTTCGAGCAGATGGAATGCGAATTTTTCTGCAAGCCGGACACCGACCTGGAATGGTTCGCCTACTGGAAGGATTTCTGCAAAAACTGGCTGCTTTCTCTGGGCATCCAGGAAGAAAGCCTGCGGCTTCGTGACCATGAGCCTGCGGAGCTGGCCTTCTACTCCAGAGCCACCACGGATATTGAGTACCAGTTCCCCTTTGGCGGCGGCTGGGGCGAATTGTGGGGCATCGCCGACCGCACCAATTACGACCTGACACGCCATCAGGAGGCTTCCGGCAAGAGCCTGGAGTACTTTGATCAGGAAAAGGGCGAGCACTACGTGCCCTATGTCATTGAACCCAGTCTTGGCTGCGACCGTGTGGCGCTGGCGTTCTTGTGCGAAGCCTACGACGAGGAAGTTGTGGGGCAGGACAAGAAGGGGAATCCCGACGTCCGCACGGTGCTGCATCTGCATCCCGCTCTGGCGCCTTTCAAGGCGGCTGTGCTGCCTTTGAGCAAGAAGCTCAGCCCCAAGGCGGAGGAACTTTACCACGAGCTGCAAAAGGACTTCATGGTGGACTTCGACGACGCGGGTTCCATCGGCAAGCGGTATCGCCGGGCGGACGAAATCGGCACCCCCTTGTGCATTACCGTGGACTTCCAGACCGTGGGAGACGAAACCACCCCGGCGGACAACTGCGTGACCATCCGCGACCGCGACACCATGGAGCAGGTTCGCGTGCCCATCGACCAGGTAAAAGCATATATCGCTGAAAAGTGCAAATTCTAATACCACCGGCGGAAAACCTGTTGGTTTTCCGCCGCCATTTATAAGATTCCATTGCATGCCGTAGAATTTTGTAATAACGGGCGTCCCGTCCGCTTTGACGCAGTTGAAATCGACGCTGTAGGGGCGAACCTGTGTGTTCGCCCGCTTTCCTCGGTTTTTGACATAGGCAGGTAAAATGATTAAAAAAAGCAGGTGATTTTCTTGGAGCTTCCTGGTTATGTGCTGGAACTGATGCAAAAATTAAACGGCGCAGGCTTTCAGGCCTGGGTCGTAGGCGGCTGCGTCCGGGACAGTCTGCTTTGCAAAACGCCAAAAGACTGGGATCTTTGCACCGACGCAAAGCCGGCGGAAACGCTGTCCGTTTTTGCGGATTTTCGCCTGCTGACCCAAGGGCTGAAGCACGGCACCGTCACGGTGCTGTCCGATTCCCCCGTGGAAATCACCACCTTCCGCACCGAGGGCGGCTACGCCGACCACCGGCACCCCGGCTGGGTGGCGTTTGTGCCGGATATTCGCCTTGACCTTGCACGGCGGGATTTTACCGTAAACGCTATGGCCTATTGTCCCGCCCTGGGGTTTGCCGACCCCTTCGGCGGACAGCGGGACTTGCAGGAAAAAATTCTGCGGGCGGTAGGCGACCCAGAAACCCGGTTTCAGGAGGACGGCTTGCGGATTCTTCGCGGTGCGCGGTTCTGCGCTGCTTATGACCTGACCCCAGAATCTGCCACCTTTGCGGCCATGGTATCCCAGCGGCAGCTTTTGGATGGTCTCAGCCGGGAACGGGTCTATTCTGAGCTGTGCAAATTTCTTCTGGCAGCCAAGGTGGAAGATCTGGAGCGCTTCGCGCCGATTTTAACCCAGGTTCTTCCAGAACTTGCTCCAACTGTGGGCTTTTTGCAGCAAAATCCCCACCATGTGTTCGACGTTTACGGTCATACCGCCCACGTGGTAGCCGCTTGTCCGGCGGAGCTGCCCCTTCGGTGGGCGGCGCTTTTGCACGACGTGGGCAAGCCCCAATGTTTCCATGTGGACGAAAAAGGCGTAGGGCATTTTCCCGGCCATGCCCAAGTCGGCGCGGAACTGGCCGCTTCCATTTTAGCCCGTCTGCGCGCCCCAAAAGCCATGACAGAACAAGTCGCCACCCTTGTGCGCTATCATAGCACTTGCCGGCAGGCGAAGGGAAAAACCGTCCGGCGGCTTTTGCGGAAATTGGGAGAAACGACCTTGCGGCAGCTTCTTGCCTTGGACAAGGCCGACGGCTGGGGCAAGCAGCCCGGGGAAAGCCGGGAGGTTTCCTCGGAAATCCGGGAATTTGAAGAAGAACTGGAGCGGATTTTAGCGGAAGCCCCCTGCCTTACCCTGCGCGATCTTGCTATCAACGGGCGCGACCTGCAAGCAATGGGGATACTGCCGGGAAAGGTCATGGGAAGCCTTTTGGCGTTCCTTTTGGAACAGGTGGAAGCCGGCGCTGTGGAAAACGAAAAAGAAACCCTGCTTCAAATCGCCAAAAGCCGCCAGACGGAACTATAATCCGTCTGGCGACTTAGTTTAAGTGTAATTAAAAACATATAAATGCATAATTTGTAGTAGCAGCTTGCAACAAGTACAGTTTCAAACTTTGCATGATAGCGCGAGGCGACATTGCTGGCAGTCATTTCAATGCAACTGCTGTCAGATTTTGCAAGGGAACGGCCGCTCGGCGGGCGCGCCGTTGGTGACAATTCGCTGTGGGTAAGCGGTTACGTATCGTCGAAGCAAACTCCAATGGCTGGCAATGACAGCATTCTATCGTAATTGCGCTGATGATATGACAGTTTGCAACGGGCGGACACACAGATCCGCCCCTACGGCAGCATTGTGACTACCTGCGTTTTGGGGCAGTTCAAGTCGAGTGACCCCCAAGGGTGTGTCAAGCTTGCAGCGGCGTTTGTAACGCGTTGTCAGCGGGCGCTGCCCGCCCCGGCGGCTTTTTTATTCGCATTGCGGCGGAGCGTTCAGCTGGCGCAAGTAAGCGTCTGCTTCTTCTCTGGATTTCAAAATGCAAACGGTTTTTCCTTCTTGATATTTTTCCAGCAAATCGTAAATCTCCGGGCGCTGCTTCTGGGAAAAATCCAAAATTTGCTGTCTGAACGCCGCGTCCAGTTCCGTTTCCACCCACGGCAGATCGGTTCTCTGGGTTCCGACCCGCGCCGCCGCTCCCGCAAGGCAAAGTTCCGCCGGGTAGTCCAGCAGGAAAACCGTATCGCATTGGCAAAGCCGCGCTTCCAGGGTCCTTTGATAGTTGCCGTCCAGAATCCAGCGGTCTTTCTGGAAAATTTCCTGCAACCGGCAGTCAAACGCTTCTCTGGAAATATGGGTTTTGTCCGGCCTGTGCCAGATTGTGTCCAAATGGTACAAGGGCAGCGCGGTAATTGCCTGGAGCCTCCGGGCAAAGACGCTTTTCCCCGCGCCGGGACATCCGATTATGATGACTTTTTTCATGCTATTCCGCCTTTAAATACTGCACAACTTCTACCTGGGTGGAGCGATAGGCAAACAGAATGCAAAAAACCAGCGTCAGCGCAATGCTGCATACGCCGAACATGGCGGCTGAATAGGGCGACACCGCAATCACCCACTGCTCCCCGACGGCAAAAAGCCGGTACAGCTTATAAACGCATAAGAAATCCGCTACAAGCAGAACCGACAGCAAAATATTTGCCAGCATCACCAGAAGCCCCTCCATAAAAAACTGCCGCACAATCGCCCACGCGGATGCGCCAATGGCGCGCTTGATTCCAATTTCATATTTGCGCTCAGCAAGGGCGTTGGAAAAGCTGCTATATAAATTCACGCCCAATAATAAAAGCATAATGGCCGCAATCGCCGCTTTCGTGGCCTTTTGCACCCGAATCTGCTCCGTTGCGCTTTTTTGCGTCCGGCAGACGGCGTTCACCGCAAGCTGCAACTGATCCGCGCAGTCCGCGATTTTCTGGGGGTTTTCACTGTAAAACCACGCGGCGCGTTTGGGATTTTCCATATCCGCCGCGCTTTTGCCTTGCAGTATGGACTGCGGCAAATAAATCTGCACAATGCCGGACATTTTTCCCGATGCGTCCGGGGCGATTTTTACCATGTCCTGGGGGATACCTTCATCGCCGCACACCCCCACAATCTGCAAGGAAAAAACGGCAGTCGTTCCGTCAGCCCAGGAAAAGGGAACCGTCAGCTCCATGGGAAAGGTTCCGTCCCCGCCCAGGGCGGCATAAAAACTTTCGTTTACAATGGCCTCGTTTTCCTTCAGGGAAAAACTCGTTCTGCCCAAAATAGGACGTATTTCCTGTGCCGCGTTCCATGTGCCGTCCTTGCTGAATACCTCCTGATAAACGGGGTAGTTCCCCGCCGGCAAAAAGGTCAGGTTTGCGGTGACGTTGCCAAACTGCGTCAGCGGCGCGGCGGTTTCCACATAATAATACATCTGCGCCTTGGGGTCGGCGTACCGCGCCATATGGGAAAACGCCTGGATTTTGACAGGCTCCCGGTCGTAGGTATAGGCGATTACCACCTGCTCCGGCGCGGCGAAAAGCTCCTTGTATCGATTGTAAAGCGCCGCGTCCACAAAGCACAAATACCCCAACAAAATGGAAAAAGACAGTACAATCGTCACAGAAAGCAGACCGTAGCCCCGGAAATTTCGCCGCAGCATTTTGCAGGCGTGGCGAATCGCGGAAAAACGCTCAGGTTTCATGGAGCATTCCTCCTTCCAGCCGCAAAATCTTTTTGGCATGACCCGCCGCTTCCTGGTCGTGGGTAATGAGCAAAACGCCCCGTCCCCCTTCGTGCTCGCTTTGCAGCAATTGAAGAATCCCATCCCGGTTTTTCTCGTCCAGATTGCCGGTTGGCTCGTCCGCCAGAATCAGACAGGGGTCTAAAATGAGCGCTCTCGCAATGGCGACCCGCTGCTTTTCCCCGCCGGAAAGCGTCGTGACCCGCTGAGACAAAAAAGGCGCAAGCCCCAGCAGCTCCACCAGCCGCTCAAAGGACTGCGCCGTGTTTTTGCGGCAATACAAGGTGGGCAAAAGAATATTTTCCTTGCAGGACAAGGTGGGAATCAGATGATACGCCTGAAAAATGAACCCGATTTTTTCCAGCCGCAGCCGTGCATAGTCCCGGCCTGGGCGGATTTTTTGCCCACTGAACCAGTATTCTCCCCCGTCGTAGCCCTCCACCAGCCCCAGAATGTGCAAAAGCGTGGATTTCCCGGAGCCGGAACGCCCCAAAATAGCAAAATAGCTGTCGTTGGTCATGTGAAGATTCACATCAGTCAGAACCGGGCGGGTATAGCTTTTTTGCAGGTGGGAAAGCCGCAGATCAAGTTCCTGCATCCCGTCCACTTCCTTCCACCACCGCCTTATAACCGGGGTCGCAATATTCTCCCTCCATTGCCCCGGTGATGCAGGTGTAGCGGCCATTGGTGTACCCGGCGGTGATTTTGCGCTCCTCCACAAATTCTCCCTGCTCGTTTACCAAGCGCAAATAGCGCTGGTCGCCGCCGTTCAGCCGGTAAATACACTGGCTTTCCACCACCAGCGCCTGAGAAAATACCTTCCCTGTGGTAAGGGGCAGATTTTCCACGGTCTCGCCATATACAAACCGCCCTGCCTCTATGGTAAAAAGCGCCCGCGTGCCCTGGTCTCCTTGCTGAATGGGGTCGATTTTCGCCACCTGCAAGGCCGCGCCGGTTTCATCGCGAAGGTCGAGATTCTCCCGCTGCAAAACAGCAAGGGTCTTTTCGTTTACATAACACTCCAACACTAAATCGTCCAGAGATTCCAGTTGGATATAGGAATCCGTTCCCAAATTGACGCTGGACACAACGCCGGTTTCCGTGGCCAGCACAGGCTCTCCCTTATAAGAACCAATCACGTCCCCGGCAAAGATCACCTGCCCCGGCGAAAGCAAAAGCCGCAGGGCGTAAGGGTCGCGGTAGTCCAGTTCCTGATAGAAAATTTTGGCGCTGATCACTTTCCCGCTCAGCGTAATAGTTTCGTCCATATCTGTGCGGACGATGAGGCAAGGGTCGCCGTAGGACTGGGCTTTCAGCTCTATGGCCTCCGGGGGCGCATACTGGGCTTGCTCCTGCCCGGATATGTAAAAAATCACGCCCACCGGGGCAAGCAGCAGAAAAGCCAGCAGCAAAGACAGAAGTATTTTTCCGATTTTTCGCAAAATCTCCATGGTATACTCCTTATCCCGCCAGGGTTTTAAAGTAATAATCCGTATAGTAGGACTGCATATCCACGCCGTCCACCATAGAAGCGTAGGCCTCGTAGCTGTTCAGGCGCATCCGGTAGCCCAGTTCAATCACGGTACAGGCGGTTTTGCCGCCGCAGACGTATTCCACCTTCAAATACCGCCGCAGACTCCCGGAGGTTTGCCCGGCCAGCATCGGCGCGCAGGCGGAGCCGCGCAGGGTAATGGTATCCCCCTTGCTGGCGGCAAAGGGTTCTCTTGCGTCCCATTTCGCGTCTACTCCTGTTTCCGCGCTGGAAAGGGTCAATTCTTTGATGGTGGGCGCGCCTTCGCCCAAAAACGCCACGTCCACAATTTCCAAGTCTTCCTGCACGTCAAATTGCAGCTCGCAGATTGAAATTTCCCCGTTTGGGCTGGGGGCGATGGGCATATCTATGCTGGCAAGCGTCTGGCAAAGTAAATTCCCATCGTCCTCTGGCAAGGAAAAATCTTCAACAATTTGAAAATTACCAATTTCGTAGGTTTGCGTCTGGCCGCCAGCCGTCAGCGTGAGGGTATGAAATTTTGCAGGAGCATTGACCTGCCTATTGGATAGGGAAATAATAAAATCATAGGTATACAGCTTGGGAATATTTGTTTCCGCTATTTGCTGAAAGACATTTTCAAATTTCTCCCGCTCATGAAGGAATTTCTTTTCCCCTTCCGCCGTATCCTGCGATAAGGACAACTGGTACAATTCTCCCCAAGACTGTCCTTGATAAGCCTGAAAAACATAATAGGGAAACTCCATTGGGACTTCCGTTAAAGAAAAGTCACACTGTATATTTTCCAGTGTGACCCGCATTTCTTCCTTCGCAAGAGGCTTAGAGGAAATCAACTGAAATTGTTGAAAGTTCGCAGAAGAATAAGCGTTACATCTAACGATGTCGCAGTTTTCGCATAACAAAAGCAGAAAATCCTTTTGGCTGGGTAATTTACAGTCTGAAAGCTGAATGTCGGACAAAGCATCGGATTGCTCCGTATGTTGTGTGCCGTCTGTACCCGGTATTGACTGCTGCGGTTTGGTACAACCTGCAAACAGAGAAAGCACAAAGACCAGAGCAATATATAAAAGGAATTTCCTTCGCATCCTGTTCACCCTTTCATTTTAGATACGTCCGGGCAGTAAGCCCGGACGATTTTTATCATGCAATAAAAACAAATATACTGTCAACCATACTTATGGGTTTGCGTATCTGTTTAATCTATAATACTGTGAATTGGTCTCCGGAGCGTATGTAATCGTCTTATTCAGTAACGTTTCTGTGCCGGCAGATGTTGTTCTGGTCACAACCTCCTGTACCCGCAGGGCCGGATAAACCGTCTCAATTCTGTAGCGTCCGCTGGCTGTTGTAGCCGGAATTGAATAGCTGACAGAAGTAGAAACTGTACAGCTTTGCGAATAGCTCACGCCTAATTGTCTGGATAAACTGATAAAAGCATCTGAATATTGCACAGTTAAAGAATCACTGGCAGTGCAGGTAGTTGTCACACTGGTAGCAACGCCGATTGTTGTGGCAATTCCTTTGGTATGCAGGGCTTGCGAAGCTGTAATGGGGTAAATTTTGCTGGCAACATAACTGGTAGTCATCTTTGCAATGACAGAGTGCTGGCTGGAACTGTCAATTACATAAGTTTTTGTACCTGCCGCTGCGCTGGCGGGAATAGTCAAGGCGAAGAGCATAAGAACTGCGCAGGCCAGGGCGGTCAGTTTCTTTCCGTACTTTTTGTACTTTTTCATAATTTGCTCCTTTCAAACGTCCGACGGCTTCCAATCTACTTCCGGGTACGCGCCTTTTTTGTTTCCCCATTCACGCTCCTTTCGCTTTTGTTATGGAAATTTCTTCCATACATTGTATTTTTAGTGTATCAGAAAGTCACTCTATTGTCAACAAGAATATTTTTTATCGCAAATCGATTTCTGTCATTTTGCACAATTTGGTACAAAGTACTGCGGCGGGCAAAGGGAATATCCCTTGCCCACCGCAGACTCTAAACGCTTTCAGAGCGCTTTCAGATCAACAAAAGTCAATGAGACGATCGCCCTTATACTTCAGCGTTCCTGTTTCATTTTCCTTGTAATTGCCAAAGGAAAGCTCTGAAACATAGAAAGACAGCCTTTTCCCCTCCGCCAAAAATGTAACGACATACCTGTAACGCTTGCCCGTACCTGCATATTGGCTGAAAAGCTCCTGCCGGTGTTTTTTTATGACCTTTGCGCGCACGGTCTTAACCGGGGCGAATTTATACCGAAAGACCTTTGCGAGCAATCTGGCCAAAACCACAAGCGTCAAAAGCATAGCCAATGCGGTAATCACCCAATTCACGATTTCAGAAACGCCTTCATGCATATTCACCACTCCAATTCATCGGTTTTAAACACTGCCAGTGATTCTCTGAACCACTGGCAGCAAACAAGCTAAGAAACAGAAGCTTCTCCGATGTAATACTGGATTTCCGCTTCGTGCTGATGAAAAAGGTTTTCCATATATGCTTCCTGCGCTTCAAGCATTCCTTCCGGCGGATTCACATTTGAATACGTCAACCCATGAGATTCGCAGTACTGCCTTCCGGCTTCGTTTTTTAATTTCTGGCGGGCAATCACATCAGGCGCTTGCGCTCTGATAAGGTCAAAATATTCGTCAATCGTAATTCCCGCACCGGCGCAGTATGCGTCCAGCAGTTCCTTGCCTTCCGGGAGCGAATAGGCCAGCTTCGCGTTTTCAACCATTTCATTGATTTCAGCTTCTGTTGCAGCAAGCCCCAGCTTTTCCGCTTCTTCCAGAAGAATCATACTTTTGACGATCTGCTGGATCACATCCATATCAGAACTGTATTTTGCGGCCGTCGCAGTATCTCGTAAAATATTCATGTTTTTCTGATACGCAACGGTTTCTGCTGTAATTTTGTGCCCGTTGTACTCTGCAACAATTTGTGCGTTTTTGCTGGAACTGAATGGTTTTTCTGCGTTTGCAGATTTGAAATACTGACCGGCAAGGCGCATATCTCCACTGCCGTCATTGGCTGCGGCATAGGCGATCCCAGCAAGCGTTCCCAGTACGCATAGGGCAAGTACAACACATACAACAATGATTTTCTTATGCATAACAATTCCTCCCAATCTATAATATGTACCGATTTTAGGACAAGTACGTAGTGACATCCAAGATATAAGACTTTCCGGACGTTGGCATAGCGAAGGTTGCTCCAGAAGTAGTGTAAGATGGCTTAGACGTCAAAGTATAAACAGTGGCAGTATTATATGGTATAGCATTGTTATCGTAATTCAACTTCATAGATTGGGTAGACAGCAAGGTTCCAGAGGAAGAATAGTATTTTACCGCTGTCCTAGAAACGCAAGTAAGGGATGGATAAATAGAAGAAATTGTTGCATAGGATTTGACAATGGAAGAAAAGGACGCAAATGCTGGATAATTATAGGTCATGGAGAAAGGAAATGAGCAGTAATTCGAGTATTCTACATAGCAGTCTGCCGTTGCAGAAACGGGCACGCCTATCCCGTTGTCTCCATCTATGTAAACAAATACAAAAGTCTTTTTTGCTGTGTTTATTTTTGTTTTGGCGCCGGAAGTACACGAAGAACATGTGGATGCCAAAGGATATGTTGTACTTGTTGCACCGCATTCACATTTCCAGGTCGTTTTATGTGGATGTGAAGTCTGGGGAGAGCCTACTTGCTGCGTATACGAGTGCGTATGGCTGCTAGCTGCGCTGGCAGAAATGGTCAGGGCGAAGAGCATAACAACTGCGCAGGCCAGGCCAGGGCAGTCAGTTTCTTTCCGTACTTTTTGTACTTTTTCATGATCTGCTCCTTCCAAACGTCCGACGGCTTCCAATCTACTTCCAGGTACGCGCCTTTTTTGTTTCCCCATTCACGCTCCTTTCGCTTTTTTGTATAGAAAATTCTTCTATACATCGTATTTTTAGTGTATCAGAAAAACCATTAAATGTCAACAAAAAATTTTTTACTTACGAAACTTTTTTCGTTGTTTTGCACAATTCAAAATAAAACATCGCGGCAGGAAAAGGGAATATCCCTTGCCCGCCGCAGACTCTAAACGCTTTCAGGCCGCGCCGTTGGACAAAATCCGGTAACCGTCCTCCTGGGGCTGCAAAACCGCGATTTTTTCCGGCTTGGGTTTGGCGTTGATACCAAAATTACCTTTGCTTTGAACTACTTAAAAAAATTTAATTAAATATTTAGAATTTTTCTCTTTACCTGCGCGGCTTTTTGCTGTATACTTTCCACAGAAAAAGTTGAAAGGACGCGATGGATTGAAAAACATAAAACTGAAGGAATTTCTGCGCTTTCTCAAGTACACCCTCATCTCCTCCAGCGCGGGGCTTGTGGAAATCGGCAGCTTCGCATTGCTGAACGAATTTGTTTTTAAGGATAAGTATTGGCCCAGCTACCTCATTGCCCTGACCCTTTCCGTGGTGTGGAATTTCTTCCTAAACCGGAAGCTCACCTTCCGCTCTGTGAACAACGTGCCCGTTGCCCTTTTGAAGATTTTGGGCTATTACGCAGTGTTTACCCCACTGTCTACCATCTTGGGCAACTACCTGTCGGATACCCTTTTGTGGAACAGCTATCTTGTGACCATTCTCAATATGCTCTTGAATTTCGCCACGGAATTTCCCTTCCAGCGGTTTGTGGTGTTCGGCAAAAGCGTTGACAGCGCGCAAAAAGTATAAAAAACCGACCGCTCCATGCCCGTGTGGAAGCGAACCTCCGCCGCTAAGAAACTGCTTTTCGGCGGGAACTGACAAAGGAGGCTATAATGCTGACTTGCATCCCTGACGCCAAGCAAATGACAACCTTGCTTGGAAAACCGCTCTATGAAATATGGAAGCAATTATGCGCTTTTATTGATGAAAAGTACGATATGGAACGCTTGTGGAGCAAAGGCGGCAAAGCGTGGACCTATGAATACAAATACCGTCGAGGCGGCAAAACGCTATGCGCGTTATACGCAAGAGAAAACTGTATCGGATTTATGATTATCTTTGGAAAAGAAGAACGCTTCAAGTTTGAACAAGACAGAGAAAATTACGCAGCGGAAGTACAAAGAATTTATGAGGAAGCGCAAACCTATCACGATGGGAAATGGATGATGTTTGAGCCGACGGATGCCTCTTTGTTTGAGGATTTTAGCAAATTGCTGCGCATCAAAAGGAAGCCAAACAGAACCTAGTGCGTTACGGTAGTATAAAAAGGGCAAGGCAAACCATTGCGGTTCGCCTTGCCCATTTTTTGCTTCTTACCCCAGCATGACGTCCAAAAGCATCATCACCGCGAAGCCCAGTACAATGCCCATGGTGGCAAAATAAGGCTGCGCCTTCTGATTTTGTTGGCATTCGGGAATCAGCTCATGCACGGCTACCAGAATCATCGCGCCGGCGGCAAAGGCCAGGGCGTAGGGCAGAATTGCTTCCACATATACCACCAGCAACGCCCCCACAACGCCGGCAATCGGCTCCACCAATGCGGAAGCCTGCCCCAGCAGAAAGCTTTTCCGCCGGGAAAACCCTTCTCGGCGCAGTGGAACAGATACCGCCGCTCCTTCCGGGAAATTCTGCAAGCCAATGCCGATGGCAATGGTAATGGCACCCATGAGGGTTTCCGGGGAGTGACTTCCATTTTGCAGGGCGCCGAAGGCCACGCCCACCGCAAGTCCTTCCGGTATGTTGTGCAGGGTGATGGAGAGCACCAGCATAATAATGCGGTTAACGCGTTCACTGGAAACTTCTGAAGTATTGCTGGCTCTGCGCCGGGCAAAGGTAACAGCCTTGTCGGACAGCCACATGAAAAACGCGCCAAATAAGAAGCCTGCCGTCGCAACAAACCAGGCGGGGACCTGAGATACCGCCTCTGCCCGCTCAATGGCCGGCTGCAACAGCGACCAGAAGCTGGCGGCAATCATGACCCCCGACGCGAAGCCCAGCATCAAATTCATGGCCTTCTGGTTGGGGGAACGGAAAAAGACCACAGTCGCCGCGCCCAGCGCCGTCACAAACCAGGTGCCGAGGGTGGCGATTAAGGCCCATAAAACAAAATAATCCATAGCACACCTCCTAAGACCAGTATATGAATACCGATCCGACAGGTGCGTTATTTTGCAAAAAGCAGCTCTAAAAGCAGTTCCCCTACTGTCACCGCGTCCTCCATACCAAGATAATGCCCCGCGCTTTCGTCTAGAAGCAGCCGTCCGGAAGCCGCAAATTCCTCATCCGCAAACCAAATTTGCAGCGTTACCGGATAACGAGGCAAAAACGGAAGCCGAACGGCGTAATCCGCCGCCGCAGCGATCTCCGCGCCGTCCGCCTGCGCAAGATAATGCAGCAGCGTCAGTTCCCACCACGGGGCAAGGGACGGCGCTACCGCGCCGCTTGGGTAGCCGACGGCGACTGTTTTTCCAAGGCTTTCTAAACGAAAAGTGCCGTTTTCATACTGTACATCGGCAGTTCTCGCAATTTCCAGCGGGTTTCGCTCCATCAAACGGGCAACCGCCGCTTTTTTCATTTCTGTAAACATCTGATTTTTGGGCATAGCTTCGCCTCCTTTTGTTCCATCATAGCATGAACTTTTTCTTTTGTCTACGGCGCGCAGGTTGCGCAAGGCGAATAGCTATGGTATGCTTTTGGCGAAAGGACGTGAAAACCATGAACACTTATATAACGGGCGGCGCCATCAAGTCCCTGCGGGAGCTGCGGGGGCTTACCCAGGCGGAACTGGGGGAGAAAATCGGTGTGAGCAGCAAGACCGTCTCCAAATGGGAAACCGCCAGAGGACTGCCGGACATTACCCTTTTGCAGCCGCTGTCCCAGGCGCTGGGCGTATCGGTGATGGAGCTGATGAACGGCGAGCACATTGTCAATCACAACGTATCGTGCAATCTCCTCCGGGCTAAGCTTTATGTCTGCCCCATTTGCGGCAATGTGATTTACAGCACAGGCGTCGCTCCCATTCACTGCTGCGGCGTGGCTTTGCCGGCGCTGGAAGCGGAGGAAATGGACGACGCGCATAAGCTGCAAATTACCCCGGTTGAGGACGAAGATTTTTTAAGCTGCGGCCATCCCATGACAAAGACCCATTTTCTTTCCTTTGCGGCGTTTGTCACTTCAGATGGGTTTCAGCTTGTGAAATTTTACCCGGAAGGCAACGCGGAAACCCGGATGCAGCTCCGCGGACACGGCGTTTTATACCTTTACTGCAACCGCCACGGCCTGTTTCGCAAGAAAATATAATGGAAAGGCGTGGCCTCCTGTATCAATGTTTATTTTTTCGGCTTTTGAATCGGCCGCCAGATAATTTCCTGCCGGCGGACAGTGCACAGCGCTTCAAACTCTGTGGGATGATAACCCAGCATCTCATGGGGCGATACGCCGAGGCCAATACAAATATTGATGAAGACTGTTAGGGATGGTACTTTTTCTCCTTTCATAATTTGGCGGAAATACTGGGGCGTAATTTTGCACCGGGCGGCTGCTTCATCTTGGCGCAAGCCTAGTTCTATGTAATGCCTGCGTAGGTTTTTGGGAAAGTTGTCTAAAAACATCATAACATCACACTTTCTGTCTTAGGATGTTTTTAGCATAGGAATAAGGCAATATCCTATCAAGAAACAAAAGGTTCCTTTTTTTAATTTTTGCAATGATCCGCAAATTTGTTAGTTTTTACGAAAAACTAAGATAAATATCGCTATGCAGCACGTAGCTATGTTGCACTTTTTGTGGAATAATACTTCATTTACAATGCTCTATCATTCACTTTCTTGCAGATAAGAATAGGAATCAAAATAAAAAAGAAAGGCCTCCGCATTAGCGAAGACCTTTTCTCATTGTGACGAATCCAAATACACCGCAAGTTATAATTGCTAAATGTTCGGATAAGTCATTATTTGGTACGCCAGAAGGGACTCGAACCCCCAACCCTCGGAACCGGAATCCGATGCTCTATCCATTGAGCCACTGGCGCGTTTCAAACGCGTCATTATTATAGCAGATCCTCTTCCGTTTGTAAAGCCCAACTTTCTATGTTTTTTCGCCTCGAACAAAGCTTTTTGGCAAAATTACTGCGAGATCCGGTTGTTTTCCCGGGAGCCCTGTGCTATAATAAAATCATTGTTAAAGCAATCAGAATGGAGGGAGCGGCTATGACGCAGTCCAAACAGAATTTTCGCGGCGCTTTTCGTGGTTTTAATCGGGAGGACGTCGTGCAGTACATAGAATCTGCGGCAGTGCAGCAGGAGACAGCTTTGCATCAGTTGCAAGATGAAAACCAGAAGCTGCAAGAGGAAATTGCTGCGCTTCAGGCGGACAAGGAGCCAACCGCAATAGAGCAGTCTCGCCTGACAGCAGAAAATCAGCGGCTTACCCGTGCGTTGGAGGAAGCTGCCGAAAAGCAGCAGGCGCTTTCCAAGTCCCTTGCGGAAAACGACGAATTGCTGCAAGTGCTGGAGCAGGATAACGCCCAGCAGGCCAAGGAACTGCAAAGCCGTCTGGAGCAGGCTGAACAGCAGATTCAGCGGCTTACTGCGGAAAATCTCCGCTTGGAGCGGGAACTGAGCAGCCGTAGCCAGCCGGTTGTGGATTTTGTATCGGAAGAATTGGCGGCCTACCGCCGGGCGGAGCAGACGGAGCGGCAGTCGAAGGAACGCGCCGCGCAGGCATTTGACAGAATCAACGGTCTGCTTGCGGATCTCACCGTTCGCTTGGAGGAGGGCAATGAGGCCACCGCGCAGGTGCTTGCCCAGCTATCCCAGGACTTTGAGCGTTTGCATCAGGCTGCGGCAAACCACAAGCTGCTTTTAGAAGATGCGGGAGCCAGTCTGCGGGCTTTGCGCTTGACAGAGGGAACAAAGCCGCATTAAAAGGAGGTAGCCAGATGCGGAAAGTATGCATAGCGGTGATCCTGATTTTTGCCTTGGCTGTTACCTTGGGACTTATGCTGTTTGACCTGATTTCCGGAGATCCTTTAAACGTTCCCGCCACCATTCGCGCGATTTTGCTTGCTGTGATTGCTGCTTTTATTCTGGGGCGCATATCCTCGGGCAAGGGCAGCGGCCGAAAGGATCTGGCAGGGTATAAGAAGCTGTATGAAGGTCAGCTTCGAGCCGCCTTTCGGGATCGCCCCAAAAAGCAGGCAGTGCTGCTGGAGGCGATCCACCAATTTCAAATACGCGCTTACTCCAAGTCGGAGGCACAGCTTTTGGAATTGCTGCCGGATTGCAGAAGCAAGGAAGAGTATAGCGCGGTCAAGTTGTTTCTCGGAGCAGCTTGCTCCAAGCAGGAAAAATACCAAGACGCGGTAAAATGGTATCAATCTTTGCTGGAGCGGGAGCCGGACTATTCGATTGCCTGGAGCAACTTGGGCAATGTGTACCGTAAATTGGCGCAGCCCCAGGAGGCGAAATTGGCCTTTGAACAGGCTGTAGCCTGCGATCAAAGCAATTCCTACGCCTATAGCAATCTGGCGGAGCTGTATTTGCAGCAGGGGCAGCCGGAGCAGGCGCTGGAATGGGGCAAGCGTGCGCTGGCCTATGACAACACCTATTTGTATGCCATGAAGCTGGTGGCGGCGGCAGCCAGCGTCCTATCCGATAGCGCCCAGGCGGAGGCCTACAGTCGGATGTTTCTGGAGGCAGGGGGAAGCAGTGGGGAATTGCAGCGAAGCATCGCGCAATTTGGCGCTTCCTCGGAATCTTTAAAAGAAATGCTTGACAAATAAATTAAAGCGGAGTATAATAATACTCGCTTCTGGACGATTAGCTCAGCTGGTAGAGCATGCGCTTGACGTGCGCAGGGTCAGCGGTTCGAGTCCGTTATCGTCCACCATACAAAAGCGACTTGCCAATGCAAGTCGCTTTTTCTTTTGTTCTCGCATAAAAACAATTGTACCGTCGAGAAATTGCGGAACTTTCTTACAAAACCATTCGTATCGATACTAAAAAATTTCCTTGACATATTATATTTTGTGGTGTATACTGTAGCAAAGCTTTTTGATAGTAAAGTAAAAAACCGTATTCACATGAGAAGCTGCTCCGAGTTGGGAAAGAACCCGGCTGGCGGTGGTTCGAGGCTAATTGTATGGAGGAATTGTTATGTGTGGTATTGTAGGTTATGCCGGCCATCGAAGAGCCGACGGCGTATTGCTGCAGGGGCTGAAAAAGCTGGAGTACCGGGGGTACGATTCAGCGGGCATCGCCGTGTGTAGCGCGGGAGAAATCTTCTGTGAAAAGAAAAAAGGGCGGGTGGGTGAGCTGCAGGCCATTGTAGAGGCCGCCGCCTTGGATGGCCATGTAGGAATCGGGCACACCCGCTGGGCAACCCATGGCGCGCCGAGCGATGTTAATTCTCATCCCCATTTGAATGGGAGCCGCCGCTTTGCTCTGGTACATAATGGCATTATTGAAAATTACGCGGCGCTGAAGGACGCCCTGCTTGCCAAGGGCTACCGTTTTCGGTCGGAGACAGACTCTGAGGTTTTGGCGCATATGCTGGAAGCGTGCGACTGCGAAAGCCTTTTGGAAACGCTGGTGCAGGTGCTTGCCAAAATTCAAGGCTCATACGCCATTGCTGTGCTGGATCGGGAGCATCCGGAGGAAATTTTCGTAGCCAGAAAATCCAGCCCTCTGGTAATTGGCTTGGGGGATGGGGAAAACTTTATCGCGTCGGACATTCCCGCCGTGCTGGAATATACCAAAAATATGTATATTCTGGAGGATGGAGAAATTGCGTCTGTGCAGGCGCAAGGCGTGACTGTGTACGACGCCAAGGGGCAAACCGTGGACAAAAAGGTGTACCAGGTGCACTGGGACGCGACCCAGGCCGATAAGGGCGGCTTTGCAGATTATATGCGCAAGGAAATTTATGAGCAGCCCAACGCCTTGCGCAAAATGCTGGACGCTTACTGCAAGGACGACAAAATTACCCTTCCTTTTCAGTTTACAAGAAAAGCCCTTCAGGAAATCAAACAAATTACCATTGTGGGCTGCGGCACAGCCTCCTATGCCGGCCGGGTAGGGGAGTACATTCTGGAGGAGATTACGGGCATTCCTGTGAAGGTAGAGGTTGGCTCGGAATACCGCTACAAAAGGTCTATTTTAGACGCGTCCAATTTGATTATTATTTTAAGCCAATCCGGGGAAACGGCAGACAGTCTGGCGAGTATGCGCGAAGCGAAAGCTCGCGGCGCAAAGCTCATCGGCGTGACCAATGTGATCGGCAGCACCCTGAGCAGAGAGCTGGAGCACGTGATTCATACCATGGCGGGGCCGGAAATCGCGGTTGCTTCCACCAAGGCCTTTACCAGTCAGATCCTTGCGCTGTATCTCATTGGCCTTTTTCTTGCGGAATCGACAAAAACGATTTCGGAATCCCAATATCAGGCATATATTTCCAAGCTTCGGGGGATTCCAGAAAAAGTGGAGGAGATTTTGCGCCGGGAAAGGGAAATTCAGTCCATTGCGGAAGAATTTTATGCCTATGAGGACATGTTTTTCATTGGGCGCTTGTGGGACTATCCCATTGCGCTGGAAGGCTCTCATAAGCTGAAGGAGATTTCCTATATCCATGCCGAAGCCTATGAAGCGGGGGAATTGAAGCATGGGGCGCTGGCGTTGGTAACGTCAGAAACGCCGGTGATTTGCCTTTCTTCCATTGCCGCCATTGCGGATAAGATGGCGAGCAATATTATGGAGGTCAAAGCGAGAAACGCGCAGATGATTCATGTGCGCTCCGAGGCGGTTCCTCCCGCCCCTGGGTGCAAGCGGGAATTTTTGCTGCCCCAAGAGGAGGATTTGTTTACGCCGATTTTAGCGGTGGTGCCGTTGCAGCTATTTTCCTATTTTACTGCGAAATATCGCGGCTGCGATGTGGATAAACCCAGAAATCTGGCAAAAAGCGTGACGGTGGAGTAGATTGTCTGCCGCGCTGGGATAAGCGCCTTGCATTTGCGCGCTTCTTTGATCGGTGAAAACCGGGGCAGGCTCTGCGGCCTGCCCCGGTTTTGTATATAAGAAAAGCGCTCCGTTTTGAGAGTGATAGTCTGATTGAAATATGCGGACAGATACCCAACGACAAACGGAAATCGCAGGGTCAAATTGGGCTTTGCGGCTTAAAAAATTACAGCCGAATCTCATAATTGAAGCAGTCCAGGGTGTACCAAATGGTGCGGGTGTCGTCGCAATAGGCAAAAACCACTCTGGTGTTCGCCCCGCCGTAGCCTTCCCGGTAGTCCCCGGAATCCAAACGCACTACGTTTCCTTCCTGGGTGCGGGTGATATGCTCCATGGCGTCCAGCTTTGCAAGCTGCTCGTCCCGCAGCGCTTCATACTCTCCCTGAGGCAGACTGTAGGACACGTCGATTTTCCATTCGTAATCCAGGGTATGAATGTACCAATAGGAAAATTCTACATTTTCCGCGTTTTTCGGCATGGAAAACGCCAGATTGGGACAGCCGGTTGAGGGGGGATTCTTGGTGGGGTACTCGTCGTAATTCCCGAAATTTGCCGCGTTGGTGGTGTAAGAGGCCACGGGCAGCATGATTCTTGCAACAAACGCGAATTTTATCGTGTTGCCGATGCTCCAAAGCAAAGATAATCCGCACACAAGGCTTACGATATTTTGCAGCCATTGAGGCTTACGCATCAAAGCGTTCAGCAGCAGCGCCATGGGAATTGTCAGCAGGCAGGGAAGATACAGACGCAGCAAATACAGCGCAAATTCTCCCGCGCTTGCCCATGAGGTAAAGTGGAAGGAAAAATACCGGTATTTGCTGGCGTAGCCAATGCAAAACGCTCCCAAAAGCAAGGAAATGACTACGAGATTAAAAATTGCCGCCAGATACAGTACAAAATGGTCGGCGAAGAGTTCCCGGAAAAACCGCTTTTTCTTTCTGTTTTTCATCCTTTACGCTCCTTTTCCGTAAAATTTTTAGTATTGTGTTTCTTGATTATAAATTTTGCCCACAGCCCGGCGGTTTTTGCCGATGGTCATGAGGCACACGAGTCCTGTGAACACACCGCAGACGCTGAGGCAGACCCGCAGATCCAATATCTCTCCCATCGCCCCTACCGCCAGGGTAAGCACAGAGGTTGCGGCGGAAATCAGCACGCTAAAAAAGGCGTTCAGCCGGGTGCGGTAGCTTTCCGGGATATACCGCTGGACAGCGGCCTCCCGCATGGTGGCGCTGTTGATGCCCAAAAATCCGCAGACAGAACGGTTTGCCAGCATCAGAGGATAGGGCAGCCACAAAAGGCATGCGTCCATAGCCTCGTAAATCATGTACACGGAGAAGGCAAAGCCCCACCGTTTTTTCGGAGGGATTTTCACATGGTAGGAAAATAGTCCTCCAAGACTCCGCCCGGCAAACTCCGCCACGGAGAAAAAAGAATACATTGCAATGGTAAAGCCGGGCATGGTACGGAAAAACGCCACCAGAATGGGGGAAATACTGCCGCCCACGCCGTTGGTCACGGCCATATAGCTGTAAATATTCCGCAGCCCTTTTTCCTTTTTCAGATAGCTTGCCGCGTCCTTCATATCCTGCCGCCACTGCCGGAAGGAGAAGCCCTCCGCCATGCGGCTTTCCTCCTTCACCCGAATCTGCCCTTCTATCAGCGCCGCCAGCAGCGACAGCCCGCCTTGCAGCAGCAAAATATTACCAACGCCGATATGCGCATACAAAACGGAAGCCACAGGGGTCATGATCACCATCAGCACCGGATAAATCATGCCGGATACGGTATAGCCCTTTTCCTCCAGATCTGCGGGAATCAGCTTGGGGTAAATGCTGTTATAGGCAAGCTGATCGAAAGCGCCCAGACTGGAAAGCAGCAGGGAAAAGGCCAGGTAGCCCACATAGGAAAAGCGGCAAAGAAGCAAATACACGCCTGCGAGGCTGTACAAAATCCCGTTGGCTACGTCGCCGCCCACCAAAAAGGGCTTCCGAGGCAGTCGATCCATAAAAGGTGCGGCCACCATGGGAATCACCACTTGGGGCAAAATTTGCAGCGCCAGCAAAAGCGCCGCAGCTAAGGTGCTTTTGGTCTCGTCATATACCAGAAAGCTCAAGGCGAAATTCCCGGCGATGCCCCCCGCTGCCCCTAAAATGGTAGCCACGGTCACCAATGTAAAGTTTCTCGTCCATAACGTTTTTTTCATGCTTTTCACCTCGCGTTTATCATACAACACGAGTTAAGAAAAGAATAGCCGGTTGTTTTGCGAAAATTTGATGCTTTAATCGATGTTAAGCGTCGGAAAGGCGGCTGTATTTTGGAAATTCCAGCAAAAGCTCGGATACCTGCTTATACTGCCGCCGCGCCCGGAGCCATTCCAGCATCCAGGTCAGATGAAACTCCGCGTAGCCGCTGGGCAGGGTCTCTTGCAGATCGCGAAAGAGACGGGTCAGGCGTTCGCCGTAGTCGTTTTCCTGCAAATAACCGGGGCACTCCAGCCGGTAGCGCACAAGCTGGCACATTTGCTGGAAAAGGCGGTCTACCGCATTGCTTCCCAGTATGTGTTCCGCCTGCGCCAAAGCTTCCAGGGCTTCTTCCTTGCGCCCCAGCTTTTCGCAGGCCACCGCCAGCTTGTGCAGCGTGGTGACGCTGTCTTTTGGGAGGGTGCGCAGCACGTCGTAGGCTTCCTGATCCTGCCCGGTTTCCAGGGCGGTGGCGGCAAGATTATAGCGCAGCGTGAGGGCGGTTGCTTCATCCTTTAGGATCGCCGCCAGCCGCTCGGCCACCTTATAGTGAAGCTGGCACAAGGTAAATTCGTGCAGATTCAAATAACAGTTGCCAAGGATGGTCTTGCACGAGAGCATGAGATGCACAAAGCCCTCCTCCGCGGCCTTATGGTAGCCTTGCTGCAAATAATGAATGGCCACAGGGTAATTGCCCCGAAAGCAGGCGGCGTTTCCCGCGGACAGATAGCACAGTGGGCAGTCTAAAAACGCCAGAGCTTCCTCCTCTTTGTGCTGGAGCAAAAGCCAGAGGCATTTTTGCCGAGCGTCCATGACGGGGGCGAAGGTTTTCAAAAAACCATTGTCCGGCAGCGCGTCTTGCAAAAGCCATGGCCGCAGCACGTTGCAGTCCAAAAGCAGCGGACTGTTTGCAAAGAGTTCCCAGCTTTCTTGCAGTTTCTCCCCCAACGCGATCTGCGCTTTCTCGTCGCCTGCAAAAACCGCCTCGTATCCCGCATCCAGGAGGGCGGAACCTTGGAGTAGGGTATCCGGCTCGTCGTGCCATGGGCAATCCAGCCGGGCAAGCAGCTGCCGTTGCAGCTCCGGGGCGGCTTCCGCCTTGCCCTGCTCGATGCGGGAGAGATAGGATACGGCGCATAGCCCCTTGCAAAGCCCTTCCAGGGTCCAGTTTTTCGCCATGCGCTGGTAATGGATGTACGCCCCGATAAAATATGCGTTCATTTTCCCGCCTCCTTTTTGCCAATGCTCCACTGGAAAATCACATAGCCTACCGCGCCAAAGAGCACGGCCGTCAGGAGCAGCGATTGGGCGCTAAAACGATCCAGCAGCGGGCCGCCCAGCAGCAGGGATAAGATGGAACCCACAGAGCTGGCGGCAAACAGATAGCTTTGTCCTTGTAAGGCGTGCCGGGCGGGGAGCGCTTCCGCCGCAAACGCCACGGAGGCTACCGTGTACAAAGCAAAACCCATGGGATGCAGCAATTGCGCTGCAAGAAGCCAGTGGGCGTTGGGCGCAAGAAGCATACCTAAGCTGCGCAAAACAAAAAACAGGGGACTCAGCCGCAGCCACCAACCGCAAGGGTGTTTTTTCAGCAGCAATCCAAAGCCGAACATCACAGGCAGCTCCAAAATTGCCGCCAGGGATTGTATCATCCCTTGCTCCGCTTTGCCGCCCCCCTTGTAAACGGTGATCTGATACATGTAATTGCCAAGCGTTTGGTGGGAAAGAAACAGACAGACGCAGCCTGCAAGAAACAAAATAAACCAGGGGGTTTCCTGGAAAAAACCCAGTGATTTTTCCGCTTTTTCCTCCATTGGTTCTTTGCCGGGGGTCAGCCGGGCGAAAAGCGTCGTGAAAAGAAGCAGCCCCGTCCCAAATACCCCGGAAACCAGAGGAATCAGCCAAAGCGCCACCCGCTCCAGCAGTCCGCCCACAAGCAAGGTGCAAAGAGAAAAGGCGGCGGAGCCGACGCCCCTTGCCATGCTGAAGTTTACCGCGTAGCCTTGCCGGGCACAGTCCGTTCCCATGGCGTTGGCAAAACCGGGCAAAATTTGATTGCATACAGCCGCCAAGGCGAACAGCCCCACGATCAGCCAAATCCCTTTTACAGGGAGCAGAAGCGCGGCGCAGCAAAAAGCCAGCAGCCCTCCAAGCCCCGCGAGAAGCGCGGCGGCCGTGAGATTTTTCCGGCGGACGGAAAGCTCTGTGAGACCAGCTTGCAGCGCCACCGCAAAAATACTGGCGATAGCCATCGCCACGGAAACGACGGTATTGCTCAGGCCAAAGGACAGCAGGTACACATGGCTGTAACTGAGCAAAACGCCGTAAAGTCCCCAGATGAAAAACTGTATCAGACAGTAAAACGTCTGAACTTTATATTTTTTCAAGGTTTTCTCCTAGGAAACGCTTTCGGCTTCCGGCTCTTTTTCTCCAATCCGGACAGGCACGCCGTTGACCTCCACGCCTTCATCAGCGCGGATGAGGATGTAGGGATTGCCGCCGATGCGTCGGGTCTCAATGAGATCCTTCCGGTCTGGATTCACCCGAATGGTAACGTCCGGGGTTTTGAGCTGAAAATGCCCGGTATCCACCAGATTTTGGGGTCTCAGTTGGGAATCCTCGCCAAACTGCGCGTCAAATTCCTGGGAAAAAGCTTCCACCCGTTCCTCCGCCACGCCGCACCCGGCAAGCACGCCCTTGAGGGTCGCCTTAGTGACGGTGAGCGGCTCTTGTTCGCGGCTGGCTTTGTGCTCCGCGATGAGATTGCACAGCTCCTCATGAACCGTCTGCACCACCCGCACGCCGCAATCCTCCCCCACGGCATATCCCAGCATGGACTGGAAGGTTTCCTTCTGCACCTGAGCCGGCATTGGCGCTTCGGCTTTGAAAAGCGCGTCGATAAACGCAGGATGATTATCCTCCGCGCTGCGGGTGTAGCAAAGGGTATTGTATAGATTGGCGCTTCGGTCGTCAAAGGCTGGGAACAAAAAGCCCAGCTCCGGGGGACATAGCACCAAATCTGCGGCGGTGCTGAAAAAGCGGCTTTCCTTTGCGTAGTAGCTCAGCGCGGGCTTTTTCAGCTTCACCGGACAAACGCTGCATAGGAAGTAGGAAAAAACCTCCTGCGCGTCCTCCTGCCTTGCTCCATCTTTGCCAAAAGCGGGCACGTCGTAGCTGTCCGCCGCCAGCAAAATCATGTAGTTTTCCGGCAACTGTACGGAGTCGATGATTTTGCGGTATAAACCATGCACCGCTTTGTCGTCTTCCAGATGGGAATTGCGCAGAGCCATTAAAAGCTTGTGTTCTTCTCCCTGCAAGACCTGCTGAGTGGTAAATTCCACATCCAGCAGATTTTTACCCAGCGCACCGGAAAGGGTCTTTTTCAAGATCGCCAGAAGGGCTTGTCCTTCCTCCTCGCGCATGGCTCCAAGGGTCTGATTCAATTCGGAAATGATTTCCTTCTGGTCGTTTACGTAACAGCCGCGCACTCTGGAAATGCTGTTTTTTTCCGGGCGAAAACGTCGGCGCAGCTCGGCGACTTCTCTTTCGTTCATGGGAATCCCCCTTCTGTTAAAAGGTTTTGTCCGCGCCGTCCATGCCGACGGCGTGCTTTTTGATGGCGGCAAAGCTCTCCTCGCTGATGGCGTGCTCCAAGCGGCAAGCGTCCGTTTTGGCCACTTCTGGATTTACGCCCAAAGCGATCAGCCAGTTGGTAAAGAGCAAATGCCGCTCCAAAATCTTTTCCGCGATCTCCTGTCCCTTGGGCAGCAGGGAAATAGAGCCTTCGGCGGTCGCTTCAATATAGCCGTTTTCCCGCAGTCCCTTCATGGCGATGCTGACGCTGGGCTTGGAAAAACCCAGTTCGTTGGCAATATCAATGGAGCGAACCGTACCTTTGCTGTTTTTTAGAATCAGAATCGTTTCCAGATAATTTTCGGCGGATTCCTGGATTTTCAAGGCAGACACCAGCTTTCTTACAGTATGGAAGCATTATAGCATAGCCAATCTTTTTTTTCAACTTGCGCATGATTGGAAAAAATTTGGGCAAACTGTCCACGACTGGAGGTTTTACCATGCTCATTACCTATATTCGAACCATTCTTTTATATTTGATTTTGATTCTGGTTGTACGCCTGATGGGAAAACGGCAGATTGGCGAAATGGAACCGTCGGAATTTGTCGTCACCATGCTGATTGCGAATCTGGCTGCCATCCCCATGCAAGACAGCGGCATCCCTTTGCTCACCGGACTGATTCCTATTTTAACGGTGTTGGGCGTGGAATTGCTACTGGCGGTTTTGTCTGTGCAGTTTATCACTTTTCGGCGTATTTTATGCGGAAAGCCGGTTATCCTAATTGAAAACGGCACTATTTTGCAAAAAAATCTGCAAAGAACAAAATTAACGCTGGATGAACTTACGGAGCTTTTGCGCCAGAAGGACGTTTTGGAGCTGAAAGCTGTGAAATATGCCATTTTGGAGACCAACGGGCAGATTTCCGTATTTCCCTACGCGGCCTACGCCCCTGCCCCCGCAAAAGATGCGGGGATTGCCGTGGAAGATCCATATCTGCCCATTACCGTGGTGAGTAACGGGAAGCTATTGAAGGAAAATCTGCCCCTTTTGCGGCAGAAGCCCGACTGGCTGGCGTCTCAGCTCAAGCAGCGTAATTGCCGGGTGGAGGACATTTATCTTTTGACCGTAGACGAACGTGGGAAAACGGTTTTTATCAAAAAGGATGATGCATCATGAATTATTTTGCCATAGGTTCAGGAATATTGGCGGTACTTTTGGTTTTGACGCTATGCACAACCCTTGTTTTGCACCACCAGACGGAAGATATTGCCCAGCTTTTGGAACGCGCGATGCAGGAACCGGATCGCGCTCAGGCAGTCGCGCTGGCAGCGGAGGCGAAAAATACCTGGGAAAATCGCTATGGGCTGATCGCTACCTTCATCGACCACAATGAGCTGGACGAAATATCCACAGGTTTTGCGGAGATGGACAGTTGGGCGCGGCTGGACGATGAAGACGAGTTTTACTGCGTATGCAACCGTCTGGCCGATCTGATACGCCATATTTATCAGGCGGAACTGCCTGCGTATTACAACATTTTGTAGGAAAATCCCGCTTTCAGCAAAATGCGCCCGGCAAACGTTTTGTTTGCCGGGCGCATTTTGCTGGTGAGAAAAATTCAGCCTTTCCTTCATTTTTCAAAGTTCTGCTTGAGCTTTTCGAAAAATTTCGAGATTTTCGGCTGATTGCCGGAGGACTTTGCGGATTCGTCGAATTTGCGCAGGAGCTCTTTTTGCTCTTTGCTCAATTTGGTGGGGGTTTCCACCACCACGGTTACAAGCTGATCACCCCGGGATCGATTGTTATCCACATGGGGAATGCCTTTCCCCCGGAGGCGGAAAACTGTCCCGGTTTGGGTACCTTCCGGCACGGTATAGCGCACCTTGCCGTCCAGGGTGGGCACTTCAATTTCCGCGCCAAGGGCGGCCTGTGCGAAGGTGACGGGCATTTCGCACAGCACATCCGCGCCGTTTCTGCCAAAAAGCGGATGACGGCGGATGGAAATTTCCACCAGCAGATCCCCGGCGGGGGCGCCGGAGGAACCCGCGCTGCCTTGTCCGCGTACCCGGACGCTTTGCCCGTTGTCCACACCGGCGGGCACCTGCACCTTGACCTTGGCGGTGCGGCGCACCTTGCCCTTCCCCTTACAGGTGGAGCAGGGATTTTTAATGATGGTACCTCTGCCGCCGCAGGCGGGGCAGGCGGTGGAGGACTGCATGGTCATACCCATAAAATTCTGGGTGGTGCGGACAGAGCCGGAGCCGCCGCAGCGGGTGCAGGTTTCGGGCTTGGAGCCGTCCGCGCAGCCGGAGCCGGCGCACTTGGCGCAAAATTCGATTCTGCCCACGGAAACCTCTTTTTCCGCGCCAAAGGCGGCTTCCTCAAAGGTAAGCTCCAGCCGGGCGGCTACGTTTTCGCCCCGTCTGGGGCCGGCAGAACCGCGCCGCCCACCGCCGAAGAGATCGCCGAAAATATCGCCTAAATCCCCGAAGCCGCCGAAGCCGCCTCCAAAGCCACCGCCGCCAAAACCGGCGTTGGGATTGAAGTTGGGGTCAACCCCCGCAAAGCCGTACTGGTCGTACAGCCCCTTCTTTTCGGCGTTGGACAAGACCTCATAGGCCTCGTTGCACTCTTTGAATTTGGCTTCCGCGCTTTTGTCGCCGGGGTTCCGGTCGGGATGGTACTGCATAGCCTTTTTCCGGTAGGCGCGTTTAATATCGTCGGCGCTGGCGTTTTTGTCTACCCCAAGCACCTCATAGTAGTCGCGTTTATTTTCATTTGCCATTCAATTCACCTCGAATTGACTTAATGTAAACCGAAGCATGAGGGGCGGTGGAACCGTCCCTCATGGCAAGCTGTCGTTTAGTCCTTGACTTCCTCGTAGTCGGCGTCTACGGGGCCGTCATTGGGGGCGGCGCCCGCTTCGCCTTGGGGCGCGGCGTTCTGGTAAAGCTTTTCGGATACGGCGTAGAACGCTTTTTGCACTTCCTCGGTAGCCGTCTTGATGGCTTCCAGATCAGTGCCCTTGTTGACTTCCTTCAGTCGATCCACAGCGGATTGGATGTTGGACTTTTCCTCAGCGGAAATCTTGTCGCCCAGCTCGTTCAGCGTCTTTTCCGTCTGGTACACAGTCTGATCGGCGGCGTTGTGGGTGTCAACTTCCTCCTTGCGCGCCTTGTCCTCGGCGGCGTACTGCTCGGCTTCCCGCACGGCCTTATCGATGTCGTCCTTGCTGAGGTTGGAGGATGCGGTAATGGAAATTTTCTGCTCCTTGCCGGTGCCCAGATCCTTGGCGGATACATTCACAATGCCGTTGGCGTCAATGTCGAAGGTGACTTCAATCTGGGGCACGCCGCGGGGAGCGGGGGCGATGCCTGCAAGCTGGAAGCGACCCAGCGTCTTATTGTAAGCCGCCATTTCCCGTTCGCCCTGCAAAACGTGGACTTCTACGGAAGTCTGACCGTCTGCGGCGGTGGAGAAAATCTGGCTCTTCTTGGTGGGGATGGTGGTGTTGCGGTCGATGAGGCGGGTAAACACGCCGCCCATGGTTTCAATGCCCAAAGACAACGGGGTAACGTCCAGCAGCAAAATATCCTTCACATCGCCGCCAATCACGCCGCCCTGAATGGCCGCGCCCACGGCAACGCATTCGTCGGGGTTGATGCCCTTGAAGCCTTCCTTACCGGTGATCTTCTTTACGGCTTCCTGCACGGCGGGGATTCTGGAGGAGCCGCCAACCAGCAGCACCTTGCTCAGCTCGCTGGCGCTGAGACCCGCGTCGGACATAGCCTGGCGGACAGGACCCATGGTAGCGTCTACCAGATCGGCGGTGAGTTCGTTGAACTTGGCGCGGGTGAGGGTTACGTCCAGGTGCTTGGGGCCGGTGGCGTCGGCGGTGATATAGGGCAGGTTTACGTCGGTGGAGGTCACGCCGGACAGTTCAATCTTTGCCTTTTCAGCGGCTTCCTTCAATCGCTGCATAGCGGCCTTGTCCCCGGACAGGTCGATGCCCTCGGCCTTCTTGAATTCGGCAACCAGATAGTCCATAATGCGCTTGTCGAAGTCGTCGCCGCCCAGACGGTTGTTGCCGGCGGTAGCCAGAACTTCAATGACGCCGTCGCCGATTTCCAGCACGGATACGTCGAAGGTGCCGCCGCCCAGGTCGTAAACCATGATCTTCTGCTCGGTTTCCTTGTCCAGACCGTAAGCCAGAGCGGCTGCGGTAGGCTCGTTGATAATACGCTTCACTTCCAGACCGGCAATCTTGCCCGCGTCCTTGGTGGCCTGCCGCTGAGAGTCGGAGAAGTAGGCGGGAACGGTGATCACGGCTTCCGTGACGGTAGTACCCAGATAGGCTTCCGCATCGGCTTTCAGCTTCTGCAAAATCATGGCGGAGATTTCCTGAGGGGTGTACTGCTTGGAGTCGATGCCCACCTTATAATTGGTGCCCATTTCCCGCTTGATGGAAGAAATGGTGCGGCTGTGGTTGGTGACAGCCTGACGCTTTGCAAGCTGGCCTACCATACGCTCGCCGGTTTTGGCAAAAGCCACCACGGAAGGGGTTGTGCGGTTGCCTTCGGCGTTGGGAATAACGACGGGTTCGCCGCCTTCCAGAACGGCAACGCAGGAATTGGTTGTGCCAAGGTCGATACCAATAATTTTACTCATTGTTGTTTCCTCCTATAGAAATGTAAATGATATATATTATAAAATCCGGGAAAAGGTTCCCAAATGAATCAGTTAGTTTGCTACCTGCACCATGGCGAATCGGATGACCCGGTCGCCCAGTTTAAAGCCCCGCTGGAACACCTGCGACAGAACGCTTTCGCCCAGCTCTGGGTCTTCCGTGTGCATAATGGCGTTGTGCAGCTCCGGGTCAAAAGCGTCGCCCGCGTCGCCGAAGCTCTGAACGCCCAGCCCCTCCAGAATTTTGTTCAGTTCTGCAAGGATCATTTCCACGCCCTTTTTAAAGGCGGCGTCCTGGGTTTCCTGCGCCAAGGCTCTGACCAGATTGTCGTACACCGGCAAAAATTTTGCGATGGCGTCCGCTTTGCCTGTGGCGTAAACGCCGTCTTTTTCCTTTTGGGTGCGCTTGCGGAAATTGTCGTACTCCGCCGCCAGCCGCAAATGGGCTTCGTGCTCGGCGGCCAGCTTTTCCTGCAATTCCTGCATGACGGATTCTTCCGGGGAAGGCGCGGTTTCTGGGGTTTCCTCTTTCACTTCCTCCGCTTCTTTTTCTTTTGCTTTCTCTTTTTTTGCCATTTCGTGTTAAGCCTCCTGTGCATCGTCGTTTTGTCTGGGAGCTGGCAGCTCGTTGCCTTCCGGCTTCCCGAACATTTTTGCCAGACCCTCCGCGAAATAGCTGAGCCGGGCGGTGATTTTTGCGTAATCCATGCGGGTGGGACCGACCACGCCGATCATACCCTGCATCCCGTCGCCAATGTCGAACTTTGTCATGACGACGGAGGTGTCTTTCAATTCTCTGGCCACGTTTTCCGGGCCGACTAAAATCTGCGTGTCCTTGCCGGAACTCATCACGGTGGGCAAATTGGAAATGGTGGTTTCATCCAGCGCGCTGAGTAGCTCCTGGGCTTTCTCTACGTCCCGGTACTCCGGCTGCCCCAAAAGCTTCATCTGCCCGGCAAGGGCAACGTCCGCGTTTTGCTGGCGGCGCAGTTCTGAAATCGTAAACTCCACAATGATGGGAACCAGATTTCCTGCGTTTTTCGCTCCCCGCATGACCTTTTCCATCAGCCCTGGGGTGAATTCCTCCGCGCCAAGATCCGTCATGGTGGCGTTCAGCAGCGCCGACAACAAGGAAAGGTCGGCCTCTGATACTGCAAGGGGCAGCTTAATGAGTTTGTTTTTTACCACGTCCCCGGTAAACATCACCACCAGAATGACGCTGCCCGCGTCGGCTAAGATCAGTTCAAAGCGCCGCACGGTTACGTCCGTTCGCCGGGAAGCCACCACATAGGCGGGTAAATCCGTGGCCTGAGACACCAGCTTACCCACCTGGCTTAGCATTTTGTCAAATTCCTGCATTTTCAGTTCCATGGACTGGTTGAGGTTTTTCGTCTCGTCCAGACTGAGCCGGTAACTTTGCATCAGTTCGTCCACATACAGCCGATAGCCGGTGGGAGAGGGAATGCGTCCGGCGGAGGTATGGGGCTGCTCCAGAAGGCCGAGGTTTGTAAGGTCGGCCAGTTCGTTGCGGATGGTGGCGGAGGAATAATCCATGTCTGGCATGGCGGCAATGGCCTTGGAGCCAACCGGCTCGGCGGTGCGGATGTAAAGATCAACTACGGTACGCAACACTTTTTTCTTGCGTTCTGTTAGTTCCAATGCCCTTCCTCCTTTTTTGTGTTAGCACTCGATGTTCTTGAGTGCTAAGCTAACTATACAACCACTTTGCCAAAATGTCAAGGGCTGAAAAATAAAATATTTTGTAAATATGCGGCTTTCGTCCAGATGTAAAAAAGAAGCCGCTGGAAAATGCGTCTTTATGGTAAGCTTGCGCGGTTTTGGAAAAAGTATGCGCCCGGCTCGGCGCGTCCGGCCGCATGTGCCACAAAACGTATAGAGTACTGCAATTTGCGGAGCATTTTACCGCGCTCTTTTGCGTTTTTCACAAATTTTCCAAATACCAGTTGTATCTTCCGGGAAAATGGTGTAGAATAATACAACTAAAAGAATGCAATTTTCAACTTTGGAGGTTTTTTATATGCGTAAACCCATTGTACTGGTTATCATGGACGGCGTAGGCAAGGGCGACGGCGGCGCCGGCGACGCCGTGAAGCTTGCAAACACACCCACGCTGGACAAACTTCTTGCCACCTGCCCCCACACCTATCTGAAAGCCCACGGCACTGCTGTTGGCCTGCCCTCCGACGAGGATATGGGCAACTCTGAGGTTGGCCACAACGCCCTTGGCTGCGGTCAGGTGTACTCCCAGGGCGCGAAGCTGGTGGGCGAATCCATTGAAAACGGCAGCCTGTTCCAGTCCGCCACATGGAAGGAGCTGGTGGCGAACTGCCTGGAAAATGACAAGGCCTTCCACTTTTTGGGGCTTTTGTCCGACGGCAACGTGCACTCCAACATTTCTCACCTGATTGCTTTGCTGAAAAAGGCGAAAGAAGAAGGCGTCAAGAAGGTCTACTGCCACATTCTGCTGGACGGCCGGGACGTGCCCGCCACCTCCGCGCTGGAGTATGTGGAGCAGCTTGAAACCGTGCTGGCATCCTTGAACGAGCCGGGCTACGACTACGCCATCGCCTCCGGCGGCGGCAGAATGCAGATCACCATGGATCGCTACGAGGCCAACTGGGGCATGGTGGAAGCTGGCTGGCGCACCCATGTGCAAGGGCAAGGCCGGCAGTTCCCCTCCGCCAAGGAGGCCATTGAAACTTACCGGGCGGAAACCGGCTGCATCGACCAGGATCTGCCCGCTTTCGTGGTGGCGAGAGACGGCGCGCCGGTGGCCAAGATTGTAGGCGGCGATTCTGTGGTTTTGTTCAACTTCCGGGGCGACCGCGCCCAGGAAATTTCCCTAGCCTTTGACCGGAAGGAATTTTCTCATTTTGATCGGGGAGACTATACCGGTGTAAAGTTTGCCGGTATGCTTCAGTACGACGGCGACCTCAATATCCCTGAACATTATCTGGTGCAGCCTCCTGTCATTCAAAATACCCTGACAGAGGTGCTGTGCGCTGCCGGCGTTCGCGAGTACGCCCTGTCTGAAACCCAGAAGTACGGCCACGTGACCTATTTCTGGAACGGCAACCGCTCTGGTAAGATTGATGAAACGCTGGAGGTTTACGAGGAAATTCCCTCCGATGTGATTCCCTTTGAGCAGGCGCCCGCCATGAAATCCGTGGAAATCACCGACCATATGGTGGAGGCTATGGCTTCCGGTAAATTTGACTTTTTGCGCTGCAACTTCCCCAACGGCGATATGGTAGGCCATACCGGCGTGCTGGACGCGGTTGTTTACGCTATGGAATGCGTAGACCGGGGACTTGCACGGATTCTGGAAGCCGCCGACAAGTACGGCTACACCGTCTTGGTGACCGCCGACCACGGCAACGCCGACCAGATGACCGAAACCAAAAAGGGCAAGACCTCTGTGCGTACCGCCCATTCCCTCAACGCGGTTCCCTTCATTATTTATGACAAAGATGAAACCTACGCCATCAAAGACGGCAAATACGGCCTCGCCAACGTGGCGCCCACAGTCGTAAAGCTTATGGGTCTTACCGCCCCGGATTGCTGGGAAGAAAGCATGATCTGATTGCATTTGCAGGGCAAATGCGGTAAGATCACATACATTGTCTGCCGGATTTCCGGCATAAGGAGGATTGGTTCATGATTCGACAGAATACTGAAAAGGGCGCTGTCACCATTGAAAGCAGCGTTTATACAAAAATCGCAGGCATTGCCGCGTCCAACTGCTTTGGCGTGAAGGGCATGGCGATCCGCTCCATGACCGACGGTCTGGTGCACCTGCTGCGCAAGGAATCCATGAGCAAGGGCGTTCGCGTGACGTTCCATGAAAACGACGCAATCTCAATTGATTTGCACATTATGGTAGATCATGGCGTGAATTTGGCCGCCGTGGGAGCCTCCATTATTTCTGAGGTTCGTTATGTTGTGACCAAGTGTACCGGCACGATGGTGCAAGGGGTAAACGTCTATATTGATTCTATGATGATTGGGTAAAAACCCATACGGAGGTGTAAATCGATTGAGGCAGACGATTAACGGAGCTGATTTCCGCCGGCTGGTGGTGAATGCCGCCGCCGCCATCGAGCTTCATAAACAGGCCGTCAATGAACTGAATGTTTTTCCGGTGCCTGACGGCGATACGGGTACCAATATGTCCATGACAATTTCCTCTGCTGTAACAGATTTGAAGAAAGCGGAGGATCCCACCTTGGAAAAGGCGGCGTCTTTGGCTGCGTCCGCCATGCTCCGGGGGGCGAGAGGCAATTCCGGCGTGATTTTGAGCCTGCTGTTCCGCGGGATCGGCAAGGCGCTCAAGGGCGCTTCTGTGTGTGACGGCGTGTTGTGGGCAAAGGCTTTGCAAGAGGGCGTAGACGCGGCGTATAAAGCTGTTATGAAGCCCGCCGAGGGCACGATCCTCACCGTCGCCCGGCTGTCTGCGGCAAAAGCCGTCGCTGCCGCCAAGGAAAACAGCTATTTTGAATTTGTCCATGAGGCGGCGCTGGAGGAAGCCAAGGTTGCTCTGGCGGGCACCATGAACCAGAATCCCGTTTTGAAAAAGGCCGGCGTCATCGACGCGGGCGGACGGGGTTGGGTGCTGGCGCTGGAAGCCATGCTGCTGGCGCTGCGGGGCGAGGAAATCACCGCGCCCACCGGAGAAGCTGGAGAAGAACCCAAGGAGCAGGCGAGTTTTTCCGATTTTGAGACGGAGGACATCACCTTTACCTACTGCACGGAGTTCATTGTTTCCCGGGAAAACGACAAAGACCCAGAGCAGCTTCGCGCCTTTTTGTCGCAGCTTGGGGACAGCCTGGTGCTGGTGGACGATGAGGAAATTATTAAAGTACACGTCCATACCAACAATCCCGGCACAGCCATGCAGGAGGCTTTGACCTACGGCTCCTTCGTCACGGTAAAAGTGGAAAATATGCGCTTGCAGCATACGGAAAAGGTGATGAGCGAGCAGGAGCTTGCCCCCACCATCGCCGCCCCGGAGAAAAAATACGGCGCGGTGGCTGTGTGCGCGGGGGACGGGATTGCTTCTGTGTTCCGGGACTTGGGCGCGGACGGTATTATTTCCGGCGGACAGACTATGAACCCCTCTACCCAGGATATTTTGCTGGCGGTAAACCAGGTGCCGGCAGAAATTGTCTTTGTATTCCCCAATAATAAAAATATCATCATGGCGGCGGAGCAGGTGGATCCCCTCACGGAGAAAAAGGTTGTGGTGATTCCCTCCAAGACCATTCCTCAGGGGATTACGGCGCTACTCAGCTTTGACCCGGAAGGGGAGGAAGACGAGAACATCGCCGCTATGACCCAGGCGTTGGAGACTGTGGACACCATGCAGATTACCTACGCCGCCCGGAATTCTGATTTTGACGGCTTTGATATTCACGAGGGCGATTACCTCGCCATGTATGGCAGCGCGCTGTTTGGCACCAGCCGGAGCCTTTCCGAACTGCTGAAGGGTTTGGCGGAAAAGACCAAGCAGGAAGGAAAAAGCTATATCACCATCTTCTACGGCGCGGATACCACCGAGAAGCAAGCCCAGAAGGCGGCGGATATTTTCACCAAGGCTTGCCCCAATGCGGACGTCAATTTGCTGCAAGGCGGTCAGCCGGTTTACTACTTCCTGATTTCTGCGGAATAAATAGAGAAAAGCTTGCAGTCTGTATTTGCAGACTGCAAGCTTTTTATTTACTGGTTGACCTGCGGATTTTCTTTGCGGCACACGCTCTCTGTTTTTAGCGGTGTGCTTGCTACCTTTCATTATAATAGACGTGCTAGGAAGACTTTGATTATTTCTTACAGTTGGACAAGGAAAATTTGAACGAAATTGCGAAAATGTCTGCCTGCGGGAGTTTCTACTAATAACTGCCATTCTCTATGGCTTTGATGAAATGAGACGGGAGGAATAAAAAATGATGTTTGATAATTTTTTCTGGGGCGGCGGTTTTCGCGTATTGTTTACGTTGACGTTTTGTCTGGTTTTTGGTATCATTCTATTTGTACTTATCAGCAGTGTCCGGCAGTGGGGGAAAAACAACCGCTCTCCCAAGCTCACAGTAAACGCTGCCATTGTGGACAAAAGGACCCACATCAGTCACCATCATCATAACGCAGATATGCACGCCATGCACACTTCTACCCACACTTCTTATTATGTAACCTTTCAGGTGGAAAGCGGCGACCGCATGGAATTGCAGGTGGACTGCCGTGAATTTGGTATGCTGGTAGTGGGCGATCGGGGCAGACTGCACTTTCAGGGCACCCGCTATCTAGGCTTCGACCGGGCATAAAGGAGTAATGTATGAACTTTTCCATGGAACAATGGATGCAAAGCTATCTGCGCGCTGTGGAAAACGCCTTCGGCAGCCGCGTCTGGTTTGTGGGATTGCAGGGAAGCTATGGCCGCGGAGAGGCTACCGGCGAAAGCGATATCGACGTGGTACTGATTTTAGACCGCGTTTCTCCAGACGATCTCAAAGCGTACAGCCGCGTGCTGGATACCCTGCCCAAGCGGGATATGATCTGCGGCTTTTTCTCCGGCAAAGAAGAACTGGAACATTGGGACAAAGCCGACCTTTTTCAATTATGCCATGACACAACGCCCTTTGTCGGCTCTCTTGCGCCGCTCATGGAGACCATCCGGGAAGAGGATGTTCGCAGGGCGATTTTAACAGGAGCGTGCAGTCTCTATCATGCCTGCGTCCATAACGCGCTCCATGAAAAAAGCGGCGAACTATTAAAGGAACTGTATAAAGCGGCGGCTTTTACCTTACAGGCCGTTGCTTATTTGCAAACCGGCGTGTTTGAACGGAAACAAGGGGCGCTGGCTACCTTGTTGCAGCCGGAAGAGCAGGAGATCCTCGCCCAGAGACTGCGGCTGAAAAACGCTCCGGTAGCTGAGGCGGATTTTGAAACGCTGTCCGCGCTACTGATGCAGTGGGCGTCCAAATGGATGACGGAAGGATAACCATATGAAAATTCGACAGGAAGAACCCAAGGATTACAAACAGTAAGCCCTGATGAAAAAAGCGTTTTGGAACGGCAACGCGCCGGGGTGCAATGAGCATTATGTCGCCCACTGCCTCCGGCGTCACCCGGATTTTATCCCGGAACTCAGTCTGGTGCTGGAAGAAGAAAACGAGATAATCGCCAGCGTCCTGTACACAAAAGCCAGGCTGGTGGACGAGACCGGCAAGGGTATGGAAATTTTAACCTTCGGCCCCGTCGCTGTGGCTCCCGAAATGCAGAGAAAAGGCTATGGTAAGGCGCTTTTGGAGCATTCTTTCACAATAGCCGCCCAAATGGGCTTTGCAGCCATTGTGATTTTTGGACATCCATGGAATTATGTAAACCGCGGTTTCAAAAGCTGCAAAAAGTACAACGTTTCTCTGGACGGCGGGGTTTATCCCACGGCGATGCTTGTCAAGGAGCTGCGAGAAGGGGCTTTGGCGGGACATTGCTGGCAGTACTTGGAAAGCGAAGCTTATCAGGCGGATATGGCTGGCTTTGCGGAATTTGACAAAGGATTTCCCCAATACGTCCCGGAGGTCAAGCCCTCTCAGGAGGAGTTTTATATTTACAGCCGTTCCCGGATTGGGGAATAAAGGCGAAAAAACGAGTATTCTGAAGAATTATTTAATTTTCCTTGAAGGCGTTTACTTTTTGACCCCTTTGCGTTATGATAGAATAGTAAAAGGAGGACGCTTTTCATGTATGACGCAGGAAAAAAGCAGGACAATTTTGAAGATTTTATGCGGCAGATTGATGACGCTATTGCCGGCGGCGAGCCGCCTGGAGACAGCAATCCCTACCGGCGGCAGCAAGCGCCGTCTCTGGATCATTTCTTCGATGAAGATTTCGATGAAAATTTTGAGGATGATTTTATAGAAGACGAGCTGGAGGAGGGACCGCCTCAGCCGGTAATCCGAGCGTACAACGGAGATTTTTCCGACGAGCGCCCCAGAAATACCCCCCGGAGGACACAACCGCCTATGGAGAACACGCAAAAATATCAAGCCATGGAAACGGAGATCAGACGGCGGCAACAAGCGCCCAAGCCCCAAAAGACCCGACGTCCCAAGCGGAAGCGCCGGGGACATGGTTGCCTTGTTTCGCTTTTCCTGCTGGCCGCGCTCATTATCGGCGGCGTTTTCTGGTTCCGGTCTGTGGTAAAACCGCCTCAGGGAGGAAGCAGCCTTGGCAGACGCAAACCCGGCTGCACCACCGTGCTTTTGGCTGGCACCGACGCGGACGGCGGACGGACGGACACCATGATTCTTTTGTATTTGGATCGGAACAACAAAAAAGCCAATCTGGTTAGTTTGCCCAGGGATACCTACACCATCACTCCCGCCGGCAATGTCGCCAAGCTGAACTCCGCCTATGGGCGCAACGGCAAAGGCGAGGAAGGCATGGAGGGGCTTTTGGACTATGTGGAGGATATCGTCGGCTACCGGCCGGACGGCTATATGCTTCTGGATTTGGAGGGCTTTGTGTCTCTGGTAGACGTGATGGGCGGCGTAAATTTTGACGTACCCATGGATATGTTTTATGAGGATGCTTCTCAAGATCTTTACATCGATCTGAAGGAAGGTATGCAAAAGCTGAACGGTAAGGACGCCATGGGGCTTGTGCGCTTCCGCAGCGGCTACGCTATGGCGGACTTGGAGCGGGTAAACGTGCAGCGGGAATTTTTGTCCGCCTGCATGGAGCAGTGGCTCAGCCTGAAAAACGCTGTGAAGCTGCCCAGCGCCCTTTCTACCCTTACCAAAGCCACCACAGACAATCTTTCCACCGGCAACCTCATTTGGATGGGACTTGCGGGCTGGCATATCGGCGTAGGCAACATCGAAAGCATTACCCTGCCCGGCCGGGCGGAGGATCGCTCCGGCGGCTCTTACTATGTGCTGGACGCGGAGCGCGTGGCGGATACCGTTAACGAATACTGCAACCCCTATGAAAAAGACGTTGACGTTTCCGACCTGAACATCGCCGGATGAGGATGGAAAACGGACAAATTGTGGGACGTTTCGCTCCCACGCCCAGCGGACAAATGCATTTGGGCAATTTGTTCGCCGGGCTGCTGGCGTGGCTTTCTGTTCGATCTCAGGGCGGTAAAATGATACTGCGCATGGAGGATCTGGACGCAGAGCGATGCAGAGAAGCCTACGCCGACAGTATTCGGCGGGATTTATTGTGGCTTGGTCTGGACTGGGACGAGGAAACCCAGCCGCAAAGCCAGCGCGGCGAAATTTATCAGCGTTATTTCGTGGGCTTGAAGGAAAGGGGGCTGCTGTACCCTTGCTACTGCACCAGAAGCCAACTTCACGCCATTGGCGCGCCCCACAGCTCCGATGGTACCTATGTGTATCCCGGCACCTGCCGGGATCTGACCCCGGAAGCGCAAGGAAGCTTTGGTCGCCGCCCCGCCTGGCGGGTGCGGGTTCCAGATGAAACTGTTTTCTTTACAGACGGTGTGCAGGGCGCTTATCAGGAAAATCTTTTGAAGGACTGTGGGGATTTTGTGGTGCGCCGGGCGGACGGTATTTTCGTGTATCAGCTTGCGGTGGTGGTGGACGACGGCCTTGCGGGGGTGAGCGAGGTGGTGCGCGGGGCGGATCTTCTTGGCTCTGTGGCAAGGCAGATGTATCTGCAAAGGCTTTTCGGCTTTGTCAAACCGGAGTATTATCACATTCCCATGGCGCTTGCCCCGGACGGGCGGCGGCTGTCCAAGCGGGACGGCGATCTAAGCCTTGCGGCCTTGCGGCAAAAAATGCCAAAGGAAAAGCTTTTAGGCTTTTTAGGCTTTGCGGCGGGGCTGCTGCCAAGTTCTGAAGCGATTTCCGTAGAAGAGCTGACGAAAGCCTTTTCCTGGGAGAAGGTTGCCAGAATCGCAAAAGAAAACCCGGAAGGGCTGCGGCTTCCGCCGGAGCTGATAGAGGTCTAAATAAAAAGGAGGACGTTTTATGAAGCGGGAAAAGTACATATCCTGGGACGAATACTTTATGGGCGTCGCGATGCTGGCGGCGCTGCGCAGCAAAGATCCCAACACCCAGGTAGGCGCGTGCATTGTCTCTCAGGACAACATTATTATTTCCACCGGATACAATGGGATGCCAAAGGGCTGTTCCGACGACGAGTACCCCTGGGAGCGGCAGGGCGAACAGACCAAGTACCCCTATGTGGTGCACGCGGAGCTGAACGCCATTTTAAACGCCAATGGGCGCGACCTCAGAGGCAGCCGGCTGTATGTGGCGCTGTTTCCCTGCAACGAGTGCGCCAAGGCCATTATCCAAAGCGGCGTGAAGGAAGTTGTGTATCTTTCAGATAAGTACGCCGACACCCCCGCCACCATTGCCTCCAAGCGCATGATGGATTCCGCTGGAGTGGCGTATCGCCAGCTTCAGCCGGATACTGCTTCCATTACGCTGAATTTTATTCCATAAGTTTGCAAGTCTGCGTTTCACAAAGGAAGCGTCCCGGTAAAACTGGATCAAAGACAAAATCCCCCTGATGTAGAACAAACGCTACATCAGGGGGAATGCATTATGCGCAAAGGATACATGCAAGGATAACCGGTTAAGAAGGAAGGCGAGGGTGTCGCACACCCTTTTACTTTTCCTGCGCCAGCTTCGCAGCCAACGCTTCCGTTACCGCCGCGCTGCGCAGCGCGGCTTCCCGCTCAAAGGTGGGGTAATCCATTCCCACACTTTCGTCCGCCTTATCGGAAATCGCCCGCAAAATCACAAAGGGCAGCCCATTCAAATACGCGGCGTGAGCAATTGCCGCGCCCTCCATCTCCGTGCAGATTGCCCCGGTATTTTGAATAATCGCCTCTTTTTGTTCCTTCCTGCAAACAAACTGGTCGCCGCTGGCAATGCGCCCCATACGGCTGTGACCGGGGTACACCGACTCGCAGGCCGCCTTCGCCGCTTCTATGAGCTTCCCGTCCGCCGGAAACGCCAAAACCTCCAGTTTCGGCACCTGTCCTATGGTATAATTCATCGCGCCGCAGTCAAAATCGTGATACATCGCATCGGTACTAACTACAATATCGCCAATGTCCAAGCTGGCTTCCAGGGAACCGGCAATGCCGGTATTCAAAATATGAGTCACGCCGAACAAATCCCGCAAAAGCTGCACGCACAGCGCGGCGTTGACCTTCCCCACGCCGCACACCACCACAACCACGGGAAGCCCCTGCAAAACGCCCTCGCAGAAGGTGCGTCCCGCCCGCTTCGTGACCTTCATATCCAAAAGCTTATACTGAAGCGCCTCCACTTCCAAGGTCATAGCGCCGATAATTCCTAATTTCATGGTATCCCCTTTCTCATTGCGGATAGACAAGATGCGCCTCGTCTATCTTGTATAACGTCCGTTCCAAATAGCGTCTTGCCCAGTATTTTGCCATGGGGAGACTGAGATCCAGATAATTGCCGCAGTCTTTGGGACTTGCGCCGGGGATTTCTCCTTCATAGTCCCGAATAAACTCGAAAAGCGACGTAATAAGGGGCGCAATCTCGGCGGAGGTCAGATTTCCCGCCAGCAGCAAATAAAATCCAGTCCGGCACCCCATGGGTCCAAAATACAAGGTTTTGTCTTTCCATTGTGGATGGTTGCGCAAAAACGTCGCCCCCAAATGCTCCATGGCATGGATTTCCGCCGTGTTCATCACCGGCTCGTCGTTTGGCTTGGTAATGCGCAGATCAAAGGTCGTCACCGCCGCGCCCTGCACGGTATCCTGCCGGGACACATAAATCCCCGGTTCCAGGCGCAGATGATCCACCGTAAAGCTAGCAATTTTTTCCATTTTATTCCCCCACAATCAAAGAAAACAGGTCGGCGGGCGTTTGGGCAAGCCCCGCCGCTCCAGCGGACAGCAATTCTTCTTCGCTGCCGTAGCCATACAGCACGCCGAAACAGGGCAGGCCGTTTTCCTTCGCGCCGATTACGTCGTGCTCTCGGTCGCCCACCATGACGGTTGCGGCCGGGTCGATTTTGCCCCGCTCCAAAGCGTAGGCGATGACCTCCCCTTTTTTGCTGCGGCTACCGTCCATGGCGCTGCCGGCCACAAAGTCGAAATAAGGCGCGAGACCAAAATGCTCCACAATTTCTATGGAAAATTCCTCCGGCTTGGAGGTTGCCACCACAAGCCGCAAGCCCCGCGCCTTGAGCTTTTGCAGCAAGGCGGGAATTCCTTCGTAAACCTGATTTTCAAATTTCCCTTCCACCGCGAAATATTCCCGGTAACAATGGGTCGCTTCCACCGCTTTGTCCGCGCCGCAGAGCAGCGCGAAGGAGTCTTGCAAGGGCGGGCCGATGAACCGGTAAAGAGACTGCCGGGGCGGCGTAGGGTAGCCCATTTTCTTGAGTGCGTACAAAATGGAATTGGTAATGCCGAGACCGGGATCCGTCAGCGTTCCGTCTAGGTCAAATAAAACCGTCTGATATGGCATGGCGCTTTCCCCCTCCAGAAGGATTTAATTGTTGGAGCAGTTGGCCGCGTCAATGGCAATCACCAAAAGCAGTCCCGCCAGCTCCTCCGCCGGATTTTCATAAGTCAAAGTATAGGTGTCCCCCCAGCGGAAAAACTCTTTAGATATGCGCATAACGACTCTGCTTCCGCTGCGCACCTCATAGTCCCAGCCGAAAAAATCCCCCTCGATTTCCCAGCCGCCGTATTCCACGTCGTACTGGGGATGGAAAAAGGTGAAGCGCTTGCGCACCGTACCCATATCCCTGCCGCCCATAACCACGTTAAAGCAAGGCAGGAAGGTCAAAATCCGCTCATGGATGGAACCGACCTCCCGGTTCGTTCGCGCGTCATACACGTGAATCTGATGACCGAAGGTGAAAAATTCCGCTTTGACAAAGTATTTCGGCTGCAAATTTTCGTCGTAAACATCGTAAGTATCCGTCCAGGAAAATACCCGCTGTTTTATAAGAAGCTTCATAAAGTATCCTCTCCAATTTCTATTCTACTGGAAAACGCACTTTTTTTCAAGTGCAGCTTTTGCTTTTCACCATAGAAAACGGCGGCGCGCTGTTAAATTCGCATTGGCTGCAAAAAAATTTCCTCCGGCCAAGCCGGAGGATGTAATGCAATGGCGCGCTGAAAATGTTACCGCTTTGAACCCAGGAAAAACAACGCCAGGGTGCCGGGGCCGGAGTGGGAACCAATGACAGGACCGACATAGCTTGTGATGACTTTCGGCACATGATAGCGACCCTTCAATAGCTGCTCCAGATAGGCCGCGTCCTCCGGGCAGTCCCCATGGCTGATGAACATGACTTGCCGCTCTGGGGCAATCAGCGCCGTTTCTCCCACCTTGGCGGCCAGCGCGTCTATGGACGCTTTCCGACCTCTGGCCTTGGACACATTGATGAGATGGCCTGCATTATCTACGTGGAGCACCGGCTTAATTTGCAGCATGGAGCCCACTACGGCAGTGGCGGCAGAAACCCGGCCACCCCGTTTTAAAAACATGAGATCGTCTACGGTGAACCAGTGGCAAAGATGCAGCCGGTTTTCCAGTACCCATGCTGCGACCTCCTGCAAGCTTTTGCCCGCTTTTCGCATCGTTGCGGCATAGTAGCATAAAAGCCCCTGACCCATAGAAGCCGCCAGAGTGTCGATTACTTGAATTGTTCTTTCCGGGTATTCGGCAGATAATTCCTTTGCCGCCAGCATCGCTGCGTCGCAGGTGCCGCTGAGGCCGGAGGAAAAGGCCAGCGCCAGTACGTCCTGTCCTTTTTCCAGCACGGGGCGCATAGCATCCATCCACTTGCCGGGGGTGGCGGCGGAGGTGCTGGTAGGGACTTTTTCGCGCAATGTCGCATAGAATTGCTTGGGGTCAAGTTCTCTTCCGTCCAGATAGTTGGCGTATTCTTTCCCTTCCAGGCGTACGCAAAGGGGCACATAGCAAAGCTCCAGCTCCTGCGCCAGCTCGCTTGGCAGGTCGCAGGAGGAGTCTGTAATAATTTGATACGTAAATTCCATAAAAATCCTTCCTTTCCTGACAGCGCGGGATATTTTAGGAAAAAGTGCTGGACTTCTGCCAACCGTATGCTATAATATCTCAAAGCGCTGTAAAACCCACTGCATTATCATATCGCACAGCGGCGAAAAGTCTGTAGACAATTTCGTGAAAATGTCTGATAACCTTTATTTTTTTATCTTAGCAACTATTTTAAAAAAAGTCAATCAAAATTGGACTGGTAGTTTAAGAAGGAGGTTTCTTTTTTTATGACCGATTTTCTGCTGCGGCTTTTTGTGAAAAACAGCCAAAATGTGGAAGATTCCAATGTACGCGCCGCCTACGGCAGCCTGTCCGGCTTGGTCGGCATTGTCTGCAACCTGCTGCTGTTTGCCGGTAAGCTGAGCGTCGGTCTGCTTGCCGGCTCCGTGGCGATTGTGGCGGACGCGGTGAACAATTTGTCCGATGCGGCTTCTAGCATCGTCACTCTGGTTGGCTTCAAAATGGCAAGCAAGCCCGCCGATGCGGATCATCCCTTCGGTCATGCCCGCATGGAGTACCTTTCAGGACTTGCTGTGGCAGTGATGATACTGCTCATCGGCGTGGAACTTGCGAAAGGCTCCGTTGAAAAAATTCTGCACCCGGAACCAGTGGCGTTTTCCACCGTGCTGGTGGTTGTGCTGGCGCTGTCTATTGGCGTGAAGTTGTGGATGTCCCTGTTTAACCGAAAGCTGGGGCGGAAAATCAGCTCCAAAGCTTTAGAGGCCGCGGCGGCGGACAGCCGCAACGACGTAATTGCCACTGCTGCGGTGCTGGCGGCGGCTGTAATCGGCAAGCTGACGAATCTGCAAATCGACGGCTATGCCGGACTCTTGGTAGCCGCCTTTATTCTCTGGTCTGGGATTGGACTGGTAAAAGAAACCGTAAACCCCCTGCTGGGGGAAAACGCTGACCCGGAGCTGCGCAAAATTCTCATTGACGAGGTTCGTTCCAACGACAAGGTGCTGGGATTTCATGACCTGATGGTGCACGATTACGGACCGGGGCAGCGTTTTGCCAGTATTCATGTGGAAATGGACAACCGGGAAGATGTGCTGGTGTGTCATGATATCATTGACGACATCGAGCGCCGTTGTCTGGAAGAGCACCACGTCCATTTGGTGATTCACTACGACCCAGTGGTGACGGATGATCAGGAGCTTTTGCATATGCGCAGCCTGATGCAGGCTGCGTTGAAGGAATTTGACCGGCGGCTGTCGCTGCACGATTTTCGCATGGTACGGGGACCAGGGCACACCAACTTGATTTTTGACGTAATGGTGCCCTATGGTACCTTGGATCAAAAATTTGCCATCCAGGATCATCTGGAGGAAAAACTCAAGGAAGAATCGCATAAGTATTATCTTGTGATTACCTTTGACGACGCTTCCTTCAACGAGCTGGAAGAAAACGCCGGCCAATGAGCCGCCCACAATTTTTACATAGCAAAGGAGAACCAATATGCTGATCGAAATTTTAAAAGCAATTCTATATGGAATTGTAGAAGGCATTACCGAATGGCTGCCCATCAGTTCCACAGGGCACCTGATCTTATTACAGGAGTTGATGCCCCTAAACGTTTCCCCGGATTTTTGGGAAATGTTTGAAGTGGTGGTACAGCTTGGTGCAATTTTAGCGGTGATCGTTTTATTTTTCAAAAAGCTCAATCCCTTCGCCCCCTCCAAAAATCAGGCGGCAAAAAAACGCACCTGGAATTTGTGGTTCCGGGTGGTTGTGGCAGTGCTGCCCTCCGGGATTTTGGGTGTGCTCCTGGACGACTGGCTGAACGCTCATCTATACAATTATATTACCGTCGCCGCCACCTTAATCCTCTATGGCTTTGCTTTTCTGGCCATTGAGCGCAAAAAGCCCCAAAGCGGCCTTGTAAAGCGGCCGGAGGACATTTCCTATAAAACTGCGATTTGTATCGGTGCGTTTCAGGTGCTTTCCCTGATTCCCGGTACTTCCCGCTCTGGCTCTACCATTCTGGGCGCTATGCTTCTGGGACTGTCCCGGACGGCGGCTTCGGAGTTTTCCTTCTTCCTTGCCATTCCCACCATGCTGGGCGCAAGTCTTTTAAAGGCGGTGAAGTTTGCAGCGCAAGGCGTCGCCATGACCCAGACGGAGCTGCTGGTTTTGTTGTTTGGCTGTGTTACCGCTTTTCTGGTTTCCCTCGTTGTCATTCGCGGCCTCATGGACTATGTGAAAAAGCATACCTTCTCCGCCTTCGGCATTTACCGTATCGCCCTGGGCGCGGTGGTGATTTTGTATTTCCTGCTGTCCAAGTAAAAATGGTTCCTTTCCGCCGGGGTTGGAATATTCCAGCCCCGGCGGCTGTCTGTGTGATGAGGCGTGGGAAAACCGGGCAAATTGTCGAATTTTTCCGGGAAGCGGAGAAAACGCAAGCTTTTTCTTGACACGCCCAGCCGAATATGATAAAATCTTTGCTAATGGATTAGAAGGAGGATGCGGTATGCAGGTTCAGTTGGATCGAACAGCCGTTTATGAAAACGGCGGATTTTCCTTCCGGGATATTGTTTTTTCTCAGCAGAAGCCCAAAGATGGTGTTTCTGTTTTTTCTTTGCCCAATTGTTTCCTTTTGCCGGGTTTTGTGGATGTTCACGTACATCTTCGAGAGCCTGGCTTTTCTTATAAGGAGACGATTGCTTCCGGTACTATGGCGGCGGCCAGAGGGGGCTACAGCGACGTGTGCGCTATGCCCAATGTGAATCCCGCGCCGGACTGCCCTGCCAATTTGCAGCCCCAGTTGGACGCAATCGCCAAGGGCGCGGCGGTGCGGGTGCATCCCTACGGCACCATTACCATGGGGGAGCGGGGAGAAGCCCTGTCCCATATGGCGGCGATGGCAGACAAGGTGGTGGCCTTTTCCGACGACGGCCGGGGGGTGCAGTCCGACAGCCTCATGGAGCAGGCCATGCTGGAAGCCAAACGTCTGGGCAAAATCATCGCCGCCCACTGCGAGGACAATACGCTTTTGCGGGGCGGCTACATTCATGACGGCGAATACGCGAGGCTTCACGGGCACCGGGGCATCTGCTCCGAAAGTGAGTGGAGACAAATCAAGCGGGATCTGGCTCTGGCGAAAAAAACCGGCTGCGCCTATCATGTGTGTCACATTTCCACGAAAGAAAGCGTGGCGCTGATCCGGCAGGCGAAGGCCGAAGGGGTGGACGTGACCTGCGAAACAGGTCCCCACTACCTTGTATTTAACGATATGGACTTGCAGGAGGACGGGCGGTTTAAAATGAATCCCCCCATCCGCTCAGAAGATGACCGGCAGGCGCTTCTGGAGGGCGTTCTGGATGGCACCATTGATATGATCGCCACAGACCACGCGCCCCACAGCGCCGAGGAAAAATCCAGAGGGCTGGAAAAGAGCCTCATGGGCGTGGTGGGACTGGAAACCGCCTTCCCGGTACTTTATACGAAATTGGTAAAGCCCGGCATTTTGCCGCTTTCCAAATTGGTGGCTTTGCTGTCGGACAACCCCCGTCGGCGCTTCGGCCTGCCCCAAAAGCAGGATTACAGCCTGTGGGATTTAGAGGAAACCTATACCATTGACCCCACGCAGTTTGCCTCCATGGGCAAGGCCACCCCCTTTGCGGGGATGCAGGTCTGGGGCAAATGCAAAATGACAATTGTGGAAGGAGAGATCGTATGGCTGGAGAAATGAACCGCAAAATCGTCCTGGAGGACGGCGCGGAATATCTGGGCTTTGGCTTCGGCGCCAACGTCAGCCGGGTATGCGAAATCGTGTTTAATACCTCCATGGCGGGGTATCAGGAAATTGTGTCCGACCCCAGCTACACCGACCAGATGGTGGTAATGACCTATCCCCTCATCGGCAACTATGGCATGGCGGACGAGGACTATGAAACAAAAATTCCCTCCATCGGCGCGCTGGTTGTCCGGGAATACAACGATACCCCCAGCAACTTCCGCTACACCAAAACTTTGTCCGAAGTGATGGAGGAATATGGAATTCCCGGCATTTACGGGGTGGACACCCGGAAAATCACCCGCTCTATCCGGGACATCGGCTCCCGGAAGGCGTATATCTGCGACGCTTCCACCCCCACGGACTGGGCCATGCGGATTTTGCAAAAGACGACGCTGCCCACCGACGCGGTGCGCCGGGTAAGCTGCCAGAAAAAATGGTACTCCCGGACGGCGGACGCAAAATATAACGTGGTGGCCGTGGACTGCGGCATGAAGCTGAACATCGTGCGCAGTTTGAAGGAGCGGGGCTGCAACGTCACTGTGGTGCCTTATAACACCACCGCGGCGGAAATCGAGGCCATGGACCCCGACGGGGTGTTCCTTTCCAACGGCCCCGGCAACCCGGAGGATGTGAAGCCTGTGATTGAACTGGTGCAAAAGCTCCGGGGGAAATACCCCATGTTCGGTATTTGCCTGGGGCACCAGATTATCGGCCTGGCCTACGGCGCAAAGACCATGAAAATGAAATTTGGGCATCGCGGCGGCAACCATCCGGTGAAAAATCTGCTTACTGGAAAGATTGAGATTACTTCCCAGAACCACTCCTACGCCGTGGTGCCGGAAAGCGTGGCGGGCACCGGGCTGGAAATCACCCATATCAACCTGCTGGACAATACCGTGGAAGGCGTGCGCAGCCGGGAGGATCAGGTATTTTCCGTGCAGTACCACCCGGAAAGCGCCCCCGGCCCCCAGGATTCCGGGTACCTTTTCGACCAGTTTATTGCGCTTATGAAGGAGGCGGGAGAAAATGCCTAAAAGAACGGATCTTAAGAAAATTCTGGTGATTGGCTCTGGCCCCATCGTCATCGGCCAGGCGGCGGAGTTTGACTACGCCGGCACCCAGGCCTGCCTTGCGCTAAAAGAAGAAGGCTATGAGGTGGTGCTGTGCAACTCCAACCCCGCCACCATTATGACCGACACCGCCATTGCGGATAAGGTGTACATGGAGCCGCTGACTTTGGAATACATCACAAAAATTCTCTGCTACGAGCGGCCGGACGCCATTGTCCCCGGAATCGGCGGCCAGACGGGGCTGAATCTGGCGGTGGAGCTGGAAAAAACCGGCGTTTTGAAGGAATGCCGGGTGGAATTGCTGGGCACTCCCTCTCGCTCCATTGAGCAAGCGGAGGATCGGGAGCTTTTCAAGGCGCTGTGCGAGAAACTGGGCGAGCCGGTGCTCCCCAGCGAAATCGCGAACACCATGGAAGAAGGGCTGGCGGCGGCCGAGCGCATCGGCTACCCGGTGGTTCTGCGTCCGGCCTTTACTCTGGGCGGCACCGGCGGCGGCTTCGCGGACAATGAAAAAGAGTTCCGGGAGGTTATGACCAACGCCCTGCGCCTGTCTCCCGTCCATCAGGTCTTGGTGGAAAAGAGCATCCGGGGCTACAAGGAAATTGAATATGAAGTCATGCGGGACAGCAACGACACCGCCATTACCATCTGCAACATGGAAAACTTCGATCCCGTGGGCATTCACACCGGCGACTCCATTGTGTTCTGCCCCAGCCAGACCCTCACCAACAAGGAATACCATATGCTCCGGGACGCTGCCTTGCGCCTCATCCGGGCGCTGGGCATTGAGGGCGGCTGCAACGTGCAGTTTGCTTTAGACCCTCTGTCCTTCCGGTACTATGTCATTGAGGTGAACCCCAGAGTTTCCCGTTCCTCCGCCCTGGCTTCCAAGGCCTCCGGCTACCCAATTGCCAGAGTGTCTGCGAAAATCGCCGTGGGCATGACGTTGGACGAAATCCGCATTGCCAACACCCCGGCTTCCTTTGAGCCGGCGCTTGACTATGTGGTGACAAAAATGCCCCGGTTCCCCTTCGACAAATTTTACACCGCCAACAACCGTCTGGGCACCCAGATGAAGGCTACCGGCGAGGTCATGGCCATCGGCCGCACCATTGAGGAAAGCTTACTCAAGGCGGTGCGCTCACTGGAAATCGGCGTTTCCCATTTGTATATGCCGAAATTCGACAGCTTTTCCACGGAAGAGCTGCTGCGCTATATCAAAGAGGGTACGGACGACCGAATTTACGCCATCGCTCAGCTCATTCGCCTGAATATGGACTTGGGGCGTATCTGTGCCATTACAAAAATCGATGAGCTCTATCTCAATAAGATTAAAAATATTGTGAAAATGGAAAAAGCTCTGGCAAGCGCCCCTTATCATCACAAAACCTTGCGCCAGGCGAAAATCATGGGCTTTTCCGACAGCTATATCGCCAGGCTCTGGCGCATCAAGGAGCAGGAGGTCTTTGCCATCCGCAAGGAACTGAACCTGTTCCCGGTGTACAAAATGATTGACACCTGCGCCTCCGAGTTTGACAGCTACATTCCCTACTTCTACTCCACCTACGAAGAAGAAAACGAATCCGTGGTATCCGGCAAGAAAAAGGTGGTGGTGCTGGGTTCCGGCCCCATCCGCATCGGACAGGGCGTGGAGTTCGACTATTCCACCGTCCACGCGGTTATGACCATCCGCAGCGAGGGCTACGAAGCGATTATTATCAATAATAACCCCGAAACTGTCTCCACGGACTACACCACCTCCGACAAGCTGTATTTTGAGCCGCTCACCGTGGAGGACGTGATGAACATTCTGGAGCTGGAACAGCCCATGGGGGTCATCGCCGCCCTGGGCGGTCAGACCGCTATTAACCTTGCCGCGCCCCTGATGGAGCGAGGGGTAAAAATCATCGGCACCGACTGCGCGGCCATCGACCGGGCGGAAAACCGGGATTCTTTTGAGCATTTGCTGCAAAAGCTGGAAATTCCCCAGCCCATGGGCAAGGCCGTGACAAAAATCGAGGACGGCGTAGCTGCCGCCGGGAAAATCGGATACCCCGTGCTGGTGCGCCCCAGCTTCGTGCTGGGCGGCAGAGCCATGCAGATTGTAAACAACGAGGAAATGCTCCGGCAATACCTGAAAACCGCCGTGGAAATCGACGAGGACAAGCCTGTGCTGGTGGATAAGTACATCAGCGGCAAGGAACTGGAAGTAGACGCGGTGTGCGACGGTGTGGACGTGTTCTGCCCCGGCATTATGGAGCTGGTGGAGCGCACCGGCATTCACTCCGGCGACTCCATTTCCGTGTACCCCACCTTCTCCATTTCCCAGAAGGTGAAGGATACCATTCTGGAATACACCAAAGCCCTGGGGCTAGGCATCGGCATCATCGGTCTTTATAACATTCAGTTTATCGTAGATAAAAACGAACAGGTGTACATCATTGAGGTGAACCCTCGCTCCTCCCGGACGGTGCCCTTCCTCTCCAAGTCCACGGGCTACTCCTTGGCGGATATCGCCACCAGAGTGATTCTGGGAAAATCCCTGAAAGAGCAGGGCTTTACCACCATTTACCCACCGGAGAGCAAGCGTTGGTATGTCAAAGTGCCCGCCTTCTCCTTCTCCAAGTTGCGGGGACTGGACGCGTATCTCTCCCCGGAGATGAAATCCACCGGCGAAGCCATCGGCTATGACAACCGCTTGACCCGCGCCCTTTATAAGGCGTTGCAGGCCTCCGGCATGAAACTCAATAACTACGGCACCGTGTTCGTCACCGTGGCCCGACAGGATCGGGAGGAGGCGCTGCCTCTTGTGCGCCGGTTCTACAATATGGGCTTTAATATTCAGGCGACCCCCGGTACGGCTCGCTTCCTGAAAGAACACGGCATTCGCACCCACGCCGCCGGGAAAATCAGCAGCGGCAGCGAGGAAATTCTGGATTCCATCCGCTCCGGCTTTGTAAATTACGTCATCAACACCCAGGATCTTTCCGACAGCGCGGGACTGGCCGACGGACGCACCATCCGCCAGTGCGCGGTGGAAAACAACGTTACCATGTTCACCTCTCTGGATACCGTCCGGGTGCTGCTGGACGTGCTGGAGGAAACCACCCTTTGTGTCTCCACCATTGACGCGGGGCAGGAGGCAAGAAGATGAAAATTGTAGATTTTATGGTTGATTCCCAAATAAATCTCACCGGCGATGTGCTGGAGCTGACATTGGAAGGAGATACCTCCGCCATAACTGCGCCGGGACAGTTTGTAAATGTGAAGCTGGATGGATTTTTCCTGCGTCGTCCCATTTCCGTGTGCGACTGGACAGAAAACACCCTGCGCATTATTTATAAGGTCGTAGGGAAGGGAACCGACGCTATGGTGGATTTGCAGTCCGGCGACTTGCTGGAGCTGCTCACCGGCCTTGGAAACGGCTACAACCTGGAAAAATCCGGAGATGCGCCTTTGCTGCTGGGCGGCGGCGTGGGGGTTCCGCCCCTGTACGGCCTTGCGAAAAGGCTGCGGGCGCAGGGGAAAGATGTCACCGCCGTTTTGGGCTTTAACACCCAAAAAGAAGTATTTTATGAAAAGCAGTTCGCCGCTCTGGGGGTCAAAACCATTGTCACCACGGTAGACGGCAGCTATGGGGAAAAGGGCTTTGTCACCACCCCCATGGAAAGGTTGGACTACTCCTATTTTTATACCTGCGGCCCCATGCCCATGCTCCGGGCGGTAAACGCCGCGGCGAAAACCGCCGGGCAGTTCAGCTTTGAAGAACGTATGGGCTGCGGCTTTGGCGCGTGCATGGGCTGCACCTGCCAGACGAAAAACGGCGCAAAGCGCATTTGCAAGGAAGGCCCAGTGCTGGAGCGGGAGGAAATTCAATGGTAAATACAAAAGTTGACCTTTGCGGCATTGGGCTTGATAATCCGGTGATTCCTGCCTCCGGTACCTTCGGCTTTGGTAAGGAATTTGCCGAATTATACGATCTGGATATTTTGGGTACCTTCTCTTTTAAGGGCACCACCAAAGATCCCCGCTTTGGCAATCCTGCCCCCCGCATTGCGGAAGCGCCAGCCGGGATGCTGAACGCCGTGGGGCTGCAAAATCCCGGCGTTGACCATGTGATTGCCCACGAGCTGCCGGAAATGGCGCAGTATTTCCACAAGCCGGTGATGGCGAACGTTTCCGGCTTTTCCGTGGAGGATTATGTGTACACCTGCGAAAAGCTGGACGCGCAGTCTCAGGTGGGTTGGCTGGAAGTGAACATTTCCTGCCCCAATGTCCACGGCGGGGGCATGAGCTTCGGCACCGACCCCAAAAGCGCCGCCGAGGTTACGGCGGCGGTGAAAAAAGTCACGAAAAAGCCGGTTATTATGAAGCTTTCTCCCAATGTGACGGACATTTGCGCCATTGCAAAAGCCTGCGAGGATGCGGGAGCGGACGGGGTGAGCCTCATCAATACGCTGCTTGGAATGCGCATCGACCTGCGGAAAAGAGCGCCGCTTCTGGCCAACAAAACCGGCGGTATGTCCGGCCCCGCCATTTTCCCCCTGGCCGTGCGCATGGTGTATCAGGTGTATGAAGCGGTGTCCATTCCCATTATAGGCATGGGCGGGGTAACTTCCGCCGAGGACGTGATTGAACTGATGCTGGCGGGCGCCACGGCGGTGGAGGCAGGCGCGGTGAATTTAGTTGACCCCATGGCCAGCAAAAAGATCATCGAAGCCCTGCCAAAAGTTTGCGAAACCTACAAAATTGAAAATTTAAAGGATATTATAGGAGGCGCGCATCATGGGTAAAGACGTGATCATTGCCTGCGATTTTGCAGGCAAGCAGGAAACCATGGCTTTTCTGGAGCAGTTTCAAGAGGAAAAGCCCTTTGTGAAAATCGGCATGGAGCTGTACTACGCCGAAGGCCCCGCCATCGTCCGGGAGCTGAAGGTCAGAGGCCACAAGATTTTTCTGGATTTAAAGCTCCACGACATTCCCAACACCGTGAAAAAAGCCATGGCTGTGCTCTCCCGGCTGGATGTGGATATGGTGAACCTCCACGCCGCCGGTACCGCCGCCATGATGGAAGCCGCCCTGGAAGGCCTTACCCGGCCGGACGGTACCCGTCCGCTGCTCATCGCCGTGACCCAGCTTACTTCCACCAGCCAGGCGCGTATGGAAAAAGAACTGCTCATTGAAAAGCCGTTGCCGGAGGTGGTGCTCAGCTACGCGGAGCTGGCGAAAAACGCTGGGCTGGACGGCGTGGTGTGCTCCCCGCTGGAAGCAGGCGCGGTGCATGCGCGCTGCGGTGCGGCCTTCGTCACCGTAACTCCCGGCGTGCGCTTTGCCGATGGCGAGGTGGGCGACCAGGTGCGCGTCACCACCCCGGAAAAGGCCAAGGAAATTGGCTCCGATTATATTGTGGTAGGCCGCCCCATTACCCAGGCCGCCGACCCCGTGGCAGCTTACCGTCGCTGCGTGAAAGAATTTGTGGGATAAGGAGATAAAAAATGGAACTGTCTAATTTGATTGCAAAAGACCTGCTGTCCATCCGCGCGGTGTTTTTCCGCCCGGAGGAGCCGTTTACCTGGGCTTCCGGCATCAAAAGCCCGGTGTACTGCGACAACCGCCTGACCCTCACGGACGTTGCCGTGCGCACCGATGTGGAACAGGGGCTTGCCTCGTTGGTGAAGGAAAACTATCCCGATGTGGAAGTGCTCATGGGTACCTCCACCGCCGGGATCGCCCACGCCGCCATTGTGGGGCACCTCATGGGACTGCCTATGGGCTATGTTCGCAGCGGCGCGAAGGATCACGGCCGCCAGAACCAGATTGAGGGGAAGCTCCTGCCGGGGCAGAAGGTGGTTGTGGTGGAAGACCTCATCTCCACCGGCGGCAGCGTCATTGAAGTGGTAAACGTTTTGCGAGAAGCGGGGGCTGAGGTCTTAGGCGTTGTGAGCATCTTCACCTATGGAATGCAGAAGGGCCTGACCCGCCTGGCGGAAGCCAAGATAAAAAATTGCAGCCTGACGAATTTTGACGTGATTGCCCAGGTTGCCGCTGACGAAGGGTACATTGCCCCGGAGGATGTGGCGCGGCTGTTGGCCTTCCGGAACAATCCGTCGGACGAAAGCTGGATTGGAGGTACAAAATGAGAAGTGTGATTGATATTCTGGATTTGTCTGTAGAGGAACTGGACGGCCTCATCGCCACCGCCTGCGACATCATTGAAAATCCCGCAAAATACAGCGAAAAGTGCCATGGCAAGAAGCTGGCCACCTTATTTTTCGAGCCTTCCACCCGGACACGGCTGAGCTTTGAGGCCGCCATGTACGAGCTGGGCGGCCACGTCATCGGCTTTTCCGAAGCCCAGAGCAGCTCCGCCTCCAAGGGCGAAAGCGTAGCCGATACCGCCAAGGTCATTTCCTGCTACGCCGACATCATCGCCATGCGCCATCCCAAGGAGGGCGCGCCTCTGGTTGCCGCTATGAACGCCACCATTCCCGTCATTAACGCAGGCGACGGCGGTCACAACCACCCCACCCAGACCCTGGCCGACCTTCTTACCATCTACCGGGAAATGGGGCGGCTGGACAATCTGGTGATTGGTCTTTGCGGCGACCTGAAATTTGGCCGCACAGTGCACTCTCTCATGAACGCCATGTCCCGGTATCCCGGGGTGAAGTTCGTGCTCATCTCCCCGGAGGAACTGAAGGTGCCCGGCTATGTGAAGCACGCCATGGACGAAAAGGGCGTTGCCTTTGAGGAAACCACCGATCTGGAAGCCGTCATGCCCACACTGGATATTTTGTATATGACAAGAGTGCAGCGGGAGCGGTTTTTCAACGAGGAAGATTATCTGCGCTTGAAAGACAGCTACATTCTGACCCCGGACAAGCTGGAAAACGCAAAAAAGAAAATGGCCATTTTGCATCCTCTGCCCAGAGTGAACGAAATTGCGGTGGCCATTGATAACGATCCCAGAGCCTGCTACTTTAAACAGGTGGCAAACGGCAAGTATATGCGCATGGCTTTGATTTTGAAGCTGCTGGAGGTACAATAAGATGAATATTGATTCCATTAAAAACGGCATTGTCATCGACCATATCACGGCGGGCAAGGGGATGCAGCTTTACAAGCTTTTGCGCCTGGACGAGCTGGACTGCTCCGTGGCGCTCATTAAAAACGCCGCCAGCCGGAAGATGGGCAAAAAGGATATTATTAAAATTGACGCGGAGTTCTCGGTGAACATGGACATTTTGGGCTATGTAGACCCGGACGTTACGGTAGATATTATTCGTGACGGCAACCTGGTGGAAAAGAAGGAACTGACCCTCCCGGAGCGGCTGACCAACGTCATCCGCTGCAAGAATCCCCGGTGCATTTCCAGCACGGAGCAGGAGCTGCCCCATGTATTTTTGCTGTCCGACCCAGCCAAGCGAGTGTACCGCTGCATGTACTGCGAAACCAAGGCGGGCAGCGCCCGGTAGGCGGCGCCTACCGGCAATGCGTTACGAACCCTGCCACAGACTTGGCACACCATTGGGGGTCACTCGACAGGAATGGTGCTGGAATGCTGCCGTAGGGGCGCACCGATGTATGATCCCCAGCGTTTGACGATAGACTGTAGGGCGGCGTCATTTTGCAGAGGTGTAATTGCCAGTGGCAATTACACCTCATTTTGGTATGCTATGTGAGCAGCTCTTTGCCGGACATTTACAAGCTGATTGACAGTCAATAAAAATAAATAAGCGGCAAATGTCCGCCCGGGGCGAACAAATCTGTCCGCCTACAAAAGAACCGTCAACAGCCAGAGCAAGGCCATGCCAGCGGCGCCAGCCGCCGCGCCATAGAAAAGCGGACGCTTCCTGCCTTTCCCCGCGTTGGGAAGATAGCTGCCTGCCGCAAGCCGCGCCTGCCGCAAAATTGTCCGATCCGAAACGCCTTCCCGTCCCAAGGCGTCCGCCCGCAAAATAAAAATCGCCTGCTCAAACAGTTCTGGATCCGGCGATTTCACCACAATCACCTGTCTGGAAATTCCTTTTACCACTGGCAAAAACCTCCTTTTACATCCATTGTATCCGCTTTTGCCACGGTTCAAACCAAGAAAAGCGTCCCCGGATTGCTCCGGGGACGCTTTAGCTATCTGCTTACCGCTTGATGGCATACTCCACAGGGGTGCTGGCAGGCAATTCCAAAAGCTCCGGGTGCGCCAAAAGCTCTTTCACCAGAGCCACCGTGCCAGAATAGTAATATCCGTCGGCAATGCGCTCGTCTAAGGTAATACCCAGAGGAATTACCTCATGAAGATCCTCAGACCCGTCCGCTTCATAGGTTTTTGTCCAGTGCTTTTTGCCCACGACAATAAAGCAGGAGTTTGTGCCCCAGTTTACCAGATGATGATAGCCGCACTCCAAGCCGATGGAGCCGAGATTGCTCAGGAAAATCGCCGCGTGATTGGGATCGCTTCCCACTACAGAATCCGGCACCAGCGCTTTGCGGTCAAACAGCAAAATGAGCTTCACCAAAAACGTGGTGAGGAAATGAGGCAGCTTCACCAGAAAATCCATAGCGTCCGAGGAGGTATCCTTTACGTCGGTGCGCCGGGTCTGATGAATGACCTTCATAATGTCCTCATGAAAGCTGTCAATGGTGGAATTTTCATCAAACTTCAAAATAGCAAGCCCTTCCTCCGATTTATCGCTAAAGGTCTTTTTCACAACAAAGGCGACAGTAATATCCTTGCGCTGATAAATTTTATTTTTTACAATAAACCGATTCATTCGGGGACGCAGGACAAAGGCTTTGCCGATGGCCGCGCTGATCAGATGAAAATAAGTAAATTTGTCTGTGGTGCGCCCCGCGTTCTTCTTGTCCAGATACGCTTGCAGCGGGCGCAGATCCACGTCCACATTGATGTACGCTTCGTTGTCGGCCCGGTTGGGCATGATGATGGGGGTGATCTGGTTCATGGCGGGCAGATCCCGCAGCCACCAACCGTCCTTGCGATCTCCCCAGCGTTTTTTTCTTTTTTCCATAAGCACACTCCAATCCATAATACCGTGTCTTATTCATTATACTAATGATTTGCCTGAATTGCAACAAGATTTGAATGGAAACCCGGCGCAGCCGCGCCGGGTTCAGATTGCAATTATCTGCTTCCTTTGTCGTAGGGAACGCCCTCAGCCTTGGGAGCGCGGGATTTTTTGGAGGTAAAGGCCAGTACAATCAATGTTGCCACATAGGGAATCATCTTGTAAATGTTGCTGGGAATGCCCAGCTCTACCAGAAAAGGAATGCCGCTGTAAATGGCGGAAATCGCTTTCATCACGCCGAAGAAGAAGGCGGCTCCTGCAATGCGCCAAGGCTTCCACTGACCGAAAATCAGCACCGCCAGCGCCAAAAAGCCGTAGCCGGAAACGGTCGCGTTAAAATTGGTGGAGGTGGGAATGACAAATACCAGTCCACCGACGCCCGCCAGAGCGCCGGAAATCAGAACCCCCGCGTAACGCATTTTGTATACGTTAATGCCCACGGAATCCGCCGCTTGGGGATGTTCGCCGCAGGCCATGAGCCGCAGCCCAAACCGGGTTTTGTACAGTGCAAACCAGCTCAGCACCAAAATGGCAATGCCGATATAGGTGGTAATGTAGGTTTTCTGGAAAAACAATTCCCCAAGCACCGGGATTTTGCCCAGCAGGGGCACAGAATCAATGCGGAACTGGTTGAGGAAATCCACCTGCTGCACGCCCAGAATCATACGGGCGGTGAAAATGACGAAGGCCGGGGCGAAAATATTAATGGCGGTGCCGCTGATGGTCTGATCCGCCCGCATGTTGATGGCGGCGTAGGCATGGGGCAGACTGGTAAGCATACCGGCCAGCGCCGCCACGATTATTGCCAGAAGCAGTACCGGCTGACCGGGGAGGAACTTCTGAACAAAATGGATGAACAAAATGCTGGCGAAAGCGCCCACAATCATAATGCCTTCCAGGGCGATGTTGATGACGCCGCTGCGCTCGGCAAACAGACCGCCCAGCGCCACAATGAGCAGGGGGATTACAAAATACATGGTTTGCTGAACGATAAAGTAAACCAGACTCATTTTACAGCGCCTCCTTTCTGCTTTTCCGCCTTTACAGGCCGTTTACCCAGCCGTCCAAGCAGTCCTTTGAAGAACAGGGAGAAGGCGGAGAAGTAAATAATAACCGCGGTGATAATGGAAATGATCTGGGGCGCAAAGCCATAGACCTGCATGGTGGTGCCGCCGACTTTCAAATAAGAAATGAAAATGCCTGCGAAAATCACGCCGATGGGGTTAGACATGCCCAAAAGCGCTACGGGAATGCCGTCAAAGCCCTCGGCAGCCAGCTCCTCTGTAATGGGAATGCCGGTACCAGCGCCGGAAAGGTAGTACAGCGCGCCGCCGACGCCCGCCAGAGCGCCAGCGATGACCATGGAAAGAATGATGCTCCGGCGTTCGTTGATGCCGGCATATTTTGCGGCGTTGCGGTTGAAACCGCAGGCCTTCAGCTCATAGCCGAAGGTGGTCTTCTGCAAAATGATATAGAGCAAAATACCGATGAGCACCGCGAATACAATGCCGCTGTTCACACTGGAGGGCGTTGCGCCAACGGTAAAGATTTTGTCGAAGCCGAATTTGGGCAAAATAGCGGAGGCGACAGGCTGCAAACTCTGGTTGCGCCCCTTGTCGAACAGGGAAGAACGAATCAGCAGGTTCATGAGGTTCAGGCCAATGTAGTTCATCATAATACAGGTAATGACTTCATTGACGTTGCAAAACGCCTTCATGAGACCGGGTACCATGCCCCAGATTGCGCCGATGACCGCCGCCAGCAAAATCGCGACAATCCAGTGGAGATGACCGGGCAGGAAGGTTGCCTTTGCGCCAACAAAAACCGCCACAAAGGCGCCTACCATGTACTGCCCCGCCGCGCCGATGTTGAAAAGACCGGTTTTAAAGGCGAAGCCCACGGAAAGACCCGTCATGATAATGGGCGTGGCGTAGTAGAGTACCTGACCGAAGTTTTTCAGGTCGGACAGGCCGCCGGTGACGATTGCGCCGAAACCGTTTAAGGCGTTGCGGGCGTCCGCAATGAGCAAAACCGCAAAGCCCACGATAAGACCCAGCAAAATTGCCATCAAAGAAGCGGCGACGGAGTTTAATCCAGCGTTGTTTTTCAGCTTTTTCATGTCCGAACCTCCTTTCGCTTTGCACCGGCCATGTAAAGGCCAAGCTCCTGCACGGTAACTGCCTTAGGATCCAGATCCGCAACGATTTCCCCCTCGTACATCACCAAAATCCGGTCGGATACGTTCATCACTTCATCCAGTTCCAAAGAAATCAGCAAAATCGCCTTGCCTGCGTCCCGCTGCGCCACAAGCTGCTTGTGAATGTTTTCGATGGCGCCCACGTCCAACCCCCGGGTTGGCTGAATGGCCACCAGAAGCTTGGGGTCTTTATCGATTTCGCGGGCGACGATTGCTTTTTGCTGGTTGCCGCCGGACATGGAGCGGACGGTGGTGACCGCGCCCTGGCCGGAGCGGATGTCGTAGTCTTCAATCAAGCCCTCGGCGTACTTACGCACCTCGCCGAAGCGGATAAAGCCGTTTTTCTGGAAGTCCGGCTGCCAGTACCGCTGGAGCACCAGATTTTCTTCCAGGGTATAATCCAGCACCAGACCGTGCTTGTGCCGATCCTCTGGGATATGGCTCATGCCCAGCTTGCTCCGCTGGCGAATGGGGCTTTTGGTAATGTCCATACCGCAGAGGGAAAATTTCCCGTGAGAGGCCTTTTCGAGGCCGGTGAGCGCGTAAGCGAACTCCGTCTGGCCGTTGCCCTCGATGCCTGCAAGGCACACGATTTCTCCGGCGCGCACCTGAAAGCTGACGTTTTTCACCGCGTTGTTTTTGTGGATACGGGAAGGAACCGTGACGTTCTGCACATCCAAAATCACCGCCCCCGGCGCGGCTTCCGCTTTTTCCACGGCAAAGCTCACATCTCTGCCCACCATCATCCGGGAAAGCTCTTCCTTGGTGGTGTTGGCAATTTCCACAGTACCCATGTACTTGCCCTTGCGAAGCACCGTGCAGCGGTCGGCCACTGCCATAATTTCCGCCAGCTTGTGGGTAATAAATAAGATGGATTTGCCCTCCGCCGCGAAATTGCGCATAATCAGCATCAATTCGTCGATTTCCTGAGGGGTCAATACGGCGGTGGGTTCGTCGAAAATCAGGATTTCATTATCCCGGTACAGCATTTTGAGAATTTCCACGCGCTGCTGCATCCCAACGGAAATGTCTTCAATGGTGGCGTCCGGGTCGATCTTCAGTCCGTACTGCTCGGAAAGCCGCAGCACCTTTTCCCTGGCCTTGACCTTTTGCAAAACGCCGCCCTTGGTATCCTCCACGCCCAGAATAATGTTATCCAGCACAGAGAAAATTTCCACCAGCTTAAAGTGCTGATGCACCATGCCGATGCCAAGACGGTTGGCGTCGTTGGGGTCATGAATTTGGACGACCTCGCCGTTTTTCAAAATTTCACCCTGTTCCGGCTGGTACATGCCAAACAATACGCTCATCAGCGTAGACTTGCCAGCGCCGTTTTCTCCCAGAAGCGCATGGATCTCGCCTTTTTTGAGCTGCAACGTAATATCATCGTTGGCCACAATCCCGGGGAAAATTTTGGTAATATGGCGCATTTCAATGACATATTCGCTCATCCCGTGTCACTCCTCTCGGTTTAGCTGCTCTCCTACAGCATAATTCAAACATATTATACAATTTTCCCCTACGTATTACAAGCGCATTTTTTCAGATTCAAACAGAAAAAAACAAGCCTCCGGAAATTCTGGCGTTTCGTTCCAGAATGTTTCCGAAGGCTTGCGGGTCAAAGAGAAAACCGGGCGGACCGAGATCCATGCTGTACCAGTAGGCGGTGAGGGCTGCTTCCACTGTGGTAAAAGCGGGCGCAGGACGCGCCGGCGGCAGGATGGCAGGCAGGCGCGGCTTGCTGCGCACAAGGCGCTTTTCTGTCGCCACTGCCTCCTGGGGCGCAAGCTGCTCCGCCACAGCAAACAGCAAAATCATCAAAAAGGCGTTGGGGAAGGGACAAAATAGCCCCGGGTTGGTCATGGACACCGCGACCATTCCCAGATAAACCAGCAAAAAGACGCTATAGGGGGTGCCACGTAGCCTCCACAGCAGGGAAAGCCGCTGGGCAAACTGCCATAAGTAAGCGATTGCGCCTACAAGACCCATACTGCCCAGCACCTGCGCCACAGCGTTGTGATACCAGACGATACTTCCGGGTACGCCGATGAAAATGTTGCGGTTATCCATGGCGCCAAGTCCCCTGCCGAATACCGGGGAAGCGGCAAAGTCGGCCATTCCCTGTAAAAAGAAGGTCACGCGGCTGTCTGTGGGGGAGATCAGCGTTCCCCCTGTCATGCGGGAAAGAAACATCCGCTTGGCGAAAACCGCCAGCACAGCCGCGGCGGGAAGCAGCAGCCAGAGAAACTTTTGGCGGTTTCTTTGCAGCCACGGACTGTATCGGAAGGCCCAGCATAAGCTGGCGGCAGCCAGCGCGGAGCCGAACAGAAGTCCGGTTCGAGAGCCGGTCATCAGCAACGCCCCATACATAATGCCAAGCCCCAGCAAGTGCCGGCCGTTTTTCCGCAAAAAGAAGCAGGGCATAGGCAGAGCCAGAAGCAGCATGGTGGCGCAATAATTGCGATAGGAAAAATAAATAGAAGAACGGGTTTCTACGAAAAGCTGCCAATTTTTTATGTAAACCCAAGCGACAATCAGGACGGTAAAAAGTCCGGCGGCGTAGAAAAGCGCGGCGAGTCTTTGTCCCAGGTCATAGGTTCTTTTTTGCCGCAGCACGCTCTGAAACAAGCTGTAAAGCAGGAGCATAGCAGGGCCAAGACCAATGGCGTAGTACAAGGCCACGGGAGAAAAATAGTCCTTTGCTGATAGACTGCCAAGGCCGCCCAAAACCGTGGCAACGGACACGGCCACGAGGCTTTTTGTACAGGCTCCCTTTGCGAAGGATTGGCCTCTGAAGCGAACGCAGCGAAAGAAAACTGCGCAAGCGGCCAAGGGCGCAATCCACCGGGCTTCCAGAAACAAGCCGCCGACATTGTCGTAAAATTCCGTTCCTAAAAGGAAAATCAGCAAAATAGGGAAAACCGCCGCCACCAGGTCGGCGCAGAGCGCCAAATACGCGCAGGCGGCCAAAATCATGATGCCGACGCCCAAAAGCGTCTGCCCGGCGAGCAGGGGAAACGCCGCCGCCAGAAGCATGGCAGGAAAGTAGTAGCGGCTGTTCCAGAAGGCCGTCAGGCGCTCGCCAAGGCGGGACAGAACTGGCGTAATGGCCGCTGTTTGGCGGCTGGGCAAACGATATGGTTTGGTTGTTGTGGAAACCATGACCGCGATTCTCCTTTCTGCAAAGCGTTTGGTATAAATTGACGAAAAATAGTAGGCGGAATTGTGATTTTTTACAATTGCGTACTTTAACATAGATGTATGGCAATGTCAAGAGAATTAGAACATTTTTTATAACTTCTTAACATTTAAAAAACCTGTTGGCAAGCACATTCCCCCAGCCGATGGAGAAGTTTTCTAAAACCGCCTTTTCGTTAATGTGAGCCTCGTAAAGCTAGCTTCACAGGCTGCAATTACGCAACGCACCACTGTTGGCGGTTTTCTTCCTTTTTCTGTAAGTCCATCTGTATGAATGAATTTTTATGTATATCTGGTTAGTATGACAGCGTCTTTATACATTTTTTCTAAAATAAGAGGCATATTTCTGCATATTTTATCCAGCGGGGATTCAACTTCCTGCTTCCATTTTCTGGTGAAATATGATAGTATAAAAATACATTTTCTAATTTAAAACGTTGAATAGCTATTGCTTTAGAATTTTTTATGGACAAAAAGGTTTTTAGGCATAAAAAGTGTAGGATGCTTGGGTAGTAGCAGTTTCGAGGCCGATATCGCCGCAGGTGTGTGCCTGCGTAGATATAAACCGCCGGGGGCGCCTGGTGAAAATGAGAAAGGAAGCGTTGCAAATGAAACATAAGCGATCAAAACGGATGCTCTCTTTGCTGCTGGTATTCGCCATTTTGTTCAGCTTTGCCGTGCCGGTAGGAGCGGCTGGCAAGGGAACAGGCGTCAGCTTCAAGGAAGTGAAGGCCAATGCCGCTTTGGACAAGATCGGCAAAATCACAGAGGAAGCAGAAAATCTTACAGAGTATGAAGATACGGACGTCGTCCGCGTGTCCATCCTTTTGGAAAAAGAGCCTACCCTGATGGCCGGATTTTCCACTGTGGATATTGCCGCCAACGCAGCGGCCATGTCCTACCGGAAGGGTCTGGAAAAGGATCAGGACAAGCTTTTAAGCCGTATTGAAAATAAGCTGGGCAGCGAATTGGACGTAGCCTGGAACCTCACGCTGGCGGCCAATCTGATTTCTGCCAACATCGCCTACGGCGATATTGAAAAAATCAGTCAGGTGCCTGGCGTACAGAGCGTCGTAGTGGAAAACCGCTATGAGCCATGCGTGGTAAAAGACAGCGTTTCCGACGAGCCTGCCATGATTACCTCCACCCGGATGTCCGGCGCGGTTAATGTGTGGGCAAACGGCTACACCGGCGCGGGCAGCCGCGTGGCGGTGATCGATACCGGTATCGATATCGACCATCAGTCTTTTTCTCCCAAGGGACTTGCCTATTCTCTGAAGCAGAACGCCGAGGCCGAGGGCAAGACCGAAAGCGAATATCTGGCGGAGCTGGATCTGCTGGATAAGGAAGAAATCGCCGCCGTCGCGGATCAGCTCAACATCCCCAACGCCAATGCGGACCGGCTGTACAACAACAGCAAGGTGCCCTTCGGCTATAACTATGTTGACAAAAACTATAAAATTACCCATGATTATGACGATCAGGGCGAGCATGGCTCTCACGTAGAGGGCATTGCCGCCGCCAACGCCTATATCCCCCAGCGGGACGGCAGCTTTGCTGAGGCAATGGAACTGGTCAATGTGAAGGGCGTTGCCCCGGATGCGCAGATCATTACCATGAAGGTGTTCGGCGCCAGCGGCGGCGCTTACGATTCCGACTACATGGTCGCCATCGAGGACGCCATCGTTTTGGGCTGCGACTCCGTGAACCTGTCTCTGGGTTCCGGCAGCAGCGGCTTCTCCTTTAATAAGACGTATCAGGACATTCTGACCAGCTTGCAGGAGACGGATACTGTTGTGACCATTTCCGCCGGCAACTCCTATGGCTGGGACGAAAATACCGCCACCAAAAAGCTGTATGTAGAGGACGTCCGTTTCTCCACCAACGGCTCTCCCGGTTCCTACTCCAACTCTCTGTGCGTCGCCTCCGTGGACAGCACTTCTATGAATGACGACGGCACCTACACCGCCCCGGACTACTACACCATGTCCGATTTCAGCTCCTGGGGCATTCCGGAGTCTCTGGAAATGAAGCCTGAAATCACCGCCCCCGGCGGGGATATCTACTCTGTCAATGGCGCGATTGCCGGCGGCAAGAGCTATGAGTCCATGTCCGGCACCTCCATGGCCGCCCCACAGATGCTGGGTATGGCCGGCGTGATGGCGGAGTACATCAAGGAA
>CAJURY010000002.1 GCA_910589155.1 uncultured Oscillospiraceae bacterium | reverse complement strand
GACAGGATTGACGCAGGAGCTTGTGGACGCGATGATCGAGAAGGTGCTTGTCTACCGCCCCTCTTTTGAATGAACTGATTGAGAAAATCGCCGTCCATCAGTGGAGGAAAGACGAGAATGGCAAAAAGGTATGGGACATTGAGATTTATTACCGTTTTGTCGGGAAGATTGATTAAATACAGGAACTATGGGGAATGTGCCATTTGCGGCAATTCCCCGAAGGATTATCCTTAAGTAAAGTAAAGCGGGGATTACCTGATCCCGGACATCCAGCTGGAGGAGACAGAGGACCGTCCGCTGGGCAAGTACGGCAGGATGCGGAGGGCGTACCTGGAGGAGAACAACAAGCTCCTCTACAACCACCTGACCCTGACCGGGAAACTGTTCCCGCACCTGTGGGAGGTGCAGGAGACAGCATCCGCCCGGATGGAGCAGCTGATGGAGGAGCTGCTGGCGGCGGACCCGGCGCCGGACAAAAAGACCCGGCAGATGGACTGGGTGCGGCACATGAACGCCCTGAAAGCACAGGCGGAGGAGATCGTGGTGGCGGAGCTTATCAACAACTGACGCTGGAGGGGCTGTTCCCCTCCGAGATGGAACAGATCACAATGATAGACCAGCAGGCGGAGAGCGAGAAGCCCTCCGCCTTTCCTATGTCCCAAGAGGAGCAGCCCCCGGCAGAGCCGCCGCAGGCCGCGCCCGCCGCCGAACCCCTGACGGACTTGCAGAAAAAAGCCGCCGAGATCGCCGCGAAATATGAAAGCCTGCCCATGCGGGAGAAGATCGGTATCATTGCCCAGGCTTTTGGCTATCCGTCCGGCCACATCGAGACATCACCCTGTTCCGGCAAATGGCGCGGGACCAGCGATATTTATATCCGTTTTGATAACGGGGCGACCCTGGGTATCGGCAATGACCGTACACCCAGAGCAAAAACCGCGAAGGTGCAGAATGAGCTTGTCAACGCTGTCCTGATGCGGTATAACCCGGAGATCGTAGCGGCGGCAAAGGAAACGGCTCTTGCCGCTCTCCGTGTACGGGAGGCCAGAGACAATGAGATCGCCGCCCAGAAGGGCCTAAAACCGTATACCCTGCTGAATGTGGAATTATACGATGACGCGGGCGCGGAGAACGGCGGGTATCGGGGCTGGTACTATGTGACGCTGGCGGTGGACGGCAAGATCCACGCCCACCTGGAGACCGGGCTGAACCATGAGATAGCGTTTGGCAAGGTGGGCGGGATACCCGCAAGGGAGAGCTATTTCACCGTCGGCGGGCTGAAAGAAGCGGATGTTGACTATGTTTTCAACAACGTGGGCTTTTCCTCAGCATCTGGAATGTACTCGCTGTCCATCAGCGATGAAGTCCGGGAACGCGCGGAAAAGACGCTGGCGGAGCGTGAGGGCCGACAGCCGGAAACGCAGGCCCCCACTATCCGGGACCAGTATGAAAGATACAAGCCGGTAGTAGCGGCTGCCGTCATGGAGGATATACCCTACCGCAACGCCTGCGGCCACTCTGACCGGGAAAACGCCGTGATGGAAGGCAGCGCCGCTATCCGCCGCTCCATCCTTGCTTCCGGCGATATGCAGCTTATCCGGCTCTATTCGGATGTGCCGGAGTTTCACCGCCGTCTGCATCAGGAGGTCGTAGACGAAACCTAGTCCATACCTCCGAGTAAATTATATCAGAAACAAAAGAATATCTCAATATATCTATCTGATAGATATGCCTTGTTTGTATAACTGTGTAGCACGCAAGCAATGCAATCTTACGTAAGATTGCGTATTTAGCAGAAATCCCATTCCCGGAATTCCTGCTAAATGCTTGTTGGTGACATATCCCCAAACCCCTGAGATCATTGCCGGTGGCAATGGCTGCGCGTTCCGTTGGAACACTGAAAAACTCATATTTGCTATTTTGAAAACAAAAAACGCCATGCAATCGGCGAACCTTTTGCATAGCATTTTTTGTTTTTCCCGTTTACCTGGCGTAAGTCATAAGTTTTGCGATATTTCCTTATGGGCTACTGCCATTTGCAGCGTCCTTCTGTTTTTGCTCGTTGCGCTTACTCCTGCGCCAGCGCCGCCTGACAGCAAATTTGCAAAATTTCCAGCAAACGCTGAGATTCCATATCCTTATCGGCTAAAATTTCCGTCGGGCTGAAAAACAGCACATATTGCGCGCCGTCTGCTGTGATTTGTAATTCAATGCGCCCATTGCTTTCTTTCATCAAAGACGCTGCGCACTGCGCCAGATCCATATCCTGTGCAATTTTCCAGATTTCCCCCAAAACCAACTGGCTGTCCAGATCCAGCGCTTTTTCCGCCTCGCCGCTTTTTTGCAGCGACGCGCCGTCTTGCTGGATGCGCAAATAGCTGTCCTCGCCCCAGCGAAGGGTCGCTGAGAAATCCGCTGGTATGGAACTTGCCGAACTGGAATACTGCACGTCGACTTGCGCTTCCTTAAGGGCATTGCCATCCTTCATGTAAACTGCCGTATCGAGCGTCGCCCGGCGGCAGCTCAAAAACGCTTGCAGCAGCTTTTGGGCTTCTGGCGTTTCCCCAAAAAACAATTCCTCCAAATAAAAGCGAACCACATGGGTCTGTTCATTTTCTGTGATGGTGAAAGAAACCTGCTGTTCCTCTTTTCCTTCATAAGACAGATTCCCCAATTGGTATGTTTCCGGGTAGTCCTCCCAGTTCAGCGCCGCAACGCTTTCCCATGCCGTTTGCAGCATTTCTTCCGTCATGGAAATCGTATTTGTTACGTCCTCCCATGTCAAAATGTAGGTGCTGCTGTCATAAAACCACACGTCGGAGCCAAGCGCGGCGCCAAAAGCAAAATCCGGGGGCATCGCGGATACCGGCGTTGCCGCTTCCATTGAAACATCGGCGCATAGTGCCCGCGGTTCTGGATTATATTCCTGATAATTCTTCAGCAAATAGCCGCCGCCCCATCCGGCGCATAAAATCAGCGCAAGGCAGGCGCATGCCGTTAAAAGCTTCGGAAAAGCGCTGTGCTTACGGGGCGTATCATTCGCTTCTTCTATGAAATCTTCGTCAATGTTCCCAAGGGCGCGAAATAAATCGTTTTTATCCAACGGCAATTCCCTCCTTTTCTAAAAATATCTGCAATTTGCGCCGGGTGCGCAGAAGGCTGGATTTTACGGCGCTCTGGCTCATCCGGTACTGCCTGGCAATTTCCTCTATGCTGTTGGCGTACCAGTACCGCCTGAGAAATACCTTTCTGGCGTTTTGGCTCTGGCTGCGCAAAAACTGGTTCAAAAGCTCTGTAAGTTCCAGATCGCCAATGCCGTCGCGGGTGCTGGGAATGCATTCTGTCAATTCGGAAAGCAGCAAATCAAAATGCGCGGCGCGCTTTTCCGCGCAGTTATAACGCCAGCGATCCATGGCGAGATTTCGCGCGATGCGCCCTAAAAACGCGGACAGGCGCTTTGGGCGCTGAGGCGGGATGCTGTCCCATGTCCGCATCCATACGTCACTGACGCATTCTTCCGTATCCTCCCAGCAACGCAGAATGCCGTTGGCAATGCTTCTGCAATAGGAGCCGTACTTTTTCTCACTTTGCGCGATTGCCTCTTGATCTCTTTCCCAATACAATGTAATAATCGCGCTGTCCTCCATGGTAATGCTCCTCTCTTCTCTATTCCAGACGAAAAAATACGCGGCTTGGTCGCGTTTCACTGAATTTTTTATCGCAGGGTCAATGAAACGCCGGAAGCGCATTATCCCATACGATCCAGATGCACGTTCAAATGGGGATAGGTCATCACGATCCCCGCTTCGTCAAACTGCTCTTTGATTCTCTCATTGACCGCATAATACACATCCCAGTAGTCCTGGGACTGGCACCAGATCCGCAGCACGTAGGCAATCGCGCTGTCGTCGTAGCTTTGCACGCCCACAAAAGGCGCAGGCTCCGCCAAAACTGCCTCTACCGCCGCCGCTTCCAGAAGCGCCTGCTTGACCGTCGCCGCCGGGCTGTCATAGGAGGCGGAGACAATGAGCTCTACCCGCCGGGAGCCGGAAGCGGAAAAATTGGTAATTTCCTGGGTAGTCGCCGTACTGTTGGGAATGCTGATGACCTTATTATCCGGGGTCACAAGCTTGGTGTAGGTCAGCCCTACCTCCAAAACCGTCCCGCCAATGGCGCCGATTTCCACATAGTCTCCCGCCGCGAAAGGATGGGTTGCCAGCAGCATAACGCCGCCTACCGTGTTGGAAAGCGCGCCCTGCACCGCCAGGGAAATTGCTAGGGAGACCACGCTGAGCAGCGCCACCAGACTGGATACGTCCACTCCAAGCTGTGAGCAGACCATCAGCCCCAGCAAAAAGTATAATAGAAGCTTCATCCCGGAGCGCAGCATGGAATTGGCCGTCCTTTGCAGCCGGGAACGTTCCAACGCCTTATCAAACAGCTTCATCAAAAGCCGAATGATCAGAACGCCCGCCGCGGTTAATAAAATCGAGGGGATCAGATTTTCTAATGTGAGGCTTTTTATAAAATTCTTCCAGTCCATCTACGTTTCCTCCAACAGTAGTTTTTCCAGATTTGCAATGGCAGTTTTGGCGTTTTCCCCGGATACCCCGGAATAGTTTACCACCAGCGTCCGGCGCGTTTGGGAAGGCGCGTTTCCGTCATAATAATCAGCCAGACAGCGAATATGAATGCCCGCCCGGGCGCAGAGGTTTATGAGTGCGTCGTCCGACTTTTCCGTTTCCACCCGCAGCAAAAAATGCAGCCCCGCATCCTTCTCCAAAATTGTAATGCGTCCGGCGAAGCCAGCGCTTTCCAGCGCATGGACGATCTCATTGCGCTGGGTGCGGTAAAATTTCCGCATCCGGTTGATGTGCTTTTCAAAGTAGCCCTCGTCCAAAAAGCGAGCCAGGGTATACTGCTCGAAGCTTGGCGCGGTGCAGGCGTAAAATCCCAGGTTTTCCCGGAATCGCCCCAAAAGCACCTCCGGCAGCACCAGATAGCCAATGCGCATGGCCGGGCCGATGGTGCGGGAAAAAGTGTTGATGTAAATGACCTTGCCGTTTTGGTCAATAGACTGCAAGGTGGGAATTGGACGGCCGGTAAAACGGAACTCGCTGTCGTAGTCGTCCTCGATAAGATATCGCCCTGGCTTGGCGTTTGCCCACTCCAAAAGCGCCTGTCTGCGGCGAATTGGGGTGACGACGCCTGTGGGAAAATGGTGGGAAGGTGAAATATGTACCACATCGGCGTTTTCCAGGGCTTCTGGCAAAATGCCTTCGTCGTCCATGGGCGCGGGGCAGCAGACGGCTCCCGCCGCCCGGTAAATACTGGCGATTTTGCCGTAGCCGGGATTTTCCACAGCGTAGTGACGCTCCCGCCCCAAAAGCTGCACCAGCACATTATATAAAAAGTCCGTGCCCGCGCCAACAAGAATCTGCTCTGGGGAGACGGACATGGAGCGAAAATCATAGAGATTTTTCGCAATGGCACGGCGCAGCGCCGCCGCGCCCCCTGGTGGCAGGGGTTGCAAAAGCTGCGCGCCGTAATCCGCCATGACCTCCCGCAAAAGCTTAGCCCAGACAGTGAAGGGAAAGGCGGAGACGATGCTGCCTGCCGTACAGTCGGCTATGTAAGACGTCGGCGCATGGGGAGGGATAAGCAAGGGTTGATTTGCTGGCAGGGGCAGGCTTTCCTGCAAGGCTTCCACAAAATAGCCCACCTTTTCCTGTGCGCGGATATAGCCCTCCGCCAGAAGCTGGCCGTAGGCCGCCTCGACTGTGACCTTACTGACTTCCAGATGCACGGCCAGAGCGCGTTTGGAGGGGAGCTTTTCTCCAGGGCGCAGCCGCCTGGATAAAATGTCCTCCCGGATATGGCGGTAAAGCGCCTCGTATAGCGGGCAGTTTTCGTCTGTTAAGGAATAGGTCAGCATACGCGCCCTCCTTTTTGTCTTTTCTGCTTTATTGTAACGGATTGGGTTGTAAAATACAAGAGGCTGTTCTTTCCACGCTGCTTTCTGTAGTTGCGAGTATCGTTAAAAAATACGATCGTGAGGATTAAATTTTAAAGCTTTCAGATGTATCATGTAAAAAGAACCCATGTAAAGGAGCGCGATACATGAATGATTTTTGTTTCAGGTACACATTACGCATAAATCGGGGGCTCTTTGCTAAATTTCGCTACATTGCGGCGTACAACGGCCGTTTTGCCAACAGAGAAATGGAATGGTACATCAAGCAGTGCGTGCAACGATTTGAAAAAGAGCATGGAGAAATTACCGCTGAGGACGTTTTGGCGTTGTCTTAGTTATTGTATGGAGGGGGTTGTCACCGACAATCACGATTTATTTTCATTCACTGCGTGAGCAACTTCCAGCCGGGTAATCGTCTGCCGAAATTGCCGCATGACATAAAGGGCGCGCCGGAAAACCGGCGCGCCCTTCGCTTATGCCTGCTGCCAGTCGGCAGGATAGGTGACATATAAAAATCTGGCGTAGTTTTTCGCCTGAAAGCGGATGCTGCTGCCCTTGGGAATGAAAATCATTTGCCCAGGACCCGCTTCGGCAATGCCTTTTTCCGTGGCAATGGTCAAATGCCCGTCGATGACATAATCAATTTCGTCGTAGTCCAAATGCCAGGGAAAATCGCTTTCCCGCATTTCCATGAGTCCCGCTCCAAGGCGAGGGCTTTCCTCCAGGGTCAGCACGTCTCTGGTAAAGACCTGCTGATTGGGGGTTTTGGTATCCAGCGCGTCCTTTTCCGTTAGAAAAACGCTGTGCAGATCAACGGCTTTTACCTGCGGTCCGCCGAGCTGCTGCCGCAGAATTTCACGAATGGATGCTTCAAGCTCTTGTTTGTTCAAGGGGAGTCCTCCTGGTAAGCAGCATAGCGACAGCGATTGCCGCCACGCCGCCGGTTAATTTTCCGATGATAACCGGTACCAGCATCGTGGGATCAAATCCGGCTGTGAAGCCAAGGTGATCGCCGAATACAAACGCCGCCGATACCGCGAAAGCAATATTGATGATTTTGCCCCGGTGATCCATGTCCTTCACCATACCGAACATGGCGATGGAGTTGGCAAGACTGGCAATAAGCCCACCCGCCGCCTTGTCGTTCATTTTCAGCACCTTGCCCAGCGCCATAAGAGGCCTTTGGAACACCTTGGTAATGACGTGCACCAAAGGAAACGCTCCTGCCAGCACCAAAGCAATATCGCCGACCACGGTGATGGCTTCCGAAGCGGGAGCCATACCGGGAATTAGGACAAAGCCCGTGGTCGCTTCCACAATGGCGGCGGCAAGACCCACTGTGGTAATGGCGATAATCACCTTACCAAACAGAGCAAAGCCGCGTATCATGGCGTTTTCCAGCTTCCAAAGACCCAGGGCAATGAGCAGGGCGATGAGCGCAATGGGAATGAGGTTGCGCAAAATCATGAGAACGGGGAAGCCCGCCACCACGCCGCCTACAAATACGCCCAGAGGAATGGCGATTACGCCGGCCAGGATTCCCTTTGCCAAAGCGGGGCGATCCTCCGGCTGCAAAATGCCCAGGGCGACGGGAATGCTGAATACCACAGTTGCGCCAAGCATGGCGCCCACCAAAAGGCCTCCAAGCTGACCGGCCTCCGGGGTTAAAGCAAGCTCCTTGGCAAGCGCCGCGCCGCCGGTGTCGTTGGCAAGAATCGTACCGGCGAACATGGCGGGATCCGCGCCCAGAAACCGGTAAACCGGCACCACCACCGGGCGCAGAACGTTTGCCAGAACCGGGGCGAGGCAGATAATACCCGCCATGGAAAGCGCCAGGGAACCCATGGACAAAATGCCCTCTTCAAAGCCCTTTCCCAAGCCCAACCGGCTGCCGAAAATGCGATCCAACCCGCCTAATACAGCGAAAACCGCCATAATAGCCAGAATAATTTCATGTGGGGACATAGAATCCCTCCTTTTATTGTTGCGAGGTATGAAATCAGGGAAGCGCCTTAGCACCCGGTACGCTTCCCCAGACTGCATCCATAGATGCCGAAGGGATGGGCACGCAGGTTTGCCTGTTCCCACCAAATTCTGAACGCAATCGCCGACCCTGCGGCATAGATTGTGATTGCGCCAAAAGGGAAGCTCTGAAAAAGGAGGCAAGAACTGACAGCGAGAGATTTTGGCGCAGACGAAAGGTTGGAAAACGTGGGAATACTGGATGTATTTCCCGTTTTTCAAACTGTACGGATGAGGTAAAAGATCCGTTGTTCAGCCGCAGCCGAATGATTCAGAGTTTCCTTAAAGTTTACCGATCCAAAATGGCCACCACCGCGGCGTCAACAGGCACCTCCGGGCAATAAATTCTTGCGCCGGAGCCGGTGACAAGGAGCACCCGGTCGCCGCTGCCCGCGCCAACAAGATCCGCCGCCACCAGATCCTCTTCCCCGCAGCGAATCACCAGGAGCGTCTGTCCGCTGAGGCACGCGGCCTTCCGCGTCGCCCAAACGGAGCCGGAAACCGTACCGATCCTCATTGGCTTTTTCCCTCCAGAATATCTTTGGCTAAAGGACTGAGAAGCGATCCGGCAGGGGGCGCAAGACCCTCCGCTTTCAGCCGCCGCGCCTCGGCCGCTGCAATAAAGCCGGGTTTCGCTCCGCCGCTGACAAACGCAACGCCCATAGCTTTGAGTTCCCGCCGGGCGGCGGACAGCCGGGCGGCCAAGGCGCGGCTTTTGCAGCTTGGAGCGGGCAGTCCCCCTTCATATAAATACACCGGCATTCCCTGCGCCAGCGCCAAAAGCGCCTCCTCCTGCCGGAAGTACAAAAGCTCTCCCAAGGTCATAGAGCCAATCACCACCGCGCTGTAGGGCGGCTCAGAAACATAACTCCAGCCCAAGTCCTGGGCGGGAGGGTTTCCGATGAGCAGCGCCTGCCGGGGCGCATTCTGCATCATCTGGCAGACCCGCTTTGTCACTGCCTCCACAAGCTGCTCATCCATGGACGATCATCCCGTAATCTCCCTTGGTAAAGCCGCAGGCGTTGGCTTCGTCATAGTCAATGTGGGCGTCCGGGGCGAAATCTTTGCTGATTCGCACCACCACATCGTCAAAAATCAGGGGGCGTTTGGAAAAAAGCTTCAGCTTTACCACCTCCTTGTCCTGTAGACCCCGCCGGGCGGCGTCCTCCGGGGGCAGGTGGATGTGCCGCTTGGCTACGATTACGCCCTGGGGCAGGGTAATCTCGCCGCAAGGCCCTAGTAGCGTGCAGCCGGGAGAATTTGCAGTATCGCCGCTGAGGCGAATGGGCGCGTCTACCCCCAAGGTTCTTGCGTCGGTGAGGGAAACCTCCACCTGGGCAGCGTTCCGGGCAGGACCCAATACCGCAACATTTTCAAACCGCCCCTTGGGGCCGACTACCGTAACCCGCTCTTTGGCGGCAAACTGCCCCGGCTGGGACAGGGGCTTTGCGGGGGTTAAATCATGGCCAAATAAAATAATCGCCTGTTCCTTTGTCACATGGACGTGCCGCCCGGAGGCTTCCACTTCTACAAAAAGCTGCCCCAGCAATTGGGCGGACAGGGCTTCAAGGGCGTGTTCCATGGCTTTTTCCTCCATATTGATTGGCTTTGATGCGGATCATCATAATCCAGAGCAGGCTGGACAGCCGGTTTAAGCCCCGGATGAGATCCAGCCTTGTTGGATTGCCGTTTTCGTCCCGGAAGGCACGGTAGCAGGCAAGCTCCGTGCGGCGCACGGCGGTACGTACCCGATTGCAGGACAAAAGCGCCCGGGGCATTTGGTAGTCCGGCATAAAATGGGGTTCGCCGTAGTATTTCGCGGGATTGTGGCTTCTTTCCCGGAGCTCTTTTTCCGTCAGGCCGCAAAGGGTCATGGCGGGCAAGGGTTCGCCCAGCACGTCGCAGCGAATCAGCCGCCGGACAAAGCCCAGAATTTCCTCCAAGTCCTTGCAGACAGCCTCGTATCCTTCCGCCGCCGCGTCTTTCTGGGCAAGGAGAATTTCCGCTTCCAAAGAATCGATCTCTCCCCGGAACTGAATCCGGGGATGATCCTTCATCACTAGAATTTCACTGTTTAAATGGGTCATATGCTCTGGCTTTTCCGTCAGCGTCGCCCCAAACAGGGTGCGAAACCCGGTAGGGCGCGCCTGCTCCGCCGGGAGAATCTCCACGTGATTCTCCCTAAGAAAATCCTTCGCCGCGTCGGTGAGCCGGTCGTCTTTCCCAAGATAAAAGACCCGTTTGCCGTCTTTGTTGCGCAGGCAGGCTCTGGCGGCGGCTTCCGTATACAGCGCCAATTAGGCTTCCTCGGTCTGGGTGAAGCTGCGTCCCTGGGGCAAAATCACGGAAACCTCCGCGTGAGGACGGGGAATCACATGGACGGAAACCAGTTCGCCCACCTTCTCTGCCGCGGCCGCGCCGGCGTCTGTAGCTGCCTTCACCGCGCCAACGTCCCCGCGCACCATCACGGTGACGAGACCGCCGCCTACCTGTTCCTTCCCCACAAGCTGGACGTTGGCGGCTTTTACCATGGCGTCGGCTGCTTCAATGGCTCCGACAAGACCCTTCGTTTCAATCATTCCAAGTGCGTTTGTGTTCGGCATAGCATTGTTCTCCTTTTATAAAAGTTTTTTCATAATTTCAGCGGCAAGGGCGCTGATCACCGCTTCGCTGATCTGTGGGGTGCGGCTGCAAACCGCTTCTGGCTTCGGCGTATCCTTCACGCCCCAGGCCACCCGGCGAACGTTGATTAAATCCATGGGGCCGATGTTGTTGGAAGAGGCGCTGCCGCCGACAGCCCCGCAGCCCAGGGTCATCGCCGGGAATAGATTGGTGGCTGCGCCGATGCCGCCCTGGGTAGCGGGGGCGTTCACGAGAATCCGGGAAACGGGGATGGTTTCCGCAAAGCGGCGAATCACCGCTTCCTCCTTGCAGTGCATGGAGAAAGTATGCCCCGCGCCCTCGTGGCTGAGAACGGATAAAGCCTTTTGCAGCGCGGCGCTTTCGTCGGGCACTACAAAGTAGGCCAGCACCGGGCAGAGTTTTTCTCTGGCGTATACCCAGCCGTCTTTGGGAGATTCCTCTGTGGCAATCAGCACCCGCACGGTGTCCGGCACCTGAAAGCCCGCCAGCTTTGCCAAATGTTTCGCGGGTTTTCCCACCACCTGGGGACTGAGGGCGCCTTCCGGGCGGAACAGGAACTTTGCAAGCTGCTCCGCTTCCTCTTTGGAGAGGAAATACGCCCCCTGCCGGGCGGCCTCCCTCCGAAAATCGTGGTCGAGACGATTTTCCACAATGACGCTTTGCTCGGAAGCGCAGACGGTGCCGTTGTCGAAGGTCTTGGAGGCCATGATGCTGGCCACCGCCTGGGGAAGATCAGCGGAGTGGTGAATATAGGCAGGGCCATTCCCTGCGCCCACGCCAATAGCGGGTTTGCCGGAAGAATAGGCGGATTTTACCATGCCGGGGCCGCCGGTGGCGAGAATCAGCCGCACTGCCGGGTGACGCATCAGCTCCTGTGTCGCGTCCATGGTAGGCGTTGTGATGCAGCCGATTGTCCCTGCCGGGCACCCGGCGCTTTCCGCCGCCTGCCGTACCACCCGAACGGCCTCCAGGGTGCAGCGCACCGCCTTGGGGTGGGGTGCAAACACCACGGCGTTGCCGCTTTTCAGAGCAATCATCGCCTTATAGCACACCGTAGAGGTGGGGTTGGTGGATGGGACGATGGCGGCGATAACCCCCACGGGCACGCCGATCTCCCAGATTTTTTTCTGTGCGTCCTGAGACAAAATGCCCACGGTTTTCATGTCCCGGATGGCCTTGTAGACCTCCTGGGAGGCGAAACGATTCTTTTCCGCCTTGTCCTGAGGATTGCCAAAGCCGGTTTCCTCCACGGCAAGCTGCCCCAAGGTGAGTGCGTGCTTGGGGAAGGCTTCGGCGATGGCCGCGACGATTTTGTCAAGCTGTCCCTGCTGCATTTGGGATAGCTGCTTTTGCGCCGCTTCCGCGGCTAGGGCAAGGCTTCTTGCTTCCTGCCGGGATGCTAAATCCTTATCCATAGGATTCCTCCTTTATATTATACTTATACAGGGTAGACGGGGCGCGCCGCCACATCCTCCACCGCCTGGCCAAAGGCCGCTGCCGCGACCTTACAGGCGGATTGTTCGCCGGTAAGCAGGCCGCCGCCGAAATTGGTCTCGCTGGGCGGGGCGAATAAAGTCGCAAGGCGTACGTCCGCCGCCTTCAGCGCCGCGTCCAGCCCCACAATGGCTTCCACCGGCGGGGCAATGAGGTAGGCCAACGCCCGTCCGGTAGGGACGTTTGCCTGATTCGCCAGGAAAGAGCCGCAGCTGCTCACCGTATGCGCCAAATAGACAACGTCCTGCCGGGCGGCGGTTTCCGTAAAGCCCAGACGTTCGATGGCGGCAAGCGCCGCCGCCATGCCGCTTTGCACCTCGGCGGGGCTTGGCCCTGCCAGAATACCGATGACCTCGCCGGCAAGTCCCGTGGAAGCGTTGGCGGCTCCGGCATAAAGGCTTTTGCTGTAGGCCACCAGCACGGGGGCGGCCTTGGTGGCTTCATCCAGAGCGATATAGGTTGCGTCGTCGCAGTCGGTGGAAATAAGCGCCAGCGCCGGGGCGTCTGTGGGCAGGTCCAACGCTTGCCGAAGCGCCGGGTCCGCGTTGGGCAAAAACTGGACGGAAAGGACGTTTACCGGGATCATGCCCCCGCCTCCCGCAAAAGCGCCACGCCGGAGGCTCGCTTTTCCAAAATGGTGTGCAGCAAACTTGCGATATGCGCCCCGGCTTCCACCGCCTGGGTGCCCTGCTTGTGGATGTTGGAAACCACCGTCCGGGCGGATTCGGAAATGCCGGCATGGGGCTTGTAGGTGATATAGGCGGACATGGACTCCGCCGTCACAAGACCCGGCCGCTCGCCTACCAGCACGCACACAACCTCGCAGTCGGTGATATCCCCCACCGCGTCTCCCGCGCCGACCCGGCAATACTGGACGTATAAGGTCTTGCCCAAAGAAATGCCGTAGGTTTTCAGACCCTGTTCGATGGCTTTTGCGCAGTCCATAGCGTTGGCTTCAATGGCGGCGGAGGAAAGCCCGTCTCCAATGACAAGCTGTACTTTCGGTGCTTTGGGAAGCGCGGCTGCGATGGTTTTTGCGGTTTCCTCGTCAAATTTCCGCCCCAAGTCCGGGCGGGTCAAGTATTCGTCCTTGTCCTTGCACATGGTTTTTACTGGCACAAGGCCGTTTTCCTTGGCGAAGCTTTCCGGCACTTCGGAAAATACGCTGTCCTGGGCGGCGGCGTGGTCTGCCCGGAAGCGCAAGGCGGTGACGGTTTTGTACCGGGGGCCTGCCCTGCCTACGCCCAAGCGGGCGGGGGTCTTGGTTTTTAACGCCATAAATTTCGCCGCGTCTTTTGGATTCTCCACCAGATACTGCTTTCGCAGGTCAATTTCGGAAATATCCTCCAAAACCGCGCCGGTATCTGTGGGATTTCCATGTCTTTCATCCACAACGACGGTGGGGTGATACTCGCTGGCCTTTACCGCAGGCTCCGTCTCCGGGGCGATTTCCCGGAGAAGCTGGGCGACCAGGGTTTTTAATTCGTCTTGATTCATAGCGTTCCCTCCTTAAAACAGCAGCGCTGAGCCGTCTCCGGCCTTGGGGGTATAGTGTCCGTTCTCCACAAAGCCCATTTTCTCCAGCCACTTCTGGAAGGGAGGAATGGCGGTTTTGTGGAAGATTTCCCGCAGCGCCGCCGTTTCCCGGAAGCCCGTGGTCTGATAGTTCAGCATAATGTCGTCGCCGTGGGGAATGCCCATAAAGTAGGTGCATCCGGCGGCGGTGAGCAAGGCGGCCAAGTTTTCAATGTCGTTCTGATCGGCTTTCATGTGATTGGTGTAGCAGGCGTCGCAGCCCATGGGAAGCCCCGACAGCTTGCCCATGAAGTGATCCTCCAGACCGGCTCTTGTAACCTGCTTGGCGTCGTACAGATACTCCGGGCCGATAAAGCCTACCACGGTGTTCACCAGGAAGGGCTTGAAATGTCGGGCAAAGCCGTAGCACCGAGCCTCCATGGTCACCTGATCCGCGCCAAAATGGGCGTCGGAGGACAGCTCGGAGCCTTGCCCCGTTTCAAAATACATGACGTTGGGTCCGTCGGCGGTGCCCTCTGTGAGTGCCAAATGCCGGGCTTCCTCCAAGGTGGCGGCGGAGAAACCGAAGGCCTCGTTGCCCTTTTCGCTGCCGGCGATGGACTGGAAAATGAGGTCGGCGGGCGCGCCTGCCCGGATGGCCTTCATCTGGGCGGTGACGTGGGCGAGAACGCAAATCTGGGTGGGAATTTCCCAGTGATTTTTGATTTCCGCGAACCGCCGCAGGATTTTGCCCACCTGCTCCGGGGAATCCGTCACGGGATTCAGGCCGATCACCGCGTCGCCCGCGCCCATGCTCAGCCCTTCCAGGGTGGAGGCGGTGATGCCCTCCGGGTCGTCTGTGGTGTGGTTGGGCTGCAAACGGCAGGAAAGGGTTCCCGGCAGGCCGATGGTGGTGTTGCAGTGGGCGGTAACGCGTATTTTCTGCCCGGCGTAAATGAGGTCGAGATTGCCCATGAGCTTGGCTACCGCCGCAATCATTTCCGAGGTGAGGCCTCTGCTGATGCGGCGAATGTCGCAGGCGGTGGTGGTTTCGCTGAGAAGCCATTCCCGCAGCTCCGACACCGTCCACCCCTTGATTTCCTCATAAATCGGGCGGTTCAGGTCGTCTTGGATGATGCGGGTCACTTCATCCTGCTCATAGGGAACCACGGGATTTTCCCGCAGGTCTTTCAGCGTCAGGTTTGCCAGCACCACCTTGGCGGCCACCCGCTCCTGGGCGGTTTCCGCGGCCACGCCTGCCAGCTTATCGCCGGTTTTTTCCTCGTTGGCCTTGGCAAGCACGTCTTTTACATCCCGAAAGGCGTAAACCTGACCGGAAAGCTTGGTTTTTAAAATCAAAAAAATTCCTCCTTTGTGCGCTGATTTTTTCCCGTAAACTTGGGAGGCAGTATCTATAAGAGGTCACTGGGGCGCATTGTAAAATTGCGCCGGAAATCAGGCAGAACCGGGCGGTCACATAGGTCCGCCCCTACGACCTTTCCTGACGGATTGGAGCTTACTTTGTCGCCGTTGGTAGAACCAGCGTTTTGATAATCACAGGCACCGCACCCTCCGCCAAGGGCCGCGCCACATCCAAATAAGCGCCGTCCTCCAAAGTAAGACCGTCCAGACACAAAATCGGCGTATTTTCAGGAAGCAGCAGCGCGAGGCACTGCCCCAGCGCCTTGGCGCAGTCCTGCTCCAGAGCGATAAAAGCAGCCTTGCCGGTAAAGCCCACTTGCAGCTCCTTCGCCAGCTCCACCACCTGGTCGAATCCAATTTCCCGCCGCCCCGGTAGGGAAAAAATCACGTTTTCCTCGAAAGCCGCCGCCTTTTGCCGCATTTGCGCCGCCAGAGGCAGCTTGGGGTTTAACTGGCATACCGGTAAATTTTTGATTGGGTATTGGAGCCTGCGCAAAAATACGGTGCTGCCGGAAAGGGTGGTGCTGTGGCACCCCGCGCCGATGACCGTGGCGCGAATGGGACTGGGGCTGATGCGGTGTTCCCCTTTGCAAAGCCTGCTATCCAAAATAGCGCGGGCAAGGAGCGCCCCAATATCGCCAAAGGCAAAGGGATTGGCAGGCCTTTCCAGCATTGCCTGGGCGACGCCCCCGGAAAAGGAAATGGTAAAAGGCTTCGGGGGAAGCTTTACGGTTTTGCTGGTGGTAAGCCGCCGTAAAAGTTTGGTTTCCGGCTGCAAACCGGCGGCCTGCTCTAAGGTATCCGTCAAAAGCCGGATAAGCGGACGCAGCTTTTCTTCTGTGGCGGTTTCTCCAAGGCTGAGGGACACAAGCCCTTCCAGCACCGGGGAAACATAGGTGATTTTGCTGTTTTCGATTTTTAACAGTCTGCCGCCCACGTTGAGGCACCCCGCGTCCACAAGACCGTTTTCATCATACACCGCCAAATTGCTGGTGCCCCCGCCGATGTCCATATGCAAGACTGTTTTTCCTGTTTCGGCGGCGTACCGGTCGGCTCCCGCGCCTTTTGCCGCCAGGATGCTTTCCAGCTCCGGCCCGGCGGTAGCCACCACGAAATCTCCCGCAAATTCTGCCAACGCCTGTAAAACTGTGCGGGCGTTTTCCTTTCGGGCGGTTTCTCCTGTAATGATCACCGCCCCGGTTTCCACCTGCTCTGGGTGAATGCCGGCTTTTTTGTAAGCGGCGGCGACAATTTCCCGCAAGCCGGACGCGTCGATGGTGCAAGCGTTCAGAAGGGGCGTAAAAGAAATATCGCTTTCAAATAAAATTTCCCGCTGGGCAATTTCTAGCTTGGGGACAGAGAAGCTGGACGCGCTGTTGGCAATGGTCAGGCGGGAGAAAATAAGCTGGGACGTGGTGGTGCCCACGTCGATGCCCACGGAAAGAAGCTGCTCAGCCATGGCCGACGGCCTCCTCCAGCACCTGCCACAAAAGCACCTTGTCAGGAACCACGGGGTTGGTCTTGCAGCAAGGGTCTGCCAGCGCGGTCTGGATGATGCTGTCCATATTGCGCCGCAAATCCTCTGGAGCCACCCCCGCTTCCGCCAACGTGCCGGGCAATCGAAGTTCCCGGCGCAGTCTTACAAGGGCGTTTTTCAGATTCCGCAGGGCAATGGTATCCGCCGAACCGCCTAACCCCGCAGCCCTTGCAAGGGCTGCGTACTTGGAAGCGGCGGCAGGGGCGTTGGCGCTTACCACGGCCGGGAGCAAAATGGCGTTCAGCCGGCCATGGGGCACATGGTAGCGTCCGCCCAGGGTGTGGGCAAGGGCATGGCAAATGCCAAGTCCCGCCTGATTGAAAGCAATGGCGGACATGGTGGCGGCGGCGTGCACCGCTTCCCGCTTTGTAACGTCCCCGCCGAAGGAGGCGGGCAGATTGCCGAAGGCAAGCAAAAAAGCTTCCTTGGCGAAAGCGTGGGTAAAGGGCGTGGCGTTCGTTCCCACCAACGCCTCCAGGGCGTGGGACAAAACGTCGTAGCCTGCGTCAGCAATGAGACCCTTGGGCAGATTTTTTAATAAATCGCTGTCCAAAATGGCCGTTACCGGCGCAAGCGCGGGATCGACCAGGGGGTGCTTGACCCCGTTGTGGGTCAAAATTGCAAAGTCCGTCACCTCAGAGCCGGAGCCGGAGGTGGTGGGAATGGCAATGAGGGGAAGCTTTTTGCCGGAAAAATGCCCCATGGCCTTTGCCGTGTCCAAAACGCTGCCGCCGCCCAAGGCAATCAGCACGTCAGGGTCGAATTTTTGCACCTGGGCGGTGCCTCTGGCTACCAGCTCCAAGCTGGGATCCGGCTGCACCTCGTCGAAAATTTCACAGTCCTGCGCGGCAAGGTTTGCAATTTCCCGGGCAAGACCAGATTTTGAGAAATAGCCGTCGGTCACAAGAAAAGCCCGCTTCGCTTTGTAGGAAGCCAGGCTCTGAATTGCGCCGGCGCCAAAAATAATTTTTGTAGGGGAGGAAAAACTGTACATCATACGCCGCCTTTCCAATTTATCGTGTAGTCTAGTATTTCCCGGAGCCGCCGGAAAAAACATGAAAATCTTTAGAAAGTTTCGACATTTTTCAGCATCCCTCTTTGTTGGTTTTGACAAAAGCGTGGTAAATCGTTGACACAGAACAAAAAGTGTGGAAAAATAAAGAAAATGGGCGCGTATGAAAAAGCTTTAGATTCAGGAGGGATATCTATGCATCCCATTCCCATTGTTTTAGACGGCGATCCCGGTCACGACGACGCCATGGCGTGGCTGCTGGCAAAGTCCAGATCCATGCTGGAAATTCTGGCGGTCACCACGGTAGCGGGGAACCAGACCATTGAAAAAACCACCTACAACGCTTTGCGGATTTGTACCCTTTTGGGGATCTCCGCGCCGGTTGGCAAGGGCGCGGCGCGTCCTCTGGCCGGGGTGCGCATGAACGCCCCCAGCGTCCACGGGGAAAGCGGACTGGACGGCCCCACATTGCCGGAGCCGGATCGGGAAGCTTCGCCCCTTTCCGCCTGCGAGCTGATGGCGAAGGTTTTGCGGGAAAGTCCCCGGCCTGTTACCATCGTACCCACGGGGCCGCTTACCAACGTAGCAACGCTTTTGCTGTCGCACCCCGAATTAAAGGAGAAAATCGCCCGGATTTCCCTCATGGGCGGCGGGATTGCCAGGGGGAATTGGACGCCGGCGGCGGAGTTTAATATTCTGGTTGACCCGGAAGCGGCGAAAATTGTGTTTTCTTCCGGCGTGCCCATTACCATGGCGGGGCTGGACGTGACGGAGCAAGCGCTGATTTTGCCGGAAGATGTAGAAAAAATCCGACGAATTGAAAATCCGGTAGCCAATATCGTGTGGCAATGGCTGGACTTCTTCTATGGCTTCCACAAAAAGCTGGGCTATGCCGGCGCGCCTATGCACGACCCCTGCGCGGTGGCGTGGCTTATCGCCCCGGAGATTTTTGAGGCAAAGGAACTTTATGTGGAAATTGAAACCCAGGGACGGTACTGCCGGGGCATGACGGCGGCTGATCTCAGAGGCGGCGCAGCGCCCAACGTCACCGCGCTTCTGGGGCTTGACCGGGAAAAATTTGTAGAATTACTAAGAGAGGCGGTGGAAGCATATGGCTAAAACCAGAGTTTGGATCGACTGCGATGTTGGCGCGGACGACGCGGCGATGCTGTTGGTCGCGCATAAGCTGGAGGCTATGGAAATTGTGGGAATCAGCGCCGTGGCGGGAAATGTTCCTCTTGCCGCTACCTATCCCAACGCCAGGAAAATCTGTCATTTGATGCAGGCGGAATATCCGGTTTACGCCGGGGCGGCGAGGCCTCTTGTCCGCAAGCAGATTACCGCCGCCCATATCCATGGTTCGGATGGACTGTCCGGCGTGGAGCTGCCCTTGCCGGGGCGGGAAAAGCTGGAAACGCTGCCCGCTTGGGACGCGATGTATCAGGCGGCTTTGACCCACGACAATCTGGAGCTGATTGCCACAGGGCCGCTGACCAACGTGGCGATTGCACTGGCAAAGTATCCCGCGCTTATCCAAAAGCTGCGTCGGATTCTTATTATGGGCGGGGCTGTTGTGGGCGGCAACCGCACCTCCTGCGCGGAGTTTAATATTTACGCCGACCCGGAAGCGGCGGAGTCCGTCTTTCGCAGCGGCGTGCCCATGGTCATGTGCGGGCTGGATGTAACGCAAAAGGCGTATTTGACGAAAGCGGAGCTGGAAAGCATTGCCGCCCTTGGCTCGGCGCAGGCGAAAACCTTTGCCGCCGTGCTCCAACCGCCCCTGGAACGGGTTTTGCAGGACGGCTGGCCGGGGGTGCCGGTGCATGATTTGTGCCCGGCGCTGTACGCCGTATACCCGGCGCTTTTCACCGCGCGGCAGGCGGGGGTGTTTGTGGAAACGGAAGGAAGCGTCGCCTTGGGAAAAACTGTGGCGGATCTGGACAGCGACAAAAAATTTGCGGATCGCCATGTGACGGTGGCGCTGGGGATTGACAGGAAGGGTTTTGTGGAAACTGTTGGGAAAGCCATGGGAAAATACAGGACCTAGAAGGCTTGGTGGGGGAAAAACCTACAAAAAAGCGTTTTTGAGCGGATGCTGTGGAGGAAATGCTTGCAGTTTGGCAAAAGATGGCGTATAATAAAGGCAAGTATTCCCAAAGGAGGGAGTCGTATGAGCCGAATTGACAAGGAAAACTATTATCTGGATATAGCGGAGACTGTCCTGGCGCGTTCCACCTGCCGCCGCCAGCGCTATGGCGCGCTGATTGTCCGCGACGATGAGATTGTCGCCACCGGTTATAACGGCGCGCCCAGAGGCCGTGCCAACTGCATCGATTTGGGCTATTGCATACAAGAGCGGCGGCAGATTTCCCCGGCGCAGCGATTTGATTTGTGCCGTAGCGTTCACGCGGAGGCCAACGCCATTATTTCCGCCGCCCGCAGCGCGTGTATCGGCGGGACGATTTATCTGGTTGGGCGGGACGTGGCCACGGGGGCTCTCATTGCGCAAAAGGAGCCTTGCACCATATGCCGCCGGATGATGATCAACGCGGGCTTGAGCCAAATGATTGTGCGCCAGTCGGGCGGCCGCTATCAGATCTTTCATGTGCAGGACTGGGTGTTTCAGGATGATACGCTGCTTTCTCCTGAGGAATTGCATCTGACGGATTGATTTTTTCTCTGCTTTGTGTTATACTCATAAAAAAGAAAGATTGGAGTTGAAAGAATGTACACTGCTTCTTGCTAAACGTTTGGGCATACTGTTACAGGCGGTTTTTGTAACCGTCAGGTTTGCCCTGCCAAAAGCGGGAATTTGCAGCGTTCTTTCAGCCTGATTTGCAGATCGTAGGTCTTGGTATGCCTTTTTGCATTGGCTGTGGGATTTGGATTCCCGCAGCCAATTTTTTATTTCAGGAGGGCATAGCATGTCATTGATTTCCGTCACCAATTTAACCTTCGCCTATGAAGGAAGCTACGACAACATTTTTGAAAATGCCAGCTTTCAGCTTGACACCAGCTGGAAGCTGGGCTTTACCGGCAGGAACGGCCGTGGTAAAACCACCTTTTTGCAGCTTCTTCTGGGAAAGTATCCCTACAGCGGCAGAATTTCCGCTTCTGTGTCCTTCGCCTACTTCCCCTACGCCGTGGAAAATCCTGGGTTGAACACCATAGATGCGCTGGAAAGCATTTGCCCGGATCTTCTTTACTGGCAAATTGCCAAGGAACTGGCCGCGTTGGAAGTGGACGAGGAAATTTTGTACCGTCCTTTCGCGACCCTCTCCAAGGGCGAGCAGACCAAGGCGCTGCTGGCGGTGCTGTTTTTGAAGGAAAACAGCTTTTTGCTCATTGACGAACCTACCAACCATCTGGATCTCCATGGCAGAAGCGTGGTCAGCCGGTATCTGCGCTCCAAAAGGGGCTTTCTGCTGGTTTCCCACGACAGAGCCTTTTTAGATGGCTGTATCGACCACATTTTGTCCATCAACAAAACCAATATTGAGGTGCAAAAAGGGAATTTTTCTTCCTGGATGACCAATAAGGAGCGGCAGGATCAGTTTGAAACTGAACAAAACGACCGCTTGAAAAAGGACATCCGACGGCTGGAATCCGCTGCACGACAGTCCAAGACCTGGGCGGACAAGGTGGAAAGCACGAAAATCGGCTCCCTCGCAGACCGGGATAAATACCCCTGTGGCGGCAGAGATTATATTGGGGAGCAGTCCCGCCGGATGCAGCAGCGGCGGAAAAATCTGGAGCGCCGCCAGCAAAACGCCATTGCGGAAAAATCCAAGCTTTTACAGAATGTAGAAAAGGCGGAGGAGCTGAAAATCTGGCAGCTCGACCACCGCGCTTCCACTTTGGCGGAGGTGAAGGACGTTTCCATTGCCTATAGCGGCAGGACTGTCTGCACCGGGGTATCTTTTACCATAGAACAAGGCGACCGCATTGCTTTATGGGGAAAAAACGGTTCGGGAAAATCCAGTCTATTAAAGCTGCTTTTGGGCGAAAACGTTCCCCACACCGGCGCGATAAAGCTGGCCAGCGGCCTGAAAATTTCCTATGTTCCCCAGGACGCGTCTAATCTTTCGGGGAACCTCTCGGACTACGCCCGGCAGTGGGGCATTGACGAAACGCTTTTTAAAACCATTTTGCGGAAGCTGGATTTTTCCAGAGTGCAGTTTGAAAAGGATATGGCGCAACTGAGCGCGGGGCAAAAGAAAAAGGCGCTGTTGGCCAGGAGTCTTTGCGAAAAAGCGCACCTTTATATCTGGGACGAACCCATGAATTACATTGACGTTTTGTCCCGCATCCAACTGGAAGCCCTTTTGCAAAGCTACCAGCCTACCATTTTGTTTGTAGAGCACGATAAAGTTTTTTGCCAGAAGATTGCAACCAAAACGATATCCTTTTCAGAGGAATAACGCTTTTTTCGGAAAAATACTTTACAAAAAACAAAATATCTGCTATAATAAATTGATTTTTTGCCATGGGAGGAATGTGTCATGCGAATGCGGAAAAAGCCCAATTTAATCCCCCGTCTGGAGGCGTGCGGCGACTGGTGGATACGGGAACCGGAAAGCTACGCCGGGCGCTGGCGGGAGCTGATGCCGGACGCAAAAGAACTGCGGGTGGAAATTGGCTGCGGCAAGGGCAAGTTCACTGTGGAGACCGCCGCGGCAGAGCCGGATATTTTGCTTGTTGCCGTGGAGCTTGTGAAGGAAGCCATGGTCGTGGGCATGGAGCGGGCGAAGGAAATGGGACTTCGCAACGTGTTTTTCGTGGCACTGGACGTCGCCAATCTGGAAAGCTGCTTCGTTCCCGGTGAAATCGACCGGATGTACATCAATTTCTGCGACCCGTGGCCCCGGAAGAAAAACGCCAAGCGCCGGCTGACCTTCCGCAGCTTTTTGGAAAAATACCGGAAGGTGATCAAAGACGGCGGCGAAATTCATTTTAAAACGGATAACGCCCCGCTCTTCGAGTTTTCTCTGGAGGAATTTGCCCTTTGCGGTTTGGAGACGAAAAACGTTACCCGCAATCTTCATGCAAACGGCCCTGTTGGGATTATGACCGGCTATGAGGAAAAATTTTACAGTCTCGGTACGCCCATTAACCGCTGCGAGATAGTGTGCCATCCAAGACCTGAGGGAGAACTTGCCCCATGGCTCCGGGAAAAAGAGGAAACCGGGAATCCTGTATGATTTTGCGCTGGGCAGGGTACAATGCTATTGCGTCCTGTTTCGCCGTATTTCGATTTTTTCCTGAGCAAAAAGGAAATTTTTTTGAGGAAATGCAAAAAAATTGCGTTTTGCCCCTTGTCAAAGTGGAAAAACGGTATATAGTTTAGATGTGATTATTTAGAAGTCCGAACAGATAAAGGAGTATCGTTATGAGCAACGGAAAGAAACAGTCCGGCGGCGCCGAGGAAGCCTACGCTGCCATTCAGGCGCTGATTGCCAAGGGCAGAAAAGACGGCGTTCTCCGGGCTGCGGAGCTGAACGCCGAGCTGGAAAAGCTGGACATCTCCCCGGAAAAAATCGAGGAGTTTTACGATCGGTTTGACGCCTTGGGTATTCAGATCATCAGCAACGAATTGGATATAGAATTGGACGATGGGCTGGATCTTTTGTGCGATCTGGATGATGTGGACCTTTCCGATATAGAAGAAGAGGAATTGGTTGACCCGGTGGAGCTGGTGGCGGAATACAATTTGGACGACCCTGTTCGGATGTATTTGAAAGAAATCGGCCAGGTGCGGCTGCTTTCCGCCGATGAGGAAGTGGAGCTTGCCAAGCGCGTCACCGATGGCGATCAGAAAGCGAAAAACAAGCTGACCGAGGCAAACCTCCGGCTGGTGGTTTCCATCGCCAAGAAATATTCCGGCAGAGGGCTGCATATTCTGGATCTTATTCAAGAGGGCAACACAGGTCTCATTCGCGCGGTAGACAAGTTTGACTGGACAAAGGGAAACAAATTCTCTACATATGCAACCTGGTGGATTCGGCAGGCCATTACCCGCGCCATTGCGGATCAGGCAAGAACCATCCGCGTGCCTGTGCATATGGTAGAGGTCATTAACAAGGCCACCCGCTGCAACCGGAAGCTGGTGCAGGAGCTTGGCCGGGAGCCTACGGTAGAGGAAATCGCAAAGGAGCTGAATCTGCCGGTGGAAAAGATTATTGAGGCAAACCGTACCGCCGCCGATACCCTCAGTCTGGATACCCCTGTGGGCGACGAGGAAGACACCACCATCGGTTCTTTTGTGGAGGACGACAACACTCCCGGTCCTGCGGAAGCAACCTCCAATTCTCTGCTGGCGGAGGCTCTGGGAGAAATTCTCGGTACGCTGACAGAGCGGGAAGCGGACGTTTTGCGGATGCGGTTCGGTATGTACGACGGCAGAACCCATACCCTGGAAGAAGTGGGGCAGATTTTTGGCGTTACCCGGGAACGAATCCGCCAGATTGAAAATAAGGCTATTCGGAAGCTGCGGCATCCCAGCCGCGCCAAGAAAATTAAAGATTTTTATTGCTGATGGGAAAGTCGAAGGACGCTGCGTTTGCAGCGTCCTTCTGTGCAAAATGTCAAAAAGGCGGCGTGTCATGGAAGTTCTCAGTCATGGCGAGGCGGCGAGCCCGCGGAGCATTGACGTGTTCTAATAAGATTGTGCGAATTGGAAAAAACGGACGAACCCGAAGTTCGCCCCTACGGCAGCATTTGCGCTGCGGTTTTGTTCTTGCAGCGGCTGGCGTGAAAATCTAAAAGATTTGCTGTTTTGACGATGAATTTGAATGGGCAAAAAGAGATCGCCTGCCGCGACCTGGCAGTTGCGGGGGATTTTCGCGAAACTGTAGACATGCATTTTTAAGGAAATGAATCATATACTGAAAATCCCTATGTATATCCGCCGGAAATTTGCTTTTCCGGCAGATAAGATTGGGAGCGGAATCTCAGCCCTGGGCTGCGCCAGTGCCTGTCGTACCAGTGTCGGTGTCGTTGTCCATGCCCATATCGCCGTCCGTGGCAGTGCCAGCGTTCGGCTCTGTGCCGTTGTTCGTACCTGCGCTGGAGTTCCCGCCGCTGATGGTAGCGTCCGTGCTGCCGGTGGTTCTTGTGGGATCGGTGATATCATCCCGGATGGCGTCCGTCGCGCGGTCGCTGGGATCATTGGTGCCGTTCACTTCCCCGTTGGTGGTCTGGGACACATTGCCCTGATCCCCTGTGCAGCCAGCCAGCAGACTCATACTCAGCAGCGCCGCCAGAAGAATAGAAACTGTTTTTTTCATAGAAAACTCCTCCTGTTTTTAAAACTTCACAGTTCGGATATTAGTATTTGCAAAAATAGAAAAAAACAGACATGCATTTAATGTAAATTTTATAAAATTGTTGACAAATATTTGCGAATTTTGTAAGATGGAAGCGTTATGGTTCATAACATGTCAAAGCGTGCTTTGACTAATTTAAAAAAGGAGATGGAGGAAATGAAAAATTGCCCCAATTGCAGCGCTCCCAACCTGGATAACGCCGCGTTCTGCGAAAGCTGTGGCGCGCCTCTGGAGCAGGCGAGGGAAAATCTGTTTGCTCAGGAGCAAGCGGTGACGGAAGCTTTTGACCTGGAGCAACCGTCCGCGCCAAAGAAAAAGAAAACCGGGCTGATTGTGGGGATCTGCGCAGGCGCGGTTTGCCTTGTAGCGGCCGGCGCTGTGGCAGCGGTGATGCTCCTGGGGGGAAGTTCTGGGAAAAAGCTGGAAAAGGCCATAGATAAGACCTTTGCCGCCCTGCCCGCCGCTTCCGCTGAAACCCCTAATTTGGAAAAGGCCATGGAAGGTCTGACCGCGCTTATGGAAACCCAAAAGTACGGCATGAAAATGGATATGAACGTTGACATCATGCAAGACTATGGCGACGGCGAACCGTTTCATAACAACGTGAAATACCATGCAAATGGCGGGCAGGATCGGGAAAATAAGATTGCGTCCGCTTCTGTTGATTTTGAGGTAAGCGGCGAAAAGTTCGCCGTGCAGTTTTCCGCCGACGATGAGAAAATGATGTTTGCGGTTCCTGATATTCTGGATACTGCCGTCAGCATCCGCACCAGAGAATTGGGGCAGGATCTGAAGCATTTGAGCGACATTGGCCTTTTCCGGTTCGACGAATCCATGATGGATATGTCTTTGGACTTGTTCCCGGAGGAAGATGGAACGTCCGCTTGGGACGCCGAGGCGTTTTTGCTGCGTATGCAGACGGAGTGCGCGGAGGAAGTCAAGGCTGTAAAGGAATCCTATACTGTGGGCAAAGGCTCCGCCAGCACCGTCAGCTATGAGGGCATTGCCAGAGACTGCACCGCGTATCCTGTGCGCATTGATTTGAGCGCTTGCGTTTCTTTGCTGGAAAAGGGCATGGATGTTTGCGTAGACGAATATTTGTCCATTCTGGAAACATCCATGGACGCTGCGGACACTATGAACGGCGCGGCGGATCTGGATATTTTGGCAGAGTTCCGGGAAGAACTGGAAACCGAAATGGATGAAATGTTCGAGAAACTGCACGAAATTGGTAATATGGATGTGCAGACCACCTGCTATATCAGCAAGAGCGGTTACCTGATGGGTCTTTCCGTGAAGGCGGAGGACAGCGAAGCGACCTTCCTGCTGCTGGGGGAAGAAAATCCCTGGAATGATTTTGCGTTCTATGTAACGGAGGCGGACGGTACGGAGGAAACGGCGCTACGCGGCGGTTTGACCAATGAAAACGGCGCCAACAAGTTTTCTTTGGAGGTTGCGGACGCCGGAAAGCTGGAGCTGACCTACACCGACAGCACCGGCGCATACAGCGTTGCCGTCTATGAGGAAGAAGCGGAACTGTTTAAGCTTACCGGTGAAGTGAAGCCTGTGGGCGCTGGCATGAACGTCACAGCGGCGATTGCCGGCATCGAAACCGAGGGGAATCTTGGAAGCTTCAGCTATACTACCACCATCGATCTGCATCTGGATCTCACCATTGACACGCTTACCGAGACCCCTAAGCATATTTCGGAGAACGCTTTGGCTCTGGGCGAGGCAACAGAGGAAGAACTGTACGCGCTTTTGATGCAGATTATGTATCAATAATTATTCTGAAAAACATAGCGTTTTCCCCTTGCTATTTCCGTGGTTCCTGTGTATAATGAAGGGGCAGAAACATACAATAAAGGAGACCGGTTATGAAGAAAGTCGCTGTCAAAAAAGGCGCAACCTGCATGGCTTGTCTGGAGTGCGTCCGCGCCTGTTCCCAGGCTTTTTATAAGGAATTTCACCAGGATAAGTCTTGCATTCAGATTATTGAGAAAAACGGCGCTGCGAAGCCCATGACCTGCATCCAGTGCGGTAAGTGCGCAAAGGCTTGCGAGTTTGGGGCCATTACCCAGAATCCCAAGGGCGTGTACATCATCAACAAGAAGCTTTGCACCGGCTGCGGCAAGTGCGTTGAAGTTTGCCCCATGAAGGTGATGGTGGGCGGTGAAGGCGCGAAAACGACCAAGTGCATTGCCTGCGGTATTTGTGTGAAAGCCTGCCCCATGGAAATTTTGGAAATTGTAGAAAAGTAAACAACGGAATCAGCCCTCCCATGATAAATGGGAGGGCTTCTTCTGTCCTGAGCGGCCGTTTTCGCTTGTGAAAACGGCCGCTTCAGGGCGTCAAAAGGTCTGTTGTCTTTGCGAGAAGGCGAAGCCGGCGCTGCAATTCAATTTGTGAAATGGGTTCGGAAAGACGCTTGTTTTTCTGTGCTACAACGCCGTTCCTTTTTTGGGTACGAACAGTTTATCTGTGTTTACCCCCTCGTGGGTGAGCAATTGAAGCTTTTTTTCAATTCCTCCGGCGTACCCGGTGAGGCTTCCGTTTGCGCTGATAACCCGATGGCAGGGAATGATGATAGAAATTGGATTATGACCCACCGCAACCCCTACCGCTTGAGCCGACATCCGGGGAAGTCCTCTGTTTTTCGCCAATTTTTCCGCGATTTTGCCATAGGTTGTGATTTCGCCGTAGGGGATTTCACAGAGGATGCGCCAAACCTCCCGGCGAAACGCGCTGCCCGCCGGAGCCAGCTTTAATTCGCTGATTGCCGGTTTCTCCCCGCTAAAATAGCGGTCAAGCCAGTTTGCCGTCTGCCGCAGCAAAGCGGATTCTGGCTTTTCTTCCATTTCGTCTCGCAAAGAACCGAGAAAATATTTCTGCCCCCCTATCCATAGCCCAGCTAACGCGCCGTCTTGTTCAGCCAGCAGGAGTTTTCCCACGGGGGAATTGCAAGTAGCGGTGTATACCATTTTATCTCTCCTTCATGGGTTCCATTGATGCTTTTTCATGTCCACATGATTGCCGACGCGAAAGGAAACGCCCTCCTGCTTGAGAAGCTCCTCTTGTTCCCGCCAGCCGGGAACGAGCCTGCCCGCGTGATTCACCACCCGATGGCAAGGATATGCGCCGTAAGCTTCTGCGCGGCTGAGAACTTTTCCCACCAGCCGCGCATTTTTTGTCCTTGCCAATCATCCGGGCGATCTGTCCGTATGTCGCCACCCGGCCTTCCGGGATTTCTTCCACCACGGAGAGAATTTCATAAATCAAATCCGCATTTAAAGTGTTTGTCATTGTGAAAAGCGCCCTCCTTGCATTTCCTTCATTATAGCATGGTTCCGCTGCGAAAACAACAAGCGCGGTCTTGGGCTTTGCTACGGAAATTCTGCGTTCTGCACGAAAATTTCATGGCGGATTTGTAAAAAAATCCGAAAATTCCTCTTGACAGCAGGGGGGATTTGTTGTATGATAAGGAAGCGCGTGTAGGGAAAGTCTGCGCGTGCTATGCGATGAAACAGGAGATTGCGGCGAAAGCCGGTAACTTCTGTGGAGTATGTCCGGTCATCGGGCGGCTGAACTGTCCAGTTCGCGCCAGCGTATATCGCTGGGGTCTGGCAAAGGTCGGCTTGCGTCGGCCATTTTTCATGGCCTAAGAATGATACGCACGGCGGCGTGAACAAAACGGTTCGACCGTACCCAGCCACAAAAACTGAGTACGTTTTCAAGGAGGAAACACAACTATGGCAAATCAGGAAATGATCCGTATTCGCCTGAAGGCTTACGATCATCAGCTCATCGACTCCAGCGCGGCGAAAATCGTGGAAACTGCCAAGCGCAACGGCGCCCAGGTTTCCGGCCCCATCCCCCTTCCCACCAAGAAGGAAGTCGTCACCATCCTGCGCGCGGTTCACAAGTACAAGGACTCCCGTGAACAGTTCGAGCGCAGAACCCACAAGCGTCTGATCGATATTCTCAACCCCAACCAGAAGACCGTGGAATCTCTCATGAGTCTGGATCTTCCCGCCGGTGTTGAGATTGAGATAAAGCTGTAATTACCCGTCATAATTGCAGCGCCCGCCACAGTCCGTCACCAGGATGGACGGGTCATGTTGACCGGAAGCGCCCAATGTCTTTTGGTCAACCAATAACCTAAAAAGGAGAAGTAAACATGCAAAAAGCAATCATCGGCAAAAAAGTGGGCATGACCCAGATCTTCGATGAGAGCGGCAAGGTCATTCCGGTTACCGTTATCGAGGCCGGCCCTTGCACCGTGACCCAGAAGAAGACTGAGGAAACCGACGGTTATACCGCTGTCCAGCTTGGCTTTGAGACCGTGAAGGAATCCAAGCTGAGCAAGCCTGAACTGGGCCATCTGAAGAAGGCCAACGTTGAGGCCAAAAAGCACCTGAAAGAATTTAAGCTCGACAACGCCGCCCAGATGAACGTCGGCGACGTTCTCAAGGCCGACACCTTCGCCGCCGGCGACAAGGTTGACGTTATCGGCACCAGCAAGGGTCACGGCTATCAGGGCGTTGTCAAGCGTTGGAACGCTGGACGTACCCCCATGACCCACGGCGGTGGCCCTGTGCATCGTCACGCCGGCTCCATGGGCGCCTGCTCCGATCCTTCCCGTATTTTCAAGGGCAAGATTGGCGCTGGTCAGATGGGCGTCGAGCAGGTCACTGTCCAGAATCTGGACGTTGTTAAGGTTGACGCGGAACTCAATATGCTGGTTATCCGCGGCGCGATTCCCGGACCCAAGGGCGGCCTTGTGTACGTGAAGAGCACTGTGAAGAATAACAAGGTTAAGAACGTTGAGTCCGGCATCAGCAAGAACCCGCAGAAGGCTTCCGGTCGTAACCCCCAGAAGGCTTCCGCAAGAGGCTAAGGAAAGGAGAGCTAAATCATGCTTAAGACAAATGTTTATAATATGTCCGGCAAGCAGGTTGGCGAGATCGAGCTTTCCGAGGCAGTGTTCGGCGTAAAGCCCAACGAATCTGTTGTGCACGATGTGGTGAAGAACCATCTGGCCAACTGCCGGCAGGGTACGCAGTCCGCGCTGACCCGTGCTGAAGTTTCCGGCGGCGGCAAGAAGCCCTGGAGACAGAAGGGTACCGGCCGCGCCCGTCAGGGCAGCACCCGCGCCCCCCAGTGGACCCACGGCGGCATTGTGTTCGCCCCCAAGCCCAGAGATTACAGCTACACCCTCAATAAGAAGGTAAAGCGTCTGGCTTTGAAGTCCGTCCTCAGCGCCAAGGCTTCTGAAGAGAACATCGTTGTCATCGACAGCTTGAAGATGGACGCCATCAAGACCAAGGAATTTAAGAAATTCCTCACCGCTGTGGACGCCGACTGCAAGGTTCTGGTGGTCACCGCGACCCCGGATGAGAAGGTTACAAAGTCTGGCCGGAACATTCCTGGCTGCAACGTGACTTTCGCCAACCTCATCAACGTATACGACATTCTGAACGCCAAGAAGCTGGTGGTGGATCAGACCGCCCTGGCTACCATTGAGGAGGTGTTCGCATAATGAAGAGCGCTTACGATATTATTCTCAAGCCCGTTATCACCGAACAGTCCATGGAGTCTGTCGCGGATAAGAAGTATGTATTTAAGGTTGCCCTTTCTGCAACCAAGCCTGAAATCAAGGCCGCTGTGGAAGAAATTTTCGGCGTAAAGGTCGAAAAGGTCAACACTGTCCGTACCTTGGGCAAGCTGAAGCGCACCGGCTCTTATCCCGCCGGTCGCCGTCCTGAAACCAAAAAGGCTATCGTGAAGCTGACCGAAGACTCCAAGACCATCGAGTTCTTCGAGGGTATGATCTAATCAAGAATCTCAATAAAGGAGCGTAACGCAAAATGGCTATTAAAACTTTTAAGCCTTACACCGCTGCAAGACGGAACATGACGGTTTCCGCTTTCGACGGCGTTGACAAAAAGGCAAAACCTGAGCGCAGCCTGGTTGAGACCCTGAAGAAGAATTCCGGTCGCAACAGCTATGGCCGCATCACCGTCCGCCATCGCGGCGGCGGCAACAAGCGCAAGTACCGCATCATCGATTTCAGACGGGACAAGACGGAAATGAGCGCCGAGGTTCTCCGCCTGGAGTACGATCCCAACCGCAGCGCCTTCATCGCTCTCGTGAAGTACGAGGACGGCGAACTGCGCTACATCCTGGCTCCCAACGGCCTGAAGGCTGGCGACAAAGTTGTTTCCTCCGCTGCCGCTGATATTAAGCCCGGTAACTGCCTGCCCATTGCCAACATCCCTGTTGGTACTGTGATCCACAACATCGAGCTTCAGCCCGGCCGCGGCGCGCAGCTTGTCCGTTCCGCCGGTACTGCCGCGCAGCTTATGGCGAAGGACGGCGAGCTGGCGCAGGTTCGTCTGCCCTCCGGCGAAGTTCGCTATGTTCGCATGAACTGCACCGCCTGCATCGGTCAGGTCGGCAATCTGGATCATGAAAACATTCACATCGGTAAGGCCGGCCGTACCCGTCATATGGGTATCCGTCCCACCGTCCGCGGTTCTGTTATGAACCCCAACGACCACCCCCACGGCGGTGGCGAAGGCCGCGCTCCCGTTGGCCGTCCCGGTCCTGTGACGCCCTGGGGCAAGCCTGCGATGGGTTACAAGACCCGTAAGACGAAGAACCCCACCAACAAGTTCATCGTCAAGCGCCGCAACAGTAAGTAAAGGAGGAAATGAACAATGAGCAGAAGTATTAAAAAAGGCCCGTTTGTTGCTCCTGAGCTGTATAAGCGCGTAGAAGAGCTGAACAAGGCCGGTGAAAAGAAGGTTCTGAAGACCTGGTCCAGAGCTTCCACCATTTTCCCCTCCTTCGTCGGTCACACCTTTGCTGTCCATGACGGCCGGAAGCACGTTCCCGTCTATGTTACCGAGGATATGGTCGGTCACAAGCTGGGCGAGTTCGTTCCCACAAGAACCTTCCGCGGCCACTCCGGCAGCAAGACCACCAATTCGAAGTAAGGAGGAATTGCAATGGAAGCGTTAGCACATGTTAAATTCGTCCGCATGTCTCCCCGTAAGGTGAAGCTGATCTGCGATATGATCCGGGGCAAGGACGTAAAGACCGCATTTGGTTATTTGATGTCCACGCCCAAGGCCGCCACTGAGCCGATGCTCAAGCTGCTCAAGAGCGCTGTGGCAAATGCTGAGCATAATTTCAGCATGGACGCAGAGAAGCTGTATGTTTCTACTGTCGTTGCCAACCCCGGCCCCACGCTGAAGCGCGGTATGCCGAGAGCAAAGGGCAGTTACAACCGGATTCTCAAGAGAACCACTCACATCACCATCGGTGTGAGCGAGAAGGCTTAAGCAGGAGGTAGCTATGGGACAGAAAGTGAATCCCCATGGACTGCGCGTTGGCGTAATCAAGGATTGGGACTCCCGCTGGTATGCCAGCCCTGAAAAGGTTGGCGACCTGCTGGTTGAGGATTATAACATTCGTAAGTACCTGAAGAATAAGCTGTATTCTGCGGGTATTGCCAAGATCGAGATCGAGCGTCACAACGCCAATATCAAGATCAACATTCATTGCTCTCGCCCCGGCGTTGTCATTGGCAAGGCTGGCGCTGAGATCGAAAATCTGCGCAAGGATATGGAAAAGCGTCTGGGTAAGGCCGTCAACCTGAACATTGTTGAGGTTCGTAGCCCCGACCTGAATGCCCAGTTGGTGTCAGAGAACATCGCCCAGCAGTTGGAAAAGCGTATTTCCTTCCGCCGCGCCATGAAGAAGGCTATGCAGCAGGCTACCCGCCTTGGCGCCAAGGGCATCAAGGTCACTTGCAGCGGCCGTCTGGGCGGCGCTGAAATCGCCCGCTCCGAGTCTTATCACGAAGGCACCATCCCCCTTCAGACCATCCGCGCCGACATCGAGTACGGCTTTGCGGAAGCTGCTACCACCTATGGTCGCATCGGTGTGAAGGTATGGATCTACAAGGGTGAAGTTCTGAACTCCACTCTGCGCGCAGCCGCTCCCGAACCCGCTCCCGCACGCCGGGATCGTCGTGATAACCGTCGTGGCGACCGTCGTGACGGCAATCGCCGGGATGGCAATCGCGGCGGCTACCGCGGCGACCGCAACAATGGCGGCGAGCGTTCCAACAACGGTGAGCGCACCTATAATCGTCGGGAAGGAGGCAACCGCTAATGCTGATGCCCAAAAGAGTAAAATACCGCAAGGTGCAGCGTGGCCGTATGACCGGCGTTGCTTCCCGCGGCAATAAGGTTTCCTACGGCGAGTTCGGCATCCAGGCTCTGGAGCCGGGCTGGATCACCGGCAACCAGATTGAGGCTGCCCGTATCGCCATGACCCGTTACACCAAGCGTGGCGGTAAGGTCTGGATCAAGATTTTCCCCGACAAGCCCATCACCAAGAAGGCGCTTGGCGTTCGTATGGGTTCCGGTAAGGGCGCCCCTGAAACCTGGGTCGCTGTTGTCAAGGCCCAGAAGGTTATGTTTGAAATCGGCGGCGTGTCCGAGGAAGTGGCTCGCGAAGCGCTCCGTCTGGCGCAGCACAAGCTGCCTATCAAGACCCGCGTCATCAAGAAAGAGGACGCCACTTCTGAGATTGGTGGTGAATAATGATGAAGGCAAAGGAACTGAAAGAAATCAAGGCGATGTCCACTGCTGATCTGGAAAAGAAGCTGGCAGACCTGAAGAAGGATCTGTTCTTCCTGCGGATGCAGCACGCCACCAACCAGCTGGACAATCCCGTTCGGATCAACACTGTGAAGAAGGATATTGCCCGCATCAAGACCATTATTCGTGAGAAAGAGATCAATGTCTGAGGAGGTAAGCGAACATGAGTGAAATTAAAAGAGCTTTCCGCAAAACCAGAGTTGGTCAGGTCGTCTCCGACAAGATGGACAAGACCATTGTGGTTGCGATTGAGGATAGCGTGCAGCATCCTCTGTATAAGAAGATCATGAAGCGGACTTACAAGCTGAAGGCCCACGATGAAAACAACGAGTGCGGCATCGGCGATACCGTGGAGGTCATGGAGACTCGCCCCTTGTCCAAGGACAAGAGATGGAGACTCGTCAGAATTATTGAAAAGGCTAAGTAAGGAGGTCGGTAGGCTATGATTCAACAGGAAAGTTACCTGAAGGTTGCCGACAATACCGGCGCCAAGGAAATTCACTGCATTCGTGTGCTGGGCGGCTCCAAGCGGAAGTTCGGCAACATCGGCGACGTGATCGTGGCTTCCGTCCGCAAGGCTTCTCCCGGCGGCACGGTAAAGAAGGGCGACGTTGTCAAGGCCGTTATCGTCCGCACCAGAAAGGGCATCCGTCGTGAGGATGGCACTTACGTCCGTTTCGATGAGAACGCTGCCGTCCTCATCAAGGAAGATAAGAATCCCCGCGGTACCCGTATCTTTGGACCCGTGGCTCGTGAGCTTCGTGAGAAGGATTACATGAAGATCCTCTCCCTGGCACCCGAAGTTATTTAAGGAGGGCCATCACAGATGAATATTAAGAAGAATGATACCGTTATTGTTCTGTCCGGCAAGGACAAGGGCAAGAAGGGTAAGGTTCTGGTGGCCATGCCTTCTGAGAACAAGGTCGTTGTTGAGGGCGTAAACGTGGCTACCTGCCACACCAAGCCCCGTAAGCAGGGCGAAGAAGGCGGCATCGTCCGCCGGGAAATCCCCATCCGCGCGGATAAGGTGCAGCTCGTCTGCCCCAAGTGCGGCAAGGCTACCCGCGTTGCCCACAATGTGATTGAGCTTACCATTTCCGGTAAGAAAACCAACAAGAGCGTGCGCGCCTGCAAGAAGTGCAACGCTGTGAACATCTAAGAAAGGAGGAGTTAATTATGGCTGACAAGTATATTCCCAGAATGAAAGCGCAGTACACCGAAGAAATTGCTCCTTCTCTCATGAAGAAGTTCGGCTACAAGAGCGTGATGCAGATCCCCAAGCTGGATAAGGTTATCGTAAACGTTGGCTGCGGCGAGTCCAAGAACAACGCCAAGGAAATCGAAGCCATCTGCAAGGACATCGCCACTATCACCGGTCAGAAGCCCATCACCACCAAGGCCCGCAAGTCCGTTGCGAACTTCAAGGTGCGTGAAGGCGAAACCGTCGGCGTGAAGGTTACGCTGCGCGGCGATAAGATGTACGAGTTCCTGGATCGTCTGTTCAGCATTGCGCTGCCCCGTGTCCGCGACTTCCGCGGCATCAACCCCAACTCCTTTGATGGCCGCGGCAACTACGCCTTTGGCCTGAAGGAACAGTTGATCTTCCCCGAAATCGAGTATGATAAGGTGGATAAGATTCGCGGTATGGACATTTGCGTGTGTACCACCGCCGCCACTGATGAGGAAGCCAAGGAGCTGCTCACCCAGCTCGGCGCTCCCTTCTACGCTTAATGGGAGGTACGAGTAAATGGCAAGAAAAGCAATGATTTTGAAGCAGCAGGCCGGTTCCAAGTTCTCCAGCCGCCGCTATAACCGCTGCAAGATCTGCGGCAGACCCCACGCTTATCTGCGCGACTACGGCGTGTGCCGTATCTGCTTCCGGGAGCTGGCCTACAAGGGCGAAATCCCCGGCGTGCGCAAGGCAAGCTGGTAAAGAAAGCTATCCCTTCCCGGCATTTTGCCGGGAAGGAATGCGCGTTTTATCGCGCGGATTACAATGTAAAAGATTGGTGAAGTCCTGAGAAGATGGAAGCGTTTTTCGCTTCGCATTCTCTTGATACTCGCCTGTCTAAACGGGTTCAGCCCGTAACTTCTTAAAGGAGGATATAAACATGCAAATCACAGATCCCGTTGCAGATATGCTGACCCGCATTCGGAACGCTAGCTCTGCAAAGCACGACACTGTGGACGTCCCTGCTTCCAATCTGAAGAAGGGCATTGCACAGATCCTGTTGGACGAGGGCTATATCAAGTCCTTTACCGTGGAAGACAACGGTACGCAGGGTATCATTCACATTGCGCTGAAGTATGTTGGCAAGAAGGAGCAGGCCATCACCGGTCTGCGCCGCGTCTCCAAGCCCGGCCTGCGCGTCTACGCCGGCGCTGACGAGCTGCCCCGCGTCCTGAAGGGCCTGGGCATTGCCATCATTTCCACGTCCAGAGGCATCATGACCGACAAGAAAGCTAGACAGCTCCATGTCGGCGGTGAAGTTCTGGCGTTCGTATGGTAAGGAGGTAAGCAGTATGTCCAGAATTGGTAGAATGCCGATTGCGGTGCCCGCCAACGTGGAAATCACCATTGCCGACGGCAATGTGGTCACGGTCAAGGGTCCCAAGGGTACGCTGACCCAGACCTTCCATCCTGATATGATTTTGAAGCAGGAGGGCGCGGTTCTCACCGTTTCCCGTCCTGACGACGAACACCTGCACAAGAGCCTGCACGGCCTGACCCGCACCCTGGTTGCGAACATGATCGAGGGCGTGGAAAAGGGCTATAAGAAGGAGCTTGAAATCGTTGGCGTTGGCTACAAGGTTGAAAAGAAGGGCAATCAGTTGGTCATGAACCTGGGCTATTCTCATCCCGTGATTGTGGACGAGATTCCCGGTATCACCATCGAAGTTCCCTCTCCCAACAAGGTCAACATCTGCGGCATTGATAAGCAGGTTGTAGGTCAGTTTGCTGCCGAAGTGCGGGGCAAAAGAGCTCCCGAACCCTATAAGGGCAAGGGCGTACGCTATGCAGGTGAGGTTATCCACCTGAAGGCCGGCAAGACCGGCGGTAAGAAATAATTAGGAGGTGTGCCAAAATGGTGAAGAAGTTTGATAAAAACGCGCAGCGCCTGAAGCGCCATGTGCGTGTACGCGGCAAGATCTCCGGCACATCCGACAGACCTCGTCTGAACGTGTACCGCAGCAATGCAAATATTTACGCACAGATTATCGACGATGTGAACGGCGTCACTCTGGTTTCCGCTTCCACTTTGGACAAGGAATTCGAGGGCGTTGCCGGCAACTGCGAAGCAGCGAAGAAGGTTGGCGCATTGCTGGGCAAGCGCGCCAAGAGCAAGGGCATCAGCGCAGTGGTGTTTGACCGCGGCGGCTATGTGTACCATGGCCGTGTGGCAGCGCTGGCTGAAGGCGCCCGCGAAGCCGGACTCGAGTTCTAAGGAGGAGGAAAGAAGTTATGGCTTATAATAGAGCACCTGAAAATAATGCTCCTGAGTTTATCGAGAAGGTCGTTTACCTGAACCGCGTTTCCAAGACCGTCAAGGGCGGTCGCGTTATGAAGTTCTCCGCGCTGGTTGTTGTAGGCGACGGCAAGGGTACCGTAGGCTACGGCCTGGGTAAGGCCGCCGAAGTTTCCGAAGCCATTATCAAGGGCATCGCTGACGCGAAAAAGAACATGGTTAAAATTACACTGGCCGGTTCCACCATTCCCCATGACGTCATCGGTATTTACGGCGCCGGCACAGTACTGCTGAAGCCCGCCCCCGAAGGCACCGGCGTGATTGCCGGCGGCGCTGTCCGCGCTGTTATGGAGGCTGTTGGCATCCGTAATATTTGCGCCAAGTGCCTGCGCTCCAACAATCCCCAGAATGTAGTCAAAGCTACCATGCAGGGCCTTACTTCTCTGCGCGGTCCTGAGCAGGTGGCTGCCATCCGGGGCAAGAGCGTGGAAGAAATCGTTGGTTAAGGAGGGCAATTAACATGGCAAATTTGAAAATTACGCTTGTTAAGAGCCTGAACGGTCGTCTTGAGAAGCATATCGCGACGGCTGAATCTCTGGGTCTTCGTAAGATTGGCCAGACTACCATTCAGCCCGACAACACCCAGACCCGTGGCAAGATCGCAAAAATCGGCTATCTGCTCCAGGTCACTGAAGTAAAGTAAGGAGGAGAAAGATATGAAACTCTCTGAACTCTCTCCTGTGGCTGGTTCCACGCAGGTTGCCAAGCGTAAGGGCCGCGGCGTCGGCACCGGTAACGGCAAGACCGGCGGCCGTGGTCACAAGGGTCAGAAGGCTCGCAGCGGCGGCAAGGTTCGCATCGGTTTCGAAGGCGGCCAGATGCCTCTGGCGCGTCGCGTCCCCAAGCGCGGCTTCAATAATATTTTCGCAAAGCCGCTGACGGCTGTGAATGTTTCCGAGCTGAACGCATTTGAGAAGGGCGCTGTGGTTGACGCAGCCGCTCTGCTGGAAAAAGGCATTATTTCCGATTGCAAGTATGGTCTGAAGGTTTTGGGCAATGGCGACCTGACAAAGAAGATCACTGTTAAGGCTGCTGCTTTCTCCGAATCTGCCAAAGCAAAGATTGAGCAGGCAGGTGGAAAGGCCGAGGTGGTATAAGTGTTTAAGACACTCCGCAACGCCTGGAAAATTCCGGAATTGCGCAAGAAGATCATCTTCACTGCCTTTATTTTGCTTTTGTACCGTCTGGGAAATCGCATTCCTGTTCCCGGTGTGGATGTGGCGGCGCTGCGTACCTTCTTTGATACCACGCTGTCCACCACCGTCCTTGGCTTCTATAACACCTTGTCCGGTTCCGCTTTCTCGGAAGCGACAATTCTCGCGCTGTCCATTCAGCCGTATATTAACGCATCCATTATCATCCAGCTTCTGACCATTGCCATTCCCGCTCTGGAGCGTCTGGCAAAGGACGGCGGCGAGGAAGGTAAGAAGAAAATTGAGCGGATTACCCGTTACACCACCGTGGGTCTTGGCCTACTCATGGGCTTTGCCTACACCGTCATGCTGAGCAACTACGGCATTCTGGCCGACGGCCTGAGCATTTGGAGCATTCAGGGACTCAGCATTGTATTCACCTTCACTGCCGGCTCCGCGCTGGTTATGTGGCTGGGTGAACAGATCACCGAGCATGGCATTGGCAACGGCATTTCCATTATCCTGTTCGCCAATATCATTTCCCGGTTCCCCGACAATATCATCAACACCATTACAGGTCTTTCTGCCGGCACCATGCAGTGGTGGGCAGCCCTCATTATGATTGTTGGTATTGTTGTTCTGGCATTCCTCATTGTATTTGTGAACGACGCGGAGCGCCGGATTCCCATTCAGTACGCCAAGCGCGTGGTTGGCCGGAAGGTCTATGGTGGGCAGAACACCAATCTGCCCATTAAGGTGAATATGTCCGGCGTTATGCCTGTCATTTTCGCCCAGTCCATCGCTTCCTTGCCCGCGACAATTTTCGCGTTCACCAATCCCGGCGGTACTTCCAAGCATGGTTTTGTACAGTTCCTCATCAATATGTTCAAGACCAATAGCTGGTTCTACGCCTTCTTGTACTTCATCCTGATTTTCGCGTTCAGCTACTTCTACGCGGCCATTCAGTATGATCCCGTTGAAATTTCCAACAATTTGAAGAAGAACGGCGGCTTTATTCCCGGTTTCCGTCCCGGCAAGCCCACTGCTGACTTCATTAAGAAGGTCATCAGCAAGCTGACCCTGTACGGCGCGGTATACCTCAGCGTTGTCGCTCTGCTTCCTCTGATTGCAGGCAAGCTGGTTCCCAACGCTTCCGTCCTTTCCATCGGTGGCACCTCCATCATCATCGTGGTTGGCGTTGCCCTTGAGACGGTAAAGGCGCTGGAGGCGCAGATGCTGATGCGTCATTACAAGGGTTTCCTGGACTAAGCGAGGGAGGCACAGCATGAACCTGATTCTGTTGGGTGCCCCCGGCGCGGGGAAGGGAACGCAGGCGGAATTGCTCACCAAAAAGCTGGGCATTCCTGCGATCTCTACTGGCAATATGCTCCGGGAAGCGATGCGTAATGAAACTGAAGTTGGCCAAAAGGCCAAAAACTACATGGATAACGGTCTCTTGGTTCCCGACGATGTCATCATTGGCATCGTTGGGGAACGGGTCGCTCAGCCAGATTGCGCAAACGGCTTTATTCTGGACGGCGTGCCCCGCACGGTCGCCCAGGCCGACGCGCTGGAAAAGGCGGGAGTCAAGATTGACCATGTGGTATCCATTGAAATTGACGACAATGTGATTGAAGCCCGTATGACCGGCCGCCGTGTGTGCAGCAAGTGCGGGGAAAGCTATCATATTGTTGCGAATCCGCCCAAGGCAGAGGGTATCTGCGATGACTGCGGCGGCGAGCTTGTGATTCGCAAGGACGACGCGCCGGAAACGGTGCAGCGGCGTCTTGCGGTGTATCACGAGGAAACCGAAGCACTCAAGGGCTATTATGAGCGCCTCGATAAGCTCCGGCTTGTGCAGGGCAATCAGCCCATCGAAGAGGCCAATCGTGAGATCCTTCGGGTGATAGGAGCTTAAGTGCATGATCTCTATTAAAAACGATCACGAACTGGAAAAAATGCGCCAGGCCTGTAAAATTACCGCGGCAGCCCGTGCACTGGCAGGGGAAATGGTAAGACCTGGCGTCACGACCAGACAGATTGATAAAGCGGTGCACGATTTTATCGTGTCCCAGGGCGCCAAACCGTCGTTCCTGAATTACGGAGGCTTCCCGGCAAGCGCCTGCATTTCCGTTAACAACGTGGTCATCCACGGCATTCCCGACGGCTATGTTCTGAAGGAAGGCGATATTGTTTCTGTTGACGTAGGCGCTTACTACAAAGGCTTCCATGGAGATTGTGCAGCAACCTACCCCTGTGGAGAAATTTCTCCCGCAGCCCAAAAGCTTATTGCTGTTACGAAGCAGAGCTTCTTCGAAGGTCTGAAATTCGCAACCCAGGGACATCGAGTCTCTGACATCTCCCATGCAGTGCAAACGTATGTGGAGTCTAACGGTTTTTCTGTTGTTCGCGACTTCATAGGTCACGGTGTGGGCGCGAACTTGCATGAAGAGCCGGAGGTGCCAAATTTTGGCGCGCCCGGCCGCGGGCCGAGACTGCTGAAGGGCATGACCATTGCCATTGAGCCTATGGTAAACGTGGGCACTTATGATGTTCGCGTGCTGAAGGACAGATGGACGACGGTCACAGCCGACGGCAAGCTTTCCGCCCATTATGAAAATACTGTGCTCATTACCGACGGCGAGCCGGAAATCCTCACCGTCACTGAGGGACTGTAGCATGGAAATTGCAAAATCGGACATTGTTCAATCGATTGCCGGCCGCGATCAGGGAAAGCTGTTTTATGTGATTGAAACAGACGGTGCGTACGTCCTGATTGCCAACGGTAAGGATCGTAAAATGGAAAAGCCCAAGCGAAAAAAGCTGAAGCACGTCCGTAAGGTTCCTCGGACTGAAACCAGAGTAGCCGGAAAGCTTCTTTCCGGCGAAAAAGTACTCAACAGCGAATTACGAAGGGATTTGGCGCAATTTAGCCAGAAAATCAGCAGTCAAAACCAAGGAGGGTATTAGACTTGGCAAAAGACGACGTAATCGAAATTGAGGGCATTGTTGTAGATGCGCTGCCGAATGCAATGTTTACTGTTGACATTGGCAACGGTCACACCATCCTGGCGCACATTTCCGGCAAGCTCAGAATGAACTATATCAGAATCCTGCCCGGCGACAAGGTCACGGTGCAGATGTCTCCCTATGATCTGACCCAGGGCCGGATCACCTGGCGGAGCAAGTAGAAAGTATTCGAGACATTGTTCTCATATGGAGGTTAAACAGTATGAAGGTAAGACCGTCCGTTAAACCCATGTGCGAAAAATGCAAGATCATCAAGCGCAAGGGTCGCGTTATGGTAATTTGCGAAAACCCGAAACACAAGCAGAGACAAGGATAATAGGAGGTGCTTGAAAAGTATGGCACGTATTGCTGGTATTGACCTGCCCCGTGAAAAACGTATTGAAATTGGTCTGACTTATCTCTATGGCATTGGCCGTAAGAGCGCAAGTGAAATTCTGGCGAAGGCCGGCATCAATCCTGATACCCGCGTGAAGGATCTCACCGAGGATCAGGAAGCAAAGCTGCGTGAAGTGATCGATCATCACTACACCATTGAAGGCGACCTGCGCCGTGAGACTGCTATGAACATCAAGCGGCTCACCGAAATTGGCTGCTACCGCGGCCTGCGGCATCGTCGTGGTCTGCCTGTCCATGGCCAGCGCACCAAGACCAATGCCCGTACCCGCAAGGGTCCCAAGAAGACCATTGCAAATAAGAAGAAGTAAAAGGAGGGATATGTAATGGCTAAAGCTGCTGCAAAGAAAGTAATCAAGCGCCGTAAAGAGCGCAAGAACGTTGAAAAAGGCGCTGTTCATATCCGTTCCTCTTTCAACAACACCATGGTCACCATCACCGACCTGCAGGGTAACGCTCTGTCCTGGGCGTCCTCCGGCGGTCTGGGCTTCCGTGGTTCCAGAAAGTCCACCCCCTTTGCCGCCCAGTCCGCTGCTGAGACTGCCGCGAAGGCTGCCATGGAGCATGGCCTGAAGACCGTTGAGGTTTACGTCAAGGGTCCCGGCCAGGGTCGTGAGGCTGCTATCCGTGCGCTCCAGTCCGCAGGTCTGGAAGTCGTGATGATTAAGGACGTGACTCCCATCCCTCACAATGGCTGCCGTCCGCCCAAGAGACGTCGTGTCTAATTCGCAATAGGAGGAATTTGAATTATGGCTAAGAATATGCAGCCTGTGCTGAAGCGCTGCAGAACTTTGGGTGTTTCTCCTGCCGCAATGGGTTATTCCAAGACTTCCAACAGAAACCCCGGCGGTCAGAGAAGAGCGAAAAAGTCTGAATACGCTACCCAGCTTACTGAGAAGCAGAAGGTTCGTTTTGTTTATGGTATCGGCGAGAAGCAGTTCCGCGGCTACTTTGACAAGGCTACCCGCGCCGAAGGCAACACCGGCGAAGTGCTGCTGTCCATCGTGGAGCGCCGCCTGGATAACGTTGTTTACCGTCTGGGTTACGCTTCCACCCGCCGTGAAGCGCGTCAGCTCGTCAATCATGGTCACTACACCGTCAACGGCAAGCGGGTAAACATCCCATCTTACATTGTGAAAGTTGGCGATGTGGTTGCCGTCTGCGAGAAGAGCTGCTCCAATAACCGCTTCAAGAAGCTGAAGGAGGACGACGCTTTCGTAGCCGCTCCCAAGTGGCTGGATCGCGATAAGAACACACTGCAAGGCAAGGTTGTTGCAATTCCCACCAAGGAAGATATCGACTTCGAGATCGCAGAGCACCTGATCGTCGAGTTGTACTCCAAGTAATGATTTGCCCTCGTCCATTGGTAAGCTGAACGCATGTGGGGCTTCGGCCCCTCATATGAAAAGGAGGGTATTTAATTTTGGTAGAAATCGAAAAGCCTCGCATTGTATGTATGGATTCTGCAAATAACGTTTCCTACGGCAAGTATGTCGTGGAGCCTCTGGAGCGTGGTTATGGTACCACCCTGGGTAACTCTTTGAGACGGATTTTGCTTTCTTCTCTGCCTGGCACTGCCGCAACTTCCATTAAGATTGCCGGTGTACAGCATGAGTTTTCTACGATCCCCGGCGTCAAGGAGGACGTGACAGAAATCGTTCTGGCGATTAAGCGCATTATCGCAAAGCTGCATTGCCAGGGCGTCAAGACCGTCTATATTGACGCGGTGGGTCCTTGCGATGTCACCGCAGGCGACATCAAAGCAGACGCCGAGGTTGAAATTTTGAACCCGGAGCTGCCTATCTGCACTTTAGGCCCGGACGCGACGCTGAACATGGAGATCACCATGTCCCATGGACGCGGCTATGTATCCGCAGATCGGAACAAGACAGCGCAGACTGTCATTGGCGTGATTCCCATCGACTCCATCTATACCCCTGTGCATAAGGTGAACTATACGGTGGAAAATACCCGTGTGGGCAACATGACCGACTATGACAAGCTGACCCTGGAAGTCTGGACAGACTCTACCATTTCCGCCAGAGACGCCGTTTCTCTGGGCGCGAAGATCTTGTCCGATCACCTGAGCCTGTTTACCAACCTGTCTGAGACAGTCAGCAACAGCACCACCGTTGTGGAAAAGGCGGAAGCCGGTCCCAATAAGGTGCTGCAAATGACCATTGATGAGTTGGATCTTTCTGTCCGCAGCTTCAACTGCCTGAAGCGCGCCAACATCAATACCGTTGAGGATCTTGTGAATAAGACCGGCGAGGATATGATGAAGGTTCGCAACATGGGCAAGAAGTCTCTGGACGAGGTGCAGAAAAAGCTGGAAATGATGGGCTTGTCCCTGGCCAGCGACGACGCAAATAACAATAACTAACCTTTTACAAAGGAGGAAACGTTCATGTTTGGCACTCGGAAACTCGGCAGAACCAGCGATCAGAGAAAAGCGATGCTGCGCCAGTTGACTACCGCCCTGCTGGAAAATGGCAAAATTGAGACCACTTTCTACAGAGCCAAGGAAGTGCAGCCTGTTGTGGAGAAGATGATTACTTTGGGCAAGAAGGGCAACAGCAACCTGGCGGCTTACCGCAAGGCTATGTCCTACATCACCAAAGAGGACGTCGTCCACAAGCTCTTCACAGAGACCGCTCCCAAGTATGCCGACCGCAACGGCGGCTATACCCGCGTAACCCGCATTGGCGCGCGCCGGGGCGACGCTGCTGAAATGGCAGTGATTGAGCTGATTTAATCGATTTTTGAATAAAAATTCCCCCTTCGGGTCAAACTGGACTCGAAGGGGGCTTTTTTATGACAAATGAAGAATATGGACAAATTGTCTCTCAAAAAGCGAAAAAATCGCCGCTTATCAAAGACTGCCTGAATGCTTTCTGGATTGGCGGACTGATTTGCGTATTGGGTCAGCTTTTGATGAACTGGTTTGGCAGCATGGGGCTTGGCGATAAAGAGGCGGGAACGGCGGTTTCCATGTCGCTGGTGGTGCTTTCGGCATTGCTTACCGGCTTCAGTATCTATGACGATATCGCAAAAGTTGCGGGTGCGGGAACCCTGGTGCCCATTACGGGCTTTGCCAACTCCATTGTCGCGCCGTCGATTGAGTTTAAATCAGAAGGGGTCATTACCGGCACCTGTGTAAAGGCGTTTTCTATTGCCGGCCCCGTCATCGTCATCGGCCTTTCCTCCAGCGTGGTGTACGGTCTGATTTATTGGATTTCCACTTTGCTTTGAAAATATAGTCCGCGTTGCACATCAAAGTGCATCGCGGGCTTTTTATGCGCTTTCTTATGAAGGGAGAAAATAAGTTTTGCAGATGATTTATCCTGTTATAAAATAGATGGTGCAAAACAGAAAAGCAATGATATAATGGATGTATATCGCGTTGGCAAGGGCGGCGGCAGCGCTTATGGCGGACAGTGGAAGCCATCAAAACAATCTGATTACAGGTTTGCAGGTACGCCCGGAAGCATAAATCAATCGTATACGACAAAAGGATCGTTGATGCAAACTCATATTGGCGACAATGGATATGCGGATATGGAAAGGCATTATACAGATCATGACAGGGACAATCATTCCAATCCCCATGACCACGAAATTACATAGGAAGGAAATCATCCCAATTGGGGTACTCCAATCAACTATCCAGAGGGAGAAACGCCTGATTTTGCGGATTTGTTTGCAGGAAGGAAGTCTTTTATGGGGGAAGGCAAGATATTATGGATTTCGCCAGAGGAGAATCGTTTTCAATCAAGTGGAGAATTTAAGTGGTGTATTTTCTGTGGTGGAGAAGTAGAGTTTTCCTGGAGAGGGAAAGCGTATGGCGTGGTTCGTTATGGGAAGGACGGAAAAATTACTGCTTATGCGGCAGGAGAACCGGCTTCAGAAATTACTTTTGACACAGCGGACGAGGCGCTGGAGTTTCCTATCAATGGCGAGCGGCTGCGGGATATTATCACAAAAGTGGAGGTGACATTTCGCTCCATTTAGCTTATAATAACCAAGGTTAAATGTATACCAGCCCGGCGTTCGGAAAGATGGACGCCGGGTTGGTTTTGCATTATGTGAAAAGTAGCGAAAATTTTTTGGTTGTCCAGTATCGCGGTCAATATTGGATGTAGTTATCCCATACACTAAGGGTAATGACTACTGATATTAGACCAAGGGGATATAGATATGGATGAACAAAAAATTCGGCGGGATCGAAATATGGGCGATAATCTGCGCCGACTGCGCCAGGAAAATCAATTTTCGCAAGAAGGAATCTGTAAAGAATTGCAGCTTCGCGGGTGTGATATTGACAGGAGCACTTATGCAAAATATGAGTACGGGGAACTGAATATTCGCGCCAGCGTTTTGATTACGTTGCGCAAAATTTACCAATGCGCCTATGATGAATTTTTTGTAGGGCTGGACGTTGGGCAGGACTTGCAAAAAGACGAATTGTTGTGATAAAACACTTCCTATTATAGAATAGCAGAGTCTATGTCTAAAGGCAACTCAATATTTAAAATCATGGGCATTGAAGATAAGAGTCAAATATGAAATCAAACACTGCCCAGCACGGTTATAACCATGCTGGGCAGTGTTCGTGTTTTGACAAATTGTGCTGGAAACCTGGCGGAAACGGGCGGACACGCAGGTCCGCCCCTACGGCGGCATTGTGACTACCCGCATTCCGGGGTAGTTGCTGTCGAGTGTCCCCCAAGGGTGTGCCAAGTCAGCAAGAGTGTTGGTGACGCATTGCCAGTGGGCGCTGCCCACCGGTTACTCCAGCACCAGATGGTCGATGCCGGACTGCTCAAATTCATTCATATAATCATCCATACGCTGCAAAATTTCATCATAATTTTCTTCTGTAATGTCGGCGTAATCCATATCCCGGCGGCTTAGTTCCTCCGCCAGAATTTCATAAAAAATCGTATCCTCATAATAAGAGATGACCTCGTGAATGCCGCCTTCCATATAGGCGCGGCTGGGCAAATCCTGCCCTTGCACCGTTTCTGTCAGAACAGACATAGGACCATTTTTGCATTGCCCGAATAGCTTGCTTTCCACATCGTCGTAGTCTGTAAAGCGGTCGTCTCCTCTGATGGAATTCATAACCCAGTTGCCAATGTAAACGAGATCCAAAAGCCGCCGAAATTCCTTGTTGCTCAGTTCAAGCTGCATATTGCCGCCTCCTTTTTTTGTTAGAATAGCCGTATTGCGCCTATTATATCACACAGACGGCGGATTTCCAGAGGGAAATTGTAAATTTCCCCTTGTTTTCTTGCGCCGGTTGGCATATAGTATATAGAAGCAATACCGCAGGAAAGACTGCGCAAAAAATGAATCGAGGATCATGTATGAGAAAACTATGTGTTTGCGTTTTATTCGGCGGGGTTTCCCCGGAGCATGAAGTATCGCTGCGCTCTGCGGAGTCCGTTCTGAACAATATGGATGCTTCCAAATATCACATTTTCCCCGTGGGCATTACCAAGGAGGGAGACTGGGTGCTGTTTGGCGGAGAGGATTATAGTATGCTGCCCGCCGGCACCTGGCTGGAGCACCCCGCCAACCGCCGGGCGGCCATTTCTCCAGTGCGGGGGCAGGGACTTTTGACCTTTGAGGGAGACTGCGTGGTGCGTGAGCGCATCGACGTGGTGTTCCCGGTTCTGCATGGGGAAAACGGCGAGGACGGCGCCATGCAGGGGCTTTTGCAGCTTGCGGGGATCCCCTATGTGGGCGCCCATGTGGCGGCGTCCGCCATTGCCATGGACAAAACCCTCACAAAGCTGGTGGTGGATCAGGCGGGCGTGCGGCAGGCCGCATGGAAGCTGATGTACAGGCAGGCATTGGAAGATCATATGGACAGCGCATTGGATGGGGTAGAATCCAGCTTTGTCTACCCGGTGTTTGTAAAGCCGGCGGGAACCGGCTCGTCGGTGGGCGTATCCAAGGCGGCAAACCGCATGGCGCTGGCGGACGCTTTGCTGGAAGCGGCAAAGTTTGACAGGAAAATTTTAGTAGAGGAGTTCATCGACGGCCGGGAAATTGAGGTGGCCGTTATGGGCAATGACAGTCCGGTGGCTTCCATCTGCGGCGAAATTGATTCCGGCGTAGAATTCTATGATTATGAGGCGAAATATGTGACGGATACCTCCACGGCGTACATCCCTGCCCGGATTTCCGAGCGGGCGCAGGAGGCGGTGCGGGAGGCGGCTGTTCGGATTTACAGCGCAATCGGCTGCCAGGGGCTTTCCAGAGTGGACTTTTTCGTAACGCCCCAGGAGGAAGTGGTGTTTAATGAGATTAACACGCTGCCCGGCTTTACTTCTATTTCTATGTACCCCAAGCTGTTTAACGCCAGCGGGATTGCCTACCCAGAGCTTATCGACCAGCTTTTGGCGCTGGCGCTGGAGGCGGCGAAATGAAACAGGATGTGATGCTTTCCATCTGCGGCATTCAGCGTTATGAGGGACAGGAACCGGATAAGATCGAGCTGATGACCGTGGGGACTTTGGAGACGGTGGCGGAAGATACCTGGCTTGTGACCTATGAGGAAAGCGAGCTGACGGGACTTACCGGCACTTCCACGACCTTCCGGGTGCGACCGGGCAGAGTGGAGCTAAGCCGCTCCGGTTCACTGGAATCCAGCATGATTTTTGAAGAGGGCGTGCAGCACGATTCTTTGTATCAAATGGAATTTGGCGCGCTGCGGGTTTCTGTCTGCGCCAAGAAAATCCGGTGCAGCTTAACTGAGGCCGGGGGCAGCATTCAGGTGCTCTATTCCATCGGGATTGAAGATGATACCATGGGCACCGTGGAGTACCGCATCGAGGTGCAGCCCAGAGACAAAAAATAAACGGGAGCAAGACCATGAAAAAACTACTATGCTGTTTGCTTATTTTATCGCTGACGGCGCTTTGCGTCGGATGCAAAAAGAAGGATCCCGCCTTGGAGCAGGTAAAAGCGGCGGGAAGCTTGACGGTTGCCGTGCGGGTGGATTCTGTGATGTGTACCCTGGACGCGGCAGGGAATCCCGACGGCTTTGACGCGGAGCTTGCAAAAGCGGTGGGAAAGCAAATGGGGGTGGAAGTCCGTTTCCAGCGGACAACTTTGGAAGAAGGAGTGGCTTTGCTTCAAAATGGGCAGGCAGACTGCCTGTGGGGCGGTATTACGGCGGAGGAGGCTTCCGCTGGTGAGCTTGCAGCCAGTTCCCCCTATCTGATGCGCCAGCAATGCCTGGTAACAATGGCTGACAAGGCGAAAAGCTACAACAATTTGGAAGAATTTGCAGCTATGCGTTTGGCGGTGATTTCCGGGGAAGCCGGAGAGCAGCTTGCGCTGGAGAAGCTTCCCGAGGCGCAGCGGATTTTGGTGACTTCTGGGGAAGAAGCTTTGTCGGCGGTTGCGGAAGGCAAGGCGGACGCGGCGATTCTGGATCTGTCGTTTGCGGGAATGCAGACGGGAGAGGGCGGCGCGTATTCCCAGCTTGGCGTGTGCGATAACGTGCAGCTTCCCAAGGCGGCTTATGTAGTGTGCGTTTCCCCGGACGGCGGATTGCTGAGCGGCATAAACGACGCGCTGGCGAAGCTGGAAGCAGATGGGACAATCGCGGCTCTGGCGGACAAGTATCATCTTACCGGCGCGCTGATCGCAGGATAGTGTGTAAACCGGCGCAAGAGAAACTTGCGCCGGTTTTTTGTATTTTTTAAGTTTTTTTAAGTGGGATTGAAAAAAGCGGAAAATGGGGGTATAATAAAACACGCATTGTAAAATTCTACAAAATGCGTAAGGAGACAATCATGGGTTATAAAGGAAAATTCAGCGGAGAGGACGCTGCCAGAGAAAAACGCGTCCGGCTTTGCAAAACACAAAAATTTACCAGCTTGATTTTACTGTTTTACTATTTGGCAATTCTTGTGCCGGAATTGGTTCTGCGTTTCTATACGGCGCCCCAATTTGGCGGCAGAGGACTTTTTATGCTTTTGCTGTTTTCTCTGGTACCGGCGTTTCTGGCCTATGCCGTGACGCTGCTTTTGCCGCGGAAGGCTGCATTTATTTTCGCTCTGATTTTCACAGGCGCCGCTTTCTTCTTTTATGGCTCGCAGCAGGTGTATTATATTCTTTATCAGCGCTATTATATCGCAAGCTCTTTGGGAGGCGCTGCGGATGCTATGCAGTTTAAAGCCACGATTTTGCGGGGTATTACCACCGCGCTGCCCAGACTGTTATTGATGATGCTGCCGTTTCTGTTCTTGTGCATTTTCGGCTGGCGGCTTCTGGGCTTCGGTCAAAAAGGCCGGCTGACATTTTCTCTGTTTTTGGCGGCGGTTGGCATTGGCGTACATTTTCTGGCGGTTTTGATTTTGCCCGCTTTCGGAAGAGAAAAAATGTCTCCTTATGATTTGTACCACAATACCTTTGACATTATCGCTTCTACCAGAGAGTTTGGTATGGGCGCCAGCTTCCGGCTGGATCTGCACCGGTATCTGTTCCACATCAAGGAAACAGGCGCCTTGCAGCCTTTGGAAACCAACGTGTATACCAGACCGCAACCGACTAATCCACTGGAGCCTTCTGACGGCGAAACAACTGCTCCTACCCAGCCGGATCCCACAGGTGGCCTGAATATTCTGGAAATTGACTTTGACCGATTGATTGCGGAAGAAGAGGATGAAGCCATTCGGGAAATGCACCAGTATTTCAAGAGCATGACGCCATCCGCCAAAAATGAGAAAACCGGCGCTTATCAAGACTGCAATTTGATTTTTATTACGGCGGAGAGCTTTTCCCATCTGGCAATTGACAAGGAACTGACCCCCACCCTTTACAAAATGCAGCATGAGGGCATTTATTTCTCCAATTTTTATACGCCGGGCTGGGACGTTTCCACCACGGACGGCGAATATGTGAACCTCACAGGCACCATTCCCAAGGCAGGCGTCTGGAGCATGACCCGCACCGCCAATAACTCCATGCCCCTGGTGCTGTCTCAGCAGCTCAAGAAGCTGGGCTACTCCGCCCGCGCCTATCACAATCATACCTACACCTATTATGACCGGGATGTGACCTTCCCCAATCTTGGCTTTGATTACAAGGGCTTGGGCAATGGCTTGGATGTGAAGGACACTTGGCCGGAGTCCGACTTGGAAATGGTGGATAAAACCACCAGCGAGTTCTTTGCCGACCAGCCGTTTTATGTATACTACCTGACGGTGAGTGGTCATGCGGACTGGAATTTTAACGACAGCTTTATTGCTTATAAGAATCGGGAACTGGTGGCGCATCTGGACAAAAGCGAGGTGGCCAGAGCTTATCTTGCCGCCAATATCGAGCTGGATAAGGCGATGGAATTGCTTCTTTTGCGGCTGGAGGACGCAGGACTTGCGGAAAACACCCTGATTGTCATGGTGGCTGACCACAATCCGTATTCCCTGAGCGCGGAGCAGGTAAAGGAGCTGGCGGGGCACGATGTGGACAACACTTTTGAGGTGTACAAAAACGCCTGCATCATTTACAAAAAGGGCATGACCCCGGAAACCATAGACGAGCCATGCTGCAATCTGGATATGCTGTCTACGGTGTCCAACCTCATGGGGCTGGACTTTGACTCCAGACTGTATATGGGCAGAGATATTTTCTCCGATGCGCTGCCCCTGGTAATTTTCCGGGATCGAAGCTGGATTACAGATAAGTGCTTCTACAATGCCAACACTGGGGAAGTAACAAGCATGGATGGGGAGCCGGTTTCAGACGCGTATGTGGAAGAAGTGAAAAATCAGGTGTACAACAAGTTTACCATTTCTTCCAGAATTTTGGATTACGATTATTGGCGAATCCTGTTTGGTGATACAGAATAAACTGAAAAAGCGCCGGCTTTGCGTTTTGCAAAGCCGGCGCTCAGACTGTCAAAAAAGTACATTTTTGTATGAAAAATGCATAATCCATAGTAGCAACTTGCAAAAAGCACAATTTGTAATCTTTGCATGGTAGTGCGAGGCGGCATTGCTGGCAGTCATTTCAATGCAACTGCTGTCAGATTTTGCAAGGGAACGGTCGCTCGGGGGACGCGCGGGCGCGCCGTGGGTAACGAAATGCTTTGCGTAAGACGGCGCGTAACGAGTTTCAGCTTTGCAAAGCGATTCAAACGCACCGCCGCCCAGCCCCTACGGGTTCCGGGCCGCAGCCCGGCGGCTTTTGGTGACTTTTCGCCGGTGAAAAGTCACCCCCCGGAGGGTATGGCACAAAAGCAAAGAACAAACTACAGTCAAAAAGCAAAATGAAGGATTTAATTTTCAATCCTTCATTTTTGCTATGTATATTCAGGTTTTTTGACAGACTAAGTGTCGGCTTTGCGTTTTGCAAAGCCGGCGCTTTTGCATACGAATGGGTTATGTGCAGTTTCCCTAAATTCAGGGCTGCTTTTTTGTGCAAAAAATTTTTTAAAATCAAGTAACCAAACGCCCCTCTATTTCGTCTATATAAGTAGAAGAAAAATTTTAGGAGGGGTAAAACCATGGAAAACGGAAATTCTTATTTAATCTGGGTCAACTGGGATACGCAGGTGGTATCGTTTCACGCGGTAGAAGGCTATGAACCCATGCCCTTCTATTCCAGGGAGAACTGGCAGGCGAATATTCACATTCTGCTGCTGGAGGGCTTCCGCTTTCAGTAAGGAACTTAATATCTTAAAATTTTAGCCCTGATTGACAAGGTAGGATTCCCTGCGCTATAGTTGCTTTGCAAGTAGAAGCGCATGGGGGGATAAAAATGGAGAGGAAACTATTTTGTGAGCTTGGGCCGTGGGCGTACCGCATTTCCGTGGAGAAAATGTGTCTGCTTCGCCGGTGGCGCAATGCCAAAGAACACGTTCGCTTTGCAAAAAACCGGCGGGAGGAAAAGTTGCCTGTTGTGATTTACCGGCACAATTCCCTGATTCGGCGCAGGCTGGGCAATGTGGATATGCGCTTGCAGGAGAATAAAGCGGTGAACCTCAGCCTTGCCGCGCCGAAAATTATCGGTATTGTCATTCATCCCGGCGAGACCTTCTCCTTCTGGGAGCTGGTGGGGCGAACCTCCGCGAAAAAGGGCTACCAGGAAGGACTGACCATTGCCAAGGGCAGAACCAAAAGCGGCATTGGCGGCGGTATGTGCCAGATGACCAACCTGATTCACTGGATGGTGCTGCACAGCCCCCTGACCATCACGGAGCACCACCATCACGACCAGATGGACTTGTTTCCGGATTTTGGGCGGCAGATTCCCTTTGGCACCCGGCACGTCTATTGTATATAATTATCTGGATTACCGCTTTTTGAACGCCACGGAGCGGGATTTTCAGCTTATCATCTGGACGGACGATACTTATTTGCGTGGGGAACTGCGCTCGACGAAGCCGCTGCCAATGAAATACCACATTCATGCCGAAAACGAGCGGTTTGTAGAGGAAAATGGCGTTGTCTACCGGGAAGGCCAGGCCATGCGCCGGTGCGTGGACGTGGCGACCGGGAACACCGTATTTACCCAGTGCATTCGGGATAACCATGCCCAGGTGTATTACGATACCAGCCATCTGGAAATTGTGAAAAAATGAGAAAGCGCCCTGCCACATTTGTGGCAGGGCGTCAGCGTGTCAAAAAAGCCTCGCAGAGTTCGCGCCCGCAGGCGCGAATAGAGTCAAAATCATTTTCTGCCGCGGCGCGTACGTGGCGGAAAATACTTCTCAGGCTGCAAGTGTGGAATTTGTCCGCCAAAAGCGGACAAATTATGCGCGCAGCAGACTGTAAACCTTTTGTCGGAAAAGCCCGCAGGGTTTTTCGACAGTCTCGCGCCCTGCCGCAAGGCAGGGCGTTCCATTTACGGACGTTTTGCGTTTTGCAAAAGGGATACCAGCATTTTTGTGCAAAGTTCCATGTCCTCCACCGGGATATATTCCAGTCGGCCATGGTAGTTTTCGCCGCCGGTGCATAAATTGGGGCAGGGCAGCCCTTCAAAAGACAGCCGCGCGCCGTCTGTGCCCCCGCGAATGGGCACGGTCACAGGGTTCATGCCCACGGCTTCCATGGCGGCCTTCGCCTGCTCGATGACGTGCATGACAGGCAGGATCTTTTCCTTCATATTGTAGTAGCTGTCTTTCAACTCCACAGTGACAGCGCCTTCGCCGTATTTTTCATTGAGGAACCGGGCGATCTGGTTAAATTTTTCCTTCCGGGCGGTGAATTTTGCCATATCGTGATCCCGGATGATATAGTGCAAGACAGCCGCTTCGATTTCACCCTCCATCCCCGCAAGCATGGCGAAGCCCTCGTAGCCCTCGGTGGCCTCCGGGCGTTCGTGCACCGGCAGCATCCCGTTAAATTCCATGGCTACAAGCTGGGCGTTTAAAAGCTTGTTTTTGGCGGAGCCGGGGTGAATGCTCACGCCCCGGAAGCGGACGGTGGCGGCAGCGGCGTTGAAGTTTTCGTATTCCAGTTCGCCCAGGGTGCCGCCATCGGCGGTGTAGGCCCAGTCCGCCCCAAAATCCTTGAGATTGAATCGATCTGCGCCGCGACCGATTTCCTCATCGGGGGTGAAGCCAATGCGCAGCGTGGCGTGGGGGGCGTCGCTTTGCAGCAGGATTTCAGCGGCGGTGAGAATTTCCGCAATACCGGCTTTGTCGTCCGCGCCCAGAAGGGTGGTTCCGTCGGTGACGATAAGATGCTTGCCCCGGTTGTGGGCGAGGGAGGGAAACTCCGCTTCCGTCATGATAACGCCAAGCTCCCCGTTTAAGACGATGTCGCCCCCGTCATAGGCGAGGATGCGCGGCTGAATATTTGCCCCGGAGCAATCCGGGGAGGTGTCCATGTGGGCGATGAGTCCAATGGTGGGAAGGCTGGGGTCGCCGGGGACAGTGCCGTAAATATAGCCGTCCGCGTCCATGTAAGCGTCCCGGATGCCCATGGCTTTCATTTCCTCTACCAAAGCTGCGCCGAATACCCGTTGCTTGGGAGTGGAAGGGCAGGTTTCGGAAGCTTCGTCGGATTGGGTGTCAAAGGCGACGTAGCGAAGTAGTCTTTCTGCTGCGGTCATTGGTGAATACCTCCTAAAAATTTAAAAATATATTGACAAAATTATGCAAAATGATTATACTATAAATAGTGGCACCTATCATAAAAGTATGGTATGCGGGGTGATAAATGAAAACTTGAAAAAATGTTAGAAGTATTCTATTTTACGCGATAAGAGGAGGGTAAACATATGAAAAAAAATTACGGCGATGCTTGTTATTTTGACGATGGTTCTTCAGCTATTTGCAATTCCTACCTTGGCAAGCAGCGATGTGGTGGAAACGGAAGGCTTATCCGGTATACAAACCATCTGCGAAGCGCTCTCGCGGAGCGTAGAAGCAAGGGAAGGTGTTGAACTGGAAATTGCGGACACAAAATTGTTGCACGATTTTGCTGGCAATGCGTATTTTTTGACAGAGTATGCGCCGACGGGATACATGATTGCGCATGCAGACACACAAGAAGTAGTAGAATATGCTCTTGAATCAGATTCTCCGTATTTGGGGCTAGATAGCGACTTGTTTTACGGCGGCGCAACGTATTACTACTACTTTAATGGGGATGAATATGTCCATACAATCATAAGTGAATCTATTTCAGTAGATGAAGCGCAGACATTTGCTGAAGTAAATCAAAAAATGAATGATTGCCTTTACACTGCTGCATTAAATGATACAGCAGATTTGTCCAATAGTACTGCGGCTGTTACAAAAACTTATGTACCGGGTTCGTCCTTTTTATCCACTTTATCCTCATCGGATAGTTTCGGATACTATGCTGGCGGTGTATGTGGGTATATTGCTTCGGGAATGTTGCTTCTCTGGATGACAAAGCGGTATAACACAGAGTATATTAACAGATTTACGTTTTTAAAAGCGGGAAATCGATTCCGTAATGGTAATTTTACCAGAAAACTACGATATGAATATGGTTATGGGAATGATAGTTCTGCGGATGGAACATTTGCAAGCGCTTCAATGAAGGATGTATTACTAAGTTACGCTTCAGACATTAAGGCCTCTTTCACAATCAAGACCAACCCGCCACTTACGCTTCCAACTGCGAGCAGCATAATCAAGATTTTGAAGGAGTCTCAGGTGCCTGTAGTTGTATTTGGCGATTTGAATTATCCAAGTGGTGATGATTCTGCACCCCATGCAGTATTGGCCTACGGATATACATCAGACAATGATGTAGTAGTACACTATGGTTGGTCTGGATATGCCAATGTTGTTTTGAGTTACAACTGGGGAGTGCTTGGTTCAATACTTTATATCACGAATAACAGCTTAAATACGGTCACAATAGAAGATATTCCAAATGACAACTGGGCATATGAACCGGTTTCCTACTGCATTCGATATGGTATCATTGATGTTTGGGATAGGGGAATTAAAAATTTTCTACCCAATGAATATATGGCAAGAGGAGCTTTTGTGAATGCGCTGTACCAATTTGCCGGCTGCCCGGATATCAGCGCATACAACGCACAAAAAATGTATGATACCTTTGATGATTTTGATAAAAATACGCGCTTTCATGACGCTGCGGTATGGGCGTATTATAACGATCTTTTATACGGAACGACAAACATGACGCTTACATTGGGTGGCGCAATTACGCGGGAGCAAGCAGTTGTCTTTTTATATCGCTTTTCCAATTCTATGAACTATAGTTTTTCAAATACAAACGGACCTGCATATACAACATTTCAGGATGCTTCAAAAGTGACAGGTTATGGCATACCCGCAATGGATTGGGCAACTCGCCGATATATTATTTGGGGCAGCAACAACAAATTATCTCCTCATGATACAATGACGCGGGCGCAATGTGCGTCAATGCTTTATTGCCTGACCGTGAGAGCAACGCCCTAATGATCCGATGGAGACAGTTAAGATGAAGCAATTTGTCGAGCAGATCAAACAAAACAAATGGGGCACTGCCGCTGTAGTATGCCGGGTTCTTTTTCTGGCTTTTGCTCTTTTTCCTGGATCTATGCTCACTGCATATTCGGAGCCGGGGGGAGTGCGCCATTTCAATTATACCAATTACTTTAACAGCGCAATCCCCTGTTTGACTTGGTATTGTATGCTGATCGCCGCTGGATTCGGTCTGCCGAAGCAGAATGACCCCAGGTGGGTTTCTATTGTTCAGGCGGCGCTGGCGTTGCTGGCTGCCACTGCCTTGGACGTATACCTTCTCAATTTTCACCTTAATGCCGCGCCGCCCTTTCTTTATGCGGCGATGCCGGTTCTGGCCGGGCTGCATCTCATCTTGTCCATAGGCGCGGTGATTTCTAAATTGTGGAATAGCAGGAGGATGAAAAAATGAAGAAGAAAAGAATGCTGCTTCCCATCCTGACGTTCCTGGTCGCTCTTGCCCTTTTGCTGGCGGAGCACATTGACCCGGAGGCCGGGTGTATCCGATACAACGGTTATCCCAATTTGATTTCCGTGATGGTGGTCTTTTTCACGGCGGAAGCCCTGATTGCCAGCGTGTGCGCGCTGATTTTCCGGCGGGGATATTGGATTCCCGCGCTTTTTGGGGGCGCGGCTGCGGCTGCCCTGATTTATGAATTTGCCGCCGGGCAAAATGAAAGCATTGTCAGCGTCATAACCGCCGCTTTTTTGGGAATTTTCCTCGTTTTGGCAGTCAGCGCCGCGCTTTTTACGGAAGAACAGGGGAAAAAGGCGGTTTCTCAGGAGAAAACGGCCAGGCTTCTGCGGTATCTTGCCCTTGCCGCCTGCGCCGGGCTGCTTCTGGCGGAGCTTTTGCCCACTTCCGTGGTGGATATGATGTCCAACGGCCCTGGCAATCCGGGAATCCCCATGTACGGCAGTTATTTTTACTACATCGGCTTTGGATACGGAAATGTATTTCCTCTGCTCGCCGGGATTTTCACCGTGCACGCTCTGGTTTTTGCCCTGTGGGCGGCGATTGCAAAGCGCGGCTGCGGCTTGCAGGCGGTGTTCGGCGGCTTGGTCTTGCTGTGCATTGGGGTGGAAGTCTGCGTTCTTGGTGCAAGACCTATTTTCGGCACAGCGGCGGCAATTCTGGCCGCAATTCTGGCGGCGGTGCATTTTGGGCTTGCGCTGGCTGCAACGATCCGGCAGCGGACGAAAAAATAGCCACCGCAAACGGGCGAACACATAGATTCGCCCCTGCGATATACCATTTAGAAACGTACAAATTGAGCGGCGCATACGCGCCGCTCTTATAATATCGAATTTTGTTAAAGAATGCGGGATAGAAAGAAAAATCCAGTGTTTTTACTTATAACTTTGTTTATCAAAAAACACTGCATCCTCAAAGAGGGGATCCGTCAAAACCGCTCCCCAATACCAAATTGCAACCCAGCGCAGCGGTTGCAATTTGGAGAGGCGAAGCAGCGAAATAGTCTTGCTATCACACGCAGCGTGATAGCAAGCCATTGGAGCTTGCTTCGACGATGCGCCGCTCATACTGTTTTTCGCTTAATTTTCCTTGGCGGCGTTTACCAGCTCGGCGGTATCTTGTGCAATCATCAACTCTTCGTTGGTGGGAATGACCCAAACCTTAACCTTGGAGTCGTCGGTGGAGATGAGGGCTTCCTTGCCCCGCACCTTGTTCCGTTCTGCGTCCAGCTTTACGCCCATGAACTCCAGATTCTTACAGATGTCGGCGCGGGTTTCAGGACCGTTTTCGCCCACGCCGGCGGTGAATACCAGGCAGTCCAATCCGCCCAGCGCGGCGGCATAAGCGCCCACATACTTGCTCACTTCGTAGCAGAACTTGTCCAGCGCCAGCTGGCAGGCTTCGTCGCCCTTGGCCGCGCCGTCTTCCAGATCCCGGAAGTCAGAAGAAACACCGTTAGACAGCGCCAGCACGCCGGACTTCTTGTTCAGCATGGTGAGGCATTCGTCGGCGGTCATACCATACTTGTTCATGATGAACTGCACCACGCAGGCGTCAATATCGCCGGAGCGGGTGCCCATAGGCACGCCGGCCAGAGGGGAAAGCCCCATGGAAGTATCCTGGCACTTGCCGTCTTTCACAGCGGACAAGGAAGAACCGTTGCCCAGATGGCAGTTCACCAGCTTGATGTCGGAAGAACCCATGAGGGCGATAGCCCGACGGGTGATATACTTGTGGGAAGTGCCGTGGAAACCGTAACGGCGAATGTCGTCGTTTTCGTAGTACTCGGTGGGGATAGCGTAACGGTAAGCCTTGGGGGGCATGGTCATATGGAAAGCGGTATCGAATACTGCTACCTGGGGCTTGCCGGGCATAACGGCCTGGCAGGCGCGGATGCCCATGAGATTGGCGGGATTGTGCAGAGGGCCAAGGGGAATGCAGTCTTCGATTGCCTTGATGCAAGCGTCGTCGATGATGCAGGAATCGCTGAACTTCATGCCGCCATGGAGCACGCGATGGCCAACCGCGTCGATTTCATCTACGGACTTGATCACGCCGTCCACGGGATCCTGCAAAATATCCAGTACGGCGGCAATGGCCTCGGAGTGGGTGGGCATGGGAATTTCCTTGACCACCTTGCGGTCGCCAACCTTATGGGTCAGGCGGCCGTCGATGTAAATACGCTCGCACAAACCCTTGGCGGAAACCGCGCCGGTTTCGGGATCCATGAGCTGATACTTGAGGCTGGAGCTGCCCGCGTTGATAACCAGAACATTCATTTGAATTTCCTCCTGAAAATCATGTTTCATAATTTCTTAATTTGCGTTTTATTTCTTCCTATGGTAGTATAAACAAAACTATCCTTATTTTATAATAGATTTCTTCCATAGACAAGCCCTTTTTGGGATTTTTTTCAAAGGCTGTGAAAATTTGTGAAAATTGTTGGCGTTATTTGCGAATACAATCCCCTGCATCTGGGTCATGCCCGGCAGCTTCGGTATATGTGGGAGCTGGCCGGAGAAGGCGGCGCGGTAGTGTGCCTTATGAGCGGGAATTTTGTGCAGCGAGGAGAGCCTTCTTTGCTGGACAAAGGGGTGCGGGCGGAAGCGGCGGTGCGCTGCGGCGCGAATCTGGTGCTGGAGCTGCCTCTGACGGCGGCGCTTTCTTCCGCGGAAGGATTCGCCGCCGCCGGGGTGGACATTTTGACAAAGCTGGGCTGCGACACGCTGTGCTTCGGCTGCGAAACCGAAAGACCGGAAATTTTATGGGATACGGCAAAGCTGCTACTTTCCGGGAATTTTGACAGCCTGCTTCGGCTATACTTAAAAGAAGGAATTTCCTATCCCGCCGCCCGGCAGCGGGCGCTGGAGACCTTGGGCGGTGCGGGAGAAACCATCGTAAGACCCAACAATATTCTGGCGGTGGAGTACTGCAAGGCGATTTTGCGCGCAGGAAGCCGGATGGAGCCGCATCCCATCCACCGCCCCGGAGACTATCACGGCGGTACCTTTGACCCGGAAAATCCTTCCGCCGCTTCCTTGCGGCGTATGGCGGGGCGAGGGGAAAACTGGCTGGCCTATGTGCCGGAAGCGGCGCGGGAAACCCTGCAAAGAGGGACGATGCACACCTTGCAGGTGGGAGAGCGTGCAATTCTTTCCAGGCTTCGCACCATGAAAGATGGGGAGTTTGAAGCCCTTCCCTATGGCTCCGAAGGGCTATGGCGGAAATTCATGAAAAATTGCAGAAAGCTTGCCGGGGTAGAGGAAATTCTGGAGACTACGAAATCCAAGCGCTATCCCCGCACCCGCTTAAACCGAATGCTCCTGTGCGCCTTTTTGGGGGTGACTGCCGAAAATTTGCGCAGCCCCGCCCCCTATGTCCGGGCGTTGGCCTTTGACGAAACGGGGAGCCGCTTGCTCCGGCAGGCGAAAAAAAGCGGCGGGCTGACTGTTGTGAACGCGGGGGAGCGATTGGAAAACGCTTATTTTGAAATGGAGCGCAGGGCGGAGGATTTATACGGTCTGTTCGCAGCGGATGCGCCGGAGCCGCCTGGCGGGGCGGAGCGCCGGCGGGTCTATGTTTCCGGGAGGTAAACCATGGCGAAAAGAAGAAAAAAGCATCGTTTGCGCAACTTTTTCCTGTTTCTTGCGGCGCTGCTTGTGTGCTGGTATTGGAGCACTTTTACGCTGACAGTCAATCAGGTGACGGTGCGCAATTCCAAGGTAAGAGAAAGCATTAAAATTGTCCAGATTACAGACCTGCACGGGTCGCTTTTCGGGAAGGAAAACGGCCTGCTGCTGCAAAAAATCAGAGAACAAGAGCCGGATTTTATCGCGGTGACGGGAGATATGTATACCCATGGGGACGACGCGGGGCAAGCCAGAGCCGTGGCGCTTTTACGGGCGCTGGCGGTGGATTTTCCGGTGTATTATGTCAACGGCGAGCACGACAACAGCGAAACCTTTCACAATGCTTTGCAAAACGCCGGGGTGCGCTATTTGGACTATGAAACGGAAGATTTGGAGATCCGGGGCACGCCGGTTACTTTATACGGCATTACCAATGTGTACTATTCACCGACCTTTAATCTGAAAAACGCTTTTACGCTGGATGAAAGCCGGCTGAACATTTTGTTGGCGCATTCGGAAAATATGGAGGATTTCGCAGATTTTGGGCTGGATTTGGTGCTTTGCGGAGATACCCACGGCGGACAGGTGCGGCTTCCCTATGCCGGAGCGTTGGTAAATAACGGTATTTGGCTGCCGGAGCTGAAGGGGAGAATCTATACCAAGGGGCTTTACGCAAAGGATGACACGCAGCTTTTTATTTCCAGCGGCCTTGGCAATTACCCGGTGCCATTGCGGTTTTTAAATCGGCCGGAAATTGCGGTGCTGACCATAATTCCTGAATAATCTGAAAAAAATGCTTGCATTCTGCCGCAAGTTGTGCTACAATAATTGGGCGAATGAAGATTGTGGGCTTTTGCGCCCTTTTACGATGAGCAGAAAGAGGTGAAAGACATGAAGGAAAATATCCATCCCAAGTACGAACAGACCACCATCCGCTGTGCCTGTGGCAACGTCTTTACGACCGGTTCCACCAAGAAGGACATCAAGGTTGAAATCTGCTCTAAGTGCCACCCCTTCTATACCGGCAAGCAGAAGCTGGTTGATACTGGTGGACGCGTTGACCGTTTCAACAAGAGATTTGGCCTGAAGTAAGATGGCTGAAGTCCGCACTGCGTAAGTGGTGCGGACTTTTTTCTGTTTTTGGATACGGTTTGGACTGCAAATTACCCGATACTACCCAATAGCCTGCCGTAGGTGGCAGCGCCCTACGGTGCGATGGGAAGGACAAACGTTTTTTGGTACGCTGCGGCGCGGGAGCGCCAAAGCGTGCTAGAAAATCAGATTGCGCAAACAAAACGTAAGGCAAGTGAATGTTGTTCACCCTGCGGCAGGGCAGAGAACTGCCGGGCAAATTGTACAATCTAATTTAATCCCGCAGGTCTGCCCCTACAGTAGTATCGATATTGCGGTAAAAATCTGGTGAAAGCCGCCGCTTTCATGCGCGTGCAAAGGAGGAAAACCCATGCGTTTAACCTTTCAAGACCCTGGGTTAGGGTATAGTATCGACAGCATCCTGGAATTTTTGACCGGGGATCAAAGCGACTACTGGAAATCGCCGCTTTTTTACTTCTACCCCCAGCTAGACCGAACGCGCTTCGAGGCGCTGCCGCCAAAAGAGCAGGCGGTCTATCTGAAAGACGCCCTGCAAGGGGTCTATGACAGCGCGCCCATTGCCCAAAAGCTGGAAAGCTATCAATCACACTGGGAAGATAATCGCAGCGTTGTGGAAGAAGCCCTGTCCGACGCTTTCGGGCTGGACCCGGGGGCGCTGTACAACGATCTGGTCGTCAATGTGACGCTCAATTCCATTTCGCCCCGGTATTTGCAAGAGCGCCGCTTCGACGTATTTTACCTGAACAGCCCCAAAGGGGCGCTTGGCGTTTCGCTTCATGAAATGGTGCATTTTTTGTGGTTTTACGTTTGGAACCGTCATTTTGGGGATTCCTTTGCAGAATACGAAACCCCGCATCTCAAGTGGGTGCTCAGCGAAATGGCGGTGGAGTCGATTATGCGGGACGAACGTCTGCGCGCCCGGAACCCTTATTTTGAAAGCGGCTGCGTGTACGATTATTTTTATCAAATGCGCATTGACGGCGCGCCGATTCTGGATACACTAAATAAAATGTATCACGCCGCGCCTATTGAAAGCTTTATGGAGCAAAGCTACGCCTACTGCCTGACCCATAAAAAGGAAATCAGAGCGCAGATGCGGTAGTACGGAAAGAGAGGTATTATGGAATCTAATTTTGAAACGAAACAGGAGCGGGCGGTGCTGGTTGGCCTGAACGCCGATTGCTTTTCCAAGGAGCAAACCGCCACCGACGAAACCTTAGAGGAACTGGAAGCCCTTTTGGAGACGGCGGGAGGCTTTTGCACCGCCAAAATATTGCAAAACCGCCACGCCCCGGATTCTCACAGCTTTATCGGCACCGGCAAGGCGGAGGAAATTCGGATGCTCATTGAAGCTACGGAATCCACCATGGCGATTTTCGACAACGACCTGTCCCCCTCCCAAATACGGGCGCTCAGCGATATTTTAGGGGTCACGGTGCTGGATCGCAGCGCGTTGATTTTGGACATTTTCGCCCAGCGCGCCAAAACCAAGGAAGGCCGGTTGCAGGTGGAGCTGGCGCAGTATAAATATTTGCTGCCCAAGCTTTCCGGGATGGGCACCAGCCTTTCCCGGCAGGGCGGCGGCATCGGCACCAGAGGCCCCGGCGAAACCCAACTGGAAACCGACCGGCGGCATATCCGCAGCCGCATCAACCGGCTGGAGGAGGAGCTGCGCCAGGTGCGGCAGGTACGAGCTGTGCAGCGGGAGCGGCGGCAGAAAAACTCTGTGCCGGTGGTGGCCATTGTGGGCTATACCAACGCGGGAAAATCCACTTTGCTCAACCAACTCACCGGCGCGGGCATCCCCGCCAACAACCGGCTGTTCGACACCCTGGACACTACCTCCCGGCTTTTGGCGGTATCCGACAATCTGGACGTGGTGCTGTCCGATACCGTCGGCTTTATCGCCAAGCTGCCCCACCATCTGGTGGAGGCGTTCCGGGCGACTCTGGAGGAATTGGAATACGCCGACCTGCTGCTGCACGTCATTGACAGCAGCGACCCCAACCGGGAGGCGCATATCGCGGTGGTGAACAAGCTGATTGGGCAGCTTGCAAAGCCGGATACCCCGGTTTTGCGGTGCTATAACAAGGCCGATCTGGTTCCGGCGGAAGAAATCCCTGTGGGAGAGGATATTGTGGCGATTTCCGCCGCCCAGGGGCGCGGTATGGACGCCTTACTTGCCGCTATCGAGAAAGCCTTAAACCGCAGGCTGCACCATGTTACCCTGCTTATGCCCTACAGCATGGGCGGGCAGGTGGAGGTGCTCCACGACAACGCCCAGGTTCTCAGGGTGGACTACACTCCGGAGGGCATCGAGGTAGAAACCATCTGCGATGAAATTTTGTACGGGCGGCTTCGGCAGTACGAAAAGGAGTAACCATGGACGAATATCTGGTGCCCACCGCCTTTGGGCAGGATGAATTTACGGAGAAAAAGTCCCGGTTTATCGGCAGAATCTGGCCGGTGGAAACCGAGGAGGAAGCCCAGAAGCATATTGAGGAAATGCGAAAGCAGCACTATGACGCCACCCATAACGTCTGGGCTTATATCATCAAAGACGGCGCGGTGCGCTTTTCCGATGACGGCGAACCGGGAGGGACGGCGGGAATGCCCACTCTTCTGGTGCTGCAAAAGGAAAATCTTTTTAATGTTTGCTGCGTGGTGACGAGGTACTTCGGCGGCGTTTTGCTGGGCGCCGGGGGACTGGTGCGGGCGTACACCAAAGGCGCGAAGCTGGCGGTGGACGCGGCGGGGAAGTCCATGAAGCGGGTGTGGTCAAATTTATATGTGCCGTGCCCTTATAGCTGGTATGAGCGGGTGAAGCTGGAGGTGGACGCTTTCGGTGGGCTGTTGCAGGATGCGCAGTTCGGCGCGGATGTGGAGCTGGAAATTTTGCTGCCGGAGCAGCAGGCGCAGCCCTTTTTAGACCGCCTCACCGACCTCACCGCCGCCACGGTGGAGGGCATGGTAACGGGGCAGGTCTACAAGGCGTTTCCTATCACGGAGGGGAAGGCATGATAGAAATTCGCAAGCTGGATAAAAGTATGGAAAGCGATCTGCGGTTGAAAAACGAGCCTTTTTCCATGCCGGGTCGTTTTATACCCGCACTGCGAGACGGCGTGTGGAGCTACCGGACGGAGCTTTTTGCCCAGCCGGGGGAAATGGTGTTTCCAGATGAAGATTACGACTTTGACGAGCTGGAGAAAGGCAGCGTGATGCTGGGGGCGTATGACGGGGAAGCTTGCGTGGGTCTCGCAATTTACCAGAGACCCTTTTTCCGCTATATGTACTTATACGATTTGAAAGTGGCGTCCACTTACCGGGGCAAGGGCGTTGGCCGCGCCTTGATCGAGGCGGGAAAGAAGCTGGCGCGGGAAATGGGCTATCAGGGGATTTATACCCAAGCGCAGGATAATAATTTAAACGCCTGCCTGTTTTATCTGAAAATGGGCTTTGCGATTGGCGGCTTTGACAACCGCTTGTACGACGGCACCAGGCAGGCGGGCAAGGCCGACGTGGTATTTTATTTAGAAGCGTAATATCGTTTTTAGGAGGGCTTTTTATGTCGGTTCGGGATCAATTGGAGCAAAACGAGCATAGATACCTCAGCGGGCACGCGGCTTTTTCCGACTGTTCCGCCGGTCGTCCCATCCCGGAGGAGCGCAGGGAGGACGAGGTGCGCACCTGTTACCAGCGGGATACGGATCGCATTGTGCACAGCAAGGCTTTTCGCCGGCTGATGCACAAAACCCAGGTATTTTTGCGCCCGGAAGGGGATCATTACCGCACCCGCATGACGCATACCCTGGAGGTGGCGCGGGTGGCGAGAACCATCGCCAGAGCCTTGCGGCTGAACGAGGATTTGACGGAGGCCATTGCCCTTGGGCATGATCTGGGGCATACGCCCTTCGGTCATGCCGGAGAAGTCGCCCTCAGCGAAGCCCTGGGCAAGCCCTTCCGGCACAACGAGCAAAGCCTCCGGGTGGTGGACGTGTTGGAAAAGGATGGGCAGGGGCTGAATCTCAGCCAAGAGGTGCGCCTTGGGATTCTGGGGCACACCGGCGCATACATCCCGGAGACCTGGGAAGGGCGCGTGGTGCGAAAGTCCGACCAGATTGCTTACATCAATCACGATATTGACGACGCCATGCGGGCGGGGATTTTGACCAACGCCGATATACCCGGCGATATTTCCCGCATTCTGGGGGAAAATCACAAAGAACGCATCAATACTCTTGTGACCAATCTGATTCAGACTACAATGGAAACCGGCGAACTGCAAATGACAAAGGAAGTGGAAAACGCCATGCAGCGGCTTAGAAGCTTCATGTTTCAGCGGGTGTACCGCAACCCTGTGGCCAAGGGGGAGGAAGCCAAAGCCAGAGACATTTTGCAGCAGCTTTATTTGTACTATATCAAGCGTCCGGAAGCCCTTCCGGCAGATTTTCTGCCTCAGCTTTCTTTCGACGGCATGGAGCGGACGGTGTGCGACTATATCGCGGGCATGACGGACAAATACGCGGTGGATAAGTACACGGAAATTTTCATCCCCTACGGCTGGCAGGTACGAGGTTGACAGCAAAAGCGCGGGAGCCTTCCCGCGCTTTTGCCCTATGGTTTTTTGTCCGGGAAAGGAACGGCGGCGCCATTAGCGATTACCTCCGCCGCTCCAAGAAGCGCGTTGTTTTCACTGGGAGCGAATATCTGCAACGTTTGTTCTTCATGCTGGATTGCTGTTAGCTCCTGCAAGCGGCTGTTTTATCTCACCTCGCATGGAAAAATTTACAAGAGCAAAAGTTTAGAAAAAGTGCGACGGGGCTTGACGGCCTTGTTATAATATAGGAAAAGGGAGGGAAGGCTTATGGCGTTTTTGCCGTCTTTTATTGATGATGTAATCGCGCGGAATCCCATTGAGGACGTAGTGGGGCAGTATGTCGCTTTGAAGCGGCAAGGCGGCAATCTGTTTGGCCTTTGCCCCTTCCATGGGGAGAAAACCGCTTCTTTTTCCGTCGCGCCGGAAAAGGGCATTTTTTACTGTTTTGGCTGTCACAAGGGCGGCGGCGTGATCAATTTCATCATGGAAATTGAGAATCTCTCCTATCCTGATTCGGTACGCTATCTTGCCAAACGCGCGGGGCTGGAGGCGCCGGAGGACGAGCAATACCAGAGCCGCTACCGCAAGCAGGAGAGGCTCTGGAGTTTGAGCAAGGAAGCGGCCCGCTTTTTTTGCGGCCAGCTTTACGCCCCGGCCGGGGCAGCGGGACTTGCTTATGCGCAAAAACGCCGGCTTTCCAAAAACACCCTGACTAAATTTGGGATTGGGTTCGCCCCCAACGCTTGGTCTGGTCTGTTGGACGCGATGAAGCGTAAGGGCTACACAGAGGAAGAATTGCTGGAAGCGGGGCTTGCTGTAAAAAGCGCCAAGGGCGCGGTGTACGACCGGTTCCGCAACCGGCTGATGTTTCCCATTATCGACGTGCGTGGGAATGTCATTGGCTTCGGCGGGCGGGTCATGGACGATTCCACGCCGAAATACTTAAATTCCCCGGAAACTTTGATTTTTAACAAGCGGAAGAATCTGTTTGCCCTGAATCTGGCGAAAAAAAGCAAGCAGGGGCGCATCATTTTGGTGGAAGGGTATATGGACGCAATCGCCTTGCACCAGTTTGGTTTTGACTGCGCAGTGGCTTCTCTGGGAACGTCCCTGACGGAAGAACACGCGGCCTTGCTGTCTAGGTACACCGACCAGGTGGTGCTGATTTACGACGGCGACGCGGCGGGGCAGAACGCAACCCAGCGCGCCATTCCCATGCTGGAAAAAACCGGCGTGCAGGTAAAGGTGCTTCGGATGCGGGGGGCGAAGGATCCGGACGAATTTTTGAACAAATACGGCGCGGACCGTTTCAAATTATTGCTGGAGGAGTCGGAAAACCGGGTAGAATACCAGTTGCGGGCCATCGAACGGAAATACGATTTAAAAAGCGACGAGCAGCGGGTGCGCTTTTTGCAGGAAGCGGCGGAGTTTTTGGCAACCCTTTCCAACGCGGTGCAGCGGGAAGTGTACGGCGTTCGCGCGGCGGAAGCGGCGGGGATTACCTACGAGGCCATGAAGCTTGAAGTGCAAAAGGCGTATAAACGCCGGGTAAACCGGGAAAAGAAAAAGCAGGAGAAAATCGACCTTGCGCCGGCGGCAGCCCAGCAGCCAAAGCCCCGCTCTATGCGCTATACCAATATCCGCTCCGCCATGGCGGAGGAGGGCGTTATCTCTATGGCCTTGCGGGAGCCTGCCCTTTTGGATCTGGCGGGAAACCTGCCTGCGGCGTATTTTTCCAGCGAATTGCTGGGGAAGGTGTTCAGGCAGCTTCTTTTGCGGTATCAGCAGGGGCTGAGCGTGACATTGGGGGCGTTGGAGGACGTGACCCCGGAGGAAGCCAGCCATTTGGCGGCTGTGGCGCAGAAGCAGCAGTTTCCCGTCAGCGAGCAGGCGATGCAGGACTGTATCGCCACCATCCGGCAGGAGTATGCCAAAAGCCACGCTGATTCCTCAGACGCTTTGATGGCGCTGCGGGAAAAAATGAGAGAAAGAAAAGGGTATCAGCCATGACGACCTGCAAAGAAGCATACGAACTGGAAGAAACCTTCCGCGGCGCAGACGACGATTTAAAGCAGTATTTGCAGGAAATTCGCCAGTATCCACAGTTGGACGCCCAGCAGGAGCGCTTGCTTGCCATGCGCTGCGCACAAGGGGACGAGGACGCGATTCATGAGATGGTAAACAGCAATCTTCGTTTGGTGGTGTCTGTGGTAAAAAAATACGCAGGGCAGGGCGTGCCGCTGATGGATCTGATTCAGGAGGGCAACATCGGCCTTTTGGTGGCGGCGAAAAAATTTGATTATACCTTGGAGTATCGCTTTTCCACCTATGCAACCAAGTGGATTCAGCAAAGCGCCCGGCGGTGCGTGTTCAACCACGGCGGGGTGATTCGCGTGCCGGTGCATACGGCGGAGCAGATCAAAAAGCTTCATGCCATGCAAAGCGACTACCAGCAGAAAAACGGCGCGCCGCCGCCATTTTCCCTGCTTGCGGCGGAAACTGGCCTCACGGAGGAGAAGGTGCGGCAGCTTTTGCAGCTCAACCCCCGGATGCTTTCCCTGGACGAGCCAACGGGAGAACGGGAAAACAGCAAGCCGGAGGAATTTCTGGAGGTGGAGCAAATGCCGGAGCCGCTGGAAGCGCTGGCCAGGCGGCAAATGGAAGCGACCATGTCCGACCTTTTGAAGCAGCTACCGCCCAGACAGCAGGAGGTGCTGCGGCTGCATTTTGGATTGGAGGACGGCGTGTGCCAGTCTTTGGAAAAAATCGGCGCGCAAATGGGTATATCCAAGGAACGGGCGCGGCAAATTGAGCGACAGGCTTTGGACAAGCTGCAAAAACTGGGCGACGCTCAGGGATTAGGAGATTATCTGGATTGAAGATGGAACTGGAATTTGAATTAGAGCCGCGTTTTTGGGAACGGACGTTTTCCGCCTTGCGGCAGGGGGATACTTTGCCGGCGGCGCATTTTCTGGCGGCATTGGCGCAGGCCACGGATGAACAGGCCGAGGAGGCCGCGCTGGAATTGGAGGAAAGAGGCGTTTTGCTGGATGTTTCCCAGCTTCCTGCGCTGCCGGTTTCCGACAAGCTGGCAGAGCGGTTCGCGCTGGAGCAGGAACTTTTAAACGGTGTAAAATCGCCTGCCGCCTTGCCGGAAAACGACCCTTTGCGGCTGTTTTTGCAGGAAATGGACAATCAGCAGCCGCTCCCTCCCGACGAGGAAACGGAACTTGCCAGGCTTGCGGCGGATGGAAATGTGGAAGCGGCGGAAAAGCTTACGGCGGCTGGCTTGCACCGGGTATTGGCCATAGCGAAAGCATACGCCGGGCGAGGCGTTTTGCTGGCGGACTTGCTGCAAGAGGGCAGTCTTGGCTTGTGGCAGGCCATTGTGGGGCTTGCCCAAGGACAAAATTTTGAAAAGGACGCTTCTTGGCGGATCCGGCAGGCCATGGCGCGGGCTGTCGCCATGGAGTATCGGGTTTCCAACGCGGGGGAAGGGCTGGGCGAAGCCCTGCGCCGCTATCAGGAAGCGGACAGAACGCTTTTGTATAGGCTGGGACGCAATCCTGGCGAGGAGGAACTGGCGGCGGAGCTGGGCGTTTCCGTGCAGAAGGTGTGGGAACTGAAAAAGCTTTTGCAGGAAGCGTCGAAAAAAGCGCCAAAACCGGAAAATGCGGAAGACGACGCGCCAGTGGAGGATACCGCCTATTTCCAGCAGCGTATGCGCATTGAGCAGCTTTTGTCCGGTCTGCAAGAGACCGACCAACAGCTTCTTTCCCTGCGCTTCGGACTGGAGGGTAAGCCCCCTGTGAGTCAGGAGGAAGCGGCCAAATTGCTGCAATTGCCCCTTGCCCAGGTGCAAAAGCGGGAGCTGGAAGCACTTTCTGCCCTCAGAGCCAAAAGCAATGATTGACAAATGGACAAAGATGTAATAAAATACGTGAGGAAGAAATAGATTATCCTGTCACGGAGGGAATTTTATGTTTGAAAGAATCGCAGAATATACTGCCAATACTTTGGACATTGACGTAGAAGAAATCACGAGAGACACGACTTTAAAGAGCCTGGGTCTGGATTCTCTGGACGTGGTGGAAATGATTGAGGATCTGGAAAACGAACTGGGTGTGGAGATCAGCCTGGACAGACAGGAAATCACCACCATGGGCGAAATGGCCGATTATATTGAAGAACAGGTAAACTGAGTTATTTTAGAAAATAGAAGCCTTGTTTTGCCAACCGGCTTATAACAAGGTCGCACTAGCCGGGGAGATAGCGGTGCCCTGTAACCTGCAATCCGCTATAGCAGGGGTGAATTCCCGCACCCGGATCATTTGCAGAATCGTCTGGCCTGCGTAAGCAGCGTTGAAGGACCGGTCTTGCGCAACAAGATCCCGTGAACCATGTCAGGTGGGGAACCAAGCAGCATTAAGCGGGTCAACTTGTGTGCCGCGAGGTTGCCGTTCCCGAGTTGGTTGCGCCGGTATCGGATTTTGCGGTGGTTCAAATGTGGGTGTGCGATCTTGTTATGAGCCGGTTTGCTTTTTTGGAGGTGTATGCAGGTGTATCAGGCGCTTTATCGAAAATATCGCCCTCAGACCTTTGACGATGTGGCGGGGCAGCAGGCCGTGACCCGGACGCTGAAAGCCCAGCTTCTGTCCGGCAAGCTGAGCCACGCCTATCTGTTCACCGGCTCCAGAGGCACCGGAAAGACAAGCTGCGCCAAGATTTTGGCCAAGGCGGTGAACTGCCTGGCGCCGGAGGACGGCAATCCCTGCAACCGGTGCGCGGCCTGCCGCAGCATCGACGAGGGAAGCTGTATGGACGTGCTGGAAATCGACGCGGCGTCCAACAACGGCGTGGATAACGTCCGGGATCTCCGGGACGACGCCGTCTATACCCCCTCTCAGGTGAAAACCAGAGTTTATATTATTGACGAAGTGCATATGCTCTCCATTTCGGCGTTCAACGCGCTTTTGAAGATTATCGAGGAACCGCCGGAGCATCTTTTGTTCATTCTTGCCACCACGGAGCTGCATAAGGTGCCCGCCACAATTTTGTCCCGCTGCCAGCGATTCGCCTTCCGGCGGCCGGGGGCGGAGGAAATCGGCGAACGCATCGAGTATGTGGCCTGTCAGGAGGGCGTGACCATTGAGCCGGAGGCGGTGCGCATTCTGGCGCGGCTGGCGGACGGCGCGTTCCGGGACGGATTGAATTTATTGGATCAGTGCATTTCCGGGGTAGAGCGCAGCGTCACGGCGGAGCGGGTGTACCAATGCCTGGGTATCGCCGGGCAGAAGCAGACCGCCGCCATGATGGAGGCGATTGCCAAGCGCGATACGGCGGCGGCTTTGGCGCTTTTCAATCGGCTGTATGCCGAGGGCAAGGACATTGCCGCCATGCTGGACGAGCTTTGTGCGCTGTCCCGCGACCTTTTAATTTTGAAAACCGCGCCGAAAGCCGGTATCGCCATGCTGTCCGGCGTTTGCAGCGAAAGCGAAGCCATGGGGCTTTTGGAGCAGCTCAGTCCGCCGGAGCTGATCCGCATTGCAGGCATTGTGCAGCAGACGTTAGCGGGCTTTACCCGGAGCGCCAGCCGCCGGGTGGACGCGGAACTGTGCCTTGTGAATTTGTGCGAACCGTCCATGCAGATGGACGCCCAGTCGCTGAACGCCCGGCTGACCCGGCTGGAAGAAAAGATCGCTTCCGGGCAATTTGTAACGCAGGCAGTCAAGCAGGATTTGGAGGAAGAAGCGCCGCCCCCCTGGGACGACGAGGACGCGCCTCCTGCGCCTGTGGAGGAGCCTGCGCCGGCGGCGCAGGGCGTAAATCAAACGCCGGTAGGCTTCTGGACGGAGCTTGTCGCCCGGATACGGGCGGAGCTGCGTCCGCCTCTCAGCGGTTTTTTTGCCGCCAGTCCCAACGCCCCGGTGCAAGGGGAAATACAAGGGAGTACCTTGGTGCTCCTTTGCGCCAACGGCTTTACTCTGGATATGGTAAATAAGCCGGAGCTGCTTGCTATGATTGGGCAAAAGGCGCAGGCAATTTTGGGCAGCACGGTGGCTGTCAAGGCGGTAGACCGGCAGGCGGGGCCTGCAAAAAACAACAATATGGAGCAACTTCTTGCTTTTGGCAAGGCGCATAACGATATTATTAAAATCAAATAAGGAGATGGAATCATGGCAAAAGGTGGATTTCGGGGGGGTATGGGCGGCATGAATCAGGCCGCTATGATGAAGCAGGTGCAGAAAATGCAGCAGGAAATGCTGAAAGCCCAGGAGGAAATGGAAAGCAAGACCTACAGCGTCACAACCGGCGGCGGCATGGTCACGGCTACCGTTAACGGCAAGCACGAGGTGCTGGCATTGGAAATCAAGCCCGAAGCGGTGGATCCCGACGATGTGGAAATGCTTCAGGATATGGTGATTGCGGCGGTGAACGAGGCCATGCGCAAGGCGGATGCGGACGCCAACGCCAATATGTCCAAGCTTACCGGCGGCATGAATCTGGGCGGATTGGGCGGCTTGTTCTAAGATGCAGTATTTTCCCGCCGCCCTGGAGCGGCTGACAGAAGAATTTGGAAAGCTGCCGGGGGTAGGCAGCAAGACGGCGCAGCGGCTGGCCTTTCATGTGCTGAGTTTGCCGGATGAGGACGCGGCCGGCTTTGCCGAGGCGATTTTGGAGGCCAAGCGCAGTGTGAAAACCTGCCCGGTGTGCCAGAATCTCACCGATCAGAAGCTTTGTCCCTTATGCGCCGACGACCGCCGGGATCACAGCCTTGTGTGCGTGGTGGCGGAGCCGAGGGATGTGATCGCCATGGAACGCGCCAGAGAGTACAGCGGCGTGTACCATGTGCTCCACGGCGTGATTTCCCCGCTGAATCATATGGGGCCTGACGATATTCGCGTGCGAGAGCTATTGTCGCGGGTGGCGCAAGGGACGGTGCGGGAGGTCATTATGGCTACCAATCCCGATACCGAAGGAGAGGCCACGGCCATGTACATTTCCCGGCTTCTGCGCCCCATGGAAATTAAAGTGACCCGGCTGGCCTACGGCATTCCTGTGGGCAGCCAGCTAGAGTATGCGGACGAAGTGACGCTTCTCAGGGCGCTGGAGGGCAGAAGAGAAATATAAGAGAAAAGACCTTCTGGTTTTTCCATGGATCAGGGGGTATTAGTATGCTGATAGAATTAAAAAGTTGCACAGCGGAAGACTTAAAGAAGCTAATGCCCATTTATGAGCAGAGCAACCGGGAAAATATCCGTCATTTTTTCCCGGACTGCACCGACCCGGAGGAAGGGCTGCGCAAGGCGGAAGAAAGCTTCGGGCAGTACATTTGTGAGGATTTTTTAGCGGACGCCAACAATACTTATTATGTCCTGGAGAAAAACGGCCAATGGGTCAGCGCCTTGCGGCTGTACAGGCTGAAGGATTTTTACTACATAGAAGCGCTGGAAACCTGCCCGGATTGTCGGCGCATGGGTTACGGCACAAAGCTTCTCACGGAACTGATTGCGGCGCTGCGGGAAAAAGGCGCGGTGGTCATTCGGGACAATGTGGATAAGGATAATCTGGCGTCCTTGGCGACCCATAAAAAATGCGGCTTTGTGGTGAATCAGGAAAACGGCGTGGACTATTTGTGCGACGAGGAAGTGGACGAATACGCCTATGGGATGCTGTATCAAGGATAAGGAATAGCGCAAACAGGCTGCCCTAGCTAAGGGCAGCCTGCTTTTTCGTCATTCCTTGACGCGCAATTCATATAGTTTTGGGAGCCAGTCGTAGGCTGCGACATAATCGCCGCCCTTAAATAAGAGATACCCGCCGGAAGGAAAGCGGGCTTCCGGCAAATTGCGCAGATTTTGATAGATGTAGTTGGCGTGATCCGCCCAATAAATTTCGCACAGGGCGTTTTTCAGCCCATAGTTTAATTGCTTACCCGGTTCGGGATTCATTTGGTCGCCGTCCATGACGTAAAATTCTCGTTTGATTTCCTCGGACAAAACGTCTCCCAGCACTTCCGGGGACTGCCAGTAGACAAGGTGCCCCTCATTTTTGGAGCCTTGCTTTACATGGTGGTTGACCCGCTCATCCCAGGGATCGTCGTTGTCCGGGTCGAGAGAAGGGCCATAGTAGTTTTCCATGGTGCGGCGAACGGTCTGGATGTCCGTCCCTTCCGGATAATTTACCTCGATGGACATGAGGCAAGGCTCGATGTCGTAGGACTGTATTTCGTTGAAATAAAGCAGAATTTGACTGGTTTCCGCGCCGAAGCAAAGCAGCGGGACATTTACAAGAATGGTGCTCACGCCCTGGCCGCTGTCGTCTTTTTCGTAGTCGCCCTCTTTCAAAGACAGCGCGGCAATGACATCCTCCGGGGACATCCCCCATTCCAAGCCCGGATAGGTCAGTTCAGCGGGCTTATCAGGCTTTTTCTCACAGGCTGGAAGCATAGAAAAGCATAGGACTAAACAGAGAATCAAGTACAAACGTTTCACGCAAACTCACCTCTCAAATGTAAGCAGATAAATCCATATCAGCCAGTAATTGGTTGCCATCCACCGAATTGATCTAGATTATAAATACACCGAGCCCAAAGTTCTATAGAACCTACTTTCACTAAAGCGCTGCAATTTAAAACAGCAGAGAATTGACAAGTATCATACCAAGGTGAAGGATCATAAGGGGTATAGGTATACGCAGTGGCATTTTTAGGACTATAAATAATAGAACTTTTGTGTGAATAAACGTTTATACCAGTTACACGGTCACGGTCTGCATCATAAAATTGTTGCAGACTATTTGCTCCGGCAGAACCATTGTTATATACGATTGTTTTGGTATAGGAAACCTTCGCCTGCGGGACAGAGACAAAACTTGACATATCTTTCCTCTCCTGTACGTACATTGTAAATACAGCGGAAACGGAATATTGAGATGAACCAGCAGTATAAGAATGAGAATAATTATTATAGGAATAATCGCTAGCCGCCACTTGTTCGCCGTTCTCATCCGTAACAATCAGTGAAGATGTTGCGATATTTGTAATTTTACAGCCATTTTCGTCAACGGACTCTCCAAGAACCTGTGTGATGGTAAAATCATCGGAAATATCGCTGTCACCTTCTTCGGAAGTATATGCCTGCGCGGCGGTGCGGGTGCGGGTTTCCCGCTGCGTCAGGGCGTACTGAATTATATCGTCCTGATTTGTAATTTCACCGGTGAGGACTTCGTTAAAAAATGAACCAGCAATTTAATTTGCTTGCTCAGCCAGCCAATAGTCAGCCAAAAGCCCATATCCGCCGGAAAAAACCAGGTAGCCTTGACCGCAAGGTTCGAGTGTTCCATTACTCTCAAATATATTTCTGTCATCCGACCAGTAGATTTCCCGCAGCGGTCTTTTCAGATAATTATTCAGCATTTTTCCCGGCTCCGGGTTCATGGGGTCGCCGTCCATGACAAAGTGCGCCTGCTTGATTTCATCAGTCAGTACGTCTCCTAAGATTTCATCTGTCGCCCAGTGTGCCACATGACCGCCGCTGTCCTGCTCCCAGCGCTGCTCTTTGGTGTTTTCATCCTTGGGCAAGCCGTAGTAGCCTTCCATGGCCTTGCGCACAAGCTGCATATCCGTGCCTTCCGGGTACAAAACGTTTACGCTTTGCAGGTAGTATGCGGAGTGGTTGGAATCAAAGGAACTGAAGGTGAGCCACATACCCTGCATGGGAGCGCCGAAGCAGATAGGCTGATCCTCAATGACCATGTAAAAGCTGCCGCCATGTTCTTCTTCGTCAATTTCATACTCACCTTCCTGCAAGGAAAGCGCATCGATGACTTCTTCCTTTGTCATGCCCCATTCGAGACCGGGGAAGGCCAGCCTGGTGGGCTTATCCTGATTTTTGGCGCAGCCGGACAGCAGAGAAAAGCATAATATGAGACAAAAAAACAAAGATAATTTCTTCATAATGCCCTCCTTAATTATTTTAACTTAAATAATCTTTAGTCCGTAATCCATGACCATCCGAAGTGCTCATCCAGACTATAAACACAGCTTGCTTTTAGTGTAACAGAACCGACTTTTACAATAGCGTTACAGCGCAGCACAGCGGAACGTTGACCAGTTGGATACCACGGAGAGGGATCATATGGTGTATAAGTATAGGCTGTAGCATTTGTAGGGCTATAAATAATAGAGCTTTGATGCGTATAAGGATTTACACCATTCACAGAGGCGCGATCCGCATAATAGGTTTGCTGTAGACTATTTGCACCAGATGTACCGTTATTGTATACTGTGGTTTTTGAAGATAGTACCTTTACAGCACTTTGGTTAAAACTAACAGGAATTCTGACTTGCACATACATAGTAAGTACCGCTGTGACGGAGCATTGAGAAGAACCGGCAGTAGAAGCATGTGACTCATTATAATAGTTATATTCGATGGCAGTTATTTGCTCACCAGCTTCATTTGTTACAATCAGCGAAGAGGTTGCGATATTTGTAATTTTACAGCCATTTTCGTCAACGGACTCTCCAAGAACCTGTGTGATGGTAAAATCATCGGAAATATCGCTGTCACCTTCTTCGGAAGTATATGCCTGCGCGGCGGTGCGGGTGCGGGTTTCCCGCTGCGTCAGGGCGTACTGAATTATATCGTCCTGATTTGTAATTTCGCCGGTGAGGACTTCATTTAAAATACGTTTTTCCTTCATCTGGGGTGTTTCTGTGGCGGCTGTTGCGGGGAGAATCATAAGCAAGGAGAGGCAAAGCACGAGAAAAACTGACGTCAATTTTCTCATGGAACACATTTGTAAAACCTGTTTTAAATATGTATGACACTTGAACGAACGTAAGCAACGCCTATGAAACATTAGCCTATTGGAATCACGCTCTTTCTAATTAGGTTGAAAGGAAGCTTCCTCTACATAAAGCATAGCACATGGTGTGTGCTAAGTCAATAGAAAATACAATTTATTTTTTAGAAATTTATAAAAAATACACAATGTAAAATGAACCAGCAATTTAATTTGCTTGCTCAGCCAGCCAATAGTCAGCCAAAAGCCCATATCCGCCGGAAAAAACCAGGTAGCCTTGACCGCAAGGTTCGAGTGTTCCATTACTCTCAAATATATTTCTGTCATCCGACCAGTAGATTTCCCGCAGCGGTCTTTTCAGATAATTATTCAGCATTTTTCCCGGCTCCGGGTTCATGGGGTCGCCGTCCATGACAAAGTGCGCCTGCTTGATTTCATCAGTCAGTACGTCTCCTAAGATTTCATCTGTCGCCCAGTGTGCCACATGACCGCCGCTGTCCTGCTCCCAGCGCTGCTCTTTGGTGTTTTCATCCTTGGGCAAGCCGTAGTAGCTTTCCATATACCTGCGGACAAGCTGCATGTCCGTGCCTTCTGGATATACAACGTTTACGTTGGACAAACCGTATACCTCAGGAGAAGAACCGGGGGGACAAAAGGTTAGCCACATACCTTGCATGGGAGTGCCGAAGCAGATAATTTGATCTTCAATGGTCATGGAGAAGCTGCCGCCTTGGGAAGCCTCTTCAATTTCATAATCTCCTTCCTGCAAAGAAAGTGCGGCAATGACTTCTTCCTTTGTCATGCCCCATTCGAGGCCGGGAAAAGTCAGTTCAGCGGGCGTATCCGGCTTTTTTTCGCAGCCTAGGAGAAAAAATAGAGAAAAACATAAAATAATGCAGAGTATCATAGAAAATCGTTTCATAAAATACCTCCGTTCTTTGTTTTTTAAGGTGTAGCTACTGTGGGAAAGCACATTGGTATCACAACCTTTCAACTTGACTTCAAATACATTTACTTTTATAACAGCATAGCATGGATGTTATTCGCAGTCAATAAAAAATATTTCCAAAAAAATAGGAGAATCGGCAATTTGCACATAATATGTATTGGGATTTGTACTTGTTAGAATGTCCACCGCATAAAAAATAAAGCGCCGCCTTGACATTTTTGGGCGGTATGGATATAATTTAAATTGTAGAAATATGGCGCATTTGCCTGCAATTTGAAAAGGAGAGATTGGTTATGGTTTATCGTATGACCGTTGCCGGGCTGGAGCGGGAGCTGCCTATTTGCAAGGTGTCTGACGAACTGTACATCGGCGCGTTTGTAATTTTTGGCGATCAGGAATTGACTGTCGCGGCTGCCGGCGAGCTTTTAAAGCGTGCTCCCGCCTATGATTACCTCATTACGGCGGAGGCCAAGGGCATTCCGCTGGTGCATGAAATGGCCAGGCAGAACGGCGACAAGAAGTATATGCTGGCGCGTAAAGGCCCCAAGCTTTATATGTCCGGCGTTTTTGAGGTAGGCGTGCATTCCATCACCACCGCCAAGGAGCAGCACTTGTACCTGGATACTGCTGACGCGGCGCTGATGCGGGGCAAGCGCATTTTGATTGTGGACGATGTGATTTCCACAGGAGAAAGTCTCACCGCGCTGGAAGCGCTGGTGCAGAAGGCCGGCGGCGAAATTGTGGGCAAAATGGCGATTCTTGCCGAGGGCGACGCCCAGGAGCGCAGCGACCTAATTTATCTGGAAAAGCTGCCTCTTTTCAACGCAGACGGCACAGTAAAAGAATAACGCAAAAACGTAAGGGCTCGCGGTGTTCCCGCGAACCCTTTTTAAAACAGTACAAAAACCTTTTCGGAAAAATAATACAGAAAAGTTATTGCTTTTTAGAGACGGTGCCACGCAGTTCGATAATCTGATCCCGCAGCGCGGCGGCGTATTCAAATTCCATCATTCTGGCGGCTTCTTTCATCTGCTTTTCCAGCTTGGCGATTTCCCGCTCTCGCTCTGCCTTGGTCATTTTCACGCCGTCCTTGCGTTTGCCCTGCCCGTCCGACTTGGAAATTTCAATGAGATCCCGCACAGACTTGATAATCGTCTTGGGTACAATACCATGGGCTTTGTTGTAAGCATCCTGAATGGCCCGGCGGCGTTCCGTTTCCGTAATGGCGGCGTCCATGGAGGGAGTTATATTATCGGCGTACATAATGACTTTGCCTTGGGCGTTACGCGCTGCGCGGCCAATGGTCTGGATCAGACTGGTCTGGGAGCGCAGGAAGCCCTCTTTATCTGCGTCCAAAATTGCAACAAGGCTGACTTCCGGTAAGTCGAGACCCTCCCGGAGCAGGTTGATGCCAATTAAAACGTCAAATTTCGCCATACGCAAATCCCGGATAATTTCCATGCGCTCCATGGCGCCAATGTCGGAGTGCATATACCGCACGCGAATGCCGGCTTTTTGCAGGTAAATAGTGAGATCCTCCGCCATTTTTTTGGTGAGTGTGGTGACAAGCACCCGCTCGTCTTTTGCGGTGCGAGCGTTGATTTCTCCGATCAAATCGTCAATTTGCCCCTCAATGGGACGCACTTCTACTTCAGGATCCAAAAGTCCGGTGGGGCGGATGACTTGCTCTACCGTCTGGCTGGAGCGGGTTTGCTCGTATTCGGCGGGGGTTGCAGAGACATAAATCACTTGATTGATTTTTTCGGTAAACTCCGCGAAATTCAACGGGCGGTTGTCGTAAGCGGAGGGCAGACGGAAGCCATAATTTACAAGGCTGTCCTTCCGGCTGCGATCCCCTGCGTACATGGCTCGAACCTGCGGCAGCGTCACATGGCTTTCGTCGATGAAAAGCAGGTAATCGTCTGGGAAATAGTCTAAAAGCGTGGTTGGCGGCGTGCCCGGTGCGCGCCCGGAGATGACGCGGGAGTAATTTTCAATGCCGGAGCAAAAGCCGATTTCCGCCATCATTTCCAAATCATAACCGGTGCGCTGGGCGATGCGCTGGGCTTCCAGCAGCTTTTCCTGGCTGCGAAACCGCGCTATCTGCTGGTCGCATTCTATGCGGATTTCCTGCATGGCGCGTTCCATTTTTTCTCTGGACGCGACATAGTGGCTGGCAGGATAAATGGCGACGTGCTCCACAAAGCGTTCGGCCATGCCGGTTATAGCGTTGATTTCGGAAATTCGGTCAATTTCATCGCCAAAAAACTCCACGCGAATGGCGCGTCCGTTCCAATAGGCGGGGTAAATTTCCAAAGTGTCTCCCCGCACCCGAAACTTATTTCTGGAAAAATCCAGGTCATTTCGCTCGTAGCGGATTTCAGTCAGCTTTTTCAGTACGCTGTCTAGGCTGCGTTCTTGTCCAACGCGCAGGGAAATGACCATATTTTTATAGTCGATGGGGTCGCCCAGGCCGTAAATGCAGGAAACCGAAGCGACGACAATCACATCCCGCCGCTCAAACAGGGCGGAGGTGGCGCTGTGGCGCAGGCGGTCGATTTCCTCATTGATGGACGATACCTTCTCTATATAAGTGTCCGTGTGGGCGATATAGGATTCCGGCTGATAGTAGTCGTAGTAACTGATAAAATATTCCACAGCATTTTCCGGGAAAAACTCCCGAAATTCCGAGCATAGCTGCGCGGCCAGGGTTTTGTTGTGGGCAAGCACCAGAGTGGGTCGGTTCAAATTGGCGATGACAGACGCCATAGTGAAGGTCTTGCCGGAACCGGTAACGCCCAGCAAAATTTGCTCCGGCAGCCCAAGCCGGACGCCCTGACTCAGCGCTTCAATAGCTTGGGGCTGATCTCCGGTGGCCTGAAAGGGGGCATGAAGACGAAATTCCAAAGGATACCATTCCTTTCTCAATTATTCGCTGTGGCGGAAAAAGTCGCTCTGGGGAATCAGTCCCGTATCCGCCATGGAAACAAAATCCTCATCCGCAACCACAATGTGATCCGCCAGAATAATACCCACCGCGTCCAAAGCAGTGGCAAGTCGCTTTGTGGTGGTGATGTCCTCGGCGGAGGGGATGGCGATGCCGCTGGGATGGTTGTGCGCCAGAACCACAGAGGTGGCATTGGACGCAAGGGCCAATTCCACAATTTTGCGGATGGGCACGTTGGCGGAGTTGACGCTGCCGTGCCCTACGAGTTCGCAGGAAATAACTTTGCATTTCGCGTCCAGACTAAGCAGGTAAACGGTTTCATCCCGCAGGCCGAAAAAGCGCGGCACCAGATAATCTCCGCATTGGGACACCGTGGTGAGGATGCTGGCGGTGGTGGCGCGGCTTACCATGTAATAGCGGGAAATGGCCGTGGTAAGGGAAATCAGCGTGGCGGCATGCTTTCCAACACCGGGTACCTGCTCCAGCGCATTCACAGGCGCTTCCAAGACTCCAGATAAAGAACCGAACCGCCGAATGAGCGCATGGGCAATGGGATTGGTGTCTTTTTGGGGAATCGCGTAAAACAAAAGCAACTCCAGCACATTGATTTCATCAAAATTATCCAGACCTTCCTCCCAGAAACGGCGCTTGAGCCTGGCGCGGTGTCCTTCATGAATAGACATAAAAGCAAGAGACCTCCTTTTTGATGTCGGAAAAAGCCTTGCTATTTTCGACAAATTTCGTTAAAATGAATACCGGTTAAAAACAGGAGGCGCGCTTCCTGTTTGGAGGCGACGCCGCCTATGGAAGAAATTAACTGCGGCAGCTTTGAAAAAGCTGCATATGATAAAAGCACAAATGGCAGCAGATAAGCAAAGGAGGAGCGATATGAAAAGAGAGAACCAACTGTCCGTATGGTTGGAACTGCTGCGCTATCCGGCGTTTTCTGTAGAAAACGACCGAGTAGCCTATATAAATGAAAAAGCCAAAGCGCTGATGCTGCTGAGTGGCGAAGATATTTTACCCATCCTTGCCACGGGGCAGGAAGAATATCTGGCCTTTACAACCGGCTGCCTTTGCCTCACCGTTACGGTGCAGGGGCAGACGAGGCCCGCCTGCGTGCAGATGGTGGAAGGATATAAGGTGTTTTTGCTGGAGGAAGGCGAGGATACGGAGGGGCTTCGGATGCTGAGCCTGACGGCGCAAAGTCTGCGCAATCCTTTGGGGGATGTCATGTCCGCCACGGACAGCCTGCTTCCCGTGCTGGCGCACTGGGAGGATCCGATGATACACGAGCAAATGGCGCGGCTGAATCAGGGACTTTACCAGATGCTCCGCATTATCAGCAATATGTCCGACGCGGGGGAATATTTGACCGGCGGTCGTGTCTTTGCGCCAGAAAGCACAGAACTGGGGGGGTTCTTCCAGGAACTGTTCCAAAAGGCGGCAGATTTGGGGACAGGTACAGTACAGATTGATTTTCAATGCCCCCGAGATTTGATAGACGCCTATATAGACCGGCAGAAAATGGAGCGCGCTGTGTATAATCTTTTATCCAACGCCATCCAGCATACCCCTGCCGGGGGGCGTATTCACGCGAGGCTGGAAAAAAAGGGAAAACGCGCTTGGCTGTCTATTTTTAATGAAGGCGTGAAGCTGGATGCGGGGGGGCAAACGGATCTGTTTTTCCGCTATCGCCGGGAGGCTTCCTTGGAGAATCCCGATCGCGGCGTTGGATTGGGACTGCCCATTGCAAGGCAGGTAGCGGCACTCCACGGTGGCGTAATCTTGCTAACCCAAACAGACGGTGGCCTTCAGGCGACTATGTCCATGGGCTTGCATCAGCCGGAAGGCTGCAATCTGGGTTCTCCCCGCTTGCAGCCGGACTATGCCGGCTGCCGGGATCACTGCCTGGTGGAGCTTTCTGGGGTTTTGCCTGCTTCCGTCTTTGAAACGGGAAATATCAATTAGTCCAGTAAAGGCTTCAAATATTGCCCCGTGTAACTGGCGGGGTTCTGGGCGACTTCTTCCGGGGTGCCGGTGGCTACAATGGCGCCGCCCCCGTCGCCCCCTTCGGGGCCAAGGTCGATGAGATAATCCGCCGTTTTAATCACGTCCAGATTGTGTTCAATGACGACGATGGTATTTCCCGCGTCCACCAGCTTTTGCAGTACGTCGATAAGCTTGTGTACGTCGGCGGTGTGCAATCCAGTGGTAGGTTCGTCCAAAACATAAATGGTTGCGCCGGTTGCATGTTTGGCAAGCTCTGTTGCGAGTTTCACCCGCTGGGCTTCACCGCCGGATAAGGTGGTGGAGGACTGACCCAACTTTACATAGCCCAGACCCACTTCCACCAGGGTTTGGGCTTTTCTGTGTATTTTCGGCAGATTTTCAAAAAATTCTACCGCGTCCTCCGCGGTCATGTCCAATACGTCCGCAATATTTTTTCCCTTGTATTGCACCTCCAGGGTTTCCCGGTTATACCGTTTGCCGTGGCAGACCTCGCAAGGCACGTAGACGTCCGGCAGGAAATGCATTTCAATTTTCACAAGACCGTCGCCGCAGCAGGCTTCGCAGCGGCCGCCCTTGACGTTGAAGGAGAATCGACCGGGACCATAGCCCCGCATTTTCGCGTCGCCGGTGGAGGCGAACAGGTCGCGGATGTCGTTGAAAAGCCCGGTGTAGGTGGCGGGATTGGAGCGGGGGGTTCTGCCAATGGGGCTTTGGTCGATGCAGATGACCTTGTGCAGATGCTCCAACCCCTTGACGGCCTTGCACGCGCCGGGGCGGGTTCTGGCACGGTTTAATTTGGATGCTAAGGTCTTGTACAAAATTTCGTTAACCAAGCTGGATTTGCCGGAGCCGGACACACCGGTGACGCAGGTGAGGGTGCCGAGAGGGATTTCCGCATCGATGTTTTTCAAATTATTTTCCGAAGCGCCGATGATTTCCAGCTTGTTGCCGTTTCCGGTGCGGCGGGTAGCGGGAACGGGAATTTTCTTGGCGCCGGAAAGGTACTGCCCAGTCATGGAGTGGGGACACTTTTGGATGTCCTCCAAGGTGCCCGCGGCAATGATCTCGCCGCCGTGCACCCCTGCGCCGGGACCCACGTCTACAATGAAATCCGCCGCTCGCATGGTGTCTTCGTCGTGCTCCACCACAATTAGCGTATTGCCCAGATCCCGCAAACGCTGCAAGGTGCCGAGAAGCTTGTCATTGTCCCGCTGATGCAGTCCGATGGAAGGCTCGTCCAGAATATAGAGTACGCCCATCAGGGAAGAACCAATTTGGGTTGCAAGACGGATGCGTTGGCTCTCACCGCCGGACAGGGTGCCGGAGCTGCGGCTGAGGGTGAGATATTGCAGGCCAACGTCCTGCAAAAAGCCCAGTCTTGCCTGAATTTCTTTCAAAATAGGGGCGGCGATCATAGCGCTGCTGCCTTCCAGCTTTAAATTGTTGATGAACGCCAAAGCTTCACGAATCGACAGCCGGCAAAAATTCGCCAATCCCATACCGCCTACGGTTACGGCTCTGGCTATGTCCGAAAGTCGGTCGCCGTGGCACCGGGGGCAGGGGGAGGTTTCCATGCATTCTTCCATTTCCTTGCGGGCAGCGTCGGACTGGGTTTCCCGAAAGCGGCGCTCGATGTTAGGCAAAATACCTTCAAAGGGCTGCTCTAAAACGCCTTTGCCGGTACCCCGGTCATAGTGCATTTCCAGCTTTTCTCCCTTCGTACCATATAATATAACGTCCAGCGCTTCTTTCGGCAAGGAACCAATGGGGTCGGTGAGAGAAAAATGGTATTTTTTGGAGAGCGCGTCAAAATACATCCGAAAAATAGAGTCCGTTCTGGCGCTGTTCCACCCGCTGACCTGAATCGCGCCGTCCAGAATGGACAGACTCCGGTCTGGAATCACCAGCTCCTCGCTGGCCACAAGCTGGAAGCCCAGGCCGGTGCAGTCCGGGCACGCGCCGTAGGGGTTGTTGAAAGAGAACATCCGGGGGCTAAGTTCCGACAGGCTCACGCCGCAGTCCTCGCAGGCATAGTTCTGGGAGAAGGAAAGCTCCTCCTCGCTGCCGGGCAGATAAATATTCACAAGGCCGCCGGCGTGAGAGCAGGCTGTCTCAATGGAATCGGTTAAACGGCGGCGCTGCCCCTGGCGCATTACCAGCCGGTCAACCACCAGCTCAATGGTGTGCTTTTTGTTTTTTTCGCACTTGATTTCCTCGGAAAGGTCGTAGGCGATGCCGTCCACCCGTACTCTGGCGAAGCCGCTTTTTCTTGCGCTTTCAAAAATTTTAACGTGTTCGCCTTTTTTTCCACGAATCACGGGAGAAAGCACGATAAATTTTGTGCCCTCCGGCAGCGCCTCCACCCGGTCAACAATTTGGTCGATGGTCTGGCGGCGAATTTCTTTTCCGCATTTGGGGCAGTGGGGGACGCCTGCTCTCGCCCATAAAAGACGCAGGTAGTCGTAAATTTCCGTGACGGTGCCTACGGTGGAGCGGGGGTTTTTGGAGGTGGTTTTCTGGTCGATGGAAATAGCCGGGGAAAGTCCGTCGATGGAGTCCACGTCAGGCTTGTCCATCTGTCCTAAAAACTGCCGGGCGTAGGAGGAAAGGGATTCCACATAACGCCGCTGGCCTTCGGCGTAAATGGTGTCGAAGGCCAGACTGGACTTGCCGGACCCGGACAAGCCGGTAAATACCACCAGCTTGTCTCTGGGGATGGTAAGGTTAATGTCCTTTAGATTGTTTTGGCGCGCGCCCTGAATTACAATATTTTCGTTCATAATCTGCCTCTTGCTTTCGAAAATGTGTTCGCAATATTATAGCACAATTTTCGCCGCTGTACAATAGAAAAATACCTGAAATTTGTGGGAATTGTTTTCAGACCTCCACCACCTGCTGCAAGTTTGTGTCGGCACAGCGCGTTTCTTTTGAAAAACGATTGTTATTTATCGGTTCTTTTGTATTCTCTGGAACACTTTTTGCGAAAGTGTCAATTTTCGGCGATATTTTTGTAAGAATTTCGTCAAGTATAGTATTGGAAAAGTCCTGTAAAAAGGTTGCGTTTTTTTGGGCGCAAATGCTATAATAAGAATGTCTGCCCAATAGGTGCGGCGTACATGAAAATACCGGTGCAGCCGGTGCGCAAATTAAGAAAAACAATAAGAGAGGTACCTATCGATGATTGCACATGGGAAAGAAATCAAAGTGTTCTGCGGCAATTCCAACCCGGCATTTGCCAAGGGCATTTGCCAGGAACTTGGTCTGGAAGTTGGCCACTGCGATGTAAAGCAGTTTGCCGACGGCGAAATTTCCGTTTCTGTCAACGAAACCGTTCGCGGCTGCGATGTGTTTGTCGTACAGTCCACCTGTAGCCCTGTCAATAACCATCTGATGGAGCTGTTAATTATGATTGACGCGTTCCGCCGGGCTTCCGCCGGTCGGATTACCGCTGTGATTCCTTACTTTGGCTATGCCCGCCAGGATCGTAAGGCAAAGGGTCGCGATCCCATTTCCGCCAAGCTGGTGGCGAATATGATTGTCGCCGCAGGCGCGGATCGGGTGCTGACCATGGACCTGCACGCGGCGCAGATTCAGGGCTTTTTTGACATTCCTGTGGATAATATGCTTGGGAATCCCGTTTTTGTAAAGTACTATATGGAAAAGTTTGATGAGAAGGTTTACAATCACGATGATTTTGTGGTTGTCTCTCCTGACGTTGGCTCCGTTGCCCGTGCCCGCGCTTTTGCCGGGAAGGTGCACATGGGGCTTGCCATTGTGGATAAGCGCCGCCAGAAGGCCAACTTCTGCGAGGTGATGAACGTGATCGGCGACGTGAAGGACAAGACCTGTATTTTGTTTGACGATCTGGTGGATACCGCCGGTTCTTTGTGCAACGCCGCCAAGGCGCTGGTAGAAGTAGGCGGCGCGGCGAAGGTCTATGCCTGCGCGTCTCACGGCGTGCTGTCCGGCCCCGCTTTGCAGCGCATTGACGAAAGCTACATTGAAGAACTCATGGTGCTCAATACCATCCCCCTGCCCGCTGCCTGCACCAGTCCCAAAATCAAGCAGTTGGACGTGGCGCCGCTGTTCTCCAAGGCCATCAACCGCATTTACAACGAGACTTCCATCTCCAGCCTGTTCTAAGCCATGCTTTTTTCAAAACCCGCTTGCGATTATCTCATTGTGGGGCTGGGGAATCCCGGCTCCAAATATGAAAAAACCCGGCATAACGTGGGCTTTCGGGCGGTGGATTTGCTGGCGAAGGAACTGGGCTGCAAGATAGATAAGGGGAAGTTTCAGGGGCTTTTGGGGCAGGCGGCTTACAACGGCAAAAAGCTTCTGCTTTTGAAGCCTCAGACCTACATGAATCTATCCGGGCAGAGCGTTCGGCAGGCGGCGGCCTTTTATAAGCTGCCCCCGGAGCGGATACTAGTGCTGTTTGACGATATTTCCCTTGCGCCCGGCCGCCTGCGCGTCCGGGCGGAGGGTTCTGCCGGCGGGCATAACGGCATAAAGTCTATCATCGCGGAGCTTGGCAGCCAGAATTTTCCAAGAGTTAAAATCGGGGTGGGAGCGAAGCCCCACCCGGATTATGATTTGGCGGACTGGGTGCTGTCCAGCTTTTCCGCTCAGGAGGAAAAGGCGCTTGCCCCTGCTTTGGAGCGGGCAGGAGAGGCGGCGCTGTGCCTTTTGGAGCGCGGCGTGCCGGAAGCCGCCAACCGCTTCAACGGCGCAGTGTAGGGATATGCGCCAGGGCGCACACCTGTTCCTGACTTATTTTTAGATGCAATATCAACAGAATCCGTAGGGGCGCTACCACTGTGCGCGCCCGTTACAACCCGGCAAATTTCCAGCGCAAAAGATGCTTACCACTGCACCAAACAGAAGCCCAGCGAAGCGGGTTCCATTTGGAAAGGAGGAGCAGCGAAATTCTGCACATTTTTGCGCCTGCACAAAAATGTGCGCATTGGAGCTTGCTCCGACGCGGTGCGCCCCTGCGACATTCTGTTTCGCGTTTTACATAATTATGGAATATTTGTTGTTTCTTGACGGAAAAGGAGGAATTTCCTCTTTTTCCGCATTGTTGCGTGGAGATTTTTAGGTGATTTTATGGAACAATTGCTTTCTTTTTTAAAAGAAATACCGGAGTACCGGCAGTTGCTGGAGACGGTCATGCAGGGAAAGACCGTCGGCATAACCGGCGTATCCCAAATCAATCGCAGCCATGTGATTGCGGGTTTGTGCGCCCAAACGGGCCGTCCGGTAACGGTGATTTGTCAGGATGATTTGGCGGCGAAGCGGCTGCAAGAGGAAGTCAAGGCGTTTTTGGAAGAAGAAATTCCGGTTTTGCCCAGCCGCGACCTCACCTTATACGATGCGGCGGTTGTTTCCCGGGTTTGGGAGCAGCGGCGGCTGGGGCAGCTTTACGCCCTGGCAAAGGGGGCGGCTCGATTCCAGATTTTTTCCTGGGAGTCCATGTGCCTGCGCACTATGCCCATGGAAACCCTGCTTTCCTGCGCATTTTCCTTGCGGGTAGGCGAGGAATGGAGCATGGATGCTTTGCTGGAAAAACTTGGGCGTATGGGCTATAGCCGATGTACCATGGTGGAAGGCCCCGGCCAGTACGCCCTCCGGGGCGGTATTTTGGATCTGTATTCTCCCGCAAGCCCCAACCCGGTTCGGGCGGAGTTTTTCGGTGACGAATTGGATACCATGGGCTATTTTGACCCGGATACCCAGCGCCGCACGGAAAATGTGGAGGAAATCACTGTTTTGCCGGTGGCGGAGGCGCTGCCAAGGCTGCACCAGGAAGGCGCGGCGGGACTGGCGGGCGACCTGCAAAAGCTGATTGCCCGGCAGAAGCGCCGGAAAATAAAGCATGAGCAGCTTATCAAAACACTGGAAACGGATGCGGAAAAGTTTGAGAACGACCTGCTTGTGCCGTCGGCTGACCGGTATATGGCATTGATTTATCCTGAATTTGCCACGGCCTTCGACTATATCCCGGAAAACAGCCTTGTGATACTCTGCGACCAGAGCAGCCTGCGCCGTACAGCGAAAACCCGCGTGGAAGAATTGGGAATGCAGCTTGATAATCTTTTGCAGACCGGCGTGGTGGCGGGAGAGCTGTGCGATTTTATCTGGCAGTGGGAGGATTTTTGCCGGAAGCTCACAGGAAGGACGGTCGTGTATCTGGATGCGTTTTCCGGCAGCGCCTACCCGGAGGAACGTCCGCCTCAGACCTTACTTCCCATCACGGCCAAGCAGCTTCCGGGCTACGGCGGCAGCATGGAAACCGCGGCTGCCGATCTGGCGCACTATCAGAAGATGGAGTTTGCGTCTCTGGTGCTCTGCGGCAACCGCCGCCGGGCGGAAATTCTGCAACAGGCGCTGCGGGATAAAAATTTATCCGCGTTTCTGGCGTTTCCTCTCACTGGAATGCCCAGACTTGGGCAGATTTTGCTGGCGGAGGGGAGCCTTCCTGCCGGCATGGAGTACCCCAACCAAAAGCTTGCGATTTTGACGGAAGGGCAGCTTGCTGCCGCACAGCCCCGGAAGGCCAAGGCGAAAAAAACCAAGACCAACCGGCAAAAGCTCAACTCCTTCACGGATTTAAGCCCTGGGGATCTGGTTGTCCACGAGCAGTACGGCATCGGTCGGTTTCTTGCCATGGAGCAGATCCGGGTGGATGGAGCTGTGAAGGACTATGTAAAAATTGCCTATCTGGGAACGGACGTGCTGTTCGTCCCGGCGACAGCCTTGGATCAGGTGAGTAAATATATCGGCGGCGGGGAGGAAACCCCGGTGCGGCTGAATAAAATCGGCTCCGACGCCTGGCAAAAGACCAAGGCTAAGGCCAGAAAAGCTGCCAAGGATATGGCGGGGGAGCTGATCAAGCTGTACGCCGCCCGGAAGGGAAGCGTGGGCTATGCTTTCGCGGCGGATTCTCCCTGGCAGCAGGAATTTGAGGACAATTTCCCTTACCCGGAAACGGACGACCAGCTTCGCTGCATTGGGGAAATCAAGGCGGATATGGAATCTCCTGTGCCCATGGATCGCCTGCTTTGCGGAGACGTGGGGTTCGGCAAAACGGAGGTAGCTCTCCGGGCGGTGATGAAATGCGTGCTGGATGGGAAGCAGGCGGCGATTCTTGCCCCTACCACCGTTCTTGCCCAGCAGCATTATCAGACGGCCATCGGGCGTTTTCGGAATTTTCCTGTGAATATCGATGTGCTCAGCCGCTTCCGCAGTACGACACAGCAGAAAAGAACGCTGCAAAATCTGAAGGCCGGTTCGGTGGATCTGGTGATCGGCACCCATAAGCTATTACAAAAGAGCATACAGTTTAAGGATTTGGGACTTTTGATTGTGGATGAGGAGCAGCGCTTCGGCGTGAGCCACAAGGAGCGGCTGAAGGAAATGGCAAAAGGCGTGGATGTTCTCACCCTTTCCGCCACGCCCATTCCCCGGACGCTGAACATGGCGCTTTCCGGGATTCGGGATATGTCTACCATCGAGCAGCCGCCTTCCGACCGGTATCCGGTGCAGTCTTTTGTCCTGGAGTACGCAACGCCTATCATAGACGACGCCATTCGCCGGGAAATTGAGCGGGGCGGGCAGGTATACTATCTGCACAACCGGGTGGAAACCATCGACCAGTGCGCGTCCGCTTTGAAGCGGCGAATGCCCAACGTGGAAATCGGCGTCGCCCACGGCAAAATGAACGAGGAAGCCCTGAACGACGTAATGGAGGCGATGGCGGACGGGCGGATTCAGGTTCTGGTATGCACGACAATCATTGAAACCGGTTTGGACATTCCCAACGCCAATACATTAATTATTGAAAACGCCGACCGGCTGGGGCTGGCGCAATTGCACCAGCTTCGCGGCCGCGTAGGTCGCACCAACCGCCATGCCTATGCCTACTTTACCTATAAGCCAGACAAGGCTCTGTCGGAAATCGCGGAAAAACGCCTCAGCGCCATACGGGATTTTGCGGAATTTGGTTCCGGCTTTAAAATTGCCATGCGGGATCTGGAAATTCGCGGCGCGGGCAATTTGCTGGGCGCGGAGCAGTCCGGGCATATGCTGTCCGTGGGCTACGATATGTATTTGAAGCTGCTGGAAGAAGCGGTGAACGAGGAGCAGGGCAAAGCGCCCAAGGAACCGGAGTGTGCCGCGGATTTGAATGTCACGGCAAATATCGACAAAGACTATGTCCAGCGGGGCGAGGAACGGATGGACTTGTACCGCCGGATGGCTGCCATCCGCACGGAAGACGACGCGGAGGATTTGCTGGATGAAATTGTGGATCGCTACGGCGAACCGCCCAAGGGCGTGCTGAATCTCATCGACGTGGCGCTTTTACGGGCGAAGGCGGCAAAAATTGGCATATGCGATATTCGTCAAAAGGCAAATGAAGTGAATTTTACCATGACGGTTTTGGATTTTGAGGCGGTCAGCGCCGTTTGCGGCGACGCGCAGTATCAAAACCGGGTGCTTTTCGTTCCCGGCGCGAAGCAGCCCACCGTGCGGCTGCGTCTGCTGGGCAATAAAGACAGCCTGCGCCAGAGCAAGGCCTTTGTGGAGCGCTTTGCCGCCTGCCGCACAGGAACCAATTAGCGGTTGCAAATATTTCCAGCCGTAGGGGCGGACACGGTAGTAGTGCCCCTGCGACGTTCTGTGGGACGATAGGCGCACGCACGCTGATGCTGAATCAATGCCGAATTGACGCTTTTGGTTCAAAATCATATCGAACTGTAATTTTTGTGTCATTTCGTTTACATAAATTTTACCCATTGAGGGAGAAATGTAATTGCATTTCCTGAAAAATATGATAGTATATAAACAGATATTTCGCTGCGTTTCGGCAAAAATAAAAAAGAACGATCCGCACACGAAAGGAGAGGTTTCCCATAAAAGCAAAAGGAAAATTTGAGCAATCCGGCGGCAAAAAAATGAACGACGCGCAATTTGCTCAGGCGCACGCCCAAGTGACCCAGGCTGCGAACAAAGCAAGCAAATCTGGGGGCAAAAAGCCGGTTGCACAAAAAAAGCAAAAATCCAATTTGACAATGAAAATTGGCATCGCCTGTTTGGCGGTGGTCTTGGTGGCCGCTGTTGTGGGCGGCGTGTACTTGTATAAGGTTGCCCAGGACGACGGCCTGATTTTCAACAATGTTTACGCCGCCGGCGTGAATTTGGGCGGTATGACCCAGGAGGAAGCGGAAAAGGCTCTGCATGAAGCCACCGATGAGACTTATACCCAAAAGTCTATGGTGATTGCGCTTCAGGATCGAAAGCTGGAGTTAAAACCTGCGGATACCAAGGCCAAGCTGGATGTAGAGGCGCTGGCCGCCGCTGCACAGAATTATGGCAGAGACGGCAATATGTTTGCCAGAGCAAAAGCGAAAGCCGCAGCCGACCTCACTACCTATGAAATCAGTTTGGAAAATTACCTGACTTTGGATACCCAGTATATCAGCGATCAGCTTGCGGTTCTGGAAGCGGATCTTACAAGCGAACTTTCCCAGCCTGTGATTGAAGTGACCGGGGAAAAGCCAGATGTGGCGGCGGAATACCAAAAGATTCTGGAAGAATTGGCCGCCGCTAAGAAGGAAGACCGGGAGCCGGAACTGCCCAAGCTGCCGGAAGATAACATGGTCATGAAGCTGACTGTGGGCAGCGCAGAGCGCAAGCTGGACTGCGACGCGCTTTATAAGCGAATCATAAACGCCTATAACGAAAATCAATTCGATGAAATCTCCACTACCTATACGGAAGAATTGCCGGATGCAATCAAGCTGGAAGAATTGTTCCAAAAGTATGGCGTGAAGCCTGTTGACGCGATTTTGAACGAGACGGATTATTCCACTACCCCTGAAACGCCGGGGTATGGTTTCGATCTGGAGGAACTGCAAAAGCAGCTTGACGAGGCCGAGGAAGGCGAGACTCTCACGGTGGAATTTCAGATTCTTGTCCCGGAGGTCACGGAAATGAGCCTTACAGACGGCTTGTTCCGGGATACGCTGGCGGAGGCTCATACCTATGTTACGAACAACGCCAACCGTACCAATAATCTGGATCTGGCTTGCCGCGCCATCGACGGTTTGATTCTGCGTCCCGGTGAGACCTTCTCTTTTAACAACGTAGTAGGCGAGCGCACGGCGGCAAAGGGCTATAAGGAAGCCAACGTTTACGTGGGCGGCAGAACCGAGCCGCAGCTTGGCGGCGGTATTTGCCAGGTTGCATCCTCCATTTACTATTGCGTGCTGATTTCCGAGCTGGAGGTTGTGCAGCGCTCCGAGCATATGTACAAGGTGGACTATATGCCGAACGGCGTATTTGGCACGGACGCGACGGTTTACTGGGGGCATGTGGATTTCAAATTCCGCAACAATACCAAGTATCCCATCCGCATTGACGCGAACGTTGCCAACGGCGACGTAAACATTACCTTTGTCGGCACGGAGACCCGCGACTATTATGTGGAAATGAAGCAGAAGGTTCTGGCAACATATAGCTATGAAACTGTGGAAAAAGAGGATAAGACCGGCAAATATAAGCCCGGAGAGACCATGGTAACGCCCTATACCGGCTATAAGGTGGAAACCTATAAGTATCGCTATGACCGCAAAACCGACGAGCTTATCGACGTGACCTATGACCGCACTTCTTCCTATGATAAGCGGGATAAGGTTGTGTGCAAGGGACCTGAGTCTACCAACCCGCCTCCCACAGATCCTCCTGTGACAGATCCCCCTCCCACCGATCCTCCCATTACGGAGCCGCCCGTGACAGATCCTCCTCCCACGGATCCACCTGTCACCGATCCTCCCGCTACGGAAGATCCCGGCACGAACCCGCAGAGCGGAGAATTTCCTTGGTGGATTTAAAAAAGTAAAATTTGGCGGACAGATGGAATTTCCATCTGTCCGCCAATTGTTTTTTAAGCGGCAATCCTTTGCCAATCAGGTTTGCAGCCCTCTTTCCCGGGCGAACCTGCGTGTTCGCCTGATGTAAGGCGCGCGCAATCGAAAGAGCTTGGGACGAGGTTAGGATGCGTCCAGAATTGCGCTGATTACGCCCTTTGCCCCTGCTTCCACAAGGGTTTCCAAGGCGTTTTGCAAAAATTTATGGGCTTCCCGGACGGGCAGGGCGTGATACTCGGCGCATTTGGGCAGCGGCATATAGTAGCAAACGCCTTCAATCTTCCGTTCCGCTATAAATTCCAGCTTGATAAGCTGCTCCATGTAAAAATCAAACCGGTCCTTGTGCATCCCATACAACGCCGGGAATACGTCCAGCCCCTTGGCGCATCCGCTGAGCAGACTTGCGTACATCCCAACGCCCTGAGCGCATTTGACGTTCCTGGCGGCGTAAGGCGGCACTGCGCTTTCTGGGATATACCAGCTTTTGTCTTCTAAAAGCCGCGCCCCGCGAATCCAATCCTTTTTCAGCCAGCTATCCACTCTCCTTTCGCTTACATCATACCTTACCATAAACGCTTCCTTTGTCATTTCACATCATTCCTTTCCGTCTTTCTGGCTTTATTTTATCAGTGACAGCGTCCTATAAAAGGGACGTTTACGCCTTTTTCAGAAATATTCATTCATTCAAAATATTCTTCCAAAAGGGCTGTTCATTTTTGGAAATGTGTGTTATAATAAAAAAAGAACTTCGACGGAAGGAGCCATTTTATGCCTATTCAAGTACGCAGTGAGATTTTACCGTTAAAGCGCGTTCTGCTGCACCGTCCTGGGCTGGAGCTGGAGCATTTGGTGCCGGACACCCTGGAGCGTTTGCTTTTTGACGATATTCCTTATTTAAAAGGCGCGCAAACTGAGCATGACCGTTTTGCCGAGGTGCTTGCACAAAATAATGTCGAGGTCGTTTACCTCTCCGAGCTGGTGGCCGAGACGCTGGCGCGGGATGCAGAATTGAAGCGGCAGTTTATCCGTGATTTCTTGAAAGAAAGCGGCGCCATTGCCCTTCGGTACCGGCAAGAGTTGTTCGCCTATCTGGATTCCATGACGGACATTCATGAAATGGTTTTAAAGACCATGGGCGGCGTTCGGTTTGACGAGCTGGCTCCCGGCAGTAAGGACGCGCTGACGACGCTTTTGCATAAGCGATCTGATTTTGCCCTGGAGCCGATTCCTAATTTGTATTTCACCAGAGATCCCTTCGCCTGCATTGGAACAGGCGTAGCGCTGAACTGTATGTACTCTGTGACCCGCAGCAGGGAAACGCTCTACGGTCGGTATATTCTGGAGCATCACCCGGACTACGCCGGACAGGTTCCTCTCTACTACACCCCGGAGTTACCTTTTTCCATTGAGGGCGGCGACGTTTTAAATCTGACCGCCGAAACTCTGGCTGTGGGCATCTCCCAGCGCACCATGCCGGAAGCCATTGAGTGCCTGGCGCAAAATATTTTCAAAAGCGAAACCGCCGCTATTAACCGCATTTTGGCTGTAAGCATCCCCAGTATGCGGGCGTTTATGCATCTGGACACTGTACTCACCCAGGTGGATGTGGATAAATTTGTCATCCATCCGGGTATTCTCTCGGCGGTGCAGGTTTATGAAGTTCTTCCTGATGGGAAAAACGGACTCACCGCCCGGAAGCTGGAGCAGCCTCTGGATCAGATTCTTGCAAAGTATCTGGGGCTTGACCGGGTAACGCTGATTCAATGCGGCGGGCAGGACAGCATCGCCTCCCAACGAGAGCAGTGGAACGACGGTTCCAATACCTTGTGCCTGCGCCCCGGTGTGGTGGTGGCCTACGACCGGAACAACATCACCAATGCCATTCTGGAAGACTACGGCGTGGAAGTGCTGCGCATTCCCAGCGGGGAATTGTCCCGCGGGCGTGGTGGCCCGCGCTGTATGAGTATGCCCCTTTGGAGAGAATAAAAAATCAGAAAGGAACATGAATTATGCCTGTTAATCTGCGTGGAAGAAGCTATTTGAAGCTTCTCGACTACACCCCCGCCGAAATTCGCTACCTGCTGGAGCTGTCCAAGGACTTTAAGCGTCTGAAGCGCGCCGGTACCCCCCACCGTTATCTGGAAGGCAAAAACATTGTTTTGCTGTTTGAAAAGACTTCTACCCGCACCCGCTGCTCTTTTGAAGTGGCCGGGCGCGATCTGGGTCTGGGCGTCACCTATCTGGATCCCGGCAGCTCCCAGATGGGGAAAAAGGAATCCATTGCCGACACCGCGAGAGTTTTGGGCAGAATGTACGACGGCATTGAGTACCGGGGCTTCAGCCAGAAAACCGTGGAGGACTTGGCGAAATTCTCCGGCGTTCCCGTGTGGAACGGACTCACAGACGAGTTCCATCCCACCCAGATGCTGGCAGATATGCTGACTATTGAAGAAAAGTTCGGCACGCTGAAAAATATCCATTTCACCTACATGGGCGACGCCCGGAACAACATGGGCAATTCCCTCATGGTTGTGTGCGCCAAGCTGGGTCTCCATTTCACCGCCTGCGCGCCCAAGGAGCTGTTTCCGGCGGAAGAACTGGTGGCGCAGTGTAAGGAAATTGCCGCGGAAACCGGCGCGACCATCCGCCTTACCGAGGACGTAAACGAGGGCACCAAGGACGCCGACGTGCTTTACACCGATATTTGGGTGTCCATGGGCGAGCCGGACGAGGTATGGGAGACTCGGATTAAGCTGCTTTTGCCCTATCAGATCAACGCCGCCGCTATGGCAAACGCCAAGCCCACCGCTATTTTTATGCACTGCCTGCCTTCCTACCACGATACCAATACCACCATCGGCGCACAGATTGCCCAAAAGTATGGCATCACGGAAATGGAAGTCACAGACGAGGTGTTTGAATCCAAGCAGTCTGTGGTATTTGACGAAGCGGAAAACCGTATGCACACCATTAAGGCTGTGATTTACGCAACCTTGTGCTAAATCTTAGATAAATTAGCGGCGGAGGAAAGCAAAGCTTTCCTCCGCCGCTAATTTATTTTTCATGTTGGACGCGAAGCCCGCTGTGTTTTTTGTGATACAAGGGGAAAGATGGCGCATACTAAGAAAAAAGGACAAAAGAGGTTTCAAAATGCAGGTTTGGGATGTTGTGATTTTAGGCGGCGGAGCGGCGGGCTGCACAGCCGCGCTGTATTGCGCCAGAGCTGGTCTTTCGGCGGCGGTTTTGGAGCAGACCGGCGCGGTTGGCCAAATGGCAATTACCAACTGGGTGGACAACTATCCGGGATTCCCGGAGGGGATTTCCGGCTTCCAGTTGGCCGAGCAGATGCGCCGGGGGGCGGAGCGCTATGGCGCGCGCTTTTTCCAAACGGATATGCAGACGGCAGCGCTTGGCGGCGAATGCAAACGGATCGGCACGGATATGGGAGAATTCCAGGGAAAAACGGTGATACTCGCCACCGGCGCGGATCCAAGACCCTTGGGCTTGCCGGAAGAACGGCGACTTTTTGGACGGGGCGTTTCCTACTGCGCCACCTGCGACGGCCCATTGTATCGGGGAAAAACCGTGGCGGTGGTAGGCGGCGGAAATTCGGCGGCGGAGGAAGCGGCGTTTTTGGCGGGATTTTGCGAAAAGGTTTATTTAATCCATCGCCGAGACGCTTTGCGGGCGGAAAAAGGGGTGCAGGAAAAGCTTTTTGCTGCAAAAAATGTGGAAATTTTGTGGAACACCCAGGTCGCGGCGCTTTTGGGCGGCGATCGCCTGACGGGACTTAGTCTGCAAAGGCGCGGGAAAACGGAGCTGTTTGCGCTGGAATGCGACGGACTGTTTGTAGCCATCGGCAGAACGCCCAATACCGGTCTTTTTGCCGGGGAGGTCGCGCTGGATGCAGGAGGCTATGTTCTTGCGGACGAAACGACAAACGCCAACTGCCCGGGGGTGTTTGCTGCCGGGGACGTACGGAGGAAACCACTGCGTCAAATTGCCACCGCCGTAGCGGACGGCGCAGTAGCGGCCAGTCAGGCGGCGGCTTATTTGCAAGGAAGCGGGCAGCGCCCGCCGGCAGCGCGTTACGAACGCCTGTACGGATTTGACACACCCTTGGGGGAGAATTGAGAAGACCGCCTTATTCTGGAATCCAAACAAAAATATAACTTTTAAAATTGCCACGCCAGTCCGCGGACTGGCGTGGCAATGCAGCGTGTCGAAAAAGCCCGTCTGTCATTGCGAGGGGGCGCAGCCGACGTGGCAATCTATTAAAAAATGTTTTGATTTATTAAAAAATACAGATAAAACAGAGATGTTTTAAATTGCCATGCCAGTTTGCGATACTTCTTTGCAATGACAAGATTGGCTGTCCTTTGACAGCTTTTTTGCTGCAAACATCTTATTTTTCCGCCCAGCTTTGGATTTCCACCATAAAGCCTGGAATGTCCAAATGCTGCGGGCAAGCTTCGGCGCACTTTCCGCAGGCGACGCAGGCGGTTGCCCTTGCGTCTGCCGGGATGCTGAGGTAAGCCCGGCGGTCCGTGCCATCGGCGGAGTAAATGGCGCTCTGGTTGTATGCCCGGAATACCCCGGGAATGTTGACCCCAGCGGGGCAAGGCATACAATACCGGCAGCCGGTGCAGCCCACGCGGATTCGGCTTCGGTAAATCTCGGCTGCTTGCGCCACGGCGGACAGCTCGGCGTCCGAGAGGGGCTGGGCTTCGGAAAGCGTATGTACGTTGTCCATGACCTGCTCCATGGTGCTCATGCCGGAAAGGATTACCGCCACATTGTCGTGATGCGCCACCCAGCGCAGCGCCCAGGAGGCGGGAGACCACTGGGCATGCAGCGCCAGCGCCTTGCGCACCTCAGCAGGAGGATTCGCCAGATTGCCGCCTTTGACAGGCTCCATAATGAGAAGGGGAATTCCCAGCTTTTTAGCCAGGGCATAGCCGCGATCGCCGGCTTGAATCTCCGTGTCCATGTAGTTGTACTGAATCTGGCATACGTCCCAGGGATATGCGGTGAGGATTTCTTCAAAAGCGTCATAATCATCGTGGAAAGAGAAGCCGATGTGTTTGATTTTGCCTTCCGCTTTCAGCTTTTCCATAAATTCCAGCGCCCCCAGCGCCTTCATCTTCTGGAAGGTCGCCCGGTCTAGAGAATGCAGCAGGTAAAAATCCAGATACGGCGTGTCAAGCTTTGCCATCTGCTCTGCAAAGATGATTTCAAATTGCTCCGGCGCGTCAATTTTCCAGCAGGGCAGCTTGGAGGTGAGGTACAGGCTGTCTCGTTTTTTGGTTTTCAGCCATTTGCCCACGAGAATTTCAGATTGACCGCCATGGTAGGGGTAGGCGGTGTCGTAGTAGTTCACGCCAGCCTCATAGGCCGCGTCCAGCATAGCAAAGGCGGCGGGTTCGTCAATTTGTCCGTTCGTTTCGGGAAAACGCATACACCCAAATCCCAAAAGACTGAGGCTTACGTCCCGGCAAGTTCTTTTTTGCATAACGGTTCTCCTTTCGTCGCTGCAAAGTGTAAAATTATCATAGCATGGGAAAGGAGGTTTGTCAAATCGGCAAGAAAAATACAGAGCCGGAACAAGCGTACCCTTGTCCCGGCTCAGCGGCGTTTTATTCAGCTTCCAGATATTCCCGGCGGTCGCGGAACAGCAGGCTGATACACCAGACGCCTGCCAGCGCTACCAGTGTGTAGACGATCCGGCTGACCACAGCGGTCTGTCCGCCGAAAAGCCATGCTACCAGGTCAAAACGGAAAATACCCACCAAACCCCAGTTCAGGCAGCCAATAATGGAGAGTATCAATGCGATCGTGTCCATTTGTGTCGCTTCCTTTCTTTTAAAAGTCGAAGCTAGTATGCGCATTTTGGTGGGAAACATACAGGTTTGGAAAAGGATCGATTTTTTCGACAGATTTCTTTTTGGCTTTGCAAAATAAAAAAATTTATTGTATACTTATCTTGCGGTATGCCGCAGAAAGAGAAAGGGCGGGATGTTATGCATACATTTTTACCAGCGGAGATTCTTTTGCCGAAAACGGCTTCCATGGAAAAATGGGCGGTAATCGCCTGCGATCAGTTTACCTCCGACCCGGCCTACTGGCAGCGGGTGCGGGAAAGAACCCAGGACGCGCCCTCTGCCATGCATTTGATTTTGCCGGAGGCGGAGCTGGGTACGCCCATGGAGGAGGTTTCCACCCAGCGGATAAACCAAACCATGCTGGACTATCTGGCGGAAGGAGTTTTTGAAAGCTACCCGGACTGCTTTGTTTATGTGGAACGGACGCTCCTTTCCGGCGCAGTGCGTAAGGGGCTGATTGGCAAGGTGGATCTGGAAGCCTATGATTATGCGCCCGGTTCTGTTTCCGCTGTCCGCGCTACGGAAAAGACCGTGGTGGAGCGGATTCCGCCCAGGCGGCGGGTGCGGCAAAACGCGCCTTTGGAATTTCCCCACATTTTAATGCTGTGCGACGATGATCAAAAGGAGTTGCTTGAGCCAATTGCGGCGGGAAAGGACAAGCTGCCGCCGCTTTACGCCTTTGACCTCATGGAAGGAGGCGGCCATATCGCAGGGTATCTGGTTGCCGGAGAAATCGCGAAGGAATTTGAAGCCCGGCTGGAGGCTTATTCGGCCAAAATTGGGGAAAAATACATAGGACTTCCCGGTACGCCTATGGTTTTTGCCGTGGGGGATGGGAACCATTCTCTGGCCACGGCGAAAGCCTGCTATGAGGCGCTGAAGGCCGCCCATCCAGATGAGGATCTGTCAAACCATCCGGCAAGGTACGCTTTGGTGGAACTGGAAAATATCCACGACGAAGCCCAGCAGTTTGAGCCAATTCATCGGATCCTGACAAATGTGGAACCGAAATCCCTTCTTGCCGCCTTGGAAAAAGAATGCGGCGCGCCGGAAGGCTTTCTCCTGCGATGGTTCGCGGGAGAAGAAAGCGGCACACTGTATCTCAATCAAGAAAAAGGACAACTGGCAGTGGGGATTTTGCAGAGTTTTTTAGACGATTACTTGGAAAAAAATCCTGGAGAGCTTGACTATATTCATGGAGACGCGGAGGTAAAGGCGCTTGCCCGGCAGGAAAACGCCGTAGGCTTTTTGCTCCCCGTCATGGGCAAAAGCGAATTGTTCCGGGGCGTGATTGCCGATGGCATTTTGCCCCGCAAGACCTTTTCCATGGGACATGCTGTGGAAAAACGATACTATCTGGAAGGAAGAAAAATTAAGTGATGGATACGATATATGAAGGCGCGCTGGCGAAAATCAATTTGACCCTGGACGTTTTGGGAAAGCGGGGAGACGGCTATCACGATCTCCAGTCTATTATGCAGACCATTTCCATTCGGGACGATATTACCCTGCACCTGGGAACCGGCGAGCCTTGGAAGCTGGTATGCGACAAGGATTGGGTGCCCACGGATGAAAGGAACTTGGCGTGGAAGGCGGCGAAGGTGTTTTTTGAGACCCTGGGAAAAGATCCCAACGGCCTTGCCATTGAGATTGTCAAGCGCATTCCCGGGGAGGCGGGGCTTGGGGGCGGCAGCGCGGACGCCGGCGCGGTGCTCCGGGCGCTGAACCGATATTATGATTCCCCGCTTTCCGTGTACGCCCTTTGCGAATTGGGGGCGCAGGTGGGCAGCGACGTGCCCTTTTGCACCCTTTGCGGGACGGCCATGGTGGAAGGCCGGGGAGAGCGGCTGCGTAAGCTCCCGGACATTCCTGAGATGTTTTTTGTAGTATGCAAGCCGGATTTTTCCGTTTCCACCCCGGAACTCTATCAGAAATTGGATGAAACCGCCATTGCTCACCGGCCGGATCAGCGCGCCATGGAGGCGGCCATCGCCAAGGGGGATCTGGCGGAAATTGCGGACAAGCTGGGCAATGTTTTTGAGCCGGTGGTGATTTCTCAGCATTTGGAGTTAAATTATATCAAATCGATACTCAATTCCTATGGCTCCTACGGCCAGCAGATGACCGGATCCGGCTCTGCGGTTTTTGGTATTTTTGATTCCTTTGAGTACGCGGCTGTAGCGTGTACCATGCTGAAAGACAATTATTCCGAGGTTTTTATTGCGAAAAACGCATAATTGCTGCGGTTGCCGTCCATACTGTAAGTAAAACGTATGGACGGTGACATTTTATGGTAAAAGGTCTTTTTAAATTGGCAGTGTTTGCATTGGCGGTATTGCTGGTGTTTTCCGTGGCGACCACGCTGAAAGATGGATCTACTTTGGAGGACAGCCTGATTCGTTTTCATGTGAAGGCAAATTCAGACTCTGAGGCGGATCAAAGTCTGAAAATGCAGGTAAAAGACGCGGTGGTGGAAAAGCTTTCGGCGGCGCTGGAAAACGTGGTGGACGTCAAGCAGGCGGAAAACTGGCTGCGGGAAAATTTGGATACCATCAAGGGCTGGGCGAAAAGCGCATTGGAGCGTCTCGGCTCCGACCAGAAGGTTTCCGTAAGTTTGGAGGAGGAAGCCTTCCCCACCAGAAAATACGATACGTTTTCCTTGCCTGCCGGTATTTATCAGGCGCTGCGGATTACCCTGGGAGAAGGCGAGGGGCAAAACTGGTGGTGCGTGGTGTTCCCCAGCCTTTGCCAGAGCGCCACAACGGCGGATCTTCAGGAGGCGGCGCAGGCAGCGGGCTTTTCAGAGCGCGTGACGGATACGGTAACGGAAAACGGCACGGTTTATGAGGTACGGTTCTGGCTGCTGGACTTTTTTGGTAAAATCAAAAACGCTCTGCACGAATCGTAATTTTGATCCTGATCAGTTGTTTTCGCAGGGGCGGACACATCGGTTTGCCCCGACGACGTGGAAAGTGTTTTACGGATGACGCAAAGGAGAGAAAAAGATGCTTAGACTGATCCTCAGCACAGACTGGGTGGCCAATCACGACAATATAATGGAGCGGCTTTGTGAGGATGTGCGAGCGGAGCGGAGCGGTCGGATTTTGCTGGTGCCGGAGCAGATTTCCCACGATACGGAGCGGGAGTTGTGCCGGCTGGCAGGAGATACCGCCAGCCGTTACGGGGAGGTGCTGTCCTTTACCCGGCTTGCAAGCCGGATTTTTGCCATCACTGGGGGCGCCGCCCGGCAGACCATGGACGGCGGTGGGCGCATCATCGCCATGGCTGCCGCCGTGGAGCAGCTCCGGCCTAGACTAAAGGCCTATGCCGCTGCCAGCGCGAAACCGGAGTTTTTAACGGGGCTTGTGGACGCTGTGGACGAATGCAAAAGTTGCTGCGTCACTGCCGCCGGCTTGCTGGCCGCGTCTGCCCGTACAGAAGGAGCGCTTGCCCAGAAGCTGGAGGAGCTTTCGCTTTTGCTCGAGGGCTATAACGCCATTTGCGCCAATGGCCGCTTGGATCCCAGAGACCGTATGACAAAGCTGCTGGAGCAGATGGAAAGCTGCGATTTTGCAAAAACGCATGCCTTTTACATAGATGGGTTTGGAGATTTTACTGCCCAGGAGCTGGCAGTTTTGGCGCATTTGCTGGAAAGCGGCGCGGATGTTACCGTGACCTTGTGCTGCGACGCGCCGGGATCGACCTTGCAAGGCTGTGATATTGCGGGAGAAACCGCCAGGCAGCTTTTGCGTCTGGCGGAAAAGGAACAAAAGACAGTAAGGATTTCCCATCCGGCGGCGGCGCAGGACGCCCTTGCCCCGGTGCGAAGCAGGCTGTTTTCCGGAGAAACGGACAATTTGCGGCTGCAAGACTGTTTGGAGGTTTCCTGCTGTCCCAGCGATTGGGCCGAGTGCCTGCACGCGGCGGAGCGGGTGCAAAAGCTGTTGCGGCAGGGAGCGAGGTTTCGGGAGATATCCGTTGCCTATACGGACAGCCATTACGCTCTTTTTCTGCGACTGATTTTTGAGCGGCTGGAAATCCCCGCCTATTTTTCCGGGACAGAGGATATTTTGCACAAATCCGTCATGCATATGGCGGTCACGGCGCTGGAAGCGGCGGCGGGGGGATTGGAGCGAAGGGATGTGCTGCGTTATCTGAAATCGATCCTTTCGCCGCTGGAAGCGGAGCAGTGCGACCGTCTGGAAAATTATGTCATCTTGTGGGGGATTGGCGGCCAGAGCTGGGGGCAGACGTGGAAGCTGCATCCGGCTGGCCGTGGGAAGGAATTTGACGAAGCTTCTGCCCAGGCGCTGAGGGATATAAACACGTGGCGGGAAAAGGGGATCATGCCCCTGGTACGTCTGCGCCAAAAGCTGCTGCGCGCCGCCAATACCAGAGAGCAGATCAGGGCGCTGTATGAATTTTTGGAGGAAATCGGGGTGGAAGCCCATCTAACTGCGCTGTCGGAAGCCATGCAGGCAGAGCAGGACTATGCAAGCGCCCAGGAATTGAGCCAGCTTTGGGAAATCCTGATCGGAGCACTGGAGCAGATGGAAGAACTTTTAGGCGATACCGTGCGGGACGCGGACGCTTTCGCAAGGCTGTTGCGCTTGCAGCTCAGCCAGTACAATGTTGGCACCATCCCGCCGGTTCTGGATCGGGTGACGGTAGGCGAGCTTTCCGCCATGCGCCGGAAAAAAACGGCGCACCTGATTTTGCTTGGTGCGGCGGAGGGAGGGCTTCCCGGCTACGGCGGGGGGGGCGGCGTTTTAACCCAGACGGAGCGGGAAGCGCTGGTTGCCATGGGACTGGGGCTGACCGGCGGCGCAAGCTGGAACTTGCAGCAGGACTTCGCCACCATCCGGGCAGTGTTTTCCTGCCCTAGAGAAACCCTCAGCGTTAGCTGCGGCGGCAGTCAGCCGGCATTTTTGTTCCGCCGGCTTTGCCGCATGGCTGGACGCCCGGAAGGGGTGGCCGCCGCCCCGGAGGACTGGCGGTTTGATCCCTGGGCGGCTGGAGCCGTCTGGGCGAGAGCAGGGAAGGAAGCGTCTCTTTTGCCGGAGCAGGCGGCGAAAATTTGCCGGCTGGGGCGATTGGGCGCGGATTATTCCCTAGGCGCGCTGGATTTTTCAACAGTGCAGTCTTTATACGGACGAATTTTACAGCTATCGGCATCTCAGGTGGATAAGCTGGCGCTGTGCCGGTTTGCTTATTTTCTGCGGTACGGTCTGCGGGCGCAGCCACGCAAGGACAACCGGATTGAACCGACAGAATTTGGCTCCTTCGTCCATGACGTGCTGGAGCATACGGCCAGGGAGGTCATGGAAAAAGGCGGCTTTCATCAAGTTTCCCTGGAGGAAACCCAAATCATCGCGGGAACCCATGCAGAACGCTATATGAATCGGTATTTTTCCGATTTGGAGGAGGCGTCCACCAGAACGACCTATCTGTTCCGTCGAAACTTGGCGGAATTGCGGCAAGTGGTGAAAGAACTGTGGGAGGAACTGAGCCGATCGGATTTTACACCGGCAGGCTTTGAGGTGGCTTTTGGTAGTCAGCCCGGCGCGTTGCCCCCGGTAGCTGTTGAAAACGCGCAAATGGAAGCGGTGGTGCGGGGCTTTGTGGACAGGGTGGACGTTGCTGCGGTAAACGGACGGCGGTATGTCCGGGTGGTGGATTACAAAACCGGCAGAAAGGATTTTGATTATTGCGACGTGTCCAATGGCATCGGACTGCAAATGCTTTTGTATCTTTTTGCCCTGAAAAGCGGCGGCGAACCGGCAGGCGTGCAGTATTTCCCGGCGAGAGTGCCGGTTCTGCCCGCGCCGGGGCCGGTAACAGAAGCGGAGGCGGAAGCCATGCGGCGCAAAAGCGCCCGGCGCAACGGCCTTGTACTGGCGGAAGAGCCGGTATTGCGGGCCATGGACGCAGGGGAGGAGGCGCAGTATCTGCCGTGCAAGCGGAAAAAGGACGGGACGCTCACAGGAGACTTGGCCACGGCGGGGCAGTTTGCCCAGTTGGAAAAATATCTGGCAAAGCTTCTCCGGCGCATGGTGAACGAAATCGCGGCGGGAGAAATTGCGCCCAATCCCTACTTCCGGGGAGAACACAACGCCTGCCGGTTCTGCGAATACAGCGCGGTGTGCCAGCAAGAAGGGGCGGAAAATCAGAGAAGCTTCCGAGCGATGACTGCAAAGGAATTTTGGACGCAGTTGGATAAGGAGGAAAACCATGGCGGAGATTAAGCTAACCAAGGATCAGTGGGCGGCGGTACATATCAGGGGAGGCAATCTGCTGGTCTCCGCTGCGGCGGGATCCGGCAAAACCAAGGTGCTGGTTGACCGGCTGATGGCCTATCTCTGCGACCCGGAGGATCCTGCCAATATCGACGATTTTCTCATTATCACCTATACAAAGGCGGCGGCTTCGGAGCTGCGGGGGAAAATTTCCAGCGAGCTTTCCCAGCGTCTGGCGGCGCAGCCGGAAAACCGTCATCTGCAAAAGCAGATGCAGCGGATTTATCTGGCGAAAATCTCCACAGTGCACGCTTTCTGCGGGGATCTGTTGCGGGAATTTGCATGCACCCTGGGACTTCCGGGTGATTTTCGTGTTGCAGAGGAAAACGAAATGGCGGAGCTGCGCCAGCAGGCGCTGGATGCTACGCTGGAGGAGGCCTACCAGAAAATAGATCAGGAGGCGGGGCTTCAGGCTTTTGTCAATACCCTTGGACTGGGACGGGACGACCGTTCTGTCCCCCAACTCATCCAAAAGGTATACGACAGCGCCCGGTGCCACCTGCGCCCGGAAGCTTGGCTATTAGACTGCGAGGAAAAAGCCGGTGCGAAGGATGCGGCGGAACCGGGGCAAACCCCCTGGGGGGCGTATTTGCTTCAGGAATTGCACACGTTTTTGGAGGAGGAAATTCAAACGTTTGCCAGCTTGCAGAAGGAAGCGCAGGCGGACGATACCTTGCAAAAAGCGGCGGTGGTTTTCGCCAAAAATCTGGCGCAGTTGGAAGCGCTGCAAAAATGCGAAAGCTGGGATGAGGTCGTCGCGGGGAAAATTGTGGATTTTGGCCGGATGGCGGCGATCCGTGCGCCATCCGACCCCATGCGCTGGGAGCAGATGAAAGCCATCCGCAAGGAGAGCTGGGAAGCTGTAAAGCAGCGGCAAAGCGAGTTTTACGGTACGTCCCAGGAGGTTTTGGCGGATTTGCGGCAGACCGGGCTGGCGCTTTCCGGGCTTTTTGGACTTGTGCGCGCCTTTTCCAAACGCTTTGCCCAGGAAAAGGAACGTCGCCGGCTTCTGGATTTTAGCGATTTGGAGCATAAAACCGTGTCGCTTTTGCTGGGAAAGCAGGCGACGGGTCCCACCGCTGCCGCCAGAGAAATTGCGAGCCGCTTCCGGGAGGTCATGGTGGATGAATATCAAGATACCAACCAGGTGCAAGACAGCATTTTTGCCGCCCTCACAGATAAACGGCGCAACTGTTTTCTGGTTGGAGACGTGAAGCAGTCCATTTACCGCTTCCGGCTGGCGGATCCCGGCATTTTCCGGGAAAAAGCCGATGCTTACAAGCCTCTTAACCAGGCGAAGGAAAACGAAAGCAGGAAAATTTTTCTATCGGAGAACTTCCGCTCCGGGGGCGGCGTGCTGGCGGCGGCCAACGAAGTGTTTGACTGTGCGATGTCCCGGAAGGTTGGCGGCGTAGACTACGGGGAGCAGGAACGGCTGAAGGAAGGCGTGCCCCACGAGCCGCTGCCGCAGCCGGAGATTGAACTGCATTGTCTGGAGCTGTCGGAAGCGGAGGATGTGGAAAAAGATCAGGCGGAGGCTGCTTTTGTTGCCCGCCGGATTGCAAGACTGTTGCAGGAGGAGACCTATATTCGAGATCAGGACGGCCTGCGCCGGGTGCAGCCGGGGGATATTGTGATTCTCATGCGCTCGCCGGGAAGCGCCGGAGGCTATTATGGTAAAGCCCTGGCAAAGCTGGGTATTCCCTGCAAAACCGGCGGCCAGGAGGATTTGCTGAAGGCCCCGGAAATCTGCGTTTTGCGAAGCCTTTTGCAGGTGATTGACAGTCCTTACCAGGATATTCCTTTGCTTGCGGCGTTGGGCAGTCCCGTTTTTGGCTTTACGGCTGACCGACTGGGAAAAATCCGGGGGGCGCATCCTTCCAGCAGCTTTTATGAAGCGCTGCAAGAAGGGGAGGACGGCAAGGGTTTTTGTAGAAAGCTGGAGCGGCTGCGGCAAAGCGCAAAGCTGGATACTTTGGCCGGGCTGGTGCAGCGTATTTGGAGCGAAACCGGCATGGATACTATTTATCGCAGTATGCAGGGCGGGGAAAAGCGGCTGCAAAACCTCAGAAGCTTTTTCCAGAAGGCGGCGGCTTTTGAGGAGCGGGGACGCAAGGATCTGCAGCAGTTTTTGGCGTATTTAGACAGTCTGGAGGAAAAAGGATTGTTTGGCGAGGAGGAAGGAGACGGCGCGGGCGCGGTGCAGCTCATGTCCATTCATAAGTCCAAGGGGCTGGAATTTCCCGTGGTCATTTTGGCGGATCTGGCGCGGGGGTTCAACCGGGCGGATCTGCAAAGCAGCGTGCTCATTGACCCGGAGCTTGGGGTTGGCTGCGGCGTGGTAGACAAAAAAAACCGGGTGCGGTATCCTTCCATCGCCAAGCTGGCCATCGCCAGAAAGCTGGCGGCGGAAAATCTTTCGGAGGAATTGCGGGTTTTGTATGTGGCTATGACCCGTGCCAAGGATATGCTGATTATGACCTGTGCGTCCAAGCGCCTGAAAGGAGAATTGGAGCGCATTGCCGGTCAGATGGAGCTGCCGAACTGCCCCCGTTTATCCCGGCAGGCGGGCTGCCTTGGGCACTGGACGCTGATGTGCGCCATGACCCGGACGGAAGCGGGAGAACTATTCGCCCTGGCTGGCAGACCCCAAGAACTTCAGGTGCGGGACAACGTATGGAAGATCGAAGTCCATACTTCTGGGGAAAGCTGGAGGCTGGAACCGGCGCGTCCTGTAGCGGAAGCGGCGGAAGCATTGCCTGAGGAGGCGGACTTGCGGGCCATGGGCTTTTCGTATGACCACAGAGCCGCCTGCCTGGCGCCTTCTAAACTCACGGCGACCCAACTAAAAGGTCGTAATTTGGATGCGGAAGCGGCGGAGGCCGCCCCTGGGGAAAAAAAAATCCGCCCCAGTTGGCGCAAGCCCGCTTTTTTGGATGCAGGAAAACCAACAGGGCGGGAAATTGGTATAGCGACGCATCTTGCCATGCAGTTTATCCGGTATGAGGTCTGCGGCACAGAGGAAGGTGTGGCGGCGGAGCTAAGGCGGCTGGAAGCGGAAGAATTTTTGACGGCAAGGCAGGCAAAGCTGGTGGATCAAAAGAAAATCCTTCATTTTTTTGCTACGCCTCTGGGCAAACGCCTGATGTCTGGAGAAAACGTCTTGCGGGAATTTAAATTTTCTCTGCTGGAACCCGGGGAAAAGTACCACGACGCATTGGCGGGGGAGGAAATTATGCTCCAAGGCGTTGTGGACTGCTGCCTTTTGGAGCCGGATGGCATTACCATTTTGGATTTTAAGACGGATCGTGTAGGCGCAGCGGGAACAAGGCCCTTGGCGCAGCGGTATGAGGCGCAGGTGCGCGCTTACGGCGAGGCTTTGCAGCGGATTTTCAAAAAGCCCGTAATCGCCCTTTATTTGTACTTTTTTGATGGGGAAATCTTGGAATCCATTTAGTTTCCAAAACGAACCGGCACAAAATTATGAATTTCCATAGAATCCGGGGTAACGGCGCAGTCTACGGCCAGTATCGTTACCCCCTTTGCCGCCGCTGCTTCCAGCGCGGCGGCAAAGGCCGGATCGGTCTCCCGGTTCGGCTCAAAGTGTGAGATGTGTTCCATCTGAATCACAAACAGCACATAAGCGCCGTATCCCTGTGCCGCTGCCTCCATCAGCCCGCACAGATGCTTTGTCCCCCGGGCAGTTGGCGCGTCCGGGAAACGAACCACGCCGTTTTCCTCCAGCGTCACGCCTTTGACCTCCAGAAAGCAGGGCGTTCCATCTTTCTGAAAAGCAAAATCAAAGCGGGAGTCGCCCCAGACTTGCTCAGCCCGGAGATTTTCGAGGGTTCCCAGGCCGCCTCGTTCCAGCCAGGCGGCGGCGCACCGGTTGGGCGCTTGCGAATCCATATTGATGAGCTTTTCGCCTTTTTCCACAGCGATAAGGTCGAATTTGGTTTTCCGTTTGGGATTTTCCCCAGCGGCGCAGTAGACCATCGCACCGTTTTGGAGCAGCTCTTTGCACCGGCCGGTGTTTTTTACGTGGCAGATTTCCGCCTTGTCCGCAATTTCCACATAGGCGATAAACCGGTTTGGCCGTTCTAAAAACCGCCCTTTTACAACTTTTTGGTACAAAATCATTTTAATCCATCCTTTCATTTTCTATACTATAGCAGTTTTGCGGCTCCAAAGCAATCAGGCCGGTACAGGCTGCAACAAAAAATTGCAAAAAACGAAAAATAACACTTGACAAAACAGGCTGCCGTGGATATAATAAAAAAGCTGATTCGCTGCTATAGCTCAGCAGGCAGAGCGCGTCCTTGGTAAGGACGAGGTCGCCAGTTCGAATCTGGCTAGCAGCTCCAAAAGACAGGCTTTGAAAAAGCCTGTCTTTTTTTGTGCAATGTCAGCCCTTCGCCTGTCAAACTTGCGCTTTGCCTGTTCAGATGCTATAATATTGCAAGTAACCGAAAAGAAAGGATGAATCGCCTTTGCCAAGCTTAGCCAAACAAGCTGTTCGTACTTCTTTTATCAAGCTTTTGAACCAGCGCCCTTTAAGCGAAATTACCGTGCGGGATATTGTGGAGGACTGCGGGGTAAACCGCAACACCTTTTACTATCATTTCAGGGACATTCCTCAACTACTGGAAAGCATCATCAGTGAGGAGGGGGAGCGGCTGATCCGGGAGTACCCGCAGATCGACTCTATGGAGCAGTGCCTGGAAGCGGTCATTGGCTTTTCCCTGGCAAACCGAAACGTGGTGCTGCATATTTATCATTCCGTGAACCGGGATATTTACGAGCAGTACCAATGGCGCATCTGTCGCCACGCAGTGGAAACGTATCTGCGCGGGGCGCTGGCCGGTCGCTCCATTTCGGAAAAGGATTATGAAATTTTAGTGGATTATTTAAAATGTCTTTGCTTTGGCGTTGTGATTGACTGGCTGGAAACGGGAATGAAAAGCGACATAAAGCCAAGGCTTCACCGGATTTTTGCATTAAAACAGGGTCATTTTGAAGAAATGCTGACCCGGTGTGAAGCGACGTGATTTTTGGACAAAGACCGCCTTGTGCCTGAACTTTAGGCACGGGGCGGTCTTTTGTCTATGGAAACCGGAAGGAATTGGGATTATAGTAGGGAACACAAAAACTTTGGAAAGGAACATATGGTATGCGTTTTTCAAAAGCGGTGGTAAAATACCGCGTCCCGATTCTGATTCTCGCCCTGGTTTTGATGGTTCCTTCTATCCTTGGCATGGTGGGAACGCGAATCAACTACGATATGCTGGATTATCTGCCAGCGGATATGGACACTGTCATCGGACAGAATGCGCTGATGGAGGACTTCGGCAAAGGCGCTTTCTCCTTCATCGTCATAGAGGATATGCCAAAGGAGACGGTGGCAGCGCTGCGGGCAAGGCTTGAGCAGGTGGAGCATGTGGATACGGTCGTCTGGTACGACTCCTTGTTTGACCTGTCCGTACCCATGGAGCTGCTGCCCAAGCGCGTCTACGAAGAATTCAACACCGATCACGCAACCATGATGGCGGTTTTCTTTGACAGCGCCACTTCCGCCGACGTTACCATGGACGCCATCCGGGAAGTGCGCAAAATATGCGGCGAGCAGTGCTTTGTTTCCGGTATGTCCGCTCTGGTGACAGATTTAAAAGATCTCTGCGAAAAGGAAGAACCCATTTATGTGGGAATCGCGGTGCTTTTGGCCTGCGCCGCCATGCTGCTGCTCTTGGACAGCTATTTGGTGCCCTTAGTATTTTTGGCTTCCATTGGTATGATGATTCTATTGAACTTGGGCACCAATTACTTCATGGGAGAAATTTCCTACATCACCAAGGCGCTTTCGGCGGTTTTGCAGTTGGCTGTCACCATGGACTATTCTATTTTCCTGTGGCATAGCTACAACGAGCAGCGCCTCCGGTACGGCGAACCGAAAAAGGCCATGGAGATTGCCATTGGCGAAACGCTTACCAGCGTGGTTGGCAGCTCTATTACCACAGTCGCCGGCTTTATCGCCCTTTGCTTTATGTCTTTTACCATGGGTAAGGACTTGGGCATTGTCATGGCCAAGGGCGTGCTCCTTGGGGTTCTGGGCTGTGTGACGGTGCTGCCCGCCATGATTCTGGCGCTGGATAAACCCCTGCAAAAAACAAAGCATAAATCCCTGATCCCCAATATGGGAAAATTTGCTTTTGGCGTTGTTCAGGTATTTCCAGTGTTTTTGGTGATTTTCGCTTTGCTGGTGCCGCCTGCCTATTATGGTTACAGCAAAACCAACGACGAGGTTTACTACGATATGGGGCGGTGCCTCCCGGAGGACATGGCCTACGTTGTTGCAAACGCCAAGCTCCATGAGGATTTTAACATTGCTTCCACCCATATGCTGCTGGTTGACGCGGATACCCCTTCCCAGAATGTGCGGCGCATGATGCAGGAAATGGAGCAGGTGGAGGGCGTGAAATATGTGCTGGGACTGGAATCCATTGTCGGTTCTCGCATTCCGGAGGAAATCATCCCTGATTCTATTCTGGAAATTTTGAAAAGCGATAAATGGGAGCTTTTGCTGATCAACTCGGAATATAAAGTTGCCAGCGACGAGGTGAACCGGCAGTTGGAGTCCCTCAATGCCATTTTGAAAAGGTACGACCAAGGCGGTATGCTCATTGGCGAGGCGCCTTGCATGAAGGACATGATTGAAACCACCGCCCATGATTTTCAGGTGGTGAATCTGGTGTCGATTCTGGCCATCTTCCTGATTATCGCCCTGGTGGAAAAGAGCCTGTCCTTGCCCTTCCTTCTCATTGCAGTGATTGAAACGGCTATTTTCATCAATCTGGGTCTGCCCCATTATTTTGGACAGAGCCTGCCCTTTATCGCCCCCATCTGCATCAGCACCATTCAACTGGGCGCAACGGTAGACTACGCCATTTTAATGACCACCCGGTACAAAGCCGAGCGGATCCGGGGCAACGGCAAAAAGGTCGCGGTGCGCATTGCCCTGGCAGCGTCTATTCCGTCTATTTTGGTATCCGGTCTGGGCTTGTTCGCCGCCACCTTCGGCGTTGCCGTTTATTCCAACATTGACATGATCAGTTCCATGTGTATGCTCATGGCAAGAGGCGCTGTAGTCAGTATGCTGTGTGTGATTTTGATTTTGCCCGCGCTGCTGCTGTGGTGCGATAGGCTGATTCGCGTTACGACATTTGGTATGAAACAAAAAAATATGGAGGTAACTGTAAAATGAAAAACAGAATGATAAAGGTAACTGCCATTTCGCTCAGCGCGGCGCTTCTTTGCGGCACCGCCGCCTATGCGCTGACCGGGACGCCGAAAGCGCAGGAGACTGCGCCTCAAGCAGTACGACTGGCCAATATGGAGCAGGAACTGGTGAAAGACGAGACGGTATATGTGCTTACCGCCCCGGACGGCGCAGTGCAGAAGCTGATTGCCAGCGACTGGCTGCAAAACAACTTAGGCGAGGATCGCTATGTAACGGACAGCGTTGAGAGCGACGAACAGCTTCCGGTGCGGCTTGCCGTATCCTACCGGCTCAACGGCGCGCCCATCTCCCCGGAAGAGCTGGTGGGCAAGAGCGGCAAGGTGACAATTCGCTTTGACTATATCAACACCCAGTATGAAACTGTGAAGATAAACGGCAAGAATGAAAAAATCTATGTTCCCTACATGATGCTCACGGGGCTGCTGCTGGACAACGAGGTATTTTCCAATGTTGCCGTAACCAACGGCAAGCTGATAAACGACGGCGACCGTACGGCGGTGGTTGGAATTGCCCTGCCTGGTATGCAGGAAAGTCTGGGGCTGGATCAGGAAAAGCTGGAGCTGCCGGGCTTCGTGGAAATTACGGCGGAAGCAAAGAATTTTCAGCTTGGCATGACGGTAACAATCGCAACAAGCGAGATTTTCAAAGAATTTGACGAAACCCGGCTGGATTCCTTCGGCTCTCTGGACGAATCCCTGACCCAAATCACAGACGCCATGGAGCAGCTACTGGACGGCTCCGACGCTTTGCATGAAGGGCTTTCCACGCTGCTTGCAAAATCCGGCGAGCTGGTGCAGGGCGTGAGCCAGCTTGCTTCTGGGGCAAACGCCCTTTCTAACGGCGCAGGCGCGCTGGATGCAGGCGCTTCCCAACTGCAAGCCGGGGCGGCGCAGCTACAAGCAGGTCTGAACACCCTGAACGCCAACGGCGACAGCCTCAATCAGGGGGCGCGGCAGGTGTTTGACTCTCTGCTTTCCAATGCGGCGACCCAAATGACTGCCGCCGGACTTTCCGTGCCCGGTATGTCCATTTCCAACTACGCGGAGGTTTTAAACGGGATTATCGCCTCTTTGGATGAAACCGCCGTGTATCAGCAAGCCCTTGCCCAGGTAAAAGCAGCGGTGGAAGGGAAGCGGGACGAAATTGCTTTTCAAGTGCGAGCCGCGACGGAGCAGGAGGTTACCGCTCAGGTAACGGCTGCGGTGCAAAATGAAATCATCGCGAAAGTTACCGCCGCACTGCGGGAAGAAATTGCCCCCAAGGTCACAGCCCAGGTGCAGGAAACGGTAAAAGAGCAGGTAATTCTGGAGGCTACAGGGATGAGCAAGGCGGACTATGAAGCGGCGGTGGCGGCAGGCGCAGTGGATGCGGAAACCCAGAGCGCCGTGGAGGCCGCCATTGCCCAGGCGCTGGCGAGCGAAGGAACCCAGCAGGCTATTGCGGCGGCCATAGAAGCCCAACTCCATTCTGAAAGCGCGCAAGGACTCATTGCGGCGCAGGCGGAAGCCCAAATGGGTACGGCGGAAGTGCAGTCGCTGATTGCCAATACCGTCGCGGAGAAAATGCAAAGCGAAGAAATCCAGTCGCTTATTGCCCAGAATATTGAATTGCAGGTGGAAAAGGCGATTTCTGAGGCCATGGCCAGCCCGGAGGTGCAAGGGCAGCTCACCGCCGCCTCGGAAGGGGCGAAGGCGGTCATTTCCCTAAAGGCTTCTCTGGATAGCTACAACGCCTTCTATCTGGGACTGCGCTCTTACACAGCAGGCGTTGCGGAAGCGGCTGCCGGAGCGAACGTCTTGAAAAACGGCGTGGACGCTTTGCGAAGCGGAGCGGGGGAAGTGAAAAACGGTGCGGCTGCGCTTTCCAGCGGCGCTAACACGCTGAAAAACAGCGCGCCCGCTCTGATTGACGGCATTACCCAACTGAAAGACGGCTCCAAAGCGCTTTCCGACGGCCTGGCGGAGTTCAATGAAAAGGGCATTCAAAAGCTGGTGGATGCTGTTGATGGCGACCTGGAAGGTCTTACCCAGCGCATTCGCGCCATGGCGGATTTGGGCAGAGCAGATCGGATTTTTGAAAATCAGGAAGGATCTGTCAAGTTCATTTTCAAAACCAGCGAAGTGGAATAAAAGAAACCGGGCAGACATCCATGGATGTCTGCCCGTGCAGCATAGCAAAATATATAGTACCATGGGCGTACAAAAAGCAGGAAATATGAATTTGATACAAATTGAAAACAATGGCGTTTTCTGCGCAGTCATGGAAAGCGATAACACTGTAATCACACACGCGCAATCTGCAATCGATTTGCTGATAAGCGCGAAGTTGGAATAAAAAATTCGCACTATACAAGCAAACCGTTAAAGGACGTCATTTATGAGAGCAATCAAGGGAAACATATTTTCTTTGTTTCTACAAGGGACGAAGCCATTGAAAAACTTACGAAATAAGTGCGCTAAAAAAACGAAAAAAGGCATTACCGACAGCAAAAGTCGGTAATGCCTTTTGGTTTATTCAGATAATTTTACTTACAAACCGCTTGAAACACAAGGTTTCGTGGGTGTGAAGTTTACATATTTATTATAACCGATAAAATCTCTAATTGCAATAGCAAATCTTTATTTTCACGCACAAATTTGAAAATTTGTGCGTATTTTAGCTAGTAAAAACAAAATTGATATGCCATCATAAATACGCACACAGAAGCAAGGAAACTGTGTTTGAATTGTTTGATTAAAGCGGGTGAACGAATGGGTAATCAAAACTTGCCAAAGAAGTGATTACAACAAAAGGCGGAATCGCAAAATCCGCCGATTTTGTTGCTGCCGGAATGCGGTCTGCAGATGTTGTTAATTTGTGTAATAGCGGTTTTCTTGAACGTGTCAGACACGGTTATTACCGTCTTGCAGATATACAGGAAATATCAGAAGCTCAGCTCATTTCCACACTCATTCCAAAAGGAATTGTCTGTGTAGAGTCGGCTTTGTTTCACTATGGATATAGTGACTTTACCCCAAGGAAGTGGTCGATAGCCATTCCTCGTTCTATGTCAAGAACGAAACTTGAAGTAGACGAGCTATCACTTCAAGCCTATTATATGCCACCGGAGCTTTATGAGTTGGGTAGAACAACAGATGATTTTGACGGCGATAAGCAAGCATTTCATTTTGCCAAGTGATAATCTCCTTTGTGGAAATCTCGCTGATTTTCAACTTGCCGAAATAAGGAAGTATCTTTGTGCGAATGATATGCTCCTTTGTTAGCCAAGTGTTTTCTTTCAATCGGTTTTTAACATCATTGATATATAACTCTGTAAAGGCTTCAAAGCTCATATCAAGGTCAGACGAATTCTGCAACTGGAACATTCGCTCCCATTCCTGCGCTTCTTTCTTGGTAGCAAAACCACGCTTGCATTTCTGCTTGCGTTCGCCTTTCCAATTCACATACCTCGCCATCACATACCAAGTACCGTTGTCCTCGTTTCTGAATACCGGCATTATTTACTCTCCTTTCCTGCTCCGTAGAGCCTTTCATAAAAATACTGGCGGTTTACACGCCCTGCAATCGTAATAAATCCCTGTGCTTTCAGTTCCTCGTTCAGCTTTCTGATGAGCTTATAGGCATAGGGCTTTGATACGCTTAGCTCCTGTGCCACATCATCGGCACGGATAAATTTGTTTTCCATATCGTCAGTCCTTTCATAAAATTATTAAGTTGCCGTTTTTCCCGAATGTCATTTTTCTATGCCTGCCCCTTTCTCAGCGGCGTTGCTTTGCTCGCTCTCCAAAGGAGAGAGGTCATCGCAAAGTCATATCCCGTTCGGACGGTCATTCAATTGTAAAATTAAGTGTATTTGCTTAATGCCTTTTAATTATACTAAGCATATTTGCTTTTGCCAAGCGACTTTCAAGAAAATATTAAACTTTTTTGTTTCATTTCCTCTTGATAATCCCTAAGCATATATGCTATACTGATTGCACATACATAGACAAGGAGTGAAAACACTATGGCAATCGGTGGGAGAATACATTTTTTCAGGCTTCTGCGTGGAATGACGCAGAAATATCTCGGTACGGCTGTCGGTTTTCCCGAAAGGAGTGCCGATGTTCGCTTAGCTCAATACGAAACTGGCTCACGCAAGCCGAAAGCGGACTTAACCGCCGCATTGGCACAGGTACTTGATGTTGCGCCACAGGCGCTTGATGTTCCCGATATTGATAGCTACATTGGTCTTATGCACACCTTATTTACCCTTGAAGATATTTACGGTTTGACCGTCAGCGAAGCAGACGGAGAAATCTGTCTGAAAATCAACAAAGACAAAAGTAAGGATGCTGCCGAACTCTCAAAAATGCTCTGTGCTTGGAAAGAACAGGCGGACAAGCTAAACGCCGAAGAAATCAGCAGGGAAGATTACGATAACTGGCGTTATCACTATCCGAAGTTCGATACCACGCAAATCTGGGCGCAAGTTCCCTCGCAGGAATTAAGCGATGCATTGGTCGAGCAATTCAAGGACAAGCTGAAAGATATGTAAAAACAGTGAGGAACAATACTATGACTATTTTTAAAATATTAACTTCTATCATATTGCTTGTTTTCTATGCTTGCTACTATGCAAAGAAAATAGAGCAAACGAAAAAAGGAATCCGTACCACACAGATCGGAAAAGGAAAGCAAGGCGTTCCTCTATATATTGAAATTACAATGGGTATTGCAACATTCTGCGTTGTGGTTGTAGAGGTCATAAGTATTGTGTTAGACTGGTCTATTTCTCCTGTGTGGGTTAGAATTGCAGGACTAATTATCTCTGCATTTGGAGTCGCACTTTTTATAACAGCTATGCTTACAATGCGTGATAGTTGGCGTGCAGGCGTATCGAAAGATAAAACAGAGCTTGTCACATCAGGAGTATTCAAGATAAGCCGTAACCCAGCCTTTCTTGGCTTTGATCTTATGTATTTAGGCGTTTTAATGGTATTTTTTAATTGGGTGCTTCTCATATTTTCAGCCTTTGCAGCTCTTACGCTCCATTTGCAGATTGTAAACAACGAAGAAGACGCAATGTTATTGGCGTTCGGTGATGAATATCTGAATTACAAGAAAAAGGTAAACAGATATTTAGGAAGGAAATAAATAGGCGAACGACAAAAGCCCTTAGCTATGAGTTACTACCCACAGCTAAGGGCTTTATAATATGGATTGTTATATCAGAAAACCATTTTCGTTTATCCTCTTACCCACAAACCAGTGGATAGCAAGAATAATCGCTCTGATATAACTGTTATCAAATTGTTATCAAAAGACTGTTTCGAATGCCGTAAACCCGCATAACTGCTAGGTTTTTCCGACTTCTCAACTTACTCCCACTCGATAGTTGCGGGGGGTTTGCTTGTAATATCGTACACGATACGGTTGATATGGGGCACTTCATTGACGATACGCACGGAGACCTTATCCAGCACGTCATAGGGGATTCTCGCCCAGTCGGCGGTCATGAAGTCGGAGGTTGTGACGCTGCGCAGCGCCAAGGTATAGTCATAGGTTCTGCCGTCGCCCATAACGCCCACAGAACGGATATTCGTAAGCACCGCAAAATACTGGTTCATCGTGCTTTCCAGATTCGCCTTTGCAATTTCGTCCCGGAAAATAAAGTCCGCATCCCGCAAAATATCCAGCTTGTCCTTGGTAATTTCGCCAATGACACGAATGGCCAGGCCGGGGCCGGGGAAGGGCTGACGCATCACCAGATACTCCGGCAGTTCCAGTTCTCTGCCAAGCTGCCGCACCTCGTCTTTAAACAGCATCCGCAGCGGCTCGATAATTTCCTGAAAATCCACGTAATCCGGCAGACCGCCTACGTTATGGTGGCTCTTAATCACCGCCGCGTCGCCCTTGCCGGACTCAATCACGTCCGGGTAAATGGTGCCCTGCACCAGAAAATCTACTTTGCCAATTCTCTTCGCTTCGTCCTCAAAGACCCGGATAAACTCCTCGCCAATGATTTTGCGCTTTCGCTCCGGGTCGCTGACCCCCGCCAACTTCTCCAGGAACCGGGCTTCTGCGTTCACCCGGACAAAGTTGATGTCCCACTTGGAAAAAGCGGCTTCCACCTCGTCGCCCTCGTTTTTACGCATGAGACCGTGGTCTACAAACACGCAGGTAAGCTGACTGCCCACGGCTTCTGCCAAAAGCGCCGCCGCAACAGAGCTGTCCACGCCGCCGGAAAGCGCCAGCAAAACCTTGCCGCCTTTCACTTTTTCCCGAATGCGGGCAATTTCTCTGGTCTTATAGTCCCCCATGGTCCACTCGCCTTTCGCGCCGCAGACCCGGTACAGGAAATTATGCAGCATAGCTGTTCCTTGCTGGGTATGGTTTACCTCCGGGTGGAACTGCACGCCGTAAAAACCCCTGTCTTCATCAGCGATTGCCACATTGGGACAGGCGGCGGTATGCCCTACCAACTGGAAGCCTTCCGGTACCTTCGCCATGTAATCCCCATGGCTCATCCAGCTAACGCCTTGCTCCGGAAGCTCCTGAAACAGAGGGCAGCTTGTATCATAAAAGGTTTCTGTTTTGCCGTATTCTCTGGCGGTATCCTCCTGCGCCGCCGTTACCTGACCGCCCAGATGGTGCGCCATGAGCTGACAGCCGTAGCAAATGCCCAGCACTGGCACGCCTAGTTTGAAGACGGCGGGATCTACATGGGGCGCATCCGCCAAGTAAACGCTGTTGGGTCCGCCGGTGAAAATAATTCCTATGGGTGCGAAGGCTTTGATTTCCTCCAACGTCATGGTGTAGGGCTTGACCTCGCAATAAACGTTGCATTCCCGGACGCGCCGGGCAATGAGCTGGTTATACTGTCCGCCAAAGTCTAAAATCAGTACTTTTTCCATAAACGAACTCCAATCTACTTATTTTCCCGGAAAACAAAGCCGTTTTCCTTCAATGTACTTTCTAATATTATGTCGAAAAAAAGCCAAAAACGCAAGGGGGAAAAGAAGGGAAATTTGAAAGTTTCCGGGGTTTCTCCTTATGAAAAATAAACAAAGCTAAAGCGCAAGTATGTGATTTGCCGGAGCAAAGTAAGGTTCCGGCGTACAAATCGCTAAAATACATCCGAAAATTTCCATCTGCTGAAAGTGCAGTTCGCTTCCCAAAAGTTTGGGCGTTCCGTCTGCAAACAGGAAGGTGAGTTCCCGCAGATCCCGGCGCAGCCCTTCCCCGGTATATTTTAGGTAGGCTTCCTTCAGCGTCCAGTACCGTAGCATTTCTTCGCTAGTTTGCTTTCCCCGTTCTGCGGGAGCATACAGCCGCCGCGCCAATCCCGGCTGAACCGCGCGATTTCTTTCCTCCGCGTCAATTCCCACCGGCTGGTCGCTGAGAGCGCAAAAGGCGGAACGCTTTGTGTGGGTCATGGAGCAAAAGCGTCCGCCAGAAAAGCCGGGCTTGCCGCCGGGTTCGTAGAGGAGGGGCGGCATCGCTTCCCCATAGGCGCGGCTGTACAGCCGCGCCAGCAATGTGTGGGCGGCGGCGCTGGGGGTTGTATTTTCAACAGGGCAATAAGCCAGATACAGCATCATGATCTCCCTTATCCAAAATATTCCCGGACAAAATCCACGTCTTCCACCTGAAAGGTTTTTCCGTCCAGATCGGATAAAATCCCCGCATCTGTTGTAAAGCGGAAGGTCAGCTTATAGGAATACAACGCTTGATATTTGCGTCCGTCGGACTGCTCCAGCTTGCCGTATTTGCCGTCTCCCAGCAGCGGATGCCCCGCATGGGCAAACTGGGCACGAATCTGGTGGGTACGCCCGGTGATCAGCTCGCATTCCACCAAAGACAGGCCGTTTTTGCTCTGCAAAGTGCGGTAGCGGGTGGCGGCGGTTTTCGCGCCGGGCTGAGGCTTGTCTGTGACGTAGACCCGGTTTTTCACCGCGTCCTTAAAAAGATACCCGGAAAGCGTCCCTTCTTTGGGCTTGGGCGTGCCCCGGACAATGGCAAGATACCGCTTGTCCAGTTCCCTGTCCTTGATTTTCTGGTTGAGAATCCGCAAAGCCTCGGCGTTTTTCGCCGCGATGACAATGCCGCCAGTGTTCCGGTCAATGCGGTTGCAAAGGGCGGGTGCAAAGGCGTTTTCCATTCTGGGTTTCCACTCGCCCTTGGCGTACAGGTACGCTTGAATATGGTCGATGAGGGTTTTGCCGTATTCCGCGCCGTCGTGAGGATGGACGGCCTGCCCCGGCTTTTTGTCTGCCAAAAGGATATTTTCATCCTCGTATACAATGGAAATTTTCGGTGCGGACACCGTCAAATAAGCGTTGTCCTGGCTGGGCCTCTCGAAAAACTCGTCGTTAATATAAAGCTGCAAAACGTCTCCGGCGGCAAGGCGGGTATCCCGCTTGGCTCTCGCGCCGTTTAATTTAATGCGTTTCAAACGGATGTATTTTTGCGCCAGGGAAGCGGGAAGCAGCGGAACAGCCTTGGCTAAAAACCGATCCAGCCGCTGGCTCGCGTCGTTTTGGGAAATGGTGATTTCCTTCAAAAAGATACCTCCTTTGTCTGAGGTGAAAGATTTGCTTTCATCATGCACGGAAAATCCCAAAATGTCAAGAGGAATTTTCTTTTGACAGGAGGTTGATCAAACAAAGGAAAATTTTGTTGCTTTTTCTGTATTTTGCTGATAGAATGAAGTTGTATCGATTGGAAGTGATTGAAACCGCTTTCAAACTAATATTTAAGGGAGGATAAACTATGAAACTGCACTGCAAGAGAATCATGGCGATGCTTTTGGCGTTGGTTATGGTTCTGACAGTTTTCCCCACCATGGCGTTTGCCGAGGGCGAAACTGAGGACGATGTCGTTGAGGAAAATCCTGTTGTTGATTTGCCTCATGAAGACGTAGACAGCGACCTATATTACTACTTACCCATCCAGTTTGTCTATAGCGAAGGGTATATGGTGGGCGTAAGCGATACAAAATTTGCCCCTGAGGCGGAGCTGAGCCGCGCGATGGCGGCGGCTATTTTGTACCGTATGGCTGGCGCGCCTGAAGTAAGCGAACAGGAAAGCTTCCCTGACGTACAGACGGACAGCTACTATGCCGACGCTGTGGCTTGGGGCGTTTCTGAAGAAATCGTAGCGGGTTATCCAGACAATACCTTCCGTCCCGCTAAGAGTATCACCCGGGAGGAAATGGCGGCTCTGCTGTACCGCTATGCCAAGTATGAAGGCTATGATGTGTCGAAAGCCGCCGATCTGTCCAGCCATACCGATGCGGCAAGCATCAATGGCTACGCAGTGGACGCTATGGAATGGGCGGTTGCCGTTGGCGTACTCGTCGGCGAAACATCCGACCGTCTGGCGCCTCGCGGCACTTCCACACGCGGCCAGTTTGCCGCTGTGGTTTACCGTTATTTCCACAGCGAAATCGACATCAATATGATGGCGACCTCCGACGTGCACGGTCAAGTGTTTGCCACCGATTACACTGCGGATTTCTCCGCTTCCGGCACCCATTCCCAGTCCCTCACCCGGATTGCCACCTTTGTCAAGGGACAGCGGGAAATGTACCAAAATACCTTCCTGGTAGACTGCGGCGATCTGGTACAGGGCACGCCCTTCACCTACTATTTCGCGTTTAATAAGCCTGAAGTTGACGATCCTGTTATGAAGGCGCTCCGCATGATGGGCTATAATATGTTTGTGCCCGGCAACCACGAGTTTAACTATGGCATGACCATTTTGCAGCGGCAGCTTGATTATCTGACCAGCGAAGGCAACAGCACGGAGTACGCCGTTGACGTTGGCTGCGCCAACTATCTGGACGCTACCACCAATTCCGACGGCAGCATCGACTGGAATACCTGGAACGGCTACAAGCCCTATCAGCTATATAACTATGACGGCGTAATCGTTGCCGTGATGGGGATTGGCAACCCCAACATCCCCAAGTGGGACGTGCCCGCAAACTGGGAAGGCATTTATTTTGCTAACGTTATCGAAACCTACAAGCACTATGAAAAGGAAATGACCGAAAAGGCCGACCTCATTGTACTGGCCAGCCATTCCGGCATCGACGGCGAAGCCGCGTCCGACTTTATCCGCCGTCTGGTGAATGAGACCAACACCATCGACCTTGTTTTCACCGGCCACGAGCACCGCAACGGCGTTTCCAAGATTGAAAACAGCGACGGCGATGTGATTCCCGTATTTTCTCTGTCCACCAAGGCGGCGGTTGTTGGCCAGGCCATCATCACCTACAACCGCATTGCCGGCACTTATGAAATGACCACCCAGAACGTTCCCATGGTGGTTTCTCGGAAGCCCGTATACGAGCCGGACGCTGAGCTGGTAGCCGCTTTGCAGCCCTACGAGACTGCAACTTGGGAAGACTACATGCTCCAGCCCATCGGCAAGGCCGGCGGCGACTTCACTTCTGCGAATTTGGGTACTGCGCCCTCCGCGTTTGTGGATCTGGTAAATAAGGTTCAGATCTGGGGCGCATATGACCGTACCGGTAATAACACCCCCGATGATCCTTCCGACGATACCCCCGCGCAGCTTTCCATCACCGCGCCTCTCACCTCCGGCAACGCGCAGAATCTGATTCCCGAAGGCGATATTATGTTGGGCGATATGTTCAAGCTGTACCGCTATGAAAACTGGTTCTATCAAATCACCATGAGCGGCAAGGAAGTGGACACCTGGCTGGAATACGCTGCCTCTAAGGTGCGCGTCCGGGACGGCAAGGTGAGCATCAGCGGCGGTCTGACTTACTACGATGTGATCTACGGCGAAGATTTCTCCTACGTCATTGATCCTTCCAAGCCGGAAGGCGACCGCGTCACCCTTACCTACCAGGGCGAAGCTGTGCAGGACGACGATGTATTCACTGTGGTCATCAACAACTACCGCTACAATGGCGGCGGCAACTATATTGAGTATCTCAATGCCCATGGCTGCGACTTCAAGGCCAACGATCCTGACCGTGTTATTTACTCCACCCAGTACGATATGCTTCAGGGTGAGGATAAGGGGCAGGCGCGGAATCTGCTGGCGGACTACATTCGGGAAGCTGGCGTTATCTATCCTGTGATTGAATCCACTTGGAGCATTTTGTCTGAATAATTGCATACTTGTATCTAAATTGTCCCCGGCAGCTTTAGCTGCCGGGGACAATTGCGCTTGCAAGCATCGCGGCGTTATCAGCGCCGCTGCGAACCTGACTCACCATTGCGTACGCTCGACTGGTACTACTTTAGAATCCACCCCTACGGTATGCCATCGTCAATGCGCCTTGTAGGGCGGCGTCATGACGCCGCCGGGCAATTACAAATTTGATTTGCAATTGTATTTGCCCGCATAATTTTATTCATTGCCGTAGGGGCGCACCTATGTGTGCGCCCGCCGGGAGCAGTATCAAATTTGTCATTGCGAACCAGTGACCGATGTCACTGGTGTGGCAATCTAAAATCTACGTGAATCATAAGTAAAGATTGCCACGTCGGCTGCGCCTCCTCGCAATGACAACGTTCTGTTGCACTGGCGCTAAAATTTTGGAAAAACGGGCGGACACACAGGTCCGCCCCTACAACATATATAATACAAATTGTGTTTTTGATAGGTTAAAACGGCACGACCTGAGCAAGTCGCGCCGTTTCGCTATTTATCTATTAATTCGTTGCATTTTCATCTGCCTCATCCATATTTGCTAAGGCATATGAAATCATCTGGTTGATCAATTCATTTCTGCTAATGCCGACAGCGGCAGCCTTACAGTCAATTTGCTGTAAAGTTTCAACGGAAATACGCATAGAAATTACTTCCTTTTCAGGTTTTCGTGCAATAAACTTTGACATAAGACCACCTCCTCTGTATTGATTATTGTACCGCACTTTGTTATAATTAAATATATTCTATTTTAGATGTTTAATTTAGAATACTATTGCAAAAATAAACGTGCTGAGAAACAGCAGAAAGGAAATTTTTATGTCTGAAGAAAGAACCGCTTATCAGGAAGCATATACAATTTTGCTTGTCGCCTGTGATAAAGCCCTTGACCTTCTGCCGCTAAATTCCACAGAGCCGGCAAAAAAGCTGCGCTTTTTGCTGCAAAGCGCTGTGGAGGACGCGGAGGAGTGCTTCCTGCGCGACCCCTGATTTTATTTTCTACGATAAAAAGAAGTGCCGGCTTTTGTCAGCCGGCATTTATAATTTCAAAAAAAATGTTTGACAAATTTGGGAAAACGCTTTATAATAACCTATGCATGACTGTGAAGAAAGGGATAACTATGCTGTTAGGACTCTCCAAGATCATTGATTGCCCCGGCGGGGCGGTTTCCTTTGAAACCAGTCTGGATCTTTCCGATCTTGCCTTTGGCAATTGCTGCCCGGCCACAGAGCCGGTTTTCGCTTCCGGCACTGTCCGCAATACCGCAGGCGTGCTGATGTTAAGCGGCACGGTGCGCACCCGGCTGCACGGGGTCTGCGACCGATGCGCAAGGGCCTTTATACGGGATGTGGAATTCCCTATGGAGGCTGTTTTGGTTACAGCGTTGGAGGATGAATCCAACGAAGACCAGGAGATTTTTGCATTGCAGGGCAATGCTGCCGACCTTGACGAGATTGTTACTACGGTGTTCGTGTTAAACATGGACTCTAAGCTGCTTTGCAGCCCGGACTGCAAGGGGCTGTGCTGTCGGTGCGGCAAAAACTTAAACGACGGCTCTTGCAGTTGTCAACCGGAATCGGATCCCCGCTTTGCTGCTTTAAAGCAGCTTCTCAAATAACAAATTATGTAGCTGTTAAAGCAGTTAGACCAAGGAGGTGTCACTCATGGCTGTCCCCAAGTGTAAAGTATCGAAGGCTAGACGCGACAAGCGGCGCGGCTCCAACTGGAAGCTGTCCGCCCCCGGCGTTACCACCTGCCCCAAGTGCGGCGAGCTTTGCCTGCCCCACAGAGCCTGCAAGGCTTGCGGTTACTACAATGGCCGTCAGGTCATCAGTGTGAAAGCAGAATGAGTCTTGGCAATGAGAAAGCGAGAGGGAGTGCCTGTATACTCCCTCTCTTTTTCTGTTTTCACACTGTTTACACAAAATTTGGTATATGCGTGTTGACCAGAAGGAAAAATAATGCGATAATAGGATAAGACTATGTCATATAGTCGCTTGACGTGAAAAAAGGAGGGGCTAAGTATGGCGAAGCCTTTGGTTGCCATTGTGGGCCGCCCCAATGTGGGCAAATCCATGCTGTTTAATAAACTCACAGGCTGCCGCACAGCCATTGTGGAAGATACCCCTGGCGTGACCCGGGATCGGATCTATGGGGACTGCGAATGGTGCGGCAGAACCTTTGCGCTGGTGGATACCGGCGGCATCGAGCCGGGAACCGACAGCGAAATTTTAAAATTTATGCGCCGGCAGGCGGAAATCGGCATCGAACTGGCGGACGCGATTATTATGGTTACAGATGTAAAAGTGGGCCTTACCGCGGCGGACGCGGAAGTGGCTACCATTTTGCAGCGATGCAGAAAGCCCGTTGCCCTGGCGGTGAACAAGTGCGATGCAACCGGCGCGACCAACCCGGAGGTATACGAATTTTATGCGCTGGGGTTGGGGGATCCTTTTGAGGTTTCCGCCATTCATGGCCACGGCACCGGCGATCTGCTGGATTGGTGCATCACCAACATTCCGGCGGAGGAAGAAGTGGAGGAAAGCGACGGCGTAACCAAGGTGGCCATCGTGGGCAAACCCAACGTGGGTAAGTCCAGCCTCCTAAACTGTATTCTGGGCGAGGAGCGCGCCATTGTTTCCGATATGGCCGGTACCACCAGAGACGCAATCGACTCGGATTTTGAAAATGCTTTCGGCAAATACTGCTTTATTGATACCGCCGGGATGCGCCGGAAGTCTAAGGTGGACGACGCCATCGAACGCTATTCCAATATGCGTTCCATCAGCGCCATTGACCGGGCGGACGTTTGCCTGATCCTCATTGACGCGCAGGAAGGCGTCACAGAGCAGGATACCAAAATCGCCGGTCTTGTCCACGAAGCGGGCAAAGCTGCCATTATCGTGGTGAACAAGTGGGACGCGGTGGAAAAAGAGACCAACACCATGAAGCGCATGGAAGAAAAGGTTTTGCAGGATCTCAGCTATATGACCTATGCCCCGGTGGTGTTTTTGTCGGCGCTCACTGGGCAGAGGGTGGACAAGCTCTTTGAGGTCATCAATCGGGTCGCGGCGCAAAACGCAATGCGTATCACCACCGGCGCGCTGAACAGCGTTCTGGCGGAGGCGACCGCCAGAGTGCAGCCCCCCACGGATAAAGGTCGCCGCCTGAAAATCTACTATATTACCCAAATCGGCGTGAAGCCCCCGCATTTTGTTATTTTCTGCAACGATGCCCGGCTGTTCCACTTCTCCTACCGCCGGTATTTGGAAAACCAGATCCGCGGGGTTTTCGGTTTGGAGGGCACGCCGGTGCGGATTACCATTCGGCAGAAGGGCGATAAGGAGGAGATTTAAAGGTGATCGCACAGATTTTGGTGGCGCTTGTGACTGGCTATCTGTTGGGGAACCTCAACGGCGCAGTGTCCATTTCCTCTCAGCTTGAGCACAAGGATGTGCGGGAAGCGGGAAGCGGCAACGCCGGTCTCACCAACTTTTTGCGAAACTACGGCAGTCGGAACGCGGTTCTGGTTGTCCTTATTGACCTTGTGAAAACCGTTGCCGCGTGCCTGGTGGGCGGTATGCTCCTAAAGCCCTTTGGCTATGGCATGGAAGGCGTGATGCTGGGCGGCGTTGCGGTAAGCCTTGGGCATGATTTTCCTGCTACGCTGGGATTCCGAGGCGGCAAGGGTATCTTGTGTGGCGCGGGCATCGCTTTGGTTGCCGACTGGCGCATTTGTATTCTGATTTTGGTTGTGTTCGGCCTTTTTGTCCTGACGACCCGGTACGTTTCTCTGGGTTCTATTATGGCCTGCCTTGCTTTTGGCATTGGCTTTACCGCGCTGCACCTGGATCAGCCCCTGACCGTCGCGGCGGCGTGGTTAATCGCTCTGCTTGCTATTTTTATGCATCGGGAAAATATCCGGCGGCTGTTACAGGGCAATGAACGGAAAATTGGGGGAAAGCATACATGAAAATTGCAGTCATTGTAAGCGGCGGCTGGGGAACCGCTTTGGCTGTCCATCTGCTTGCCAATGGGCATGACGTTACCTTGTGGTCTCGCCGCCAGGAATTAACGGACAAAATGCGCCAAACCAGGGAAAATCCCAAATTGCCGGGGATTTCTCTGCCGGAGGGTTTGCAATATTCCTCTGACCCTGCCTGCGTGCAGGACTGTCCTCTTGTGATCATGAGCGCGCCGTCTTACGCGGTGCGATCCGCTTGCCGCGCCATTCGTCCTTATTTGGGGGCGGAGACGCTGCTGGTTTCCGTTACCAAGGGCGTTGAAGCGGAAACAGGACTTCGAATGTCTGAAATTATGCGTCAGGAAACCGGCTGCGAGGTGGTGGTGCTGTCTGGTCCCAGCCATGCGGAGGAAGTGGCCAAGGGGCTGCCTACAGGCTGCGTGGCGGCCTGCGCCGACCAGAGAAAAGCGGAACTGGTGCAAACTGTTTTCATGTCCCCGCGGTTCCGGGTGTATTCTTCCCCGGACGTGGTGGGGGTGGAACTGGGCGGCGCGCTGAAAAATGTCATTGCCCTGTGCGCCGGTATTTGCGACGGTTTGGGTTATGGAGACAACACCAAGGCCATGCTCATGACCAGAGGCTTAACGGAAATTGCCCGTTTGGGGCACGCTATGGGGGCGAAAAAAGATACCTTCGCCGGGCTTGCGGGGATTGGCGACCTTATTGTAACGTGTACTTCTATGCATTCCAGAAACCGCCGGGCAGGGATTCTTATTGGGCAAAAGCACCCGGTAGCGAAAGCCATGGAGGAAGTGGGCGCTGTGGTAGAAGGCTACTACGCCGCCAAAAGCGCCCATGAGCTGGCTGTGCGTTTGGGTGCTGAAATGCCCATTACCAAAGCGGCCTTTGAAGTGCTCTATGAAGGACGGGACGTGCAGGAGGCGGTAGATTGCCTGCTCAGCCGGGACGCCCGGCCGGAATCTGAAGACTGCGGCTGGGACTGATTCTACATAAGCTGTAATTTCGCACCGCCCGCGGTGGGCATTAAAAAGCGGAAGGGGATTGCCCTTCCGCTTTTTTTGTGCCGAATTGCGCCGCTTTCTGTGCACAATATCCAAGGCTGTCCCTGGAAAGTTTAGGGCGCGGCATCTTTTTGCAGAAAAAAGCAAAAATGTGACGGAACATTGGGCGGATTGTTGCGCCCTGGAAAATTCTATGCTATAATGTTAAAAATGTGAAAATATGCTGATTCCCTGTCAGATTGCAATGGGCGTATTTTATCGAAATGTAAGGACGGTCATGCTATGGATTTTTTTGACGCGCTAACCTTGCTTGGGGGACTGTGTCTGTTCCTGCTGGGTATGAATCTCATGAGCAGTAATCTGGAGCTTTGCGCCGGCAATCGCATGAGCGCGCTTCTGGCAAAATTTACCGGCACGCCCTTGCGGGGCTTTTTCCTGGGACTTGCTGTGACCATGGCGGTGCAGTCCTCCTCAGCCACTACCTTAATGGTTGTCGGCTTTGTTAGTGCGGGCATGATGACGCTGAAGCAGTCTGTAGGCGTTATCATCGGCGCCAATGTCGGCACGACGATCACCGCGTGGATGATCGCTTTGACGGGATTGGAATCCGACATTTTTTGGTTGAAAATGATTCAGCCCTCCACTTTTTCTCCGATTTTAGGTCTCATCGGCATTGTTATGCTGATGGCCTGCAAAAGCCGCCGCAAGAAAGAGGCGGGCATGGTGCTTTTGGGCTTCACCGTTTTATTTGTGGGTATTGAGACGATGTCTGGCGCTGTGGCCGAGCTGCGAAACTCTCCGGCCTTTTCCCGGATTCTTGTTTCCTTTTCCTCTCCCGTGGCCGGGGTTTTAATTGGCACCATCTTGACGGCGGTGCTTCAGTCCTCCTCTGCGTCTATCGGTATTTTGCAGACCCTTTGCTCTACCGGCGGCATCACCTATGGTATGGCGGTTCCGCTGCTGCTGGGTCAAAACTTCGGCGCCTGCGTCACCGCGATGCTGGCCTCGTTTAGCGCTTCCCGAGACGCAAAGCGCGCTGCGCTGGTGCATTTGTACTTTAATATCATTGGTAAAACGGTTATTGTAGCTATTTTCTACATACTAAACGCCGTATGCCATTTTTCTTTCCTGAACGCGCCTATCAGCTCTTTCCAGGTGGCGCTGATCCATACGGCTTTGAACCTTGCCGCCGCGCTGGTATTTTTGCCGTGTAGCAATGTGCTGGTTAAGCTTACGAAGCTAACGGTGCGGGACGCGGCGCGAGCCGACGAGTTCCAGAAGCTGGATGAGCACCTGCTTTCCACCCCCGCTGTGGCACTGTCCAACTGTAAGGAAGCCGTGGGAGAGATGGCAACTATCTCCGCAAGCGCTATGCAGAGCGCCATTCAGGCTTTCCACAGCTACAGCCATGAGTTGGCCAAGGACATTCGGGAAAAGGAACAACTGGCCGACCGCTATGAAGATCGCATCGGTTCTTTCCTGATTAAGGTCTCCGGCCAGCATCAGTTATCTAAGCAGGAAATTAGCGAGGCCACTATGTTGCTGCGTGTCATCGGCGATTTTGAGCGTATTTCCGATCATGCTGTGAATCTTTTGGAGTCCGTTGAAGAAATTCGGGAAAAAAAGCTGCAATTTACCAAGGAAGCGCAACACGAGCTGAATGTGCTTTGCAGTGCCGTGACGGAGATTTTGGATTTGGCGGTCTCTGCGTTCTTGTCCGACGATTTAACGGCGGCGGATTCTGTAGAGCCGTTGGAGCAGGTAATCGATGGGTTGTGGCAGCAAATTCGATTGCACCACACCTTGCGTTTGCAAAAGAACGAATGTACCATGGAGCATGGCTTCATTCTTTCCGATATGTTAACCAATTTGGAGCGCGTGGCGGATCATTGCTCCAATATTGCTGGCTGCATTTTGGAGACACGACATAACGAAATGGATATGCACCGTTATTTGTCTGACGTACGTTCTGAAAGCAAAGACTTCAAGGAGCGCTATCGAGCATACCGGGAAAGATATACCGTTTAATTCTGGGCAAGACCTTCGACTGAGCCGGAGGTCTTGCTTTGACCGCAGAAGCCGCAGCGATTCATTTTGCAACGCTTTAGACAATGCGCCCCATAGGTAGGCAGTTTGCCTGCATATGGGGCTTTCCGTCTGTTTTGCGGCGATTTTTCCATAGTTGTGACAAGGGAGCTCTTGTGGTATAATAAAAGAATAGGAGGTGTTCAGAAATGAAAAAACGGCTTTGCGCAGGACTGCTCGCCCATGTGGACGCGGGCAAAACGACGCTGTCCGAAGCGCTTTTGTATCAGGCGGGGGCTTTGAAAAAGCTGGGCAGAGTGGATCACAGGGATTCCTTTCTGGATACCAACGCTTTGGAGCGGGAGCGTGGCATTACTATTTTTTCCAAGCAGGCGCGGCTGGAAACGCAGAATCTAGAGCTTATCCTGCTGGATACTCCCGGTCACACGGATTTTTCCACAGAAATGGAACGCACGCTGCAAGCGCTGGATTACGCTGTCCTTGTGGTCAGCGGCACAGACGGCGTGCAGGCGCATACGGAAACCTTGTGGCAGCTTTTGCGCCGGTATCACATCCCTACTTTTTTGTTTATCAACAAAATGGATTTGCCCGGCGAGGGAGAAGGGGCTTTGATGGCAAAGCTTAAAAAGCAGCTATCGGAAGGTTGCGTGAGTTTTTGTCAGGAGAAAGCGGCGCTTTTGGAGGAAGCAGCCTTGTGTGATGAAATCGCGCTGGAAGTTTATTTGCAAAGCGGCAAGCTACCGGAGGAAACGCTTGCAGAGTTGATTCAAAAAGAGCGGTTGTTTCCCTGCTTTTTTGGCTCTGCTTTGAAGCTCGACGGCATTTCCGAGCTGCTTTCCGCGCTGGAACGGTTGACGGTGCAGCCCAGCTATCCAGAGGAATTTGCGGCAAAGGCCTATAAAATCGCCAGAGACCCCCAAGGCAACCGCCTGACCTATCTGAAGGTCACAGGGGGTTGCTTGAAAGTACGCGCCATGCTTGCCTATACCCTACCCAGTGGGGAGCGGGTGGAGGAAAAAGTGAAGGAACTGCGTCGGTATTCCGGCCTGAAATACCAGCAGGCGGAGGAGATTATGGCGGGGGAGGTATGCGCTGTGCTGGGACTTACCCGCACCGCGCCAGGGCAGTGTTTTGGGACGGAAGCCCAAGGGCAGATCCCGGTGCTGGAGCCGGTGATGACCTTTGGCCTGCGTCTGCCCAAAGGCTGCGACCCGGCTCGGTTTTTGCCAAAATTGCAGCAGTTGGAGGAGGAAGATCCTCAATTGCATATTGTTTGGGACAGCCGCCTGGGAGAAATTCAGGTGCAGCTCATGGGGCAGGTGCAAATTGAAATTTTCAAAAGTTTGGTGCGCGAACGATTTGAGACAGAAATAGAAATCGGCAAAGGCCGCGTGTTGTATAAAGAAACCATTGCTTCCACTGTGGAGGGGGTAGGGCATTTTGAGCCATTGCGCCACTACGCGGAGGTGCATTTGCTTTTGGAGCCGCTGCCTAAGGGAAGCGGACTGGTTTTTGCCAGTAATTGCGTGGAAAATACCTTGGATCTCAATTGGCAAAGGCTGATTTTGACCCATTTGGAGGAAAAGCAGCACCTTGGGGTACTCACAGGCGCTCCGATTACAGACATGAAAATTACCCTGGTTTCCGGGCGGGCGCATTTGAAGCACACGGAAGGCGGCGATTTCCGGCAGGCAACCTACCGGGCGGTGCGGCAGGGTCTCATGCAGGCGAAAAACGTGCTTTTGGAGCCGTATTACAACTTCCGGCTGACGGTGCCTACCCAGCAGCTTGGCAGAGCGATTACAGATATCAAGGCCATGTCCGGGGATTTTGCCCAGCCTGTAGAGGAAAACGACGAGACGGTGCTCACCGGCAGCGTTCCGGTAGCCGCCTTGGGGGATTACGCCAATCAAGTTGCGGCCTATACCCACGGCAGAGGGCGGCTAAGCTGTATGCCTGGGGGATACGCGCCTTGTCCGGAGGCGGAAAAGGTCATAGCTGCTATGGCTTATGACCCGGAGTCCGATTTGGAAAATACGCCGGATTCTGTCTTTTGCGCCCATGGCGCGGGTTTCAATGTCAAGTGGCGGGAGGTTCCCAATTATATGCATTTGGAATCCTGCCTGCGCCCGGTTTCGTCTCCGGAAGCGCCACGGCTTCGTCCACAGAATTTGAATCTGGATGAGAAGGAACTGGAAGCTATTATGGAGCGGGAGTTTGGACCGATTCGCCGCCCGGTGTACCAGCCCCCGACGGTACGGTTTTCCGAGGGGCGGGGGATGGAGCCTGCCCCTGCGAAAAAGGAATATCTCATTGTAGACGGCTACAATATGATTTTTGCCTGGGAGGATTTAGCGGCGCTGGCAAAGGAGGACTTGGAATCCGCCCGGCGGCAGCTTATGGATATGCTGGCCAGCTATAGCGCCTACAAGCGCCGGGAGACCATTCTGGTTTTTGACGGATATAAGGTAAAGGGCAATCGGGGCGAGCGGTTCAGGCAGGGCAATTTATCTGTGGTATACACCAAAGAAAATGAAACCGGCGACTTGTATATTGAAGCCATGCTGGAGGGCATCGGCAAAAACGAGCGGGTCTGGGTGGCGACTTCGGATAGCCTTATCCAGATTTCTGCTTTGCGCACCGGCGTTTTGCGTATGTCCGCCAGGGAATTGCGGCAGGAGATCGAATCCGCTGGCGGGGAAATGACCACCTTGATGAAAGCCATGGAAAATGCAGGGAAAATGCAAAATTTAGCGGATCGCCGGAGGGAATGGCGACGCATTTTGCAGACATTTGAGGAAAAACAGGGCAAATAAAGCGTTTTTAAATGAATTGCCACGCCAGTGCGTAAACTGGCGTGGCAATTCAAAAGGTTTCTATTTCATCTATATTTCTAAGGAAACGAAGGATTTTTTTCATAAGTTTTAGTATAGCAGTTTTTTCGCCTTTGGCACATAAAGCAAAAAACATCATGTTCCATGCATCCGCTTTCCTTTCCGTCTGTTTTGGATTAGAATTTTTCTATTTTCTAGACGGAGGAATAAAAAATGGAATATGGATACGCGCGGGTTTCCAGCGCCGATCAAAATGCCCAGCGGCAAATACTTGCGCTGGGCAGGCAGGTTCTCAAGAGAAATATCTACACAGACAGGCAGTCAGGCAAGGATTTTAACCGGCCGCAGTACAAAAAGCTGGTCAAGCGGTTAAAGGCAGGAGATTTGCTGTATATTTTGAGCATCGACCGGCTGGGGCGCAATTATGCGGAAATTCAGGAGCAGTGGCGGGTTTTGACGAAGGAAATCGGCGTTGATATTTGTGTGCTGGATATGCCGCTTCTGGATACAAGACGGGGAAAGGATCTCATGGGGACGTTTATCGCCGATCTTGTGCTGCAAATTTTGTCTTTTGTAGCGCAAAGCGAGCGGGAGAATATCAAAAAGCGTCAGGCAGAGGGCATCGCCGCCGCAAGAAAACGGGGAATCCACTTGGGGCGGCCGACGAAGGAACTGCCCGGCGATTTTGCGGCGGTTGTGAGGCAGTGGGAAGAAAAATCAATTTCCATGGAAGAGGTTTTGCGGCAATGTAAGGTGTCCCAATCGACGTTTTACCGCAGACTGAAAGCATACAGAGCAACACAAAAATAGCAGTTCTGTCAAAAGGTGTACCTTTTGACAGAACTGCTTTCTTTTTTTATTATACAAGTTTTCCTGTATTTGTCAATTGTTATTTGTCAAAAAGAAACGAAAAAGAGAACCGCAAGAGTTTCTGGCGCGAAGCGTCAAAAGGTACACCTTTTGATTATCACTGCCAAAAATTTTTGATATGAGAGGTATATGAGAATGAAAAAAAGCATCAAAAGTTCACTTTTAGCGCTGGTAGTATCACTGGCAATCATTTTGTCACTCACCGGGTGTGGAGGATCTGGCAATTCTATTGTTGGCACTTGGAGTAGTGACGACGGAGGAGAAGTACTTATTTTCGAAAAAGATGGCACCTGCTCGGTTCCATTTACTTATGACGGAGGCTGGTTGGAAAGTTGCGACCGTTATTCCATTGCAAAGGACGGCACACTGTTTCTAAGCAGCAGTAAAGGAAACATTGATTCTGAACGCTATGTAAAACAAGACAGCGAAGAAGCCCTAAGAAAAGAAGGCGGCGGATATTACCTATCAAAGGATAAATTAGTGATTGTAGATTTCCGTACTGTACGTTCTTATACAAGACAGTAGGAGGTGGCAGAGTGCGTAATTTTAACAAAATTTCTATATCATATTAAAAAAGAAAACAGGGGGGGGAATTTATATGGCATTTTTTGATGATTTTAGCAGAAAAGTATCAAAAGCAGGGCAAAGCGCAATACAAAAGACAAAAGAAATGACAGATATTGCAAAAATCAACAGCGCAATCTCAAATGAAGAAAGGAAATTACACAATAACTATTACCAACTTGGCAAATTATACGCTGCAAAGCATACATCCGACTATGAAGCAGATTTTGCATCTGCGATTGCGGAAATAAAGGAAGCCGAGCAAAAACTGGCAAGCTACCAACAGCAAATTCAAAACATAAAAGGCGTTGTTAGATGTGCGAGCTGCGGCGCTGAAGTTGAAGATAGAATGGCTTTTTGCAGCTCTTGCGGCGCTGCACTACCAAAAAAAGAGAGCGCTATTGCAGAGAATAGTATGCGTTGCGAGAATTGTGGTGCTTTACTCAAAAACGGGATGCGCTTTTGCACTTCATGCGGTAAGTCTATAGAAACTGCTGCGCAAACAATTTCAGAAGCTGAGACAACTGAAGTCCAAAAAGTTTGCCCAAATTGCCGTGCTGAAATTGAAGATCACGCTACATTCTGCACAAACTGCGGCAATAAACTTTAAGAAAGGAAATAGGTGACTTATATGCAAAAAACAAAGTTGGGAATCAGCGTTGGCTTATTAGGTGCAATTGTTTACCTTACAGGTCTTTGGGGCGGCTATTTTACGGCAGCGCTTTTATCGGGATATATTCTTTTGGCGGAGAGTAATGCTTGGATTAAAAAAACAAGTGTGAAAATGATTTTGCTGATGCTTGTTTTTTCCTTAATCTCAACAATTATACAATTTATTCCTGACGTAATAAATCTGATCAGCAGCGCGGTCAATATATGGGGTGGCTATTTTTCTATTGGCGCAATCACAAAAATTGTTTTATTTCTACAAAACGCGCTTGGTCTTATAAAAACAGTTCTATTCCTTATTTTAGCTGCGAAGGCACTGCATCAAGGAACCGTATCCACACCGCCCATTGATACGCTCATAAGCAAAAATATGGATTAAAAATATACATTGAGAGGTAGAAAATTATGTTTTGTCCAAACTGCAGAAAAGAAATCAAAGAAAATTCCAAGTTTTGCGGAAACTGCGGCGCTACAATTAATTATAATACTGCGCCTTCTTCTATGCAAAACCCGACTGTATCACCAGCAGCACCAACTACAACAAAGCCGAAAAAGAAATCTGGTAAAAAGCTCCTCGTATGCTTAGGTCTTGTTGGCGTGCTTGCAATTGGCGCATATCTAGCCTATTCCATATATAATCAACCAACCGCTAGAATAAACCGGATGCTGTCTGCCGGAAATTATATGGAAGCGTTTGAAATATATGAAACTGAATTAGATGGCAAAGAGCTATCCGAAAAAACGCTGGACTTATTGGTGGAAGCTGCAAATTCTGCCGCCTCTGCCTATGAGGAAAACACTGCTTCCTATGAAGACGCCACAAAGCATCTAAGTGAAATCAAGATGTTCGCGTCTTGCGCTGGCGCTCCACTAGAGCTTATAGAAGATGCAGAGCAACGAGTTGATGCTTTAAAGAACTTGAAAGAATGCCTAAAAACAGCAGACGCATTTTATGAGCAAAAGGATTATTTAGGCGCTATGCAATATTATAACTATGCACTTGATATGCGCGAAGATGCAAAAGACGCGTTGGAGGGGCTTTCTAAGGCAAAAGATGCATACAGAGATGATATACTTGCGCAATTTGACGCATATATCTCTAAGAGAGACTATGATTCCGCTGAATCTACTTTAAATACCGCTTTAGGTTACTTAGAGGATGACAGTATTTTAAAAGAAAAACTGAATGGACTGGATGATGTTCGAGTAAAAGATATTGTAAATGATGCCTACTCCTATACGCAAGGCGGCGACTGGGACGCTGCCGTGGAATTGCTGGAAGACGCACAGTCGCAATTCACAACAAACCCATCTATTGCGGAAGCCTACAAAGATATTAAAGAAAAAATGCCGATTACTTTGGAGAATATTACAACAATTTCATCTTCCAACATTAATGTAATACGCGACGTTTTAAAGGATCGCTTTGGAAATGTGTACGACGGCGGCGTTTTATATGATGCCGGGTGTTCCCCAACTTACGGAGTTTATCACCTATCAAGTCAGTATAAAAGTTTCGACTCAATCGCTTTTGTAGGAACACAATGTGGCCTGGAGCAAAAATACTCAATTGCAATTTATGTAGACGAAGAGCTTGTGTTTTTTAAAGATGAAATTACCGAAGAATCGCAGCCCATTGCTATTTCAATTGATTTAACCAATAAAGACACAATGCGAATTGTTACAACCTGGTATGAGGGTGCCTGGGGAAGCAATTTTATCTATTTCAGTAACTCAAGTTTTGAAAAAGCTGAAAGTCCAGCCATTCAGGAGTAAGGAGGCAGTAAAATGAAAAAGAGAAGCAAGCAGTTACCTTTTCTTCTTGCTACAATATTAATCATCGCTATGTGTTTTTCCGCCTGCGGTTCATCGAACCCTTGCGAAAAATGCGACGGCACGCCTACAAAAGGCTATAAAAATGCTTCTACCGGCGAAAAAGACTACTACTGCGCAAAATGCTCGTCCGAATGTATGTGGTGTCAGGACAAAAAAGCGACCAAGCACTACACGAATGCAATAGGAACAATTATGTTTGTTTGCGACGAGTGCTATGAAGATTTGCATCCAAGCAAAGATTGAGGTATATCTGAAATTATTACACATAATTAAAGGATTAGTAGGAGGATTAACAGTATGGAAAATAAAGTAGTTTCACCTTTTGAACAGCAGAAAAAAGGAACTCCTTTATATGAATCAAAAGGCGGTCAAAATGCTCGGGGAATGGCATTGATTATTTTGGGTGCTTTGCTTCTTTTCCTGGGAATTTTTGTTGTTCGGCTTGGAATATCCACAGACGCGCAACGTCAAATCTTGCATGGGCGTTTTGCCAATCCAGAAGGCGTCGTAATATTTGGCGCAGTAGTTGCAATAATCGCAGCGTTTGTTATAGATAGCGGGATCGGGCTATTGCGATGCTGGGTTAAGATTTATAACGACCATATCGAGGCACAGGCGTTTACTATGACGGGAACAAAAAATATCGTTCAATTAAATTATAGTCAGATCAATTCTGTACAAATGCAAGGATATTTTTTGAATATTATTTCAGGCGGGAAAAAGATTAGACTCATCTGTGAGGAGAACTCACAGGCATTTCAGCTTATCAATACAATGATACCTCATACATAAAAGGAAAAAATATTCGGTTCCATTTATTTATTCAAAATACATATTTAAGTCTTTAGACATGCAGCAAGGCCGGGGATTTTTTATCCCCGGCCTTGCTGCATACATTATTTCCTTCTTTTTGCCAAAGGAGCGGACTGCTCCTGGGCTTCCAGCAGCTCCACCAAAATGGCGTTGGACACCAGAAAGCCTCTGGCTGTGAGTCTCCAGCGCCCCTCATCCTGCATGGCAAGTCCCTGCTTGGCATAATTTTGCAAAATCGCTTCCAGCGGCTCAAAGGGCAACAGATAATTTTTTACATATTCTTCCTCCTCCACGCCGTAAGCCGTTCGCATCCGCAGCATCAAATATTCTCCCGCCCGGTCTCTGGCGGGAATTTCCTGGCACTCGGAAAGCACCGCGCCGCCGGTACGCATACCGGCGATATACGCTTTCAAATCAGGCGCAACGGTAAAACGCTTGCCGCCAAAATCAGAGCTGGCTGCCGGGCCGAAGCCCAAGTATTCCCCGCCGGTCCAATACTTGATATTGTGCCTGGAACGCAGACCCCGCCGGGCAAAATTGGAAATCTCATATTGCTGGTAGCCCTTTTCCCGGAAAATTTCCACGGCAGACAAATACATATCCGCCTGCACGTCGTCGTTCGGCAAATTCGCGTATTCCTGGTACTGCCAAAGGGGGGTGCCTTCCTCCACCTTCAAGCCGTAGCAGGACATATGCTCTGGCTTGAATTCCAATACATGGCGTAGGGTCGTCTCCCAGGCCGCCCGAGTCTGCCCCGGCAGCCCATACATCAGGTCTAAAGAAAGATTGTGAAAACCGGCGTTTCGGATCATTTCCACAGCAGCTTCCACCTGCCGGTAGTTATGGGGGCGCCCCAGTTTTTTTAAAAGCTCGTCGTCGTCACTTTGGACGCCCAGAGACACGCGGTTGAAGCCTTCCGCCCGCAGCCGGCGCAAAGCCCGCGGGGTTACGCTGTCGGGGTTGGCCTCAAAGGTGATTTCCGCTTCATTGTCCACGTCGAACCGGCGACGAATGGCCGTGAGAATCTGCACCATACCCTCAGCGCCAAAAAAGGTTGGCGTGCCCCCGCCGAAGTACACGGTATCTACAACGTAACCGGGCGCCAAAGCCCCCGCCTCCTTAATATGTGTGCAGACAGCTTGCAGGTAGCCTTCCATCAGCCCCTTTTCCTTACCGCCGCCCAAAGAGTAAAAGTCGCAGTATTCGCATTTGCTCCGGCAAAAGGGAACATGAATATAAATACCAAGGGGCATTCTATTTTTCTTCGCCATGTAATTTCCTCAATCCTCGTCCAGTTTCAGCACCGCCATAAACGCCTCGGATGGTACGGATACCGTGCCGAAGGTACGCATCCGCTTTTTACCTTCCTTCTGTTTTTCCAGAAGCTTTTTCTTTCGGGTAATGTCGCCGCCGTAGCACTTGGCCAATACGTCCTTGCGCAGCGCCTTAATGGTTTCCCGGGCAATGACCTTGCCGCCAATGGCCGCCTGCACTGGGATTTCAAACATCTGGCGGGGGATGTTTTCCTTCAGCTTTTCGCAGATTTTTCTGGCGCGGGGATAGGCGTTTTCCGCAAAAAGGATGAAGCTCAGCGCATCCACAATATCGCCGTTGAGCAAAATATCAAGCTTCACCAGCTTGGAGGGGCGGTATTCATCCATCTCGTAATCCAAAGAACCATAGCCTCTGGTGCGGGACTTCAAAGCGTCAAAAAAGTCGTAAATAATTTCATTCAGGGGCATTTCGTAATGCAGCTCCACCCGGGTGCTGTCCAGATATACCATATCCTTAAATTCGCCCCGGCGCTCTTGGCATAGTTCCATGATATTGCCAACGTACTCCTGAGGCGCAATGAGGCTGGCCTTTACAAAAGGCTCCTCCGCAAGCTCAATTTCGGCGGGGTCTGGATAATTCAAAGGATTGTCCACCATGATTACCGTCCCATCCGTCTTGGTGATGCGGTAAATAACGTTAGGGGCAGTGGTAATGAGATCCAAATTGTATTCCCGCTCCAAGCGCTCTTGGATTATTTCCATGTGCAGCAGCCCCAAAAAGCCGCAGCGGAATCCAAAGCCCAGAGCAATGGAGCTTTCCGGCTCGTAGGTCATGGAAGCATCGTTGAGTTTCAGCTTTTCCAACGCCTCCCGCAAATCCTGATATTTGCTGCCGTCGGCAGGATACACACCGGAAAACACCATGGGCTGCACCGTCCGGTAGCCGGGCAGAGGTTCGGTTGCCGGACGCTCCACCCCGGTGACGGTATCGCCCACTCTGGTGTCGGAAACGGTCTTAATGGAGGCGGTGAGGTAGCCAACCTCGCCTGCGCCCAGCGCGTCGCAAGGCTGCAAACCCAGTGGGCTCATGGTGCCCACCTCCACAACCTTGTAGGTTGCACCGGTGGCCATCATTTTCACGTCCATGCCCGGCGTAACCGTGCCTTCCATCACCCGCATATAGACGATAACGCCCCGGTAGGAATCATACTGGCTGTCGAAAATCAGCGCCTGCAAGGGGGCGCTCCGGTCGCCCTTGGGGGCAGGGACGCCCTGCACAATCATTTCCAGCACGGCTGGAATGTTAACGCCGTTTTTTGCGGAAATTTCCGGGGCGTCCTCGGCGGGTACACCGATGATATCCTCGATTTCCGTCTTAACCTCGGCGGGGCGTGCGGCGGGGAGGTCGATTTTGTTGATGACCGGCAGCACCTCAAGCCCTGCGTCAATGGCGAGATAGGTGTTGGCAAGGGTCTGAGCCTCCACGCCCTGAGAAGCGTCTACCACCAAAACCGCCCCTTCGCAGGCGGCGAGGGAACGGGACACCTCATAGTTAAAATCCACATGTCCCGGGGTGTCAATGAGATTCAGAGTATAGGTTTCCCCATCTTGGGCAGTGTAATCCAATTTTACCGCTCTTGCCTTGATGGTAATGCCGCGCTCGCGCTCTAAGTCCATGTTGTCCAGGATCTGGTTTTCCATTTCCCGGCTTTCGATGGCGTTGCAAACCTCCAGTAGGCGGTCGGCCAGGGTGGATTTGCCATGGTCAATGTGGGCGACAATGGAGAAATTTCGAATTTTAGAAAGGTCTGTCAAAGGGAATCACCTCATCAGCAGCTTGCCGGAAACCGGCGTCGTTCTTTAAAATAGTATACCGAATTTTTGGGAAAAAGTAAAGAAAAAATCCAGCCGACCGGCTGAAAATCAAATTGCGCGCCAAAGCGCGCATATTTTTCTTTGTTGGGACATACCTTTCTATCAGAAATGCAGGAGGTGTTCAACCGATGAAACAACGGATTTGCAGCGGGCTGCTGGCAATTGCAATGCTATTAGCGGTATTTTCCATGCCCGCAGCGGCGACGGCTGATTTGCAGCTTGCCGCGCCGTCGGCCATTTTGATTGACGGAGCCACAGGAACAGTTCTATACGAAAGCAACGCCCACGAAAAGCTGGCGCCCGCCAGCGTCACCAAGGTTATGACGCTGCTTCTCATCATGGAAGCCATCGATTCCGGGCGTATTGCCTGGACAGATATGGTGACGGCTTCGGAAGCGGCGGCGGCCAAGGGCGGCAGTCAGATTTACCTGAAGGTGGGCGAAACCATGAGCGTGGAGGAAATGGTAAAATCCGTCACGGTTTCCTCCGCCAACGACTGCGCCTGCGCCCTGGCGGAGCATATCGCAGGGAGCGAGGCGGCCTTTGTGGATAAGATGAACCAGCGGGCGGCGGAGCTGGGGATGAAAGACACCCACTTTGTCAATTGCACCGGTCTGGACGACGAACCCAACGCGGCGGAGCACTTAACCAGCGCCTACGACATTGCCCTAATGTCCAGAGAGCTTCTCATGAAGCACCCGGATATCAAAAAGTTTACTACCATCTGGATGGATACGGTAAGAGGCGGCGCTTTTGGCCTTTCCAATACCAACAAGCTTGTACGGTTTTACGAAGGTACAACAGGTCTCAAAACCGGCTTTACCAGAGCCGCCGGGTACTGCCTGTCCGCTTCCGCCGCCAGAGACGGGCTGGAACTCATCGGCGTGGTGCTCCACTGCGAATCCACCAATGATCGTTTCCAGTCCGCCAAAGCAATGCTGGATTATGGCTTTGCCAATTATGCGCTGATTTCCGCCAAGGGGGAAGAAGCAATCCCAGCCGTTCCCGTGACCCTGGGAAAAAGCGGACAGGTACAGGCGGTGGTTTCTGGGGAGGAGCAGCTGCTCATTGAAAAAGCGAACCAGTCCAGCATTACCCGCACGGTGACGGTGCTGCCGTCGGTCACAGCGCCTGTCAATCAGGGGCAGCAGTTGGGGACGTTAACCGTCCGGTCGGGAGATACGGTTCTGGCAGAGCTGCCGCTGGTAGCGGAGCTTCCCGTGGAACGGCTAACCTGGAAGGATATTGCCATGCGGTTGCTGGCAAAGCTTTCCATGGCGACCTGGCAGCAAGGGGAAGCGTAAGCCAAAGCGCCTGGCCGATTCAAATTTAAGCGGTAGCCGCGTGATTTGAACGCCCCAATTCCATGTGAAAAGGGCGCTCACGGCAACAAGAAGAATGCTTCCGTTGTGACGGATGCGCAGTCTAAATAAATATGTACCCGCCGCTGATTTTTCAGCGACGGGTTTTGCTTATAAATCGAAGAATTTTGCCGGATCCATGGATTTCCCGTCACAGCTTACGGAAAAATGCAGATGTGGACCCACGGCGGTTTCCACCAGTGCGGTTTCTCCGATGGTACCAATGACCTGTCCGCAGGTGACGGTATCACCAGCTTTGACCCGTACATCCTTTGCGAGACTGGAGTAGGTGGTGACGTAGTCGCCGTCGTGTTGGATGACTACGGTGATGCCCATGGAATCGTCCTCGTATACCGTGTATACGGTGCCATCCGCAGCGGCTTTTACCTGTGCGCCGACGTCGGCGCTTAGGTCAATGCCGTCGTGTACCCGCCAGTCTCTGGTGGTCTCATTGTAGGCCAGCGCCTCCATAGCGTAAGCGCCAACGGTATCGCCTTCCAGCGGCCATGCGGTTTTGAGCGCCGCGTCGCTTGGCTGTGTGGGAGAAGAAGGCGTGGTGGGGTTAGAGGGATTGCTGGCTTCCGTCCCGGAAGGCGTCGTGCCAATCACCTCTACGGATTGGTTGCCCGGTACATTCCCCACCTGCACGTTGCTCTGAGGCTCTGTCCCGGATACAGGTTTGTTGTCGTTCTGGTTTGTGGATCGGTAGTACATATAGCCCGAAACCCCGATGGCGACTGCGCACAGGGTCAGGGCTATGTAGTAGCCCCTATCCTTTACGTTCTGCCAAAAGCTTCGGTTTTGCTTGTCGTGATTCATTGTCAAGCACCTCCGCTGTGAGTATGTCCCACTTTCTGGAAAAATAAACTTGGCAATGGAAAAATTTTTGAAATCTTGCTGTAAAGCTCCGGGAGAAAGCTGCTTGCATTCAGTATGAACAGGAGCTGTCAATGTCTTTACCGTTTGGCTGCGTTGACTTTTTCAATTTCAGCCGTTATAATGCTTTTATTCGGAAGGGAGCGTTTTTTATGAAAAGACGATTTGTATTTTTGCTGCTTCTTGCGCTGCTGCTTTCTGGCTGCGGGAAACCTGCCGAACCCACAAAGCCTGCGGAAGCGCTTCCCACAGAAACCGAGCCTATACCGACGCAGACAGAACCCTTGCCAGCCTTACTGGAGGGCAGGGCGCCTGTTGGGGATACGGAAAACCTGTGGTATATACCCAATGAGATTGTGGAAAGCATGGGCTACCCGGAAATGCATATGCTGGGAGGAAATCTGCTTCTCAGCCAGATTTTGGAGGAGGATGCAGGCAGCAAATTGGAATTGAAGCTTGTGTCTACGGAAGACGGCGCTCTTTTGGCGGAAAACGCGATTTCCTGCACCGGGGGAATGCAGGTGCAGACCCTGGAAAACGGCGTTGGATTGTGTGATTTTGCTGGCTGCCGCGTACTGCTTCTGGACGAGAAGCTGAATGTGCTTCATACATACGATGTGGAATCGGAAAACGAAGCATGGCAGCTCAGTAGCGACGGAAACACTCTCTACCGCCTCCATTATGATACGGGTCTCACCGCGAGAGATCTGGAAAGCGGGGAGGAAACGGCGCTGCTGGGGCAGGTAGCCAACGTACGTAATTTGGAAAACTCCAACGATTATTTGCTTTTTTCGTACGTTGACCGGGAGGATCAAAGAAGCAAATACCGCTGCCTGGAGATGAAAACCGGCGAAATGACTGCTGTTCCTGCGGTTGGCTTTCTTGGAATGTGTAGCCGCAGCAAAGACGTCTGGCTGATGAACGGTTGGAAAAATTGGATGGAGTACCGTATTGTTTCCGGGGAAGAAAGCAAAAAAGTGGTATGTACAGAGGGTTCCCTGGAGCTAACGTCCACAGGCCAATTGCTCTTTACCAGCGAATCCGGGCGGGGGCTGACGCTGTACACGAAAGATGGAAACTTTGTCTCCCGCTGCGCCCTGCCGGAAACGGGAAATAACGATTTGGGTATGTCGTTTGTGTGGAGCGACAGTTACCATGGCTATTTTTTCACAGAAACGCAGGATGCCGATTGCCGGCTGCTGTTTTGGGATATTAGCGTTCCGACTGCCGGAGACGCGCTTGCGCTGGAAACGGATGAAAATGTGATTGCAGGGGGGGCGCTGGTAGATAAAGCCCTGTACACCCGGGCGGCGGAGCTGTCGGCGCAGTTTGGCGTAGAAATCTGCATTGCGGAAAAATGCCAAGCGGACTATGACCAGTATTATTCTTATATCCTGGAGGACGCGTCGTCTATTTCCGAGGCGCTGGAGGTGCTGGAAGTTACCTTGAGCGCATATCCGGAAGGATTCTTTGCGCAATTGAACTGCGGAACAATAGAAAAAATCCGCATCGAGCTGGTGGGCGCTCTGGATCCCAAGGAGGGATCCAACATGGTGACGGCCGACGCGTTTACACAAGCGCAAGGGGACTACCATCTGCTGGCGGCGGACGGCAGGTTTTTAACAGCGGATACGATTTACCATGAAATTGCCCACATCATCGATCATCGTCTGGCGTGGGACGCGCAGTTTCGGGAGGACGCGCTGTTTTCCGAGGAAGTCTGGCTCAGCTTGCAGCCGGAGGGCTTTGATTACGCCTATTCCTATACGGAAACCCCGGAAAGCGTCGCAGCCTACTGCAACTCCGGCTATTTTATGTCGCTGTACGCCTGCACCTATCCTACAGAGGACAGAGCCACCATGATGGCAAGCGCGGCTACGGGATTTACCTGGAGCTTTGCGGAAAATCCCGGCTTGATTCCCAAATTGGAATACTATAGTCAATGCATCCGAGACTGTTTTGATACCACAGGCTGGCCGGAGACGCTGCCCTGGGAAAGCGTGCTGGAGAACTAGATAATGCGTAGGCGCTTACCAGACGCTGGCTTCATACGCCTGGCCGGAATTGCGTTTGCCCCGGTATTTCAGCGACGGAAATTGTAAAAACAATAAATTCCCTCCAGTCAATTTTGGCTTGGAGGGAATTTTTTCATGCGCCTGCGGTGGATCGCTGGAAAAATTCATAAACTTTTCAAAAATCTGGAACGGTACGGGAACACAAGTGGCCGCATTTTGGAACAGCGCGTTTGTATAATAAAAGCCGGCAAGCGGCGTGAAAGCCGCTTAGAAATTCATTTTGGAGGCATTTCATCATGTACTTTGACGCAATTGCAAAAATCGTTTCCGAACGCACAGGCTGCGATATTTCTGCGGTAAAACCCGAAAGCAAGTTCTTTGAGCTTGGAATTGACTCCCTGGACACAGTGGAGCTGCTGATGAATCTGGAGGACGAAATTGGCATTGAAATCGAACTGGATCAGAAGGTAGAAACCATCGGCGATCTGGATAAGTTCATCCAGAGCAAGCGGGGGTAACGCCATGGTAAAGTCGGCAATTTGCGAAATGCTGGGGATTGAATACCCGGTATTTCAAGGCGGCATGGCCTGGATCGCTGACGGTAAGCTGGCCGCTGCCGTGTCGGACGGCGGCGGTCTTGGCATTATTGCGGCGGGGAATGCCCCCGGCGATTATGTGAGAAGTCAAATTCAGGTGGCCAAGCGCATCACCAGCAAGCCGATTGGCCTGAACATCATGCTGCTGAGTCCCTTTGCGGATGAAGTGGCGAAGGTCGCAGTAGAAGAAGGCGTTGCGGTGATTACCACGGGGGCCGGCAATCCCTCCAAGTATATCAAGGACTGGCTTGCCGCCGGGATTAAAGTGATTCCCGTTGTAGCCTCTGTCGCCATGGCGAAGCTGATGACGCGGCTCGGCGCTTCCGCTCTGATTGCGGAGGGGGGGGAAAGCGGCGGTCACGTGGGCGAGCTTACCACGATGGTTTTGACGCCTCAAATTTGCGACGCGACCACCTTGCCTGTGATTGCCGCCGGCGGTATTGCGGACGGCCGGGGGGTTGCGGCGGCGTTTATGCTGGGCGCCTGCGGCGTTCAGATGGGAACCCGCTTCCTCAGCGCAAAAGAATGCGCCATTCACCCTGTTTATAAGGAAAAAATACTGAAAGCCACCGACCTTTGCACCATGGTAACAGGGAAAAGACTGGGACATCCGGTGAGAAGTCTGCGCACGCAGTTTGCAAGAGCGTATGCCAAAGCGGAATACGGCGGTATGCCCGATGAGGAACTGGAAGCCCTTGCCACAGGGGCGCTGCGGCTTGCGGTGCAGGAGGGCGACAATGAAAAGGGGTGCTTTCTTTCCGGGCAGATAGCCGCCATTGTGAAAAAGGAGCAGCCCGCCGCCGAAATCGTGAAGGAAGTGATGATGGAAGCGGAGCCGATCCTGCTGAGGGCGAAAGAATGGGTAAAATAGCCTTTGTTTTTTCAGGGCAGGGGGATCAATTCCCCGGCATGGGTCAAGACCTCTATGAAAAATATCCGTCTGCCAGAAGGGTTTTTGATTTATGCGACAACCTTCGTCCCGGAACCTCTTCTCAGTGCTTTACAGGTGGCCAGGGAGAGCTGCAAGAAACCAAAAATACCCAGCCATGCCTATTTGCCATGGAACTGGCGGTGGCCAATGTATTGCTGGAAAAAGGAATTACGCCGGACTGCGTCGCCGGTTTTTCTCTCGGCGAGGTGACGGCGGCTACCGTTGGCGGGGTGTTTTCCTGGGAAACAGGCTTTCAGCTTGTATGTAAGCGGGGAGAGCTGATGCAGCGGGAAGCGGAAAAATGGGATACCTTTATGGCGGCGGTTGTAAAGCTCTCCACAACGCAGGTACAGACCATCTGCGACAGATATGCGGGGGTGTACCCTGTAAACTTCAATTGTCCCGGTCAAGTCACGGTTTCTGGCCTTGCCGCGCAGGCGGCGGATTTCTTTGCGGACGTGAAAGCCGCAGGGGGCAGGGCAATCTTGCTGAAGGTCAAAGGCGCGTTCCATTCGCCGTTTATGAACGGCGCGGCAAAGGCCTTTGCCCAAGTGCTGAAAAAGGTGGAACTGAAAAAAGGCGACGTAACCCTTTATTCTAATTTGACGGCGGCGCCTTATACAAAGGAAGCCGCGGATTTGCTTTCCGAGCAGATCTGCAATGCGGTGCAATGGGAAAAACTCATTTGCAATATGATTACAGATGGGGTGGATACCTTTCTTGAAATTGGTCCCGGCAGGACGCTGACCAATATGATCCGGAGAATAGACGGGTCTGTAAAGGCAATGCCGGCGGTGGATTATATCGCGGGGGTGGAAAAATGCTGACAGGAAAAACAGCCATTATAACCGGCGGTTCCCGGGGAATCGGCGCGGCAATCGCATACAAGCTGGCCTCTCTTGGGGCAAATATCGCTGTGATTTACGTGGGCAGTGAAGCTGCCGCCGAGAACGTCTGCCTGCAATGCAGGCAGGAATCTGGCGTTGCGGCGCGCGCCTATCGCTGCGATGTTTCCGATTTTTTATCGGTGAAGGAAACCGTGGCGCAGATCAAAGCGGACTTCGGCACGGCGCACATTTTAGTGAACAATGCTGGTATTACCCGGGACGGTCTGGTTGCCATGATGAAAGAGGAGGATTTTGACGCTGTCTTGCGCACAAATCTAAAAGGCGCGTTTCATATGATTCGCCATACCGCCGGCCTGTTTATCCGCAACCATGAAGGCTGCATCATCAACATTTCCTCTGTGGCGGGCTTGATGGGCAATGCGGGGCAGTGCAACTACGCCGCGTCCAAGGCGGGACTGATTGGACTTACCAAGTCCGTTGCCAGAGAGCTGGCGCCCAAGGGAATCCGCTGCAACGCGGTTGCTCCCGGCTTTATTGCCACCGATATGACGGGAAATCACCAGGAAAATCCTCTTTTGGGGCAGATTCCTCTGGGAAAAATGGGAGAACCCAAAGATGTGGCGGAAGCGGTGGCATATCTGGCTGCTGCAAGCTATGTAACTGGCGAGGTTTTACGTGTAGACGGCGGCATTGCAATGTAAGGAGAAGAAAATGAGTGAAACAAGAAGAGTTGTTGTAACCGGCCTCGGCGCGATTACCCCCTTGGGAAGCAATGCGCCGGAGACCTGGAAGGGACTCAAAAGCGGAAAAAACGGCATTGGCCCTATTACGCTTTTTGATACGGAAGGCTTTAAGGCGAAGCTGGGCGCTGAGGTCAAGGATTTTGACCATAAGGCGTATCTGGAGGTCAACGATGTGCTGCGTACCGACCGGTATGCCCAGTTTGCTGTGGCCGCCGCCCAGCAGGCGGTTGCGGAAAGCGGTATAGCGGGCACGGTGGAGCCGGAGCGGTTTGCCGTTTTGTTCGGCACGGGCATCGGCGGCATTTCCACTTTTGAAAAGGAGCATACCAAGCTTTTGGAAAAAGGCCCCCGGCGGGTCTCCGCTTTGTTTGTACCAATGATGATTGGCAATATGGCGGCGGGCATGATCGCCATTCGTCATGGCTGCCGCGGTTCGGCGATGCCGGCGGTCACCGCCTGCGCTTCCGGCTCCAATGCCATTGGCGAGGCCATGCGTCTGATTCGTCACGGCTATGCGGACGCGGTGATTACCGGCGGCGCGGAGGCGGCTATTTGCCCTTCCGCCATTGCGGGATTTGTGAATATGCACGCTTTATCCACCTCCCAGGATCCCAACGCCGCGTCTTTGCCCTTTGATAAGCGGAGAGGGGGCTTTGTCATTGGCGAAGGGGCGGCGGCGCTGGTTCTGGAGGAATATGAACACGCGATTTCCCGGGGCGCGAAAATTTACGGCGAGGTCTGCGGCTATGGCTCCACCTGCGACGCGCACCATATTACCGCTCCCCACCCGGAAGCCAGAGGCGGCGCCCAAGCAATGTTGGAGGCCATGGGAGAAGCGGCTTATACCGAAGCCGACGTGGTGTACATAAACGCCCACGGCACCGGCACCCCGGCAAACGACGCTGTGGAGACAATCGCAGTCAAGAAGGCGCTTGGAGGGGACGGCGCAAGGCGCGCGTATGTCAGCTCCACCAAGTCTATGACCGGCCACATGCTGGGGGCGGCGGGGGCGGTTGAGGCGCTGGCCTGCCTGTATGCTCTGAATGAAGGCGTGATTCCCCCAACCATCCATTTGCAAGAGCCGGATGAAGCCTGCGACCTCAACTATGTGCCAAATACCGCTGTAAAGGCGGAAATTACTTTGGCGCTTTCCAATTCCCTTGGGTTTGGCGGTCATAACGCCTGCCTTGCGTTCAGGAAGGTGTAGGAAATGAACGAGACGGATATTCGCAGCTATGCGAAGCTGATGCAGGAGCTTGGGTTAACCGGGCTTGAAATCACCGAAAACAGCGGCAAGGTTCGGCTGGAACGTTCGGTTCTGCCACCGGCAATGGAAACGGTATACGCCGCCGCGGCGGAAAGCTCCACTGCGCCGCCGGAAAAAAAGGATTATGTCAGTGTGAAGTCTCCCATTGTGGGCGTATTTTACGCTGCGCCCACCGAAAACGCGGAGCCGTATGTTTCCATTGGCGATCCCATCCGAAAAGGGCAGATCCTCTGTGTGGTGGAGGCCATGAAGCTTATGAACGAAATTATCGCCGAGGAGGACGGCGTGCTTTCAGAAATCTGCGTAACCAACGGCCAGGTTGTGGAATATGGGACGGAACTGTTCCGCATCAGGAGGTAAGCCCATGCATCGGGAAGAAATCATGAAAGTATTGCCTCATAGAGATTCGATGCTGCTATTGGACGATGTGGAAAACAAAGACGGCGTCGCCCTGGGGCATTATACCGTTCGCGGCGACGAGTTTTTCCTCCAGGGTCATTTTCCCAACCGTCCCATTGTGCCCGGGGTAATTTTATGTGAAATTCTGGCGCAGTCCGCCTGCGTGCTGCTGCAAGACGCCATGAAACAAGGTGAGCTGCCTGTTTATACAGGGTTGGATCATGTAAGGTTCCGCGCCCCGGTTTTGCCGGGGGATACGGTGGAAACCCAGTGCCGCATCAAACGGGCGAAGCCTCCTTTCTATTTTGGGGAGGGGACAGTCATGGTTGACGGGAGATTGTGCGTCAGCGCTGAATTTTCCTTTGCCATTACAGGAGCGTAAATTATGTTCTCAAAAATACTGATTGCCAACCGGGGGGAAATTGCCGTCCGCATTATTAGAGCCTGTAAGGAAATGGGCGTGGCTACGGTGGCTGTCTATTCTGAGGCGGACAAAAACGCCTTGCATGTAGCGCTGGCCGATCAAAGCTACTGCATTGGCGGCGCGGAGGCTTCGGAAAGCTATTTGAATGAAAATCAGATCATCAGCGCCGCTGTTTTGGCGGGGGCGCAGGCGATTCATCCCGGCTATGGGTTTCTTTCTGAAAATGCGCATTTTGCCCGGCTTTGCAGGAAAAACGGATTGGTTTTTATTGGCCCGGATCCTGATAGCATGGAACGTCTCAGCGATAAGGCCACCTTGAAAGAGCTGATTCGCAGCACGGGGCTTACCGTAATTCCCGGCACTAAGGCGGTGTCCTCAGTGGAGGAAGCGAAGCTGGCCGCTGGCAGAATTGGATACCCTGTGATGCTAAAAGCCTGCGCGGGCGGCGGCGGCCGCGGCATCCGCCTAATTCGCGGGGAGGAGGAAGTGGAGGACGCTTATTTGCAGGCGACCAGCGAGGCCGTCAGCGCTTTTGGCGACGGCAGCGTTTACTTGGAAAAATACATTTTTCCCGCAAGACATGTGGAACTGCAAATTCTGGCCGACGAGCATGGAAATGCAGTGTGCCTGGGGGATCGCGACTGTTCGCTGCAAAGAAGAAACCAAAAGCTTCTGGAGGAAACCCCATCTCCAGCCGTCAACGACGAGCAAAGGAGAAAGATTATGGCGCTTTCGGTGGACGCTGTGAAAAAAATCGGTTATGTGGGGGCGGGCACCCTTGAGTTTCTTCTGGATCCTAAGGGAAATTTCTGGTTTATGGAAATGAACGTCCGCTTACAGGTGGAGCATTGCGTGACGGAAATGCTCACAGGCGTTGATTTGGTAAAATGGCAGATTCGCATTGCCGCAGGAATCCCGCTGAACTTTACCCAGAGAGACATTCGGATGCAAGGCTCCGCCATTGAGTGCCGCATCAACGCCGGAAGCTGCGGCACGCTGAAAATGCTCCACGTTCCAGGCGGGCCGTCGGTGCGGTTTGATACCTGCCTGCTGGAGGGCACGGCGGTTTCGCCTTATTACGACTCGCTGTTGGGTAAGCTGATCGTTTTCGCGAAAACCAGAGAAGAAACCCTGAGAAAAATGCGCGCCTCCCTTTGCGAACTGGTCATTGCGGGCATATCGACGAATATTGAAGAGCAGCTTCGCATTGTGGAGGACGAACGCTTCGCTTCCGGCCATTATGATTTAACTTTTATGGGAAACAGGTGATGAAATGGCGCTGATGAATTTTTTGAAACCGAAAAATCAACTGGAAGAAGGAGGACGTTCCGCCGCTCCCGTGCAGGAAGACGCGGGGGAGCCGGAAAAAAAGTGCCCCAATTGCCATAAGGACATTCCCTTAAGTCGCCTCTGGGCCAATCGTATGGTTTGTTCCTGCGGCTATCATTTCCGCATGAAGGCGCGGCAGCGCATTCAGATGATTGCCGATCAAGGGGGCTTTCATGAGTTGTACGCCGGAGTGAAAGCCGACAATCCCCTGAATTTTCCAGGGTACAAGGAAAAGCTGGAGACGGTTCGCGCTGCAAGCGGGGAGAACGAGGCCGTGGTTTGCGGCACCGCTGTCATAGGCGGACAAAAATGCTGTCTGTTTGTTATGGAGTCCTACTTCATGATGGGCAGTATGGGCAGCGCCGTGGGGGAAAAAATTACGCTGCTGTTTGAGTATGCCAGGCAGCACCGCTTGCCCGTGGTTGGATTTACGGTGTCCGGCGGCGCGAGGATGCAGGAGGGGCTGCTTTCGCTGATGCAGATGGCAAAGACAAGCGCGGCGGTGAAGCATCACAGCGACGCGGGGCTATTGTATATCGCCGTGCTGACCGACCCCACCACTGGCGGCGTGACGGCCAGCTTTGCCATGGAAGCGGATATTATTCTGGCGGAGCCAGGGGCGACGGTTGGTTTTGCGGGGGCGAGAGTGGTGGAGCAGACCACGAAAAAGTCGCTCCCCGCCGGATTCCAGAAGTCGGATTTTGTTTTACAACACGGCTTTGTGGACAGTGTGGTTCCCCGCGCTCATCAAAAGCGTTATTTGACTGCGCTTCTCAAAATACACGACGGGAGGGCGATATGATGCAGACGGCGGCTTTCGAACGGGTGAAGCTTGTCCGGGATAACCATAGACCCACAGGGCTTGACTACATCAAAAATATTTTCAAGGAGTTTATTGAGCTGCATGGAGATCGCCGCTACGCCGACGATCCGGCGATTGTCGGCGGGCTTGCCAGACTCAATGGCGCGCCTGTTACCGTCATCGCCATTGAGAAAGGGCATACGGCCAAGGAACGTACCTACCGCAATTTCGGCGCGCCCCACCCGGAGGGCTACCGCAAGGCGCTGCGTTTAATGAAGCAGGCGGAAAAGTTCGGCAGGCCGGTGATATGCTTGATCGATACCTCTGGCGCGTATTGCGGCGTGGGTGCGGAAGAGCGGGGACAAGGGCAGGCCATTGCTGAAAATCTGATGGAAATGTCAACCCTCTGCGTTCCGATTCTTTCCATTCTCATTGGAGAAGGCGGCAGCGGCGGCGCGCTGGCGCTGGCGGTTGCGGATCGCGTGTGGATGCTGCAAAACGCCGTGTATTCTGTGATTTCCCCGGAAGGGTGCGCAAGTATTCTCTGGAAGGACGCATCCAAGGCGGAGTCTGCGGCGGAAAGTCTGCGTCTGACGGCGGAGGACGCGAAAAGTCTTGGCGTGGTGGAACGCATTCTTTCTGAGAAGGATATTGGAAAAAAGGAATATTATGACCGTATCCGCACACTTTTGGCACAAGAACTGGAGTCGCTGGCCCATGATATGGATCTGGTTGGAAACCGCTACAACAGATTTCGCAGACTGGGCGCCAGCGCGGTGATTGAGGAGCAACAATGAGCATATATAAGCAGTATTGCCGTGAGGTTTTAGACGAACAGGGTAATTTGAAAGAAATAACTCTGGTGTATCCAGATAACTTTAACTTTGGGTATGACGTGGTGGACAAAATCGCCTCTGAAACGCCAAATAAGCGCGCGCTTGTGTGGTGCAACGTGGAAGGCGAGGAGCATATTTTTTCCTTTGCCGATATCAAAAGCTACAGCAACAAAATGGCGAATGTGTTCCGCGATGCCGGCATAGGAAAAGGAGACCCGGTGATGCTGGTGCTCAAGCGCCACTATGAATACTGGTTTGCAGCGGTGGCGCTGCACAAGCTGGGCGCAGTGATGATTCCCGCGACGCATATGCTCACGGTAAGTGATTTTGTGTACCGAATCAAGGCTTCCCGGGTAAAAGCCATCGTCTGTACCACTCAGAACGAAACGCCGGAAAAAATCACGAAAGCCCTTGCGCTGTGCGAGCAGCCGGCAAAGCTGTGGTGCGTGCAGAAAAGCGCGCCGGGCTTTGAAAATCTCACCGCCGCCATGGAACGTGCAAGCGATACGTTGGAGCGGGTTCCTACGCAGGCTGTCGATCCCATGGTACTGTATTTTACCTCTGGTACTACGGGATACCCAAAAGGCGTGATTCACGCCCATACCTATCCTTTGGCGCATATCGTAACTGCGAAATACTGGCAGCAGGCGGAAGACGGCGGTCTGCACTTTACGGTAGCGGAAACCGGATGGGCGAAAGCTTCCTGGGGAAAGATTTACGGCCAATGGCTGATTGGCAGCGCCGTCATGGTATATGACTTTGATAATTTTGAGCCGAAGCAGCTTACATCGATCATCAACCGCTATGGCGTGACCTCCTTTTGCGCGCCCCCTACGGTTTTCCGCTATCTTGTGCGTAAGGGAATTCCTGAGATGCCAACGCTCAAGCACGCCTCTACGGCGGGAGAAATGCTTGCTCCCGAGGTGTTCCGCAAATTCACCCAGCGCACCGGACTTCCTCTCTGCGAGGGCTACGGGCAGACGGAAACCACTTTGCTCATGGCGAATTTCAAAGGAAGCGAAGCGGTAGCGGGGTCTATGGGAACGCCGTCTCCATTTTACAACATTGCGCTTTGGGGAAAGGACGGTAAGGCTGTAAAAACCGGCGAGGTAGGCGAGATTGTAATCATTCCCGCGGAGCCTGGCAGGCAGCCGGGGGTGTTTACTGGTTATTTGGATCATGAAGAACAGTATCACTACGTATGGCGGGGCGGCGTTTATCACACAGGCGACGCGGCCTATATGGATGAAAACGGGCGCTACTGGTTCCACGGCCGCTTTGACGACATTATTAAGACAGGGGGCTTTCGGGTTGGTCCTTATGAAGTGGAAAATGTTTTGATGGAGCATCCCGCCGTGGCGGAGTGCAGCGTGATCGGCGTGCCGGACGCCCTGAGAGGCCAGGCCATCAAAGCGGTTGTGGCGCTGGGGGCGGGCTATACCCCTTCTATGGAATTGGAATTGGAAATAAAGAACGACTGTAATCAAAAGCTTGCGGAATACAAGTGGATCCGTATGATTGAATTTGTAACCGAAATGCCCAAAACCATCAGCGGCAAAATCCAAAAGACTGTGCTGCGCAGTCAGGGCTAGGCAGCCCTCTGCCGCGGCAGAATAAATTTGTGAGGTTTGAAATTCAGGGGAGATTTTGCTATAATTTTATAGGATATATAGCTTTCTCTCGATCTGAAATTTTTTACTCTGCAAAAGGAGTTGGTCGGAACAATATGCAAAACAATATGGAGGAGATACTGAACGGGCAAATCAGCGGCTTTCATCAATATATTTTAAGCGATCCCATTCGCCTGCACTATGTCAGCCAAAATCTCTGCGAGATGGTGGGGATTCAAAAGGTGGAACTGCTGCCCGGCGGACAAGACCGCTACGCCATGCTGGTGCATCCAGGGGATCGCCAGTCGTATTCCCGCTTTATACGTCAACTGGCGCAAAAAGAGCAGACGCTTACCATAGAGTACCGCTTGGTGAAAAAGGACGGCGCTGTGATCAGCGTAAGAGATACGGCTGTGTCCAGAAAAAACAGCGACGGAATTCTGGTGGGTAGCTCTGTTCTCACGGATATCACCGGCTTGAAAAACGAAATCAATGATCTGCAATTTCTGAATGAAACCATTCCCTGCGGATTTTTAAGATATACCTGCGAAAAGCAGCCGAAAATTACTTACATCAACCAGAAAATGATTGAGTTTCTCCGATTCCCGGAGACCCAGGACGGGGAACTGGACTATCTGGAGCTGTTCAAAAGCAATATTTTCCTGATGATTCCCATGGAAGAGCGGCGCAGATTTTCCAAATATCTCAACCGTGTTTATTCAGCGGACGCGCCTGTTGCCGGGGAAATGACGCTGCTTCGCTGCGACGGAACCCGCGCTTATGTGTTCGGTTGGGTTACCAAGATTGTCAACGAGGATGGCGCAGCGGAGTTCCAGAGCGTGTGTATGGACGTCACAGAACGCCACCAGGTCAAAAAGGCCAGCGAAACCAAACGGTATTTGAAGGCGCTTACAGACGTTTACGATAAGATTTTTGAATTGAATCTTGAAGCCAATACCATAAGGTGCCTGCATTGCGATGACGCCTCTTCTTTCAAACAGTTTGAAGGTCTCAGGGTGCAAATGGACGACGCCTTGGAAAAATGGCTGCTTACAGCGGTGGAACCTGAAGACCGGGATCAGCTTCGTGGATTTTTTAAAAGCTACTGCCAGAAAAAACGCCATGAATCCGACGCAAAGCCGCCGCAGATTACCTATCAGGCTTGCTGCGCAGATGGAAGGCGCAGGCAGTACAGCGGCGTGTTTATAAAAATTGACGAGACGGTTAGCCTTTATTGCTGCCGCCCGATTCAGAGCGACGGCGAGGTTGCCGTATTAAGAAATGAAAACGATCAGCTAAAGGAAAATATGAAAGAGCTTGTGATGCGTTTTTCCGACGGTATCGCCGCCTTTGAGGTTTCCACGGAAGGACTTGTAAAGCCCCTTTACGCCAGTGAAAACGTATGCGAGTTTTTTGGCTATACCCAGGAGGAGTGGTTCCCACTAACGGAAAGATTTACGCCTCTGGAAAGCTTTGTGGCTTACAGCGAGGCGGCATATGAGGATTTTGCGGAGCTTTTGCGAAACGGCGAGGCTGAATTTACGTACTTTGACTATAAGACTGAAACGGAACGCAGGATAAAGGCGATCTGCTCGCAAAGAGAGCAAAACAGCAGTTCTCCCTGTTATGTGATGCTCTATTCTGTGGAAGAAGCGGAGCCGAATGAGAAAAAGAGCCTGCCGGAAAACCGCGCCGTTTCCATTCGCACCTTCGGTTACTTTGACGTATTTGTGGGGGATAAGCCCATCGCCTTTCGCAACAAAAAATCCAAGGAACTGTTCGCCCTTCTGGTTGACCGCCGAGGTGGGTACATTACCTCAGAGGAAGCCATCGGCTTTTTGTGGGAGGACGAGCCTGCGAATACAGTTACGCTGTCCCGTTACCGCAAGGTTGCGCTGCGTTTGAAAAACACCTTGGAGGAATATGGGATTGCCGACGTGATGGAAACAGTCGATGGAAAGCGGCGCATTGTCATGGAAAAGGTGCAGTGCGATTTATATCATTATCTATCCGGCAAAGAGGAGTATGCCCAGCTTTTCAAGGGCAGCTATCTGACGAACTATAGTTGGGCGGAAACGACCCTGGGCGCGCTGTTGAGCGATCAGGAATAGGAGCGGGGGTATGGGCAAATACATCCACAAGGTTCATTATTATGAGACGGATAAAATGGGAATTACCCACCATTCAAACTATATCCGCTTTATGGAAGAAGCGCGGATGCACTTTTTCATGGAAATTGGGTACCCAATGACGCGTCTGGAGGCAAAAGGGCTTGCCTCGCCGGTTGTGGCGGTGCAGTGCGAATACAAGTGCCCTACTACATACAACGATGAAATTGAGATTGCAGTACGCGTCACGGGGTATACTGGGGTAAAATTGTCCCTGGATTATGTCATGTGGAATCCCAGCGCAGAAAAGGTTGTGGCCACCGCCTCATCGATCCACTGTTTTATTGACTGCTCTGGCAGACCTATTGCAGTACGAAAATATTTTCCTGAATTGGACGCCGTTTTAAAGCGGCAGGGGGAACAGAAAGCGTAACTAAGCGGTCGCGCCGCGCCATGAAATCTATCATGGCGCGGCGCGATCCAATTTTAATTCCATGACCGGGGAAAGCCATAAACCAAATCGCAAGCCAACGCGACGGTCTGCAAAAAAATTTGAACTTTCCATAAATTACAGATAGCGTATCTTTGCAATATGGTGTATAATAAAGAAAATAAAACATATGTTCGATATTGCTTGGAGAGCGCGCTATGGAAAGGGTTATATTACACTCGGATTTGAATAACTTTTATGCCTCGGTGGAGTGCCTGTATCATCCGTCGCTGCGGGGAAAGCCGGTTGCGGTTTCCGGCGATCCCGAACTGCGCCACGGGATTGTGCTTGCCAAAAACGACGCGGCGAAGGCCTGCGGCGTGGCGACAGGCGCGCCGCTGTGGCTGGCCAGGCAGAAATGCCCGGATATTGTGTTTGTGCAGCCGCATTACGACCTGTACCTGCAATATTCCCAGATCGCCCGCAAGATTTACAGCGAATACACCGATCAGGTGGAGCCTTTTGGCTTGGACGAATGCTGGCTGGACGTAACCGGCAGCACGCATTTGTTCGGCAGTGGAAAAACCATTGCAGATCAGCTACGGGAGCGGATGAAAGCGGAGCTTGGCGTTACCGCGTCGGTAGGCGTGAGCTACAACAAAATCTTTGCTAAGCTGGGAAGCGATATGAAGAAGCCGGACGCGACTACAATCATCCCCAGCGACCGTTTCCGGGAAGTTGTCTGGCCGTTGCCTGTGAGCGATCTTCTTTACGTGGGGCGGGCGACCCATAACAAGCTGCGGCGGTGCGGCGTCCGAACCATTGGCAATCTTGCCCAGACCGATCAGGGCTTTTTGCAAAATCTGCTTGGGCAAAACGGCGCCATGCTGTGGCTGTTTGCAAATGGGCTGGATACCTCTCCCGTCTCCAATATTGGGGCGAAATCTCTGATAAAATCCGTTGGCAATAGTACCACCGCGCCTCGCGATCTTGTTACCGACGAAGAGATTCGCATTACCCTCAGGGTGCTTTGCGAAAGCGTCTCCGCACGGATGCGAACCTACGGCTTTGTCTGCAATACCGTACAAATTGGCGTGCGGGACAACGAGCTGCGCAGCTATGAAAGGCAGGGGAAGCTCTGTTATCCCAATCGCACTGCAAAAGCGCTGCTGGAAAAGGCGTTTGAGTTGTATAAGCGCAGCCACATATCTGGGAAACCTGTGCGTTCTCTCAGCGTCCGCGCCTGCGATCTCTTGCTGTATGAAAACGAGCAGCTTTCCTTGCTGCCGGAAATTGCAGCTATTCAGAAACGGGAAACGCTGGAAGGCGTTGTGGATGATATTCGAAGCCGCTTTGGCCATTTTTCCATTCAAAGCGGCTTGCAGCTTTCCGACAGGCAGCTTTCCGCGCTGCATCCCAGAGACGATCATCTGACTTATTCCGAGTCTTTTGCAAAAGGCAAAATTTGAGCGAAGCCCTATGCCCTTTTATCAGGCAGTGGGTTTTATTTGCTGATTCAGGATAAACGCAGCTTGTGAAAGTCTGTTTGGGGCGCATGGCAGCTTCCGTTTTCGCAAAGATACCATACGGTATTCTTAGAGAGGGGATAAGCCGCTGTGAATGGCGCTAGCGCCGCCAGATCCGCTTCGTTTTCCGGGGATTTGAATAAGACGCTCAAATTGTGCGCTGGACGCCTTTGCAAATAGGCGAAAAGCGCTTTTGGAGGATTGCTTCCTGTGACAATCAGCTCCTTGTGGGGATAAAGGGCGTTTGCCATGGCCAGAAGAGAAAAACAATGCGCCGCCGGATATGCTTTGACCTGCCCCGCCATGAACTGATGCTGGCGGTCTGCGGCGTCGCGAAACAGGGGATCTCCTGTCAGCGGCGCAAGCGCTTCCAATACCAGCTCCGCTACGGCGTTCCCGGATGGAATCGCGCTGTCGTAGGTCTCTTTCGGCCGGGTAATCAGCGCCTCTGCATCATGCGCGGTCAAATAATACCCGCCGGCTTCTGGATCTTCAAATAGATCCATCATTTGCTTAGCTCGAAGCGCCGCCTCTTTTAGATAATCAAATTGGAAGGTAATGCGGTATAGGGAAATTAAGGCCAGGGCATATACCGCATAATCGTCAAGCTGGCCGACATGGGCGGCTTCTCCATGGCAGTAACGAACAAAAAGCCGGTTATTTTCATCCGTCATATTCTCGTGCAGAAAGCGCTGCGCCTTTATGGCTGCCTCCGTATAGCCGGGGGCGTTGAGCAGCAATCCTGCTTTTGCCAGGGCAATGATGGCCCACGCGTTCCAGGACAGCAGGATTTTGTTGTCAAGATGCAGATGCGCCCTTGTTTTTCTGTATTTGCCAAGGCGCTTTAGCCGGGGATCGCCGGCGTTCCAGGGTTCGTCTGTTTTTCCAATCCGATTGGGAATGCTTTTCCCTTCAAAATTTCCGCGCCGGGTGATATGGTATGCGCTGCAAAAGGCCGTTCCCTCCTGCTCCCCCAGGACGGAGAGAACCTCATCCGGGGTGAAAACATAATATTTGCCTTCAACCCCATCGCTGTCCGCGTCTTGCCCACAATAAAATCCGCCTTCCGGGCTGGTAAGCTCAGCCAAAATGTAATCGGCGGTTCGCTTGGCAATGTCTGCGTAAAATGGATTTTTTGTAAGCTGATACGCCTCCAGATAAGCCAAAATCAGCAGCGCGTTGTCGTACAGCATTTTTTCAAAATGAGGAACCAGCCATTTGTTGTCGGTGGAATAGCGCGAAAAGCCGCCGCCGATGGCGTCGAATAATCCGCCTTTTGCCATTGCCTGTAGGGTAGTTTCCACCATTTCCAATTCCTTGGGAGCGCCCTCCGCTTCCTGCATTCGCATCAAAAAGAGCAGGGTATGGGGCGTTGGAAATTTCGGCGCTGTGCCGAAGCCGCCCCAATGGGGGTCAAAGGATTTTGCGAGTAGGCTGCATCCTTGGTGCAAAATCTCTTTGTGGGGCTGTGCGCGTTCCGATACATGGCTTTGTTGCAGCACCTGTGTGATTTTCTCGCTGGAATCTTGCAGTTTGCCGCGCTCCGTGCACCAAAGCCGCGATATTTGACAAAGCAAAGAAGCCAGCCCCGGCTGGCCGTAACGGTCTTTTTTGGGGAAATAGGTGCCGGCGAAAAACGGTTTTTGCTCCGGGGTCATAAAAATCGTCAGCGGCCAGCCGCCTGCGCCGGTGAGCGCCTGGCAGACTGCCATATAGACGGCGTCAATGTCCGGGCGCTCTTCTCGGTCAACCTTGATGCAGACAAAAGCATCCAGTAATTTGGCAATCTCGTTGTCTGCAAAGGACTCGTGCGCCATCACATGGCACCAGTGGCAGGTGGAGTAGCCGATGCTTAAAAAAATTGGTTTGTCCTCTGCCTTGGCTTTTTCAAAAGCTGCTTGGCACCAAGGGTACCAATTTACCGGATTGTCCTTGTGCTGCAATAGATACGGCGATTTTTCATTTGCAAGTCTGTTTGCCATACAAGCACCTCGTTTCTGCGTTTAGAATAGTGTGCCCTCAAAAACGGCATACTATTTGTACGGAGGGATGCATTTGGCCAGGAAAGTGTTTGTGGAAGTGACTGCAAGGTTTGACACGGAGGGAAACGTAACGCCAATTTCTCTTTTGTGGGAGGATGGAACCGTATATGAAATAGACCGTGTGCTGGATGTGCGGCGGGCGGCTTCCCTAAAGGCGGGCGGCATGGGGTTTCGGTATACGGTGCGCATCAATGGCAGGCAAAGCTATTTGTTTTATGAAGCGCCAAAATGGTTTGTGGAAGCGAAAGCATAGGGCGCTTACGGCAATAGAAAAAAGCGTACAGAAATTGAATTGAACCAGTAAAACTGGACAATCCCCCCTGATGCAGGAGAATAACTACATCAGGGGGGATGCTTATTGCAGCTCGTCCAGATTTTTGCTGAAGGGCGGCAGAAATTCTGTTATAAAATATTGCACCTCCGGCAGTTCCATGGTCTCCAGCGCGGAGCGGGTCTGTCTGGCGGCGGCTTCAAATTCCAAGTTTCCTGCCTTTAATTCTTCTACGCATTTGATGTAGGCGGACAGCTTATCCGCCGCCTTCACAATACAGGCAACCGCTTCGTCGGTTTCCTGCACCAACGCCTCATACTTTGGACGCAATACCTGCGGCAGCATGGCAAGGAGCTTTTCTCCGCTGATGCGCTCCACCTGCTTATAGGCGTCCTTGATTTTGGGGTTGTAGTATTTAATCGGCGTGGGCAAATCCCCGGTGAAAATTTCTGATGCGTCATGAAATAGCGCCGCTGTGGCGCATCGATCAGGATCAGGGCCGGAAAGCTGCAAAATATCCCGGCGGATCAGAGCCAGCCCATGAGCCAGCACGGCGACCTGATGGCTGTGCTCTTGAATATTTTCTGAAAAGGTATTGCGCATCAGCCCCCAGCGGGTAATGTAGCGCATCCGGGATAAAAAAGCATAAAATTCATTTGCCATATCCAATCATCTCCACCAATTCCGCCGGGCGGACGCAAAAGCGCGCCGCCCCGGCATTTTCCAGCTCTTCTTTCTCCCGGAAGCCCCACAATACGCTGATACAAGCCACGTTAGCGGCCTTGGCCGTGGCAATATCCACCTCAGAATCTCCAATATACACCGTTTCTTCCCGGGATACCCCCAGCTTTTCCATGGCCTTTTCCAGCATCACTGGACTGGGCTTTCTGGGGCAATCCGGGGATTCTCCCTGGGCGTAAGCAACGGTATTTTGAAAATAATCCCGCCACAGTAGCTTCACTGCGCCGTCCGGCTTATTGGATAAAATCGCCTGTTTGCAGCCAAGCCGCTGCAAGGTGGCCAGCGCTTCCAAAATCCCATCGTATGGCTGGGTTGCGCGATTGTTGTGTTTTTCATAATAAGCGCGGAACCAGCAAAGAGCCTCCTCCACCGGTGGGTCGGTGGGCAACCCCGGCAGCGCCTGCTCTAAAAGCTTTTTTGCGCCGTTGCCTACAAATTGCCGCACCTGCTCCTGGGAACGCGCCGGGCAATGAAAATGCGCCAAGGTCGCGTTGGTTGCGGCTGTCAAGTCCGTCAAGGTATTTAAAAGGGTGCCGTCTAAGTCCCACAAAACTGCCTGATATTTCATGTTCTTCCTTCTTTTCTTTCAGGTTATTCAGCCCGCAAAGCGGTGACAGGGTCGCTTTTTGCCGCTTTTTTGGAGGGCAGCAGACCGCCCAGCAGCGTCAAAATCACGCTCAGCGCAATCAGCACAATGCCGTGAACCGCCGGCAGCATGGCGCGAATCTGCACATCCCCCGCCAGAGAGCGAATCAGCGCATTGGCGGGAATCAGCAAAAGCAGCGTGATGCCAATGCCCATCAGTCCCGCGCAAAGGCCAATGATAAAGGTTTCGGCATTGAACACCTGACTGATATTCTGCTTGGACGCGCCGATGGCTCGGAGAATGCCAATCTCCTTTTTCCGCTCCAGCACGCTGATATAGGTAATGACCCCAATCATAATAGACGAAACGATCAGGGAAATCGCTACAAAAGCAACCAGAACATAGCTGATAATATCCACAATCTGCGTGACGGAGGACATCAGCGTACCCACCATATCCGTGTAGCTGATGACCTTATCCTCGCTGCCTTGCGCCTTCATGCGGTCGTTGTAGCTGTTAAGCAGAGCCAAAACAGAGGCCTTGCTCTCAAAATCCTTGGGATAAATGCGAATTTCGCTGGGATCCTCCAAATCTGCGTAGCCTAGCTTTTTCAAATTGCCGTCGTAGGAAGTCGTTTCCGTGGACAGCAGAGAACGCAAAAGCGCAGACAACTCTTTTTCATCAAAATTCATTTGAATCGCCTCGGCAAAAGCGTCTGCGTCCATTTGGAAAAGGTTGTCGCCAAAGCCTTCCATGAGCCGTCCCATAGAAGTTTCAAGATGGTAGGCAAGCTGGCCCATGACGTTTGCCATTTGTCCTTGCAAAGCGTCGGCGAAAGCGGAAATGTAGGTGGACATTACCCCTTGCATGGCCTTGGATAGCTGGGCTTCCAAGGCTTCCGAGTCAAAAATTTCTGCAAGTCCCTGGGAAAGCGTCTGTTGTCCGTCGGGAGTCTGCAAATAGGCCGCAAAATGCGCTCCCATTTTACTAGGATCTGGCCGCCCATTGGCTACCGCGTATTTCTGGTAGCCCACAAGTAGCTCGCTTACCATTTGCTCCAGAATGTCTGGGGACACGGTAATTTCTCCTGTGACCTGCACGATTTTAGGGGCGCTGTCCGCAAGCAATTGCTGCGCTTCGGCAGTTTGCAGGTATTGCAAAAAGTATTCTGCCAGGCGATCCGGGTCGGTAAGCTGATTGTCCGCCGCATACTTTTGATAGCCCTGCAAAAGCGCTTGCAGGAGATTTTGCAGCTCCTCCTGAGAAACGGAGACCTCTACGCTGGACTGGATGATCTGATCTACGCCCTTTTGCAAAATCTGCCGGGCTTCCGGGGTTTGCAGGAAAGCGGCAAAGTCTGCGCCAAGGCCGGAATAGTCCGCTTCCGGGTGGGTGGCCGCGTATGCGCCGTAGCCTTCCGCCAAATTTTTCACCAGGGCCTTCACCCCATCTGGGGAAATGGAAAGATCCAACTGCTGCAAAATTTTGAAAATATCTTCCATGGAAAATTCCGGCAAGGCCGCGGCAAGCTGATCCATGTCGAGCATGTTGCCGAAGTTCATATTGTCTAAGGCCAGAAAATCCGAAAAGTCCAAGCTTTCATCAAAGGAAAAAGCGTTTTTCAACGCTTCCTCATCTACCTGAAAAAGGGAGCGCATATCAAATTCTTTCCGCGCTTCGCTGCCAAAAGCACTGCCGGAAAACACATTGCGCTGCGGATTGTTTAACTGTTGCCGCACGATTTCGCTTTTTGCCGCCTGCTCTATAAGGTGTGTCTTTAAAGAAGCGGGATAGCCGATGCCGGGCAGGAGCATAGCGGCGGCGGAGCCTTTCGCCGGCTGCACCACGCCGACGATGGTCAGCTCTTCTCCTTGTGCAGCAAGCTTTTTCATATAGGTCTCATCGTCCGATTTGTCCTTCCAGACCTTGTAATCTCTGTCATATTCGTAGCGGTCGGCGGCGTTGATCAGCCGAAAAGAAATGCCAAGAAACTCCGTATATGCGTAAGAACGGGGTTTTTCCGGCGTTTCGGCTTCTTCCTCCGCCAGAAAATGGGCGATAATCTCATCCAGCTCCGCCGCGTCACGCAGTCCCATGGTATAGAGCATAAAATCGCTGATGTAGCCGCTGGGAGACAGCACCACCACGCACTCAAAGCTGTTTTCCGGCCAGTGTCCGGCCTTTACCTCATATTGATTTTCATACAGCGATGTATTTTCCGGCAAAGCGTAAAACACATCCGTGTTCATCATAGCAGACATCATGGAATTGGTGCTTGCACCTCCAAAACCAAGCGCTGCGAAAAACTGATCCGGGTTTACCTGCCGCGCCTTGTCGTTTTCCAGCCGATAAATTTGAGGCGCGATGTCATAATCGTATTCCACCGCGTTGGCATACTGCATCACGCCGCTTTCCTCGCTGTCTAAATATTGCTTTAAGGAGGCAAGGTCATTGGGATCGACCTTGGAAAGCATTGTGGTAATTCGCTGGGATACTTGCACCTTCCCCTCTTCCTCCGGCGCGCTGGCTCCCATATCTGCCATCATGGAAGAAAAATCCATCCCGGCGCTTTGAATCTGTAAAGGATACTCCGAAAGGGTTTCCTCCTCCAGATTTTTAATGTAAGCGTTTACGCCGTTGGAAAGGGACAAAATCAGTGCGATGCCGATGATACCAATAGAACCGGCAAAGGAGGTTAGAAGGGTTCTGGCCTTTTTGGTGCGCAGATTGTTGAAGCTCAAAGACAGCGCGGTAAGAAAGGACATAGAGGACTTGCCCATGTTTTTATGTACCGGCTGCGCCAGTTCGCTCTCTTTCACCTCAAAGGGGTTGGAATCGGAACGAATCTGTCCGTCTTTCAGCTTTACGATGCGGGTGGCATAGGCCTCTGCCAGCTCTGGGTTATGCGTTACCATTACCACCAGACGATCCTTTGCCACGTCCTTCAAAAGCTCCATGACCTGTACGCTGGTATCGCTGTCCAGTGCGCCGGTGGGTTCGTCCGCCAGCAAAATATCCGGGTCGTTGACCAACGCGCGGGCAATGGCAACCCGCTGCATTTGTCCGCCGGACATCTGGCTGGGTCTTTTGTGAAGCTGCTGTCCCAGTCCCACCTGCTCCAGCGCCTTTTTTGCCCGCTGGCGACGCTCTTTTTTAGAAATGCCGGAAATGGTCAGCGCCAGCTCCACGTTGGCGAGCACGGTTTGATGGGGGATCAGGTTATAGCTTTGAAATACAAAGCCGATGGTGTGGTTTCGGTAAGAGTCCCAGTCACGGTCTTTATACTTTTTTGTGGAAATGCCGTTGATAATCAGGTCTCCGCAGTCGTACCGATCCAGGCCGCCGATGATATTTAAAAGTGTGGTCTTGCCGGAGCCGCTTGGCCCTAAAATAGCAACAAATTCATTTTCCCGGAGGTTCAGGTTTACACCGTCCAAGGCTTTTTGCACAAAGCCGCCGGTTTTATATTCTTTGTGAATGTTTTTAATTTGCAGCACGATACTACTCCTTTGCTGGGGGCGGCGCTTGGGCTGTCGCCCAAGCGCGCGAAAAAATCGGGAAGTTATGTTTTTCAGTTACTTCATTATAGCACGTTCCCAAGGCGCATACCAGTATGGAACAGGTTTTCCGGCGTAAACAAATTGTAAATATTGCGGCGCGGCCAGACGTGCAAAATTGCCGCGCCAGTAACCGGCTTACGTGAATTTTTTTGAAAGCAGCCCGGCGCGTTTGCGCCGGGCTGCTGCGGCCAGCAAAGAACGACCAATCTTGTCATTGCGAGCCAGTGGGCACACTGGCGTGGCAATCGAAAAGCTTCTGTTTGTTCTTATTTTTCAATCATTACATCTTTTTGAAATAGATTGCCATATCGGGATTATTTCCACGCAAGGACAGCAGGCTTTTTGACACGATGAACAGCCCGGCGCGTTGGCGCCGGGCTGTTCACGATCTTCATATTTTAGGAAGTTTTAGCCCAGAGCCACAGCTCTTCCATGCGCTGCAAGGTTTCAGTAGGCAAATTCATGAAAATGGAGCCGTGAGACAAAATCTCCGCACCAGGATATGCAATCTCGCTGGTGACAACCTCCTGATCCATGAATTCTTTCGCGGCGGTTTCCGGTACGCCGTAGCCCAGATAGTCCATGTTGCCGCCGGCAATTTCCGGCTTGCACAGGAAGTTGATGAAAAGCTCGGCGGCGTCTTTGTTCTGGCAGCACTTGGGAATGCACATGGCGTCCAGGAAGAAGTTGAAGCCCTGCTCCTCAGGACGGAAGAACGCCAGATCGGGGTTGTTTTCCATCATAAACAGGCAGTCGCCTGCGTAGTAGGGGGCAATCCAGGCTTCCCCGTTTTCCATAATAGAAAAGATTTCATCCATGACGTACTGCTGCACCAAAGGCCGCTGGGCATGAAGCTTGTCCGCCGCCGCCTGCAATTCCTGCTCGTCGGTGGTATTCAGGCTGTAGCCCAGCATGGCTTCCGCAATGCCGAAAGCGTCTCTGGAGTTGCCGAACATCAAAATCTTGCCGCTGTACTTCTCGTTCCACAGCAGCTCCCAGCCGGTAACATCCGCGGGGTCTACATACTTGGTGTTGTACACAATGCCAACCGTACCCCAGGTATAGGGAACAGAGTACTGATTCTCAGGATCGTACGCCGCGCCGCGATAAGCTTCGTCGATATACTGATAGTTGGGGATATTGTCAAAATTCAGGGGAAGAAGCATATCCTCTTCAATCATCCGGCCGATCATATAATCGGAGGGAATGATCACGTCCACAGAAATGCCGCCGGTTTTCAGCTTGGTGTACAGGGTTTCGTTGGTGTCATAGGTGGAGTAGTTCACATGGATGTTGGGATATGCCTTTTCAAACTCTGCAATTACGTCCATGGAGCCTTCATCGCCTTCGGAAATATACTGACCCCAGTTGTAAACGTTGATGGTGACCTCCTTGCCATCCAGGGCGCCTTGGTCGCCGGTGGCGTCCTGCTTGCCGGGATCGGTGGCGTTGGTAGCGAGATTGGCGCAGCCAGTGCAGCAGGCCAGCGTCAAAGCCGCGGCAGCAAAAAGTGCAGTCAATTTTTTCATTGAAATTCCTCCCTTAGTGACTTCTGGAAAGCTGTTTTTTCTTTTCGCCTCTGGCCTGAAACAAATTCATCAGCATCATCAAAAGCAAAATCACCGCGAAAAGCAGGGTAAACAGCGCATAAATTTTCGGTTGCAGGGGCTTTTTGGTATAATTGTAGATTTCCACAGGCAGCGTTACGAAATTCGGCCCATAGACAAAATAACTGATGACAAAATCATCCAAACTCATGGTAAATGCCATAATGCCGCCGGAAATTACGCCGGGCATAATCTCATGAAGCGTCACCTTATAAAATGCCTGAAAAGGCGTGCAGCCAAGATCCATGGCGGCTTCCTCCAAGGACGGATCCATTTGAGATAGCTTAGGCATCACGTTCAGAATGACATAGGGCAGATTGAAGGTGATGTGGGCAATCAGCAGCGTCCACATGCTGAGAACCCCATTGATTTTGAAAAGCGCGCCCAAAAACACAAACAGCAATGACAAGGATACGCCCGTTACAATATCGGGGTTTGTCATGGGAATGTTTGTCACAGTGAGAATGGCTGCGCGCATTTTGGGCTTCATACGGTAAATGCCAATGGCGGCCGCCGTGCCCATGACCGTGGCAATCAGCGAGGAAGCCAGAGCAATCTTCAAAGAATTCATGAGAAGCGGCAGCAGCTTGGAATCCCGGAAAAGTTCACCGTACTGCCGGAGGGTAAAGCCCTCAAAGTGGGTAATGTCCTTGCCGGTATTGAAAGAGGCCACAATGAGCACAACCATAGGGGCGTACAGAAACAGGAAAATCAAAATGGTATAAATTTTGTTCAGGCGTTTCATACCACCACCTGCCCTTCTGTGTCGGAACCGGCGAAGCGGTTCATAATGCCCACGCACACAAAAATCAGAACCATCAATACCAGAGAAAGCGCCGCGCCCAAATTGGGATTGTAGGCCGTCTTAAACTGGCTTTCAATCACGTCGCCAATCATGGTGGTACTGGTGGAGCCCAGCTTCTGGGAAATATAGAAGGTGGAAACCGCCGGGACAAACACCATGGTCACGCCGGAGACAATCCCAGGAATGGACAGCGGGAAAATCACCTTCTGGAAGGTACGTCGGCTGTTGCAGCCCAAGTCCTCTGCCGCTTCAATGAGCAGCGGGTCAATTTTCATAATCACCGTATACAGCGGCATGATCATGTAAGGCAGATAGTTATACACCATGCCCAGAATCACCGCGCCGGTATTGCGGATAAGGTGCAGTGGGCCAATGCCAAAAAGCCCCAGAAACCGGTTGATAATGCCGGTGTCCTGCAAAAGACCCACCCAGGCCAGGGTGCGCAGCAAAAAGCTCATGCACATGGGAAGCATGACCAATAGATACAGGGTTCGCTGCACAGAAGGCTTCTGCCGGGCGATGAAGTATGCCACCGGATAGCCAATCACCAGACAGATTGCAGAAGCCAGCAGAGAGTACCAGATAGAACGCCCGAAAATCTTCATAAACGCGGGAGAAAAGACCTTGCTCAGATTCGCGAAGGTAAAAAGGCCGGTGTTCGCGTCGGTCATGGCGTAGAAAAACACTACGCCTAAAGGAATCAGAATAAAAACGCACATCCAGATGATGTACGGCGCGGTAAAAAGGAAGGTGGTCGCCCGCTGCTTGCGGTTTCTAAGGCATTTTGCCGGAGGCTGGGAGGATTTATTCTTCATTTTCCGCATCCTCCGTAAGCTCATCGTACTCTGCGGAATAGGAGCTATAGTCACCAAACTGACCGGAGTATTCGCTCTTGGGCATAACGTGGATGTCCTCTGGGGTCAGCCGGATGCCGATATGCGCCCCCACGGGATGGAAATCCGTGGTCTGAATCAGCCACTTAAAGCCCTTGAAATCCACAATAATATCGTAATTTAGCCCCTTAAAGGTAACGGAAGTGACCGTGCCGGATAAATGGCCGCCGTCCGGCGCTACAATGTCAATATCCTCCGGGCGAATAACCACATCCACCGGTTCGTTTTTGGCGAAGCCCTTGTCCACACACTGGAAGGTTCTGCCAAAAAATTTCACCTGGCAGTCCGCCAGCATCACGCCGTCCAGGATGTTACTTTCCCCGATAAAGTCCGCAACAAAAGCGTTTTTTGGTTCGTTGTAAATGTCTTCTGGTCTGCCAATCTGCTGGATGCGACCCTTGTCCATAACCACAATGGTATCGGACATGGCAAGCGCCTCTTCCTGATCGTGGGTTACATATATAAAAGTGATTCCCATTGCCTGCTGTATGCGCTTCAGTTCGTTTTGCATATCCTTGCGGAGCCGCAGATCCAAAGCGCCAAGGGGTTCGTCCAGCAGCAATACCTTTGGCCGATTCACCAAGGCTCTGGCGATGGCTACGCGCTGCTGCTGACCGCCGGACAGGGCGGAAATCTTCCTGTTTTCATAGCCTTTTAAGCTGACCACTTCCAGCATTTCGTTGACGCGTTCATCAATTTCCGCTTTCGGCAGCTTGGAAACCCGCAGGCCAAAGGCGATATTGTCGTACACATCCAGATGCGGGAACAGCGCGTACCGCTGAAACACGGTATTGATCTGCCGTTCGTAGGCGGGCACGTCGTTGATGCGTTTGTCATCAAAAAGCACGTCTCCCGACGTAGGCGTTAAAAACCCGCCGATAATCCGCAGCGTGGTGGTTTTTCCGCAGCCGGAGGGACCCAAAAGGGTCAAAAATTCGTGGTCGTTGATGTAAAGATTGATATTGTCTAAAATTCGTTCACCGTCGAATTCCATGACCAGATCATGGAGCCGGATGAGTTTTCTGGACATTATCCTCCCCCGTTTCTTTTATAAAAATATAGAACTTTAGTGCGCAAAAAGCGCCGCATCACGACAGTTTGCGCACAACTATATGTATATCTGAAAAATGGAAAAAAGTCAACAAAATTTATGAACAAACTGTGGCGAATTTTGGCGGTTTGCGGAAGCTGTTTTTGTTGAAAATCATGAGAATTTGCCAGTCAACCCATTTTTTGTGGTGAGAATACTGGGCTTTTAGACAAAAACGTGCAAAAGTGCCGTTTGTCTTGCTTTTGAAAAACGAAACTGGAAAATTCTACATATATCTCTAAGGATTGTGGGAACCCCGCCAGGGAACAAAAGTATAATTACCGAATTTGTCTAATTTCAAACCTTCGCCGGAAAGGGACAGGTACGCCTGTCCCTTTCCGGCGGGTTTATGCCTGTTTTGCCAGATTGCTCTGGGTTTGGTACAAGGCGGCGTACATCCCGCCCTTTTTCAAAAGCGTTTCGTGAGAGCCTTCCTCCACAACCTTGCCGTCGGCTATGCTCACGATGCGGTCGGCGCTGCGAATGGTGGACAGGCGATGGGCAATAATCAGCGTAGTACGGCCTTCCGCCAGGGTATCGAAGGCTTTCTGAATTTTGGCTTCCGTTACAGAGTCCAAGGCGGAGGTCGCCTCGTCCAAAATCAGAATGGGCGGGTTTTTCAGGAAAATCCGCGCAATGGAAATGCGCTGCTTCTGTCCGCCGGAAAGCAGCGTCCCTCGTTCGCCCACATAGGTTTCAAACCCATTGGGCATGGCCAGAATATCCTCGTAAATTTCGGCTTTTTTCGCCGCCTCCACAACTTCTTCCATGGTAGCGTCCGGCTTGCCATAGCGGATGTTTTCAAAAATTGTATCCGCGAACAAAAAGACGTCCTGCTGCACAATGCCGATATTTTGGTGGATGGACTTCTGCGTGACGCTGCGCACATCCTGCCCGTCAATGAAAATCGCGCCGCTGGACACGTCGTAAAACCGGGGGATGAGCTGGCAGAGGGTGCTTTTACCGCCGCCGGAGGGTCCCACAATGGCAACCGTCTCGCCGGGCTTCACATGCAGATTCACGTCATGGAGCACCGCAAGATCCCCGTCGTAGGCAAAAGACACGTTCTCTACGTCGATTTTGCCAGCCACATTTGCAAGGGGCTTGGCGTTTGGCGCGTCCTGCTGTGCAGGCTCCGTGCGCATAATGTCCACAAAACGACCCAATCCCGCAAAACCGCTGGAAAACAGCTCGGAAAAATTGGCGAGCTTCCGAAGGGGCGTGACAAAAGTTGCAATATACAAAGTAAACGTCAGAAGATCCTGATAATCCAGGTGATCCTTCATGATCAGCCAGCCGCCGACCCCGATGACCAGCACATTTAAGCTGCACAGGAAAAATTCCAGCGTGGAGCTGAAACGTCCCATCGCCTTGTGAAATTCCCGCTTGGAAACCTTGTACTGGGCGTTGGCGCGGTTAAAGCGGGCGCGCTCAGCTTCCTCATTGGCGAAGGCGCGGGAGGTGCGGATGCCGGAAAGAGAAGACTCAATTTCCGTATTGATATGGGCGGTTTTGCTTTTGACCTGCCGGGAAGCCCGCATCATGGCCTTGCGCTGGGTCATCACCGCCGCAATGAAAATCGGCAGCATCACCGCCACCACCAGAGCCAGCCGCCACTGAATGGTAGCCATCACAACCAATGCGCCGATGATGGTTAAAATGGAGGTCAAGAGGTCTTCCGGGCCATGGTGCGCCAGCTCTGTGAGGTCAAACAGGTCGCTGGTCAGGCGGCTCATGAGCTGCCCGGTGCGGTTTTTGTCGTAAAAATCAAAACCCAGCTCCTGTAAATGGGCAAACAGATCCCGGCGGATGTCCGCTTCCACACGAATGCCGAAGGTATGACCCCAGTAGGCCACAATAAAGTTCAGCCCCGCCCGCAAAAGGTACGCCAGCACAACGCCTGCCATCACCAAAAAGAAGATGCGGTACTGCTGGTTGGGCAGCCAATGATACAGCGCCGTCCGGGTAATCAGGGGAAAGGACAGATCAATTAGCGCAATGAGCACCGCGCAGCAAATATCTACCGCAAAAAGTCTGCCGTTTGCTTTAAAATAGGAGAGAAAAATCCGCAAAGGACTTTTCTTTTGATATTCTTTTGTCGTCATCATAAGCTTTTTCACCTTGTACTTTCGATTCAAACACGATATAATGAAAAAAACGGAGGGTTAAAAATGGAGATTTTGTACGCAGATACCAGCGTTGTCGTTTGCATAAAGCCCGTTGGGGTAAGTTCGGAGGAGGGAGAAAACACCATGCCGTCGCTGCTTCGCGAAGCTTTGGGGGGCAGCGTGTTTCCCGTGCACCGGCTGGATCTCAATGTGGGCGGGGTCATGGCGTATGCCAGAACCGCAAAAGCCGCCGCCGCTTTGTCCAGGGCGATACAGGAAAACCGGCTGAAAAAGGAATATCTTGCCGTAGTGCATGGAACGCCGGAGCCAAAAGAAGCTGTTTTGGAAGATTTTTTGTTCAAAGACGCCGCTAAGAACAAGGTTTTCGTGGTAAAACGCCCACGCAAAGGCGCAAAGACCGCAAAGCTTTCCTATCGGGTTCTATCCAGCCAAGCGGACAGAAGTCTTGTGCAAATTGAACTTTACACCGGACGCTCTCATCAAATTCGGGTGCAGTTCGCTTCCCGCAAATATCCGCTGTTCGGAGACGGGAAGTACGGGGCGAAGGATCACTGCAAATCCCCCGCCCTCTGGTCCTTCCGGCTGACCTTTCCCCATCCTGATTCGGGCAAGCTTTTGACCTTTGAAAAGCAGCCGGAAGGGGAAATTTGGAATTAGCTGACAATATTTTGCACCCAGGTGCCTTTTTTCAGCATGAAATAGCCCAAGCCGCACTTAATGACTTCCGTGGCCTGACAGCAAAAATACAGCGGCACAATGGGAAGGCTTGTAAACCGGGCAAGGCAGGTAGCCAGCGGAACGCACACCACCCACACGAACACGCAGTCAAAGAGCAGTGTGACCGCAACTTTGCCCCCGGAACGCAGGGTAAAATAGGAAGCGTTGGTATAGGCGCAGAAGGGCATGAAAAACGCGCCAACCAAAATCATCTGCGTAGCAAGGCTTCGTACAGACGCGGAAGCATCATAGATCTGGGGAAATACGCCGGACAAGGCCGACAGCCCCAAGCCAAACACAATACACAAAAGCACAGAAAAAACGACAAGCTTCCGGTCGGTATCGATGACTTCTTCCCGCTCTTTCCCCGCGCCAAGCATCTGGCCGATGATAATACCCACGGCATTGCCCATGGTCAAAAAGCTGACGCTGAATACATTCCAGATGGTATTGGAAATATTGTATGCCGCGACTACCTCAAGTCCCCGGAGGGAGTAGCACTGGTTCATCATCGCCATACCTGCCGACCACAGCGCCTCGTTTACCAGCAGGGGCAGTCCCTTGACGATGAGTTTTTTCGTCAGTGCGCCGGGTATAGCCAAAGAGCGATACGCCCCTCGGATAAAGGGCTTTTTTGCGCTGTTCAGATGTGTCCAGCCGGCGACAATAGCCAATTCCACATAGCGGGAAATGACTGTGGCTACCGCCGCGCCCTTGACCCCCATTGCCGGCAGTCCAAAATGGCCGAAAATCAGCACATAGTTGAAAAACAGGTTTACGAGCACCGCCGCAATACCGCCTGTCATGGGTACCATGGTTTCGCCGGTTTCCCGTAGGGTACCGGAATAAATATTGGTCAGCGCGAATGGGACAAGCCCCCACAGCATGATTTTTAAGTATTCTTTTCCGTAGAAAAGCGTGGCCGCAATGTCTTCCGGGGTACCTTCGCCTTTTAAATACAAGGAAATCAGCGGCTCGCTGGCAAAGGCAAACAGGCAGATACCCACTGTCGCAATCATGCCGCAGATCATCAGCTTGAAGCGGAAGGTGTGCCGGATGCCCTCGTCATCTCTGGCCCCATGGAACTGCGCCGTGAAAATACCGGGGCCGGAAACCGCGCCGAAAATACAGAGATTGAACACAAAAAGAAGCTGGTTGACAATGGCGACGCCGCTCATGGGCAATTCGCCCACCCGGCCAACCATAATGTTATCCAAAAGTCCTACAAAATTGGTAATGGCGTTTTGAATCATAATGGGCATTGCCACCGCCAGCACCATGGCGTAAAACTTCTTATCGCCAAAATATTTTTTTCTCATAGCTACCTCAAAATTATGTATTGAAATGCCGCAAAAACTGCGCCGGATACCGGCGCAGTTTTTTTTGCAATTCTCTGAAAAACGAGTTATAGAGCCTCGCCGCCAATATACACTTGCTGGATGGAGAAATCCTCGCCGCAGACCACAAAATCCGCCAGCTTTCCTTCCTCGATGGAGCCGATCTCCTTTTCCGCGCCAATGGCGCAGGCGGGGTTCCAGCTTGCGGCGCGGACAGCGTCCTCAGGAGCAATGCCAAAAGAAATCGCCTTTTGCATACACTGGAACAAATTGGTGGCGGACCCGGCAATGGTGCCGTCTGCCAGGCGGGCAACGCCGCCTTTCAAAAATACGTCCTGGCCGCCCAGTTCATACTGGCCGTCGGGCATACCGCAGCAGCGCAGGGAATCGGAAATCAGCACCATACGCTTTGCGCCGAACATGGAAAAGGCCAGGCGCACGGAGGCCGGGTGCACGTGCAGCCCATCGCAGATCAGCTCCGCTCGCACGGCGCTGTTTTCCACAGCGGCGGGAATCACGCCGGGGTTCCGATGGTGAATGCCGGGCATGGCGTTGTACAAATGGGTAAGGTGGGTCGCGCCAGCGTCAAAGGCCGCCTTCGCTTCGTCATAATTCGCGTTGGTGTGCGCCACGGAAACGGTGCAGTACGCCTTTGCTTTTTCCACAAACTCCGCCGCGCCTGGCAGCTCCGGGGCAACGTCTACAATGCGCACCAAGCCCTCGCAGCCTTCGTACAGCTTCAAAAACGCGTCAAAATCGGGATTGCGCAGATACGCGCCGTTTTGCGCGCCCTTCTTTTTTTCGGAGAAGAAGGGACCTTCCATTTGAATACCCATAATCCGGGCGCACCCGGCAGGCTGCTCCTTTTTCAGGCGCAGACCGGCGGCAAAGGCCTTTTCCAGCACGTCGTAGGGCAGCGTCATGGAGGCGGGAGCAAAGGAGGTCACGCCGCTTTTGCCATAGTAAGCCGCCATGGTGCAAACTTCCTCATAGCTGCCGTCGGAAAAATCCGCGCCGGAGTTGCCATGGGTGTGCACATCCACCAGACCGGGAATGACGTAAGCGCCCTTCAAATCGATTGCGTCCGCCGGAACTTCCTCCGGCAAAACCGCTGTGAATCTTCCGTTTTCCACGGCAAAAGCCCCAAGCTGGAACTTAAAATCTTTGGTATATACCTTCGCGTTTTTATAAAACATGACTTGCCTCCAGCTTTTATTTCAAATCAGGCAGACTTGCCGCCGCCACAGACTGGCCTACCCGGCGGGTCTGCTCGTCGGGCAATGTCACTTGCACCTTTTGGGCAAGCTCCGGGTATTCCTCCGCCAGAATTCTCTGGCAGTTTTCCAGAATCAGCTCGCCGCCCTTGCCGGACATCACGCGGCCCAGCACCATAAGGTGGCGAATGTCGTAAAACGCGGAATACAGCACCACCGTATAGGCAAGGTAAGCGCCGATGCTTCTGTAAATCGCGGCGGCTCTAGGATCGTCCTCGGCCATAAGCCCCTGGACAACCTTCAGCTTTTCCGCCGGGGTCAGGCTGGGATCCAGTGCGATGCCCGCCTTGGGGGCAAGCTTAATCACCGCGTCCTGAGAGAAATATTTGCAGCCAACGCCTTTGTCGGTGCTCCATTCGTCGGCCATGGCGTTTTCCGCCAGATCTACCGGCGCGAAAGCCAGCTCGTTGAACCAGCCCAGCACCCGGCCTTCCGCGTCCACGTAGCCCACGGCTTCGCTGGTGCCCATAGCCATACCCATGACGCTGCCGCAGCCCATGCCCATGGCGCCGGCCAAAGCGGTTACGTCGCCGTCGTTGGCAACGACAATAGGCACGTCGCCGATTTCCTTTGCCGCCCGGTCGTAAATGGTTTTGACCAGATCCCGCTTTTCTCTGGGTACTTTGATGAACAAGGAAGCAACCATGGGCGCGTTTCCGACGAATACGCCGGCGGAGGATACGCCGATGGCGTCCACTCTGGGCATTTTGGAAGCGGCGGTTTTGAAGGCGGCTACAATGCCGTCAAAATGGTACTGGGGATCGGCTTGGGTCTTGGGATGCCAAACCACTTCTTCAGAATAAACCGTCTGGCCGTCAACCACAGCGGAAACCTTCCGGTCGGAGCCGCCTGCGTCGAAGCCGATGCGGCAGCCTTCCAGATGACCGCCGATGGGCATAGCGGTTTCCAGGGGCGCGGGGCAGTCCTCCAGGGCTACGTCCAGCACCTCAATGTCCCGCTCGAACATATCGTGAACGAACTGCACGTCGAACTTCCGTTCGCCGGCGGCGCTGTACGCGGCAATTAGCTTCTGGGCAATGTCGCTGCATCCGCAGATGTACACCCGGAAGCCGCCCACGGACCAGAGCAAAAATTTTACATATCTTTCTACATACCGAAGGTCTGCCGCCGCCATTTCCGGCGTACCATAGATCTTGGTATGGTGCACGGAGGTCTTTCCACCATCTCGCTCCACCGCAATGGCGATGGGCTTTGCCGCGCCCTTCAAGTAGGCGTCCATCCATACGCCGAAGGGAATAAATGCCTCGTCCAGCTCCGGCAGATTTTTTACATTGTATACAACCCCTAAGTATTCCATTGTAATCCTCCTTAAAATTACCCCCGGCGGGTCTGCTTTGCCACCTGAGCGACAATTTCATTCATTTTATCCCACTTTTTTTCCATATCCTTCACCAGCTTGAGCTGAGAACGGGCACGAACCAGATTGTGCTGGGGATACTGCACGCCAAAGTACTTGTCGCCGTCCAGATAATCCGTCAAAAACCGCATGGCGCACTCCAGGGTCATAGTTTTTGCGCCAACCGCTAGCATTTCGACTTCCGTTTCCGTCAAGCTGGGGCAGGCTTCCAAAAAACCCATGGTATACACTTCAAAAAGCCGCAGATCGAGGCTCATTTTGCTAAGGTCAAATTCATCCTCCGCCGCTGTGGCCGCGCCAAACCGAATAGAATCGCCAAAGTCGTACACGGAAAGGCCGGGCATAACGGTATCCAGATCCAGAACGCACAGGCATTTTCTGGTATTCTTATCCAAAAGCACGTTGTTGAGCTTGGTATCGTTGTGGGTAACCCGCAGAGGAATTTCTCCCGCCTCCCGCATTCTTTGCAGAAGTCCCATTTCCTCCTCCCGCTCCAGGAGAAAATCAATTTCCGGCTGCACATCGGCGGCGCGCCCCATCACGTCCGCGTCAATGGAAGCGTGGAACAGACGATAGCGGTCGATGGTGTTGTGAAATTCAGGGATGGTCTCGTACAGGGTCTCCGCCGGGAAATCCGACAAAAGGTTCTGGAACCGGCCGAAGGCGATGGCGCTCTGGTAGAAATCCTCCTCGGATTCCGCAGCGTCCAGACAGAAGCCGCCCACAAAATCGTACATCCGCCAGAAAGAGCCTGCCTCATCTACATGATAGTACTTGCCATCCTTGGCGGGAATGAAGTGCAGCGCCGCTCTGGGATCGTCTACCCGCTCAGCCAGGAATTTGGTGACAGCCCCGGCGTTTTCCATGAGGTGAACGGGATCTTTGAACACATAGGTATTAATCCGCTGAAGGACATAGTCCTTGCCGGCGTCCGTTTTTACTTTGATCGTATGATTGATATGTCCATGGCCGAACACAGCAGCTTCAATGGGATTGCCTTCAATTTGAAAGGCATATACAGCTTGCATCATAAGCGAACCTCCTAAATATCACGCTGCGGAAGCAGCGCCGCTATAGGCATACATTATGCCCCGTAAACCGAACACGTGCAGAATTACAAAAGCATAATATAATATTTACCTATTTTAGCAGAAAACCGCCATAAATGCAACACTTCTTCCATAAAAATACGCGCCGCGCCGCAGTTATAGAATAAATGCGTAATATCGTTGTAGTTACGCTAATTATTTTATAACTTTTGACGTAACTTTTCCGCCAGTTACGGAATAATAGCCCTTTCTGTGTAATAATAGTATCCCATCCATATTGCAAAATACCATACAAATATGCTAAAATTCCTGAAATTTCTATTTTTACTTGACATTTTTGTAATTGGAGCCTATAATGCCTATAAATTCAATAGGTATTGCAAAACATGAAAAAGGAGTCCTGAATATGCATGTTTTTTATCAAATTACAGAACTGGTCGGCCATACGCCGCTGTTAAAACTCAGCCGCTACTGCATGGAAAAAGCCCCGGGCGCTGAAATCTACGGAAAGCTGGAATACCTGAATCCCGCCGGCAGCGTGAAAGACAGAGTCGCCAAAGCTATGATTGAACATGCGGAAGCCCAGGGGCTTTTGCAGCCGGGTTCTGTCATCATTGAGCCAACCAGCGGCAACACAGGCATCGGCCTTGCGGCCGTTGCCGCCGCCAGAGGTTACAAAATTATTTTAACCATGCCGGAAACCATGAGCGTAGAGCGGCGCAAACTGCTGCAAGCCTACGGCGCGGAGCTGATGCTGACGGAGGGCGGCAAGGGTATGACCGGGGCGATTGAAAAAGCGGAGGAACTGGCGGGTCAGATTCCCGGCAGCTTTTTGCCGGGGCAGTTTACCAATCCCGCCAATCCCATGGCGCATTATCTCACTACAGGGCCTGAAATTTGGGCGGATACCGACGGAAAGGTGGATATTTTTGTAGCGGGGGTAGGGACTGGCGGAACCATTTCCGGCGTCGGCCGCTATTTAAAAGAGCAAAATCCCAAGGTGAAAATCATCGCTGTGGAGCCTGCCGGTTCGCCGGTGCTGTCCAAAGGGGTTTCCGGCGCCCATGGCATACAGGGCATCGGCGCAGGGTTTATCCCGGAGACTTTGGACGCAGAGATTTATGACGAGGTAATTGCCGTGGAGGATGAGGACGCTTTTGAAACTGGCCGGCTGCTTGCCAGAAAAGAAGGCGTCTTGGTGGGCATTTCCGCAGGAGCAGCCGTGTTTGCTGCCGCTGTCCTGGCAAACCGCCCGGAAAATCAGGGCAAACAGATCGTAGCGCTTTTGCCGGATACCGGCGACCGCTACTTGTCAACGCAGATGTTTACATTGTAAGGTGCTGCCCTACAAAAATCTGCTTTTGTGGAGCGGTAGGCGATTACAAATTGATTTTAAGTTTAGACAACTGTTGAAGCGGAGAAACATGCGCCAAAAGACTTCGACAAAAAATTTTTAGAAAAAACAAAAAAAGAGCTTGACATTTGCACAACACATGGCTATAATAATCACGTTCTGTTTGAGCTGCCGGTATAGCTCAGTTGGTAGAGCAGCTGATTTGTAATCAGCAGGTCGGGGGTTCGAGTCCGTCTACCGGCTCCAGAAAGCAGCTTGGGCAGGGAAGTGAATATGGGGGAATTCCCGAGTGGCCAAAGGGGACAGACTGTAAATCTGCTGGCACTGCCTTCGGTGGTTCGAATCCACCTTCCCCCACCATGTCGGAGCAAGCTTTTGTCGCTTGCTCCGATTTTTTTATAAAATCATAGCGCGCTCGCAGCGTTTTGGTTTGCTATCAGCCTTTTTTGAAGGCGAGGGTTCAACTGGAAGGGGCAGGATTCTGGGGTAGTTGGATACGGTCTCAACAAAGCGATTCATTTCGTTCCATACCGCCGGATGAGAGCGGTTATGTATGTTTTTTGCCGCCAAGAAATTGACCATCATTGTGGAATGGCATTTTTAAATGCAAGAAAAAGAGGAATGTATTTGCGCAAAATCTGCAAAAATGTTCCAGATAATGAAAAAAGCTCTTGACAACCATTGTAGTTTATGCTAATATTGAAAAGCTGATGGATCTCGACCTGCGGGTGTAGTTCAGTGGTAGAACACCAGCCTTCCAAGCTGGATATGCGGGTTCGATTCCCGTCACCCGCTCCAACATGCGCCAGTAGCTCATCTGGATAGAGCAACTGCCTTCTAAGCAGTAGGTTGGGGGTTCGAGTCCCTCCTGGCGTGCCAAGTTCCGCTCTTTGTTTGTACTGCGGAGTGGGACGAATGAAATGTGTATGGTGGATGTGGCCTAGCTGGTCAAGGCGTCAGATTGTGGCTCTGAAGATCGAGGGTTCGAATCCCTTCATCCACCCCATTTCTTTTCTATGTAGCGGTGCCAATATTGGGATGTCGCCAAGTGGTAAGGCACCAGACTTTGACTCTGGCATTCGTAGGTTCGAGTCCTGCCATCCCAGCCAGAAAAGTCGCCTGTCGGCGGCTTTTCCCTGTTGTGTTGGATGTTGTAACCCAAAAGCTGTATATAAGATCCGCTAGCTCAGTTGGCAGAGCAATTGCCTTTTAAGCAATGGGTCCGGAGTTCGAATCTCCGGCGGGTCACCAAATAATGACTTATCCGAACACTTAATAGTTATTACTTGCGGTGTTGTAGGGGTCATAATGGATCGAAAGGGTCTCCGCTAATTGCGGAGGCTCTTCTTTTTTTATGCGCCAAAGGAGTTTTCATACTTCACACACTTTTTTGCGAAAAGCAAAACCCGGCATATGGATACAAAATCCACATGCCGGGTTTTATTTTATTTAATTTTTAATTTTAGCAATCAGCTCAGAGACAGCAGAGCTGCCGCCCATGAGGGTAAGCGCAGTAAGTACAGTGCCTAGGACGCTATTTTCGGCAACTGCGCCGCCCACCGGCGCAACGCCCAGCGCGTTCATCAAATCCAGCCGGTAGCCAAAAGCCAGGGCAAAGGCAAAGACCGCTGACACGGCGATTGTCACATACTTGCCATACTGCCAGTCCTCCCACAAGGGCTTGAACCGGTCGATGATGTACCACATCACGATAGATACCACAATGATAATCTGCAACATTTCCATAATTTTTAACTCCTTTTCCTTTTATATGTCCTCATGCATAGCGTGGACGCCCACAGAGGTTAAAAAATCCTTTTGCTGATGTTTGACGTTGGCGGCATATTCCAGCGCGGCGCGCATATCGCCATTGCAGTGCGCGTCCGGGATGCGCTGCACCGCCTTAGCGGTAGCCTCGCCAAGGGCAATTGCCGCCGACGTGGATTTCAGAAGCATCAAGTCCAATTGTTCCCGCTGGGCTTCACGTTCGTCCGCCCACTTGTCCCGCTCGGCTTCCGTTTTTTCCCGCGCTTTGTCCGCTTTTGTAATTTTGCGCTGCAAAAGCCAAAAGCAAAAGCCTGTGATAGCGGTAGGGATTCCCATAACGCCTAAAAATGCCAGCTCCATGCGTTAAATCCTCCCCAGATAGTCCCTATGGCAATAGCCGTCCTTTCCGTTGTAGGAAACGTTCAGCCAATTGCCGGTATGAAAGCCGTAGCACTGGACTTTCGCGGCGTAGGGCATGATCGCGATACTCGGCTGATCCGTTCCCGCGCCGGCGCGCAGGTGCAGTCCCGCCTTGGCCGTGACCATATAAGCGCCGCGAATCTCCTTGCTGTAATTTTTGGCCGGTTCGATTTTCACGCCAATTGTTCCAGGATTTTCAACGCTGCCGTCGATATTTCCCGGGTTTTCGCCAGGATTTCCGGGCGTTACGCTTTCCGCCGGGACGCTGTACACCGCATCGCCATCCTTATCGTAGACGGTATAGCCCGGTTTGCAGTCCGCCTTGGCATACTCTAAATTGCGGTACGCGCCGACTTGACTTTTCGCGTCCTCCCACGTTTTGCGGATGCGGTACATCTGGTCGGTAACGGCGGGAGACTCTGCCGCCAGTAACTCTTGCACCCGCGCCCGGAGCTTGTCCATGGAAAGGCCGTGTTTCGGCCACCAGTTGTCCGGGTCGGTGTGGCCGCTGCCGAAGCCTCGCTGGTACGCCTCATGGTGGCTGACAATTTGACTCTCTTTGATATCAAATTCGCTACAAAGCTTGGCGCAAAGCTCGGCCGCCAGTTCAAAGGCCTCCTTGCAGTAGGCCGCGTCGGTAAGATCATCCTCGCAGATTTCAAACTGGATGTGGGTGTCGTTGTAGCTGCCGTTTTTGCCAGAGCCGACGCCCCAAGGGCGCATATCCCAGGGGAGGGTCTGCACGGCGGCAAGGCTGCCGTCGTCTAATTTGCCAAGAAAGGCGTTGACGCAGACGGAAAGACCGCTCTGGTTCCAGTGGTTGCCGTAGCGGTTTTTGCCCAAAAGGGTAAGCAGGTCCGCCGCCGTTTTGCCGCCCAGACCGCCGGTCTGCCCGGCGTGGGGCTGGACGTACCGGCAAAGCCAGGGGTTGTTGGCGCCGGTGGAGTGTACCACAATGCCTTGGGGGTTGATGGGCTTTCCCGCCAGATAGCATCGGTTTTTTTCTAAAATACATTGTAAAAGCTTCATTTTTCTGCCTCCTGATTTTCCCACGCCGTGGGCAATTCCTCCGGGGACCAGACGGTATTATCCTGTTTGCAGCGGTACAAGCTGCCGTCCGTCCAAACCATATATTCGCCTTGCTGGTATGCGTCCTGCGCCCCGGTGGGCTGCACCCAGTCGAGCGCCCAGGCAGGGCTTTTGCTGTGATAGGGCGACCAGAGGCTGGCCGCTGCGCCGGGCTGCCAATCCGGATTCCTCGTGCTGTCATGGGCTTGGACGCATTTCCAGGGCTGGCCGCCCTGTTGCACCACGTCCCCTGCATGATATATAGCAGGTTCCCAGGCTGGCAGCAGCGCGGCGCAGGAGATCACCTCCGTCTGCTCCATGCTTCCCGCATTCTGGCGCAGCTGGTTTTTCGCCAGGCGCACCACGGCTTCCAACGCTTGCATAATGTTCATTTTTTCTACCCCCTTGCAATTGCGGCGTTTGCCCACATAACCGCTTCTTCCAGTTTGGTGTGCGCTAAACTTTTTTCCCAACCCTCTGGGCAAAGCACCTCCATGCGTTCAGCGAAAGCTTTGGCAAGATTCCTGATTTCCTCATACTTGGAAGTCTGTTCTGGCGTTGGAGGGTGGTAAGTGTATACTTTCTCAAAATCTCTCTTCATTGGGACATTCCCCTTTCAATGGCCTGCAACAAGTCTGTTACCGTTGCGGGCTTTTCCCAATCCTCCAGCACCCAGCTTTGCAGGATTTCGCCATCCTCCATGGCGTAGGTATCCACATACCGCTTGCCTGCCGGGGCAACAGGCTTGTCCATCTGGCGCACAGGGAAGAACCCCGCCGAAAGATATTGTTCGTGGGTGGGGTTAAAAATCCGCATTTCTTCCTCGTTTACCGATAAAATTATGCTGCTTTTTGCAAGAACCAGTTCCCCGGATTGCGTTAGATTTCCGTACATTTTTATACCTCCTTTACACGTTTTCAGCAGGCGGCCTCACCGGCTCAATGGTCGCGTCCCCTACGCCGGTATCCGTCTTGTCCGATGCGGACTGCATCCTTTCGATTTCACTTTCTGACGGCAAATAAAGCATCCGCGTACCAGAAGTAGAACCCGTAACATCAATCGAAGTATTCATATCGAAGGTAAATAGACCCGCTTCGTCCCTGCTAAGTCTAAAACCGCCAATTTTGAGAGCAGGATGGGCTACTCCAAAAACCGCCTTGTCGAAAGTTTTTCTGTCGGCGGCAGTGCTGCTTGGAAGAAAGGCCCATGGAAATGCATCGGTATATCCATATCCAGCAATCCAGCCAGAACCAGGAAGCGTCAGACCGGCGGAAATGTAATTGTCCGTAATATCTTCCGTGAAATTTGCGGGGTCTGTACAGATAAAAGGAATTTTACCACTTACGTTAATTCCGTCTATCCAATCGCTGACGTTGCCCCAGAGATTTTCAATCCAACGATACATCACCCCAGTCTCACCGTCCGCACCATCCGGCCGCCCGGTGTGGTAGGTCATAGCGTCACAGCTTCCAGAACCGGCGTTTCGCGGATAGTTATTTACAAATCCCATGCCAATTACAGCCTGACTGTCCCAGTCGGCATACTCTATGAAATATAACAATTGTATTGCACAGCAAGAGACAAAATCGTGATTGGAGAACCTCGCACCACGGTCATTATGACCGCTGCGGGCAGCCGCCCGCGTAATGCTCGCCACAGGCAAAAAGCCGCTCCTGCTTTCATAGCTGCTGTTACTGTTATATTTCCCCACGCAGCGGCCGGATCCGGGATGCGGGAAGAAGTCGGGGGCAGGTTCGGAGGAAACATAATAATAGCGCAGCTTGTTCACAGGATCGTCCATGACGCAGTACCAGAAGGGCGGGAGGAAAACCACGGTGTCATGCGCCGTTCTGGAGAAGTCTGGATGCCCTCGTTTTACCGTAACATTGCCGTCAACTACATTCCATTCTTCCATCATGCTCCAGGGGTAAATACTGTCAAAGGGACTGCTCCCCGCCCCGGTTCCAACGGCGGGTACAGGCTCGGTCATGATGTTCACCGTAACCAAGCGGTTAGGGTCATTGGAGGTGGTCAAACGCCGGATTGCGGGAGGCGCGGCGCTGTAGTCTACGGTAATCCCTACAATTGCCGCGCTGCCGGAAACCGCCGCCTTTTTGCTCGCCGCCAGCAGAAAGTGATGCAGGCTACACACTTGCAATCACCCCGATTCTGTCCATCACGCTGAATTGATACGTTGTGTTCGCCGCGATTTCCGGCGTACCGCCCACCCATTGGATACCAGCGGGAACCGTCAGATTTTTGGGGGAATCGCCGCTGTAAAACGTCCCGCAATATTGCTCCATTCGCCCCGGCTGCGCCGGCGCAAAGGCCAAAGCAAGGCTTGCGCCGCTGTTTGTAAGGTTGTAATACTTTCCCGGCTCCAGGGTCACGCTGGCTTCGCTGGTCTCCACCAGAGGCAGTCCGTTGTACCGGGGGTCTACCAGCAACCAGCCGTTGTAGCGGGAATACCAGATAAAAAGATGGGAACCCGCTTCGATGCCGGGATAGACGGCGGGATTGCCGTCTGTGCCAAGAATGGAGCCTGTTTTGCCGTTTACTTCCAAGGTGGGATTGGCGGCGGTGTTGGGATGTACGAAAAACACGGAAACCATGGAACCGTCCTGGATTTCATCTTGGACGAACCCCTGTTCTGCCTTGGCGGCAGCATCCCCCTCCGTGGCGCAGTAGCCCGATGGAATCCTGGTGGGGCCGCCGTCTGCACCGTTGTAAAGGTTGAAAGTTGAGTTTGAATTGTCAGTGTAGGCAATGGTGTATGTGTCAACCGTACCTGCCGCACCAGTTCCTGATGTACGCTCCACGGCAACAATCCCACGACCGTCCGCACCCTTGATGTTGGCGGAGGGAACAGCGGGCAACGTTGGATCGCTGCGCTTCCAGGATAGTTCCCCCTCCGGCGAAACGCTGGGCGTATAATACCCGCCGGGTTCGCCCTTTTGCCCCGGCGCGCCGTCTGCACCTTTTTCTCCCGGCGCTCCCTGTAAGGAAGCAAGCCACTGGTCTAATGTGCCCTCAAATCCAGATGCAACCGCCAATTCGTAGGCGCTTGCGCCGGGCTCGCCTTTTTCACCGGGTAGCTTTTCAACCGCCTCTATCGCCGTGTCTACATAGCCCTTGTTGGCTGCGTCAAGAGGCTGCTCCGGCTCTGCCACATTGCGTAAAATGGCGGATTCATCCCCAAAATTGCCATAAAACGTAAGAACTTGTTTACCCGGCGTGCCGTCCGAATCTGTGACAGGATCTTCCGCTGCAATCCACGCACCCGCGTCACTGTCCGTTGGATGCACCACCGTAAACTGCTTCGCTGAAATATCAGCCGCACCAACAATATCCTTGCCGTTCATGTTCAAATTGCCCGTCATAACGCCCCCGGAACTGTCCAGTTTATTTTCCGACAACGAACGAATCGCGTGGTCGTGTTCTTGTATATCATCCAAAATCAGATCAAGCCTGTCCCCCACGGCCTTGGCGTCCGCCGCCTGCCCTGCCTGGGTCAGCGTGGCGTCCAGCGCGACGCCCTCGCCGACGGGAATCTCCACATTGCCGTTTTCGTCCGGCGCAATGCCATTGACAGTCCGTACGCATTCGCCAACAGACAGCCGCAAATTGTCCAACGCTGCGTTGATCTGCTCTAAGGATGCTACCTTGTAGTAGTCTTGGGATTCCAGATCGGCATTGTCTACCGGTGACCGTTCTACCTGTATGGAAAAATCAAAGGTTGCCAACACTTGCGTGCCGGAAATAATCGCGGCGTCAACCCGTACACTGCCCGGCTCCGCCAGCATCTGAGGCGCAAGAACAATGGTAATGCGCCCATTTGCCGCGTCCACTGTATAGGCGCGCTTACCGTCTGGTAAGGTATCGTACATCCCCGCCGCTCCGCTTGCTTTACGGTAACGAATTAAAATTGCTGCGCTAGACGGAACTGGCCACAGCGCACGGTTATCCGTCAGCGTAATTTCTACGCTGCGGCTACCTGCGTCTCCCTGCTTGGCAAAAAGCAAGGGGGTGGCGTCGATGTTTTGTAAATCCAGGGTAATTTTGTTTTTAACTTCCATGGTCTTTGAGTCCTTTCACAATCTTTGCCAGAAGCGTCGCCGCATTTTCCGGGGGATTGCCCAGAGTAACGCTGTCATAACGATCTAACAGCGTGTTGTAAACGGTACGTGTTACCCGCGCTTTCGGTGCGGCGTTCAAAGACGCGAACCGCACTGTAACCCAATCTCCAAGTAATACCTTTTCCAGTGGGGCAAGTTCCCTGTATTCGTCCGTCTGCCACAAAGGAATAAAATTTGCGGTAATATTTACTTTAGGCTCCCGGATCGCGTTGGCCTTAATGTAGTCGTTGGCCTTTTGGCGCAGCAAGCTTTGCGTAGGCGCGCCCTCGGAAAATTCTCCCGTCAGGTCAACTGCCTGAATACGGGGATATCCGTAAGAATTGGACAAGGTAAGCACCTGCTCCAGTAAATCCACATAAACGCCGTCCTTGCTGTAAAACGGATAAATTCCCGTGAGCAAATCCCGCAGATTTGCCTCTTGCTGGGCGGACTGCAAATTTTTGCCGTAGGCAACGACTACGCCATTGTCCGCGCCCCGCTGCTCCAATAGCCGGACTTGAAAATGATCCCACTGTAAATCCCCACCATATGCATTGGCCATACCGTTTTCACTCGCCAGTACGCTGCGTACAGACGTGGGCTTTTTTATGCTAAAATGTTTGATCATCGATAGATCTGTGTGAAATTGGAAGAGCGTTTGCATTACCACGTTTTCCGCCAGCGCCTGCATAGCAGGCCAGGGATACCATGCGCTGAAAGGCTTAACAGGAACGCTGGACAGCCGGTAGCTGATGTGCTGGGCGCTTACTGTAATTTCTCCGCCGTCTTGCCTAGTTACATTATAAATGTCAAAAGGCTGAGGCTTGCCGGTATCGTCGTGGGAAGCGTATATCAGATTCCCTGCAAGAAGATTTTCACAGTGCTGCCCGCCCTCCGGGTAGGTCATATGCAACTCAAAAATGCCGTTCAGTTCCTCCGTAACGACACATTTTGTCGCATCAACAAGCAGCCCCATCCCCAACGTCTCGAACTTGGTTTCTGTGTTCGGATATAAAACTGGAATCATAGCTTCCACCACCTCGGCCAAATTGTGAGCTTTTCCACCCCCTGCACCGGGTCGCCTACAATGGAAACTGCATTTTCTCCTGGCTGCAAAACCGGGAAATTTGTGGGGTAGACCACGGCGTTGTTGTAATTCTCCCCACCCTTGTATACGTTTTGCATGGCGCAATCCACATCCAGATACCCTGGAACCTCTAGCAGGGAAAAGGCTCGGTTTCCGATATTCACACTAACCCTCGCCGTCTCCCCGTTGCTCTGGATACGAAAAAGCGGCAACGCCGGGAAGCTGTAGGGATTCACAAGCGTCATGGTAAACGTCCGCACCGCCGGGTCAACAACAATATCAACGGGTGTTTGTCCAGCGTCAGAGAAAAACTCTGGCTTTGCGTCGAACTCCAGCCGCACCCGACCATGGCGGTTCAAAATATTTTCGATGTCCATGGGACCATTCAAGGCCGCCATATGGAAAAAACCGGGCTGGTAGGTATCGTACAAACGCTGATACCCAGAAGCGCCTAAAAGCCACTGGGCGATCTTCGCCGCTTGACGGCCATCTCCCCGGAAGTAGCAGTCGTAAGACAGGGGCACGTTGTCAAAAGCGCCCTCCTCCCGGCGCAATAAACCGTTCCTGCCGGGGATGGAAAAAGTTTCTATCCGCTTTCTAGGTTTCGGCCAGTTGGGAAAGTGCTCCACAATAAGCCCCATGTCCCGGCTTCGCCGCCCGGCAAACACAAAATAATTACCCATTGGCCGCCACGATCCCTTCTACCTCCGCGCAGATTTTCCGGGATACCAGATCCGCAAACTGCGCTGGGTTTTGTATTTTGGCAGTGTCCGCCGCTGTGACAGTAATGGATATGCCGCCTAAATTCACAGTATTTTGGCGTAGGCTTCCAGGGGTGTACCGACCGGCGGGAACAGATATGCGATAGTTTCCCAGTTCCGGCAACGTAATTGCTGCTTTGGATAACGGATCAATCATACTACCGGCAACAAATGAAACGGTTCTTTGCAGCGCAGCCGCTTTTTCTTTCCAACCCGCAATGAGACCGTCTACGTCATATTCGGCCAGCCGCCTGAATTTTCTGGAAGGTGACTTGATTTCATTGGTTATGCGGTATTGCCGCTGTCCGGCGGCTGCTAGTCCGTTGACCGCCGCCAAGTATTCCTGGGTCTTTTTCTTAATGCCGGAAATTGCGCCGTTTACAATGTCCATACCGGCGTTTTCCGCATCCTTTGCCGCCTTGCGCCATTCTGCGTCCGCACTTTTTGTCGCATCGGCAATGCTGGCCGCCAGCCTGTTGCGCTGTTCGCGGTTTAGCTGCATCATGTCTGCCAAGCGGTCAATTTCTTCATCTGTTCCGTTGACCAGCACATCCAAAATCCGCATGGATTCTTCGCTGCCGTCGGAAAGCGTTTGAATTACCCCTTCGTCAATGCCGCGCTCCATAGCTTTTTTCAAATTGTCACTGTATTGAGAAAACGCACGGTTTTGGCTTTCAAGGTTCTGCAAAATCTTGTCAAAGGTCCAATCCGTTTTCATGGACAGTTCGTCGAACGCCCCCACCTGGGAATCTACGCTTTCTCTTGCAGCATTTTTCAAGTCGCTATAGGCCTTTTGCAGATTCAAAAAAGTTTGTGCATCTGCGTCTGCAATCGCCCCGGAAAGCTTCTCCGTTCCGCTGGCTGCAAGCCCAGCCTTTTCCGCGTATTCATCCAGTTTGGCAGAATTTGTATCAATAACCGCCTCAGAATCAGACATGGTGCCGCGCAATATTTCCATTTGCGGCAGAAGTCCATTTAATTCCATATTGATTTGGTCAACTTGGTATCTGTACTCTGCCAACGAAATTGCGCCAGAGTCCATTTGATACTGCCAGCTTGTAAGCTGCGCATACAGCGACGCCACGCGCGGGGCAATTTCCTTTAATTTTCGCTGGGATTCCAAGTAGGTTTCCTGCGCATCTACCAGTGCCTCCGTACTTTTTTGCAGCTTTTTTTGATATGCCTGCGCTACTGCCTGATCCTTCCACGCAGAAATATTACTTCTTAAAGCTTTCGCACCGCCTTGCAACAAACCCGTCTGTTCGTCAATGCGGATATTCACATCCGGCAGCAGCGTTTTCAGCAGTTCAACAGTCTTGTTGTACTCGGACTGTGCTTGCTCTGACAATGCGTCCTGGTTTTCCAATTCCTCCAGCTTATTCAGGTATTTTTCCGCAATTACAACTGTACCGTCCAATTCACTTCTGGTTGCGGAAAAATCCACGTCAATTTCTTGAAATGTAGCGTTTAAATCTTCGGCGGACTTGCGCAATCTGGAAACATCTGCTTCAATTTCTGTAACAGATGCATGAATACGTTTTTCGTTTTCATCCATATGTTTCGGCATAGTTGCAAGCAAGGTAATGAGCGTTGTCACGCCTCCAATTGCCAGCGCCCAAGGATTGGCCGCCATCGCAAGCTTCATAGCATTCAGCGCCCCGGTAAACTTCTCCACGTAGGACGCAGCATTCAGCGCAACCTTCATGCTGAGAAGCCCCGCGCCGACGCTGGCCGTTGCGGATACGACCTTGCCGCCGTTGTCCACAATCCAGCCCAGAGTATTGCCCAGACCATCTGCAAACTGTTCAAATTTTTTGCTTTCAGCGGCGTCGTTGAGGCTGGCCGTGATTTTTTGCAGCACGGGAATGGTTTTTTGCAGTACCGGCTTGCCCACGGTAGCTTGCAGCATTCGCCAGGATTCATTTAATTCTCCGGTGACGTTTTCCCAGGCGTCTGATTCTCTTGCCGCCTGGCCAATCGCGCCGGAAGCTTTATTGCCAGCTTCCACCATGGCAAGCAGCACGTCCACCTTCTGGCTTTCAGACAGTTTATCAAAGCTCTGTGCGTACAGTTCGTTGGCCTTAGCGTTTCTGGTGGTCTCCGTGGCGGCAATGCCCAGAGCCGCGTCGTTGGCGTAGTTGCCCTTCAGGAAGGATTGCAGGCTTTCCGTAACTTCCTCAATGGAACGGTCGTAATAGGCGGCGCTGTCCGCCGCTACTTTCATCGCCCGTTGGGCAATGGTCAGCGCCTCGGCGGAATCCGCGCCCGCTGTCTTGGCAAAGGCGAAAATCTGGGTGTAGCTGCCCTGTATTCTGGTGGTGGCAATACCGGCCTCGTCGGCTACCGCTTTCAGACTGCTTCTGGCCTGTTTTTCCATCGCACCGAAAGACTGGGAAAACTGCGCCTCCTGCGCTTGCAGGCTCGCCGCCTGTTCGATCATGCCGGAGGAGAAGTTGGAAACCAGTTCCCCCAGCTTCCGCATGCCGGCCATGATCGCGTCGGACAGCAAATTGGCTTTCAGGACGTCCCCAAAATCCGCCGCGCCTTTTCCGGCGGCGTCCAGATTGTCCGCAACGTCCTCCAGTTCATTCCCCCAGTTATCCAGAGCATCCTGGGCGCTTTGCAGGGAGCGGTTCAGCTTCGCCTGTTCTGCCTGGGCGGCAAGCAGCTCCTGCTTCCATTTCTGGGTTTCCCCGGAGGCTTCCCCAAACCGCCCGGCGGCGGTATCTACGCCCTGTTGCAAAAGCCGGACTATTTCATTTTGGGCGGTCATTTGCTTTTCCAAGGCGGCAATGGTAGCCGTCAGCTTTTCCTGGGACTTTTCATTTTTGTCATAGGATGCTGTAACCAACGTCATTTCCGCCGCTGCCGTTTTGCAAGCGGCATTAGAGACCGCTAGCCTTTTTGCAAAATCCCCTGTGGCGTCGCCGGCGGCGTCTATGTCCTGGGCGGCGGCAGTCAGTTCATTTTGCGCTTCATCCAGCGCTTTATTTAGCCGCACCTGCTCCGTTTTTGCAGTGTTCAGCACAGCTTGCCAGGATTGCATTTCCCGGCTTCCCTCTCCGTATTCCTTAGCCGCCCGCGCCAAAAATTCTTCCGTTTCAGCAATTTTTTTGTTCTGCGCATCCAATTGCTTTCGCAAAACGGCGGATACGGAGTCAAATTTTTCCTGAGCGGTGGCGTTGTCGGCAAAGGATTCCGTCACCAGCTCCATTTCCGTTTTCAGCGACCGACAGGAAGCGTTAATCGTCTGAATCCTGCTCCGAAATTCGCTCCAGCCATCTATGCCAATTTTGGGTCCAATATTGATAGCCACACCTTCACCTCCTACAAAACGTCTGGAATGGCGGTTTCATCATCCGCTGGGGCTTTCGGCTCTGCGCCGTTTGCGATATAGTGGCAGGCGATTAGGTCGTTCATTTTACCTACCCTTGTGCGGAGCACCTCCCGCTCCGATATGTGGAACATGTGTCCCCAATACAGGTACCAGGCAGCGCAGAGTCCTAGTCCAACTCTGCGCTCTCGGCGTTTTTTGAGGTGTCAACCTCTACAGTCTGCCCCATGCCTTGGGCAATCGCTTCCCAAACCGCCTTTTGACAAGGAACCATATCGGCAGGGCGCATCAGGTGCGGAACCTTTAATTCATTGGGCACGTCCCGTGCTTCGCAGATTTCCCCGTTTAAAGCCGCCAGCACCTGCCGGTTCTCCTCCCCGGCGGCAATCAGCACCCCAAGCACCTGGGCAGTGGCATTGGCTGCACGGCCTGCATTGACTGCGCCTGCCTCAGATTCTGTAACGTCCGCCGGAACGCCGGCCATATAGTTACCCAGATTTTCCAGACCGCCGCATAAGGTTTCGATTTCCTCCAGCGCCGCCACAGTCAGACACAAGGGGTATTCAGTTCCCGCAAGGGTAACAGCAATCGCTTTCGGCTCCATCTTATTTCACCTCCACAGTGGTTACAATCCGCAAGCACTTTTTGATGTAAGCGACGGCCTCCGACAGCGTGGCAAAGGTCGCTTCCCGCTTCCAGGCGTGCTTTTCAGAATCGTCCCGGAAAATCTGCGCGGATAAAGACGTAGACTTCCAGTCAATAGTCTTGCCCTCTGTAGTAGCCGAATCATTGGGCACATCGTACTTGATTTTGGACAGCACCACCGCCCGGTACAGCAGCTTGTTATTTTTTTGCTTTTTGATTACGCCGCCCCAGCCAAGATAAGGGGGCGCTGCGTCGTCGTCATAAACCAGCTCAAAAGCCTCCTCGTTTCCGGCCAGCGGCTTTTTTGCAATCCCCAAAATAAATGACGTTTCCTCCGGCAGCAAATCGTCTGTTTCGTGATTCAGGGCGCCGCCGGAAAAGCGCACGTCGCTTTCCGCAACGGCGTCGTCCGCGCAGAAATTGTTTTCCCCGGAGGCTTCAATCTGAATATCCACCTCCACCGCCTTTCCCAGCTTCATGCCGTCGGAATAAGATACCGTACCTTCATTTTCGCTGTACTTTGCTACAAATACGTTAGAAAAACCAATTTTTGCCATAATTTCCTCCTAATCTGCGGCGTTACCTCCGCCGCTCATATTTTTTCTGAATTTCTGCAAAAGAATGGTCTAAGCTTTTTTCCATTTCCTTTACCGTCTGCTCCCGAACGCGCCGCACAGCCGGGCGAACAAAAGGTGTTTTGTTAATAACGCTTGATCCGCTTTCCACGCATCTAGCAACAAGGACATTGGGCTGACCATTTGGAAACTTTGCCGTTCTTACATCGTTGTATCCGGCGAAACCAATCTTTACGTTATAAACACCCTTTTGGTGCTCCATCTTGGAAATACCAAGACCATCTAAAAAACCCTGTCGCTGCCTACGCCCTACGCCTGCAATCAGGTTTCTCGCTTCTCGGTGCAAAGATGGTAAATTGTGAATACCACGCCGTATTTCATCCGCTACCAACCCCGCCGCCGGATAAATTGCATTACCTAAAATATCGGTGGGCTTTTCTCCCAACTCCAGGAGCATTTCCATAAACAAATCCATCTGCGCAGACCATGTGGAGCCGCTTCCCGCCGCAGTAATTCTCGTCCTCATAAAACCTCCCAAGACCATTCGTAATGGGTATAGCCGGTATCCGGCTCATACAGGACGCTTTCCAAGTCCCACACGATATCCTCCGCCGCGTCCAGCGCCGCCTCGAAAGCTTCCACCCAGGGATCATATTCTAGCCTGGTATACAAGTCCGTAGTGCCGGTTACAGCGCGTTCCGCATGTCTGCCGTCGGCGCAAAAGCGGTTCGCGCCGTCCTCCTGCCAGACAAAATAGCGGTTCCCCTTCAGGTGCTTCCGGTGCGCTACCGCGTCCGTCACAGCCAGGTGTACAGCTTTGATTTTGTCATACCATTTCATATCGCGCCTCCATTTTCGCAAGGGACAAGTCCATGGACGGGGGATACACGCCCACGGCAAGCTGCACCGCGTCAATGCGGTACGCCCTGCCGTCCGGCAGAATCGCCGCGTCCTGAGGGGAAACCTCCGGGCGGTATGGGGTGCGCACCACCCGGACAATTTCCACGTTGCTCTGCCGGGCAAGGTACAGCCGGTTCAATCCCAGCCGCCGCTCCTCATAGCGCAAGAATACCTTCTTTGTAAGTCTTTCCGCCGGAAAATCTCCGGGGCTTGCCTCGTTGGAAACGTCGCAGACGGTCAAAAGGCCGCTGTTGTAGGTCTGGCTGATTTCATTGTCAGGTCTTGTGGGTTTTCTGCGCATACCGTTCCACCGCCTTGTCGTTTTGCATTGCCAAAAGCAACGCGCCGTAATTGTTTTCAAAAATGTCCATTGCGCCGTCCCTGGCGTAGCGGACATACTCAAAAAGCAGCGTCCGGGGTTGTCCGTCGGCGGCGTAGTCCGCCGACGATCCCAGCAGCCGGTCAAGATATCCCATACCGGAGGCAATCATCTGGGACAGCTTCCGATCCAGTTCACAATCCGGCCAGGTGACGTCCAGGTAGTTCCTTACATCGTCCAGAAGCTGCGCCGAAACCCTGCCCGCCGCCATATTTAGGACTTGGTAACGGTTACGGTGTAGGTTTTGACAGTTTCGCCATCCGCCGCCGTAACCGTAACGGTTAGGGTGTTCGCGCCGTTTGCCCAGGCAGCGGCGCTGCCGTTGTCAATTTCTTTGCCGCCGACCTTCACGCTGATGGTTGCGCCGGCATTAGCGGGTACTGCCGTTACCGTATTGGTCGCGTTGGCAGTCGCCGCCGTGTATGTCGTGGTAGCCGCCGCAAAGGCGGGAGACAGGGACAGATTGCCAATGCGCAGATCGGACAAAGCGGCGTCGCCGGACGGCGCGGGAGCCGTTACCTGCGTGACCTTGTAGGTAGCGGGCGCAAGACCGGAAATATCCAGTACCAGAAAAGCGTTGTTATCCTTGGGCATACCGTTGCCGTACAGCTTGGCGCGGTAAACTCTGGCGTCCTCCAGGAATTTCAGGTGGTCGCTGTATTCCAGCGCCCCCGCTTTGGCGCTTCCCAGCGCGGCAAAGTACCGCTTGGAAAGGCCGAAAATCGCTTTGCCTCTGGGCAGCGCGGCGGACTGCAACACGCTCACGGGATAGGGCAAAACGTTGTTGCGGTAGGTGCCGTCCGGCGCTAAGATCGTGGTAGCGGGCATAACCTTCTGGAAATAGTCCTGGGGATTCACCACCAGAATTACGTCCGTTACAGGGCGGCTCTTGCCGTTGGGGGACTGCGCCAGAATGCTTAAAAGATTGCCGAAGGTCGCAACGGAAAAATCCGTCACTTGAATGGCTGCCTTTTCCGGATACACGCCGTCGGTCACGGTCACGCCAGCGCCAACCTGGCGATTCATGCCAATAGGGGCGTCGTTGCCGTCTCCCAGCAAAACGCCATATTCCAGACCGGCGGCAATCATTTCCGTCAAAACCCGGCGGATGTAGCTGTCCAGCCACGCAGGGCCAAGATCCAGCATGGCGTTGCAAATGGGGAAGAATGCGCTTAGCTTGCAAAGGCCGGTATTGACAGCCTTGAAGCCGGCATTCATTTCCTTGGTGATTTCCTCGCACAGCTCGCCCCACTCAGCTTTCTGGTAGCCGTTGACATTCATAATCATTTTGATTGCGCCGCCGGTTGGCATAAAGTCGATTTTGCCCAGCAGCGGGTGACTGGCTTCCAATTCCTCGAAAACGCTTTCCACCACCGTTTCCGGCATCACAGCGTCCAGATTGGCCAGCGCCTGCTCCGGGTTTTTGCTGCGCATCGCGTCTGCCGCCTTCTGGTAAAAGTCACGCTCCTGGGCAGTCAGCTGCCGGACGCCCCGGCTTTGCAAAACCGCCGCGTCCTGTTCCTCCCGCAATTCCTCAAACTGCCGCAAGGTTTCTCCTTGCATATGGGTCACAAGCTGGGTCATTGCCTCGGAAAATTTTTCGCTGTCATTGGCCGCCAAGGCCGATTGCATGGACTGGCGGATTTCCTCCAATCCGGGGTTGTTTCTCAGGTCGTTGGATAACATAGGCATAATTTTAATCTCCTCTCAAAAAATGAAATTGCATCCCGGCTACCGTATCCATAATAGACTGCCGGGGTGTTTCCTGTTTCATAGGCGCAGGGGCTTTTCCCATTTGCATAGCCGCAGCCAGAACCCGCTTTTTTATGCTTTGGCTGGCCGCGTCCTGCGCGTCGCTTCTGACAATGGCGGTAGCAATGCCATATTGCAGCGCCTGCTCCGGGGTCAGCCAGGTTTCCTGCTCCATAAGCTGCAACACGGTTTCCCGCTGCATCCCCGCCCGCTCCACAAAGGCGCTTACGCCGATTTCCGTCATGGTATCGGCCATTTCCGCCGCCTTGCGCAAATCCGCCGCGTAGCCGTCCGCTCCCGTCATAACCTGGTGCAGGAAAAACGCCGATACGCTCCCGGCAATCCGCCTGTCTCCCGCCAAAAAGGGATACAAAGCGGCGGAGGCTACAAAACCGTCGGCGTAGGTTGTAACGGTTGCTTTGTGCTCCAGCAGCACGTTGTAAATGCCCCAACCCTCGGACACCGCGCCGCCATAGCTGTTGATATGGACGTTAATTTCCGTCACATCCAGATTTTGAATACCGTCGGCAACGGTTTTAGCGGATACCTCCCCAAGAATCGGCCAGGGACAGGTGGTAATATCGCCAAAAATGTAAATTTCCGCTTTGTTGTCTGTTTTCTGCATGGCGCAGTAGCTCATGGAATCGCTCCTTCCTGTAAATCCAGTGTGCGGATCACTTCTTCTAAATCCGCAATATTTTTCGTTAAAAAGTGTTTGCTTGCCCAGGGTTCCTCAATTTGCGGCTGCCCGGCGGCGCGGAGAATATCGTTGACAGTAAAGGCGGCGGAGCCTACCAGCTTTTCCACGTTGGCGGCGTTGCCAAATAAATTAAAGTGTTCAATGGCGGATGAATCCACCCGCACAAAGTTTCCTTTCCTCCAGCCGTCAAAGCCATACCGCTTCCGGGTGATTTCCTCTGCAAGCTGGTCGCAGATAGGGTCGATGCAATGGGACATGGCGCGTTCCTTCGCGCCCTCCACGCCCTCCACCTTGCCGTTGATCAGCACGGCGGGAATCTGAAAGGTCTTTGCCGTAAAGTCAAAAATATCATCGATCATGGCTTTGATATCTCTGGTATCCGGCTTCACGCCGTTTTTACTGCCGCCCACGTTTTCATACTTGTATCCGTCAAACTCCGGCAAAATAGCGCCCCGGCTGTCCAGAAACGGCTTAATTTGCTCCTGGATCATCTTCTGAAAGGTTTCCGCAAAGCCCTCCTGGCCGGACAGCATCTGATTCACCGTAACCTTCCAGTGCTGCCCTTGGCTCCATTCGTAGCTTTGCATTGCCGCTTGCAAAAGCCTTGCGTAGGCGCTGAACATCCCTTGCAGCACCGGCTGCAAATCCATGTGGCGAAGCTGGAGGTGCAGCACATCATCCTCCCGGAAGGTTTTATCGAACTGAAAGCCGTCTACCGTCACGCCGCAATATTCGTTTTGCTTCGTCACATTGCGGTTTTTCACCTGCCAGTCGTCCGCTACTACCACCATGTCGTAGCCGTCCCGCTTCCGGGGGCTGACCAGAAGCGCCTCGTTGTCCTGGCAGAGCTTACCCACCAGCTTGTGCAAAAACGCCGTGGAGTTTTGGTTGACGTTCGGCTCAAAATTCCACATATAGTACTCCCGGTCAAAAACCTCTTTGCCTTGGAGGAAAGTGCGAAACTCGCACCGACCAATGGCGTTCGCGATAAAATCCACGCAGACCCAGAAGCAAAGCTCCCGAATCTGGTATTCCAGCGCCGCGCTGTACAGTTCGCTGCAAACCACTTTTTCCAGTTTGGTTCGCCCGGTTTTCGGGGCTAAAAATTTAAACAAATTAAATCCCATCCGTTTTCCCTCCTTTCTGCGCCGCGCTATAAAGCGATTGCTCCCACCGGGGGAAGCTGCGCCGGGGTTCCGTCTCCCAAGGCGGCCTCCGCCGTCATGCTGGCTACCAGCGCCATAAACATATCCGTTTTGCGGCTTTTGGCTTCAATCTTTGCGTAGGTAAAATTGCCGGTATCGAATCCAATGTTTTTGGACGATCTTTTGCGTTTGGTATTGTTCACCGCCCAGCGCAGGCAGGGGTTATTTCCCCAGGTAAACTGCCGCCGGGTAAAGCATTCTTGAATGACCGGGTCTATTTTCATGATGTCGCGGGGATGCACCAGTTTGACCCGTTCTTTATCCATACTGTCAAAGCCAATTTTCCGCAGTGCGTCCGACATGGCCGTCCACCTGAAATTATCCATTGCCAGCATAACAATGTGATATTTAAGACCGGCCTTTTGGATATAGTCCGCCAGCAAGTCCGGGTGTATGCTCACATCGTCTACAGCCGTCAAAAGCCCGGCCTGCGCCCATTTTTTCCATGGGGCTTTGACCCGTTTCAGGGTTTTGGATTGCTGGCATACCCAGGCGTGGTTGATGTCAAACCGTTCCTCGCCCCGGCGAAAATGCAGATTTACCGCCGCCCAGTCGCTCAGTTCTGCGTAATCAATCCCTACCGTGCACCGCCAGCCTTGCAGATCGGGCAGCGGCTTGTTGGTTGCCAGGATATTCTCATAATCCGTTACCATGATTTCCTTTTGTCCGGAACGGATACCGAACCGCTTGGTAAGGAAATCGCCGTTGGCTTCCGGGTGCTCCTGCCAGTCGGCGTATTCTTCCTCAATTTCCGCTGCAAGGTTGGGAAGATACGGCAAGGACGGGTTCGCCATCGGCCAGTTCTGCCGGTCATGCACCTGCTCGGCGCTTTCCAGGCAGCAGATAAAGGGCAAAAAACCGTTGTCCGCTTCCTTTTCAAACAGAATGCGCCGTCCTCTGGCCAGATAATCGTCCAGCGGGCCGTCTGAAATATCGCCGTTTGACGTAAAATAGCCGACTCTCGGCTGGGCGACCTTCCCCATGCCGGTAATGAAAACCTTGATATTGTCATAGTTTTCATACTGGTGCACTTCGTTGAAAACCACCATACCGGAGCGCAGGCCGTCCCGGCCTTTTGGGTTATTGGTGTGACCCTTCATTTCGCCCTGATTTTTGCGCCCGCGCACGATCTCCTTGGTGTGGTAGTAATGCCGGTTCAGCTTGGCCTCATGCTTCGGCGTTTCCAGTGCGTTTACAAGGTCTGTGACTGGGCGTTTCGCCTGATCCTCGTTATTGGCGCAAATATCCACGTCGTATCGCGGAACCGGGTTGTAGGGAGACAAGGAGCTGGCGGAAATAAAAGCAATCAGCCCGTCCTTGCCCGCGCCCCGGCCAACCATGCAAAACAGGGTTTTCCATCGCGGCCGGCCGGTTTCTTTCCAGTAGGTGCAGTTCCACAGCGCAATCAAAAATTCCTCCCAGGGGAAAAGCCGGTCAAAGGGGAAATATTTTGCAAGCCCCAGATATTTGTCCAGTTGGGCGGAATCGGTGTAAATATCCTCGGTTGCAAAGCATTTACGGATAAACGCCGCCAGGGCAAGTTGCTCTTTGCAGAATCGGTGCGCGGCGCTTTCTATCTGCTCCAGATAGGCTTCAATCCGGGCTTCCAGCCGGGCGGCGGGCGGCGGCAGGGCGGTTAAATTTTCCTTACAGATCATCGTCCGGCAGCGCGGGGACAGCCTTTCTTGCCGCGTCCTCAAAGCCCAGCGACCGATAAATCGCAGCCGCTTGGCGGCAAATGTTCATTTTTGCGCTGACGCATGGATTGACCTGCCAGCTTTCCCGCCGCTCGTCCCAGATATTTATGCCCTTTTCCTCCAGCTCCCGGTCAGCCTTCCGCTCGTCTACGCAAAGCCGCAGATAGCGCCGCACCATATCCGCGTAAATGGGGTCGGTCAGTCCTCTGGCCTCAAGGTTGTCCGTTAGCGACTTTTTTAACGCCCGGTATTCTTTCGTTTTGGCAAAATCGCCCATTTTCTTCAACTCCCAGCTTTTCACTCTCAAAAATCAATTTTTCTCAATCTTCACGGCTAAACTGTCTTTTTCTAGCCGGTTTTATCCATTTTCGCAAATTCCTATCGCGTATGCGCCCACCTGCACCCGCGCTGCTACACACCCGTGTGGAAATCTCTGCAATGTCCCATACACCCCCGATTAGCGCGTCAGAACCCCAATTGCGTTTTTCTGAGGGGGGGGGCGTTCCGCTAATCCCATCTTTCCGGTGTCAAAGGTTTGGTGGGCTTTGCATATTGCCGCTGGCTTTCCGGATGCAGCTTCTCATGGCAGCTTTTGCACACGGAAATCAACTGCCGCTCCGCCCCATCCCATACGGAAAGCGCAAGGTCAGGCCGCTCCTTCAGGTGCTTTACGTGATGGACAAGCTTTGCGGCGCTGTAGCGGCGCGAACGCTTGCAGACCTGACACTCGAAGTGATCCATGCGAAGCACCTGGGGTCGAAGCGCCCGCCATTCCGGCCAGGAATAAAACAGAAATTCCCGGTTGGACGCAATCAGCGACTGCAATTGCTGCAAACGAAAGTCTGAGATCATACTGCGCAGCCTCCTCCAAACTTTTTCGCGGTAAAACAAAAAAGCCTGAACAACCACCACACAAATTCGTGCAGTAATTGCTCAGGCTCAAGGCTCAGGCATAGGGGAAATATTTACGATTACGTCCTGTCTGCAATTTTTGCAGCGCAGAACAAGATTTTTGGAAGCGCTTTCCGGCGTCATGCGCGCCAGCTTTTGCCGCCTGCAAATCGGGCAAATCACCCATCCGGCTTTTGCTTCAATTTGTACTGACATTATACCACATCCGACTGCGTTTTGCAAGTGTTTCACATCCGTTTCTACTCTATTCTCAGTTAATATAAACTCCCCCCAAGTCAGAATTACGCCGTGCCGTTTTCTGTTTGGGAAAGTGCGATAATTGTTAAAAAATGCCCGTAGGCGTTCTGGCATTCCGTGCGATCCAGGATATTTGCTCCCGGCGGCGGCTGCAAGCGGTTGGATTCAGGGACAAAGTCATAGGTTACAATTGGCTTTTTTAAACGCAGGGAAGTGCGCCAGGTTCTGTCTCCTACATAAATTCGCCCCTGCTCTCGCGGCTCCTTGGTAAGATATTTTGCCCAACGTTCGCATCCATCCTGCCCGAACCACTCAAAAGAAACATTATCTCCGTACCGCGACCATAACTGCCGGATGCTGTTGTAATCATCTCCAGTGGCGTTCAAAACAAGATGATGGTGCAGGCGTCCACCGGAATGATACCCCTCCGTACATCTGACGTAGACGGTTTTTTCACCCGCAGTCCGCCGGATGCTGCGCAATTTGCTGATAAATGCCGTCAGTTTTTTGTCCGCTTCCTTTTTTGTGCGCGGCAGCGCGTCCTCCCGGTAGGTCAGCGTTACCACCAAGTCCGTCGGGGAAAAGTTGCAGGCAAGCAGCAGCATCAGCTTTTGCCAGGAAAGCCGGGCATTCAGGCTTTCCCTGGCCGGCGTGGAAATTCGGATTTTTGCATCCCGCTGTACTGCCGCGCTGCCGCTTCGTATGGAGGCGTACTGTACGCCCATCCACAACGGTCCGGCAATGATTATTTTGCGTCGCTCCTTTGCCATTATATCCCGCCTTTCTCCTGCGCCGCGCAAATGCGTTTCGCCGCAGCAGCAAAATAATCCGGGTCAATCTCTATGCCAATAAAATTTCTGCCGGTATTTACGCAAGCCACGCCTGTGCTGCCGCTGCCCATGAAAGGGTCAAGTACAGCAGCGCCCCTCTCTGTGCATTGGCAAATAAGCTGTTCGAGTAGCTCAACAGGCTTCTCGTTTGGGTGCAGGAGGTTTTGCGGCAAAACTCGGCGTGCCGAAATAATATCTTGTGGGCGCTTGCCGCTAAACAAAAAATCATCTCCACTGTGAAACAGGATACTCTCGTAACGGCTTGCATAGGATCGCTTCAAATCGCCCATTCCATGAATCAGCTTGTCCCAAATAAGTACGTTTTTGACCCGCAATCCAGCCTCATCCATTGCATCAACAAACCGTTGCTGAACGTCCCATCTGGTAAAAATCATGACACAGGCTGACGGCTTTAAAATCCGTTTCAGTAACGGGATAAACATAGTAAACGGTACTTTGTCATTCATAATTTTGGGGAAACGCTTTTCTGGATGCTTAGGCCTTGGCCGACGGCTCTGATAGTCGATACCATACGGTGGGTCAGTCAGCACCATGTCCACACTTCCGTCTGGGATATCCTTCATCCCCTCCAAACAGTCTCCTTGCCACAATTTTACTTTCATTTTCCCAACATCCCCTCCTCAATTCTTGCAACCGCCTGAAAAACAGGATAAAACTGTTGCGGCTTCCTCCAAAATCATCATCTGTTCCGCCGGAGGCTCGTAGTTGAGCCAAACCGTCTCTGTAGCTACCTCTCCGGAGGTAGTCTGCGATTTACTGTCAAATGACCACCATCCGGCAAGGTATGTATCGTACAGTTCCGAACGATACCCAGATATGATAATCTTGGCCTCGCTCCTGCAGATAGTCTCCATGAGCCGTACTTGGCCAGCATCGTTCATTTCATGACTGTATAGCCGCCCAGATTTTCTGGCGCTTCGCACATAAGGCGGGTCTAAATACATCAGTACATCCGGGTTGTTATACCGCTCAATCAGCCGTAGCGCATCCATGTGCTCAATTTGCACCAGGTTCGTTGTGCTGCCCCGCAGTCGCTTGGCTGCAATATCTATGGTATCGGTGATCCCGCCCCATTTACAGGCGGTGCCGCCTATTTTTAGCTGCTTATGATTTCTCCACCCGCTTTTGCTGCCATCCATTTTTGCGCCTATCGCCTGGGTTGTGTACACCATAAAGCGGCGTGCCTTTTCCAATGGATCCTCGCAAGGCTCCAGCGAATGATCATATTCTTCCCGGCTGTATGGTGTCAGAGCCAAAACTCGCTTGAGTTCTTCCGGCCGGTCGCGCAGCACTCTGAACAGGTTTACAACATCACTGTTCAAGTCGTTGATAGTTTCTACATCGCCTGGCAATTTGTTGAAGAACACCGCTCCTGAGCCAAAGAACGGCTCCAGATAGACCATTTTTTCGTAGCAATCCGGGAATAGCGATATGATCCATTGCGCCAGAGACCATTTAGAGCCAGGGTAACGGAATACAGCCCTCATGTCTCATTTTTCGGCGGCTCCGGCAGCGGCATCCAGTGGGTTACCGCATACACAAAATTAGGGCTTGTTTTGCTTTCTTCGTCTAACATTTTGTGCCCATGGCAGTATGTAGTTGCCCATTCTCCATCAATGCGCCACCCTGTAAAAATCCAGCGGTACACTTTTCGCTTTTCTTGGTGCTTCCCGTAAAATTCCGTTTCCCGCACAAGCAAAAGAACATCATCATCTTCATCTGGTAGCCTGTCCTTCACGCTGATCCATTCGCTCATATTGTTTCCTCCTCCGGTAAAACTCCTGCCCACTGCTCAGCCATAGCCCGCGCCACGCCGGGGAAGGTCTTGGCGCGTTCCCTGGCGCTGCTTCCAGCCGCTCCTGCATTGCCAGACTTTGATGATGGGCACCATGTTTTCTCCCAAGGAACGATATTGGTCGCCATTAAAATCGGGAGTCCACGCAACCAAAGTCTTGTGGTTTTCTCAAACGGGTGGCCGAACATCCACGGATGAATCTCCTGTGAGTGCGGCGGCATTTCATAAATCCGGCTCGATATGGGGTTCTCAACAGCAATATGCGGGCAGTCTGCATTGAGAAACGCCATAAAAAACGCCTTTGCTTCAAGCCCCTTCTGGTAGCGCTCCTCATTCAACTTTCCGCCCCGAAACAAGTGCCTTGCCCCAGCGTTGCTGAGATATGTACAGGGCGGAAAAGCTAAAATCATATCCCACCTCATTTTCAGCAGTTCCAGGGCATTCACCTGTAAATGCCATTCAGGACGCCCGCCGGAGCACGGCTCGATATCGCAGGAATAGGCCTCATGACCAAGTGATCGCAGTTCTTTTGTTACAGCCTGCGATTCCTCACATGCCACCAGTATTTTCATGTTCCTTCCTCCAAGGAATAGATATCACGGAAAAAGTCGACAAATTTATACCCATTCTCTTTTTGCACTTCAACGCAGTATGTTTTATAGGATGGATTCCCACCATAGGAATCGTAGCCAAGCAATCGTCCTTTATAAAATATCCCGCCTCCAGGTGTGACATAAATAGTCGAAAGCATTTTAGGAATGCCAGCAATCAAACGATACCGACGCTCTGTGCGTTTTCTTTCATAATCTATACAGCAGTGCTCTTGAATGGAGATCGCCGTTTCCTTCTGGCATCCGTATTTTTCGTCCCAGTAAACGCAATCCTCAGTGTCGCAAATAAAGTCTCTGTTCTTCATTTTTTTGATCCTCATCTTTCTGTAACAATGCTTTCTCCGCCGCCTCTCGGGTCAGAAAGACGGTTTTTGCAATGTCAGATTGGCCGATTTCCCATCCGTCTACCTCAACTACAACCTCGCCAGACGGGTAAATTTCCAGCCGGTCAAAGTGATCGCAGTCAATTTCCTGAATATGTACAGGGATGGGTTTCGCATCAAAAATTCCATAGACCTTCTGCCCTTTGCCAACAGGAACTGGCAGCACCACCAGCCGTCCGTCCTTTTCAGCTTGCAACAAATCGTGCATATGCGCAATGTCCAGCTTCCCGATCGCTTCCGCATAGCGCTTGTATGCCTCCGGCGTAAGGCCGGTATCCTCGTAAGCGGCAAGGAGAGCAGACTCTGCTTCCAGATTTTCAATCAGACACAGGACTTTTTCTCGCATGGTAGCTGCTCGATTTACTTCATCCAGCTTTAATTCCTCACCATCCAACCATTTATCAACAAAGTGCATGACGCCGACAAGTTTATAGGCAAGATTTCCGCACTCTTCCGGCTCCAACCCCGTATCCTCATAGGCTGCCAGGCGGTCAACCTCCGGAAAATAGCCGTACATGTGGCCATTCAGCCGTACCCACCAATGTCCATTTTCAAAAAATGTCAGTCGTTCCATATTCAATCCTCACTTATAGTCATGAATCGTAATTTTCAGCGCCCCGCCCAGGTGATCCAGCCCTGCACGGGTCAGCCAGTAGACGCAGCTCTGTCTGCCGCCACGCTCTTGCACCCGGCCGTGGGCTGCCCAGCCGTTGTATTCGATTGCCGCCCATACCTCATCAGGTAGAACTGTTGAAAAATAGTTGCGATACGGCCTGTAAAACCACTTTCCGTGGCGCATATACGGCCTTTTGTAATCCAGCCCAATGCAGTGCGCCATCTGCTTGATATACTCCGGCTGTTTCTCAAAATCTATTTTTCGGCTCATGGCTCTTTTTCCCTCAAAATAGTGCGCAAATTGTTCCGCCCCATACTGTCCCTTTGTCAATTCGATTGCTTCCCGCACTGTATAGCTGTCTTTCAGCTCGCTTCCAAGGCTTTTCACAAAGTTTTCAGAGCCTTGTCTGCAAGCACCTGTGAGAATCCGATACATCGTTACAAGTTCCGGCGCCTTCATTTCAGTGTCCATGGTCACATTCTTGTATTGCTCCGCGCCCCTGTCCTTCGCCCGTTTGAACAAGATATCCGCTATGCCATCCCGGAACTTATCGCAGTGAGCATAGTAAGTTCCGTCCGACACGACATTTCTGCCGTTGATTTTTCCTATGTACAAGGTAAATCCATCAATAGAGCGCGTTTTCTTAATATGGGTCAAAATACCGTCGCAGTATAAATATCTGCCGGGAACATATTCCCCATCCATAAGCCGTTTGACTTTCTGCCTGCCGGTGATTGGCGTACCGCGCGGGTAAAGGCTGCCGCCTACCGTCAGGCCATCCGGCAGCTGCGTAAGCCCGGTGCAGCTGCTCAGGTAAAGGTTGCCGTCGTTCCTTACCATTATTTCTTTTGCTTGCTCAAGTGTTAAAATCATAGCCTTTCCTCCTGGTTTCTAATGTACACTCTGCGCCGTAACGTAGTTTTCCGCACAAAGCGCAAATATCTTTCACCCGCCTGCTATGCTCTATAACCTTGTATCCGTCCTTGGCCAGTGCAATGCACCGGCCGCAGAGTATTACCTTTCGTCCCATAGTTCCCCCATTTCCTCCCGCAAGTTTTCCACTTCGTAATTTTCGTCGCTGTACTGTGGGCAGTAAACAAACGGTTCCACAGGCGGTTCAAGCCTTGGTTCCGGGATCCGCCGAAGCCAACTCTCCATTCTGTCCGCCGCCCCTTCCTGCTTTGCTTTCAGTGCGTAAAATCCGGTCTTGAACCGTTCCCAGTTCCAATTCAGCCAGGATTTATACTTTTCACATTTTTTCCAACGGCTGATTTCATAACAATACGCTTCATCCACGCCGCAGCCGCCGCAAGGGCAATTTCTCTCGCAACCCATAAAAAATCCTCCAATTGTTAAAACGGCACCTGATAGTCGCTTGGTAATTCTGCCATTCTTATTTGCCCGTTACTCGCGTTTTGCCGCCTTGCCTGCTTGCCGGCCGCCACATATTGCCCGCCAGAAAACTTATCCCCTCCAGCCTTGTAAAAACGCTGTTTTTCGCCGTCAAATTCCAGTGTCTCGGCGGTGCATACGCCCTCTTTATTCTTGGCGACCTTAAGCGTGCGCGAACCGTTGCGGTTGTTTTCATCTTGCAGGTATAGCAGCAATATAACATCTGCATCCTGCTCAATCTGCCCGGATTCCCGCATATCCGCCATAGACGGCGCTCTTTTACGTCCGTCGCTTGTTTTTTCCGCCCGGCTGAGCTGCGACAAGGCCAGAACCGTAACGCCCATAGTCTGCGCCATGGTATGCAGCGCAATGGATATACTGGTGACCTGTTCATATCGATTTTTTCCGTCCGCGCATAAAAGCTGCAAATAGTCGATAATGATAATTTCATGCCGACGCGCCATTGCCGTTGCCTTTACGTCCGCAGCAGTCATACCGGCGGCGGGAATGATTTCCAGCGGAAGCTGCGACAGCGCGGCGCTGGTTTCCGCAAAGCGTTCCCAATCCGCATCTTGCAGCCGGTTCCGCTTGATGTCTGGCAGGGGAATCCCGGCAGCGTGGGCAATCATCCTGTCCACAAGCTTATCGGCGGAGGTTTCCAGACTGTAAACGCCCACCCGCTTGCGCTTTGCCCAGTGCAGAGCGCATTGCAGCGCAAATGCGGATTTACCGGCGGAAGGATACCCGCCCAGCAGGATGAAATCGCCGGCTTCCGCGTACATATCGCCATTCAGGCTTGCAATCGGCCAGGTCAAGTAATTTTTCGGCTTTGTCGCCCGCTCGCCAAAAGCTTTCAAGCCCTCCGCCATTGTCGTAATTTTTACGCTTTTCTTGTCCACCATCAGGCAGTTCGCCTGCTCAACAAGATTTCGGCAAACTGCCTCCTGTTCCGCAACTGCCAGGCTTTTGCCGATTTCCTGCAAGGCAAGCACTCTGGACTGGGAGCGGCAGAGGGTTATGTAGCTTGCAATATTCGCGGCGGTCGGCGTAACCGCCATCAGCTGCAATACAAAATCGCTGTATTGCTTCCCCAGCCTGTCCACCACGGATACCGGGTCAACCGGGCTTCCTGCTAAAAACAATTCCCGTATGGCTTTGTACAGCGTCAGACAAGTGCCGGAAAAATCGGTTTCGCCGGTTCCGGCTATCACTTGCGGGATTACTTTTTCATCGATCAGCGCCGCCCCCAGCACGCTGTACTGCGCTTGCAGCCAATTTTCGCCGTTTACTTCCATAGGATATCGGGCTCCTCTACCAAACGGCCGCTTCCACCCGCACCGCCGTCTTTCGGCTGGTAAACAGTCTGCCAGTTGTGCGCCGTGGCTTCATCCAGCAGCTCCGCCATCTGGGCAAAATCTCTGCCACAGAATTTGTCAAGCCGGTTGCAAAGGATGGTAATTGCTCTGGCAGATTTCATCGGCTTCTTGATTGCCTTACGGTTTTCAAAAAAGCCGTCAAATGCATCCAGCACATACTGGGCTACTTCCGGCTCCGCGCCGCAGTCTATCAGCCAGCGGAAGAACTGCTCGCGCAGCTTGGCCGTGGACGGATTCTTTTTTTCATCGCCTATATATATATTATATTTATTATTATTAGTTGAGCCGGTAGACAAAAATGTCACCCCCTGCGGACAAAATTGTCTACCCCCCTGGACATTTTTGTCTACCGGGTGTCCGCCACTCATGGACACTTCGCCGGGGGTAAGGTAAATGCGCCGGCCTGTTACTTTGCCGGTTAAATCCGACCTCTGCTCCACCGTGCGAATAAATCCGCACTGCTCCAGCAGGGCAATCTGCCGGGAAATTGTGCGTTCTGTAGTCTGGTACAAGTCGGCAAAATACGGATTGCTTGCCCAGCAGTAGCCGTCCCGCGTGGCAAGCGCGGAGATTTCGCCATACAGCAGCTTTGCACCGGCGGAAAGCGTCTGGTTGTAACGCACCTCCGCCGGGATCACCGCATAATACGCCGCCGGACGGACTTGCTCCAAACTGCTTGACAATTCCACGTTTTCCTGGTATAATTGATTCATACGAAATCACTCCTTTGTGAGTCTTGGGGCGCTGCCGGGCAAGGGCAGCGCCTTTTTTATGTTTCTCCCTCAAAAAGCGGGTGCTCTGCATTCTGAAGCTGCTTTTCCGCATCGGACATTTCATACCCCAGGGCTTCCAGAAATTCATACAGCGTGTCCAGCGTGTCGCTGGCACAATAGCTGACCTCCCATAGCTGCGTGGCGTAATTCCACTCCTTGGCGGCATACGTCAGCGCCGGGCAGTCCAAAGCCGCGTAGGCGGTACACAGCAGGGCATAGGCAGGGCAAGCTTGGATCGCTGCGCGATAAGCCGCCTGATCTATCCAGTTATCTTCTGCATTCGTTTGCACTTCCAACAGCCTGCCCAGCAGGTTCAAGTCCACATCCGGGTCAAGCTCGCTGACAAAGGGCAGCATAACCTTGCTGGCAAGCGCAATGATTTTTGAAAGATTCCTTTGTGCCTTTGTAACGCTGAAATTTGCAATAAACGCCGTGCGCAGCTGATAAGCCTGGGCTGTCAAATCCATCAGTGCTTCAAAGCGAAGCTTTGCAGCGGTGTTTTGTTGTTCACGCGCGGATTCCCCGCCATCGTCAGGCTCCGCCGTTTCTTTTTGCCGGTACAAAACAATCTGGCGGCCGGACGCCAGGAAATAATACTTGGCTGTACCGGCGTCAGCGGGGCGTACAACGGATTTTTTGCTGTATGCGTCATAAGCCATCTGATACGTCATGGTTTCAGAATCATAAGCAGCCGCCCGCACAGCAAAGGCTTCCAGCGCGGCAGTTACTTCCGCAAGGTACGCTTTGTCCGTCTCCCGCTTCTGCGCCGCCAGAAGCTGCTGCCGGAAGTTGGCCGTTCCAACGAATTGCAGCACCTCGTTTTTCAGCGCAGGGTCTGAAAGGCTTTCCAGCTCCATGTAATCTTGCAAGGTGCCGCCGCGTTCTACAGACTTTTCAAAAGCCGCCTGATCCAAATCCAGCAGCTTGCGGCGGTTTCTGACAGTGGTTTGCGACAAGCCGGTTTTCTGGGCTACGGTTTCTACTGTTTCCCCAAGGTCAAGCATCATTTGAATGCCCTGTGCCTGCTCATAAACGGTTAGGTCGGTGCGCTGCATATTTTCCGCCAGCATAGTTGCAATTTGCTCCTGGGGCGTCATGCTGACCACTGCACAGGGCAAAACCTCCAGCCCTGCCAGTTTGGCCGCCGCCAAGCGCCGGTGGCCGATTAGAACTGTGTAGCCCTCCTGCGACTTCCTGGTATTGCTCAGATTGCGCAGCTCCTCGGTGGGATGCTTCTGGAACTGCGCCATAACCTCCCGCCATTCCTCTGCGCTCAGCCTATACCCAGGCACAACCGTCAGGTTTTGCAGGACGCCGGCAGTTTTGAGACTGTCTGCAAGCTCCGACACGTCTCCCACGTCCTTACGCGGGTTATCCGGGTGTGGATGTAAGTCTGTCACCGGAATGTATTTCAGCTCTGACATTGTACGTGTGCGCCTCCTATGTAATTTTTGGCGCCGGTCTTTCCCGGCTGTCACAGTCTTTTTCCATTTTCAGGGTTGTCTCGTTATGACTGTTTGATCCATCTCTCCCTTGGAGCCGGACGGCGGAATCGAACCGCCAGCCTCCCCCTGTGCTTGGGGGCGCGCTTCCAAAGCGCCTGCCCGGCATAAAAAGCCCAACCAGAATTGCACTGGCAGACGCGGTCGCAAACGCGCCATCTGCTTTTATGGGCGGCAGATTATCAAAGGGGGTATCACGCAAACCCCGCCGGAAGGCGGGTGGCGGCACGTACCGGACTCGAACCGGCGGCAGGAAAAAAGAGTCACGAAACGGGAAAGAAAACGCGAGAGAAAGGAAGAAGCCCTGCCCCGCCTTGGCGTGCCATATGTTACTTATTTTCTTCTGCTCGGCGGGCAGCTTCCCGCTCTTTGTGTATCTGCCGGGCAATGACCTTTGCCAGGCCGTCCAGCCCGGTATGATCGCCCAGCTCCTGCTCGCAGCCCGGCAGGGGCTGAGCGGGCTTAAATGTTCCATCCGCATTGCGGTAAGCAATAATTGCTTGCATTGTGTGCGCCTCCTTCCGTAGATACTTTTGTAAAATTCACTAAAAAATCGGTTTTTTCTTGACGGCATTCTGCCGTATGTGCTATACTAAAATACATCATTTTGCCGGGTTGCCGCCCGGCTCCCGCGAGGACTCCTGCAATTGCCGTTGCAGGAGGTGAAATAGTTTAAGAAAGAACACGGCGTAATATCGGTTGAAAAACCAGATAAATAAGGGAAAAGGAGTTTATATCATGGATTACAGTAAAGTAAAAGAAATTATTGAATTAAGCGAATGGGAAGCTGTAAACATTTATCTCGATTTTGGCTGGGTTTTGATTGGTGTATGCGAACCGCCTGCTAACCAACACTCCCCCGGCAGCACAGCAACATCTATGTGTTATGCGCTGGCATGGACACAAGACGGGGACGCAGAGCACCCGGAAATATCTTATGAAGAAAAAGATATTATATGGAAATAGGCGTCATCGCGAGGGAGAAGGAACTATCCCCCAGTCGTCCGCAAGCAAGTCGGATTCGGAAGGAACCCACGGCTGGTAGTCGGTTGATCTGCGATATGCCAGCATACTGCGATCCGGAGCATCAGTTACCAGAACACGCGGCGCACGCCAAGAACCTGCATCTCCCAAAAGCCAGGCTTTTCTGACGATATAGGGACGGTCAATTTCTCTAGCTTTCAGTGCTTCGATAATATTCATTTTTAACCTTTCCTTTCTTCCCCCGCTCCGGGGCGAATAGTTGTCGTATGTGCTATACTGAAAAATGTACTATTTTGCCGGGTTGCCGCCCGGCGGGTTGCCCTCCGGCGTTGCCGCGCCGAAGAGCGCTTTAAAGGTATTGTAGTCCCTGACTTCCAGTGCATCAGCAATGCGAATTGCCGTTTGCACACTGGGCTCACTTTTGCCGTATTCAATATTTTGATACTGGCTTTCGCTAATAAGCGATTCTTTTGCGACTTGCGATTGTGTCTTGCCGGACTGGCCGCGAGCCGCCCGTAATGCCATTTTCACTTTCTCCTCTCTTTCTGAATTACACCTAATTTATTAGGTGCTCTAATAATAGCACATAATTTATTTGGTGTCAATATCTTTTTTAGATTTTATTGGGGGTATTGCACATGGAGTTAAACGAAGCTCTGCGACGTTTTCGTAAACAGAATAAAATCACGCAAGTACAAGCCGCACAAGCTGCTGGGGTCAGCGAAGCAATGTACCAGTTTTATGAGTACGGGAAAAGCGACCCCACGGCATCAGTCTTAATTTCCTTGGCAGATTATTTTGACGTATCGCTGGATTATCTGGTCGGCAGATCGGACGATCCAACGCGGCGCTGATAATCAGAAATTTCATGCTATAGGGGGGTGATGCCATGCCAACTTCAAAAAGGTGCTTTTCTCTGCGCGTTGATTCAGACCTAATGGAAAAATTTGCGAAAATGGCAGAGGAAAACAGAAGATCAGTTAACAAAGAAATGGAATACATCATGGTGAATACTCTGAAGCAGTATGAAAAAGAGCATGGTGTAATTCAAGTTGATAAATCCCAAAAATAAAGAGAGGGGTGCTTTTTCATGTATCCACCTACAAAAGAATGGACGCGCTTTGCAAATGATGAAGAAAAATTAGAGTACTTTAAAAAATGGGGACTTGCCTCAAAAAAGGCAAAGACAATTCCACCAGTAATTTATTGCGCTGCCGGGGTATCTGTACCAACGCCTTGCGAAGTCGTAGGCTATCAGGAGCATTTTTGCGCTGTTGTCGAAATTAAGGGAGAACTCTCCTGCATACATGGTAGCCACCTTGCCGAAACCCAGCCAAAATTCCCACGCAAATCTTCCAATGAGAAAGGCACAATACAAACATCGTTAGATAACAATCAAGAATTGTTAGATTATGCCAAAATTCTGCAAGATTACATCGTACTGGACATCGAAACTACCGGCCTAAACAAAAGAACCGACAGAATCATCGAAATAGCTGCAATCCACTATTCCAAAGGTGTAGTTGCGGATACATACCACACACTTGTTAACCCGGAACGTGAAGTGCCAAGCAATATTGTAGCGCTAACAGGCATTACGCAAGCAGAAGTAGATACAGCACCGGTGCTAGCCGATATTGCCGATAGCTTCTGGCAATTTGTTGGAGACTGTCCAATTGTGGGGCATAACATAAAATCATTTGATCTGCCATTCTTGGCCATACAGCTAGATGCGATATCAGAAAACGAAAATGGAAGCTGGCTTTTGGATTCCACGCCACTCTATCGCAGAGCTTTCGGACTGAACAGACCAATTATTGATACCTTATATCTGGTACGAAACCGCTTTCCAAATTTGCCTGGTCGTAAGCTAGAGCAATTAAAACAATGGCTGGGCATAAACATAGCCGTATCGCACCGCGCCCTTGCTGATGTAGAAACAACAAACGAAGTATTTCTTGCCTGCTACACACCAGAAAAATATACGGAACAACTAAAACGCGCTGTAGCTTTGCGGGAAACCGAAACAGCAAACCAACCCATGGGTAAAAGCCCAAAGGCTTCTAAAGCCGAGCAATTGCTTTCTTTCAAAATGGACGATCAAATGGAGGAAGCCGCCCAGACGGTTGAAGAATTGGAACAAAAAGCTTTTGACTGTATCCTTCCAGAACTGGCAGATGTACTTCAGGAGTTAAACGCAAAACCAGAATTTTTAGAGTTTGCGACATTGAAAAACTATAGTTCTGCATATCTTTTAAAACAATCAAACGTAGTGTTTCGCGTGAAGCTTAGGAAGAAATCTACCTACATCTTTATTTCAGAGGATTATGCCAGTCTAATCCCAGCAGATGCGAAAACCTCTAAAATTAAAAGTGACCCATGGGTTATTCGCGTTCATATTCAAAAGCCGGAAGATATTTTAATTTGCAAAGATGCTATCCGGGAATCTCTACGGCATGAGATACTGACAATCCACACATTTGATTGTTGTGGTAGATACGAAGAATGCAGCGATGCTTTGCGCTGCATCCATCCAGACCCCAAAATGTCCATAGGCTGCACTTACAAACGCAACTTGGCAAAAGGACGTGTGTTTTACGGAAAAAACCGTAACAACTACTAACATCTGCCCATCCCGCCCCGCTCCGGGGCGGGATTTCACTACCAAAGAAGGAGGAATTACAATGCTTGACTGGTTTTCACAACGCGAAAACATTACCGTTACCATTTCTGTTGCCAGTTTTATTCTGTCTCTGGTATCCATTGCACTTCAATATTTTCGTGGTCTTGAACGCTATAAGTTATCAGTGGTAGACTATGCTGTTCGCTATGATGTCCTAACGGTTTTCTTTTCGTTGGAAAACCGCTCTGCAAATCCGCTTGTGATTGTGAATGTATCCGTGCTGGAAACAACCTGCGAACTTTTGCCAAAACTCGTGCGAAAAATCCTAAATGGGCAGGAGGCTCTGACAACGCCAATGTTTCCTGTTTGCGTTCCGGCACATGGGTGCTCATACTTTTTTCTGGAGTTTCATATTGACAGGTCGCAACAAAAGCTTTTAGTTCCCGGTACAAAGGTGAATTTTCAAATTCATACCACGCGTCGGGTGACAAAGCGAAACTTACGTTTGCCATCCCAACAGCTTTGTTATCTGCATAAAAAATCTCAGTTGCAAAATCAGTAGCATACATAGTTCTTACTCCTCCCGCCCCCGCTCTGGGGCGGGATATTTATTGTGTCAGCCTAACAAAAAAACCGGTTTACGATTACTCTGTTTTGCACTTGTACAATGCCTCATTAAAAATGATAGTATTTTGCCTGCGTGTTGCTATTTGCGTTTTCTTGTGATATATTTATATAGAGCGGTAGCAAACTGCTTTTGCTAAATTTTAGAAAGAGGAGAGTACACATGGAAGAAACAGACATTGGAAAAATCATCAAAATTGCAGGCAAGATCATCCTTATTGGCGGCATAATCTTGTCCATCATCCTTGGCTTTGCGCTGGCAAAAGAAACAATCGTTGCCCTAGAAAGCTTTTTGAAAGAACCTAAAGTCGAAAAGTCTTATAACTGGACGTTAGCTCTCAGCGGCATTATCGGGAGTGTTCTCTCTGGTTTGCTTTTTATAGGGCTTGGAGAAATCGTTGAAACATTGCAAAGCTGCTATAGCCGACTTTGTTCTATTGACAACGCTTTAACAGAGAAAGATGGCAAGATTTCTATTTATCTCGAATCCGCTAATGCACAGATTGGCAACGTTGTAGACATACTGTCTACACAAAATGAAAACAGCAAACCATAATCCCCCTCATCCCGCCCCACTCCGGGGCGGGATTTTTTACGCGCTGCCCTGATCCGCCTGGGCGAAAAGAGCTTCCGCAGTCATGTCCGGGAAAAAGCGATTTTTAATCGTTGCAACCTCTGGCCATGTGAATGGCACCCGTCCAGACAGTTTGTTGTTGAAAGACTTATTACAGACATTAATACTTTCGGCAATGGTTTTCTTTTTGATTCCACGTCCTGCAATCTCTCTTTCCAGAGTAGGATAATAAATCATAACATCACCTCCATTTCCATATCTGGAAATTATATCATTATAATACAACCACATCAGATAATTGTCAATAGGTTTTTTTAATTTTTGTTTCTTGATGTGGAAATATTTTTCTTGCATTTGTTCTTTGTATGTGGTATGGTAAAAACAGAGGTGATATAAATGTGGCTCGATACATTTAATGAAATGAGAAAAGAATCAGAAATGAGCCTTGATGAGATAAGCGCAAAATCAGGTATTCCAAAAGGTACGCTTGCTAAAATCACATCTGGCATAACAAAAGCACCGCCCCTGGAGACTATGAGGAAACTTGTATATTCAATGGGGTATACGCTGGATGATCTTGACCGTGGCCTTGAAAGAAGCGATCATTTCAGCAAGGAAGAAAAAGCCCACATAAAAAAATACCGTGCCCTTGACCCATACGGGAAGGACACGGTAGACGCTGTGCTGGAGAATGAATTGAAACGCTGTCAAGAGCAAGCCCGGCCTCAGAAACCGAAAATGCACCTCATGCGCATGGTAGCCAGTGATGGCACTTATAAAGAACGCTGGATGACCGATGAAGAGGTTCAGGCGCTGAAAGAGCAAATCAACACACTGGAAGAACCCACCGGCATTTAGGTGAAATGTTTTCGTATTTGTAAACACATTTATTGACATTGTAAATAAATTGCAATATAATATGTATATCAAATAAAAGTGAGGTACAAATTATGGCTCAAACAAATATCAACATTCGCATGGATGAAGGTCTGAAACAGCAGTTTGATTGGCTGTGCGGAGAGCTGGGGCTTACAATGTCCGGCGCTTTCAATATCTTTGCAAAAACCATGGTGCGGCAAAAAAGAATCCCGTTTGAGGTCTCCTTGGAAATCCCCAATGAGGAAACTTTAGCGGCAATGGAAGATGCAAAAACCGGCAAAAATCTCAGCAAACCCTTTCGCAGCGTGGAAGCCCTTATGGAGGATTTAAATGCTTGACATAAGATACCACACCAAATTCAAAAAAGATTTTAAATCCATCGTAAAGCGGGGTTACGATACAAGGCTACTGAAAGCTGTTGTCGAAATACTGTGCAACGAACAACCGCTGCCAGCAAAATATAAGGATCACAATTTGGTGGGCAATTATGCAGGATTTCGCGAATGCCACATAACCCCGGATTGGCTTCCGATTTACAAAATTGAGCACGAACCCTTAACCTTGCTGCTAACCCGGACTGGAACGCACAGCGACCTTTTTTAACACTGCCCCACGCAACTTATTCCAGGCCAGTCCAGAACCTTTTGATTTTGGTTTTCAAAATGAACGGCTTGAATTGGTCGTAGACCCGCTGCTCAAATGGAGACGTTAGAAATTTGTCGCGCTTATAAAGGATCTCCATGCGTGCCGCGCGAAAAGAAGCTGATTGATAGCTGATGTTGCAGAGCCGGGCAATTTCTTCCGGTGTATGTAGATTCAGCGCCCAGAGCACGCAGGCCGGCGCAAGCAGTCTGCTTGCAAACACATTCGCCGCCTGCTCTATGGGATTATCCCTTGCGGATGGTTCTCGGTTCACAAGCTCATATTTGCCAACGTGCCCCAGCAGGATATGTCCCAACTCGTGGGCGGCAGTAAACCGCTGCCGCTCCACGGTGCAATCTCTGGCGACAAAAATGCATAAAACATCCTGCACACGGGTTGTAAATCCGTCATACGGATGTTCCGCACTGCGGTTATAGAGACAAATGTGAATCCCCATTTGTTTGCACAGATCGCCTACCATAACGGGCAGCTTCGTAATTTCTTCTCGAATCATAATTTCCCAGGTCAAATTTCGCGTAACGGTATAGTCTGAGTATTTCATATTGATCCTCCTGTTACATTGTATGTTTTTTCGACAAAATGTCCCAGGATGGATAATACCATTTTTCGCAGTTTTTAGATTTTTTTAATAATTTTTCCCTTAAAAAACTATGAAAATTTACAATTTTGGAAATTTATGGAAATTCACCGGCTCTTTTAAAAAATTTCTCTGAAAGCGATGGAAATATATGGAAAATAAATTAACCACAGAAGCATTTGAAGGGAATGGAAACGCAGTGATTTATGCCCGGTACTCCAGCAGCAGCCAGCAGGAGCAAAGCATTGACGGGCAGTTGCGCTATTGCTATCAGTACGCCGCTGCCCGTGGTTATCGCGTTGTGGGGGAATACATTGACCGCGCTATGTCTGGCACTTCCGCTGACCGCCGCGCTGAATTTCAGCGTATGATTGCCGATTCAAAAAAAGGACAATTTCAGGCCGTTCTAGTTTGGAAACTGGATCGCTTTTCCCGCAATCGGTACGACTCCATCATTTATAAGACCAAACTAAAAAATAACGGCGTCCATGTCCTTTCCGTCACAGAAGGCATAGGAGAAGGATCGGAAAGCAATATTATTGAAGCTATTTTGGAGGCTATGGCGGAAGAATACTCGCGGCAGCTCAGTCAAAATGTATCCCGTGGAATGCGGGAAGCCGCCCGGCAAGGAAACACTGTAGGCGGAACTATCCCACTAGGATACCGACTGGATGGCAAAAAGCTGGTAGTTGTGGAAGAAGAAGCGGCAATTGTGCGGTATGTTTTCCAGCGATATGCCGCAGGGGGCGGAAAAAAAGAAATTATCGCAGAGTTGGCGGAAAAAGGCTGGCAAACCAGAAGGAAAAAGCCGTTTTCCATCAATTCACTTTCCACCCTTTTGCACAATAAAAAATATATTGGCGTCTATACTTATGCCGGGGAGATTGAGGTGCCCGGCGGGTGTCCGGCCATTGTCGATACACCAACGTTTGAAAAAGCGCAGATGGTTGCCGCTGCGACAAAAAAAGCCCCTGCAAAAGCAAAGGCCGGTGAAGATTATCTACTGGGCGGGAAAGTATTTTGCGGGTATTGCGGTGCGCCCATGATAGGGGAAAGCGGCAAGGGGAAGAACGGCCTGATGTATCACTACTACGCTTGCGCCAAAAAGAAAAAATCCCACACGTGCAAAAAGCAAAATGAAAAAAAGCATTTTTTGGAATGCTACGTGGTAGATCAGACCGTGAAGTACATCTTAGCCCCCGGTCGGCTGGAATATATCGCTGAAAAAGTGGTGGAAGCCTATCGGAAGGAATATAACGCCACCGGCATCCCCGCATTGGAAAAGGAATTGCGCGACGTAGAAAAAGAATTGGATAACTTGGTAGATGCGTTAATTAAAACAAGTAATCCACATGCACTTAAACGGATCAACGGTCAGCTTGCCGCTGGGGAGATTCGCAAGGAAGAGCTGGAGGAGGAAATTGCCGGATTAAAAATCGCCAGCTCTGCGGAACTCACAGAGCAAGACGTAATTCGTTGGCTCAAAACCCGCTGTACCGGAAACTTGGCAGCCCCGGACTTCCGCAGAGAAATCATAGACCAACTAATCAACGCCGTTTATATTTTTGATGACAAAATCATTATCTTTTTTAACGTCAAAGGCGGCCGCCAAGTATCCCATATTGATATGCTGGAGAGTTTGTCCGAATGTTCGGATTTCATTTGTTCTGGCTCACCAAATAGCGACTGATCCGGACGCTTTGTAATGATAACTTGCGTTGTATTCGGGTGGTCTCAAAACGGAAAGGTCTCCGCAGATGCGGAGGCCTTTTTTCGATTTATTCGCAAAATATACGCGCCGGAGCTTTGCAATTACCTTCCGCGCGTTCCTGTTTGCTTTGAAAATGTACCTTATTTTTACTGTGCTTATGAGGATGTTGCCAGAAGACCGCCGAATGGACGTAAAAATCCACAAGGCGGGTCTTGTTTTACTTTTTTGCGAGTTTATTATCGTATTGCCCATACTATTTAACTGATATTGCTACTTAGCTGGTCTGAATTTTGACGATCAGCTCTGACACAGCAAAACTGATCGCCCAAATAAAAATTAATTAAAATGAAGCTCACCCTGTGGACGCGATCATCCAAAGGATGCTACGGCGTAGTAACCAGAATCCCCCCCGGGGCTGGCTGACAACATCTACTTCAAGCGCCTTGCCATTGCAGGCATAGGCTGTAGCCTCGTTCCTATAAACACAACTCCCTGAAACCCGCATGAAATGGGGGTCAGAAAATGAAAGACCATTAAACAACTCTATAATCACGGATTAAGCGCCTTTTTCGTAAGTCTGCTACGGTGTCAGCGCCAATGACAAAATGCAAGAAAACGGCGAGGAAAAAATGTAATGGAGCGGCGGAGAGGGGAGAAAAAAGCTAGACTCCCAACAGGGTGAAATATCACTCGGAGGAGATTCTATACAATAACATGAAGCAGGAAGATTCCACGCTGAACCGGCAGTTTGAGGACTTTGCGGGATTCTATGGGTTCAAGCCCATCCTGCGCCGGCCGTACCGGGGGCAAACGAAGGGGAAGGTGGAGCGGACGGTGCAGTTTGTGCGGGACAATTTCACGGTGGGGAGCAAGTGCGGATCTGAACGGACAGGCCGTGGCCTGGTGCGATAAGGTCAACGGGAAAGTACACGCTGCAACCAACGAGATTCCCCTTGAGCGGTTGAAATGCGTACATCATCGACAAGATCAACCTGAGACGGGTACAAAAAAGACTGCCTCATCTCGTATACTGACAACAATAAAAAACCAAACCGAAACCGCTTCGCTGGGTTTCGGTTTGGAGAGGAAGGGCAAACGAGTCACCATCGCCTCCGCTCTTCTGGACCGTGTCCTGCATCCCCGCACCGTTATGAACATCAAGGGGGAATCTTACCGCCTGAAGGAGCGAAAAGAATTTATGCGCCAGAAACAGCGAATTGTGAACACGCTTTTTGAGCAAGGAAACGCTTGAGTTTGTTCCCCCCCGCCCGGAAATGACAAAATTTCTTCGGCGTTTTCTTACAATTTCAAATCAGCGGTGACACTGACCGTAGCATAATTATCGTATGTAGCCAAATTTCTAACCATTCCTAACAGCGAGCGCTATGATATTTCATTGCAATACTGTCGAACCGGCTTCCTATTTCCATAGCCTTACTAAGCCGCCATGGAGATTTGAAAGCAATATTATGCAACAAATCGTTTTGAATCTTTATGATATAAATATGAAAGATCATTCCGGGAAATCTTTGGCGTATGCAAGCATTTTGCATTTGTAAAACTTGACAAATTTTCAGAAAATAGATAAAAACTACTGAAAAAACCAAATTATTTATTGATGGAATATTGCCTTGTTTTTAGTATAAAAACATCAAAATTACAGAAAGTGTGGTTTTATGATGTTTTTAGACAACCTATCCCCCAATTTACGCCGGTTTTGCAAGGAAGAAGGCCTGACGCTGGAGGAAGCGGCGGCTCGGTGTAACATCAGCAAGCAGTATTTTTGCAGAATTCTCAGTGGCAAAAGCGTACCTTCTCTGACGGTTTTCATGAAAATTTGTATTGGATTCGGTAAAACGCCAAATGAAATATTGGGGTTTGACCCGGTGGAATTTCAGGCGCAATGTATCGCCCGGCGGCAGGAAATGGATTGGAAGCCCATTAAAAAATCGATGCGATGACAATTCATTTTAAGGAAGGAGCAATGTATAAAAATGCCGAAGCAGGGCAGATAACGCACGCGTCCTGTTGTCTTACGGTGGGAAAACAATATGACTACCCGGCTTGAAGCTTGGCGCGGGTTCTTGCATTTCTGGAAAAAATCGGATATACTATGAAAAAATAGAAAGGGTGCGAAGCTATGGAATTGACAATGGGAATGAAGGCGGAGGTCGGCGGGCAAGTGGAAAGGGCGGATACGGCTCAGGAGGTTGGTTCCGGCGATCTGCTGGTTTTTGCAACGCCTTGCATGGCGGCGATGATGGAAGGCGCGGCCTGCGAGGCCATTCGAGACGCCTTGCCGGAGGGAAAGACCACTGTGGGAACCATGCTGCAAATTGAGCATTTGGCAGCCACGCCGGTGGGACTTGCGGTGCGGGCAACGGCGGAGGTTACCGCCGTGGAGGGCAAAAAGCTGACTTTTCAGGTAAACGCTTTTGACGAAGCAGGCGAAATTGGAAGAGGCGTTCATCAGCGCGTCGTTGTAGACAGCCAGCGCTTTTTAGAAAAAACCTATGAAAAGCTGTGACCCTTGCTTAAGTCGGGGTATACTAGAATTAGAATGGATAGAAAGGAAGCAAGATATGTCTGAATTGAAAATCACCAAGGAAAACTATGAAAAGGAAGTCGTAAATTCCCCGGTGCCAGTACTGCTGGATTTCTGGGCGGATTGGTGTGGACCTTGTCGGATGCTCAGCCCCATTTTGGCGGAGGTTGCAAAGGAAGCGGAGGGCTTCAAGGTGGGCAAGGTCAATGTGGATGAGGAGCAGGAGCTGGCGCAGGCCTTCGGCGTAATGAGTATTCCCATGCTGGCGGTTGTGAAAAACGGCAAGGTGGAAAAAACCAGCGTAGGCGTTCGTCCCAAAAACGAGATTTTGCAGATGCTGAAGTAAGAACCTGTATGCATACAGGTTCTAAGCGATTCTTTCTTTTTAAATTGACAATTCCGTTTGCGCATGGTACAATTGTCGCAGAATTTGTGCAGATTCTATGAAAAACAGCACAAATTTTAAGAAATTGTTACGAAAAAGCCGTTTTTTTGCCATCGCCGTCTTTGGCGGCGGCGAAAAGGCGAATTTTGGCGCAAACGGAATTTCTATTTTGCGAACAGGCAGGTGTATCCTTTTGAATGGTTATCGTCGTTTTCAAAGCTATGTGACGGACAAGCTTCCGTTGCTGGTTCTCTTATTTTGCGCGGCACAGCCGGTTTTAGACGTGCTGGGTTATTGGCAGAATGAATGGGGCATTTCCAATACCTTCACGCTGTTGGCCAGAATGCTGCTTTTGGGCGGCTCGGTATTTCTGGGCTTTTTGCTGACGGATCGGAAGTGGATTTACTTTGTGGCCGCCGGGGTGCTGGGCGCGTTCACGGCAGGTCATATTTGGGCCTGTATGGAAGTGGGCTACTTATTGCCGGTAGACGATCTGATGAATGAAATCCGCGTTATTTTAATGCCTTTGACAGCTATCTGCTTTATTACATTTTTGCGGAAAAACGAAAAAACCTTTGACGCTATGAAAAAAGGTATGGTTTTGAGTCTGGGAATTATTGTCGCGGTGCAGATTCTCAGCACCATTACCGGTACAGATCCCCATACCTATCAAAATAAGGGCATCGGCGTACTGGGTTGGTTTATGTGGACCAACTGCCAGAGCGCGATTTTGGCCATGCTTGCGCCGATTGCCATAGTATGGGCGATAAAGCGGTGGCCGGGAAAGCCGATACCGGCCTTTCTGGTCAGCTTGGTTTCCCTTGGCGCGCTGTACTTCCTCGCGCCCCGGCTGGCCTTTGCGTCGCTGTTTGCGGTGGGCATGGGCGTGGGTATTTCCGTTTTGCTGGTGAACAGAAAAAACTGGAAGCAGGCGGCGGCTGTGCTTTTGTGTACGGTTTTATTCGTGGCGACCTACCCCATTTCGCCAACTTCCCGCAATCAGGATGCAATTAGCGACAATGCGGAAACCCGGCAAGGCTCTGTAGATGCGATTCTGGAGGGAACAGACGTTACGCCGGTGAAAAAGCCGTCCAAGGAGCTAACTGAGGCGGAAAAGGCCATGCAAGCATGGGAGGAAATGGAACGTCTGGGTACGGTTTATCATACATACCTGGGCGGTATGGTGCGGCGCTATGGCCTGGAGCGGGTGACGGCGCTTTATGGATCCAGCACGGAAACAGAAGTGATTGCCAATGCCCGTATGAGAAAAATCAACTTCTGCAAGCTCTTACTGGAGGATTCTCCGGAATCCGCCAGATGGTTCGGCATGGAAGTCGGCCGCATGAAGCAGCGTATGGACGTTTACGACTGGGATCGTGAGGTCTGGACGGTGGAGGATGATGTTTTTAATCCCGAAAATGATTTTCATGCGATTCGTTATATGTACGGCATTGTGGGACTTGCTTTGATGGTAGCGTTTTTGCTGTATTTCGGCCTGCGGGCGTTTTACGCCATGTGCCGGGACTTTAAGACCTACTACACCTTGGATTTTGCGGCGTTTTGCATCAGCTATTGCTGCGCAATGGTGCACGCATACTGTACTTGCAGCGCATTGCAGAGGAATAACGCCTCGGTTTATCTGGGGATGCTGCTGGCGGGAATGTGGTATCTTTCCCGGCGCGAACTCTCTCCTAAACGGCAGAAAATCCGCAAAATTGCTGGAAAATAAGAGGTAATTTGTATGCTTTTCAGTATTGTGATACCGGTATACAATGTAAAAGAGTATATCAGAAAATGCGTTGGTTCCATTTTAGCCAATTCCTTTTCGGATTATGAGGTGCTGCTGGTGGACGACGGCTCCACAGACGGCAGCGATCTACTGTGCGACGCCATGGCAGAGGAAAGCGGCGGGCGCGTTCGAGTGTTTCATCAGGAAAATCAGGGACCTGGCTGCGCCCGCAACACCGGCATTGCCGCTGCCCAAGGGGAGTATTTATTCTTTGTGGACAGCGATGATTCCCTGAAATCCGACGCGCTGGAGCGATTGGCGGCGGCGGTAAAGAAGTATCAGGCGGATATTATCGCTTATGACTTTTTCAGCGACGATGGGGAAGGGCGCCTTCGGCCCATGTCCGCCAATCGAGGAAAAGTGGGCGCGCCCTTTACCTTGGCAAAGCAGCCGGAATTTTTGCTCTCTGTGCCGGGGGTCTGGCAGCGAATCTGGCGGCGGACGCTGTTCGACAAAGGCGTGTCGTTTCCCAACCGGGTGTGGTATGAAGATATTTGTACAGTAACGAAGCTTTTCGCATTGGCGGAAAAAATCGTGATTCTCCCGGAGCGTCCTTATTGCTATTTGTCCCGCCCCGGCTCCATTATGAACAGCCGGGTTTTGCCCCGAAACCGGGAGATTATCACTGCGATGGAGGACGTTTTGGGGTGGTATCAGGAAAAAGGACTTTTTGACCAGTACCAAAAAGAATTGTGCGCCTTGACAGTAGAGCACGTTTTGCTGGTTGCCTCCGTCCGGGTGGCGAGAATCGACCCGAAATCTCCCATTTTGCAGGAGCTTTCCAGTTACGTTTCTAAAAGATTCCCGGATTTTCAGAAAAATTACTATATCAGGCAGTTCCCCCGGCTGAAACGATTGGCGTTGTGTCTGATTTGCCATAAGCGGTATGGTCTGCTTCGTCGGCTTTTTCAGTTAAAGGACGGTAAGTGACGGAAAGGAGAACGGTATGCTTTTTAGCGTTGTAGTTCCTGTGTACAATGTTGCGGATTATCTTCCCAAATGTATGAATTCCCTTTTGGGGCAGGATTTTGATGATTTTGAAATTATTCTGGTGGACGACGGCGCGACGGACGGGAAATGTCCCGCCCTTTGCGACCAGTACGCCGCGCAATTCCCGGAGCGGGTGCGTACCATCCACCAGGCCAACGGCGGTCTTGGCGCCGCGCGCAACACGGGGCTGGAAGCGGCGAAAGGCGAATATCTGTTTTTTGTGGACAGCGACGATTATATTGCGCCGGAGGCGCTGTCTGTCCTGGCAAAGGAGATTCATAAGGCCCATGCGGATATGTACGTGTTTGGCTACTGGTGTGTGGAAGGGGAAGAAATGCTCCCGATAGAAGCGATGAAGGCGCCAAGAGGAGAACCTTTTGCTTTAAAAGACTGTCCTGCGTTGCTGCTGGAACCTCCTATGGCCTGGGCACGGATCTACCGCAAGGAATTGTTTTTGGATACAGGTATTCGTTTCCCTGGAAGGGTTTGGTACGAGGATCTGCATACCACGCCCAAGTGCCTGTATCGGGCGCGGCAAATTGTGGTGCTGCCGCAAATGCTGTACTTTTATTTGCTGCGGGAAGGGTCGATTATGCGCAGCAGCAACATTCGGCGCAATCTGGAAATTTTAGATGCGGTGGAGACGGTTCGTCGCTATTTTGAAGAAAGCGGGGAACTTGCGCAGTATTATGACGTTTTGAGCTGCCTGGCGGTGGAGCATACCATGGAGGCGGCGCAGCGAGTGCTGATGGCCGACCCCGAGGCGGATATTTTGCCGGATTTTCTGGGTTATGTGCAAAAGCATTTCCCGGATTACCGAAAAAATCCCATGCTTTCCTGGCTGGGGCGAAAAAAGCGTATCGTGCTCCGGCTTCTGGAGTGGAAGCAGTATAGGTTGCTGTGTACCCTGTTTACAATGCGGCGCAATCAGCGCAATAAAAACGGACGCGGCTGAAAAAGCAGCGTCTGTTTTCGGCAGTTTGGATGCTGAAAACAGACGCCGTGCTCTGCGCCGGCAGGAATCGAGGTTTCAAATCATTGGCAAAACATAAGTTTTCTTTGAAAAGCAGCAAAAAAGCATTGCTTCTGAACACGGTTATGCTTTACATCCTGACCTTTTCCAATCAGCTTTTATCTTTGGCAATTGTCCCCTATGAATCTCGCATTCTGGGACCGTCAGCTTACGGGATGTTGGGCGTCGCTACGACGATTATGGTGTATTTTCAGCTTGTGATAGATTTCGGCTTTTTGCTTTCGGGCACCCAGGATGTGTCGCTGCACCGAGAGGACAAGCCCTACCTGTGCAAAATTTTCTCCGCCATTACCTGCGGCAAGCTGATGCTCACGGCATTCTCCGCTGTGGTTTTAATCGCGCTTTGCGCGCTGATTCCCTCCTGGCAGAAAAATACGACGCTTTATGTGTTGTTTTTCCTTTCTACCGCTTCTGGTTCCCTGTTGCCGGACTTCTTATACCGTGGTCTGGAAAAAATGTCCGCAATTACCATTCGGACAGTCTGCATCAAAGCGTTTTTCACAGCGGGGATTTTGCTGTTTATGAAAAAGCCGGAGGACGTCTGGATGGTGCCTGCCATTACTGCGGTGGGAAATCTGGTTGCAGTGGGCGTTTCCTATGTGGATCTGCACAAGCGGCTGGGCGTCTGGTTTAGCCCCATCCGATGGAAGGATATATGGCTGAACCTGAAGCGTTCTTCCGTGTTTTTCTATTCCAGAGTGTCTACCACGGTGTATTCCGCTTTAAATACCCTAATTCTGGACAGCATTTCTGCCACCGGTGCGCCTACGGGCTATTATACGGCTTCTAACAATCTAATCAACGCCGGGAAAAACGCCTTATCTCCAATTTCGGACAGTATGTATCCGTATATGGTGAAGCACCGGGATTTTAAGCTGGTGAAAAAGGTGCTGTTGATTTTTGAACCGATTATCATTGCTTTCTGTCTTTGCGTATTTATTTGGGCGGAACCGCTGTGCGTTTTGTATTTCGGTAAGGAATACGCCCCGGTTGCCCAGGTGCTTCGGGCGATGCTGCCGGTAGGCATTGTGATTTTGCCCAGCTACATTCTGGGCTTCCCTACCTTGTCCGCCATGGGAATGCCGGAGCAGGCCAATTATTCTGTGATTTTTGGCTCGGTGCTCCATGTTGTGAATTTAATGATTCTGTATTTCAGCGGCCATATGAACATGATTACCCTTGGCGCGGCGGTTTCCGTAGCGGAAACACTGATTTTGCTGTACCGGATTGTGGTAATCTGGCGGCACCGGGATATGTTCCGAAAGGGGTAGAAAAATGGCGAATTTTCGGGAATATGCTTACGCGATTTTCCGGCGGCTGTGTCATCCGCTGCCGGTGAATCCAAGAAAAGTTGTATTTTGCAGCTACTATGGCAGAGGCTACTCGGACAGTCCCAAGGCCATTGCCGAGGCGCTGCTGTCTTCCGGGGAAAAGCGCAAGCTGCAATGGCTGGTAAAAACTCCGGAGGACGCGAAAGAACTGCCCCAAGGCGTGGAGCCGGTGCCATACAATAGCTTTCGGCGGATTTTTGCCTTGTCTACGGCAAAGGTTTGGGTGGATAATTGCAGAAAAGACTGGCGTGGCAAGAAAAAGTCCCAGTATTACTTGCAGACCTGGCATGGCTTTGCCCTGAAGCGTATTGAAAAAGACGCGGAAAGCGCGCTGGAGCCTGCGTATGTACAAAGCTGCAAAAATGATTCCGCGCAGTGCGACCTCATAGTTTCCGGCAGCGACTTTATGACAAAACTGTACCAGAACGCTTTTTGGTACGACGGGGAAGTGGCGGCGTTTGGCACCCCAAGAAACGATGTGTTTTTCCAAAATACCGACGCTGTGAAGCAAAAGGTGTTTGCGGCTTTGGGGTTGGAGCCGACGCGCAGACTGCTGTTATACGCTCCCACCTTCCGGGTGGATCATTCCACCGACGCTTATAAACTGGATGTGGAAAATGTTCTTGCCGCCTGTGAAAAACGCTTCGGCGGCTGCTGGACGGCGCTGATTCGACTGCATCCCAATGTGGCGGAGCAGTCAAAAGGGCTTTTCGCTTATGATGAAACCCGCGTGCTGGACGCGACCCGGTATCCGGATATGCAGGAGCTTCTGCTTGCGGCGGATCTTTTAATTACAGACTATTCTTCTTCCATGTTTGACTATGCGCTCAGCGGAAAGCCCTGTCTGCAATTTGCCACGGATGTGGAAGCTTATAAGACAGATCGAAATTTTTATTTTCCCATAGACAGTCTGCCTTTCCCCCTAGCGGATAGTAACGCGGCGCTTTGCCGGGAGATTCTGGCCTTTGATGAAGAAGTATACCGCAAACGTTGGGCGGCCTTCTATAAAGAGCAGGGATTTTGCGAGGATGGACAGGCGGCGAAACGCTGCGCAGATTGGATTTTGCAGAAAATGGCGGAGTAATTGCGGGAGAACAGGTTGACGATGAACGGAAAAAATACAAAATTGTTTATCGCCGCTTTGACGCGGGCGGAAGCGCTGCAAAAAGCGCTGAGGCATGGATGCATGAGCGCGGATCATCTGTTTTGCGCCTGCTTGGAGGCGGCTTTTTCAGAGGATACGCCTTTGGAGGAGCGACTGGAGCTGGAAAAGCTGGTAAAAGCTTATACGACGCTGGACGCCGGGCAGGTATCCGCTCTGCCGGATGCGCTGGCAAAGACGAAGGCGGGAAGCCCCAGGGATTTTATTCAGCTTCAGCAGTTACTTTTTGCTGCCAGAGAGAAAAGTCAAAACGCCCTTGCTGCAAAAGACGCTTTTTTGGCGCTTCTGCAAGCGCCTACCCCTTTTATCGCCAGCTTTCTGCGCCCTGACGCGCAAAAGACCATAGCGGCCGGCGTGGGGACGGCGGCGATTGCAAACATCATTGAAAAAACCAAGCGGATCCGCAAAACCTTGCTGGAAAATGTTTTCGGGCAGGAGCACGCGGTGCGGGATTTTGTACAGGGCTTTTTTCAGGCCGAATTGCAGGCGATATCCAACCCCAAACGGTATCGCCCCAGAGCGACGTTTTTGTTTGCGGGAAAACCCGGCGTAGGCAAAACGTTTCTGGCGGAGCAGGCGGCCAGCGCGCTGGGATTGCCCTTTTGTCGCTTTGACATGAGCGAGTATGGTTATGAGGGGGCAAATTTGGAGTTTTCCGGGTCGGATCCGGTGTATAAAAACGGAAAATCCGGCAATATGACAGGCTTTGTCGCAAAGCATCCCCATTGCGTGCTGCTTTTTGATGAGATTGAAAAGGCGCACCGCTCGATTATTCATCTGTTTTTGCAGATTTTGGATGCGGGCCGCCTTCGGGACAGCTACACAGATCAGGAGGTCAGCTTCCGGGACGTCATTCTCATTTTTACCACCAACGCAGGCCGCCAGCTTTACGAAAACGCCGACGGCGGGGAGTTGTCCCGACAGGTTGTCATGGAAGCTCTGGGAACCGACCGGGATCCTTTTACCGGCGAACCCCATTTTCCGCCGGCGATTTGTTCCCGGTTTGCTTCCGGCAACGTGGTGATGTTCCGGGCGCTTTCCGCCCATGTGCTGCTGCAAATTGCCCTGCGGGAGCTGGAGGAAAGCCGGAAACGCTTTACCGAGACCTTTGGCATTGAGATAGAAATCGATCCGGGCGTTTCTTCCGCGCTGCTGTTTGCCGAAGGTAGCCATGGAGACGCGAGAAGTATGCGCAGAAGGGCAAATGCCTTTTTTACCGATGAATTGTACGAATTTTTCCGGCTTTTGGGAGCAAAGACTGGCAAGGCAATGACCCTAGAGCGTATTTCCATTTCCGTGGAAACGCCGAAGGATCCAAGGCTTGCGGCGCTGTTTGGAGGCGGGGAGTCGCAGGAAATTCTGGTTTTTGCCGGGCGGGAGGTTGCAATGCCTGCCATGGCAGGGGGCGTATTGCAGACGGATCGTCGTGCGCAGGGGGAAAAGTGGCTGAAAGAGCGAATGCCTGCCTTTGTGTTGGTTGACTTGGCCTGCGGCCTGGAGCAAGGGTGGCAAAGCCCCATGAATTTGGAGGATATTCAAAGTCAGGGGCGGCTGTTTTTGGATTTGGTGCGCCGAAAGTACCCCCAAGTGCCCGTGTATTTGCTGGATACCCCTGCGCTGGATTTTGACGCGGAGGCGCTGATGACCTTTACCACCACCGGCGTTTGGGATGTGCTGGTGCAGGACCGTTGGCTTGCAGAAAGGCTGCGCCAGATCAAGCGGCAGATTTTCCAGCAGCGCTGTGTGGAGGGATTGGGCAGAAGCAGCCGGGCTTTGCGCTACGGTACTGCTCAAACCATTTCCCCGGATGGACGGGAAGCGCGGATCTTACTGTATGATTTTCGCGTGGTGCGGGATGTGATTGCCGCGGACAGAGCGCGCTTTTTGCGGCAGGAGCAGTCTGTAACTTTTGCGGATGTGATCGGCTTGGAGGAAGCAAAGATGGAGCTGCAAGAGGCGCTACTGGCGCTAAAGCAGCCCGCCGCCTTGCGTCAGGCGGGGCTTCGCCCACCGAGAGGACTGCTTTTGTATGGACCTTCCGGCACTGGCAAAACATTACTTGCCAAGGCCGTGGCGGCGGAGTCTCAGGCGGCGTTTTTGCCTGTGGAGGGAGATTCTTTCATCCGACGGTATGCGGGAGAAGGCGCGGCGGCCATACATGAGCTTTTTGCTATGGCGCGGCGGTATGCCCCGGCGGTGATTTTTATTGATGAAATCGACGCCATTGGCAGACAGCGTACCGGAGAGGACAGTGCGGGAATCGGAGAAATCTGTAACGCGCTGCTGTCGGAAATGGATGGCTTTAGCGGTTACCCCGGAAGGCCGGTATTTGTGTTGGCGGCGACCAACTATGCCGTAGAGCCGGGAAGCTCCCGTTGCCTTGCGCCGGGGCTGGTACGGCGGTTTGACCGCTGTCTGAAGCTGGAACTGCCGGACTGCGCTCAGCGTCGGCAGTTTTTGGAGCAGTTAGCGGGGAAACGCAAATTATTGGAGCTGTCTCAGGAAGGACTGATTCGCCTTGCCCTGCGTTCCCATGGCATGAGTCTGGCGTCGCTGGAAGCGGCGGCTGAGCGAGCCATGCGGCGGGCGCTTCAGGAAAATGGCAAGGCCACGGACGAAATGCTGGAAGAGGTCTTGCGCGGCGGAGCCAGCGAAGAAAAAACCGGGGCGTTGTTGGAGCGGGCGGCGCTGCATGAAGCGGGGCATGGGCTGCTGAGCTATCAGGCGGGAAAGGCGCCGGCTTATTTGACTGTTGCGTCCAGAAGCGGCTTTGGCGGCTATATGCAGCCGCAGGCAGGGCGCAGAAGCGTTTACACAAAGCAGGAGGCGTTTTTGCAGCTTCAGTGCGCGTTGGGAGGCAGAGCGGCGGAACTCGTACGCTATGGAGAGGAAAATGGTCTTTCCAGCGGCGCGGCTGCGGATCTTGCGGTCGCCACCCAGGACTGCCTGAAGATGCTCTGCTGCTGGGGGATGGGGAAAACCCTTGGAACAGTCGTCATGGAGCCGGAAAAGGCGCTGGCAGGGCCGCTTGGCGCGGCGGTACTGCAAGAAGCGAAGGAACTTCTGGACGAGCAGATGGAACTGGCAGTCGCATATTTACGGGAACATGAACGGGCTTTAGAGGCGCTTTCTCAGGCGCTTGCGGAGCGGGGGTATTTGGACGGCGCTGCCTTTGCAGAAATTTTGCAGTCTTTTTCATGAGACGGTGACGGTGAGCTGTGGCTCCTTGTAGGATAAAATCGCTGCTTTTTAGACATGCTAAGAAGAGGCGGCACGCAATCGTGCCGCCTCTTTCTCTCCAAAAGATCCTTACTTCAGACCCTTTTCGTAAGCCTCGATCATCTTCTTGACCATCTGGCCGCCCACGGAACCTGCTTCACGAGCAGTCAAATCGCCGTTGTAGCCTTCCTTCAGGTTTACGCCTACCTCGGAGGCAGCCTCCATCTTAAACTTGTCCATAGCGGCGCGAGCTTCGGGGATGTTGATCTGGTTGTTGCTGCTAGTCATAATTCATTTTCTCCTTTTCGTTTTTTGATTTGCGGTTATTTTCTGTCTGGAAAAGTCAGATTCGTGACCGCAACCATAGCTTTGCCTGAATTAAGCGCAATATGCAAGAACCTTGCAGGTAATAATTTGACTGATTGGGGATTTCGCGGAATGCTTCCAATTTTTTGTATAAAAAAGCCACCGGCAGTGCCGATGGCTTTTTGCTATACCTCAAAGCATTTTTGTAATTGCTTGGCTCTGGCGGGGCATACTGATGAAAAGAGAATTCAGAGAATCAGAACTTTTTGTTTATCGAACGTACACGACGCAGGTATAGGTCGCGCCTTCGTATTCAGCGGTAATATAGGTTTTGCCGCTTTTTTTGCCGGTAACCCGGCCGGTGGCGTCAACCGTGCAGATGCTCTCGTCTTCAGACGCCCAGACAGGTTCTTCTTTCACGCCGTTGACAGTGAGACTGATGTTGAAGCCTTCGTCTACATCGATGCTCACGTCTGTGTGACTCAGTTTGCCGTTGCCTGCGCTGGAATCTTCAAATTTGCAGCGGACGGTGCAGGGAAGATCCGCGCCGCCAATTTTTGCGTGAATGGTGGTGGTGCCGCTGGAAACAGCCGTGACCTTGCCGCCGTCTACTGTGGCGATTTTGGGGTCGTCGCTTTCCCAGGTAACGACTTCGTCCGCCAGACCGTTGACCCGCAAGGTGGCGGAATCCCCGGCGTAAAACAGGGTAAAATCTTCAGAGGTCAGCGACCAGTTGCTGCTATCTACCGGAGTAGTGTCGTTGGTGGGGTCGCTGCTGGGCTGAGAATCGGCAAAGCTACAGTGGATTTTGCACGCCTTGCGGAACGCGCCGCAGGCGATGGATACTGTGGTTTCACCCTGCGCAACGGCGGTGACGACGCCGGAAGCGTCCACTGTGGCTATGCCGCTATCCGCCACGGAAAACGCGACTTTATCGGAAGTGTCCGCAGGCTCCAGACGCACGTGTATGGTTTGCTTTTCTCCGGCGGCGGCAAGGGTCAATTCGCTTTGCTCCACAATCAAGTTGGTGCAGGCGATGGGCGTGGTGGTTGCCTGAGAAGGACGGGGCGCAGGGGTAGAAAGATGCGGCCGCAAAAAGCGGTAGCCAATATAAAGCCCCAGAATCAGCGCGATCACACCCAATACGGAGCAGGTGATTCTGGCTCTGTTTTTGGCCTGCTGGCGCTGATAATAGCGTTCCTCCTCTTCTTCCTCAGAAAGCGGCTCTTCAAAAACCGGATGTTCCCCGGCTGCGCCTTTGGCGGAGAATTTTCCGCTCTTTCTGGAAAGTTCATTTTCTTCCGGGGTATTTTCATCCAACTGCGGATTTTGATTGCCGCACAAGGGGCATTCCTTGGCGGTGCTTTTATAGGCGGTGCCGCAATATTCACAGGTGATTTTACTCATTTGTTCCTCCGTTCCAGCGCAGATGCGCTATAGATACTATAATTTATCATACCATTTTTTTTCAGATAATACAAGTCGATTCCACAATAGAAGTGTAAAGTTTTTGAAAAAACCTCTTTATAAAGAGAAGCAAAAGACGCGATTCGGCCAGCGAGTAAATTTTTCTGTAGTTTTTCATCTTTATGTTGCATTTTTCTTCATTTTGGCGTATCATAGAATAGAGTCGATGTAAGGAGGCGATAGATTTGTCGGAAATAAAAGCGGTGTCTCCTTTGATGGATGGTTTTGAAGTGGGAGCGCCCATGGACAGCCACAGCGGCGTGGTCTGCTACCAGGCCACACACACCGCGACAAAAGAGAAATATGTCCTGAAACGGATTTCCATACCTGAGTCGTCGTCGCAGGTAGAGGCTCTGCTGCTCACAGGCGCCTGCGCCAACGAGGGAGAAGTGAAAGCGTATTATCAGCATGTGGCGCGGGAGCTGCGCACAGAGCTGGAATTGCAACAGCAGTTGGTGCAAAGGTCTGGCTTTGCTCCGTTTTGCGGGTATCAAGTTGAACCAAAAGAAGATGGAATTGGTTATAATATTTATATTCTCAGCACATTTCAGGTGACGCTGGCGGCTTACGCCAAGAAAAACGCCCTGACGCATTTGAACGCTGTTAATCTTGGTATTGATTTAACCGTCGCGCTGAGCGACTGCCACCAGGCTGGATATCTGTATCAGGATTTAAAGCCGGAAAATATTTTTATCAACAGCCAGCGGCAGTTCCAGATCGGCGATTTGGGCTTTGTGCCTCTGGATAGCTTAAAATATGCGACCTTCCCTGACAAGTATCTAAGTCCTTGTACCGCGCCGGAGGTGCAGGATTTTATGTCTGGCCTGAACGCTACGGTGGACATTTATGCCTTGGGCATGGTGCTGTATTGGGTTTATAACGATTGCAAGTATCCTTTTGAGGATGCGTGCAGCGTGGAAGAAGCGCGCAAGCGCCGGCTATCCGGCGAAAAATTTTCCCGGCCGGTCTATGCCGATTATGAATTATCGGCGATTATTTTAAAGGCCTGCGCCTTTAACCCGGAGGATCGTTGGCTGACCCCTGGAGAAATGGGACAGGCTTTGATCTCTTATATGCAGCGCAACGCGGTGAACGATTCTCTGATTGGTCTGCCCAGAGTAGAGATCAAAAAAGAGCAGAATGCAGCGGACGCGGCGGAGCAAGAAGAAACCGATACGCCGCAGTCTGAAGCGGCGGAAGAAACAACGGCAGAAGAGACGACGGCGGAGGAAACAGCGGCGTCCAGCGCGCCGATTGCAAGCGCGCCGATTGCAAGCGCGCCGGTGGAACCTGAGCCGGTGAACAGTATGCCGGTTGAGGATCGGATGGATAAAATGGAGAAGCTGGCGGACTTACCGACGCCTGATACGGCGGTTCGCTTGGAAAAGAATGATGAAATTCTTTTTACAGAGGAAATCAAGCAGGCGTCCCAGGAGGAAAGCGAACCTGAGCGGGAAGCAGTGGCGGAACCCCCTGTGACGACCAGACGCAGAAGAACTGCGGAAAAAGAGACCCGCGAAGAGAGAAAAGCGCGTAGAGCCAGGGAAAAAGCCGAGGCGAAAGCCGATCGTAAGGCGCGCAAGGAAGCGGAACGGCTAAACGGCAAGGAAAAAAAGACCGGATGGCTGCCAGCACTGGTCATGTTATTGGTGACGGTAGTCTTAGCGGCTGTGGGATACGTATTCTATGCGTATTATTACTGTATCCCGGTATCCAATTTGCGCATAACTGCGGACAAGACCGACTGTATGCAAGTAAGCTTCCAGACGAAAGCGGAGGATAAAGACATTCTCGTGGTGTGCACCAACACCTACGGCAGCACGCGCAGCGCAATTCCTGTAAACGGCGTTGTGACCTTTGACAATCTCCGGCCGGGGACGCAATACACGATTACGCTGAATGTGGCGGGCTTCCATAAGCTGACAGGCAGTACGGTTGCCAGCTATACCACGGAAAACGTGGCGAAGGTGATCAGCATGTCGGCGGTTGTAGGCAGCGAGAACGGCTCGATTATTTTGAGCTTTACCCCGGACGGCCCGGAGTCTGAGTCCTGGGTCGTGCTTTACAACGAGGAGGGCAAGGAAGCGGAGCAAAAGAAGTCTGTAATCACTGGCCATAGCGGTACCATTTTTGGACTGACGGTTGGTAAGACCTATACGTTCCGTCTGGCGGATAAAAATGGGAATTTGCTATTAGGCGACAACGAGTTGACTTATAAGGCTGCCACTGTGCTTGTGGCGAAGAACCTGCGTCTAACAGACTGCACAGGCACATCGTTCACCGCGGTTTGGGAACAGCCGCAGCCCAGCGTGGAGCGGTGGACGGTGCGGTGCTACTGCCCGGATAGCGACTATTCCGTAACCCAGGAGGTTGTCGGCTGTACGGCGACCTTCCACGATCTGGATCCAACCTGCGGATATGTGGTAGAGGTGACGGCGGCGGGTATGACCAAGGCGGTCAACGTGTCCTTGTCCGCTAACCCCATTGTTATTACGGATCACGCCTATTCTGTGACAAACCAGGGAGAATTGGCGGTGAGTTGGGAGTATGAGGGCTACCCGCCTTCCGGCTGGATTGTGACCTATACCACCAGCGATGCGCCGGATACGCCTGTTTCAAAAACTGTAACGGAAAATTCCATTATCATCGGCCCAGCGCTTCCCGGCGTGAGCTATTCCTTCCATTTGCAAACGGCGGACAACGGAACGGTATCCAACGCAAGCTTCACCATTGAAGGGCAGGCCGCGGGGGACTTTACGGACTATAATATCTCTCCCAGTGTGATGTATCTATTTTTGATGGAAACGCCGGGTTATGAAGGTTGGCAGAGCCGCTGGATCAGCGCGGGCAGTCAAACGGTGTTTACCACAGCGCAGGATTTGAGCTTTGTGCTTTTGGCTCCCGCGAACTATTGGGGAGGTAGCCAAACCTACAAGGCGATGTACGTGCTCAAAGACAGCCAGGGTAAGGTGATCGATACCACAGTAGAAACGGTAAACTGGGAAACCATGTGGCAGCAGCGGCACTTTACCGGCAGTATGCCCAGTATATCTGAGCCTGGCGATTATACATTGGAGATTTATTTTGACTCCCGCTTTGTAAAGTCCTGCGAATTTACCCTTGTAAACCCCGCTTGATTTTGCAAAAATTATTGAAACATATGGAAAGCGGCTGCCGTAGACCTTGCGGCAGCCGCTTTCGCGAGAATATGGAATCTTTTAAGTAACGATTGTGTCTGCTTCCCGCAGTTCTTGAATGAGCTGGTTAATTTGTTCATCGCTACACAGAAGCAGAAAATGCACAAAAGTTCTTGTGCTGCAAAGGCTGACCTTTCGCTCAACATCGGCATAGGAGCGTACAGACATTTGCAATTTTTCGGCCATCTCAAACTGGGAGTACCGCTGGTGTTTGCGATAACTTTTCATATTGGCGGCCAGAACGTCTTTCATTGGGTTTGGATTGCAAGTCATGTTGATCCTCTTTCCACTTGTAAAGTTGCAACATGATTCTAATGGGAAAAAGAGGAAAATACTATGCGGTGCGCCTCAGAATTTGTAGAAAAGTGTGGTTTTTGTTGAGAATTTGAAACAAATTGCGGGAAAATGATTCTATCACCCCTCATATTGCAATCAATTTGAGTGAGGAATGATAATGCTTGAAAAAAGGAACGATCAGGAATGGAATATTGCGACATTTACGATGCATCTAAAACCCCTACAGGAAAGGTTCTACCCCGGGGAACGCCGACAGAAAAAGGGGAATATACCTTAGTGAGCTGCGTCTGGATTACGGACGGCAAAGGTCGGCTTCTTCTGACCCGGCGCGCTCCGGAAAAACGAGCCAGCCCTAATTTATGGGAAAACTCCGGCGGCGGCGTGCTGGCCGGGGAAACCAGCCGGCAGGCCATTGTGCGGGAAGTCTATGAGGAAACAGGCATCCGGGCAGAAGAAGAGGAATTTTCATTTATGGGTAGTTTTCAGGAAGGGGACGCTTTCTTTGACCTGTATTTTTTGTGTAAAGACGTACCATTGGAAGCACTGCGCTTGCAGCCAGGCGAAACCGTGGAAGCCCGGTGGGTGACGGTGGAAAAACTGCGGGAAATGATTGCCTCCGGGATGGTGGCGCCGCCCATTGCCCGCCGGTTTTTCATGCAGGAACGGGAGCTTTTGAAAAGAATAGAAAAATTGTATAAATAAACAAAAATAAACGCCTCTTTTTCACAAAAGTGAAAAAGAGGCAAATTTTTCTGAAATAAACATTGACAGAAAAGATTGTGTGTGATATAATTAACGTCCATACTGCGAGAGTGTGGTTTTGTCACACATCCCCATCCTGATGTATTCATAGTAGCACGAATGGCGGCTGGTGTCAAGGGCAGAGCAGGGTAAAACATACAACTCTGCCGAGTGTATCAAAAAGGAATTTACACAATTATTCCGGCTTCGGCCGAAAGAAAGGCTGTGATGACTGATATGGCTATAGCCACGGACATGGTCAAGGAACAGTTATTTGGCAAGACCAAAAGAATGAGTTACGCCAAATACCAGGAAGTCCTGGAAATGCCCAATATGCTGAAAATCCAGAAGGATTCCTACCAGTGGTTCCTGAAGGAAGGCCTGCGTGAGGTTTTCCGGGACGTTGGCACAATTTCTGACTTCTCTGGGAAGCTGGAATTGAGCTTTCTGGATTACTCCATGGATGAAAAATCCAAGTACACAGTGGAAGAATGCAAGGAGCGGGACGTTACCTATGCAAAGCCCATTAAGGTAAGAGTTCGGCTGCGCAATGTGGAAACCGACGTCATCAAAGAACAGGAAATCTTTATGGGCGATTTCCCTCTGATGACGGGCGGCGGTACCTTCGTCATTAACGGCGCGGAGCGCGCCATTGTCTCTCAGATTGTCAGAAGCCCCGGTATGTACTACGGAGACGAGGTGGACAAGGCGGATCAGCATTCCTATACCGCTACCGTGATTCCCTATCGCGGCGCATGGTTGGAGTATGAAACCGATAATCAGGATGTTTTTTATGTCCGTATCGACAAAAACCGCAAGCTCCCCATAACCAGTCTGATCCGCGCTATGGGCGTGGACACCGATGAAAAAATCAAGGCGCTGTTTGGGGAGGACGTCCGCATTCTGGCAACGCTGGAAAAGGACACCTGCAAAACCAGAGAGGAAAGCCTTCTGGAGATTTACCGTCGGTTGCGTCCCGGTGAGCCGCCCACAGTGGAAAACGCGGAGTCCTATCTGGAATCTTTGTTCTTTGATCCCCGCCGTTATGATGTGAGCAAGGTTGGCCGCTATAAGTTCAATAAGAAAATGAATATCTGGAGCCGCCTGTCCGGTCAAACCCTGGCGGAACCCATTGCCGATCCCTTGACCGGCGAAATCCTGGCGATGCCCGGCGACGTTATTTCCCGCGCACAGGCGCAGGAAATCTCCGACCGGGGCGTCAACGAGGCGGTTGTTTCTGTGGAAGGCCGCCCTGTAAAGATTTTCGCCAACGATATGGTGGATATGTCCAAGTTCGTATCCTTTGATCCCAAGGAATATGGGATTAAGGAGCGGGTTCGCTTCTCTGTGCTGCGGGAGATGCTGGAGACTGTGCCGGAAGGCGGCTGGGCGGAAGCCATTGAAGCCCGCAGAGACGAGCTGATTCCCAAGCACATTATTGTAGACGATATTTTAGCTTCCATCAACTATCTGTGCTGCGTCGCTAACGGTATCGGCACCACAGACGATATTGACCATCTGGGCAACCGCCGGCTGCGCTGCGTAGGCGAGCTGCTGCAAAATCAGTTCCGCGTGGGCTTCACCCGTCTGGAGCGGGTTATTCGGGAACGTATGACGGTGCAGGATCTGGACGCGGTTACCCCCCAGAGTCTCATCAATATTCGCCCTGTGACGGCGGTCATTAAAGAATTCTTCGGTTCTTCTCCGCTGTCTCAGTTCATGGATCAAAATAACCCCTTGGCGGAACTGACCCACAAGCGCCGTGTTTCCGCCCTTGGCCCCGGCGGTCTCAGCCGGGAGCGCGCTTCCTTTGACGTGCGAGACGTTCACTACAGCCATTATGGCCGTCTGTGCCCCATCGAGACCCCTGAAGGTCCCAACATCGGCCTGATCAACTATCTTGCCACCTTCTCCAAGGTCAATGAATACGGCTTTTTGGAAGCGCCCTTCCGCAAGGTGGACAAGGCGACCGCCAAGGTCACGGATATTGTAGAATACATGACCGCCGACGTGGAGGACAACTACTTTGTGGCGCAGGCCAACGAGCCGGTAGATGAGAACGGCTGCCTGGCCAACGCCCGTATCACCTGCCGCCACCGCAATGAGATTATTGAAGTGGATCGGGACGTCATCGACTATATCGACGTTTCCCCCAAGATGATGGTTTCTTTGGCTACCGCATTTATCCCCTTCCTGCAAAACGACGACGCCAACCGCGCGCTCATGGGCGCGAATATGCAGCGTCAGGCGGTGCCGCTGCTGGTGACGGAAGCGCCTATCGTCGCTACCGGCGTGGAGCATAAGTGCGCTGTGGACTCTGAGGTCTGCATTAAGGCGCGGGAAGGCGGCGTTGTGACGGCTGTCAGCGCCACGGAAATTACCGTAAAGTACGACAGCGGCGATACCGCTACCCATAAGCTCACCAAGTTTGCCCGGAGCAACCAGGGCACCTGCGTCAACCAGCGTCCCATTGTAGCGGTGGGCGAGCGCGTGGAAACCGAGCAGATTATTGCCGACGGCCCCGCTTGTTCTCAGGGCGAAATTGCCCTGGGTAAGAATGTGCTCATTGGCTTCGTGACCTGGGAAGGCTACAACTACGAAGACGCCATTTTGCTCAACGAGCGTCTGGTGCGGGAGGACGTATTTACCTCCATTCACATTGAAGAGCATGAAACCGAGTCCCGCGACACCAAGCTGGGACCGGAAGAAATTACAAGAGACATCCCCAACGTGGGTGAAGATACCCTGAAGGATCTGGATGAAAACGGCATTATCCGCGTAGGCGCGGAGGTGCATTCCGGCGATTATCTGGTCGGCAAGGTTACGCCCAAGGGCGAAACGGAGCTGACCCCGGAAGAACGCTTGCTTCGCGCGATTTTTGGCGAAAAGGCCAGAGAAGTCCGGGATACTTCCTTGAAGGTGCCCCATGGCGAAAGCGGTATCGTTGTAGACGTAAAGGTGTTCACCAGAGAAAACAGCGACGAGCTGTCTCCCGGCGTGAACAAGGTCGTTCGCGTCTACATCGCCCAAAAGCGTAAGATTTCTGTAGGCGATAAGATGGCGGGTCGCCACGGCAACAAGGGCGTTGTGTCCAGAGTTTTGCCGGAGGAGGATATGCCCTTCCTGCCCGACGGCACGCCGCTGGATATTGTGCTGAACCCCCTTGGCGTTCCTTCTCGTATGAACATCGGTCAGGTTTTGGAAGTCCACCTGGGCTACGCCGCCAAGGCGCTGGACTGGAAGGTTTCCACCCCTGTTTTTGACGGCGCCAACGAAAGAGACATCCGTGAAACGCTGAAAATCGCGGGTCTCAGAGAAGACGGCAAGACCGTTTTGTATGACGGCCGTACCGGTGATCCCTTTGATAACCTTGTTACAGTAGGCTACCCCTACTACCTGAAGCTTCACCATCTGGTTGACGATAAGATTCACGCTCGTTCCACAGGCCCCTACTCTCTGGTTACCCAGCAGCCTCTGGGCGGAAAGGCGCAGTTCGGCGGTCAGCGTTTCGGTGAGATGGAAGTTTGGGCGCTGGAAGCTTACGGCGCGGCTTACACCTTGCAGGAAATTTTGACGGTAAAATCCGACGATATTAACGGTCGTGTCAAGACCTATGAAGCCATCGTCAAGGGCAATAACGTACCCGAACCCGGCGTGCCGGAATCCTTCAAGGTTCTGGTAAAGGAATTGCAGTCTCTGTGCCTGGATATCCGCGTACTGGATGAGCAGGGCAACGAGATTGAGCTGAAAGACGATGACGACGATGATGATGTGGTCTATGCCTCCGGCGATGAAACTTATGTGACCGACGAGGAAGAAGTGTTCGGCTCCGGGTTCAACATCGACGAGGACAGCCCTGAAAGTATTATGGATATCTTTGGCGGTCAGGATGACGAAGCCGGCGAAGATGTGGAATAAGGAGGAGTGATACTATGGCAAACGCAACTTTTGATGCTATGAAAATCGGTATTGCTTCACCGGATATGATTCGTTCCTGGTCCTATGGCGAGGTGAAAAAGCCTGAGACCATCAACTACCGCACGTTGAAGCCGGAAAAGGACGGCCTGTTCTGCGAAAAGATCTTTGGACCCACCAAGGACTGGGAGTGCCACTGCGGCAAGTATAAAAAGATCCGCTACAAAGGCAAGGTTTGCGACCGCTGCGGCGTGGAAGTCACCAAGGCTAAGGTGCGCCGGGAGCGTATGGGTCACATTGAGTTGGCCGCGCCTTGCTCTCATATCTGGTATTTTAAGGGAATCCCCTCCAGAATGGGTCTGATTTTGGATATTGGCCCCAAGGTTCTGGAAAAAGTATTGTATTTTGCTTCCTATATTGTCACCGATCCCGGCGATTGCCCTCTGACCCGGGGGCAGATCCTCACCGAGAAGGAATACCGGGATATGCGGGAAAAATATGAGGACGATTTCAAAGCAGCCATGGGCGCGGAGGCAGTCAAGGAGCTGCTGGAGCAGATCAATTTGGACGAGCTTTCCGAGCAACTTCGCGCGGAAATGCGGGACGCTTCCGCCCAGAAGAAACTGCGCCTCATCAAGCGCATTGAAGTGGTGGAGGCCTTCCGGCAGTCCGGCAATCAGCCGAGCTGGATGATTATGGACGTGCTGCCTGTGCTGCCTCCTGAGCTGCGTCCCATGGTGCAGTTGGACGGCGGTCGGTTCGCTACCTCCGATTTGAACGATTTGTACCGGCGGGTGATCAACCGCAACAACCGCTTAAAGCGCCTGTTGCAGTTGCATGCCCCTGATATCATCATCCGCAACGAAAAGCGGATGCTTCAGGAAGCGGTGGACGCCCTCATTGACAACGGTCGCAGAGGCCGCGCCGTCACCGGTGTCAACAACCGTGCGCTGAAATCCCTGTCCGATATGCTGAAGGGCAAGCAGGGACGTTTCCGCCAGAACCTTCTGGGTAAGCGCGTGGACTACTCCGGCCGAAGCGTTATCGTGGTAGGCCCTGAGCTGAAGCTGTATCAGTGCGGTCTGCCCAAGGAAATGGCGATTGAGCTGTTCCGTCCTTTTGTGATGAAGAAGCTGGTAGCGGATGGCCTCGCAAACAACATTAAGTCCGCCAAGAAGATGATTGACAAGGGCAAGACCGAGGTCTGGGACGCCCTGGACGATATTATTAAGGATCGCCCTGTCATGCTGAACCGCGCGCCGACCCTGCACCGTCTGGGCATTCAGGCTTTTGAGCCGGTGCTGGTAGAAGGCCGCGCCATCAAGCTGCACCCTCTTTGCTGTACCGCGTTTAACGCCGACTTTGACGGCGACCAGATGGCTGTGCATGTTCCTCTGTCTGCCGAGGCGCAGGCGGAAGCCAGAATGCTGATGCTCTCCGCCAATAACCTGCTCCGTCCTCAGGACGGCAAGCCTGTTACCGTTCCCACACAGGATATGATCCTTGGCGCTTACTACCTGACCTATGTCCGTCTGGGCAAGGCGGAAAAGGGCGCGGAAACTGTATTTGTGACGGACGCTGGGGAAACCGGTTTGCCTGTAGGCGAAATTGTGGACGCGGACGAGTTCCTTGCCGCCAACAAAGGGGCGAAGGAAGCCGGGAAGGAGCAGGCGAAGTTCCGGCCTGTGCATAATTACTCCAGCGTAGAAGAAGCCATTGCCGCGTACTCCGACGGCGCAATTGGCCTGCATGCGCCGATTCGCGTGCGCTACGGCAAGGAAGTAGACAATAAAATGCGTTATCAGTTGATCGACGCAACCGTTGGCCGCCTGATTTTCAACGAGCCGATCCCCCAGGATCTGGGCTTTGTGGATCGTTCCGTGCCCGGAAATGAATTTAGTTTGGAAATAGATTTCCTGGTTGGCAAAGGCCCCTTAGGTAAGATTATTGATAAGTGCATCCGCAAGCACGGCTTCACCGTGGCCACAGAAATGTTGGATCGCGTGAAAGCGCTGGGCTATAAATACTCTACTAAGGGCGCAATCTCCGTGTCCATTTCCGACATGGACGTACCTGAAAAGAAGTATACTCTTATTAAGGAAGCGGAAGCCAAGGTTGTCCGCATTGAAAAGTTCTATAAGCGCGGCCTCATTACCAACGACGAACGCTACCGTCTGGTGACAGAGGAATGGGAGCGTACCACCAAGGATGTTACCGACGCCTTGCAGGCCAACCTTGACCAGTACAATCCTATTTATATGATGGCGGACTCCGGCGCCCGTGGTTCCATGGCGCAGATTCGTCAGCTTGCGGGTATGCGCGGTCTGATGGCGGATACCTCCGGACGTACCATCGAAATTCCTGTTAAGGCGAACTTCCGTGAAGGTCTGTCTGTTCTGGAATACTTCATCTCCTCCAGAGGCGCCCGTAAGGGCCTCACGGATACCGCGCTTCGTACCGCTGACTCCGGTTATTTGACCCGCCGTCTGGTTGACGTTTCGCAGGACGTCATCATCCGGGAGCATGACTGCCATACAAAGGCCGGTATCTGGGTAGGCGAAGTCCGGGAAAAGGGCAAGGTTGTAGATACCTTTGCACGCCGGATTCGCGGTCGCTATCCGGTAGACGATGTTGTGGATCCTGTCACCGGCGAACTGCTCCATTCCAAGACCGAGCTTTTGCAGCCCGAAGAAGCGGACTTGTTTGAAGCCCATGGCATTCATCAGATTTATATTCGTACCGTTTTGGGCTGCCGGGCGCGCAGTGGTATCTGCGCCGTGTGCTACGGCATGAACATGGCGACTTCTGAGGAAGTCAATCTGGGCGAAGCGGTCGGCATCATCGCGGCGCAATCCATTGGTGAACCTGGTACCCAGCTTACCATGCGTACCTTCCACTCCGGCGGCGTTGCGGGCGACGATATTACTCAGGGTCTGCCCCGTGTTGAAGAACTGTTTGAGTCCCGCCGTCCCAAGAAGATGGCGCAGATTTCCGAAATTACCGGTACGGTCAACATCGACGAGACCCACCGCACCGCTCTGCGTAATATTACCGTCACCGCAGAGGACGGCGAGGTCAAGACCTATCAGGTGCCCTATTCCATGGGTCTGAAGGTGGATACCGGCGACGTGGTGAAAAAGGGCGAACCCATTACCGACGGCGCGCTGTATCCCCAGGACGTTTTGCGCATTTCCGGTGTGGAAGCGGTGCAAAACTACTTGGTGCAGAACGTCCAGGCGGTGTACCGCCAGCAGGGCGTTGATATCAACGATAAGCACATTGAAGTGATTATCCGCCAGATGATGCGCAAGGTGCGTGTGGAAGATCCCGGCGATACGGAGCTGCTCACCGGTACGGTAATCGACTCTTTCGAATTTGAGGACGCCAACGCCAAGGTGCAGGCGCGTATTGACGCTGGCGAGACGGATTTGAAGCTGGCCACCAATTCTATGGTGCTGTTGGGTATTACCAAGGCGTCTTTGGCCACGGAATCCTTCCTGTCTGCCGCTTCCTTCCAGGAAACCACAAAGGTGCTCACCGACGCCGCTATCAAGGGCAAGGTTGACCATCTGGTTGGCTTGAAGGAAAATGTGATCATTGGTAAGCTGATTCCCGCAGGCTCCGGCCTGATGTGCTACCGGGATTATGCGCCGGGCGTGACTCCCGCATCCCGCGTTACAGAGGATATGATGGCGAACCAGTACGCTGAGTAATCATGCAACAAAATACCGCCGCGAAATTTCGCGGCGGTATTTTTATGGTTAAATTTCTATGTTATGTGGAAGCTGGTCAGAAATTTCCCGCTAAATGCCGTTCGTTTTATTGCTGTAGTAATACACAGCGCTGCTTCTAGCTGCCGTGGGTCAGATGAAAATTCCAGGGTTCTTCCGTGCCGCCGTGGTAGCTGGGGGCTTCTTCTACGATGCCGTCCCACTGGGCGAGCCATTCTTCCGGACACTGTGTGCAGCAGACCATAGGCGTGGAAGAAAAGGTAAGCCGACTGTTTGCGTTATCTAATCCGGTAACAAGCAAAGTATCCTTGCCGGTGATTTTAACGCCTTCATATCTTTGAATCTCATAAATCATACCATCCGTCCAAGGATCCCAGTCGTCAACTGCCCAATTGGCAACCGTAATGCGGAGAACTGTCCAGGTGTCGCTGATTTCACCGGGATAATTGCAATGAATTTTATCTAAGCTATAGTCGGCGGACAACGGACGTGTTTTATCGTTATGGTGGGAAAAATTGACAAAGGGAAAACTGTAGGCTAAGACACCGTTAAGCTGTACCCATTCATCGGAACCGTCGGCACATATAAAAAAAGTATTGCCCAAGGTTTGCATGGGACAGAGCCAATAGAATACCAGATTATAATCGTCATCGTCTGTGGAAGGCGGCTCGGTGGGGGCTTCCGTAGGAGGTTCGGTAGGAGGATCGGTGGGAGGCTCCGTGGGCGCTTCTGTCGGTGATTCTGTGGGAGGTTCCGTTTCCGGCGGTGTGGTGACGGTTAGTTCCGGTGGTGCAGTCGGTGCGGTGGTGGGCGGCTGCACGAAAGTGCAGCCGCATAGGAGGAATACGGACAGAAGCCCGCAAAGAAGCTTAACTTTGTTCATACGATCCCTCTTTTCTGTAGTTAGATGGAGGAAAAGAAATGGGGTTAATTGCCGTGGGTCAGATGGAAATTCCAGGGTTCTTCTGTGCCGCCGTGGTAGCTGGGGGCTTCTTCTACGATGCCGTCCCACTGGGCGAGCCATTCTTCCGGACACTGTGTGCAGCAGACCATAGGCGTGGAAGAAAAGGTAAGCCGACTGTTTGCGTTATCTAATCCGGTAACAAGCAAAGTATCCTTGCCGGTGATTTTAACGCCTTCATATCTTTGAATCTCATAAATCATACCATCCGTCCAAGGATCCCAGTCGTCAACTGCCCAATTGGCAACCGTAATGCGGAGAACTGTCCAGGTGTCGCTGATTTCACCGGGATAATTGCAATGAATTTTATCTAAGCTATAGTCGGCGGACAACGGACGTGTTTTATCGTTATGGTGGGAAAAATTGACAAAGGGAAAACTGTAGGCTAAGACACCGTTAAGCTGTACCCATTCATCGGAACCGTCGGCACATATAAAAAAAGTATTGCCCAAGGTTTGCATGGGACAGAGCCAATAGAATACCAGATTATAATCGTCATCGTCTGTGGAAGGCGGCTCGGTGGGGGCTTCCGTAGGAGGTTCGGTAGGAGGATCGGTGGGAGGCTCCGTGGGCGCTTCTGTCGGTGATTCTGTGGGAGGTTCCGTTTCCGGCGGTGTGGTGACGGTTAGTTCCGGTGGTGCAGTCGGTGCGGTGGTGGGCGGCTGCACGAAAGTGCAGCCGCATAGGAGGAATACGGACAGAAGCCCGCAAAGAAGCTTAACTTTGTTCATACGATCCCTCTTTTCTGTAGTTAGATGGAGGAAAAGAAATGGGGTTAATTGCCGTGGGTCAGATGGAAATTCCAGGGTTCTTCTGTGCCGCCGTGGTAGCTGGGGGCTTCTTCTACGATGCCGTCCCACTGGGCGAGCCATTCTTCCGGACACTGTGTGCAGCAGACCATAGGCGTGGAAGAAAAGGTAAGCCGACTGTTTGCGTTATCTAATCCGGTAACAAGCAAAGTATCCTTGCCGGTGATTTTAACGCCTTCATATCTTTGAATCTCATAAATCATACCATCCGTCCAAGGATCCCAGTCGTCAACTGCCCAATTGGCAACCGTTATATGGAGAATTGTCCAGGTGTCGCTGACCTCGCCGGGATAATTGCATTGAATTTTATCCAAGCCGTAGTCAGTAGCCAAAGGACGTGTTTCATCATTGTGGTGGGAATAAAAAACATCGGGAAAACTATAGGCAAAGATGCCATTAAGCTGCACCCATTCATCAGAACCATCAGCACAGATGTAAAAAGTGTCGCCCATGGATAGCATAGGACAGAGCCAATAGAACACCAGATTATAATCGTCATCGTCTGTGGAGGGCGGCTCGGTGGGGGCTTCCGTAGGCGGCTCGGTGGGTGCTTCCGTAGGCGCTTCTGTCGGTGATTCTGTGGGAGGTTCCGTTTCCGGCGGTGTGGTGACGGTTAGTTCCGGTGGTGCAGTCGGTGCGGTGGTGGGCGGCTGCACGAAAGTGCAGCCGCATAGGAGGAATACGGACAGAAGCCCGCAAAGAAGCTTAACTTTGTTCATACGATCCCTCTTTTCTGTAGTTAGATGGAGGAAAAGAAATGGGGTTAATTGCCGTGGGTCAGATGGAAATTCCAGGGTTCTTCTGTGCCGCCGTGGTAGCTGGGGGCTTCTTCTACGATGCCGTCCCACTGGGCGAGCCATTCTTCCGGACACTGTGTGCAGCAGACCATTGTTGTGGTAGAAAATTGGTAGTGGCTGCGGACGCCTAGCTCACCTCGCTCTCCAAATCCTTGAATCAGTAAAGTATCTTTTCCAGTGATTTTAATGCCTTCGTATCTCTGAATATCGTAAACCATACCATCTGTCCGGGGATTCCAACGGTCGGATGCCCAATGGGCAACACTAATTCTAAGAATTGTCCAGGTATCGCTGATTTCACCGGGATAGTTGTATTGTACTTTGTGCAAATTCCAGTCGCAGCTTAAAGGGTAAGTTTCATAATCATGTACTGTAAGATTCACATCAGGGAGAGCGATTTCGTTCCCGCCCAAAAGATCAATCCATACGTCTGATCCGTCCGCACACATGATAAGATTTTCTCCTGTGGACATCAAAGGTCCAATCCAATAAAACACTAGATTATAATCATTGTCATCTGTGGAGGGCGGTTCGGTGGGGGCTTCTGTAGGAGGTTCGGTAGGAGGATCGGTGGGAGGCTCCGTGGGCGCTTCTGTCGGTGATTCTGTGGGAGGTTCCGTTTCTGGCGGTGTGGTGACGGTTGGTTCTGATGGTGCAGGAGGTTCGGTGGCGGGCGGCTGCACAAAAGTGCAGCCGCATAGGAGGAATACGGACAGAAGCCCGCAAAGAAGCTTTAACTTGTTCATGCTATCCCTCTTTTCTGTAGTTAGATGGAGGAAAAGAAATGGGGTTAATTTCCATGGGTCAGATGAAAATTCCAAGGTTCTTCCGTACCGCCGTGGTAGCTGGGTGCTTCTTCCACAACGCCGTCCCATTGGGCGAGCCATTCTTCCGGACACTGTGTGCAGCAGACCATGGTTGTGGTAGAGAAAACAAAGGGAGTATAATTTCTAGTTGTATCTGTTTCTCCAAATCCTTGAATTAGCAGAGTATCTTTGCCGGTGATTTTAATGCTATCGCATTTTTGAATATTGTAAATCATGCCATCTCTTTGTGGATTCCAATCTGTTTCATCATCACCATACGCCCAAAAATTTCCAACTTTAATGCAGAGAATTGTCCAGGTATCGCTAATTTCACCGGGATAATTACACTGAACCTTGTCTAACCCATAGTGTGCGGCTAAGGGACGTGTTTCATCATTGTGGTGGGAAAAATTGACAAGTGGGAAACTGTAGGCAGAGACCTCGTCAAGCTGCACCCATTCATCAGAACCATCGGCGCAGATAAAGAATAAATCTCCCATGGATAGCATGGGACAGAGCCAATAGAACACCAGATTGTAATCGTCATCGTCTGTGGAGGGCGGCTCGGTGGGGGCTTCCGTAGGAGGTTCGGTAGGGGGATCGGTGGGAGGTTCCGTAGGCGCTTCCGTCGGTGGTTCTGTAGGAGGTTCCGTTTCCGGTGGTGTGGTGGCGGTTGGCTCCGGCGGTGCAGTCGGTTCGGTGGCAGGCGGCTGCACGAAAGCGCAGCCGCATAGGAGGAATACGGACAGAAGCCCGCAAAGAAGCTTAACTTTGTTCATACGATCCCTCTTTTCTGTAGTTAGATGGAGGAAAAGAAATGGGGTTAATTGCCGTGGGTCAGATGGAAATTCCAGGGTTCTTCTGTGCCGCCGTGGTAGCTGGGGGCTTCTTCTACGATGCCGTCCCACTGGGCGAGCCATTCTTCCGGACACTGTGTGCAGCAGACCATTGTTGTGGTAGAAAAGGTGAGCCGACTGTTTGCGTTATCTAGCCCGGTCACAAGCAAAGTGTCTTTGCCCGTGATTTTAACACCGTCATATTTTTGAATATGAGTAATCATGCCATCTCGCCAAGGATCCCAATTTGTTCCTTCACTACCGTAGTCCCAGTAAGCGCCTACTCGAATCCGTAAGACCGTCCAAGTATCACTAATTTCACCGGGATAATTGCATTGAATTTTATCCAAGCCGTAGGCACCAGCCAAAGGACGTGTTTCATCATTGTGGTGGGAATAATAAACATCGGGAAAACTATAGGCAAAGATGCCATTAAGCTGTATCCATTCATCAGAACCATCAGCGCAGATGTAAAAAGTGTCGCCCATGGATAGCATGGGACAGAGCCAATAGAACACCAGATTGTAATCGTCATCGTCTGTGGAGGGCGGCTCGGTGGGGGCTTCCGTAGGAGGTTCGGTAGGAGGCTCCGTAGGTGCTTCCGTCGGCGGCTCCGTTTCTGGCGGTGTGGTGATGGTTGGTGCAGGTGGTTCGGTCGGCTCGGTGGCGGGCGGCTGCACAAAAGTGCAGCCGCATAGGAGGAACACGGACAGAAGTCCACAAAGAAGCTTTAATTTGTTCATACTATCCCTCTTTTCCTTGTTCATTTTAGGAATGGTCAAAATGCTCCGGGCAGCAGTCCACCACATTGGGCGGCGTAATGCCCACAGGCCCCGGCAGGGTGCCGTAATACTTGCACACCACACAACGCCCAAGCCCGGCGGTTGTCCCGTAGTGAGAGCCATACTGTACATTGCCGCATTTGGAGCAGGTGCGCTTGTGCTGTGTGCTGGAGTAGGAAGTCCATGCAGTGTAGGAATGGGTGCAGGGTTGATAAGTATAACGAAAATACTTATAGCCACTTGCAAATTCACTCCAGGTGTAGTAGTCAATATCTACTCTGTTATATACGCCATGCGCATTTGCATGATAGACAGTAATTCCGTTGGCATCCTTTCCAACTAATATCATGGAATGTCCATCACCTGATGTGACACTTTCATTTGAGGTTCGAATTAAAGAGCCGAGGGGTAAATTTTGACAGACAGATTTAATAGATGATGCCGTTGATGTTACCCGATGCCATGTTTCAGGCACATTAGTTGTACCAAAAAGATAGTTAAAAATTAGTAATGCAAAACCATGGCACTCATCTCCGCCAGCCCAATCATCATTATTAAAGAATGAGCCGGGAGGATATTTGCTATGAGGGATAGCTTTCCCATTGATGGTAGTTTTAAAATTCGGCTTGGAAACAGCGTTCACTGTGGCGGAAAGCAGGAATCTGTCCGGATTTTCCACGGGATAGGTCTCGCCGGTGGCAAATTCATAGTAGGTATATTGCCCGTTCCAAGTTAGCCCTTCTTTATAGACAGGGGTTTCATAGGGCTGCCCGCTTTCGTCCAGAGGCGCCGCGCCCAGCATCACGCCGCGCCCGGCGTAAGGCACATAATAGTCGATTGGCGCGTCGCTTTCAAAAACAGGCACGGCGGTTCGGCTTGCCTGATTGTAGCAAAACACGGTTTTCCCCTCCGCGACAAAGAAGGTTTGCTCATCCCTGACGCAAAGACCGGAAATATCCGCTTCGGTAAGTTCCAATTCCTTCATCATTTCTTTGGGTAGCTGGGATGCGCTGCTTGCGTCTTTGGAAACTGCGTAAAAGCTCTGAGCCAGAGCCGCCAGAACAAGGCCGATACATACGAAAATACGAAACAGTTTTTTCATGGTGCGCTCCTTTCACACGGCAAGTCGTCAACAACGTCCCGAATGCTTCATGAATCCGTGAATCACCGCCTCTCTACTATTTTGGTTCATTTTTATAGTATCATGGGAAATTATGGAAGTCAAACAGATATTTGCAAAAAAGATAAAATTGTATGAACATACAAAAATAATATGTGCAATTTGACAGAGATGTGCATCGAAAAAGAGAGCGTACGGTGTGTTTTCTATTGCAAAAAAAGGGAAATCTATGTATAATATACTAACGCTTACGGGAAGGGAGGCACAAAATGAACGCGAAATCCATCGGAAGCTTTTTACGGCAGGAGCGGGAAAAGCGCCGCCTGACGCGCAAACAGCTTGCTTTTCGTCTGGGAATCCACAAGGAAACCCTGCTTTTATGGGAAAAGGGCATAAAAATGCCAGCTTCGGAATATTTGCAGAAGCTTTCTGAGCACCTGAACGTATCGGTTGGAGAAATATTAGCGGGGGAAAGGATTGTACACCGTACCCCGGAGCTGACAGATCAAATTATCCTGGACGCGATGGACTGTGCCAGAGCGCAGGCGGAGGACAAAATTGACCGGGTGCTGCTGGGACTTGGCGCGATGTTTTTGCTGCTTCCTATGTGCTTTTTAAGGGAAAATCCCTTTGTTTTGTATCATTTGGCAGGTTTGGGACTGATTGCTGCTGCGGTGTTTCGCGTTTGCCGGCGAACCAAAGGGGAGAACGTGACGCGGAAAAAACGCAGATTGTATATTTATGCATTGCTTTGCCAGACGGCGGCGTTGGCGCTGGAGATTTTGCCCTATGGCGCGGCGCTGCTTTTTTCCCTTGGGGGGAAGGAAGATCTGCAAAAAACTTTTTCCTATTTTAAACCGGCGACTTCTGAGAATTTGTTCCATACCCTGACAGGGGTATTTTCCGTTTTGCTGGTGCTGCTGCTTTCCATTTGTTTTACAAGGAAGCTGGGACTGATCCGGCTGCGGGGTATTGTTTTGATATGCACAGTTTTTACTTTAATTTTAACCATTGTGCCGGGAATTACAGGAGATACCGGCTTTTTTACCGCGACCAGTATTTGCATTTCGGCTTTGGTGCTTGCTTCCTTGACTTTGCAGGCGGCGGCAATGCGGCGCGGAGATCGGGGAGGGAGCCGTTGATGAAAAAGCTTTGGGGCTATTTGAAGGCCTACAGGAAGGAATGCGTGCTTGCGCCGCTTTTTAAAATGCTGGAGGCAAGCTTTGAACTGCTGGTGCCATTGGTGGTTGCGGCTATGATTGATACCGGCATCGCGGCAGGCGATAAAACGTATATTATGCATATGTGCCTGCTTCTGGTCGCTTTGGGCGTGGTAGGACTTGCCAGCTCCATCAGCGCGCAGTATTTTGCGGCAAAGGCTTCCGTGGGGTTTGCCGCAAAGCTACGTCATGCGCTGTTAGATAGCATCCAGCGTCTTTCTTACGGGCAGATGGATACACTGGGCGCTTCTACTATGATGACCCGCATGACAAGCGATGTAAATCAACTGCAAAACGGCGTGAATCTGGCGCTGCGGCTGCTGTTGCGCTCGCCCTTTGTGGTGTTCGGTGCGATGCTGATGGCCTTCACCATCGATTTGCAGGCGGCTTTGATTTTCGCGGCGGTGATTCCAGCGCTTTGCGTCGTGGTTTTTGGCATTATGCTTTGGACGATTCCTCAGTATAAAAAGGTGCAGGAAAACTTAGACAGCGTGACTGGCGCGGCACGGGAAAATCTTTCTGGCGTGCGGGTAATTCGGGCGTTTTGTATGGAGGAGGAGGAAAACAAGGAATTTGAGCGGCGCAACGAAAAGCTGACCCGCTTGCAGCAAAAGGTCGGAAAAATTTCCGCGCTTATGAATCCTGTGACCTATGTTCTCATCAACGTTGCTGTCATTGCCCTGATTTGGACAGGCGCGATTCGGGTAAACAGCGGCGCTCTGTCCCAGGGACAGGTGGTGGCGCTGTACAATTATATGTCGCAGATTCTGGTGGAACTGGTGAAGATGGCGAATCTTATCATCACCATGACCAAGGCCGCCGCCTGCGGCAATCGGATCGGCGCGGTGCTTTCTTTCAAGACCGATCAGCTTGACGGTGAGCTGGAGCCGGAAACGCGCCGGGGCAAGGTGGAATTTCGCAATGTCAGCCTGCGCTATCCCGGTTCCGGGGCGGAGGCGCTGCAAAATATCAGCTTTGCGGCGGAGCCAGGGCAGACCATCGGCATTATCGGCGGCACCGGCTCCGGGAAAACAAGCCTTGTGAATTTGATTCCCCGGTTTTACGATGCGACGGAAGGCAGCGTATTGGTAGACGGCGTGGATGTGCGGCAGTTTCAAAAGAACGCCTTGCGCAGCCGCGTGGGGGTTGCGCCCCAGAAGGCCGTTTTATTCCGAGGGACGATCCGTTCCAATCTGCTTTGGGGCAATCCCAACGCCACGGAAGCGGAACTACAAGAAGCGCTGCGCGTTGCCCAGGCAGAGGAAATCGTGCGGGGGAAGGAAAATGGGCTGGAGGAGCCTGTAGCCCAAGGGGGCGGCAGTTTGTCTGGCGGCCAGCGGCAGCGGCTTACCATAGCCAGAGCCTTGGTGCGCAAGCCGGAAATTCTGATTCTGGACGACAGCGCCTCTGCGTTGGACTATGCCACGGACAGCCGGCTGCGTGGGGCAATTGCCTCCATGAAAAACCGGCCAACGACTTTTATTGTCTCCCAGCGGGCGGCTTCCGTGCGGTTTGCCGATCTCATTCTGGTTCTGGACGACGGTAAAATCGTGGACGCCGGTACCCATGAGGCGCTTCTGGCACGGTGCGAAATTTATCAGGAGATCTACTACTCTCAGTTCCCCAAGGAGGCGAAGAGCCATGGCTAAAAAGAACGGTACGCTTAAAAAAGTTCTGCGCTATGTGAGCCGTTACTGGGGCTTTTTGCTTGTGTCGCTTTTTATGGCGCTGATTTCCGTGGCGCTGACGCTATATGTGCCCATTTTAGTGGGTAGAGCCATTGACTGCGCCGTTGGCGCGGGGCAGGTGGATTTTCCCGCCATTGGAAAAATTTTGGTGCAGGTTGCTGTGGCAGTGGGAATTACTGCGGCGGCGCAATGGGTGATGAATGTGATGAACAATCACATGACCTACCATGTGGTGGAGGACGTTCGGCGGCGGGCATTTTCCCATTTGCAGAAGCTGCCCCTTTCCTATCTGGACAGCCATCCCCCGGGAGAGACGGTGAGCCGTGTGATTTCCGATGTGGATCAGTTTGCGGACGGATTGCTTTTGGGCTTTACCCAGCTTTTTACAGGGGCTATGACCATTTTGGGCACGCTGCTTTTTATGCTGGTCATCAGTCCGAAAATCATGCTGGTGGTGGTGCTAATTACCCCGGTTTCTTTGCTTGTGGCGAATTTTATCGCAAAGCGCACCTATGATATGTTCGCTTTGCAGTCCAAAACCCGGGGAGAGCAGACGGCGCTGCTTGACGAGGTCATTGGCGAACAAAAGCTGGTGCAAGCCTTTGGCTGCGAGGAAAGAATGCTGGAAGCATTTGACGAGGTGAATGACCGCCTGGAAAAGTGCTCCTTGCGGGCGATCTTCTTTTCCTCCATTACCAACCCCGCCACCCGGTTTGTCAATTCTCTGGTTTATGCCGGAGTGGGGCTGGTTGGCGCTTTGACAGTCATTGGCGGCGGCCTGACTGTGGGAGGACTGGTGAGTTTTCTCAGCTACGCCAATCAGTACACCAAGCCCTTCAATGAGATTTCCGGCGTGATTACCGAGCTGCAAAACGCCTTGGCATGCGCCGGGCGGGTGTTTGACCTGATGGAAGCGGAGCCGGAAACTCCGGATCCCGCTCCGGTAGAGGAATGCGGCGAGCGGGGAAGCGTTGCAATCCGGCAGGTCGCTTTTTCCTATGACAAGGGGAAAAAGCTCATTCAAAATTTCAATTTGCAGGTGCAGCCGGGGCAGCGGATTGCCATTGTGGGCCCCACAGGCTGCGGCAAAACCACCCTGATCAATTTGCTCATGCGGTTTTATGATGTGGACGGGGGCAGCATTACAGTAAACGGCGTGGAGACCCGCAAAATGCCCCGCCGCCAGCTTCGCAGTCAGATTGGCATGGTTTTGCAGGATACCTGGCTGAAATCCGGTACCATTCGGGAAAATATTGCTATGGGTAAGCCGTACGCAACCCAAGCGGAGGTGGAAGCGGCGGCAAAAGCCGCGCATGCCCACAGCTTTATCCGCCGCCTGCCCCAGGGCTATGACACAGTGATCGGAGAATCCGGCGGGTCTTTGTCTCAAGGGCAAAAGCAGCTTCTTTGTATTGCCAGAGTGATGCTGTGCCTGCCGCCCATGCTGATTCTGGATGAGGCGACCTCCTCTATCGATACCCGCACGGAGCAGAAAATTCAGGCGGCGTTCCAGCGGATGATGGAAGGACGCACCAGCTTTATCGTGGCTCACCGGCTTTCCACCATCGAGCAGGCGGACGTAATTTTAGTTATGAAGGACGGGCAGGTAATTGAGCAGGGAAACCATGAGAGCTTGCTGCGTAAGGGCGGATTTTACGCCGAGCTGTACGAGAGCCAGTTTGTGCAGGAAGGTCCGAAACCCTAAAGCTATAATGCATTACACTGTGTGCAAATAAATTCTTAAAAAACGAAAAAGCTCTTGACAATATTTTCATATGCGAGTATACTAAGCAAGGATTTATCCAAATAAAATTTTGAAAGGAGGCGCGCGACATGATGAATCAGATGATTTTGGCAGAAAAAAGCTGTAATTGTATGCCAGCGGGATGTTTGCGCGCCTTGGAAGCCAGGCTGTAGTCTGACTATATCCATGTGAAGTAAAGCACCCTTCTGGACAGAAGGGTGCTTTTTTTATAGGTAAAAGGAGGTTGATCTTATTTTGGAAACACAAAACAAGCTGTCTAGGCGGGAGAAAACCAATCTGATTTTGCGCTATCTGCGCGGCTGCATCGGCTTTTTCACTGTTGCGCTCTTATGCGCCTGCCTCGGCATGGTATTCAATGCCCTGACGCCCCAGATTATCAAAATTACCGTTGACTCTGTGCTTGGGACGGCGGAAACGGAGCTGCCTCAGTTTTTGCAGCGGTGGTTTTCTGTGGAGCAGCTTCGCGGCGAACCGCTCACCGCTTTGTGGGTTGCTGCGGGCGCGGTGCTGGCGGTTGCCGCTTTGCGGGGTCTGTGCACCTACGGCCAGCGGGTCAATTTGTCCAAAGGTTCCGAAACCTTTGTGAAAAACATCCGGGACGCGCTGTACCGGCATATTCAGTATTTGAGTTTTGACTGGCACACCGCTCACGCCACTGGCGATATTATCCAGCGTTGCACCTCTGATGTGGACGTTATCCGCAACTTTGTGTGCAACCAGCTTGTAGAGGTATTCAGAACGGTTTTCCTCATCGTACTGTATATGTCTATTATGTTCTCTATGAATCTCAAGCTGTCTTGCATTGCCGCGCTGTTTATTCCCATTGTAGGCTTGTCCTCCGGCGTGTTTTACAAGAAGATTTCCTCCCGCTTCCAGATTGCGGACGAAGCGGAGGGCGCGCTGACGACCTGCGCCCAGGAAAATCTCACTGGCGTTCGCGTGGTGCGGGCATTTGGCCGGGAACGGTATGAGGTGGATCGTTTTAATGCGCGAAACAACCGCTTTTCTCAGCTCTGGATCAAATTAGGTCGGCTGCTTTCCGTCTACTGGGCTTCCGGCACCTTCCTTACCTGTTTGCAGGTGATGACCATCATTCTGGCTGGCACAGTGGAAACGGTACGAGGCAATATGACCCTTGGCGCGTTCCTTGCGTTTATTACATACAACGAGGCGTTAAGCTGGCCGGTGCGTTCTCTGGGCAGAGTGCTGTCGGATATGAGTAAGGCGGGGGTCTCCATCGACCGCGTGGGCTATATTCTGAAAGCCGAAGAAGAAAGCGACGCGCCGGGGGCGGAGGAAAAGCCGCTGGAAGGCGATATTGTCTTTGACCACGTGACCTTTGGCTACGGTGGCCAGCCGGTTTTGAAGGACGTGTCCTTCACCATCCCCCAGGGTAAGACCTTTGCGGTTCTGGGCGGTACAGGTTCCGGTAAGAGCACCATGGTGCACCTGTTGGATCGGCTTTACGACCTGAAAGAAGGGGAAGGCCGCATCACCATCGGCGGCACGGATCTGCGGCAGATCCAGCGCAAAGCCCTGCGCAAGCAGATTGGTCTTGTTTTGCAGGAGCCGTTCCTGTTTTCCCAGACCATTCAGGAGAATATTGCCGCCACACATCCAGACGCGACGGAGGAAGAACTGCGCCGCATGACGCAAATTGCCTGTGTGGACGAAGCCATTACGGAGTTCTCGGATGGCTACAACACGCTGGTTGGCGAACGGGGCGTGACCCTTTCCGGCGGGCAAAAGCAGCGCATCGCTATTGCCAGAATGCTGCTGCAAAAAGCGCCGGTGATGATTTTTGACGATTCTTTGTCCGCTGTGGACGCGGAAACCGATACCAAAATCCGCGCGGCGCTCCGGGAGAATGTAGCGGGAGCGACTGTGATTTTGATTTCCCACCGGGTCACAACCTTGATGCAGGCCGACTGCATTCTGGTGCTGGACGACGGCAAGGTGGCGGATATTGGCAGTCACAGCGAGCTGATTTCCCGGCCGGGCATTTATCGCGATATTTATGACATTCAGATGAGCAGCGACGACCGGCGGCTCATTGAGGAAGGAGGGAACGGATAATGGCGGCCTTTGACGAGCAGGAATATACAAAATCCTTTGACCTGAAAATCTGGAAGCGGCTGTTGCCGGTGCTGGCGAACTACAAAAAAGCCTTTGTCTGTATGTTTGTTTTCAACGGGCTTTGCGCCTTGATTGACGTGCTGCTGCCGCTGTTTCAGCGGTATGCCATTCAGAATTTTATTGAGGCGAACACCTTGCGGGGACTGCTTCCCTATGGCCTTTGCTATTTTCTTGCCATTGTGACGCAATCTTTGTCTGTTGTGGCTTTCGGCAACAACTCCATGCAGATTGAAATGAATGTTGGCAAGGATCTGCGCCGGAATCTTTTCACCCATCTGCAAACCTTGTCGCTGTCTTTTTATAATGTCACGCCCGTGGGCTATATGCTGACCCGCATTACCAGCGATACCAACCGCATTGCGGGTATGCTGGCGTGGAATATGACGGATATTTTGTGGGCGCTGTTTTATGTGCTGGGCACGTTTGCTTCCATGCTGCTGCTGAACTGGAAGCTGGCGCTGGTGATCATTCTCATCGTGCCTGCCATCGCCGTTTTGACCGGCTATTTCCAGAACCGCATTTTGCACTGGAACCGGAAGGTGCGCAAAATCAACTCCAAGATTACCGGTTCCTTTAACGAAGGCATTACCGGTGCGAAAACCACAAAGACCTTGAGCATCGAGGAGCAAAGCGCGGAAAACTTCCGCAAGCTGACAGCTTCCATGCATGACGCGGGTATCCGCGCCGCCCGGCTGAACGCGGTTTATATCCCGCTGGTTTTGTTTTTCTCCTCCATGGCGGTGGCAATCGTGCTGTTGCGGGGCGGCTATATGGTGACGGAGCATATTTTGCAGATTGCTACCCTCTCCACCTTTACCACCTACGCCGTGGGCATCTTTGAGCCAATCCAGATGACCGCCGCCAATATTGCGGAGTTTATCTCCTTGCAGGCTTCCATTGAGCGTGTGACGGGTCTGATGGATGAAAAGCCTCAGGTTTCTGACGCTCCGGAAGTCATTGAAAGGTACGGCGATGTGTTCCATCCCAAGCGGGAAAACTGGGAGCCTTTGAAAGGCGATATTGAGTTCCGGGACGTGACCTTCCGCTACCCCGATGGCGGCGAAAACGTGCTGACACACTTCTCCTTGCATATTCCCGCCGGTACCACGGTGGCGATTGTAGGCGAGACCGGCGCGGGCAAAAGCACCCTCATTAACCTGGCCTGCCGGTTTTTTGAACCCACGGAAGGGCAGATTCTCATTGATGGACGGGACTATAAAGAGCGCAGCCAGCTCTGGCTCCATTCCAACATTGGCTATGTGCTGCAAAATCCTCACCTGTTTTCCGGTACCGTCCGGGATAACATCCGCTATGGCAGATTGGACGCCACCGACGAAGAAATTGAAGCGGCGGCCAAGGCGGTATCCGCCGATACTGTGGTTGCTAAGCTGGAAAAGGGCTGGGACAGCGACGTAGGCGAAGGCGGCGACCGTCTGTCTACCGGCGAAAAACAGCTCATTTCCTTTGCCAGAGCGGTTTTGGCCGACCCCCGGATTTTTGTGCTGGACGAGGCCACTTCCTCCATCGATACCCAGACGGAGCAGCTCATTCAGCAGGCCATCGACCATTTGCTGCAAGATAGAACCTCCTTCCTCATTGCCCACCGGCTTTCCACCATCCGCAAGGCGGATCTCATTTTGGTGGTGCAGGACGGCAAAATTGTGGAACAGGGCAAGCATCTGGAGCTGCTGCAAAAGAAGGGGTATTATCATAATTTGTATAGCAAGCAGTTTGCGGAAGAAAACGCCGCGAAGATTCTGAAGTAATGAAAAAAGGCCGCGCAGCTTGGCAAGCTGCGCGGCTATAACATTTATTGCAGATATGCAAGGATCGCGATGATGAACATATGCGCCGGATAAAAAGCGTAAAACCCATACTGCACCGCTTTGCTTTGCAGCTTTCGCTCCCCGCCGTACAGCGCAATGGGCAAAATCGCCAGCGCCGCCAGGGCTTCCAGATTCCAAAGCGTGCCGTACCACAAAAGGCACAGCAAAAGAATTCCCACAGCCTGCAAAAGATACCGCCACCAGGGCAGGCGCCAGGTGAAGTAGAAAATTGCCGCCAGCCAGATCCCAAACGCGCCGTAATCGCAGCCGACGCCATCCGCCATGCGGCCAATGGCCATGAGTATCACGCCGCTGGCAAGCACCCGGAGCAAAATATGCAGATTGGATACGGCCTCCAGCAGCCATAGGCAGATAAGCGCCAGCAAAAGCGTTACCATGACGTTCTGCGCCTGGGGACTTGTCCATGCGCCGGAAACCATGAAATCAAAGGGAATCTCAGACAGCAGCGCAAACAGCGCCAGCCGCCCCAGATAGCGCAGGTAATTGCCGGTATGATAAAAGCCTTCCACCAGCAAAAATACATAAATGGGAAAAGCCAGCCGCCCAATCCCCCGCATAAGTAGATTGTCTTTGCAAAGGGCGAGGCCCACATGGTCAATGAGCATGGTGATTACGGCAATCAGCTTCAGCCCTTCCTGACAAAGGGCAAATTTTCTCGTTTGTAGCATCAGTCGATTGGCTGCGCCGGAATCGACGCGCCACCCTCCGTTTCTTTCGCGTTTGGGCTTACGCCAAACTGCTTCTTATATGCCCTGAAAAAGGTGGAATAGTCGCCAAACCCACACTTTTCCCAGATTTCGCTGGGATTTTTTCCGGCGGCAATCTGCTCTTTTGCCAGCAGCAGCCGTTTTTCATTGAGGTAAGCGTGAATGGTATAGCCGGTTTCCGCTTTGAATTTGCGCATCATATAATACTTGCTCATGTAAAACTGGCTGGCTAAGCTGTCGATGCTGAGTCGCTGGGTCAAGTGCAGGTTGAGATATTTCAAAATGGAAACGATTTTTTCGTCGCAGTTTGCCATGGTAACATAGCGAAGCTGATGAGAGGCTGTGTCTTTTGTCAGGTGAATCAAAAACTGCAAGAGAAGCGTTTGGCACAGCAGCGCTGCGCCGAATCCGCCTTCCGCCATAGCCCCCTCCAACTGTGTCAGCAACTGAACCAGCCGGTTGGTCTGCCCTGCCGGGCGCAGCACATAGCTGTAATCTTGCTTTGCTTGGGAGAAGCAGGCTTCCAGATTGCAGTTCATGGCTGCTCGCTGCAAAAAAGCCGACGATATATATAAAATGATTCTCTCATAGGCGGCGCTGCCGGAAACTTCCGGCCTGTGAATACAGCCTTTTGGTACCAGTACCAGATCACCCGGTTCCAGCGCATAGCTTTTGCCCTCTATGGCGTATCCGGCGTGGCCGGAGAGGAACACCAGAATTTTATGAAAGCTGTGGTAATGCCAACCAACTGGCTCCATAGATGCGTCTTTTAAATGAAACAGGCGAAAATCCTCATACAGATAGCCTCGCTTCGCGGCTGTTTGTTCCATGGCCTCACCTCCCGCTGCTTTTCAGTATAGCATAAAATGATGAAAATGAAAATAAAAAACTGCCGCGCAAAGACGGTTTTTCTGTCTCTGCGCGGCGCAATGTGTCAAATAAGTTCCACGTCATTGCGAGGAGGCGAAGCCAACGCGGCGATTTTAAGTCTTTCGTAGCTGCAAAACTGTATCGGCAACAGCGCTGACAAGCTGCTCAATTTCATCCTGCGTGGAAAAACGACTGAGGGAAATGCGGAAGGAACCGTCTATGACAGCGGGGGAGAGCTTCATGGCCTCCAGCACGTGGCTTCTGTGCCCTTTTGCGCAGGCAGAGCCGGCGGAGACGAAAACCTCCCGGTCTTGTAGCAGATTGATGGTATTTTGCGTAGGCACACCGGGAATGGAGGCGGAAATGATATGGGGCGCGTCATGAGCGCCACTAATCACAACCCCGGGAATTTCCTGCAATTTCGCGATACAGAAGTCCCGCAGCGCAGCTTCTCTTGCAATGTCATCCTTCCACGCGGCAAGGCCGGCTTCGCAGGCCGCGCCAAAGCCGCAGATAGCGGGCATGGCCTCCGTACCGCTGCGCAGGCCGCTTTCCTGTCCCCCTCCCAGCAAGAATGCCGGGAAAGACTTCAGCCGGGGACTGATATACAGCGCGCCCACCCCCTTGGGGCCGTGAACTTTGTGGCTGGAGACGGAAATGAGATCGGCGCCCAGGGTTTTGGCCTGAAAAGGAATTTTCAAAAAGCCTTGCACCGCGTCGGTGTGGAAGATGGCTTCCGGGCATTTCCGATGGACGACCTTTGCCATTTCCCGGATGGGCATGACCGCGCCGGTTTCATTATTTACCAGCATCATGGAAACCAAAACCGTGTCTTTCTCCAGCGCCCCTTCCAAGACTTCCACAGATATCCGCCCCAAGGTGTCCGGCTGCAAATACGTCACCCGGTAGCCCATAGCTTCCAGCCTTTTCATAGGATGCAATACGGCGTGGTGCTCTATGGCGGTGGTGATGATGTGCTTGCCGCGCTTGCCCATGCGCTCCATGGTGGAAAAAATCGCCCAGTTGTCCGCTTCTGTGCCGCCGGCAGTGAAAAAGACCCGGTTGGGTTCCGCTCCCATTGCCTTGGCGACTTGCAGCCGGGCTTTGCGCAGCTTTGCAGCAGCGTCCCCGCCCAGGCGGTACAAGGCGCTGGGATTTGCCCAGCTTTCTTCCAACGCTTCCACCATAGCGGCTACCGCTTCCGGGCAAGGTTTTGTGGTGGCGGAATTGTCCAAATACGCAATCATACTTTCTTCTCCTTCCAGCGCCCAATATGGCAAATCCCCATGCCGAAAGGCAAAGGGATTTGCAAACGTTTTTAGTTTCCGCGCTTTTTCATGACTTCCCGCATACGGGCGGAATGATCCAGCGTGGCCTTGCGGATGCGCAGGCTCTTGGGGGTGCATTCCAGCAGCTCGTCGTCCGCCAAAAATTCCAGGCACTGCTCCAAAGACAATACTCTTGGGGTAGTCAGGCGCAGCGCTTCGTCTGAACCGGAGGCGCGCATGTTGGTCAGCTGCTTTTTCTTGCAGATGTTGACGTTCATATCCTCGTTGCGGTTGCAGATACCCACTACCATACCGGCGTACACCGGCGTGCCGGGGGCAATGAACAAGGAGCCGCGCTCCTGGGCGTTAAACAGGCCATAGGAAGAAGCGTCGCCGGTTTCAAAGGCAACGAGAGAACCGGTGAGCCGCCGGTCAATCTCGCCCTTCACAGGGGCGTAGCTGTCCAGCACAGAGGACATGATGCCCTCGCCCCGGGTATCGGTCAAAAACTCGTTCCGATAGCCGAAAAGACCTCTGGAAGGAACCAGAAATTCCAGACGGTAGCGGCTGCCCATGGGAGACATGGATACCAGATCGCCCTTGCGCTGGCCGATTTTTTCAATCACCGCGCCCATGGTGCCGTCGGGCACGTCGGCAACCATTCGTTCAATGGGTTCGCAAACCTTGCCGTCGATGACCTTGGTGAGAACTCTGGGGGTGGAAACGGCAAACTCGTAGCCCTCCCGGCGCATGGTCTCCATGAGAATGGAAAGGTGCATTTCGCCGCGACCGGCCACGTTGAAAGCGTCGGTGCCCTGCTCGGTGACGTGCAAGGACACATCCTTCAAAAGCTCCCGCATCAATCGATCCCGCAGGTTCCGGGAGGTGACAAACTTGCCTTCCTTGCCGGCGAAGGGACTGTCGTTGACAGAGAAGGTCATTTCGATGGTGGGGTCGGAAATTTTTACAAAGGGCAGCGGATCTACCGCGTCGGTGGCGCAGATAGTGCGGCCAATGGTAATATCCGAAATGCCGGAAAACGCCACAATTTCGCCGGCGGAGGCTTCCGTCACAGGTACTTTCGCCAGACCGTCGAACTCATAAAGGGCGACGACTTTGCCCTTCTGCTTAAACGCGGTATCATGATAGTCGCAGATGGCGACTTCCTGATTCTGCCGGATGACGCCCCGCTCAATGCGGCCGATGGCAATACGACCGACGTATTCATTGTAATCGATGGAAGAAACCAGCACCTGTAAGGCGCCGTCCTTGTCGCCCTGGGGCGCAGGAATATAGTTGACGATGGTTTCAAACAGCGGGGTAAGATCTGTGCCGCTGTCGTCGGGGCCGTAGGCCGCCACGCCCTGCCGGGCGGAGCAGAAAATGGTAGGGGAGTCAAACTGCTCGTCGGTGGCGTTGAGATCCAGCAGCAGCTCCAGCACCTCGTCCATCACCTCATGGATTCTGGCGTCCGGGCGGTCGATTTTGTTGACAACCACAATGACCTTGTGCCCCAGCTCCAGCGCTTTTTGCAGCACAAAGCGGGTCTGAGGCATGGGGCCTTCCGCCGCGTCTACCAGCAGCAAAACGCCGTTGACCATTTTGAGAATGCGCTCCACCTCGCCGCCAAAGTCGGCGTGACCCGGGGTGTCTACGATATTGATTTTGGTGTCTTTATAACGAACGGCGGTGTTTTTCGCCAAAATAGTAATGCCGCGCTCCCGCTCCAGATCTCCAGAGTCCATAACGCGATCCACAACCGCCTGATTTTCCCGATAAATACCGCCCTGCTTCAGCATTTCGTCCACCAAGGTTGTCTTACCGTGGTCAACGTGGGCAATAATTGCAATATTCCGAATATTTTCCTGGCTAGCCATAGGCTTTTCGCTCCTTTTGCCTTTTCAAATTACACTCGCAATGATAAAATATACCACATTCACAAAAAGAATGCAATATCTTTGGGCAAAAAAGAGAAATTTCGGGATACAAAAGTTTGATTGGAACGGAAACCTGTCTTGTGCAAGTTGCATCTCGAGGAAATTTGAGCTATAATAAAAGAAAAAGCTGCTAATTATGAAAAGGAATGTGAAAAAATATGGAATTAAAACTACTTGCCATTGGCGATGTGGTGGCGGATTGCGGCGTAGCCATGATTCGCCGCCATCTGGCGAGGCTGATACGGCAGACCGGCGCGGATTTTACTGTGGTGAACGGGGAAAATGCCAGTGTGCTGGGCATTACCCAGCAGCAAGCGGAGACGATTTTTGACGCTGGCGCAAACGTCATTACCATGGGCAACCACACCTTTGGCCGCCGGGAGATTGCGGACTATCTGGATAGCTGTCCCCAAATGCTCCGTCCGGCGAATCTGCCCCCCCAGCAGCCCGGCGTCGGCTGGAACTGCTATGAAACGAATTTTGGAGAGGTAGCGGTTGTTGACCTCATTGGGCGTTGCGGCATGGACTACACCCCAGACAATCCCTTTTTGCTCATTGAAAAAATTCTGCCGAAAATTAAAACAAACCTGATTTTTGTGGAGCTTCATGCAGAGGCGACCTCAGAAAAATTAGCCATGGGCTATATGCTGGACGGACGAATCAGCGCCTTTTGGGGGACGCACACCCATGTGCCCACCGCCGATAACCAAATTTTGCCCAAGGGAACCGGTTATGTGACGGACTTGGGCATGACAGGGCCGAAAAACTCCGTTTTGGGCATTCGCCCGGATTTGTCGATCGCCCGGTTCCGGGGGGACTTGGCGGGGCGCTACCAGCCTGCGCCGGGCGCCGGAAAAATAGAAGGCGTGCTTTTTACCATCGACGCGGCCACGGGACGGTGCCTGCGTACAGAAAGGATTGGTGTGATCGATGAAACTCCTCCACGCCGCTGATTTTCATTTGGATTCCCCCTTTCGCGCCCTGCGTCCAGAGCAGGCGCAGCGGCGCCGGGAGGAGCAGCGAGAGCTATTGCAAACCCTTGCAGCACTTTGCCGCAAGGAACAATGCCAGCTTGTCTTGCTTTCCGGGGATTTGTTCGACAGCAAGGAAGTTTCCCGGCAAAGCCTGGACGCGCTGAAAGCCATGGCGGAGGAAATGACGGTTCCTGTGTGCATTGCTCCTGGCAATCACGATTTTTACTGCGAAACTTCTCCCTATGCCAGAGAAAGCTGGCCGGAAAACGTGCATATTTTCACGGAAGAAACGCCGGATTCCATTGTGTTTCCCGGGTTAAACTGCCGGGTCTGGGGCGCGGCGTTCCGGCAGATGGATTGTCCGCCACTGGAAAATTTTCATGCCGCCGGGGAAGAAATCTATCAGATTATGGCGCTTCACGGCGACCCCTTGTCTAATGGGTCTTTCAGCCGCTTTGTTTCCAAGGCGGCGATTGCGGCCTCCGGCCTTTCCTATCTGGGGCTGGGGCACGTTCACCGCACAGGCAGCATAAAAGCTGGGCGTACCCTTTGCGCCTGGCCGGGGTGCCTCATGGGGCGGGGATTTGACGAAACCGGGGAAAAGGGCGCGTTGGTTGTGACGCTGGAGGCTTCTGTCAGCGCAAAATTCTGCCCTCTGCCGGGCAGACGGTACGAGACCCTTGCAATTGAAGTAGGGGACAATCCCTTGCAGGCGATTTTGTCCGCGCTGCCTGTGGATACTCGGCAGGATATTTACCGCATCACACTGCACGGCGCGGGGGAGGCTGCGCTGCCGGAGTTACAGGCGGCTTTGCAGGATCGGTTTTTTGACCTCACGATTCTGGACGAGACCACTGCTCCGAAAAATTTGTGGGAAGCGGAAGCCCAAGACAGTCTGGAAGGGTTGTACTTCCGGCTCTTGCATAAAGCCATGGAGGAAGCGGAAGGAGACGATAAAAGGCAGCTTCGTCTGGCGGCTTCTCTTGGCAGACGGTTTTTAGATGGGGAGGAGGTGCAGCTTCCATGATAGAAATTTGTCGCATGACGGCGACCTTCGGCAAACTGGAGCACGAGACGATTTCCTTTCACGCCGGATTAAACGTGATCGAAGCCCCCAATGAATGGGGGAAAAGCACCTGGTGCGCTTTTCTTGCCGCCATGCTCTATGGACTGGATACCCGCCAACGCACTGCAAAAGGCGCGCTGGCGGCGAAGGAGCGATATAAGCCTTGGTCTGGCAAGTCTATGGAGGGAACCGTAGAGCTTTTGTGGGATGGACGGCCTGTTACTATCCAGCGGCAGACCAAGGGGCGTGTTCCTATGGGCGTTTTTCGCGCCTTTGATACAGAATCCGGGTTGGATCTTCCAGAACTTACCGCGGAAAATTGCGGACTACGCCTTTTGGGGGTGGAGGAATCCGTGTTTCGCCGCAGCGGATTTATCCGTCTGGCGGATCTGCCCGTTACCAAAGATGAAGCTACTATGCGCCGGCTGAACGCCATGGTGAGTACCGGGGAGCAGGGCGCGGAGGCGGAAATTCTGGCAAATCGCTTACGGGATTTAAAAAACAAGTGCCAGTACAACAAATCCGGCGCGCTGCCGCAGGCGAAAATCGCGCTGGAAGAAGCGCGGCAGGCCTTGCAGGAGCAGCAGCGGCTTCTTTCCGAGCAGGAAACCCTGACGCAAAGCCTACAGGAAAACGAAAAAGCCTTGTCCCTTTTGCAAAGGCACCGAAAAGCCCTGCAAGCCCGGTCCGACCAGAATAAGCTGGCGCAACTGCAAGAAGTCCAAAAAGCGGCTGCCGACGCAAAACGGATTGCTGCGGACGCCCAGGAGAACTGCAAAGGTCTTCCAGCCAGAGACGAGGCTGTGCGCCAGCTTCAAGTCTTGCGCCAATTGCAAGAAGCGTTGCACAGCATGGAATTGGAGCAGGGCATGGGCGAGCAGCAGCCTGCCAGCCTGACGCTGCCCACAGCGATTTTCAACTTATCCCCGGCGGAAATGGAAGAAAAGGCCGCTTCTGATTTAAAGGCTTTGGGGATGCCCCCCAAGGCGCAAAAGCTGTGGCTCTTGTGGAGTCTGGGACTTTTGCTGCTTTTGGGCGCGGGGGTCTTGCTGTGGCAAAAAATGCCGTGGTCTGCGCTGATCGGAGCGGGACTCGGGGGTATTTTCTTCCTCGTCGGCTTGCTGCTCCAGCACAAAAGCAAAAGAAAACTGGCAAGCTGGCAGGAAAAGAAGGAAACGCTCCTGGAGCATTACGGCGCGGCGCGGCTGACGGAAATTTCTGAGATTGCAAAGCGTGCGGCTGCTGAGAAAAAGGCGTATTTGTCTCAATACGCGACATGGGAAGCCAATGCCGCTGCTTTTCGCACCAGAAAAAGCGAAATTTTGGAGCGGATTTCCAAGCTTACCGGCGGCGAAGCTCCCTCAAATTATGGTAAGGCGCTGGAACAGGCTCTTAGCTTGTGGGAACAGGCGGCAAACGCCCAGCGCGACCTTGCCAGAGCGGAAAATCATTTTCAGGCCATGCAGGCGGTTGCGGGAAATTTACAGGAAACGGAAGGGATTCAAACCGAGCTGCATTTGACGTGGGAAGAAACGGAAAGCCGCCTTGCCCAGTGCGAGGCGCGCCAGAGAACCCTTCGCTCCCGGCAAGATGAAATCCGTGGAAATCTCAGCGGCAAAGCCTCCGCCCCTGTGCAGGAAGCCCGGATTGCCGCGCTGGAAAGCAGAATCGCGGCTTTGACGGATTATTACCGCGCCGCCGCCTACGGCCTTGCCGCGCTGGAAAAGGCGCAGGAAGAACTTCGACGGCGGTTTGCACCTCAGATCACAGCGAGGGCGAAGGAAATTTTGCAAAAATTGACCCTGGGTCGCTATGATAAGCTGCTTTTGGAGCAGGATATGACCCTTTCAGCGGGAACTGCGGAGGAGGATTCTCTCCGCTCCGCCCTCTGGCGCAGTGAAGGCGCCACCGATCAGCTTTATCTGGCGCTGCGACTTGCCATGAGCGAGGTTTTGCTGCCGGAAGGCGCGCCGCTGATTCTGGACGACGCGCTGGTGCGCTTTGACAACGCCAGATTGTGCCAGGCCATGGACGTTTTACAGGACGAAGCGCAAAAACGTCAAATTTTGCTGTTTACCTGTACTGGTCGGGAAAGGATCTTATGCTAGGAGGCAAAGGAAATGGAAAACGAACTGATTTATGAACGCAGTCAATTGATCAATACTTCCGTAGCGGACCGCTGGGGGCGCTTGCGCCCTTCCTCGATGCTTGCTATGCTGCAAGAGGCCGCCGGGGAACAGTGCCATTTGCTGGGGCTGGGCGGGGATTATCTGGCGCCCAAAGGACTTTTCTGGGCGATTATCCGGCAAAGTGTGCAAATTAACCGACTGCCGGTCATAGGCGAGACGCTTACCGTGCAGACCTGGCCGGGGGAGACCACCAAGGTCGCCTATCCCCGGTATTACGTGGGTCGGAACGAACGCAGGGAAGAACTGTTCCGGGGCGTGGCGCTGTGGCTGCTGATGGATATGGAAACACGCGCCATGGTGCTCCCCGGCAAAGGCGGCGTGCTGGTGCCGGGTATTCATCTGGAAGGGGAATTGCCCATGCCCAGAAGCATCGCGCCGGCGAATCTCCCCCAGCATATCCAGCGGCAGGTGCGCTATACCCAGCTTGACACCAACGGGCATATGTCCAACACCAAATATTTGGACTGGATGGAAGATCTCCTGCCCGCCCAGTTTCATAAGGAACGCCAGCTTGCTTCCGTGCAGATTTCCTATTTGGCGGAGGCATTGGAAGGACAAAAAATCGACCTGCAATGGGGGATTTCTCCCGACGGGCTGCTGGCGCTGGAAGGTTCCCGCCCGGCAGAAAACGACGCGGATCGTATTTTTGCTTTGAAAGCCCTTTACCGGAAGCTTTAAATTCTTTGTTGACTTTTTTTGACAGGCAGGCTATAATGTCAAAAAGCGGTGCAGGGGCGGTACTCCTGCGCCGTTTGTTTTACATTGATGTTGGGAGGCGTTACAAATGAACGGCAAATTTCACGCAAGCGCTGTCCGCCTGGAGACAGAGCGGCTGATTCTACGTCCCTGGCGGGAAACGGATTTGGAAGATTTTTACGCATACGCCCAAGTAGACGGCGTAGGGCAAATGGCGGGCTGGCTGCCCCACGAGAGCATGGAAAAATCCAGAAGGATTCTGGAAATGTTCATTGCCGAGGACAAGACCCTTGCCCTGGAGGAAAAGGCTACCGGCAAGGTCATCGGTTCCCTGGGACTGGAACTTTTACATAATTTGGACGCGTCCTTTGACCATTTGCAGGGGCGGGAAATCGGCTATGTGCTGAGTAAAGATTACTGGGGGCAAGGGCTGATGCCGGAGGCGGTAAAAGCGGTGATCGACTACTGCTTTGATACGCTGTCCTATGATTTTCTCGCCTGCGGCTATTTTCAGTGGAATCACCAGTCCCGCCGGGTCAATGAGAAAATGGGCTTCCGGTTTTATAAAGAAGTGGAGCATGAGACCCGCTATGGAACCGTGGAGCGGACGAACCTGAATCTTTTGTGGAATCCAAATAAAACGAGGTAATTTATGTTTGAACTTTTAAAAACAGAAGGCGCCGCCCGGCGGGGCGTATTTACCTGCGCCCATGGGACGGTGCAGACCCCTGTATTTATGAACGTGGGCACCCAGGGCGCCATCAAGGGCGCGCTGTCCGCCGCCGACCTGGAAAATATCGGCTGCCAGGTTGAACTATCCAATACCTACCATCTGCATTTGCGCCCCGGCGATCAGGTTGTCCGGGATATGGGAGGACTCCATCAATTTATGACGTGGAACCGCCCAATTCTCACGGATTCCGGGGGATTCCAGGTGTTTTCTCTGGCTTCCTTGCGGCGCATCAAGGAAGAAGGGGTGTACTTTGCCTCCCACATCGACGGGCGTAAGATTTTCATGGGGCCGGAGGAGAGTATGCAAATTCAGTCCAATCTCGGCTCTGATATCTGCATGGCCTTTGACGAGTGCATTGAAAATCCCGCGCCTAGGGATTATGTGCAAAAATCCATCGATCGGACGTACCGCTGGCTGGTGCGCTGCAAGGCGGAAAACGCCAGATTAAACAGCCTGCCGGATACGGTAAACCGGGAGCAGATGCTCTGGGGCATCAATCAGGGCGGCACCTACAAGGATCTGCGCATTGAGCATATGCAGCGCATTGCGGAGCTGGACTTGCCGGGCTACGCCATCGGCGGTCTGGCCGTTGGAGAAAGCACTGAGGTGATGTATGAAATCATCGAAGCGGTGGAGCCGCATATGCCCAAAAACAAGACCCGCTACCTCATGGGCGTGGGTACGCCCAGCAATATCATTGAGGCAGTGGCAAGAGGCGTGGACTTTTTTGACTGCGTGATGCCTGCGAGAAACGCCCGCCACGCAAGGCTTTTCACCTGGGACGGGGCAATCAACCTGAAAAACGCCAAATACGAGCGGGACGCTTTGCCCATTGACCCCAAGTGCGACTGCCCGGTATGCCGCCGGTATTCCAGAGCCTATATCCGCCATCTGTTCAAGGCGGAGGAAATGCTTGCCATGCGATTGTGCGTCATGCACAATTTGTATTTTTACAATCAGCTTATGGAGCGTATTCGCAATGCGCTGGACGAAGGAAGCTTTGCGCAGTTCCGTGAGGCATATTCTGAAAGGCTGGATCGCAGAATTTAAAAAGTTTTCCTTGCAATCTTCTAGGAAGATGCTATAATAAAAAGGTCATTAAATACAAAGGAGTTAAATTTATGAACTTTTTCCTGACGGAAGCCGCGCCTGCTGGCGGCGGTCTGGCACCTACCCTGATTATGCTGGTTTTGATGGTTGGTATCTTGTACTTCCTGATGATCCGGCCTGAAAAGAAGAAGAACAAGGAATTGGAGAATATGCGTTCTTCTTTGAAGGTTGGCGACCGCGTGACTACCATTGGCGGTATTGTCGGCACTGTTTGCAACATCAAAAACGACAAGATCGTTATCGAGACCGGCGCCGATCAGGTTCGCGTTGAGTTTGCGAAGTGGGCGATTTCCTCCAACGATACCGCCACAGAAAACGCGAAAAACGAGGCGAAAAAGGCGGAAGAAGCCCGCAAAAAGGCAAAAGAAGCCAAGAAGGCTGAAAAAAATCTGTAATTCCATAAAATTGCCGCCGCATTGGATCGCTTCCAATGCGGCGGTTGAGACTTTAAAAGGACTTATTTTGTGACTGCGAGAAGTATAGGACTGGCGCGGTAATTTAAAAAGTACTTGTTATTTTACGGTGGCTTCGCCACCTACAATGACGAGAAAGTTTTTTGAAACCCTGTCCGACAGCCCATCGTTAAACGCCAGGCGTAAATTTGGGGAAAACAGGCGCACACATAGATACGATCCTATAGCAGCGTTCCTGTGTAGCGCTTTCGAGTGTCCCCAAAGGGGCGTCAAATTGGTAGCGGTACACATAACGTGAAGCCAGCGGGGGCTGTCCGCCTGGCGGTTTTTTTATACCTTTGCGGCAACGGCGGCGACTTTTGCCCGGAGCGCCAACAGATCCCGGAAGGTATCCGGTCGCTTGGAAGGGTCTCGAAGCAGCGCGGAGGGGTGGTATAGCGCGCTCATCCAAATGCCGTTTTTCTCTGTCCATTGCCCATGCTCTCTGGTAATGCGAAAATCCGGGGTAATCAGCCGCATGGCCGCGATGCGACCCAAACAGACGATGATTTTCGGCTGAATCAGCGCCACCTGATTGCGCAGATAATCGATACAGGCGTCCTGCTCCACTTGCAGCGGATCCCGATTGCGCGGGGGACGGCATTTCACGATATTTCCAATGTAGCAATTTTCACGGCTAAGGTCAATGATAGACAGCATCTCATCAAGCAATTGCCCGGCGGGACCTACAAAGGGTTCGCCCTGCAAATCCTCCTGCTGGCCGGGGCCTTCTCCAATGAACATGACGTCGGCGTTTTTTGGACCGACTCCGAAAACAACATGGCGCCGTGTTTCGCATAAACCGCAGCGGGTACAGTGTTGGCAGGTTTCCTCCAATTCTTTCCAGTCCATCATGAGGGCTTCCTCCTGTTTTGTTGTTTGGCTCTGCGCCGTTTGTGCTTTCGAATAGACGCAGCGCGCATACACAGCAAAGATAGGATGATCAAAAGCAGCACTGCAACCAGCACAAGAACGATTTTGCCCCATGGCTTTGCGGAAACCTTCTGAGCGACCTGCTCGGCTTGGTAGGCAATGACGTTTTTTTGCACCTGCGTCATGGTAATGAGATCACTTTCCGCGATGCACACGCCGTCGTAGAATTGCTGCACTTTTCCGACAATCTGCCCAGCGTCCAAAGGCGCTGTCAGTCCGTTGGCGTCATTCAAAGTGTAAGAAACAGTCAGCTTTTCACTGTCGTAATCCGTGGGCAGCAGCGTGGTAATACCGGAAGCTGGGATTAGCACAACGGAGTCGGTTGCGTCTTGCACCGGAAGCTGCGCCACCGGCGCAAGCGGAGAAAGCACCTGAATGGTGGTGTAGTGGTCAAAGCCAAAATCGATGAGCTTTTTACCCTGGGTGAAGCTGCCGTAGGTTGTGGATTCTTCTGTGATGTAGGTTTCCGCGCCTAAAATGATACACAGATATTTTAAGTCGTTGTCTTCCGCTAAAAACATGATACAACGGCCGGCGGGAGTGGTAAAGCCGGTTTTGCCGCCAATGACCCGGGAATCATAGTAATCGGAGGTGACCTTGTTGCTGATGAAATAGTTGGTGCTGTCCAGAATGCGTTCTTCAGCGGTCATGTTGGTAGCGGGGATGTAATGCCGCGGTGTGGAAATGATTTCCAAAAAGGTTTCGTTTTTGATGGCTTCCAGCATAATGCGGCTGAGGTCTCTGGCGGTGGTGTAATGATCGTCGTCATGTAGACCGTGGGGGTTGGCGAAATGGGTGCCGGTGCAGCCAAGCTCCGCTGCTCGCTGGTTCATGAGGTCAATGAAAGCATCGGTGGAACCGCTGATATATTCGCCGATTACCGGCCCTGCGTCGTTGGCGGAGGAAATCATCAGGCAGTATAAAAGCTCTTTTAAGGAAAAAGTTTCGCCAACCACAAGGTCGGCGCTGCTGCCGTAAGGATCCAGATCTGCAAGGGCGCTTTCGGATACGGTGATCTGATCGCTGAGATTCCCGCGCTCCAGAGCCAAAAGGCAGGTCATGACCTTGGTAATGCTGGCAGGCTCCCGGCGTTCATCGATGTTTTTACCATAAACAAGGGTGCCGGTGTTCAGTTCCAGCAGCATGGCGGCGGCGCAGTCTAAGCTTACGGCGTCGACAGGTGCAAGAGCCTGGAGAGAATCGGATCCGTTGCTGGTGCTGGCCAGATTGCCGGGGACGGTGGGTTGGGGATCGGTAGGGGCGTCAATTGTAGAGTCTGTAACGGTTTGGGAGGTTTCCGGTTCCGTTTCAGTGGGCGGCTGGGTGGCATAGACTGGCAACGCAAGCTGCAAACAAAGACACAGAATGAGCCATATGGACAAAAGTTTCTTATTTTTCATGTAAATCACCTAAAAAATTTGGAATGGCGGCTTGCTCCAAGCAAGAATATCGTGTATAATAAAATTATTATAACAGCACATAGGTTGCGGTGTCAATCAGAGAAGTGGGGAATTGCTGTGAAAAAATATCATACGGCCAGAATTCTTTTAGGAACCGTGATTTGCTTGGGGCTGTTTCTTTTGGGATTCTTTTTGGGAAGATTTACAGGCGGCGGCGTTGTACTGGTGCAGACGGTAGCGCCTACGGAGCCAGTGCCAATGCAGACGACTGCGCCGACGCAGACTGTGCTGACGCAGTTGGACGCGCCGGTTTCAAGCGAAACGACGACGCCGGAACCAATCGAAACTACCGCCAGCACTTTGCCGGAGCAAACGGAATTGGTGGAGCCGGGGCTTATCAATATCAACACTGCTACAGAGGCAGAGTTGGACGAGCTGCCTGGTATCGGTCCGGTTTTGGCAAAAGCGATTGTGGAATATCGGGAGGCATACGGCGATTTTGCCGATGTTTCCGAACTGACTCTGGTCAGCGGCATTGGAGAAAAGAAACTGGAGAAGCTGCGAAATTATGCGACGGTAGGAGATTGAGTATGAGAATTCTTGTGGTGGATGACGAAGCGCTGCTGGTAAAGGGCATTCGCTTTAATTTGCAAAACGAGGGCTATGAGGTGCTTTGCGGCAGCAACGGCAAAGAGGCGGTAGAGCTGGCGAGAAGCGAAGATGTGGACTTAATTGTTTTAGATGTGATGATGCCGGAAATGGACGGCTTGACTGCCTGCGCCAAAATCCGGGAGTTTTCTGAGGTGCCGATTATTTTGCTTACGGCCAAGACGGAAGATATGGACAAGCTGATGGGCTTTGAGCATGGGGCGGACGATTATCTCACAAAACCCTTTAATATACTGGAATTGAAGGCCCGGATTCGCGCATTGCTACGCCGGGCATCCTCCGGGCAGGAGAAAAGCAGGCAGACTCAGCTTCGGGCAGGGGCGATTGTTTTGGATACGGACGCCAGAAGCGCGCAGAAAAACGGCGAAAGCGTGGAACTGACAGCCAAGGAATTTGATGTGGTGGAATTTTTGATGCGAAACCCCAACCGCGTCTATTCCAGAGAGGCGCTGCTGGATACCATCTGGGCTTACGAGTATAAAAGCGACATTCGCACGGTGGACGTACATATCCGCCGGCTTCGGGAAAAGCTGGAGGACAACCCCGCCGCGCCCCGGCATATTCTGACTAAGTGGGGAGTTGGCTACTATTTCAAAGCGTAAAAGGCGGGGGCTGCGTATTAGCAGCACACAGCTGCGGTACTCCCTTTTTTATGTGCTGATTACTGCGGTTGTTTTGATTTTTTTAAATGTATACGCTGCGTCTACCACGAAGAAATTGATTTTTCAAAGCAAACAGACCTCTATGGAGGATAAACTGCAAATGGTCGTTTCCGGCTTTTCCCATACCCAGGAGCTGTCGGCGGATGCGGTGGGCAAGGTTCTGGCGCAGCTCGGTGATTTCAATGTCAGACGACTGGTTGTAACGGATCAAAACGCCAAAGTGGTGTATGATTCTGCCAAAACAGATCCCATTTTGAATCAGGCGGCGCTTTTCCCGGAGATTGTTCTGGCGCTGGAGGGCAACAATGTGGTTTACTGCGCCTATGAGGAAAATGCCATTACCAGCCGCGGCGCTATGCCGCTTCTGTATTATGGGAAGCTCATTGGCGCTGTTTATTTGATGGAATACGATACCAGTCAGGGGCAGCTTATCGCTGGCTTGCAGAATAACATTTTGCGGATCTCGCTGGTACTGGAAGTCGTGGTGGTGTTATTTTCTCTGATTTTCGCGGCGACCTTTTCACATCGGATGCGCCGCATTTTGCACTCCATTCACATCATTCAAGATGGCAATTATTCTCATAAGGTGCGCTTAAAAGGGCACGACGAGGTCGCGAAGCTGGGCGCCGCGTTTAACAGCCTTACCGATCGGCTGCAAGACTCGGAAGGCCGCAGGCGGCAGTTTGTATCCGACGCTTCCCACGAATTAAAGACTCCTCTGGCCTCCATAAAGCTGCTCTCAGATTCCATTTTGCAAAATCCAATGGATGAAGAAACCATTCGGGAGTTTGTCAGCGATATTGGCAGCGAAGCGGACAGGCTCACCCGTATGTCGGAAAAGCTGTTGTATTTGACGAAAATCGACATGAAAAAAGAAGAAAACGCCCAGGAACGGGAGCTTGCGGATATTGGCCAGACCGCCCAGCGGGTTTTGCGGATGATCGCGCCGGTGGCGGAACTGAACAAAATCCGGCTGGAGGATCGTTCCATACCCAATTGTACCATTTTAATGATGGAAGATGATCTCTACCAGATTATTTTTAATCTAGTGGAAAACGGCATCAAATATAACCAGCCAGGAGGCAGCTTAACGGTTCGCATGGAGCGCACGCAAGAAGAAATTTGCCTGTTTGTGGAGGACACCGGTGTGGGTATCCCGGAGGACGCTTTGCCCTATATTTTCGACCGGTTTTACCGGGTGGACAAAGCCCGTTCCCGGCAGGCAGGCGGCAGTGGACTGGGACTTTCCATTGTGCACGATATGGTGCTGCGCAACGACGGAACGATTCAGGTATCCCGGCGGGCGGAGGGAGGCACCTGCTTTGCCGTTACCTTCCCGGCCTTTGACATGGAGTGAGGTGGCAGGATGAAAAAAAGAATTGCCGCGTTTTTCTGTGCGGCGGCGCTGCTTTTTGGCACGGCCTGCCAGAAGGAGAAAATGCCGGAGCTTTTGCATCCAGTGCAGTTTTTTTATAAGACGGCGGAAACAACCTTTGAAGGCGAGTATGGAGTGATTGCCCCAGAGCAGCGGGAAGCCAACGGGCACGAGGAAGATTTGCAATGGCTGTTGGAAACGTATTTTGCAGGACCGCAAGGGGATACCTTGGTAGCGCCCTTTCGGTCGGAAACGACCCTGACAGATTGCAGCTTGGAAGACGGCGTATTGTCTGTGACGGTGAGTTCGCACTTGGCGGAGCTTGGAGGGGTGGATTTAACCGTTGCCTGCGCCTGTATTGCCATGACCTGTCTGGAGTTTGCGGATGTGGACTCGGTGCAGATTTCCGCTGAGAACACACTGCTGGAAGGTAGGTCCGCCATCGTCATCACCAGATCGGACATTGCTTTGATGGATCGGGGGATGGAAAGCAACAGCCGGGTGTTCCAGCTCTATTTTACAGACGAGGCGCGACGGTACTTACTCCCGGAGGAGACCGTTGTCACAGAATCTGAAATCAGTGAAATTTGCCGGGTTTTGGTGCAGCGGCTCATTGACGGTTCCCAGGAGGATCATAAGGTATCCCCGCTGCCGTCCAAAACCAGAGTTCTTGGTGTAAGCGTGCAGGGCGGTATTTGCAGCGTAAATTTTTCAGCGGAATTTTCCAAAAATGTGTTCCGGGATGAGATTGCCCAGCGGACGGCGCTGCTTTCTGTAATCGATACGCTGACGCAATTGGAGCAAGTAGACGCAGTGGAATTTTATGAGGAGGGCAATCTGCTGGTAAGCTACGGCTTCATGGATCTCAGTACGGTCTGGAGTCGGGATGAAAGCGTAATTGGCCCGGTGCGTACCAGCGTCAACGAATTTGAAGCGGATCTATGCGTGGGTATTGGCAGCCAGTCTTTTTTGGCGCGGACGCCTGTGAAGCTTCGCCAGTCCGCCAACGAATCTCCGGCGGCGCTGGCGTTGGGAGCGCTTTTAAACTGGCAGCCGGGCAACGGCTTTGTGCGGCTGGTGCCGGAAGGAACAAGCGTGCGATCCGTTACCATGGAAAACGGACTTTGCACGGTAGACTTCACCAAGGACTTTTTGGACTGCGGTAATTTGGAAGCGCAGAAATTGGCGATTCGCTGTGTGGTGGGAACCCTCTGTTCCTTGCCAGAGGTGGAGCGGGTGCGGATTTTGGTGGAAGGCGGTGTGCCGGAGGGGAATCTTGGCGCGCTGTTTGACACGCAGGTTAGCTCTGACCATTGGTTTTTCTAAATAGTAGGGGCGGCGTGGTATGTTCCGCGCCAACTGATTGCATAGCGGCGCTGACCAAAAATGTTAAGGATAACAGGTGCGTGGAAAGAAGGGGGAGACGTGCGCAGAAATTACATTGACAACCTACGGAGTCTCGCGATTTTGCTGCTGTTTCCCGTTCATACCTTGATGCTTTGGAACGACTTCGGTACGAAGTTTTACATTTGGATGGGGGAAAGCAGGCTGCTTAGTACGCTGATTGTTCTAATCAATCCGTGGTTTATGCCCCTTTTGTTTGTGTTGGCGGGCGTCAGTGCGCGATACGCGCTGGAAAAGCGTACATACAAGGCGTTTGTCGCCCAGCGCGTCTGGAGGCTTTTGCTTCCGTTTCTTTGCGGAATGCTCCTTTATGTGCCGTTTCAGTCTCTTTTTGCCAGAAAATTTTTTTATGGCTGCAAGGATGGACTGCTTGCCCATTGGCAGTACTTTTTTACCCACATAACGGATTTCAGTGGCTATGACGGCGGCTTTACGCCGGGGCATTTATGGTTTATTTTGTTCCTGTTCGTGATTTCCATGGTTTCCCTCCCGCTTTTTCGCTTTTTACCCTATCATAAATCAGCGAAAAAAGTGGAAAAGCTTCCGGCCTGGGGAATTTTGTTGCTTTTTATCCCAATCTGGCTCCTGTATTACTTGGGAAATGTCGGCGGATTCAGCATTGGGAAGGATTTGGCGCTGTATCTTGCGGGGTATTACCTTTTCAGCAGCGACGAGGTTTTGCAGACTTTGGAACGCAATGGGAAATGGCTGGCGGTCTTATGGGGCGGCAGTATGGCCGCGTTGGGAGTTTTGTATTATAAATATGCCTATTATGGAGATTTTTGGGTGAATTGGGTGGGCTGGCTGTCCATTTTAATGCTGCTTATTTTGGGAAAACGATGCATGAATCGATGCAACTGTTTTACTGCATACTTGTGCGGCGCGTCTTATCCCATATATCTTCTGCACCAGACCATTCTGGTCGTGCTTGCTTATTATGTGGTGCAGGCTGTCCAAAATCCTGGGTTGCAGGTTACGGGAATTTTGTTTGGAAGCTTTGCTTTAACAGTTCTTGCCCATGGCCTTATCAGGAAAATTCCAATTGTCAGAAAGATGTTTGGAATGCAATAGAACGGCTTGAAAAAACAGGTGTTTTGCGCTATAATAAAACAAAATGTGCGCTGCGGCGCGAAAAAGCCATGGAGAATTAAAGGAGCTTGGAAACTGTATGAAATTAGGTATCGTTGGACTTCCCAATGTGGGCAAGTCCACCTTGTTTAACGCCATTACCAACGCAGGCGTCCCTGCGGATAATTATGCCTTTTGCACCATAGATCCCAATGTGGGCGTAGTCAGCGTGCCGGACGAGCGGCTGGAGTGGCTGCGGGACATGCATCAGCCCAAGAAGTTTACCCCCGCCGTCATTGAATTTGTGGATATTGCGGGTCTTGTGAAGGGCGCTTCCAAGGGAGAAGGACTGGGCAACAAGTTTTTGTCCAACATTCGCACCACGGACGCCATTGTGCATGTGGTTCGTTGCTTTGACGACAGCAACGTGACCCATGTGGAAGGCGGCACAGATCCCCTGCGGGATATCGACATTATCAATTTGGAACTAATCATGGCGGATGCGGAAATGGTAGAGCGCCGGATTGATAAGGCGCAGAAAGCTGCGAAAGGCGGCGATAAGCGCTTTGTCCGGGAGGCGGAAGTATTTCAGGAATTGCTGTCGCACCTGAACGAGGGGAAACTGGCAAGAACCTTCCCCTGTGATGAAACGGACGCCGCTTTGATCGCGACTTCCGATCTTTTGACTCTGAAAAAGACCATTTATGTGGCGAATATGTCGGAGGGAGAAGTAAACAGCCCTTCTGAGAACCGTCATTTCCAGGCGGTGAAGGCGCTGGCGGACAGCGAAGGCAGTCAGGTGCTCCCCATCTGCGCCAAGTTGGAAGCGGATATTGCGGAACTGGACGATCCTGATGAAAAAGCGATGTTCATGGACGAACTGGGGCTTACGGAATCCGGTCTTGACAAACTGATTCGCAGCAGCTACGCGCTTTTGGGGCTTATTTCCTTCCTGACTGCTGGTTCCGACGAATGCCGGGCGTGGACGATCCGCAAGGGGACGAAAGCGCCGCAAGCTGCCGGTAAGATTCATACGGATTTTGAGCGAGGCTTTATCCGGGCGGAGGTCATTGCCTTTGATGACCTCAAAGCCTGCGGCTCTATGTCCGCCGCCAAGGCCAAGGGCTTGGTGCGCAGCGAGGGCAAGGAATACGTTATGAAGGACGGCGATATTGTCAACTTCCTGTTTAATGTGTAAGGCGGTAAGTTGCTAGTATCGTTGCAGATTGGGACAACCGAAGCAGGTAAGAATAAAAGCTTCCCTGGGATTTTTTGAATCCCAGGGAAGCTTTTTATTTTCATAAGGCGATTTTGCCAAACAACGGCTTTTGGATGCGCTTATATAATAACAAGGTCAAAATGGAAACGACAGTGGCTTTCAGGAAGTTCAGCGGCGCGACGGCGAAAATCACCAGCGTGCTGACAGAATGTATGCTGCCGTTGATACCCGCGCCCATGCCCACAATGGCGTCCAGAGGCAGCCCGTAAAGCTGGGAGAACTTGGGCAGCAGATATACGCCGTTGAAAATACTGCCGAAAACCGTCATAACCGCAGTGCCTGCTGCCAGCCCCCAAACGGCGCTTGCTTTGGTTTTTTTGATATGATAGATGGCCGCTGCGGGGAGCACCAGAGAGCAGCCAATGACAAAGTTGGCAAAATCCCCCACAAAGGCGGTGGAAGTGCCCTTCAAAAGCAGCTTCAAAATAATTTTGAGGGCTTCACAGGCAATACCAGCGGATGGGCCGCAGTAAAACGCGCACAATAAAGCGGGAAGCTCGGAAAAATCGACTTTGTAAAACTCCGGCGCCAGAAACGGCAGGGGAAAGTCCAGTATGTGCAGCACAACAGCTACAGCGCTGCACATAGCGATAATGGTCAAACGCTTGGTATGTGGAAGCTTGCGCTTTTGAAGCAGGAATCGCTCGGATAGGGCGGCCAGCAGGAAAAGCGCCAGGGCGATTGCCCCGGATACCAGCAGAAAAACCAGGTTTTCTTTTACGGTTTGCAGGAATTCAGACATTTTTTGCGCTCCTTTATAAAAAAATATACCCTACGCATACACGTAGGGCGCGAAAATAAACGCAGCAATGCCGCGTATCTTCTTCCATCCAGACTATACTGTTGGTTTTGGAATTGCACCAAATCCTGACTTGAACCAATGCCAAGTCCTGCGCCGAGACGCTCGCGGACTATACCGCCAATCGGGAATTTCACCCTGCCCTGAAGATCACATATTCACTTGCGCAAACAGTATAGCGCATCTTTTTGGGAAATGCAAGCATTATTTTTGCGGCGCTTGCAAAATAACTGTGAAAATTCCTGCAAAGCATTGACAAAATGGTTACAACTTGTTACAATTAACAAGAATGGCAGGTGATTGTATGCTGTGCGCGTTTACAGGGCACCGCCCGGAAAAGCTGCCTTGGGGCGAGGATGAAAGCGACTTGCGCTGCGTCGCTTTGAAGGTGCGCATCAGTCAGACGATTCGCTTTCTGGTGAATCAGGGCTTTCGGGATTTTGCCTGCGGTATGGCGCGAGGCTGCGATTTCTACTTTGCCGAGGCGGTATTTGCCGCGCAGCTTTGGCAGGCGGATGTTCGCTTGTATGCTTTTTTGCCATGCTCAGAGCAGGCGAACTGCTGGAATGCGGCGGATCGAAAGCGCTATGAAATCATTTTAAAAAAGTGCAGCAAAATTTATATGGTGGAGCAACATTACAGCGAGGGCTGTATGCTTCGCCGGAACCGGGCGATGCTGAATTGCGCGGATCGTTTAATCAGTGTTTACGACGGCTCCGGCGGCGGCACCGGCGCGGCGGTGCGGTATGCCGAAAGGATCGGCATACCTATCACGCCACTCTGGCTTTAGTTCATCTGGGCAAAGGTGTTGAAGCCCTGTACTGCGCCGTCTGCGGCTGTGGAGGTAATGTCTCCGCCAATAATCTGATCCTTGTAGACAAGAAGCGTGGCGTAGACCGGTTCCGTAGCGTTTGGATAGTTATTGATCTGGTAGACGTAGCGAGTAGCGTTTTTTCCGGCGTATTGGGTCAGATCATACCCCTGGCTGATTTGCAGGGCATTGTAGCGATCATAAACTTCCGTGGTGTCTACAGGAATGAGAACGCTCTGGGTTTCTACAGGAGCAGAAGTGACTTCCCAGCCGAAATCGGTGAGAAATTTCACCCGCGCGTCATTGGTGGATACGGATACGCCCGGTTCGTCCGGTGCTTTTGGGTTGCTGTTGCCATTTTTCAAAATGACGAACAGCAGTGCCACCACTGCCAGTACGGCGACTACAATAGCGGCAAGTTTTTTCTTGTTGAGTTTTGCGGTCATAACGACCATGTGAATCCCCCCAGTTGTGTTTGGTGGTACAGCCTATTCTGGTTTCGGGGAAAATAGAACGGAGGGATGCCTTGGAACGATTGGATAAATGGCTTTGTGCGGCAGGGGTAGGCAGTAGAAGTCAGGCGCGGGACATGGTGCGCGGCGGCAGAGTCACGGTGGACGGCGAAGCGGTTCGCCAGCCGGAGCGGAAAATCAGCGGGGAAAACGCGGTCTGCTTGGACGGTATACCCTTGCAGGACAAGCGGAGAACAGTTGTTTTGCTGCTGAACAAGCCCGCCGGCTACGTGACTTCCACCAGCGATCCAAACGATCCTACGGTGATGGAGCTTTTGCCGGAGGCTTACCGCAGTCTCGGCCTGGTTCCTGTGGGGCGGTTGGACAAGCAGACGGAAGGTCTGCTGCTTTTCACCAACGACGGCGCTCTGGCGCATAATTTGATTTCCCCCAAAAAAGCGGTGGAAAAGATTTACTACGCCCGGCATGAGGGGACGGCTACGGCGGCGGACTGCGAAGCCTTTGCCCAGGGATTAACCTTGCGGGACAAGACGGCGTGTCTGCCAGCAAAGCTGGAGCCTTTGGGAGCGGGGGAGAGCCTGATTACCGTCTGCGAAGGCAAATACCACCAGGTGCGCCGCATGATGGCGGCGAGAGGGATGCACGTTACTTATTTGGAGCGAAGGCAGGAAGGCGGACTGACGCTTGGAAATTTGCCCAGAGGCCAGGTACGGGAGTTGCAGGAAAGAGAAATTCTGGAGCTTTTGGCAAAATAAACGGAAAAATTTTCAGGTTGACTGGCAAGGGCTTCCAGACATGGGAGCATATCTGGTATATTACATAAAAATGCAGATGGATTTTGCAATATTCTGTCAAATAACACTTGCAAAATGTGCAAAAGGCGTGTACAATAGTAGCGTGATTTTGTATAATACGCAATTATGCGATGTACTAAGGAGGATGCGCCATGTCCAACCGTATTTTTCAGAATGTTATTGTTCAGCTAAAAGACGCGACAGACCGTGTGCTTGGCGTTATGGACGCCGACGGCAACGTTGTTTCCTGCACTGATATTGCGCTTCTGGGCGAAAAATGGCCCGACGCTGCGCTGAAGGTAGGCGGATCCTTTGATGCCGTTGTGACCTTTGGCCAGAAGACCTTTAAGGCGATTGTCGGTAGCAGCAATTATTACGAGTACGCGGTATTTGCCGGCGGTGAGGATGAAATTGCTCACAGCCTGTGTTTGATGACCTACGTTGCTATCAATGACGCAAAGACCTTCTACGAAGAAAAGCATGACCGGGGCACCTTTGTGAAGAATATTATCATGGACAATATTCTGCCGGGAGATATTTATATCCGGGCGAAGGAGCTGCATTTTTCTACCGACGCCCCCAGAGCTGTATTTTTAATTCGACAGGCGGGGCGCGGGGATGTGGCGGCTGTGGATGTGCTGCAAAATATGTTCCCTGATAAATTGCAGGATTTTGTACTTAGCATCAATGAAACAGACGTTGCAATTATTAAGCAGGTCACCAGCGATACTACCACGGAAGAGCTTATGCAGGTTGCGGAAACCATTGAGCAGACCTTGCAGGCGGAACTGTTTTTAAAGACCGTTATCGGTATTGGCACCATTTCCGAGCATTTGCGGGATCTGGCGGATACCTACAAGGAAGCCCAGACCGCCATCGACGTGGGCAAGGTGTTCGATACGGAAAAGACCATCATCAACTATGAAGCCCTTGGCATTGGCCGGCTGATTTATCAGCTTCCCACGACCTTGTGTGAAATTTTCCTGTCTGAAGTGTTCAAGAAGAATTCCATCGATTCTCTGGACGCCGAGACTCTGTTTACCATCAATAAGTTCTTCGAAAACAATCTGAATGTTTCCGAAACTTCCAGAAAGCTGTTTGTGCACCGGAATACCTTGGTGTACCGGCTGGAAAAAATAAAAAAACTTACTGGCCTGGATTTGCGGCAGTTTGACCATGCCATTATTTTCAAGGTGGCGCTGATGGTGCGTAAGTACCTGTCCTCCCGCGAGAGCCATGCAATGTAAGGAATATCTGGAGCAGATTTTATGATCGAATTTAAAAATGTAGAAAAGACCTATGATACCGGCACAAAAGCCCTGAAAGGGGTTTCTATGCGCATTGACGATGGGGAATTTGTGTTTTTGGTGGGGCCTTCCGGTTCCGGCAAATCCACCATTATTAAGCTGATCTCCGGGGAGCTGCATCCCACGGCGGGTTTTGTAGAGGTCAACGGGTATCATCTGGAGAAAATCAAAAAGTCCGCGATTCCACATATGCGCCGGACGGTGGGCGTTGTGTTTCAGGATTTTCGGCTGATTGAAAACAAAACCGTTTATGAAAACGTCGCGTTCGCTATGCGTGTGATCGGCGCCAGAAACCGGGAGATCCGTAAGCGGGTGCCCTATGTGCTGGAGCTGGTGGGGCTGGAGAGCAAGGCGCGCCGGCATCCCAGCGAGCTTTCCGGCGGCGAGCAGCAGCGTGTGGCGATTGCCAGAGCCATCGTCAATAATCCAAGTATGATTATTGCCGACGAGCCTACCGGCAATCTGGATCCGGCGCGTTCTTTTGAAATTATGCTCTTGTTGGAGGAAATCAACAATTTGGGCACCACGGTTCTGGTGGTTACCCACGAAAAGGAACTGGTGGAACGGTTTACAAAGCGCGTCGTCGCCATTGATGAAGGCCGCGTTGTCAGCGACGGAATGGATGGGTATTATCAGTATGAAGAACAGTAATTTTGGTTATTTAATGGGGGAAGGCATCCGCAGTATTTTTCAGCATGGTTTTATGTCCTTTGCCGCTGTCTGCGTTACGGTGGCGTGCCTTCTCATTATTGGCAGTTTCTCTTTGATTTTATACAATGTAAATATCATGGTCAGCGATATGGAAAAAGAAAACGAAATTATGGTCTATATCGATGAAAGCTATGATGAAGCGGAAGCGAAAAGCGTCGGCTCCCGGATCAATATGATTGAAAATGTGGAAAAAGCCACGTTTATTACCAAGGAATCGGCTTTGCAGAATTTTATTGCCAATCAGGGGGAAGGTTCCGCCTTTGAAGGACTGTCCGCTTCCACCTTTCGGCACCGTTTTGTCGTCACCTTGCAGGATAATTCCATGATGCACGATACGGTAGAGCGCATCCGGCAGATTACCGGCGTTGTGAACATCAGCGCCAACAATGAATTGGCGGAGGGCTTCACTACCATTCAAAATGTTTTGCGCATTGCGACCATCGCGATTATCGCGTTGCTTTTGGTGGTATCGCTGCTGATTATTTCCAACACAGTCAAGCTCGCCATGTACGACCGCCGGGATGAAATTGCCATCATGAAAATGGTTGGCGCTACCAACGGCTTCATTCGGCTGCCCTTTATTGTACAGGGCTTTTTGCTGGGTATTACCGGCGCAGCCGCGGCATTTTTCATAGAATGGGGACTTTACGACGCGCTGACACGCAAAATTGCCAGCATGGACAGTATGCAACTGTTCAGCTTTGTGCCCTTTATGAATGTGCTGTGGCCTATGGTGGCTGTGTTTGCCGCTGCCGGTTTGTTTGTCGGTGTGTTTGGCAGCTTGTCGTCCATCCGTAAATTCCTGGAAGTGTAAGGCATAGGAGGTATGCTGTAATGAATCAGAAGAAACGTATTTGGGTTTCTGTAGTAGCTGGCGTTTTGGCGCTGGTTATGATTTTGGGGCTGGTATTTTCCATTTTACCAGTGCGAGCCGCAGCAAAGTCCTCGTCGGACTTGAAGGGCGATTTGGCCGCGTTGGAAAAAAGAGCCGCCGCCATTAAAGAAGAGCAGCGTCAGCTTGAAAAAGAGCAGGCTGCCAATACAGCCGAAACCAGAGACACCGTTGACCGCAAGCGGGACGTGGATCAGCAGATTAAGCTTCTCGCAGAGGAAATTGACAATACCAACGCCCAGATTCAAAGTTATAATCTATTGATTTCCACCAAGCAAAAGGAACTGGACGAGGCGCAGACCCGGCAGGAGGATTTGAACGAAAAGTATCTGCTTCGCCTGCGCACCATGGAAGAAAGCGGCGAAGTGCAGTACTGGTCCGTGATTTTTAAAGCAAAGAGCTTTTCTGATCTTTTGGATCGCATCAATATGATTTCTGAAATTGCCGCGGCGGATCAGGCTATGATGGAGCAGTTGGAGGCGGTTTCCAAGGAGATTGCAGCGGCGCAGGCGGAACTGGCCGAGGAAAAGGGGAAGCTGCAAGAACAAAAGGACGCTTTGGCCGAGGCACAGACTGCGCTGGATGCAAAGCGGGTAGAAGAGGACGCGCTGCTTCGTGAGTTGGCTGAGGACAAGGAAGCTTTGGCTGCTATGGCGGAAAAGTATGACGCGGACGCCGCCGCTGTTTCCGACCAGATTGCGCAGAAGGAAAAAGAGTATACCGAAGCTTTGAAGAAAGAGGAAGAAGAACGCCGCCAGCAGGAGGCCGCAAATTCTGGCAACTCCGGGAATTCCGGCAGTTCCGGTGGATCCGGCAATTCCGGCGGCAGCGCCCCCAGCAGTTCCGGCTGGGCAAGACCGGTTTCCAGCCTGATTGTCACCTGTCCTTACGGCTACCGGACGCATCCTGTCACCGGTCAGTTGAATAATTTCCACAACGGCGTGGATCTGGGTATGCCCCAGGGTTCGCCCATTTACGCAACTCGAAGCGGAACTGTCACTACTGCCCATTACAGTAATTCCTGGGGCTATCAGGTGGTAATCAATCACGGCGACGGATTCTCCTCTATGTATGCGCATATGACCCATTATATTGTTTCTGTGGGACAGCACGTGGAGCAGGGGCAGGTCATCGGCTATGTGGGTTCCACCGGCTGGTCAACAGGACCGCATCTGCATTTTACCATTTACTACAATGGCGGTACAGTGAATCCCATGGGCTATATTCGGTAATTCTATTACATACGGCAGCCATTTCCGCAGCCTAAAAGCTGTGGAAATGGCTATTCCGGTAAATAGGCAAAAAATGATGATTGGAGAATCCATGAAAAAGCAGTCGAATTTCTTAAACTATTTTCTTGCAATTTTATTAACAATTACGATAACGCTGACAGTTGTTGCCGGTATTTTAACCTATGCGGTGCGGAAATACGGCCTGTTTATGCCCGTTGACACAAGCTCCGGCAAACTGAACGCCATAAACGCCATGATTCAGGAGCGGTATATCGGCGACGCGGATCAGACTGCCATGGAGGACGCTGCCGCCAAGGCCATGGTTGCGGCGACAGGCGACCGCTGGAGCCACTATTTTACAGCCAGCGAATATCAAAGCTATTTGGAGCAGGCGCAAAACGCCTATGTCGGCGTGGGTATTACGATCCAAATAGAAGAGGGAATTGCCGGGTTGCAGATTATGAGCGTTGTGGAAGGCGGACCGGCGGAAGCGGCCGGCGTTCTGGCGGGAGACGTGCTGATTGCCATTGACAAAACGGACTGCACGTCCATGAATCTTGATGACGCTAAAAATCTTGTACGCGGCGAAGAGGGGACGACGGTTACGCTTACTGTGCTGCGAGACGGGAAAGAATTGGAGCTTCCAGTGGCGCGTAAGCGCTTTGAAACGCCGGTAGCCACAGCGAAGTTGCTGTCTTCCGGCTATGGCCTCATTACCATTGAGAATTTTGAAGAACGCTGCGCGGAGCAGACCATTGCCGCCGTCAAGGATATGATTGCACAGGGGGCGAAGGGCTTGATTTTTGACGTGCGGTTTAATCCCGGCGGCTATCAGACGGAGCTTGTGAAGGTTTTGGATTATTTGCTGCCGGAGGGCATTTTGTTTCAAACTGAAGACTACACCGGGAAGAAGGATGTGGATTATTCCGATGCGGCGCATATTGATTTGCCTATGGCGGTACTGGTGAACGAGGATTCCTACTCCGCCGCCGAGTTTTTTGCCGCTGCTTTGCAGGAGTATGAGGCGGGTGTGATTGTTGGAACAAAAACCTTTGGAAAAGGCTATTTTCAAACCACCTATCCCATGACCGACGGTTCCGCGCTGATGCTGTCGATTGGCAAGTACTACACCCCCAAGGGGCGAAATCTGGCGGACGTCGGCGTTACCCCAGACGTTGCGGTTGCAGTAGAAGACGAGACCCTTGCAGCAATCTATTATGGTACGATGGACTCGGAAGCCGACCCACAGATTTTGGCGGCGGTTGACGCGCTAAATTCTGGAAATCAGTCTTGACGGCAGGGGAAAAATACTCTATAATCAAACAGAATAGACAGAAGCTCCTGATTTTCATTTAGAAAGGTTTTGAGATTGCAATGGCAAAAGAAGAACGCAAGATGAGTCGATCCGAGTTTGAGGATCTGCAAAAGGAACTGCATTATTTAGAGACTGTCCGAGCCGACGAGGTCACAGAGCAGATTAAAGAAGCCCGCTCTTTCGGCGACTTGTCCGAAAACAGTGAATATGATGAAGCGAAAAATGAAGAAGCCAAGCTATACGCCAAAATTGCGGAAATCAAGTACGATCTGGCTCATGCTGTGCTTATTGAAGATGATTTGGAAGCGGAAGCAGAAGGCCGCGTGGGTCTGAAATGCACGGTGACCGTTTTGGATCTCAGCACAGACGAGGAGGAAGTGTATTACGTCACCGGCTCTAAGGAAGCGAATCCTTTGGAAGGAAAAATTTCCGACGATTCTCCTTTTGGCCGCGCGATTGTGGGCAAGGTTGCAGGGGATATTGCAACCATTGAATCCATCAATGGGAAGTATGACATTAAAATTTTGTCTGTTGAGCGGAAAAACAGAGATTAAGATATAGGGGAACTGAAATTATGGGTAAGTTTGTACCGCCGTCTGAGATGTCTCTTGGGGATCAGGTGCGCATTCGCCGGGAGAAGCTGGCGCAATTACAGCAGGAGGGACTGGATCCTTTCTGCGAAACAAGATATGAAGTGACGGCCACCAGCGCAAACATTAAGGAAAACTATGACGAGATGGAAGGGAAGACGGTGCGTCTTGCCGGTCGTCTCATGAGCAAGCGCGGCATGGGTAAGGTTATTTTCTGCAACTTGCAGGATTCTGCCGGGCAGATTCAGCTTTACGCAAAGTTTGATGAAATGGATGAAGCCGCCTTTGAACGTTTCAAGAAAAACGATATTGGCGATATTGTCGGCGTGCAGGGAGATGTGTTCCGCACCCAGCGGGGGGAAATTTCCGTGCGTATTCACGAGTTTACCCTGCTTTCCAAGTCGCTGCTCCCGTTGCCGGAGAAATTCCATGGGTTGACGGATCTGGAAACCCGCTACCGCCAGCGCTATGTGGATCTGATTGTCAATCCTGAAGTGCGCCGCACCTTTGAAATCCGTTCCCGCTTTATTTCTCATGTGCGCAAATATCTGGACGGTAAGGGTTATATGGAAGTGGAAACGCCGGTTTTGAATACCATTTCCGGCGGCGCCACCGCCCGTCCGTTTGTCACCCATCACAATACCCTGGATATTGATATGTATATGCGCATTGCCACGGAGCTGCATCTAAAGCGACTGGTGGTAGGCGGCCTGGAGCGCGTGTACGAAATTGGCAGAATTTTCCGCAATGAAGGTATGGATCCTAAGCACAATCCTGAATTTACCACGGTTGAGTTGTATCAGGCTTATGCGGATTACAACGATATGATGGATTTGTTCGAGGAACTGCTGTCTACCGCCGCCAAGGAAATTGTCGGAACCTATCAGCTCAAGTGGCAGAATGAGGACATCGATCTTACCCCCGGCTGGCCGCGCCTGACTATGGCGGAAGCTGTAAAGCAATATTTGGGGATTGACTTTATGACAGTTTCCACGGATGAAGAAGCGGAGCGGCTTGCGGCTTCTGTAGGGGTGGAGCTTGGCGCGGAAAAAGATCACACCTGGGGCAATTTCCTGTATGAGTGTTTTGACCAGAAGGTAGAAAAGCTTTTGGTGCAGCCGACTTTTATTACCATGCATCCTGTGGACGTATCGCCTCTTGCAAAGCGCAGCCCCAAGGATCCCCGTCTTACAGAGCGGTTCGAGCTGTTCATCTGCCGCAGTGAAATGGGCAACGCTTTTTCTGAGTTGAACGACCCTATTGACCAGAAAGCGCGCTTCCAGAAGCAGGTGGAAATGCGCCAGCGCGGCGATGATGAAGCGGGTATGATGGATACGGATTATATTACCGCGCTGGAGTATGGCCTGCCGCCTACAGGCGGTCTGGGCATCGGCATTGACCGCTGCGTCATGCTCCTCACCGGCCAGGATACTATCCGCGAGGTTATCTTGTTCCCGACAATGAAGCCTTTACAAGACTAAAACACAATATATAGTGCTATAACTTCTTGGAGCGACCTATATATTGCGGTTTTGAAAAATCGAATCGTTACTTTACTAAAAATTTACTAAAAATGACAAAATCAATGCGTAATACAAGTATGGCGTAAAACGCAAAAAATAAGGGTTATAAGATTAACTAATCTTATAACCCTTATACTAAACTTTTCACATACATAATGTTTTGTGCTTCTAATTATATGCACTGTGTTAAATTATTTCCCAGCCTTGGGGGTACTGGGCAGGGGTATAGACGTTATTTACAAGCAGGGACTTGTACAAGCTGCCGT
>CAJURY010000001.1 GCA_910589155.1 uncultured Oscillospiraceae bacterium | reverse complement strand
CTTTTTCTGCATCATCTTGCTTTTGTCTCTTGACTTTTTATAGTTAGTCTTTCAAGCTAAACGGAATTGCTGGAGAATTTGTGGGAAAAAGATTGCATTTTTGCTAATTTGCTGGTATAATAACTTGATTCATTCTAATTTGTAGAGTTGGGGTTAAACTGTGTATTTAAAATCATTGGAAATCCAGGGCTTCAAGTCTTTTCCAGATAAGACCCTGCTCCGGTTTGGCGACGACATCACCGCGATTGTAGGTCCCAACGGCAGCGGTAAATCGAATATTTCCGACGCGATTAGCTGGGTTATGGGCGAGCAAAGCTCCAAAGCCTTGCGGGGCGGCAAAATGGAGGACGTAATCTTCGGTGGCACCCAGAAGCGCGCGCCTGTGGGCTTTGCGGAGGCAACATTGCTTTTAGACAATACGGACAGAGCGTTGCCCTATGATGCGGACGAGGTGATGGTGACGCGGCGCTACTATCGCTCCGGGGACAGCGAATATTACATTAACCGGCAAAGCGCAAGGCTGCGGGACATCAATGAAATGTTTATGGATACGGGACTCGGCAAGGAAGGGTATTCCAATATCAGCCAGGGGCGTATTGATGAAATTTTATCTTTGAAAAGCACCGATCGCCGGGAAATTTTTGAAGAGGCGGCGGGGATTTCCAAATATCGTCACCGCAAAGAGGAAACGGAGCGTAAGTTAGCCGCTACAGAGGACAATTTGCTGCGGATCGGCGATAAAATTTCGGAATTGGAAATACAATTGGAGCCTTTGAAGGCGCAGTCGGAAAAGGCGAAAAAGTATTTGGAGCATAAAAAGGAACTTCAGGGTCTTGAGGTTACGGTCTGGCTGGAGCAATTACAGCGGCTCTCCGCCGCAGCGAAAAAAGCCGAGGAGGACTACAACTCCGCCTCTTTCGTTTTGCAGCAGGAGCATGAAGCGCTCACGGAGCTGTATCGCCAGACAGAGGTGTTTGCGGATTCTCTGCGCAGTCAGGACGTGCAGTTGGAAGCGGCGCGGGGAGAATTGACCGCTTTGGAATCTATGCGGCAGCAGCAGGAAGGGCAGCTAGCCGTATTGCGGGGGAATTTGGAAAATAATGGGCAGAATGTAGCGCGTATTCAGTCGGAGCTTGCCCAGCAGGACGACCGCAGCGGCGGATTGACTCAGCAGATTGCCCAGAGTCAAGAGCGCATTGCAGAAGTGGAAAAGCAGGCGTTTGCCTTGCGGGAGCGGCTAGCCCAAAAGCAGGAAGCTTTGACCAAATTAACGGCCAACGCCGAGGGAATGACAAAGCGCTTTTTGGAGTTGCGCAGCCGCCAGTCTGGATTGATTGCAGATATGGCGGGATGCCGGGCGGATATTGGCGCGCTGGAAAACAGCATTTCCCAGTCCCATTCCCGACTGGAAGAACTGCAAGCCGACAGCAACGCAGGGGAGAGCCGCAGATTGGAAGCGGCAGGTAAGCTGGAAAGCTGCCAAAAAAAGCTGCAAGCCGCCGGTGAGCAGGTAAACGCGCAACGAAATACCATTGCGGGATACGCCATGCGTTTGGAAAGCAGGACGCGACGTAAAAATGAAATGCAGGAGCAGCTTCGCCGGCTTACTGGGGAATTGGAAGGCGTTTCCGCTAAGGCGAGGGTTTATGCCGCCATGGAGCGGGATTTTGAAAATTATTCCAAATCCGTGAAGGCGGTGATGCTGGAAAGCCAGCGGGGAAGGCTTCCGGGGATTCACGGGCCGGTGTCCCGCCTGATTAAAACGGAAGATCAGTTTACCGTCGCCATTGAGATTGCCCTGGGCGCGGCAATGCAGCAAATTGTTGTAGATACGGAGCAAAACGCCAAGTCTGCCATTCAGTTTTTGAAGCGAACCGGGGCTGGGCGGGCGACCTTCCTGCCCATTTCCGCCATTCAGCCAAGGTATTTGCAGGAGCGGGATCTTGCGCAAAGCGGCGGCTTTGTAGGCGTTGCTTCTCAATTGGTGCAGTGCAACGAGCAATATCGGAAAATTGTAGATAATTTACTGGGCAGAACAGTCATTGTCCAGAATCTGGACTGCGCCGTGGCGATGGGCAAGGCGTTTTCCAATCGCTTCCGCATTGTTACCTTAGACGGGCAGGTCGTGAATCAAGGCGGTTCCATGACCGGCGGTTCCATGAGTAAGGACGCGGGCATTTTGTCCAGAGCCAACGAACTGGAAAAGCTGAACGGACAATTGCAAGCTATGCAGGCGCAAAAAGAAGCCCAGGAAAAAGACCTCAGGGAATTGCAGCGTACCGTGGCCCATGCCGAGTTTGAGCAGACAACCGCTATGGAGCAGCTTCGCAGCGCGGAGGACGAGGTTTTGCGCTTGCAGGGTGAGGAAAAGCAGTATCGCGTACTGCTACAGGCAATTTTGGATGCTATGGCGGCTTCTGACAAGGAAAAAGCGGCGCTGCAAAGCCGGATCAGCGCGGACCGGGAGCAGATTGCCGCACGAAAAGCAAGGCTGGAGGAAAAGAACAGCCAGCTTGCCCAGACGGAAACCGAGCTTGCCGCCTTGGAGCAGGGGCAGACGGATCTAACAAAGCAGTCTGAAGTATATTTAGACGGCATTACAAAATTAAAGACAGAACTGGCTGCGTTGGAAGCGGAGAAAAAAACCGCCGGCGATAATGTTGATAGTTTGCGGCAATTGCAGTCCGTCATGGAGGGTGACCGGGCCAAAAAGCTGGCGCTGCTTGGCAGTCTGGAGGAAGAAAACCGCTGCTTGGAAGAAAAAATACGGGAATTAACTGCTTTGTGGCAGGAAACTGGTGAAAAAACGGAGCAAAAACGGCAAAGCCTGCAAGCTTTGCAGGGCGCCCGTATCACCACGGAAGCGGCCAAAACCAAGGCTGAGCGGGACGCCCAGGAGAAAAACAAGGACATTTTAACCATGGAGCGCACCTGCGCTTTGCTGGAGCAGAAAAAAGTGACTTCCGCCATGGAGGAAGGGCAGATTGTAGACAAGCTGTGGGACAGCTATGGCTTGACTCCCGGTACGGCCGCTGGGGAAAAGCTGGAAATTGAGTCTGTGGCGGCGGCGAACCGCAAAATCGCGGAGCTGAAGCGGAAAATTTCCGCCTTGGGTACGCCGAATCTGGGCGCGATTGAAGAATACGCCAGAGTCAGCGAGCGGTACGAGTATCTTGCCGGGCAGCGGGACGACGTGCTCACCTCCAAGCGGGAGCTGGAAAGCGTCATCCGGGAAATTACCAGAGAAATGACTCTGATTTTCACCAGCGAGTTCCAGAAAATCGACTTGTATTTTGGGCAGACCTTTGTGGAGATGTTCCGGGGCGGCAAAGCGTCTCTTGTTTTGGAGGATCCGGAAAATCCCCTGACCTGCGGCATTGAAATTCGGGTGCAGCCTCCCGGAAAGCAGCTCAAGACCATTACGCTGCTGTCCGGCGGCGAAAAGGCGTTTGTGGCGATTGCTTTGTATTTCGCCATTTTAAAGGTTCGGCCAACGCCCTTTTGTATGCTGGACGAAATCGACGCGGCGCTGGACGACCGGAACGTAGAGCGATTTGCGTCTTATCTGCGTAATTTGTGTCAAAAAACGCAGTTTATTGTGATCACCCACCGTCGAGGCACCATGGAAGCGTCGGATATTTTATACGGCGTTACCATGCAGGAGCAGGGTGTTTCCAAGATATTGCATCTGGACTTGAATCAGATGGAGCAAAATTTGGGTATTATGGAATAACAGGAGGTTATTATGGGATTTTTCAGTAAGATTAAAGAGGGGCTTACCAAGACCCGCGACGCCATGGCCGCCACCTTGGGAAACGTATTTTCCGGTTTTTCTGAGCTGGACGACGAATTTTACGACGAACTGGAAGAAAGTATGATCTTAGCCGACCTTGGGGTGGAAACCTCCACCAAGGCGGTGGAGCGGCTGCGCAGGGCCGCAAAGGAGCAGCATATTAAAAAAACAGAGGAAGCCAAAAACGCTTTGAAGGATATTTTGGCGGATATGCTGAATGTAGGCGACCTCAGACTGCGGCTTTATACCCGTCCCAGCGTGGTGCTGGTGATTGGCGTAAACGGCGTGGGCAAGACCACTACCATCGGCAAGCTGGCAAAGCAGATGATTGACGATGGAAAAAAGGTTTTGATGTGCGCGGGCGATACCTTCCGGGCGGCTGCCGCCGACCAGTTGGAAATCTGGGCGAACCGCACCGGCGCGGATCTTGTCCGGCAGGACGAGGGCGCGGATCCCGCTTCTGTGGTATACGACGCGATTCAGGCGGCAAAGGCCAGAAATGTGGACGTTATTTTGTGCGACACGGCCGGACGGTTGCACAATAAGGCGAATCTTATGAACGAACTGAATAAAATCAGCCGTATCATTGACCGGGAGCTGCCCTTTGCGGATAAGGAAGTGCTCTTGGTACTGGACGGCACGACCGGGCAAAACGGCCTGATTCAGGCCAAGCAGTTCAAGGAAATTGCTGGTGTGACGGCCATTGCCCTCACCAAGCTGGACGGTACGGCCAAGGGCGGTATTGTCATTGCCGTAGCGGACGCGCTGCAAATTCCCGTGAAGTTCATCGGCGTTGGGGAAAAGGCGGAGGATCTCATGCCCTTTAACCCAAGAGAATTTGTGGACGCTTTGCTGTGAGGTGCCAAATGAGAAAAGACGGCAGAGAAATCGACGCTTTGCGCCCAATAAAAATTTCACCGAATTTTACCAAATTTGCGGAAGGAAGCTGCCTCATTGAAATGGGGAACACCATGGTGCTTTGCACCGCCTCCGTGGAAGAACGGGTGCCGCCCCATGTGACCTCCGGCGGCTGGGTCACAGCGGAATATTCCATGCTGCCCAGAGCCAACCGGGAGCGCAGCAAGCGGGACATTGCGAAGCTGAAATTATCGCCCAGAAGCGCGGAAATCCAGCGGCTGGTAGGTCGTTCTTTACGGGGCGCGATTGATTTGCAGCTTTTGGGAGAGCGCAGCATCACCATTGACTGCGACGTGCTGCAAGGAGACGGCGGCACCAGAACCGCTTCCGTTACCGGCGGCTTTATCGCCATGGCGCTGGCTTGTGAGAAGCTCATAGCGCAAGGTAAGCTCACGAAATCGCCCATCACCCGGTATGTGGCGGGCGTCTCCGCCGGAATTGTGGAGGATGTGCCTATGCTGGATCTATGCTATCACGAGGACAGCCGGGCAATGGTAGATTTAAACTGTATTATGGACGATGCCGGGTGTATCATTGAGGTGCAGGGCACCGGAGAAGGACGCTCTTTTACCGTGGAAGAAGAAATGGAGCTTTTGCGCTTATGCGCCAAGGGCAACCGGGAACTTATCGCCATACAGAAAGAAATTGTAGGTGAACAAAAATGAAAGTTGTATTGGCAAGCAAAAATCAGCATAAGCTGGTGGAAATCAGCGCGATTTTGTCCAAGCTGGATATCGAATTGGTGCTGGAATCCGAACTGGGCGTAGATATTGACGTGGAAGAAACCGGCGCGACTTTTGAAGAAAATTCTTTTTTGAAAGCCAACGCCGTGATGCAGGCGACGGGACTTCCGGCGCTTGCGGACGATTCCGGCATTGCGGTGGACGCATTGAACGGCGAACCGGGGATTTACTCCGCCCGGTACGGATTTGACGACAGTTTGGACGATTGGGGAAGGCTTTTGCTTTTGCTGAAAAATATGGAAGCTGTGCCGGACGAGAAGCGGACGGGTCGCTTTGTCTGCGTGATTACTATGGTTTATCCAGACGGACGCACGGTGCAGGCCAGAGGCGAGGCCGAGGGCTTGATTTTGCGGGAGGCAAGAGGGGAAGGCGGTTTTGGCTACGATCCGATTTTCTATTATCCCCCCGCGGGCGTGACCTTTGCGGAGCTGCCCGCCGCGGAAAAAAATAAGGTGTCCCATCGGGCGAACGCGTTAAAAGCCCTGTTTGAAAAGCTGAGCAAGGAGAAAGAATATGATAACAAGTAAACAGCGGGCGGAGCTGCGTGCCCAGTCCAACGGCCTAGAGACAACCTTGATGGTAGGCAAGGGCGGCATTACGGATAATTTGATTTTAGAGACGGTGACCTTGCTGGATACCAGAGAACTGGTGAAGGGCAAGGTGCTGGAGACTGCTTTGATGAGCCCCAGAGAGGTGCTGGACGCCCTTTGCGCCGCGACGGGCGCGGAGCCTATCGCGACGGTTGGTTCCAAATTTGTTTTGTACCGGGAGTCTGAAAAGCTGAAAAAAGAGCGCAACGCCGTAGGTAGGGCGAAGGGTACGGCGGTTTCTGTGGCAAAATCAAATCCCGTGCGCAAGGGGGCGCAGGCGCGCCGCCGGGCAGCCCACGCGGAGCGGGAACGCCGGAACGAGTATTTCCGCCAGAGCGCCATTGAAAAGGCCATTGAGCGGGAGAAAGCAAAACAGAAAAAAGACTAATTGAAATATGCAGGAGGGGAACGCTGTGGCAAAAATTGGAATTTACGGCGGAAGCTTTAATCCGCCCCATGCCGGGCACATCAGCGCGGCGAAACAGGCTTTGGATGCTCTAAAACTGGATCGGCTGCTGCTGATTCCTGTATCCGCCGCGCCGCACAAGACCATGCCCCATCTTACCGCATCCGGCCAGGATCGTTTAGCGATGCTGGAGCTGTCGGCGCAGGGATTGCCAGGGCTGGAGCCATGCGACGTGGAGCTGCGGCGGGAAGGCGTCAGCTATACCGTGGATACCCTCCGAATTTTAAAAGCGCAATTTCCAGAGGATACCTTTACCCTTCTCATGGGAACGGATATGTTTTTATCCTTTGAAAGCTGGCGCGCGGCGGAAGAAATTTGCCAATTAGCGGAGCTTGGGGCGCTGTACCGGGGGGAAAAGGGCGAAAAAGAGCAAATGGAAGCTCAAAAACAGCGTTTGGAAAAGCGCTTCGGCGCAAAGATTACCCTTGTAAAAAATCAGGCGGTGGAAATCTCCTCCACGGATGTGCGGCGGCTTTTGATCTTCCGGTGCCCGGGGGATTATCTGCGCCCCGGTGTGGAAAGCTATATCCGGGAGAAGGGGCTGTATGAAACGAGCAAAGACCTGCAAAGCCTGCCTATGGAAGAATTGGAGCAGGTAGTGGTATCCTTGCTGCATCCCCAGCGGGTGGCGCATGTGCTGGGCTGCCGGGATACGGCGGTCGCCCTTGCAAGGCGTTATGGCGCAAATGAAACGGACGCTGCCAGAGCAGGGATTTTGCACGACATTACAAAGGTTTTGCCGCCGGCGCAGCAGCTTCTTTTGTGCCAAACCTACGGCGTGGAATTGGATGATTTTTCCAGAGTAAACGCCAAAACCCTCCACGCGCTTACCGGCAGTTTGGTTGCGGATCGGATTTTCGGGGAAAACAAGGCGGTTTGCAGCGCCATTTGTCACCATACCACCGGCTGCGCCAATATGACGCTGCTGGAAAAAATCATTTACATCGCGGATTATATGGAACCGAATCGGGATTTCCCGGAAGTGGAAGCGCTGCGGGAAGTTACATGGCGGGACTTGGACAGCGCCGTTTTAATGGGGCTGGAAATGACCCTGGCGATTTTGCAGGCGAACCGCCGGGCAATCGCCCCGGACTCTCTGGCCGCGATTGCAGACTTGAAACAAAAACTGGGCGGCTGAAACCGCTTTTCAAGATAGAAAGGAAGAAAAATATGCTATCATCAAAAGAAGTTGCCATTGCCGCAACCAAAGCTCTCAGCAGTAAAAAGGGCGTGGAGCTGCGCCTTTTGCGGATTGAAGACGTTTCCACCCTGGCGGACTATTTCCTCATCTGCACCGGTACTTCCAGCACCCATGTCAAGACGCTGTGCGATTTTGCGGAAGTCACCTTGGAAGAACTGGGTGAAAAAATGCTGGGCAGAGAAGGGCACCGGGGCAATACCTGGGAACTTTTGGACTTCGGCTGTCTGGTCATTCACGTTTTTACAGATGAGGCCAGAAAGTTTTATGATTTGGAACGCCTCTGGAGCGACGCGGAAACCGTCTCTCTGGACGATATCTTGTCAGAAGAAGAGAGGTAAACAGTATGCAGTATGATTTTAACGCCATTGAGACCAAATGGCACAAAATCTGGGAGGAAAAAAAGCTTTACGCCACGGAAAACGGTGGGGAAAAAGAAAAATTCTACGCGCTTTTTGAATTTCCCTATCCTTCCGGCGCGGGACTTCACGTGGGTCACTGCCGCCCCTATACCGCTATGGACATCATTGCCCGGAAAAAGCGCATGGAAGGGAAAAACGTGCTTTTTCCCATTGGCTACGACGCTTTCGGTCTGCCTACGGAAAATTACGCGATAAAAAATCATGTTCATCCCCAGATCGTGACGGAGAAAAATGTACAGACCTTCCGCAGCCAGCTCAAAGCCCTGGGCTACAGCTTTGACTGGGATCGGGAGATCAACACCACAGACCCCAGTTATTTCAAATGGACGCAGTGGATTTTCTTGCAGCTTTTCAAGCATGACCTTGCTTACAAGGCAAAGATGCCCGTCAATTGGTGCACAAGCTGCAAATGCGTGCTGGCCAACGAAGAAGTGGTGGACGGCGTTTGCGAGCGCTGCGGCGCGCCGGTGGTGCGGAAGGAAAAAAGCCAGTGGATGCTGCGCATTACCAAATACGCCGACCGGCTCATCGACGATTTGGACGATCTGGATTTTATTGAGCGGGTCAAGCTCCAGCAGAAAAACTGGATTGGCCGCAGCCACGGCGCGGAAGTGACCTTCAAGAGCACCCTTGGAGACGATATTTTGATTTACACCACCCGCCCGGACACTTTGTTCGGCGCGACCTACATGGTGCTCTCCCCGGAGCACGCCCTTGTTGCAAAATGGATGGAGAAGCTGGAAAATGCCGACGCGGTAAAGGCGTATCAGGCTACCGCCGCCGCAAAATCCGACCTGGAGCGCACGGAGCTGAATAAGGAAAAGACCGGCGTAAAGCTGGAGGGCGTAAAGGGCGTCAACCCTGTAAACGGCAAGGAGATTCCCATTTTTATTTCCGATTATGTGCTCTCTACCTATGGTACCGGCGCAATTATGGCGGTTCCCGCCCATGACGACCGGGACTGGGCTTTCGCGAAAGCCTTCGGCTGTGACATTATTGAAGTGGTACGAGGCGGCAACGTGGAGGAAGCGGCCTTTACCTTGAAGGACGACACCGGCATTATGGTGAACTCCGACTTTTTGAACGGCCTCACAGTCAAGCAAGCCATTCCCGCCATTACCAAGTGGCTGGAAGAAAAGGGGATTGGAACGGCTAAGACCAACTTCAAGCTGCGCGACTGGGTGTTCTCCCGCCAGCGGTATTGGGGCGAGCCAATTCCCATTGTCCACTGTCCCAAGTGCGGCCCTGTGGCGCTGCCGGAAAGCGAATTGCCCCTGCTTCTGCCTGAAGTGGAAAGCTATGAACCCACAGACGACGGCGAAAGCCCTCTGTCCGCTATGACTGATTGGGTAAATACTGCCTGCCCCTGCTGCGGGGGGATGGCCAAGCGGGAGACGGACACCATGCCTCAGTGGGCGGGTTCTTCCTGGTACTTCCTGCGGTACATGGATCCGCACAACGATCAGGCGCTGGCTTCCAAGGAAGCGCTTTCCTACTGGTCCCCTGTGGACTGGTACAACGGCGGCATGGAGCACACCACCTTGCATCTGCTGTACTCCCGGTTTTGGCACAAATTCCTGTATGACATCGGCGTTGTGCCCACCAAGGAGCCTTACGCCAAGCGCACCAGTCAGGGCATGATTTTGGGCGAGGGCGGCGTGAAAATGTCCAAGTCTCTGGGCAACGTTATTAACCCCACGGATGTCATTGAAGCCTACGGCGCGGACACCATGCGTACCTATATTATGTTTATCGGCGATTTTGAGAAGACGGCTTCCTGGTCTGCCAATGCGGTAAAAGGCTGCAAGCGCTTTTTGGATCGTGTTTGGAACCTGGGCGAAAGCGTGCAAGACGAGGAGGAAAGCTATTCCAAGGCCAACGCTAACGCCATGCACAAGACCATTAAAAAGGTCACGTCTGATATTGACAGCTTAAAGCCCAATACCGCTATTGCCGCTTTGATGACGCTTTTGAATCAGTTTGGCGACGTAGGCTGTAACCGGGCGGAACTCAAGACCTTCTTGCAGCTTCTTTCTCCCTTTGCGCCCCACATTTGTGATGAAATTTGGGAAAGCCACGGTTTTGAGGGCATTTGCTCCGTTTCCCAGTGGCCTTCCTATGACGAAGCCATGTGCAAGGACGCGGAAATTGATATGGCGGTGCAGGTCAACGGCAAGCTCCGCGGCGCGATCCATGTACCGGCGGACTTGGACGACGCGGCGGTTGTGGAAGCGGCGACAAAGGATGAAAAGGTTGCTAAATTCCTGGAGAAGCTGGGCGGCAGCATCCGCAAGACCATTGTGGTCAAAAACAAGCTGGTGAATCTGATTGTAAAATAAGAACAGCTTGTGGCAGAAAGAATGACAAAGCGCCAAATATTGTGAATTATCTCTTGACAACCGGCTAAAAAGGCTGTATAATGCAAGAAGCCATGTAGTTGGCCCTGAAAGCATCCTGGATTTAGCCGGTTGCGTCGGAGGGAGGGAAACCAATGTCTGAAATTCGTGTCAAAGAGAACGAAACTCTGGAAAGCGCTCTGAGAAGATTTAAGCGTAGCTGCGCCAAGGAGGGCGTCATCGCTGAAGTTAAGAAAAGAGAGCACTACGTCAGCCCCAGCCTGAAGCGGAAGCAGAAGTCTGAAGCGGCTCGTAAGAACAAGAGAAAGTTCTATTAATTCCCTCTGTCAATTTGTATTTTTTAAAGAGCACGCCGCAGCTTGCGGCGTGCTCTTTGTTTATAGATTTGAGGGGAGCGGCGGCTCCTCTCTTTTTTGCGCTGTGCCAGATCGATTTATATAACCGGTCTGGCGATGCGCGTTCGTCCCAGCGTGCTGCCAGCGGCAGTAGAGGAAGAAATGAAGAAGCTTTGGTAATGTATATATAGCTTGCCAATTGGAAAAAAGAATGGTATAATTGCGGTATTGCAACAGAAATGAGGGATTCCATGACGTTTCAAAATTGGCTTGGCCAGCTGGATTTTGCGTATTTGCTAAATATTTTCATTACAGTAGCGTCGGCTCTGCTTTGTATTATGGTGCACGAAATCTGTCACGGTCTGACGGCCTACGCGCTGGGCGATCCCACTGCAAAACGGGCAGGCCGCTTGCATTTTAACCCCATCCGGCATATTGATGTGGCCGGTTTGATTTTAATGGTGGTTATGCGGTTCGGCTGGGCCAAGGCTGTGCCGGTGAATCCCAGAAATTTCAAGCATCCCAAACGGGATATGGCGATTACCGCTTTGGCGGGGCCGCTGTCCAATGTGGTTCTGGCGGCTGTGGCGCTGCTTTTTTATAACGTAGCGTTTTTCTTTTATCTCTATCTGGATGGCAATGAAATCTTGCGCTATTTGACTTTGTTCTTTTCTTATACTGCGATGCTTAGCACAGGCTTGGCAGTGTTCAACCTTTTCCCCATTCCGCCGCTGGACGGCTCTAAGGTTTTGTTCTCTGTTTTGCCAGATCGAGCATACAGCCAGCTTTTGCGCTATGAGCGCTATGGCATGGCGCTGTTGGTTGTGCTGCTGGTTACAGATGTGCTGGACGGGCCGCTGCTGTTTTTGCGTCAAGGCCTGATGCATGGATTGGAAGCGATTTGTTCCTGGCCGTTTGACCTGCTTTGCCAAATTCTGCTTTAGGAGCCGTATATGGAAGAACCGAAGTACCATTTAGAGGGCGTGGTCAAGACCCGTTCTGACAATCTGGAGGATTTTGAAGGGCCGCTGGATGTAATCTTACTTTTGCTCAGTAAAAATAAAATTGAAATACAGGATGTAAGTATTACTGCGATTCTGGATCAATATCTGGCTTATCTGGAGGAAATGAAGCGGCTGGATATGGAAATTGCCAGCGAGTTTATCACCATGGCTTCTCATTTAATGCTCATTAAAACAAAAATGCTCCTTTCTGCCAGCGAGCAGGAGGAGGCCATGAGCGAAATGGAGCTGCTGCGAAAATCTCTGGAAGAGCGGCAGCGGAAGGAAGCCATGGAAAAAATCCGCAGTGCGATTCAGTTTTTGGAAAGCCGCAATGAAATCGGCCGGTGCTTATTTACCAAGCAGCCGGAACCCCTGCGCAAGGACAAGACCTACCGCTATCAGCACGACTGGACGGATCTCATGCGGGCGCTTTCCGCGATGGCGGAACGCAGGGAGCGACAGCTTCCTCCGCCTGCGGAGAATTTTGCGGGGATTGTAGGCGTGGAGCCGTATCCGGTGTCGAAAAAGTCTAAGGAATTAATGCAAAAGCTTTTGCTGAGCGGCGATACGTCTGTAAAGCGGCTGTTTGCCAAGTGTCGGAGCCGGTCGGAAATTGTGGCGACTTTTCTGGCGATTCTGGAGCTTTGCCGTATGAAATGTATTTTTTTAATAGATGTGGGCAATGATATGCTTGCCAGATTTTTACAGACGCCGGAAAACGCAAAGGAGGAGAGCCATGGAACCTGAAGAACTGGAACGAGCGCTGGAAGCGATACTGTTTGCCGCTGGGGAACCGGTGGAATTGAAACGGCTTTCGGAAGCTTTATGCGTGGATCCGGCGGACATTTTGGAAGCTGCTGGCAAGCTGGCGGATGATCTGGCTTTCGAGCGTCGGGGCGTGCGGATTGTACGGCTGGAAAACGCGCTGCAAATGTGTTCCGGGGGAGAGTTTGCGGATCTTATCACAAAAACCCTGGAAACCAGAAAGCCCCCCAAGCTTTCCAGCTCCCAGTTGGAGGCTTTGACCATTATCGCTTACTACCAGCCTGTGACAAAAGCCTATGTAGAGCAGCTTCGAGGGGTGGACAGCGCTTATTCTGTGGGCGCGCTGCTGAACAAAAAGCTGATTGAAGAATGCGGCAGACTGGACGTGCCAGGCCGACCGATTTTGTACCGGACAACGCCGGACTTTCTGCGTACCTTCGGCTTGCAGTCTCTGGAAGAGCTGCCTGAAATCGAGTCGGCGGGCGGCGTGGAGGGAAAGCAGACCCAGATCACAATGGAAGAACAGTTGGAGCAAACGCTATGAAGGGGCTGCTAGCCACTGGAATTTTAGCGCTTTTGGCGTTGCTGCCCATTGGATTTACGTTGCGCTATGATGAGCAGGGGCTTACTGTAAAGCTTGTGGTATGGCCGTTTCGCATACGGCTTATCCCCCAAAAGAAGAAAAAAGAGAAGCCCCAAGAGCAAGAAAAGGAAGCGATGAAAAAGAGCGCGCCTGTGAAAAAGCCCGCAGCGGAGGAGAAAAAGCCCGCAAAAGGCGGTAAGCTAAAAGATTTTATTCCAATGGTGCGAACGGCTCTGGAGTTTTTAGGCGCGTTTCGCAGACGGCTTTTGGTTCGGCGGCTGGAAATGACTGTGACGCTGGCAGGCGGGGATCCGGCAAGGCTGGCGCTGCAATACGGAAAGGCGTGGGCGGCGGCAGGCTGTGCGACGGCGCAGCTGGAGGAATGGTTTCGTATTCGCAAGCGAAGTATCTCCATGGAGTGCGATTTTTTGGGTACTTGTACCACGGTCACGGCGCTTCTTTATCTAACGCTTCCTTTGGGGCAAGCTGTTTATCTGGCCATAAAATATGGCGTTCGACTGTTCAAAGACTATATGAAAATCCGAAATCAGAAAAAGGCGGTGCAATAAATTATGAGTCATCCACTTCCTAATATGGTGGAAAATACCCTGGCAAAAATCAAGGAAATGATTGACGCCAACACCGTGGTGGGTTCTCCCATCACCACAACCGAGGGCGTGACTATTTTGCCGATTTCCAAAATCAGCATTGGGTTTGCCGGAGGCGGTTCCGATTTTGTCAGCAAAAACGCCAACAAATTTGACAATCCTTTCGGCGGCGGAACCGGCGCGGGGGTAAATATCACCCCGGTTGCTTTTCTGATTCTTCGGGGGGATTCTGTGCGAATGCTGCCCATCGCCGCGCCGGTGAGCAATACGGCGGATCGCGTAGTGGAAATGATTCCAGATGTTTTGGATAAAATTTCCGCCTTTATCGACAGCAAAAAGCCGTCGGAAAGTGGAAATATGGAATAATTTCTGCAAAGGTGGGAAACCTACTGCCGGTGATGAAAATGAAACGAATTTTAACCGGTATGACGGTATTTGCGATTGTGCTTTGCTCTTTTTTGCTCCATGGCGACGCCATGGGGGTTTCGGCGGAGCACGCAATTTTAATAGACGCTAATTCCGGCAGGGTACTATACGAAAAAAGAGCCGATGAGCGCAGTCTCATTGCCAGCACCACAAAAATTATGACGGCGCTTGTGGTCTGTGAGCAGTGCAATATGAACGACCGGGTAGAAATTATGCCGGAAGCCGTGGGCATTGAAGGCTCCTCCATGTACTTGCAGGTGGGAGAGGTTCTGACGGTGCAGGAGCTTTTGTATGGCATGATGCTGCACTCCGGCAACGACGCGGCGGTGGCGCTGGCCATCTATTGCGGCGGAACAGTGGCGGATTTTGCGGAGTTAATGAACGATGAGGCTCGGCGGCTGGGACTGGAAAATTCCCATTTTGAAAACCCCAACGGCTTGGACAGCCCGGCGCACTATTCCACAGCCAGAGATTTGGCAAAGCTCACTGCCTACGCCATGGAAAATGAGACTTTCGCACAGACTGTGGGCACCAAATCCATTACGGTGGGTGATCGGTATCTCACCAATCACAATAAGTTATTGTGGCGGTATGATAACGCCGAAGGCGTGAAGACCGGCTATACCAAGGCGGCGGGGCGTATTCTGGTGTCCAGCGCAAAGCAGGATGGCAGGCGGCTGATTGCCGTAAGCATCAACGCGCCCGACGATTGGAACGATCATGAAAGGCTCCTTTCCTGGGGATTTGAACAGTATACGGAAAGGACCATCGTGACGGCGGGAAGTTCGGTGGGAACCCTGGAGGTTTACGGCACAGGGGCGACGCTTGTTCCGGTTGTTGCGGAACAGGATTTTGTGTTTCCCCTGGCAGAGGGAGAAAAACCGGAATTTTTCATTCCCGGCACGGGCTTTGTCTATGGGCCTGTGGAAGCGGGAGCTTCGGCGGGAACGGCCTATGTCATGCTGAACGGGCGTCCCATTGGTAAAATTCCTTTGCTGTGGGGCGCGGGAGTTGCCGCCAGCTAAATGCGGGAGGTTCAGGTGGAACGGATACAAAAGATAATTGCCGCCAGCGGCCTGTGCGCCCGCCGGAAAGCGGAGGAGCTCATTGCGGCGGGGCGCGTGCGGTGCAACGGGGAGCTTGTAAAGCTGGGCGACGTGGCTGCGGAAACCGACGAGATATTGGTGGACGACGCGCCGCTTCCCGCTGTGGGAAAATTTTTATATTTGATGCTGCATAAGCCCAGAGGCTATGTTACAACCCTTTCTGATGAAAAGGGGAGAAAAACAGTGGAGCTTTTGGTAAGAGACTGCGGGCAGCGTGTGGTGCCCGTCGGCAGATTGGATATGGACTCGGAGGGGCTTCTGCTGCTCAGCAACGACGGCGCGTTTGTGCAGGCCATGACCCATCCCAGTCATGTAATAAATAAAGTGTATGAGGCACTGGTTTCCGGCTATGCGCCAGGGAAAGAGCGGCAGCTTGCAGAGCCTGTGGTGTTGGACGGCTACCGAATCCGACCCCCGAAGGTGCGGCTTTTGTGGGTCAAAAATGAGAAAGCCGCCTTGGAAATTACCATTCATGAGGGAAGAAACCGGCAGATTCGGAAAATGGCGGCGCTGTGCGGGATGCAGGTAAAAAGGCTCCGGCGTATCGCGGAAGGCGCGGTGCGTCTTGGGGATTTGCCGGTGGGAAAATGGCGGTTTCTTTCAGAAGCGGAACTGCAAATGCTGAAATGTGAATCAACGAGGGAGCAGAATTGACAAAGGATATTTTGGACGCGTTGAAGCGGCGACTGCCAGAGCTTTCCAAGAGCCAGCGGGCGCTTGCAAATTACATATTGGAATTTTATGAAAAGGCTGCTTTTATGACTGCCACGCGGCTGGCCACTGTTGTGGGGGTGTCGGAATCCACTGTGGTTCGTTTTGCTGTAGAGATGGGTTTTAACGGCTACCCGGAGCTGCAAAAGGCTTTGCAGGAGGCGATCCCAGGCAGACTTACAGCGGTGCAGCGTATGGAAGTGACCCATGACAGGCTGGCAGACCAGGACGTTGTTTCGCTGGTGCTGCAAAGCGACATGGAAAAGCTGCGGCGCACCATTGAATCCGTGGATCGGCGGGATTTTGAGGCCGCCGTGTCCGTTATTTTGCGGGCGAAGCGGATTTTTGTCATTGGTCTGCGGTCTGCCGCCGCTCTTGCCGGTTTTTTGGGCTATTATTTGAACTACATGTTTGAAAACGTGCATTTGATTACCGCTTCTGGTACGGTAGAGCTTTTAGAGCGCGTGGCAGGCATTGGGGAACGGGACGCAGTTGTTGCCATCAGTTTTCCCCGGTATTCCGCCGCGACACAGACAGGCGTTTCCTACTGTAAAGACGCGGGAGCCTCTGTCATTGCCATTACGGATTCGGAGCGTTCTCCTGTAGGGGTGGAGGCAGACTTTGTTTTAACGGCGAAAAGCGACATGGTGTCTTTGGTGGATTCGTTGGTTGCGCCGCTAAGCCTGATCAACGCGCTGATTGTGGCGCTGGCGGCAAAACGGGAGAAGGAATTAACGAAAACCTTTGGTAGTCTGGAAAAAATTTGGGAAAAATATCAGGTATATGGAAATCAAAATGAGGAACTTTGATGTAATTGTCATTGGCGGCGGCGCTGCGGGGATGTTCGCCGCCTGCATTGCGGCGGAGCAGGGGGCAAAGGTGCTGCTGCTGGAGCGGAACGACCGCCTGGGGAAAAAACTGAATATCACCGGCAAAGGCCGCTGTAATGTGACCAACAACTGCTCCGCTTTGGAGGTACAGCAAAATATTCCCAGAAACGGCAAGTTTCTATACAGCGCACTGGACGCTTTTCCGCCGGAGCGCATGATGCGCTTTTTGGAGGAGACGGGCTGTCCGCTGAAAACGGAACGGGGCAACCGGGTATTTCCTGTTTCCGACAAGGCTTCTTCTGTGATTGGCGCTTTGGAGCGGCGGCTGCGGGGCTTTAAGGTAGAAGTCCGGCAGGAAAGAGTCCGGGAAATTTTGCAGGAAAACAGCGTTATTTTTGGCGTAAAAACGGAAAATGGCGGTTTGTACGCCGCTGGCCGGGTGATTCTGGCCACCGGCGGCTGTTCTTATCCCACTACAGGTTCTACCGGGGACGGCTATCGGCTGGCTGAAAGCTTGGGGCATACCATCGTGCCGCCTGTTGGCTCGCTGGTGCCGCTGGTGGCGGAAGGGGAGGATTGCCCTGAGATGCAGGGCTTATCCTTGCGGAACGTGGGGGTTCGGCTGTTGAATCAGAAGGGCAAGGCGGTGTATCAGGATTTTGGCGAGTTGCTTTTCACCCACTTTGGTCTGTCCGGGCCGATGATTCTCAGCGCCAGCGCGCATATGCGAAAGGGCGATACCTATACGGTTCGTATTGATTTGAAGCCGGCGTTGGACGAAAGCAAGCTGGACGCGCGGCTTTTGCGGGATTTGGAACAGTACCAGAACCGCGCTATGGAAAATGCTCTGACCGATCTGCTGCCCCGCTCTATGATTCCAGTTCTTTTGCGCCGTGCCGGTGTGGACGGCGCGATGCAGGCCAATGCGTTGACGCGCCAGCAAAGGCGGCGGCTTATAGAGGAAATGAAGGGATTTCAGGTGAAAATCCTGGAAAAACGCCCGGTTGCGGAGGCAATTGTTACCTCCGGCGGCGTGAGCGTTAAGGAGATTTCTCCCAAAACCATGGAATCTAAAATCGTGGCAGGACTGTATTTTGCCGGAGAAGTGATCGACTGCGACGCATATACCGGCGGCTTTAATCTGCAAATTGCCTGGGCGACAGGCTATGCGGCGGGGCTGGCGGCGGCAAACAAGGGGGAGACGCAGTGAAAATCTCAACAAAAGGGCGGTATGCCCTTCGGATTATGCTGGATCTTGCTGCCTGCGACCAGAAAACCTGCACGCCCTTGCGGGAGATCGCCCAGCGGCAGGAAATTTCTGAAAAATACCTGGAAGCCATTGTGAAGGACTTGGTAAAAGCCAGACTAGTGGTGGGAACGAGAGGGAAAAGCGGCGGCTACGCTTTGGCAAAAGCCCCGGCGGACTGTACCGTTGGGAGTATTTTAAAGTGCACCGAGGGTTCTCTGGCGCCGGTGGCCTGTCTGGACAGCGACGAAAACCGCTGCCCCCGTGCCGGGCGCTGTGCGACGCTTCCCATGTGGCGGGAGCTGGATGAGATCATCGACCGGTATCTGGAAGGCGTAACCTTGCGCGATTTAATGGAGCAGGCGAAAGACGGCGGGGAGGTCTGAGGCAAGATGGGGGAAGAAGATAGAATCAAAGCGGACGTTTTGTTTGATCCTGGCGATGCGGCGCTTTGCGCGATAAAGCGAAAAGCGCACCAGCTCAGCCAGGCATACAACCATACATTGGAGGAAGAAGGGGAAAAACGCGGCGCAATTGTGAAGGAATTGCTGAAAGACTTGGGAGAAGGCAGCTTCCTGCAAGAGCCGATTGCGTTTCACTATGGGAAGCATACAAAAATCGGCAAAAACTTTTTTGGCAATTTTCATCTCACCATACAAGACGATGGAGAAGTTTCCATTGGAGACAACTGTAATTTCGGGCCAAACGTAACCATTGTAACGCCCCTGCATCCCATGCTTGCAAAGGAGCGGCAAAGGATGCGTACAGCTTCCGGCGAGGAAAAATCTTTATGCTACACGAAGCCTGTGCGCATTGGAAACGATTGCTGGCTTGGGGCGAATGTCACGGTTTGCCCCGGCGTCACCATTGGAGATGGGTGTGTGATTGGCGCGGACAGCGTTGTGACCAGAGATGTTCCGCCCGGCAGTTTTGCGGTGGGCCTACCTTGCAAAGTCATTCGATTTCTGTCAGAAGCGGACAGTATGCTTTGCAAACCGGAAATTCTGGCGGATTGTCAGGTAATTTTAGATTGAAAGCCAAACCCCCTCTTGACAGAGGGGGTTTCTGGCATTATAATACATATAAAACATATAGGAATTAAAGGAAAATAGAATTGAGGGATATTTATGATCTACGCAGACAACGCCGCTACCACGAAAATCAGCGACGCGGCTAAACAAGAAGCGCTTTCCTGCATGGAAAATTTCTGGGGGAACCCTTCGAGCCTCCACACGCCGGGGCAGAAAGCGGCGGAAAAGCTCTTTTGGGCAAGACAGACCATTGCAAAGGCCATTGGGGCGGAGGCAAGAGAAATCTATTTTACCTCCGGCGGCAGCGAATCGGATAACTGGGCCATTCGCGCTATGGCGTTGGCGGGCGCAAAAAAAGGAAAGCGGCATATTGTTTCCACTGCGATTGAGCACCATGCTGTTTTGCACACCCTGAAGCGGTTGGAGCAGGAGGGCTTTTCCATAACTCTGGTGCCGGTGCAGCAAGACGGCATTGTTCGGACAGCGGATGTTGCGTCGGCCATCCGGGAGGATACCGCGCTGGTGACGGTGATGACGGCGAACAATGAAATTGGCGCCATACAGCCCATCGGGGAAATTGGCGGGATTTGCCGGGAGAAGAAAATACCTTTACACACAGACGCGGTGCAGGCGGTGGGGCATATTCCAGTGAATGTGAACGAAATGCACGTTGACCTGCTGTCCATGTCCGCCCACAAATTCCATGGGCCGCGAGGCGTAGGGGTGTTGTATGCCCGCAGAGGATTGCCTCTGTCTAATTTGATTGACGGCGGCGCACAGGAGCGCGGGAAAAGAGCGGGAACAGAAAATTTGCCCGCCATTGCAGGAATGGCGACCGCGCTGGAGGAAGCCTGCCGAAACATGGCGGAAAACGCCCAAAAGGAGATTGCCTTGCGCGACCACCTGATAGAGGGGTTGTCTGAGATTCCACACAGCGCGTTAAATGGCGACAAAGAAAACCGACTGCCCGGAAATGTGAATTTTTGCTTTGAGGGCATTGAGGGGGAGTCTTTGCTGTTGCTTCTGGACGCAAAAGGAATTGCCGCGTCCTCCGGCTCGGCCTGCACCTCTGGCTCGTTGGATCCCAGTCATGTGCTTCTGGCTATAGGTAGACCCCATGAGGTAGCTCACGGTTCTTTGCGCCTTACCCTGTCTGCGGAAAATACCATGGAGGATGTAGAAGAAATCATAGGCGCGGTAAAAGAAGCTGTTGCGTATCTGCGCAGTATGTCACCGGTTTGGAAGGCATTGGAGAAAGGAGAAAAAGAATATGTTATACAGTGAAAAAGTAATGGATCATTTCATGCATCCAAGAAACGTAGGGGAAATTGAAAACGCAGACGGCGTTGGGGAAGTGGGCAACGCCAAGTGCGGCGATATTATGAAGATTTATCTGAAAATTGACGGCGGCGTAGTAACGGACGCGAAATTTCAGACCTTTGGCTGCGGCTCCGCCATTGCCACCAGCTCTATGGCTACGGAAATGATTATCGGCAAGCCTGTGGAGGAAGCGGCAAATTTGTCCAATAAAGCGGTGGTGGAAGCGTTGGATGGGCTGCCCACCCACAAAATCCACTGCTCCGTGCTGGCGGAGGAAGCGGTGAAAGCGGCGCTGAAGGATTATTATGACAAAAATCACATTGCCTACGACCCAGAAGCCTATTGCACCGGGGATTGCTGCCACTGCCATGACGAAGGGTAAGGCATGGGTCGCCATGAGCGGCGGCGTGGATTCCAGCGTAGCGGCGTATTTAATGCGGCAGACAGGATTTGACTGCGCCGGTGTGACCATGAAGCTGTACGACGGGGAAGTATCCAGCAATAGAACCTGCTGCTCATTGGAAGATGTGGAGGACGCGCGAAGCGTAGCTTATGGTTTGCAAATGCCCTACTATGTGCTGAATTTCAAGGAGGAATTTGAACGCTTTGTGATGCGTCCTTTTGCAGATGCATACTGCGGCGGAAAAACGCCCAATCCCTGTATCGCCTGTAACCGTTATTTGAAGTTTCAGGCGCTTTTGCAGCGGGCAAGGATTATGGGCGCAGAATATGTAGCGACCGGTCACTATGCAGGAATTGAACAAGCCGCTGGCAGATATCTTCTGCGAAAAGGCGTGGACAGTGGGAAAGATCAAAGCTATGCGCTATACGCCATGACCCAGGAGCAGCTTGCCCATACGCTGTTTCCGCTGGGACAATACCGCAAGGAGGAGATTCGGGAAATTGCCCAAAATCAGGGATTTATAAATGCGAAAAAGCGGGACAGTCAGGATATTTGCTTTGTGCCGGACAGGGATTATGCCGCGTTTTTAGCGCGCTATCTGGGCAGAAGCTTTCCGGCGGGAGACTTTGTTGCAACTGACGGCGCGTTTTTAGGAAAACATCAGGGCATTGCGCGCTATACCATCGGACAGCGGCGCGGGCTGGGGCTTTCCCAGCACCAGAGAATGTATGTTTGCCAAAAGGACGCCGCAACCAATACCGTGGTGCTTGGGCAGGACGCGCAGCTTTACGCCAAAAGTCTGGAAGCCGAGGATTTGAATTTGATTCCATTTGATTTTCTTGGAGGAAAGCTTCGCTGCAAGGCGAAAATCCGCTACAATCAGACGGAGCAGCCGGCAACGGTTTGGCAGACTGCTGAAAACCGGCTGCATCTGGAATTTGACGCGCCGCAAAGAGCCATTACAAGGGGACAGGCCGTGGTTTTATATGACGGCGATATTGTCTTGGGCGGCGGTACGATTTTGTAAAACGCGCTCCTGCGTCACAAATTTTGCGGCGCAGGAGCGTTTGTTTAGTCTGTTTTCAGCGCCGGATGGGGCTGCCCCTCCCAGACGTAGCCGCAGGGACAAACTGCGTCCTCTAAAATTGCGCCCATGGAAGTAAAGACTTCCACGGTTTTGCCGCAAATGGGACAAAACCGCGTTTCCGCAATCGGCGTTTTGTACTTGCCGATACAGCCTTCAATAATAGACATTTTTCTCACCTCCATGGTTAGTATTTGAAAAAAGCTGAAAAAAATCAAAAATTTTTCTTGACTCTCTCCTTACGTCATCGTGTATACTGAAGCTACACGGGAGGGATTGCAAATGAAAACAGTGAAACAGGTCAGTAAACTGGCAAATATCAGCGTGCGCACGCTTCACCACTACGACGCCATCGGCTTACTGAAGCCGACGCAAATAACAGACGCGGGCTACCGGCTGTATGACGATACGGCGCTGGAACGCCTGCAAACCATTTTGCTGTTTCGGGAACTGCAATTTCCCTTGAAGGAAATCAGGACCATTTTGGACAGTCCGCATTTTAACCGCGTACAGGCTATGAAGGATCAGCTTCGTCTGCTGGAATTGCAGCGGGAATACTTGGATGGACTGATTGCCTATACCCGTGAAATACTGACAACAGGAGGAACCAATATGGATTTTACAGCTTTTGATAAAAATGAATGGCAGGCATTTGCTGAGGAAGCCAAAGCCAGATGGGGCGAGACCGCCGCTTATCAAGAATACGCGCAAAAGTTTGTGGGCGGCACGGAGGAAAAAACCAAGGGGCTGATGGAGATTTTTGCCCAGGCTGGGCAGATTAGGCATTTATCTCCAGCGTCGCAGGAAGCCCAGGCGCTGACGGAAAAGCTGCGCGGCTTCATCAGCGAGAATTTTTATAACTGCACGGAAGAAGTTTTTCAGGGCCTTGGTCAGCTTTATAAAGCGGATCAGCGGTTCCAGGAGAACATTGACAGAGCCGGCGGCAAAGGAACGGCTGATTTTGTGTCGCAAGCGATTTCCGTGCGCAAAGCGAAAGGGTAACATATGGCAATGTGGAATCCGTGGCGCGGCTGCCACAGATACAGCGAAGGCTGCAAATACTGCTACATTCATAAAGGCGATTCCAGGCGGGGCGTGGATACCAACAGTATCGTAAAAAGTGACAATTTTTATGCCCCCATTGCCAGGAATAAATCCGGCGCGTACAAAATAAAATCAGGACAGACGGTATACGTCTGCTTTTCCAGCGATTTTCTCCTTGCGGAGGCGGATGCTTGGCGGGAAGAATGCTGGCAAATGATAAAGGCGCGGCCTGACCTGCATTTTATCTTTCTGACGAAAAGAATCGAGCGTTTTATGGATTGCGCCCCGGCAGATTGGGCGGATGGATACGACAATGTAACCGTGGGCTGTACGGTTGAAAACCAGGACAGGGCGGACTTCAGGCTTTCAATTTTTAAGGAGCTGCCCATCAAGCACAAAAATATCATTTGTCAGCCTTTGCTTGAGAAAATAGACCTTGCGTCCTATCTGAAAAATGTCGAATTGGTTGTAGTAGGCGGCGAATCGGATCGAAACGCCCGTCCGCTGGACTATGGGTGGGTACTTGCCCTTCGGGAACAGTGCGCTGCGCAAAATGTACATTTTGCGTTCCGGCAGTGCGGCACCCATTTTATCAAGAACGGCAGGATGTATAACCTTGCGGTGCGTGATTTATGCAGCCAGGCGAAGAAAGCGAATATTGATTTATAAGGTATGCCTGCGGCGACGCTGCAGGCATATTTTTCAGAAGATTTTTAAAAACTACGAAAAAAATCGATTTGCGGCGTTATACGCTATAATAAAAACGCAAAGGATCTTAATATTCCTTAATGTTTTTGTCAAAGGATTGACGAAAATAGTAGATTATGTTAGAATTCCTACAAGAAATTTGAAAAATGGAGGCGAATCTCATGAAGAAAAATATGCTTGCCCACGGGATACTTTTGGCGGTTTCCGCAACTCTTCTTGGAAGCCTTGCCGCCTGCCAGCGGGATGACCGGCCGGTTTTGTCCATGACGGTCGCGCCTACGGAAAGCACCGCGCCGGTTACTGCCGCCACAGAGCCGGACGAGACGGTGGGACAGACAGCGCAGGAAACGCAGATTGTTCGCTATACAGGGGAGGACGCCCCCTTTATAAAGCTACTTGGAAATTATCCTTCAGAATTTAAAAATATTGGCGTTGCATTGTTTTCCGATTCGCAGGAATTGGAAAACGCTTTTGGCGTTTTGAATTTTTCGTTGCTGCAAGAGAAAATTTCCGCATATGACGATGAATTTTGGAAGGAACACGATCTGCTGGTGCTGCTGCGCAGAACCAATACCGGTTCCGTGCGACAAAGCGTGGAATTGAATACCGGAGAAAAGGACGAACTTCTTGTAACGCTGCGCAGTGAAACGCCGGAAATTACCACCATGGATATGGCTAACTGGATTCTTCTTGTGCCTGCGCCCAAATCAGAGACGCAAAATCCGGAAATTAAGCTGGAGCTTCTTTCCAAAATCGGAGACGAGGACTGGCAGCGCGCCCCGGAAAATGACGGCGGCAACTTGATTGCGCCTGGTTTGCCTACAGTCATGCAGTAAAAACAGGAGGTTAGATGGTATTTTTATCCTCCAGCCTCCCTTTGCAAGAAGACCAATTTTGAAAAAAACGTAAAAATCCTTTGAAAGGACTGTTCATCTGGCGAAAAATCTGCTATGATAACAGAAAATAAAAAGCTCCGTGTAGGAAAGGGGATTTTTGTTGTGGGGAAAAAATTTGCGCTTGTTTTAGCGCTGGCACTGCTGGGCTGCGCACTGTCCGGGTGCGATATGCAAAAAACTTCTGATAAGCTAACCGAGTTCAATGAAAAATATCTTGGCATTTCTTGGGAGGGGGATGATGAATCCTCCACGCCAAACGCCCAGTCCGTACATGATTATGTCCAGACGCAGATGAGCGTTTCCGGGCGGGACGCCAAGGAAAATTCCTATTCCTTCCGTCTGCCCAGAATCAACCTGTCTGGGCTGGAGGCTTCCAGAATCAATACGACCATTACCAAAGAATTTGTGGAGCCGCTGCAAAAATCCATGGAGGACTATCAAAGCGGCGAGGAATGCCCGGATTACAGCGACATCAATTATCAGGTCTACCTCAATGAAAGTGTGCTGTCTCTGGTGCTGACATGCACGGAGCGTGTTTCCGGCAAAACGGAGTATAGAGTGTACAATCTCAATGTGGAGACCGGAGAAAGTGTGCAGGATGACGCCTTCTGCCAAGTAATGAACTGGGGGCCAATGCGGCTGGAACAGGAAGTGAAAGAAACAGCGGCGCAGCAGGCGAAAATAATCCTGCGGGAATACTACGGCGAAGAGACTACAGACGAAGCGCTGGAGGAAACCTATGGGTATCAGCGAACCATGGCAGATACCAATTTGGAGCGCGTGAAACTTTATATGGCGGATGATGAATGCCTTTGGGCGGCCATGGATATTTACGCGCCGGGATATGGAATGCAGCGGCAGTTGGTTCAGGTTTCGTAAGCGGGAAGCGTGGAAGGCTCTTTTAGGAGTCTTTCGCGCTTTTTTGCAGCTTAGATGCAAACTATGGATTCCAAATCGGACAGGTTTGTGGTATACTAGTCCTATGGAATGAATGCAAAGCGCGAGGAGAAAGGATTATGCAGTATTTTATCGCTTTTTTGGAGGGAATCGTTACGTTTATTTCCCCATGCCTTTTGCCGATGCTGCCCATTTATGTGTCGTATTTTGCCGGCGGCGAAGGGTCCACAAGGAAAACCCTGAAAAACGCTTTTGGCTTTGTGGCGGGTTTTACTCTGGTTTTCATTGCAATGGGCGCGCTGGCTGGAACATTGGGCAGCTTTTTGAAAGAACATCAAATGCTTGTAAATCTTGTAACTGGTTTGATAGTGGTATTTTTTGGACTGCATTTTCTGGGGGTATTTCAGCTTTTTTTGTTTCAAGGAATGAGCCGCGCTGTCAATCCGCGAAGTCTGGGATTTTTTTCTTCCATGCTGTTTGGTATGGTGTTTTCTGTGGGCTGGACGCCCTGTGTCGGCGCGTTTTTGGGTTCCGCTTTGATGCTGGCGTCCCAGCAAGGCGAGACGCTCACCGGCGTTTTGATGCTTCTTGTTTATTCTCTGGGGCTGGGCATTCCCTTTGTGGTTAGCGCAGTATTCATTGACAAAATGAAATCCGCGTTTCAGTTTATCAAACGGAACTACAAAACAATCAATCGGATTAGCGGCGGACTGCTCGTTGTATTAGGCGTTCTCATGATGACGGGGCTTTTGAACCGGCTTCTCACATTTTTAGCATAAGGCGGTGCAGGTATGAAAAAGAGTGTAGTATGGCTTGGAGGAGCAATTTTAGCGGCGCTTCTTTTCGTGGGGGCGTTTTTCCTGTACAGGCATTTAAGTGAAACGTACGCGCCGGATACGCTGGCAGAAAACCCAACGGATGAGACCGGCGCCGAGACTTATAAAGCCCCGGATTTTACTGTTTCGGATCAGGAAGGAAATACAGTTCAGCTTTCCGACTATTTTGGAAAACCCATTGTGCTGAATTTCTGGGCAAGCTGGTGTTCCCCCTGTAAAGCGGAAATGCCCCATTTTGAAGCGGCTTACAAGACCCATACGGACATTCAATTTTTGATGGTCAACGCCACTTCAGGAGATACTGTCTCCTCTGCAAAAGAATTGATTGAAAAGGAAGGCTATACGTTTCCGGTGCTGTTTGACACGGAAGGCGTTGCGGCCTATACCTACGGCGCAAGCTCTTTGCCCATGACCTTTTTTATTGATCAGGACGGGAACCTGGTGACATATGCTATTGGTATGCTCAGCGCGGAGCGTTTGGAAAAAGGGATTGCGCTGCTGCAAGAATAAGCCCTGTTGCAAAACCAGTGAAAAAGCGATATACTAAAAATAAAACTGGTTGGAGGTCTTTCCTATGGATTCAATCCTTGGCCGCTATTTTAGCGGTCTGCGCCATAAAAAAATCGCTGTTCTGGGTTTGGGGGTCAGCAACCGGCCGCTGATGCGGCTGCTTTTGCGGTATGGTTGCCAAGCGCTTGGCTGCGACCGCACGCCTTACGAGCAATTGGACAGCGCAGTTTTGGAACTGGAAAAGCAGGGCGCGACGCTGCATGTTGGGGAAACGTATTTGGATGACGTGGAAGCGGATCTGGTGTTTCGCACGCCGGGCATGCACCCGGCCAATCCCGCCCTGCAAAAGCTGCAAGCGGGTGGGGCGGCGGTTACTTCTGAAATGGAGGTTTTCTTTGAACTATGCCCTTGCCCCATTTTGGCGGTGACAGGCTCCGACGGCAAAACCACCACCACAACGCTGATTGCCAAGATGCTGGAGCAGGCGGGTAAAAAGGTCTGGCTGGGGGGAAACATCGGCGTCCCCTTATTGCCTATGACAGATGAAATGGCGAAAGAGGACTACGCGGTGGTGGAGCTAAGTTCTTTCCAGCTTATGGATATGAAGCGGAGCGCCCAGATTGCGGTTGTAACCAATTTAGCGCCCAACCATCTGGATGTACACAAGGATATGGCGGAATATGTAGAGGCCAAGCGCAATATTTGCAATTTCCAGGGCGCAGGGGATATTCTTGTTGTCAATTTGGACAATGAGATAGCAAACAGCTTTAAAACTGCCGGTTCGTTGCGTCAATTTTCCAGGCAAAGTCGGCCGGAAAACGGCGTTTTTCTGGAAAACGGCATGATTTACCGCAAGCGCGGCGAGCAGATAGAGGCGGTGCTGGCGCAGAAGGATATTTTGCTGCCGGGCATTCATAATGTGGAAAATTATATGGCGGCCATTGCTGCGGTAGAGGGCATCGTGCCGGATGAAGCGGTGCGGCAGGTTGCGAAAACCTTCGGCGGCGTGGAGCATCGCATTGAGCTGGTGCGGGTAAAAGACGGGGTGCGCTATTACAACGATTCCATCGCGTCCTCTCCCAGCCGCACCATTGCGGGACTGCGCAGCTTTGACCGGAAGGTGATCTTGATAGCCGGCGGCTACGATAAGCATATTCCTTATGAAGTTCTGGGACCGGAAATTTGCGAGCATGTGAAATTTTTGGTTCTGACCGGCGCCACCGGAGAAAAAATCAAGGACGCGGTGTTGCAGGCGGAGGGCGAAAAGCCCCAAATTGTACAAATAGAAGCTTTTTCGGATGCGGTAAAGACGGCGGCTGCGGCGGCAAAGCCCGGCGACACAGTGCTGCTGTCTCCCGCCAGCGCCTCTTTCGACCGGTTTAAAAATTTTATGGAACGGGGAAACTACTTCAAGGAACTGGTGCAAAAGCTCTAAGGAATTGAGGGAAAACCATGGAAAAATTGTCAAAAGCCGCCGCTTTTCTGAGAAAATTTAAAAAAACCTCTGGCTGCGGCGCAGTCGTTGTCGCGGCGGGCAGCGCCCGGCGTATGGACGGCGTGGATAAAGTTATGGCGGATTTAAACGGCAAGCCGCTGTTTTTGCATTGTGTGGAATCGCTGGAGCGGTGCGGATCGATTTCGGAAATCGTACTTGTTACCAGGCAGGACTTAATTTTGCCCATCCATACCATATGCCGCGACGCGGGGCTGACCAAGGTAACGGCGGTGATTGCCGGAGGGGATACCAGGCAGGCCTCTGTGGCAAGAGGCTTGTCTTGTCTTGCGGGGCGGGTGAAGCTTGCCGCGATTCATGACGCCGCCCGGCCTCTGGCATCGGAGGCGCTGATTGAACGGACGGTGCGTGCAGCGCAGAGCGTTTCCGCCGCCGCTCCAGCGCTTCCAGTCAAAGACACAATCAAAGTTGCCAAGGGCGGCGTGGTGCAGAAAACCCCGGATCGCAATTTGCTTTTCGCAGTGCAAACGCCCCAGGTCTTTGATTTTGACCTGATTCGCGGCGCTCTGCGTAAGGCGGAGGAGGAAAACGTGGTGGTGACCGACGATTGCTCCGCTGTGGAACAGCTAGGCGTACCGGTGAAGCTGGTGGAAGGCGAAGAAAGAAATTTTAAGGTGACAACGCCAATGGATCTGGCGCTGGCCAGAATGCTTTTACAGGAGGAAACCACATGAGAATCGGACACGGCTATGATGTACACCGATTGGTTCCCGGCAGAAATTTGATTTTAGGCGGGATGCGTGTGGAGTATCCTTTGGGATTGGACGGGCATTCCGATGCGGATGTGCTTTTGCATGCCGTTATGGACGCGTTGCTGGGTGCGGCGGGTCTGGGGGATATTGGCAGGCACTTTCCAGATTCAGATCCGCAGTACAAGGGAATCTCCTCCTTGTCGCTTTTGAAGCAGGTGGCGGAAAAGGTAAAGCAGGCCGGTTATCAGGTTTCCAATCTGGATGTGACGCTAATTGCCCAGAAGCCGAAGCTGGCGGGATATCTGCCACAAATGGAAGGGAACATTGCGGTGCTTTTGGGAATTTCCGTGGGGCAGGTCAATATCAAAGCCACCACAGAAGAACGCCTTGGCTTTACCGGACGGGAAGAAGGCATGGCCTGCCATGCGGTATGTCTGCTTTTGGAATCGGAAAAAATGGAATAAATACTGCACAGCGCGCGCCTCCTTGGCATAAATTAGCCAGGGAGGTTTTGCTATATGAAAGAATTTTTTGTCACATTTCGTTCTATCACTTTCGCCCAGCGTGGGCAGGCGGCTCTTCGCAGCGGCGGTATTTCATCCAGTATGGCCCGCACGCCCCGCTGGATGGAGGAAAAAGGCTGCGGCTACAGCCTGCGTGTAGGCGGCGCTCACGGGCAGGAGGCGGTAGCGCTGCTGAAAAAACGCGCGATTCCCTACAGCAAGATTTACAAGCAGGGAGAAAGCGGCGAAATGGAGGAAATTATGCTATGATCTATCTGGATCATGGCGCGACTACCCTTCATAAGCCGGACAGCGTACGGCGTGCAATCAATTGGGCTATAGAAAACTGCGGAAATCCCGGTCGGGGCGGTCATCCTGCCGCAGTTCGCGCTGGAGAAGTGGTTTTTCGGTGCAGGGAGCAGGCGGGAAAGCTGTTCAGCCTTCCGCCAGAGCGGGTGGTATTCACGTCCAACTGTACCCATGGATTGAATATTGCCATCAATACGCTTGTGAAACCGGGCTGCCGGGTGGTGATTTCGGGCTTTGAGCATAACGCGGTGACAAGGCTGCTTTACGCCTTGAAAGCGCAAATCACCATTGCCGGGCGCAAATTATTCGATCCGGAAGATACGCTGGAAGAATTTGAGGCGGCGCTTCGCCGGGGGCAGGACGCGGCGGTTTTTACCCATGTGTCCAATGTCTTCGGCTATATTTTGCCGGTAGAGAAAATGGCGACGCTTTGCAGGCAGTACCAAGTGCCTTTTATTATAGACGCGGCGCAGTCCGCCGGTTCCATGGAAATTAATATGGAAGCACTTGGCGCGGATTTTATTGCCATGCCGGGGCATAAAGGACTTTTGGGTCCGCAGGGAACCGGACTTCTGCTTTGCGGCAGGGAGCCTGCGCCTCTGCTTTTCGGCGGTACGGGCAGCGTATCCAGGCAGCAGGAAATGCCGGACTTTCTGCCGGATCGTCTGGAGGCGGGAACGGTCAATGTGCCGGGAATCTGCGGCCTTTGCGCGGGTATGGAGTACGTCGCAAAAACTGGCGTGCAGAAAATTGCGCGCCGGGAAATGCAAGCGAAGAACGCCGCCGCCAGGGGGCTGCAAAAGCTGGGATTTGAGGTTTTTGCCGGAGAAAACCAATCCGGCGTTTTGTCCTTTCTGCATCCTGCCTGGGATTGCGAGGAGCTTGCCGGAGCGTTTGCCCAGCGGGGCATTGCAATGCGGGCGGGGCTGCACTGCGCGCCCACGGCGCACGAAAGCGCGGGCACCTTGGAAACCGGTACGGTGCGGGCAAGTTTTGGTCATGATGCTTCCATTGGGCAGGCAAACGCGCTGGCGCAGGCGGCAAGTCGGATTCTTTCGCATCAGAAGAAATGATTTTTTACAGATTGTCACTTGCTATTGCAGAAAAAATCCGCTATAATTATACAGATAATAGGGGCAGTGGGGTGCTTCGGCGCCCCATGGCTGCCGGATGCTATGCAAATTGCTTTTTGCTTTGAATAAAACAGGTGAGATTATGAGTGCTTTTTTAGAATATTGTTCTAATTTCTGGCAATTGCTGACCAGTATAGGGCTGGGGGATATTTTTGAAATTCTGGTGGTGGCCTACCTTGTTTATCGGCTGCTGCGGATGATCCAGTCCACAAATACATATCGCATCGCAAAGGCTATTGTCTTTGTGTTGCTTTTGTCTTGGACGACAGGTTTGGCTAAGCTGCATACGCTGAATTTTCTGGTGGGTCAAGTTCTGCAAATCGGATTGATCGCGCTGGTGATTTTGTTTCAGCCGGAACTGCGCCGCGTCTTGGAACACGTTGGCGGCAAGAGTTTGAAAGAACTGCTGAATGTGAAGCAGCAGGTTCGGGAACTGGACACAGTCATTGCCCAGACGGTATCTGCCTGTGAAGTTATGTCCAAGGAGAAAACCGGCGCGCTGATTGTTTTTGAGCGTAAGGTGCGGCTGGATGAATATTTTAAAACCGGCACTGTCATTGACGGCAGGGTATCCGAGCAGCTATACCGGAATATTTTCTTCCCCAAGGCGGCGCTTCACGACGGCGCTTTGATTGTGCGGGAGGATCGAGTGGCGGTGGCTGGGTGCGTGCTGCCTCTTTCGGATAACAGTCATTTAAGCGCGGATTTAGGCACCCGTCATCGGGCGGGCGTTGGCGTTAGTGAAGTCAGCGATGCGGTTGTGGTAATTGTTTCGGAGGAAACCGGGACGATTTCCGTGGCGGTAGGCGGGATGCTGAAGCGGCATTTGGCCGCCCAGACTTTGGAGCGGCTTTTGCGCAACGAGCTTGTGCCCACTGCGGACAATCAGCCCAAAACCATCGGCCAGCGGCTGCGGCAAAGCCTGAAGAAGAAGGATGATTCCCATGAAAAATAATAAAGTTTTAACGGCGCTTTTGTCTTTGGTCATTGCGTTGGGTCTTTGGGTTTATGTAGTGACGGTTGTCAGCCCAGAATCGGACGCTCCCTATACGGTACCTGTGACCTTTCAGGGGGAGGAAACGCTGAAAGACCGCGGACTGATGCGAATGCCGGGTTCTGAGCAGTCGGTGGCTGTGCGGATTCAGGGCAATCGCTCGGATTTAAACCAGCTCAGCCAAGCCAGCCTGCTTGCCACAGTTGATCTGGGGCTGATTCAGGAGGCGGGGGTTTATCAGCTCAACGTAGGCGTGTCTGTAACAGACAGCAGCGTTAGTATTTCGGTTTTGGATAAACAACCCAAGGCTATAGAAGTCACAATTGTGGATTATAGCGTGAAAGAAGTGCCTGTGGAACTGAGCTATACCGGCGAAATGAAGGCCAAGGATTTGATTCTGGATCGGGAAAGCGCGGTGCTCAGCGATCATGTTGTGGCAATTTCTGGACCAGCGGAGGTCATTGACCAGATTCACCACGCAAATATAGAAATTGACGTGACCAATTTGAAAGAGTCCATTGACCAGAATTATCGCTATCAGCTGATGGATGTGGAGGGCACGCCGGTGGACTCCAGGTATGTCACCACCAACGTTGCGGAAATCAACGTAAAAATGACGGTGCAGCACTATAAGGAGGTACCTCTGGTTGCGCAGCTTGTTTATGGCGGCGGCGCCACGGAGCAAAATACCAAGGTCACGGTGGAGCCGAATACCATTGCCATTTCCGGCAGCGAGGAAGCGCTGAAAAATATTACGGAAATTCTGCTGGACCCTATTGATTTGACAGAACTCACTGCGAGCGGTACTGTCACAAGAGCCATTAAGCTGCCGGATACTGTAACAAACCGTTCCGGTCTCACCATTGCGAATGTGAAGGTAGAGTTTGTGGGTCTGCTCAGCCGCACCCTGAACGTATCGGATTTCCAACTTATCAACGCGAATGTGCCGGACGGGTATCAAATTGAGATTGTGACCAAGCGTTTGCCGGTTACGGTGCGCGGTCCCAGCAATCTTGTGACCAAGTTGACGGCGAACGATATTCAAGTGAGCGTGGATTGCAGCGGCCTTGGCATGGGCAATACGATTACGGCTGCCGCTACCGTAAAGCTTCCTTATGATTCTGTGGGAACCGTGGGGAAATACAGCGTTTCTTTGAAATTGACAGAGATTATCCCGGATGAATCCGGCGATCCGACAGGCAATACCTGATAAATGCAATGTGATTCCCATACGTTTGATTAAGCTATGGGAAGAAAGGGGAAAATGAAGTTGATAAAAAGTATGACTGGCTATGGACGAGCCACAAAGACGCTCCATGGCAGAGAAATTACAGTGGAATTGCGCTCTGTCAATAACCGTTATCTTGACTGCACCGTTAAGCTTCCGCGCAGCTTCTCCTTTGCAGAGGAAGCGGTGAAGCAAATGGTAAAAGCCAGCGTTTCTCGGGGCAAAGTGGATGTATTTGTAAGCGTTGTCACTCAAGCGGCGGAGGATGTGCAGGTTTCGCTGAATGTCCCTGTGCTGGAGGGGTATCTCAAGGCTATGCGCGCGATGGTGGACACCTACGGGGTAAGAGATGAAATTACCACGGCCGCTTTGTCCCGGCTGCCGGAAGTATTTCTGGTGGAAAAGCCGGAAGCGGATCAGGAGGAATTGAAAGCCGACTTGCTGGCTGTGGTGGAAATGGCGCTGGCCGCTTACGATACCATGCGCACAGTGGAAGGCGGCGCGTTGGAAGCGGATCTTCGCAGCCGGAAGGCGACGATCCTTTCTCTGGTGGAGCAGGTGGAAGCGGGGAATCCCCAGACCGTTGCGGATTACCGCGCCCGGCTGGAAGCGAAAATGCGGGAGGTTCTGGAAAATACGGCCATCGACGAAAGTCGGATTTTGACAGAGGCGGCGATTTTCGCGGATAAGGTAGCAGTGGACGAGGAAACCGTCCGGCTGCGCAGCCACCTTTCCCAGATGGAAGAAATGCTCACAACCGGCGGCGCCACAGGCCGGAAGCTGGATTTTTTGCTTCAGGAAATGAACCGGGAGGCCAATACCATCGGTTCCAAGTGCACAGACGTGCGCCTCGCCAGAGTTGTGGTAGACATCAAGGCGGAACTGGAAAAAATCCGGGAACAGACCCAAAATATTGAATAATTTGAGGATGCCTTATGAAACTCATTAACATTGGCTTTGGCAATATGGTTTCCTCAAACCGTCTGCTTGCCTTGGTTAGCCCGGATTCCGCACCCATCAAGCGGCTGATTCAGGAGGCCAAGGAACGGGGGATGCTCATTGACGCTTCCTATGGGCGAAGAACCCGCGCGGTGATCATTATGGATACAGACCATGTGATTTTGTCAGCGATTCAGCCGGAAACCATCGCAAACCGTATGGCAGATAAAATTGCGGAAGAGGAAACAACGTCATGAAAAATAGAAAATTGATTGTGTGCTCCGGTCCTTCCGGCGTAGGAAAAAGCAGCGTACTGAAAAAAATCCTGGGGGAAATCCCGGACTCCTTTTTTTCAGTCTCCGCAACCACCCGTGCGCCGAGACCCGGTGAAATCCCGGGCGTTAGCTATCATTATATGGACAAACAGGAATTTGAGCGGATGCTTGCAGAAAATGCGCTGCTGGAGTATAATCAGTATGCAGGGGAGTACTACGGTACGCCCACAAAGCCCATTGAGCAGGCGCTGCTGGATCAGCGGACGGTATTTTTGGACGTGGATCCAAACGGCGCTTTTGCGGTGCGCCGGAACCGACCGGACGCGGTGCTTGTATACATAGCCGCGCCCAGTATGCAGGAGGTGCGCCGCCGGCTGGAAAGCAGAGGCGACACGCCGCCTGAAAAGATTGAAGCGCGGTTAAAACAGGCGCAGTGGGAAAACCAGCAAGCGTCCAACTACGATTATATTATTATAAATGACGATTTGGATGTGTGCGCCAAAGAGCTGCTGGCTATCATAGCGGGCAGCGAAAGCGCCGAACATTATACCGCCGACAAGCGAATTTCTATTTTCAAGGAGGAAATGTAATATGCTTTATCCACCCATGTCCAATTTATTGGAGCACATCAACAGCCGCTATCTTCTGGTAAATGTGGTCGCCCGTCGCGCCCGGCAGCTTGCCATGGAATCCGAGGCGTATCAGGAGCCGCTGGAGGAAAAACCTGTTACCTTAGCCATTCGGGAAGTGGCGGAGGGCGAATTAACCGCTTCTTTGAAGGAAGAATACACGAAGTAAGAAACGAGGAGGAATTGGAATGCTTGCGAAAATTGCTGTTTCCGCTGCGGTTTATGCAATCGACAAGCCCTATTCCTACTTGATACCCGCCGATATGCGCCTTTGCCCCGGTATGCGGGTCATGGCGCCTTTTGGCCGGGGCAACCGGCGGACGGAGGGGATTGTGCTTTCCGTAGAGGAGGGTAGCTCCGCCGGCCTGAAAACCATTGATCAGCTCCTGGACGATGGCCCTGTGCTGGATGAAGCTATGCTTCGTCTGGCGGCTTTCGTCCGGGAACGGTATTTTTGTACCTTCTACGACGCAATCCGCGCTATGCTCCCCGCCGGACTCTGGTTTTGCGTCAAGGATACCTATACGTTGGCGGAAGGCGCACCCTGGGAGGGCAGGCAGATTCGTAAGCCCGGCGCTGCGCAGATTCTTGCTTTTTTGCAGGAAATGGGCGGAAGCTGCGATTACAGCGATTTGCGCAAAGCCTTTCAGGACGAGCGGCTTTTGCAGGAGGCGCTGAAATATCTGCAAGGCAAAAAATGGATCAGCGCAAAGGCGGACTTTCTGCGCAGAATCGGTGATAAGACGGAGCAAATTGCCGCTCTCGCCGCTTCTGCTGAGGAAGTTATGGCTTACGCGCTGAAAATACAGCGCCGCGCACCGGTGCAGTATGAACTATTGCGTCTGATCTGCACAGTGGGAAGCTGTAGTGTGAAGGAGCTTTGCTATTTTACCGGGGCGACTTCCGCGACAGTGAAGCGGCTGGAACGATTGGGATATCTAAACTTAACCCCACAGCCGGTTTGCCGCTGCCGGGAAATTCTCCCGGCGGATATTTCCGGGGAAATGGAATTAAACCCAGAGCAGCAAAGAGCCTTTTCCGGGCTTGCCGCACAGATGCTGGAATCTGAACCTGGTACGGCGCTTTTGTACGGCGTGACGGGCAGCGGCAAGACTTCCGTGTATTTAAAACTCATTGAACGCTGCTTGCAGGAGGGGAAATCCGCGCTGCTGCTGGTGCCAGAAATTTCTCTTACGTCTCAGCTTTTGCGTCTGCTTGCGGCGTGGTTTGGCAAGGAAGTGGCGGTGCTGCACAGCAGCTTGTCCGTTGGGGAGCGCTATGACCAGTGGAAGCGCATTCGCTCCGGCGGAGCAAAAGTGGTGGTAGGCACACGATCGGCGGTATTTGCGCCTTGTCAAAAGCTTGGTCTCATCATACTAGACGAGGAGCAGGAGCACACCTACAAATCGGAAAACGCCCCCCGCTATCACGCGAGGGAAGTGGCGATTTTCCGGGGGCAGCGGGAAAAGGCGTTGGTGCTTTTGGGTTCCGCTACTCCGTCGGTAGAGACCATGTACCGGGCGCAGACCGGGCTTTTCCAACTTTACACCCTTGGCCGCCGGTACAACGGCATGGAACTGCCCCAGGTGGAAATTGTGGACATGAAGCAGGAACTGCAAAACGGGAACGACTCTGCCATGAGTGCGCCTCTGGCGGCGGCAATGGAAGAGAATTTCAGGCACAAACAGCAGACCATTCTGTTTTTGAATCGACGGGGCGCCAGCAAGCTGGTAGCTTGCGTGGACTGCGGCAAAGCGCCGGAGTGCCCCCGTTGCAGCGTGCACCTCACCTATCACAGCGCAAACCAGCGGCTCATGTGCCATTACTGCGGGCATTCTGAGCCGATGCCCAGGCGGTGTCCCTTCTGTGGCGGTCCGCTCAAACAGGTGGGCGTCGGTACCCAGCGGGTGCAGGAGGAATTGGAAGAAGCATTCCCAGACACGGCGATTATCCGCATGGATGCGGATACGGTAAGCGCAGTGAATACCCACGAAAAAATATTTGAGCGCTTTCAGAAAGAAAATATTCCCGTTCTTTTGGGCACGCAAATGGTGGCCAAGGGACTGAATTTTGAAAACGTCACCTTAGTCGGCGTTTTGGACGGCGACCTATCTTTGTATGTGGATCATTTCCGAGCGGCGGAGACGACCTTCAACATGATTACCCAGGTTGTCGGCAGAGCCGGCCGGGGCGCGGCCAAGGGCAGAGCGGTGATTCAGACCATGACCCCGGAGCATAAGGTGCTCCAGCTTGCGGCGGCGCAGGATTACAAGGGCTTTTATGAACTGGAGCTGCCTTTGCGCCGGGCAAAAAATTGTCCCCCTTTTTCGGATTTTGTCGTGATCACCTTTTCTGGGCAGACAGAAGCGCAGGTGATGCGTGGGGCGGCGGATTTTCGCGAAAGCCTGAAAAGCTGCCTGCATCAGGAGGAATACAGCGCCGCAGCTTGGGAGGTTTTGGGACCCGCCCCGGCGGCTGTGATGAAAATTAACTACAATTTTCGCTATCGGCTGACTTTGCGTTGTCGCTGTGATAAAAAAATGCGTCTATTATTGGCGCATTTGCTCCGGGAATTTGCGAAGGACAAGCGAAATCGGGGCGTTTCCGCTTTTGTGGACGTCAATGGATATACTTAAATACAGGAGGATGAAATCGTGGCATTGCGGACGATTTTTACAGAAAAAGACCCGGCGCTGCATAAAGTTTGCAGACCGGTGGAGAAATTTGATAAGCGGCTTGCCGCATTGCTGGAGGATATGAAAGAAACCCTTCTGGATGCCGGCGGCGTTGGACTGGCCGCGCCCCAAGTGGGTATTTTGCGCCGGATTGTGGTGATTGACGGGGGAGACGAAATGCTGGAACTCATCAATCCAGAACTTCTGGAATCCAGCGGCGAGCAGGAAGGGCCGGAGGGTTGCCTCAGTGTACCGGGGGAGTGGGGGCTTGTGAAAAGACCCTACTATGCCAAGGTGCGGGCGCAGGATCGTCATGGAGAATGGTTTGAAGTGGAGGGCGAAGAACTGATGGCGCGTTGCTTCTGCCATGAATTGGAGCATTTGGACGGACATTTATACCGGGAGCATGTCATTCGTTATTTGACCCCGGAGGAGTTGGAGGAATACTGAGCCTATGCGCGTTGTATTTATGGGAACGCCGGATATTGCGGCGACGTGTCTGAAAAAGCTTATAGCGGACGGCCATCAGGTGGTAGGCGTTTTTACAAAGCCGGACGCCCAGAAAAACCGGGGGATGAAGCTGATTTTTTCTCCGGTGAAAGAATATGCCGTAGCGCAGAATATTCCAGTGTATCAGCCGGTTAGACTGCGCGAGCCGGAAACCATGGAAGTACTTCGCCAGTGGAAGCCGGATGTGATTGCCGTAGTGGCCTACGGAAAAATATTGCCCCAGGAAATTCTGGATTTGCCGGAAAAGGGCTGCATTAACATCCATGCCAGCGTGCTGCCCGCTTTGCGAGGCTCCGGCCCTGTGCAGTGGTCGATTTTAAACGGCTTTTCGGAAACCGGCGTGACCGCTATGTATATGGCGGCGGAGATGGACGCGGGCGATGTGATTGAGATTCGGAAAACGCCCATTGACCCGGAAGAAAACGCAAAGGAGCTTCTGGATCGTCTGGCGGTAATCGGCGGCGAACTGCTGTCGGATACTTTGTGGGCGGTGGAAGCGGGGACTGCCAACAGAACGCCCCAGGACGCAAGCGGCGTTACCTTTGCGCCGATGCTGGAAAAGAGCATGAGTCCCATTGACTGGAATAAATCCGCCTGGGAGATTTCCTGCCAGGTGCGGGGGCTGAACCCCTGGCCGGTGGCGACGGCTGAAGTGCGAGGAACGCTGCTGAAGGTCTATCGGGTTAAGGTGATGGAAACCAAAACTGACGCCGCGCCGGGGACGATCCTTAGCGTGACAAAAACCGGCTTGGCAGTGGCTGCCGGAGACGGTACGGTTGTGGAATTGCGGCAGGTGCAAGCGCAGGGCGGCAAACGTATGGAAGCGACGGATTATTTTCGTGGGCATCCGTTACAATAAAGGAAACTCTGAATCAATCGTCTGTGGCTGTGCAGCGGATCTTTTGCCCCATCCGTGCAGCTCTAAAACTGGGAAATACACACAGTATTCCTCCGGTTTTAGAACTTTTGGCTGTGACAAAATCTCTCCCCGACAGCTCTTGCCGATTGAATCAGAGCTTCCTAAAGAATTTGGAATATAAAAGGAGGAATCGTTATGGCTGCAAGAGATACTGCGCTGCGGGTTCTCATTGCGTGCAGAAAGCGCGCGGCATGGTCAAACGGTGTTCTGAAGGATATGATCGCAAAGGACAAGCTGGATAAAAGGGAAGCGGCGCTGGCCACCCGTCTATGCTACGGTACCATGCAAAACAAGCTTTTGCTGGACTTTTATCTGGGGCAATTGGTGACTGGCAGCATCAAGCGTGTGCAGCCGATTGTACGGGACGTGCTGCGGCTGGGTCTGTATCAGCTTTATTTTACAGATAAAATTCCAGACTCTGCAGCTGTCAACGAGGCGGTGGAGCAGGCGAAAAAATACGGCGGTAAAAAAGCGGCGGGCTTGGTAAACGCGGTGCTGCGCAATGCCATTCGCCAGAAGGACGCGCTGCAAAAGCCGGTGGATCTGGCGATAAAGTACAGCCATCCCCAGGAGCTTTTGGATGCGCTGGCGGATTACATCGGCAAAGACCGGCTGGAGACTATGCTTCAGGCCAATAACGCCGCGCCCCTTACCGTAATTCAGGTCAATCCTCTGAAAGCCTCGGCGGAGCAGGTGAAGCAATCGCTGGAAGAGGAAGAAGTTGCGGTTGCCTCCCATCCTTGGCTGGAAAACTGCTTTGTTTTGGCCAATTCCGGCAATATTGAGCAGCTTGCCGCTTATCAGCAAGGGCTTTTTTATGTGCAGGATGCGGCTTCCCGGTTGGCGGTTCTCTGCGCCGGGGTTCAGCCGGGTATGCGTGTGCTGGATTGCTGCGCGGCTCCCGGCGGCAAGAGTATGGCTTCCGCTATTGATATGAAAAATACCGGTAAGGTTCGCTCTGCGGATATTCACCGGCATAAAACGACGATTATTGAGAAAAACGCCCAGCGTCTGGGTCTTGCCTGCATTGTGGTGCGGGAGCAGGACGCCACGGAAAATCATCCGGCGTGGCTGCAAAAAATGGACGTGGTTCTGGCGGACGTTCCTTGCAGCGGCTACGGTATTATCCGCAAAAAGCCGGATATTCGCTATAAAAAGCTGTCGGATGCTGCAAGACTTCCTGAAACGCAGCTTAAAATTCTATGCAAGCAGTCGGAATATGTCAAACCTGGCGGGGTTTTGCTGTACAGCACCTGCACCCTTTTATATCGGGAAAACGAGGGCGTTGTGACAAGCTTTTTGCGGACGCATCCTGATTTTGCGCTGGAAGAGCTGCCTCTGCCCGCAGAATTTTCCCAGGATCATTCTGGAATGCTGACCCTTGTACCCGGCGAGCACGAGACGGATGGGTTTTTTATCTGCAAAATGCGGAGGAAAGCATGAAAACCGACCTGAAATCCATGACAAAAGAAGAAATGACCGCAGCTTTTCAGGAACTGGGATTGCCGGCGTTTCGCGCCGGGCAGGTATTTTCCTGGCTGCATAAGGGCGTTTCCTCTTTTCAGGAGATGACCAACTTATCGAAAGAGCTGCGGGAAAGATTAGCGGAGCGGTATGAGATTACCGTTCCTGTAGCGGTGCGCAGGCAGGAATCCCAAAAGGACGGAACCATCAAATACCTTTGGCGGCTGAACGACGGCAACTGTGTGGAAACAGTACTGATGCGCTACCACTATGGCAATACCGTCTGTATTTCTTCGGAGGTTGGCTGCGCCATGGGCTGCGCTTTCTGCGCGTCCACCAAAGGCGGTCTTGTCCGAAGGCTTACCCCTTCGGAAATGCTGGATCAGGTGCTTTTTACCCAACTGGATTCTGGCTTGCCTGTTTCGCATATTGTACTTATGGGTATTGGAGAACCCTTGGATAATTACGATACCGTTATGCGCTTTTTGGAACTGGTGAACAGTCCCAACGGGCTGAACATTAGTATGCGGCATATTAGCCTGTCTACCTGTGGCCTTGTGCCGAAAATTTACAAGCTGGCGGAGGAAAAATTGCAGCTTACGCTGTCTGTGTCCTTGCACGCGCCCAGCGATGAAATCCGCAATACCATTATGCCAATCAACAAGGCGTATCCTGTGGAGACGCTTTTGGAGGGCTGCCGGGCTTATTATGAGAAAACCAGCCGGCGGATTTCTTTTGAATACGCTATGATCGACGGGGTAAACGATACGCCGGAATGCGCCAAATTGCTGCTGCGCAAGCTGAAAGGATTGCCCGCCCATGTGAATCTCATTCCGCTCAACCGTGTGGAGGAAAGTCCGCTGCATCCTAGCAGCCGCAAAGCAGTGGCCGCTTTTCAAAAAATATTGCAAGACGGCGGCGTTTCCGCCACGGTTCGCAGAACCCTGGGCGGCGATATTGACGCTTCCTGCGGACAGCTTCGCCGGAAATTTGAAAAAAGGGAAGCGACGCAGGAGAAAAAACGAGAAATTTGAAGGATTAAATTCTGCTTTTTATAGAATTTGCCATTGCAATATGAAAGCATTTTTGATAAAATGCTAAATAGTCAATCTTTACCGGAAGGGGGCGCGCATATGCAGTCATGGGGACTTTCTGACGCGGGATGCGTTCGCACGCAAAATCAAGATGCAATGCGCATGGAAACGCTGGATCGGCATAGTATGCTTTGCGTCGTATGCGACGGTATGGGCGGCGCAAAATCCGGCAATGTGGCAAGCTCTCTTGCAATCGACGTATTTGTGCAGGAGGTGCGCCGCTCCTATAAACCAGGTATGACTGCTGAGCAGGCGGGGCAAATGCTTTGCAGCGCTGTAAAGCTTGCCAATTTTACGGTATACGACCAAGCGCAGCAATTTGATGATTTCCGGGGTATGGGTACCACCCTGGTAGCTGCCTGGGTGGAAGAAAACCATGCCGCGATTGTAAACGTAGGGGACAGCCGGGCGTACCTTCTGAATCAGGAAGGAGTGCAGTGCGTCACTACGGACCATTCTCTGGTGCAGCTGATGGTGCAGCGGGGAGAACTGACCCAGGAGCAGGCCAAGCGTTATCCCGGTAAAAATTTTATCACCAGAGCCATTGGAACGGAGCCGATTGTGGAATGCGATTTATTTCAGTTGGAACTGGAAAAAGGAGACTGTATTTTGCTCTGCACAGACGGTCTCAGCAACCTGATGGACGATCAGGAAATTTTGTTTGAAGTGGTACACGGCGTCAATAAACAGCTTTGCTGTCGCCGTTTGATTGATATTGCTAAGTCCAGAGGGGCGCCGGATAATGTTACCAGCGTGCTGATTGTGGTTTAGAAGGGAGTTTTTTTATGGATAAATACATAGGCCGGCTGCTGGACAACCGCTATGAGATTCTGGAGGTTATCGGTACAGGCGGCATGGCTGTTGTTTACAAAGCCAGATGCCACAGGCTGAATCGTTTGGTGGCCATCAAAATTTTGAAAGATGAGTATTCCCAAGACAGCGATTTCCGCCGCCGCTTCCATGCGGAAGCGCAGGCGGTCGCCATGCTGAATCATCCCAATATTGTTAGTGTCTTTGACGTCTCTACCAGCGGCGACGCGGATTATATCGTCATGGAACTGGTGGAGGGGATGACGTTAAAGCAGTACATGGAGATCAAAGGCGTACTTACCTGGCGGGAAGCGCTGCACTGGTCGATGCAGATTGCAAAAGCCCTGGAACACGCGCACAATTCCGGCATTGTGCACCGGGACATTAAACCCCATAACGTCATGATTTTAAAAAACGGATCTGCTAAAGTCACGGACTTTGGCATTGCCCGGATTATGTCCGCCCAGAATACCCTTACCAAGGAGGCCCTGGGTTCCGTTCATTATATTTCTCCAGAGCAGGCCAAAGGCGGGCGAGTGGATAACCGTTCGGATCTCTATGCGCTGGGCGTTGTGATGTATGAAATGCTCACAGGACGTCCTCCCTACGACGGGGAGTCTCCAGTGGCGGTTGCTTTGCAGCATATCAGCGGCGGCGCGATTTTGCCATCCGCTTTGAACGCCAACATTCCAGACGGCTTTGAGCAGATTATTCTTCATGCTATGGAGGTCGACCCTGCCCGGCGTTACGCTTCCGCTACGGAAATGCTATATGATTTAGAAGAATTCCGCAAAAATCCTTCGATTCGGTTTTACTTTGATATGCCCCCCGCGGCGCCTAGACCCAGCGCCGCGCCTAAGCGTCCCGCACCAAAAAATGCGGCGGAGCGTGTAGCGGGCGTTCGGCCTGACGCGCCAAGACGGGATTACAGAAGTAGCGCGGAAGCGGAACGCATTCGCCAAAACAGCGAAAAGCTGCGTCGTACCCAGCCCCAGAAGCCTTTGCCGGAGGAAGAAGAAAAGGATACCGGCAACAAAGCCGCTACCATTGCGATTTTTTCCTGCGCGGCTGTTGCGGTAATCGCAATAATCATTTTTGCTGTTTTTGCGTTCAAGGGCGGCTTTGCTTCTACCCCGGATTTGGTGGAGGTGCCGAACTTTATCGGTCAGGTTTATGCAGAGCTGGACAGTAAGGATTACCCGGATTTTACCTTGGTGGATGATATTTACGAATTTAGCGATGAGTATAAAGACGGCGAAATCATGGATCAGGATCCTGACGCCAATTCCAGCGTCAAGCCCGGCACAAAGATTAAATTTACCGTCAGTCAAGGGCCGAGAACAGATAAGATGTCCGATCTCACCAATCGTTCCCGGGAAAACGCGGAAAAATATTTGAAGGGTTTGGATATGCGCCTTAGCATTATTGTGGAAGAAGAATACCACGATACCATCGAGGCTGGCCGCATTACCCGTACCCAGCCGGAGTATGGCGAGGAGCTTACTACCGGGCAGGAAGTGCATATTTGGGTCAGCAAGGGACCGGAAACCAAAATGGCAAAGTGCCCGGATGTGCGTGGGATGGATATTACCAAGGCCATCGAAATTTTGAAGAGCAGAAAATTGGAGTACGACTATGAGCGCGTGGACAGCGACGCGGATAAAAACGAGGTTGTGGATCAGTCTGTCAAGCCCAATGATGAGGTTGCAGAAGGTACGGTGGTATTTTTAAAGATTTCCAATGGTCCTGTGGAAACAGAACCGCCTACGGAACCGCCCACAGCCGCGCCTACAGATCCGCCGAAAACTGAGCCGGAAAAGGTGAAGCGTACGGAAACCATCAACCTACCTACGGATCGGACGGAATCCTATGTGCTGAGCATTCGCCTGAATGGCGAAAAGGTTTATGAGGATGTAGAGGTTGACCCATCTGAAAGCGCCATGCCAGTGCTTCTGGAGGGCGATAAGGGCAAAACCTATACCTATGAAATTTATATCGACAATACCTTGTATACAACCCTTGAGGTTACTTTCTGATGGAACTGCAAACAGGACGAATTATCAAGTCTCTCAGCGGATTTTATGACGTGAATACCCCCTCTGGCACGGTTACTTGCCGTGCCAGAGGGCATTTCCGTAAAATTGGAGACTCCCCATTAACAGGAGATTTGGTGCGGATTTCCCGCACTGGCAACAAAGGAATGGTGGAGGAAATTTTTCCCAGGAAAAATAGTTTCATCCGCCCAGCAGTAGCCAACCTGGATGCGCTGGTAGTTTTTGCCGCCAATGTCAACCCCATAACGGAACCTTTTTTAATTGATCGCGTCAGCGCCATTGCCGGTCACCAGGAGGTTCCGGTGATTTTGTGCGTCAATAAGACGGATTTAGAGGTAGCGGATGCCTTATCTGCCATTTACAAGGCGGCGGGATTTCAGGTCATTCGCACCAGTGCGGAAACGGGAGAGGGTATTGCGCAGTTGCGCGCTGCCATCGCGGGGAAGCTGACGGCCTTTACAGGAAATTCCGGCGTGGGAAAAAGCAGCGTTCTGAACTGTTTAGCGCCAAAATTGCAATTGTTAACTGGCGAGGTATCGCAAAAACTGGGGCGCGGCCGGCATACCACCCGTCATGTGGAGCTGTTTTCTCTGGATGAAAATACTTGGGTTGCAGACACGCCGGGCTTTTCTTCCTTTGATACGGATAGAATGGACGTTATTTTAAAGGAAAACTTGCAGTATGCATTTCCTGATTTTGCGCCTTTTCTTGGAAAATGCCAATTTCATGATTGCGCTCACCTGCAAGAGCCGGAATGCGCGGTTCGAGGGGCGCTGAAAGCGGGAATGCTGCAAAAAAGCCGATATGACAGTTATGTGCGTCTGTACGAAAAAGCAAAGGATATTAAAGTGTGGGAATTAAAAAAGTAAAGCGCAAAAAGACCTCAAAGGGACTGTCCTTTGAGGTCTTTACTATAAAACTTTTCCTAGATTCCGTAATAGGAGTAACCAAAGAAGCAATGGGTTGGAGTCTCTGTTTTCCTTTCCAAGACAAATACCTCCTATGAAAACACGAAAAATAAAAGGATTATTTGAAGCAGCAGCAAGGCCGGAACGCCAATGTAGAATTTTGGATGCCGGGTTTTATGTCGGAACAGGAGCATTCCTGCCAATGCGCCAAGGCTGCCGCCAATAGCGGCTAAGGTCATGAGGGTTGCTTCAGAAATACGCCAGCGCTTTTTTATGGCGCGGCGCTTATCCGCATACATAAAAAGAAGACTTGCCGCATTGATTAACAGTAGATAGGCCGGGAGGTACTTCATTTTTATCATTCCTTTTTGTGTGGAGGTCGGATTTTATGAGAAAAGTATTGTTTTTGTGCGGAATTTTGGGGATGCTGTGTTTTTCAGGCTGCCAAAGAGATACGGTAGTGTGGGAAACGGTATCAGACCAGATTTATTTATCCGTGGATGGTAAAGTACCCGTACAATTGACCATGGATTTTACTGCGCCGGAGGACGCAGTGCAGTCGGCGGATGCATTTTCTGAGGGGACAGTTTATCAGCAGGCCGAGGGGAAGTATGAAATTGTCCAGGAGACCATGCAAAGCACCGCCGAAAGCGCAATCAAGCGCATGACTGGCTTTTCCAAAAACGAGCTGACAGTGATGGAAACCAAAGCCTTCGATATGGCGCGGTATGATTTTGTATGGTCTGCCGCTTCCGAGCAGGGGCAGCAGGTGTGCCGCGGCGTTGTGTTTGACGACGGAACCTACTGCTATACTTTGACCTTCCAGACGGCGGAAGAAAACGGCGGCGAACTGCAAGAATGTATGGACGAGATGTTTGCGTCGATCGGTTTTCATGAGGACGAGGGATTTTAATTGCGGCAAAATGAGCCTTGCGGATGCAAGGTAATGCTGAAAGAGGACTGGCAAAAATTAAAGAGCTGTTCCACTGGAAAAAGTGCAAGGCAGTCCAACACGGTCTGCCTTGCACTTCTTTATTGAAAAGAGAAGCTCTGCCGCAGGGTTCATCCTTTATTGAATGTGCGTATGATTATTGATATGCTCGGCGCAATAGCAATAGTAGCCCTTGCACTTGGAGCAATAGCGAAATTCCAGCTCCGGGTTGGTAATATCGGTGCGGCCGCAGACGGTACATTTGTGCATATAAGGCTCGCTGCTTCTGGCTTTCTGGCCACCGGCAGGAAAGGGAACGGTCTTTGGTCTCGAGCCGCGCTTTTTGCGCAGCAGAACCTGCCAGGACAAGGGGAAAAGATTTTGAATGTCCTTGCCAAAAAACAGCAGATAATTGGCAAGCGCCAGCACGGGGAACAAGTAGGAAAGCTCCGTGGGGGTGCGAATAAGGCCGGCAAAGAAAGTCCATGCGGTAATTGCCAGATCCAAAAGCGCCAGCCAACGGGCCTTCACAGGGAGGATCCACATGACGAGGAAGTGGGTTTCCGGGTACAGTGTAGCGTAGGCCAGAAACAAACTCAAATTCAGAAAACGGATGCTGGCATATTGCTGGAAAATCAGAGCGGCAATGTCCGTAATGAAAACGCCGGAAAGATAGTACAGATTAAACCGGAAACGCCCCCAGCTTCTTTCTAACGTGTTGCCCATTTGGTAATAGATCATTAGAAACAGGATAGACAACACAAGAGAGACTGCATCCTCATGAATGAGGGAGGTAAACAAATAGGTTACAAGCCGCCAGACTTGTCCATGCATGATGGCTGCGGGGTCGAATAATAAATAGCGGGCCAATAGATTGCTGCGATCCATGGTACTCAGGAAAAAAACAGCAATGTTGCCAATGGCGATCCAAAGCATCAAATTGGGAATTCCTTTGTTGCGGTTGCGGTAACAAAACCGCTCAAAGCGGCGGCGAAAATCTTTCACGTTGCATTCACTCCTTTGAAATTATTCTACCCCAATGGATTGGAAAAGTCTACATATTTTTCATGAATTTTTTGCATTTCTGTGCGGATTGCGAAAAATGGGGGAATTTTGCGAATTTCTCTTGACATTTGTAGAAAAACAACTATAATGTATTTGAATTAAATAGAACCTTATCAAGAGTGGCGGAGGGAACGGCCCGATGAAGCCCGGCAACCTGTTGAATCAAGGTGCCAAATCCGGCGGTAGACGAAAGATGAGGATGCTTTTTCAAGTGGCGTTCCGAGTCTTCGGAGCGCATTTTTTCTGCTTTTGCGTAAGGTACGAAAGGAATTTATAGATATGATGGAAAAAAGACTATTTACTTCGGAGTGCGTAACACAGGGACATCCTGACAAGGTTGCGGATTCCATTTCCGACGCGATTCTGGATGCTTGTCTTGCTCAGGATCCTGGTTCCCGGGTGGCCTGTGAAACCATGGTAACTACCAATTTTTGCTGTATTTGCGGCGAGATTACAACCAAAGCTCAGGTGGACTATGAGGCTGTCGCCCGACGGGTCATCCGCAAGATTGGCTATACCCACCCTGAAGACGGCTTCGACGCGGACAGCGTGGAAATTCTTTGCCGCATCCATACCCAGTCCGCCGATATTGCAATGGGTACCAACGATGAAGTGGGCGGCGCGGGAGATCAGGGAATGATGTTCGGCGGCGCGTGCAGCCAGACCCCAGAGCTGATGCCGCTGTCCGTTGCAATTTCCAGAGCGCTCACCACCCAGCTTACCCGCTGCATAGAAGAAAATCCCCGCTTGCGTCCTGACGGCAAGACCCAAGTTACGGTAGAATTTGATGAACTAGGCAGGCCAGTGGGCATCAACGCGGTTGTGGTATCCGTGCAGCACACCGAGGACTTTGCCATGGAGGATCTGCGTACTTATATCAAAGAAAACGTCATTGCTCCCGTTTTGGAGCGGTATGGCTTCCGCATGGGCGAGGTTGGTTCTGTTTTTATCAATCCTACGGGGAAGTTTGTCATCGGCGGACCCAACGGCGACACAGGGCTTACTGGACGAAAAATCATTGTAGATACCTACGGGGGCTATTTTTCCCATGGCGGTGGCGCTTTCTCCGGCAAGGATCCCACAAAGGTTGACCGCAGCGGCGCGTATATGGCGCGGTATATGGCGAAAAACGTAGTAGCGGCGGGGCTGGCCGAGCAGGTGCAGGTGCAGCTTGCCTATGCAATCGGCGTAGCGAAGCCGGTTTCCGTGCGGGTGGACACCTATGGTACAGGCAAACTCAGTGAGGAAAAGCTGACAGCGATTTTGCGGCAGTGCTTCGATCTCACGCCGGCAGGAATCATCCGCACGCTGGAGCTTCGCCGTCCTATTTATGAAGAAACCGCTTCCCGCGGCCATTTTGGCCTGGATTATCTGCGTACTTGGGAAAGAACGGACAAAGCGGAAGAACTTAAAAAACTGGCAAATATTTAAAAATACGTTAGCGCCCGGAAGGCATTTCGCTTTCTGGGCGCTTTTGCGGTACTATGCATGGATGGAACACATTAATCATCCAATGGATTTGTGCTGCAAGATGCGGCAGTACGCAGGGATTCCCATGTGGAATCGTCAATTTTCAACAATTCGTCTGGGGTAACTTGAAAACCGTTGCACAGCTTTTCTAATACCCGCAGAGAGGGGCAGCGCTTTTTGCGCATTACGTCGCCAAAAAAGCGAACGCTGATGCCGCAACGGTCTGAAACCTCTTCATAAGTCAGATGATTTTCTTTGCAAAGTTGGTGCAGGGACTCCACTAGATTATCTAAAAACATCGTAAAACCACACTTTCTATAATATATGCTTCCAGCATACAGAAAAGGCAATATCCCATCAAGGAAGCATCGTTCCTGTTTGATGATTTTCTGAAAATTTTGTGTATTTTGACGATAGAAACCAGAGAAGGGGGTGTTTTTTATTCATCAAAGATTCATTTGCATACAAGAGGCGAATATGGTATACTATTACAAAATACATGCTCGGAGGCGTTTGTATGATGACAGCTTTTCAAAAGAAGATACGAGAGTGTTTTCCGGCTCTGCGCGTTTTGGAAAATGAGCCAATGGCAAAGCATACGTCTTTCCGCATCGGTGGGCCGGCGGAAGTAATGGCTTTTCCCAAAAATGTGGAGGAATTGGTTGAACTGCTGCAAATTAGCCACGAGTGGGGGATAAAACCTGTGGTGATTGGCGCAGGAACCAATTTGCTTGCACCGGACGAGGGACTTTCCGGGCTTATCATCTGTACAAAAGACGCTTTGGATGGAATGGAACAGTTGGATGAGACCCATATTCGGGTGATGGCCGGGGTGACCATGGCGAGAGCCGCCATGTTTGCGGCAAGTCTCGGACTTTCCGGGCTGGAATTTGCCCATGGGATTCCCGGTACGGTAGGCGGCGGCGCTGTGATGAACGCGGGCGCTTATGGCGGGGAGATTTCTCAAGTGGCGGCGCGGACGGAATTTGTAACAATGGACGGAAGGCTGAAGAGCCTTGCTGGGAACGAGCAGAATTTCTCCTACAGGCACAGCGCCTTTTCGAATTTGGACTGTGTGATTACCGCAGTGGAGTTTGCCCTTACCCCCGCCCCGGAAGAAGAAATCCGGGAAAAAATAAAAGAGCTGATGGCAAGACGCCGGGCGTCTCAGCCCCTTGATCTGCCTTCCGCCGGTTCCACCTTCAAGCGTCCCGCAAATGGGTATGCGGCGGCTTTGATTGAGCAGTCCGGGCTGAAGGGTTTTGCGGTTGGCGGTGCGGCGGTATCCACAAAGCACGCCGGTTTTGTGGTGAATCAAGGCGGCGCGACGGCTGCCGATGTGCAGGAGCTAATCGCCCAGGTACAGCAAAAGGTACAAGAAAGCACAGGTATTTTGCTGGAGCCGGAGGTTATTCGATTATAGAGAAAGAGGGGTTATGCCATGTCCTTTTCTTCGGATGTAAAAGCGGAGCTTTGCAAAGCCGCGCCGGGCAAACGCTGCTGCGCAATTGCTCAGTGCTTTGGCATTTTGCTGTATTGCAATACGTTTACCTCGGATGGCATTCGGATTGTGACGGAGAGCAGAGAACTGGCGACCGTGCTGCCTCGGCTGTTTCAAAAAGCCTTTGGTTTTGGGTTCGACAGCCAGCCGGACGGACGGGAGGGCGGCAAGCAGTTGTTTTTTCTGCAAGATCCCAAAAAGCTGCAAAAAATTTTAAGCGCTTTTGGCTTTGCTCCCAAGGAAACTGTTGCGCTCCATGTGAATTTAAGCGTTCTGGAGGAAGAATGCTGCAAGGTTAGCTTTCTGCGAGGAGCTTTCTTGGCCGGCGGTTCTGTGACCGATCCGGCCAAGGGCTACCACCTGGAGCTTTTGACCTCCCATCTGGCAGTGAGCCGGGAAACCTACGCGCTGATTGAGGAAACGGTGGGCTTTTATCCCAAGCAGACAAGACGTGCTGGAAACAGCGTGCTGTATTTCAAACAAAGCAACCTCATTGAGGATTTTCTCACAAAGCTGGGCGCGCCGGTGTGCGCTATGGGTATTATGGAAGCCAAACTGGAAAAGGAACTCAATAATCAGGTGAATCGCTGCTGCAACTGCGATGAGGCCAACACCTCCAAGGTGGTAGACGCATCTATGCGGCAGCTTGCGGCCATTCGCGTTTTGGAAAGCGCTGGGGTGCTGGATTCTCTGAAGCCCAGACTGCGCCAGGCCGCTATGGCGCGGCTGGAAAACCCGGAAGCGAACCTCACGGAGCTGGGAGAAATGATGGAGCCGCCCATTACAAAGTCTACCATGAATCACCGGCTGCGGCAGCTTCAAACGCTGGCGCGGGAATTGGAGGCGAAGGCATGAGTTTTGTACATCTGCACGTCCATACGGAATACAGCCTGCTGGACGGCGATTGCCGAATTAACGGCCTGATGGAAAGAGTCAAAGAGCTTGGACAAAGCGCCGTTGCCATTACCGACCATGGCGTGATGTACGGCTGCATCGATTTTTACAAGGCGGCTAAGGCGGCAGGAATTAAGCCCATTATCGGCTGCGAGGTCTATGTGGCTCCCAGAACCATGGCGGATCGCGTTCATGGAATTGACAACGAAGCCAATCATCTGGTTTTGCTGTGTGAAACTATGGAAGGCTACCAGAATTTGTGCGCGCTGGTATCGGCGGCGTTTCTGGACGGCTTTTACGGCAAGCCCCGGATTGATCTCGCGCTTTTGCGGAAGCATTCCAAGGGGCTGATCGCGCTGTCCGCCTGTCTCGCCGGCGCTATCCCGCAGCGGCTTTTGCATCAGGACTTTGAAGGGGCGAAAAGCTACGCTTTGACCCTTTCTGAGATTTTTGGCAAGGATCATTTTTATCTGGAATTGCAGGATCACGGTATTGAAGAACAGCTTGCGGTGAATCAGGGGACTTTGCGCCTTGCAAGAGAAACGGGGCTTCCTCTGGTTGTAACCAACGATGCGCACTATCTGCGCCGGGAGGACGCCAAAATACAAGACGTGCTTTTGGCGGTGCAGACGGGCAAAACAGTAGACGATCCCAACCGGATGCGGTTTGAAACGGAAGAATTTTATATCAAAAGCGAAGATGAACTGCAAAAGCTGTTTCCCAATCTCCCGGAGGCTTTTGAAAATACAGTCCGCATTGCCGAAATGTGCAACGTGGAATTTGTGTTTAATCAGTATCATTTGCCGGTATTTCCGGTGCCGGAGGGCTTCACCAGCGAGATGTATTTCAGAAAACTCTGCATGGACGGCTTTGTGGAGCGCTATGCCAATCCGCCGGAAAGCTACCGGGAGCGGCTGGAATATGAAATCGGCGTAATCAGCAAAATGGGCTATGTGAATTACTACCTCATTGTCTGGGATTTCATCCGCTTCGCCAAAGAGGCTGGGATACCTGTTGGCCCCGGAAGAGGCTCAGGCGCGGCTTCTATTGCGGCTTACTGTATGCACATTACAGAAGTCGATCCCATGAAATACGACCTGATTTTCGAGCGCTTTTTAAATCCTGAGCGGGTGAGTATGCCGGATTTTGATACGGATTTCTGCCAGGAGCGCCGGGGCGAGGTCATTGATTACGTTATGGAAAAATACGGCAAGGATCATGTGGCGCAGATTGTGACCTTCGGTACCATGGCGGCCAGAGGCGCGATTCGGGACGTTGGCCGGGCGCTGAACTTTACTTACGCGGAAACCGACGTAGTGGCCAAGCTGGTGCCGACGACTTTGCATATTACCTTAAATGAGGCTTTGAAAGTTTCTCCGCAGTTAAAAGAAATGTACGACGGAGACGACCGGGTAAAAACCCTCATTGATACGGCGCGGGCGCTGGAGGGAATGCCCCGGAATACTTCTACCCATGCAGCGGGCGTGGTGATTACCAATTTGCCTGTTGCCAGCTATGTGCCGCTGTCCCGGAACGACGATACCATTGTGACCCAGTACACCATGACGACCATTGAGGAGCTTGGGCTTCTCAAAATGGATTTTCTGGGTTTGCGCAACCTCACGGTAATTGCCGACGCGGAGGAGGAAATCCGCAAAACAGAACCGGGCTTTTCCATTGACGCGGCGCCGGACGACGATCCAAAAACCTACGCTATGCTGTCGGAGGGCAAGACCCAGGGCGTATTTCAGATGGAATCCGCCGGCATTACCGGGGTTTGCGTGGGAATGCGTCCCAGCTCCATTGAAGATCTCACGGCGATTGTGGCGCTGTACCGGCCAGGTCCCATGGACTCCATCCCCAGATTTATCAGCAGCAAGCTGCGACCGGAGACCGTGCGGTATAAGACCCCTCTTTTAGAACCGATTTTAAAGGTTACCTATGGATGCATCGTCTATCAGGAGCAGGTCATCGCCATTTTCCAGCAGCTTGGCGGCTATACTATGGGGCAGGCGGATAATATCCGCCGGGCAATTTCCAAAAAAAAGCAAAAAGTGATTGAAGCGGAGCGCAGAGTTTTTGTGTACGGCGACCCGGCGCAAAATATCCCCGGCGCCATCGCCAAGGGCGTGCCGGAGCAGGTTGCCCAGTCGATTTATGACGAAATCGTTGATTTTGCCAACTACGCCTTTAACAAAGCCCATGCGGTGTGCTACGCAGTGGTCGCCTACCAAACCGCATATTTAAAATGCTACTACCCCCGGCAGTATATGGCGGCGCTCATGACCTCCGTGCTGGACAGCGCGGGCATGATTGCGGGGTATATCGCTACCTGCAAGGAATTGGAGATTCCTGTGCTCCCGCCCAGCGTCAACGACTCGGAGGACAAGTTTACCGTAGAGCCGGAGGGGATTCGCTTTGGCCTTGGAGCGGTAAAAAGCGTGGGACGGGGCAGAATTATCGCCATGGTGGAAAACCGGCAAAAAGAAGGGAAGTTTGCTTCCTTTGAGGATTTTATCCGCCGGATGGACAAGCTGGAACTGAACAAGCGGGCGGTGGAAAACCTCATAAAATGCGGGGCGTGCGACTGCTTCGGACTGTATCGCAGCCAGATGCTTGCGGTATATGAAACCATGATGGATTCTATGGCGGACAGCCGCAAGCGTAACGTGGAAGGGCAGCTCGGTCTTTTCGGTATGCTGGCGGCGGACGAGCCTGCCGCTGCAATCCCAATTCCCAAACTGCCGGAGGTGCAGCCCGGAGAAAAAATGGCCATGGAAAAGGAAACTACGGGGCTGTATCTTTCCGGGCATCCTATGGATAACTACAGGCAGTATTTGAAAAACACCCACGTGATTTCCATTGGTTCTCTGATGAACAGGGAAGACGGCGGCGTGCAGGACGATCAGGTGGTATCCATCGCTGGCGTTGTGCAGTCGGTGAAAATGAAAACCACGAAAAACAATTCTATGATGGCCTATGTGGTATTGGAAGACGATACCGCTTCCATCGAAATGCTGGTTTTTTCCAATGTGCTCAGTCAGTTCGGCGGGTATTTAAAGGAAAATGCCGCAGCGGTAGTAACTGGCCGAGTTTCCATCCGGGACGAGAAAGACCCACAACTGATTGTAAACCGGGCAAGACCCATATCCGATTTTGCTGGAGAAGGAGTACCGCCAATGGAGTCCGCTACGCCGACTCAGGTTGCTGGATCCAAGCTTTATTTGCGGCTTCCTTCAGAAAACAGTCCGCAGTACCGGAAAACAAAGGCGATTTTAAATATGTTCCCCGGCATGAATCAGACGGTATTGTATTTTGTGGATACCAAGGTGCGCAGAGGGACAATGTGCATGTTTGACAGCGACATGCTTCTGGAATTGGAGCGGCTGCTGGGAGAAAGCAGCGTAGTTTTAAAATAACCTGCCATTTTCAAAAAAGCATCTATCTTTTGCGGAAAATTTGATGTATAATATTCCGATGGAAGGAGGCGTACCATGGTCGAAAAGAAAATAGGCGGCTTGCTTCTAGCCTTTGCGCTGGGTGCGGCAACTGTGTTTTTGTCCGGCTGCATGATGCAGACGGTGGACAAGATGTACAGCCTTCCCAAGCGGTCGGAGGAATTCAGTGAGCTGCAATTACAATTGAACCGCGTAATGTCCAGTGTGGAATACGCCGCGCCCATCTCAGGAGATAATCAGCAGGCGGTGCAGCTATCCGATTTGGACGGAGACGGAGAAGAGGAAGCGCTTTTGTTTTCCAAAGGAACAGACGAGCGCCCTTTGAAAATTTATGTGTTCGACAAGCAAGAAGATTCCTATGTAAATATCGCTACGCTGGAAAGCGCGGGCACTGCTTTTGAGCAGGTGGAATACGCGCAGATTGACGGCAGCGCCGGGATGGAACTCATTGTCGGTCGGCAGGTCAGCGACGAGGTGCTCAGGGCGCTTTCCGTGTACACCTTCCGCAGCGGGCAAGCGGAGCTTTTGGCTTCTATCGTGTATACCCGTTTTTTGACTACAGACTTGGATACCAACGGCCAGAAGGAATTGGTAGTTTTTCGCCCAGGCGCGGATAACAACGGCGTGGCGGAAATCTACGATTATCAAAATAACGCCATGGAGCGCAGAAGCGAAGCCGCAATGTCCGCGCCGGTAGACGGGGTGAAGCGCGTGATCACCGGCAATATGTGCCAGGATGTGCCGGCGGTGTTTGTCGCCAGTGCCTATGACGAAAATCAGGTCATTACGGACGTGTACGCATTGCAAGAGGGGAAGCTCACCAACGTGACGCAGCTTGCTCCCGGCGGTAGCAGCGCGCGTACCATCCGCAACAAGGAAGTCTACGCTGAGGACATTGACGGAGACGGCCTGATTGAGCTGCCGGAGCAGCTCACCATGCCGGAGCCGGAAGGGGCGGCTCCCCAAACCAACCGGTATTTGCTGCAATGGTACAATTTGGAACCGGACGGCTCTCACCAGAACAAAAAAATAACCTATCACTGCTGTGCCGACGGTTATTATGTGGACTTACCCCCGGAATGGGCGAAGCAAATGGTAGCGCTGCGTAGCGATGCGGGCGCTGGAGAAATATCCTACGCTTTTTGCGGCTGGGAAAACGGTTTTTGCACTGCGCCTATTTTTACCGTGTACGTTTTTTCTGGCGACAGCCGCACGGAAGCAGCCGCTGCGGAAGGAAACTTTACTTTGGCGCGGAATGACGAAGTGATTTTCGCTGCCGCGATTGGCGAAGAAGGTATAAAAAGAGGCGTTGATGAGAACGCGGTGAAAAGTGCGTTCCATTTGATTCGAACCCCATGGAAAACTGGAGAGACCTAGGAGTGAGGATATGAAAAAAGTTTTAATTTTGGAAGACGAAGTAAATATTCGCAGCTTTGTGGTTATCAACATCAAACGAGCGGGCTATGACGCGATAGAAGCGGGCACAGGCAAAGAGGCGCTGGAGCGATTGCGGGAAAACCCGGACATCGGCGTGGCGATTCTGGATATTATGCTGCCGGATATGGATGGATTTGAGGTCTGCCGGAACATTCGCGCTTCCAATAAGCAGATTGGCATTATAATGCTGACGGCAAGAACCCAGGAAATGGATAAGATAACCGGCCTCATGACCGGCGCGGACGATTATGTGACAAAGCCCTTTTCCCCGGCGGAGCTGACCGCGCGGATTGACGCATTGTATCGGCGCATTGGCGGGGACAACGCGGCTGACCCCGATCTGCTGCAAAACGGGCCATTTGTAATGAATTTCCACAACCGCACGCTGGAAAAAAATGGAGAGCGTATTCGCCTGACCCAGGTGGAATTTGCTATTTTGAAGCTGTTTCTGCAAAATCCCGGACGGGCGCTGTCCAGAGAGGATATTCTAAACGCCGTGTGGGGGCCTGATTATGACAGCGACCTGAAAATCGTGGACGTGAATATCCGCCGACTCAGAATCAAAATTGAGGACGACACGGCAAATCCCGCCTTTATTACAACCGTATGGGGCTATGGCTATAAATGGGGTGCGTAACACCGGACTTTTCCCTGAATTGAGGTGAAAGAAGCCTTGAGCAAGAAGAAAATGTGGGGGCTGCGCCGCCGCTGGCTCACCAATACCGTGGGACTTGTGATGGCGCTGGCAGTGGTGAGCGTCATTGGCATCACGGCGATTTTTTCAGCGTACTACTACTCCAATGTGGAATCCGATATGAAATACCGCGCCAGTTCCACCGCCGACTTTTTTGCCAATTACATTGGGCAAAGCTATAAGGAATACTATCAGTCCTGTGTGACCTATGCCCAGACCTTTGAGTATAAGGATACCATTGAGTTGCAGTTTATCAATGCCCAGGGGCGGCTGGTGGCCTCTTCCTTTGGACAGTGGGCCGGTCAGCATCCCAAAACCTCGGATATTTTCGCCGCCATTGAAAAGGTAGACCTCGCAGTATTTTCCGGGAAAGACCCTGCGACCGGGGATCATATTATGGCGGTTTCCTGCCCCATGATTTATACCAACGGAGAAGTCATCGGCGTTTTGCGGTATGTCACCAGTTTGCGCAATGTGGATCGCCAGATTGTCTTTATTGCTATGACCGCTTTTATCGGCGGCGCGCTGTTTGTTTTGACTGTGCTGCTCAGCAGCAACTATTATATCAAGTCTATTCTAGGGCCTGTGGCGGAAATTACAGCTACGGCCAAGCGGATTGCCGCCGGCAGCTACGGCGTGCAGATTAAGGCTAAGTTTGACGATGAAATCGGCGAACTGGCGGATACGATCAACGATATGTCGGTAAAAATCAGCCAGAGCGAAAAAATGCAGGCGGATTTTGTTACCTCGCTTTCTCATGAGCTGCGCACGCCCCTTACCGCCATTACCGGCTGGAGCGAAACGCTGCTTTCCATGGATGAAATGGACGAGCAGACCAGCCGGGGTATGCGGATTATTTTGAAAGAATCCAGACGGTTGACGGAAATGGTCATGGAGCTTCTGGAATTTTCCCGTCTGCAAGACGGCCGCATGACCTTGAACGTGGAACTGACGGACATTCGGAGCGAATTTGAAGATACCGTTTACATGTATGGCAGCCGCCTGAAGCAGGAAGGGATAACCCTGGAATATCTGGATAACGATGAGGAGATTCCTGAAATCCCCTGCGATGGAAAACGAATGCGCCAGGTATTTTTGAATATTTTGGACAATGCCGCGAAGCATGGCGGAGACGGCAAAAAAATTGAAGCATCCATCCATAAGGAGCAAAATAACGTGGTGATTCGCATTCGGGACTATGGCTGTGGAATCCCAGAGGAAGAACTGCCTCTGGTAAAGAAAAAATTTTACAAGGGAAGCTCCAAAGCCAGAGGCACCGGCATTGGCCTTGCTGTGTGCGATGAAATTGTGGAAATGCACGGCGGCAAGCTGCTTCTGGAAAACGCAGAAGGCGGCGGTACCCTTGTAACGATTCAACTGCCTACTGCTCAGCAGTAGTTTTGGCGGCGTCTTGCGGCGCTTGCCGGAAAGGAATACCCCATGAGCAAACAAAATACCAATGAAAAATTTAAGACCATGATTGGCGGACAAGCGTTGATTGAAGGTATTATGATGCGCGGGCCAGAAAAAGACGCGGTGGTAGTACGGGGAAAAGACGGCCTCACCACAGAGGTGACGGAGAGAAAACTCCCCAAACCCGGTTCAGTTGCCACTTGGCCGTTGATTCGAGGCGTTGTGAACTTTTTCTCCGCGCAAATGGTAGGCATCAAGGCTCTGCTGCGCTCGGCTGATTTGTCCCCGGAAGAGTACAGCGAAACGGAAAAACCCTCCAAGCTGGATCTCTGGCTGGAGAAAAAACTTGGGTCGGAAAAATTCCAGAAGGGGCTGCTGTATGCTGCGGCTGTTTTGGGAATTGGCTTTTCCGTGGTGCTGTTTTTCCTGCTTCCCATGGTCATCGGCGGCTTCTTTGACCGCTGGGTAAAAAGCAACATCGGCGTCAACCTCATTGAAGGCGCGGTGCGTATGATCATTTTTATGGCGTATATGTACTTAATTTCAAAAATGAAGGATATGAAGCGACTGTTTTCCTACCACGGCGCGGAGCATAAAACCATCCGCTGCTATGAAGCAAAGCTTCCTTTGACGGTGGAGAACGTCCGGCAGCAGACAAGGCTGCATCCGCGCTGTGGCACAAGCTTTTTGCTTGTGATTATGCTTTTATCTATTTTGATTTTCTCCATAGCATCCTCTGTGCTTTTGGTTGTTGCGCCGGGACTGGCGGCGATGCAGGGAACTTTCCTGTACCGATTGATTATGATTGCCTACAAGCTGTTGCTCTTGCCTTTGGTTGTCGCCATTGGTTATGAAATCAACCGCTTTGTAGGGCGGCACGACAACTGGTTCACCCGCATTCTCACTGCGCCGGGGATGTGGTTCCAGAATTTTACGACCAACGAGCCGGACGACAGCATGATTGAGGTGGCGATTACCGCCTTGGAAGCGGTACTTCCTCAGCAGGAGGGCGCGGATCAATGGTAAAAAGATACAGCGATTTGTATCTGGATGCAAGGCGTGCTCTGCTTCCTTCCTATGGGCAGGAGCAGGCTGGATTTGTGGCAAGGCAGCTTTTGTGCGCCGCTTCCGGGAAAAGCCAGGAGGCGATTTTGGCAAATCGGGATAAATTCGCCGGAGAAAGCGTCTGTGACACCATGGAAAGTTGGACGCTTCGGGCGGTAGCCGGAGAACCTCTGGCCTACATTCTGGGGCAGTGGGAGTTTTATGGTATGACCTTAGAGGTCACTTCTCATGTGCTGATTCCCAGAGACGATACCATGGCGGTGGCGGAGCTGGCGGTGCGGCAGACGCTTATGCTGGAGCATGATCCCAGAGTTTTGGATCTTTGCACCGGTTCCGGCTGCATTGGGCTGGCGATTGCCAATCAGGTAAAGGACGTTAGAGTGACGTTGGCGGATATTTCCAGAGAGGCTCTGGCGGTGGCGAAGAAAAACACGGTTGCCCATAAGCTGACAGGGCGGGTTTCCTGTGTACAGATGGACGTCACACAGACAGCGCCGGCCTTTTTGGGGCAGTTTGATTTGATCGTTTCCAATCCCCCCTATGTCACCAGCGGGGAAATGCTGGAATTGGAACCCAGCGTACGAAATTTTGAGCCTGCGCTGGCATTGGATGGCGGTGGGGACGGACTGGATTTTTACCGGGCGATTGTGGAGCATTTCAAGGATTCTTTAAAACCGGGCGGTTTTTTCTGCTTTGAGTTTGGAATGGGGCAAGGAAATGATGTTTGCCGCATTCTGAAAGAGGCTGGATTTCAGATTTTAGAAGTAAAAAAAGATTATAGCGAGATAGATAGAGCCGTTCTGGCTCAGAAAATCAGAGAGGAAGAGATGCATCGTGGCGAGCAAGAAAACAGCTTATGAAGCGCCGGCCCCCGCGTCGGATAAAAAGAAAGCGCTGGAGACCGCTTTGGCGCAGATTGAAAAGAATTTTGGGAAAGGCGCGGTGATGCGTTTGGGGGATCGGCCGGAAATGTCTGTAGACGCGATTCCCACCGGATCTTTGGCGCTGGACGCGGCGTTGGGCATTGGCGGCGTTCCCAGAGGGCGTATTATTGAAATTTATGGGCCGGAATCTTCCGGCAAAACCACCTTGGCGCTGCATATTCTGGCGGAAGCCCAAAAGCTGGGCAGCGAGGTGGCGTTTGTAGACGCGGAGCACGCCCTTGACCCGGATTACGCGGCGGCTTTGGGTGTAGATATTGATTCCATGCTGGTTTCCCAGCCGGATACCGGCGAGCAGGCGCTGGAAATCACCGACGCGCTGGTGCGCTCCGGCGCGGTAGACGCGGTGGTTGTGGACTCTGTAGCAGCCTTGACCCCCAGAGCGGAAATTGAAGGCGAAATGGGCGACAGCTTTGTGGGTTTGCAGGCAAGACTGATGTCGCAAGCCCTTCGGAAACTGGCGGGCACCATTTCCAAGACCAACTGCGTGGTTATTTTCATCAACCAGCTTCGTATGAAAATCGGCGTGATGTACGGCAATCCCGAAACCACCACAGGCGGCAATGCTTTGAAGTTCTACGCTTCCGTCCGTCTGGATGTGCGGAAGGTAGAGACGATTAAAAACGGCTCCGATGTAATTGGCTCCAAGACCCGTGTCCGTGTGGTGAAAAATAAGGTTGCGCCGCCGTTCCGGGAAGCGATTTTCGACATTATGTACGGCGAGGGCATTTCCAGATACGGAGAACTCTTGGATATGGCGGTGCAGTTGGAATTGGTGCAGAAAAGCGGAAGCTGGTTCTCTATCGGGGAAGAACGCATCGGTCAGGGACGGGATAACGCCAAGCAGTTTTTGCAGGATCACCCGGAAATTACAGAACGGCTAAATGTGGAGGTTCGCGAAAATCTCTGGAAGCTCACTGGATCTAAGGGGAAAGCTCCGGCCAAGGCCGCGCAGAAGGCGGTAAGCGTTTCCGCAGACGATTTTGATGATGAGGATTGAGAAAATTGCCGGTGAGCCGGATTGTGCGGGGCGATATTTTACAACGCTAACGGGCGGTACGACCCTCCGGCTATACCCCCAGGTCATTGCGGACTTGGGCTTATACCCTGGCTGCGAACTGGATGAAGCAGCCTATCAAAAGCTATTGGAGATGGCTGGCAGCGCTTCCGCAAAAATGCGGGCGGTGCGGATTGTGTCAGCTTCAGCGGTTTCCAGCCGGGATTTGGAGCAGCGGCTTGTCCGTAAGGGCGAGGATCCAGCTCATGCCCACGCGGCGGTGGCTTGGATGAGCGAGCTGAATCTGGTAGACGATGGGGAGACGGCAAGGCAAATTGTTCGAAAGGGGATTGCCAGAGGCTATGGTGTCGCCAGAGTAAAACAGATGCTTTATGAAAAGCAGATTCCCAGAGAGCTTTGGCCGGAAGCGCTGGCGGATTATCCAGAGCAGGACGAGGCGATTATGGCTTTTCTGCGCAGTCGTTTGCCAGAGGGGTTCACGGAAAAAGACAAAAAGCGCGCCATAGACGCATTGCTGCGCCGGGGGCATCGGTGGGAAGAAATCCGCCGCTGTCTTAGCGCGTTAGACGAAGAAATGGAAGCATACGACGAGTAGAGGGCAAGCTATGGATGGGGCAGTTTTGCGGAAAATTGATGAAATTACAGCGATTTTAAAGCAGACGGTAGAGGGAAAGTGCGCCATTGCTTTAGCAGGCGCCCATGCCAAGGGCGTAGCGGACGCCGCCTCCGATTTAGATATTTACATTTTCGCGGAAAAGGAAAAGCCTCAGTCTGTGCGCGAAGCGCTGATCGCTTCCCTTGCGGACGCGGGTACCACCCCTTGGGTCTGCGCTTCTTTTGCGGATTTTCCCTGGGGCGGCGGTATGGATTTCAGGTATCAGGGCACGCCCGTGGAAGTCGTGGGGCGCAGCATTTCCGGGATGGAGGAAAGCATTGCGGACTGTCTGGAGGGCAAATTTCAGATTATTCCAGAAATTTGGACTTCCAATGGCTATTACACATATATTCACCTTTGTGAGCTGAGTTTTTTAAAGCCTGTCTGGGATCCAGACGGTATATTGGCCAAATGGCAGGAAAAAGCGAAGGTTTATCCGCCTGCCCTGCGGCGGTCGATTTTAGAGACATTTTTGGGGCGTGCCAGTATGTGGCTGGATAATTTTCACTATGACAGCGCGATTTCCAGAGGCGATCTGCTTTTTGCCGCGCCTATCGCGCTGCATACGGTGATGGATATGGTGCAGGTGATTTTTGCGCTGAATAGCCGGTATTATACTGGAGACAAAAAGCTGGAAAAGGCGTTGGCAGAGCTTCCTGTCTGTCCGAAAGAATTGCTTCGCAATCTGGAATTTCTGCTGACTGCTTCCCATGACCCGCGCAAGCTTGGGCGGCAGCGGGAAATTCTTCGCTCGGTTTGGGCGGAATTGAATCAGAAAGCAAAGGCTTTTTTAGTCTGAAAATAGGAACAAATGCTGCGAAAAATGGGTTTGTTTGGCAGCGGAAAGGTGTGAATGTCAATATGGCGAAGGTTGGATTTATTTCCCTGGGCTGCGCCAAAAATCAGGTGGATTGTGAGCAGATGATGTTTTTGCTCCAAGAGGCTGGTTTTGAAATTTTGCCTGACGTGGAGGGGGCGGACGTCGCGGTCATTAACACCTGCGGCTTCATTGATTCTGCAAAGTCGGAGGCGATTGACCACATTTTGTCCACTGCTGCGCTGAAGGCGGAAGGCTTGGTGGGCAAAATACTGGTAACAGGCTGTCTTTCCCAGCGGTACAAAAAGGAAATCCTGAAGGAAATGCCGGAGGTAGACGGCGTATTGGGTACGGGCAGCTATGGTGAAATTGTCACAGCAGTCCATGAGCTGTTGGCAGGGGAGCAGGTAAGCTGTTTTGGTAATCTGAACGCCCCGCAAATGGAGGTTGGCCGTGTGCTTACGACCCCGGAGCATTACGCCTACATTAAAATCGCGGAAGGCTGCGACAACCGCTGCGCCTACTGCGTGATTCCTTCTTTACGCGGCAGATACCGCAGCCGCAGTATGGACGATATTCTTTATGAAGCGCGGATTTTGGTGCAAAACGGCACAAAAGAGTTGATTGTGGTGGCGCAGGATACCAGCCGCTACGGGACGGATTTGAATGGCGGCAAGTCCATGCTTCCTGCGCTTTTGCGGGAGCTTGCCAAAATTGACGGGATTCGCTGGATTCGGATTCACTACCTTTATCCCGATGAAATTACCCAGGAAATGATTGACGTGATTGCCCAGGAACCCAAAATTGTGAAATATCTGGACATTCCCATTCAGCACGTCAACGATGAAATTCTTCGCCGTATGAACCGCCGGGGCGACGGCGTGTATTTGGAAAAACTTTTTGACTCTTTGCGCCGCCAAATTCCCGGATTAGTACTGCGCACCAGTATCATTACCGGACTGCCCGGCGAGGGCGAGGAAGAATTTATGCAGCTTTGCAATTTCCTCAAAGCGCAGAAGCTGGAACGGGTTGGCGCTTTTGCCTTTTCCCCAGAGGAGGGTACGCCTGCGGCGAAAATGGAATACCCTCCAACAGAGGTGGCAGTGCAGCGTGCCGAAATTCTGGCGGAGCTGCAAAGCCGGATTATGGACGATTACAATGGGGCTATGGTAGGAAAAACTCTGGAGGTGCTCTGCGACGGCTATGATCCGGAGGAGGATCTGTACTTCGGAAGAACCTACGCCGATTCCCCGGAAATCGACGGACGGGTATGGTTTACGGCGGAAACCCCAGTCAGAACCGGATGCTTTGTCCAAGTTACCATTGACGGCGTCACAGACGGCGAACTTACAGGCTGGAAACAGGAGGATGCGCTATGACAACTGCTAGCAAAATTACGCTTTTGCGGGTTTTGATGATTCCCGTTTGCATGGCTTTTTTGTATCTCAGCGGCGGCTCCGGCGTTTGGATGTTCGCGGCGCTGGCGGTCTTTGTTCTGGCAAGCCTTACGGATTTTGTAGACGGCTATATTGCCCGGCACTGCGATCAGGTCAGCGATTTTGGAAAATTCCTGGATCCTCTGGCGGATAAGCTGCTGGTGATTTCTGTGATGTGCGTTTTCTGCCAGTGGAATGTAATGCCCGCCTGGGCGCTGATGATTGTCCTTACCAGAGAATTTGCCGTGACCGGATTGCGGCTGGTTGCAGTGGGGAAGGGGAATGTCATTGCAGCAGGTTGGAGCGGCAAGGTGAAAACCGCCAGTACCATGATTGGGCTTTGCGCGATGATGGCGTTTCCCGGCATTGCCTGGCTGAATTGGACAGTGATTGCAGTAATCCTGATTACAACGGTGTATTCCGGTATCGAATATTTTATACAGAACTGGAGCTGTATTTGGAACTAAAAATTACCATGAAACTTTTTTTCTGGATACTTGCTGCCTCTTTTGCTAATTACCTTGTTATCACAACGACTGTAAATGCTGTTTTCATGGGGATTCTGTTTTTCCGCTTTTCTTGTCGATGCAGATACAAACAGTTTGTCGTTACAAAAGAGAACAGAACCGATTTTCAGGACGGCAACCAGTGCGCCGCCTTTTCATTGGCCTATGTTTTGCGGCATTGGGGGATAGAAGCAGAAGGAAACGCACTGTATGAGAACATGACCGGCAAAACGAAGGATGGATGCGTATATCCCAGCGGCATACGAAAGCAGCTCATGCAGTACGGCTTTTGCGCACAGTATTGTACTGGCAACCAAAACGCCCTGAAAAATGAAATCAGCAAGGGAAATCCGGTGATCGTGATGTTGCGATCGCAGGTGGGGCAGAGCTTTTTGCATTATGTTCCTGTGGTTGGCTACGATGAAAATAATTTCTATGTTGCGGATTCCTGGAATGAATTCGCGAATTGTGAAGAAAAATACTATAACAGAAGGATTGAAAAACAGGCGTTTCAGAAATTGTGGAATACTGGTATGGTGAAAATGCCCCTTTATCGGAACACGTATTTCGTCTTGTATAAGAGTTGACAAGCCATGCGCCAAATGGTAAAATGAAGAAAATTTCATATCACATTGATCGAAAAGAGTAACTTTTTGTAATGGCGGCAGAGAGTCGGGGTCTTGGGCTGGAAACCCCGGCGGTCAGGAAAAGGCGAAGTGCGTTCGGGAGTGAAGGGGAGACCCCGTTGGCCGCGTAAGGCTGTAAGTGAGAAATCAGAGTGGAACCGCGAGCATTTTGCCCGCCTCTTGACCTTTGTTGCAAGAGGCGGGCGTTTGTCATAGAATAGGGCGGCAGATCATACTCTGTACACTTTCTTGGAGGAACATACCATGTTTTTAAAAGAAACCATTGAAGCTTATCAGAAAAACGACCCGGCAGCCAGATCTAAGCTGGAAATTTTCCTATTATATCACGGCCTGCACGCAACCATTTATTATCGTATCGCCCACTGGCTTTACTGCCACAAACGCCGCTTTTTGGCACGCTGGGTCTCTCAGCACGCAAAATGGGTAACAGGAATTGAGATTCATCCTGCCGCGACCATTGGAAGGCGGCTGGTCATCGACCATGGAACAGGCGTTGTCATTGGCGCGACCACGGAAATTGGCGACGACTGCCTGATTTATCAGGGCGTTACCCTGGGCGGCACCGGCATTTCCTCCGGGAAGCGGCACCCTACTTTGGGGAATCATGTCATGGTGGGCAGCGGCGCGAAAATTTTAGGACCCATTTATGTTGGGAATCATGCTCGTGTAGCGGCCAATGCCGTGGTGCTGCGGGATGTGCCGGAAAATTCCACAGTGGTTGGCGTACCTGGCCATGTGGTGCGCATCAACGGCGAAAAGCTGGATCATGTGCATACCCCAGACCCCGTAGCGTTGGAGCTGCAAGAATTGCGCAGCAGAATAGAACAACTGGAAAAACAACAAAAGGAGTGTCAAAATGTACCTTTATAACTCATTGTCTCACAAAAAGGAAGAATTTAAGCCCAATCACGAGGGGTTGGTGAAGATGTACACCTGCGGCCCTACTGTGTACCATTTTGCCCATATTGGCAATCTCAGGACGTATATTATGGAGGATGTGCTGGAAAAAGCCCTGCGCTATGTGGGCTACCCGGTGAAGCGGGTCATGAACATCACAGACGTTGGCCATCTGGCCTCCGATGCGGATACCGGCGAGGACAAAATGCTGAAAGGCGCCCGCCGGGAGCACAAAAGCGTCATGGAAATTGCAAAATACTACACCGACGCTTTTTTTGCCGACTGCGAAAAGCTGAATATTAAGCGACCGGATGTGGTGGAGCCTGCGACCAACTGTATAGACGAATTTATCCAGATTGTTTCCGGACTGTTGGAAAAGGGCTTTGCATATCTTGCGGGAGGCAACGTATACTTTGATACCTCCAAACTGGAAAAATACTATGCCTTCGGCGACCACGAAGAGGAGAATCTGGCTGTGGGCGTGCGGGAAGGCGTGGAAGAGGATACCAATAAGCGCAATAAAAATGATTTTGTCCTCTGGTTTACCAAGTCCAAATTTGAGGATCAGGCGCTGAAATGGGAATCTCCCTGGGGCGTGGGTTATCCCGGCTGGCACATTGAATGTTCTGGTATTTCGCTAAAGCATCTTGGCGAGGATCTGGACATCCACTGCGGCGGCATTGACAACGCGTTTCCCCATCATACCAATGAAATTGCCCAGTCGGAAAGCTTTTTGGGGCACAAATGGTGCAATTACTGGTTCCATGTTCACCATTTGAACACCAACGACGGCAAAATGTCCAAGTCCAAGGGCGAATTTCTGACAGTTTCTCTGCTGGAAAGCAAGGGCTATGACCCCATGGTGTATCGCCTTTTCTGCCTGCAAAGCCACTACCGTCGGAATCTGGTATTTTCCTATGAAAATCTGGACAACGCCGCCGTTGCTTACCAGAAGTTGACTGCCAAAATCGCGGAGCTGAGCCCGGACACGGAAGAAGCGGTGGATAAGGAAGCGTTTGATAAGCTGAAGGGGAAATTCCTCACCGCGCTGAACGGCGATCTGAACACCTCTTTGGCGGTCACCGCTGTGTATGACGTGCTAAAGGCAAAAACCAATGATACAACAAAACTGGCGGCGATCAAGGACTTTGATCAGGTTCTGAGCCTGAATCTATTGGAAGCCGCCGCGAAAATGCGGGCGGAAAAGAAGCGGGAGGAAGAAGCCCAGGAGCATGACCCGATCATCGACGCGCTGGTAAGCGCCCGACTTGCGGCGAAAAAAGAGAAAAACTGGGCGGAGGCAGACCGCATTCGCGACGAACTGAAAGCGCAGGGCATTGAGATTATCGACACGCCGCAAGGCTCCAAGTGGAAGCGGGTGTAAGATGAAGCTTCTGATTTTAGACGGCAACAGCGTCATTAACCGGGCGTTTTACGGCATTCACGATATGACTACAAAAGACGGTGTGCATACCAACGCGGTGTTCGGTTTTTTGAATATTTTGCAGCGCATGGAGGCCGAGGAAAAGCCGGACGCGGTTTGTGTGGCCTTTGACCTCCATGGCCCTACCTTCCGGCATTTGCAGTACGACGGCTACAAGGCGACCCGCCATGGGATGCCGGAGGAACTGGCGCAGCAAATGCCTATCATGAAGGAAATCCTGAACGCCATGAACATTCCGATTTACGAATGTCAGGGCTGGGAAGCGGACGATGTGATTGGGACCGTGGGCAAAATCTGCGGACAGGAAAACTGGGACTGCGTGATTGTCACAGGAGACCGGGACAGCTTGCAGCTCATTGATGGGCATGTCAATGTCAAGCTGGTTATCTCCAAAGCCGGGCGAACGGAAGCGACGCTGTACGACGAGGCGCAGTTCCAGGCGGAGTATGGTTTTGAACCCCAAAGACTCATTGATTTGAAAGCGCTGATGGGGGATTCTTCCGACAATATTCCAGGCATTGCGGGAGTTGGACCCAAAACCGCTAAGGATTTGCTGTATAAGTTTGGCACTTTGGACGGGGTTTACGAAAACTTACAGGATGCTTCCATTCGCCCAAAGCTCCGGGAAAAGCTGGAAAATGGAAAAGACAACGCCTATTTATCCTATGATTTAGCGACAATTCGCTGTGAAGCGCCCATTGCTTTTCACCCGGAGGACGCAATGATTCGCGATCCTGATCAAAAAACGCTGTATGACTTATTCGTGCGGCTGGAATTTTCCAAACTCATCGACCGCTACCGTCTGCGGGAAGCGGCGATTCCGGCAGTCCGTCAGGGCAGGCAGCAAAAGCTGTCTGTATGCTGTGAGCTTCCCTCAGCAGGGACAAAATGCGCGGTTGATCTTGCCGAGGATGGGACAATTTCCATTGCGTGGGAGCAGGGCGTTTGCAGCGTTACGCCTTTGGAGCGAACAAAGGCGCTGGAGACGCTTTTGGAAGCGGGAACTCCAAAAATCTGCCACGATTTAAAAGCGACGCTGCACGCTTTGCAATTGCAGGGCTTGCCGGGAGAAGATTTTATTTTTGACACGGCGCTGGCCGCCTACGATTTAAATCCCAGTTTGACAGATTACGGTCTCAAGCGTATGGCAATGCACCATTTAAACCAGGAGGTCACGGAACCTTCCGACAGAGCGGAAGCAATCTGGCAGCTTTGCCTTCTTTTGGAGCCGGAATTGCAAAACATGGGTATGGAGCGGTTATATCGGGAAATCGAGTTCCCCCTTTGCAGGGTTTTGTACGATATGGAGCAGGCTGGAGTCCCCATTGATCAAAAGGCGTTGGCGGAATTCGGCAATATGCTGTCTGAGCGCATTCAGGCGGCGGAACGGAACATTTACGAGTACGCTGGGGAGACTTTTAATATCAATTCCCCCAAGCAGCTTGGAGAGGTGCTTTTTGAAAAGCTGGGCTTGCCTCCAGTAAAGAAAACGAAAACCGGCTATTCCACCAATGCGGAGGTTTTGGAGCGACTGCGGGACAAGCACCCGATTGTGACGGAAATTCTGGAATTTCGCACCCTTACCAAGCTGAAGTCTACCTATGTGGACGGGCTGTTGAAAGTCGTTGGGTCGGATGGCAGAATCCACACCACCTTTCAGAATATGGTCACAGCCACCGGGCGACTCTCCTCCACAGAGCCGAATATTCAAAATATCCCGGTACGGACGGAGCTGGGCAGCGAGCTACGGAAAATGTTTGTGCCAAAGCCTGGCTGCGTCCTGGTAGACGCGGATTACAGCCAGATTGAACTGCGGGTACTGGCGCACATTGCGGACGATCCCATTATGCAGCAGGCCTTCCAAAGCGGGCAGGACATTCATACCGTGACTGCTTCTCAGGTGTTTGGCGTTCCTGCGAAAGAAGTGACTTCCTTGCAGCGGCGCAGCGCCAAGGCGGTCAATTTTGGCATTGTCTATGGTATTTCGGAGTTTTCTCTTTCCGAGGACATCGGTGTGAGCCGGTGGGAGGCCAAGCAGTATATCGACGGTTATCTTTCCCGCTACGCAGGGGTTCGCGCCTATATGCATGAAATTGTAGAGCAGGCAAAGACCATGGGCTATGTTAGCACCTTGTATGGACGCCGCCGGTATATCCCGGAAATCAAAAGCAGCAATTATAATATTCGGCAGGGCGCGGAGCGCATTGCAATGAATACCCCCATTCAAGGCACGGCAGCGGATATCATTAAGCTTGCTATGCTTCATGTGAGCCGCACTCTGGAAGCGGCAAAGCTGGAGGCGAAGCTCATTTTGCAGGTGCATGACGAACTGATTGTGGAATGCCCGGAGGCGGAAGCGGAGCAGGTAAAGCGCATTGTCACAGAAGAAATGGAGCATGTGGCCGCTTTGTCCGTTCCTCTTACAGTGGAAGCAAAAGCCGGAAAAAGCTGGTACGAAACAAAATGATAGAAATGAAACAGATGAACGCCAACCATGTAGGACAGGTGGCGGCGTTGGAAAAAGTCTGCTTTGCAGATCCCTGGAGCGAAGCTTCCATTGCCGGGGAGCTTGGAAACCCTTTAAGCTTATGGCTGGTGGCAATGGAACAGGATGCGGTGCTGGGCTATGTGGGCAGCCAAAGCGTACTGGGGGAAGGGGATATGATGAACCTTGCCGTAACTCCCGCTTTCCGGCGGCAGGGGATAGCGGAAAAGCTGGTGCTGGCGCTTTGCAGCGCCCTTTTGGAAAAGAACGTGCGCAGCCTGACCCTGGAAGTGCGCGCATCCAACCAGCCTGCCAAGGCGCTGTATGAAAAGCTTGGCTTTTCGCAGGTGGGAAAGCGCCCCAATTATTATAGAAATCCAAGAGAGGATGCGCTGATCCTCCGAAAGGAGCTTTAAAATGATTATTATGGCGGTAGAATCCTCCTGCGACGAAACGGCGGTGGCGCTGGTAGAAGATGGGCGGAAGATTCTCACAGACTGCATCGCCTCGCAAGTGGAACTGCACAAGCTGTACGGCGGTGTGGTGCCGGAAATTGCCTCCAGAAAACACGTGGAAGCAATTTCCGGGCTGGCGGAGCAGGCGATACAAAATGCAGGCATTTCCAAAAAGGAGATTGACGCGGTGGCTGTGACCTATGCGCCGGGACTCATCGGCGCGGTTTTAGTGGGAGTGAGCTTTGCCAAGGCTACCGCGTTGGCTTTGCAAAAGCCTTTAATCCCGGTGCATCATATTCGTGGGCATATTGCGGCAAATTATTTAGCTTACCCGGAACTGGAGCCGCCTTTTTTGTGCCTGATGATTTCCGGTGGCCATACCATGCTCATTGATGTAAAAGATTATACAAAAATGGAAATTATGGGAACGACACTGGATGATGCAGCGGGGGAGTGCTTCGATAAAGTCGCCCGCGTTCTTGGAATGCCCTATCCCGGCGGCAAGGCGCTGGACGCCATGGCGGCGCTGGGAGATGCGAAAAAATACGCCCTGCCTCGTTCCAAACCCGGCGCAAACCCGCTGGATATGTCCTTCTCCGGCCTGAAAACGGCTGCTATCAACCTCATTCACAACGCAAGACAAAAAGGAGAGGAAATTGACGTTCCTTCTCTGTGCGCGTCTTTTGCGGCGGCGGCTTCCGACAATCTGGTGCCCCGCACCATGGAAGCTTTGAAGCGGACAGGCTACCGCAAATTGGCGGTTGCCGGCGGTGTGGCGGCAAATTCCAGAATCCGGCGGGATATTTTACAGGCGGCGGCTAAACTGAATACAGAAGTCTTTATGCCGCCGCTCAGCCTTTGCGGAGACAATGGAGCGATGATTGGCGCTCAAGGATATTATGAGTATCTTGCGGGCAACGTGGCGGATCAGACGCTGAACGCCTACGCGACCAAGTCCATTTTGGGCGAACGGCTTTAAGGAGGAACGAATGCTTGTAGTCAAAGATTTTTGGATGGCGGTTCTTGCCCAGGATGAAGCGGCCATCCGAAGCTTTTTCCATGAAAACGCCTATGTAAACTGGCATTGTACAAACGAGCGCTTCACGGTAGATGAATTTGTCCGCGCCAACTGCGAATATCCGGGAGACTGGGCAGGGGAGATTGAGCGTCAGGAGACCCTGGGCGACCTGATAATTACGGTGACGCATGTATACACCAAGGATAAAAGGCAGTCCTTTCACGCCGTATCTTTTATTAAAACCGAAGGGGATAAAATCCTTTCCATAGACGAATACTGGGGCGACGACGGTCTGGCACCTTTGTGGAGACAGGAAAAGCATATCGGCACGACTATTCAGAATAGCGCTTGCTTCGACAGTTGATTTTGACAAAGAAATATGTAAGATGACACAATTCATCTTGCATATTTCTTTGTTTTTTGTTTTGCGCGGCGGTTTTCTGGAAACCTGTCACCATTTAAAATGGTTTGTTAAATTTGGTAAAAAAAGGAAAAGTCCCTATTTTTTGCACAGCTAATATTCACATTTCCTGTGCAAAACTCTGTGGACAGTGTGCAAATCTAAGCGTTTCCAACCTGAATTGCACCACATTCTAAAAGCGGTTTTTCGGGGAAACTGTCGAATTTAGCAACTTACAGGCAGAATTTGCGCAATTTGTCGAAAAGCAGGCGGCGTGCGGCAGGTTTTCCACAGCTAGCAGGGGTTGCAGATTTTTGGGCATAAAAGGACGGGATTCGCAAAATTTATGCGAATCCCGTCTGAATTGGATAAAACAAAAAGATACCTCTGTAAAAAAGTCGATTTTGATAAAACGCCGCTTTTAGTCAGGAGAAAACCCTTCTCCTATAAGCGCAGTTTTCAAATCCAGCGTTAGGGTTCCGTCCGAGAGAACAAAGCAGGGAATCCCAATTTTGCCTTCGGCTTTTACGCCGTCAAAAACCGGAGAGGTATCCCGCAGGCCCAGGAAATAACGCATCTTTTCCGTATCTTCCGTCAAATCTACCCATGTGTAGGAAATCCCTTTTTCCTGCAAATACCACTTTGCCTCACGGCAGTTTTTACAGATATCCGAGCCAATCAGTTTCATAAAAATCACCTTTTTTAAATTAAAGAAAATCGGGGTGGGGGTGAAACCTTGTATTCTGGAACAATTTTAGCGATAATACGGCGAATTTGCTCCGATTCTCCCGTCGCTGCCGCATCCAGTTCCTTTAAAAATGATATGAGCTGTTCGTCGTCAAATATCTGATCTTTTGCTATATAAATCAGATCATTTTTTGTTTTCCGAAGTCCTTCGCTGGATAGCAGAAGTTCTTCAAAAAGCTTTTCCCCTGGCCGCAGGCCGATATACTTAATTTCAATGTCTTCATCCGGTTCAAAGCCGGAAAGACGAATCATGTTTCTCGCCAGATCGTCGATGCGTACCGGCGCGCCCATATCCAAAATGAAAATCTCCCCGCCCTTGGCGTATACGCCGGCTTGCAGCACCAAAGAAACCGCTTCTGGGATGGTCATAAAATAGCGGATTACCTGTGGGTCGGTAACTGTGACAGGACCGCCCTCCGCGATTTGCTTTTTAAACAGGGGGATTACGCTACCGTTGGAGCCAAGGACGTTGCCGAAGCGAACGGACACATATTCCGTGGCGGAACGGCGGTCAATCATTTGAATGACCATTTCACAAATGCGCTTGGTTGCGCCCATGACATTGGTGGGATTCACCGCCTTGTCGGAAGAGATCAGCAAAAAGCGCTCCACGTGATATGTATCGGCCAACTCCGCAGCGTTCAGGGTACCGAACACGTTGTTTTTCACGGCTTCTCCTGGACTGTCTTCCATAAGAGGAACGTGCTTGTGCGCCGCCGCATGATAAACAAGCTGGGGGCGATAGGCGGCAAATACAGATTCCAGACGCTTCCGATCCCGTACGGAGCCAATGAGCACCGTGAGATGCAAAGCGGGATATTTCCGAATCAATTCCTGTTGAATATCATATGCATTATTTTCGTAAATATCAAAAATAATCAGCCGGGCAGGATGGTATGCGGCAAGCTGCCGACAAAGCTCGCTGCCGATACTGCCGCCGCCTCCCGTCACTAGAACGACCTTACCGCTGACGTGTTTGCCAATGCCGGAAATATCTACTTGCGCCGTGTCTCTGCCTAAAAGATCTTCAATCTGCACATTACGGATCTTCTGGATACTCACTTCCCCGTTGGCAAGCTGCAAAATGGAAGGCAGGGTCTTTAAGGTACATTTGGTCTGCTGGCAGATTTCCATGATGCCTCTGCGCTGCTGCAAGCTGGCGGAGGGAATGGCAAAAACAATTTCTTCAATGCCGTATTTTTCCACAGCCCGTAAAATGTCTTGGCGATTGCCTACAATGGGAATACCGCGCATCCGCTTGTCGCGTTTGATGGTGTTATCATCGATGATACATACCACCCGGTTTTGAGATTGATCGCTGGTCTGAAATTCCCGGAGCGCACAGTATCCGGCGGAGCCTGCGCCAATCAGCATAGTGCGGCGCATTTTTCTTTTGGCGCCATGGTGGCGGCTGCAAATTTGGCGGTAGAACAGACGCACCAAACCAATCAGTGTGGCAAGGAAGCAGGGATACAAAATCAAAAAGCTTCTGGGTAAACCTTCGCTCATCAGGAAGATGCCGACAATCTGCAAAACACTAGCAAGAATGGACGCACCTACAATTCGCGCCATTTCATTCAGGCCTGCATATTCCCAAAGACTGGAATACAGGTGAAAAAAGTGAAAAATAATCAGCACGAGAATGGTGTTGATTGGGGCAAAACGAAAAACATTCCATAGATAGCCAGATTCCCAAAGCAAATTAAAATCAAATTCATATCGGATATAAAGCGCCAGAAAGCTTGCCAGACTAATCATTACCGCATCAATCAGGATCAGCGGTATGAATTGGGACAGCCGCACCAGATTGGTTCTTTTTGCGTTTGCATGGTTCATGACAGTAATTCTCCCTCCATCTTTCCCATATGCTTACGGTTCGCCCAAAAGCGCGTCCTGCAAAAGCTTCCGGTTTTCCGTGTAATTGGGAAGCAGAACGGACATTCCTCGAATAGTGGCGTAATTGTAAGTGCCCTCATATGGGATATACAATGTTTCCATACTGCCTTTGCTGACAGTTGGAAGCAGTTCTGTGACGTAAGAAATGATTTCGCTGTTGGTCATATCAGTCGTAAGCAGCGGGAAAATTTCGTTGACCAACGATATGATCTCCGGCAGGGATTTGCTTTTCATTTCTTGAAACAAGGAATTTAAGACATTTCGCTGGCGGTTTGTCCGGCCGAAATCGGTTCCGATATACCGAATTTGGGAGTAGGCGAGAGCCTGTTTGCCGTCTAAATGGTTCGTGCCGACTGTAAGCCCCCATTTTTTTCCTCGGTTCATATAGTCCGCTTCCTCCTGGGTCAGGGAAATGTCCACCCCGCCTAAAATATCGATTACGGAAATAAAGCCATCAAAATCCACTTCAATATTCGCGTCTACGATAACGCCGAAGTTTTCCTTCAGCGCCGCGTCCAAAAGCTCCATGCCGCCGAAAGCATAGGCGGCGTTGAGCCGGTTATCCCGGTAAGAATCTCCGTTATAATCAGGAATCTGCACATACAGATCCCGCAGGAAGGAAACCATGGTGATTTCGCCGGTAGATTTGCGGAAGCTGCACAAAATCATTGCGTCCGATCTGGCGCGGCGCTCGCCGGGACGGCGGTCTTGACCAATGAGCAGAATATTTACCATATCCTCTGTACCGCCGATGGGAATGAGGCTTCCCGGTTCAAAATCCACTTCCGCAGGATCCAGTTCCGCGTAGGTTTCGCCACCGGCGTTTTCCGACGCCATGAGATTGTCCCATTCCTGCTCAGACAGAAAGGTTTCGTTGGGATCTGGACGGTTAATCTGATTTAAGGAAAGCGTAATGAAGCCATAAACCAGCAGACTGGCGCAAACCAGCACAACCAGAAAAATAAGCAGCACAATGAGGCACCCTTTTTTATGGGAGCCTTTGAACGAACGATCAGAGCGATGCTGCATATGATGCACCTCCTATTGGGATTCCGATAGGTTTTGACGATTTTTTTGCCAAAACAATAATTATTTTTATTATACACCAAAAATTGCAAAAAAGCTATAACAAAATTAAACATTTTATACATCAACGCATCAGGTCATAACAAAATATAGGAGAATCCCTGCATACATCGGGAAAATAAAAGAATTTTATGGGATAAGGGATAATATATTACAAAGTCAATTGACAAAAGCATAGAGAAGGGAGTATAATTATACTGAATTGGTGGGGAAGCGGCTCCTGATTGACTATCTTCTTAATCTCTCCTGAGCCAACTATGTAAACTTTTTTGTAAGGGCTGTGAAAACGTTCGGGAGGTAGGAGTTTGATTGATCTTCATTGTCATATTTTGCCATTTGTAGACGACGGCGCGCAGTCTATGACAGAAGCAGTGGAAATGGCGAAAATCGCTTGGGAGAGCGGCACCAACATTTTAGTCGCTACGCCGCATTGCTGCCGTCGGGTGGGCTGGAGCGGCTTTTTTGCTGAGGAAATTAAGTCCCGCATTTTTTTGTTCCGCCAAGCGTTGGAGGAATGCGATATTCCCATCCGTATTTATGCTGGCATGGAAGTCTTTGCAACGCCGGAGCTGCCCGCACTGTATCACGATGGGAAGCTTTTGACCATTGCAAATTCCAGATATTTGCTGCTGGAGTTCTTTTTCAATGAAAACCCTGAGCAGATGAACCTGGCGATCGGCGCGGTTAGGATGCTCGGCTTGACGCCGGTGATCGCCCATCCGGAGCGGTACGACGCCGTGCAGCGGGATCCGGCGCTGGCTGCCCGGTGGTTTCAGGAGGGCAGTCTTTTGCAGCTCAATAAGGGCAGCGTTTTAGGCAGTATGGGCGTCAGAGCGCAGGAGACCGCCTGGTGGCTGCTGAATCGGGGCATTGCCCATGTAGTTGCCAGCGACGCGCATAGCACTAAAGGGCGTAATCCTGCGTTGCAGGAAGTCTCTCGAGTTTTGAAAGAGCGCTTGGATCATGCATATGCGCGCATCTTGCTGCACGATAATCCAAGGCGTATTGTCTTAGACCGGAACGTAATCTCAGTGGATTGACGCGGTCTGGGATTATACTTGCCGGCAGGCAGTGTTTATACGGAGGTTATTATGAAAGCCATTCGAATTTTTTCCATTTCTATTTTCCTGGTTTTGGCGGGACTCACCGCGCTTACCTTTACCCGCTATCTTGCCGAGGATCATACGCCGCCGGTGATTACCTGTGATACTGAGATTTTAGCAATTAACGTAACCGACGACGAGACGGTGCTTTGTCAGGGGGTCACCGCCTGGGACAATCAGGATGGAGATTTGACCAGTCAGGTTTTTGTAGAACATACCTCTGGATTGATTGATGCGAATACTGCAAAAGTGACCTACGCCGTATTCGACAGCTCTGATAATGTGGCCAAGCTCACAAGGTACGTAAGATACACAGATTACAAAAAACCAAAATTTCAAATTACAAAGCCGCTGATTTACAAAATGGGCGAGCAGATTACATTGCTGGATCGTCTGGTTGTGTCGGATGTGGTGGACGGCGATATTACAAGCCAGCTCCGTCTCACAATGTCGTATCTTTCCAACTCTGCTGCTGGGCGGTATCCCATTATGCTGCAAGCGACTAACAGCCTGGGGGACACCGCGTTTTTGCCAGTAACAGTAATTGTAGTCGGCAATTCTCCAAGATTGCCGGAAATTACCCTTACGGATTATTTGATTTATGTTCCGGCGGGCACCAAGCTTTTGCCGCGGCAGTATCTGGATAGTGTGAGAGATCCTGGCGCCGCAAAGCAGCCCGGGCTTGAAAAGGTGGCTGTAGATGTCGGTATGCTGGATATGGAGACACCGGGAGTCTATGAAATCATATACAGCTACTCCAACGGCGTTTTGGGCTGCGAAACTATTTTAACTGTAGTTGTGGAATGATTAACCAGTAAAGGATCGGAAAGAATGAATACAAAAAACGAAGTTCGGGCTTCAGATATAGAACCGCGCTGTGTGCTGAAGCTGATTTTGCAGAATATTTATCTGGTTGTATTAGCAATTTTGATTGCGTCTATGGCTGCCGTGCAGGTTATGGAAATCACCTATAAGCCCCAATATAGCAGCAGCACAACCTTTGTCGTACAGGGAAAATCAGGTACCGCGAGCAGCAACAGCAACTTGAGTACGGCCAACGAAGTGGCGGTTTTGTTTTCCGACTTGCTAAAAAGTAATTTAATGCGCAATATCATTTGCAGAGAGCTTGGCGTAAGCTATATGCCGGGCACAATCACTGCCTCAGTTGCAGGCGAAACCAATATTTTGGAGGTTACGTCTACGGCAAGCTCCCCACAAACGGCCTATAAAATGGCAAAGATCGTGGAAGAGCAGTATTCGGAATTATCGGAATATATTACCAACAGCGCAGTTTTGCAGGCGATCAACAGTGCGCAGGTTTCTATCGAGCCTTCCAACTATATGAATCGCAACTATGTGATTGCCCTGTCTGCCATTGGCGGCGGATTTGCAATGCTGGCGCTTTTGGTTATCGTGTGCATCCGAAGAGACACCATTCAAACCAGAGAAGGCGCAAAGCACAAGCTGGATGGTCATATTCTGGTGACGGTTCCCCACGAGAAATTCAAAAAAGGAATTTCTACCAAAGGCAGTAATTTGCTGATCTCCTCCGCGTTGGTCAGCTTCTTTTTCCGTGAAACATTTTCCAGACTGCAACTCAGTATCGAAATGGAAAGTAAGAAAAAAAGTCAGAAACCGGGCGCTACGGTCATTTTAGTTACCAGCACCACAGCCAACGAGGGCAAATCCACAGTTTCCGCCAATTTGGCGCTGGCAATGGCGCAAAAGCATAATTCTGTCATGCTGATTGACGCCGACCTGCGTAACCCAACCCAGATGCGTCTGTTTGGAAGAAGCGCCGCCCGGGGCAACGGACTTACCGGCGTTTTGCAGGCGGAATATTTGGATGCCAGCACCGTCATTTCTGCTGCGCATTATGATGAAGAAAAAAATCTCATTACACTGTTCAACTCTCAGCCGACGGATAACGCGGCGGATTTACTTTCCAGCGATAATATGGAAAAGCTTCTGGACATTGCCAGACGCTCTATGGATTTTATCGTGATCGACTCTCCGCCCTTGGGAATGTTCGCGGACAGCGACAGCTTGGCCGGCCTGGTGGACGAATCCATATTGGTGGTGCGGCAGGATGTGGCTGCCGCTGCGGATATTAACGACACAGTGGATTTGCTCAAGCAAAGCAAGACCACATTCCTGGGATTTGTGTTGAATGACTTCCGCAGTCTTTCCATCCGAAGACCCCGTAGATCCTATGGCTACCATTTTGGTTACGGCTATGGCTATGGGTATGGTTATAATTATTATGGCGAATCCGGAAAACACCACGGGCATAGATCTCGTACTGTACACGACAAGTCTGATGGGAGAAGGTAAAATGGAAGAAAATAAGACAGAAGTTGTGCAAAACGAGCTTGACCTCATGGATTTGCTGGAGGCATTCTTCCGCAGTTTGAAAAAAACCTGGTTTTTCGTACTGATTTTAACCGTGGCGGCAGGCGGTATTTATTGCGAAATGAGTCGCCGGAGCTTTGTGCCGGAATACACCTGTACTGCAACCTTTTCTGTTTCTGCCGGCTTTAACAGTACAACAGATATTGTGGACAATACCAAAAGCTACGACAGCCGGGCAACGACGCAGATTGTAAACTCTTTCAATTACATCATTGCTTCCGAAGCAATGCAAGAACGCGTCTGTCAGGATTTAAACATAGATTCTATTGATGGACACGTGTACATCGCCACCATTGGTGAGACGAATATCTTTAATATCTATGTGACAAGCAGCACCGCGCAGATGGCGTACGATATTTTAAGTTCAGTCATTCGGAATTATCCCACGGTCGCCGCGTTTGTAATCGGCAATACCCGTATGGAAATGATTCAGCAACCCAATTTGCCCAGACACGCCACAAACGTCTTCAGCAGGAGAATTACGTTTATAAAAGGCGGACTGATTGGTGGACTGCTCGGCGTAGCGATTACGCTGCTATTGGCTCTGCGGCGCAAGACTGTGCGTTCCGCCAGTGATTTGAAGGGTACGATCAGTCTGCCTTGTATGGCGGTGCTGCCGCAGGTAAAGCTGAAGAAAAGACGCAAAACAAAAACTGCCGGCGTGTCCTTGCTGGATGAGCGCGTTTCAGACTATATTACCGGTCCCATCAGTTCTATTCGAGTAAAGGTCATACGGAGCCAGAAGGCCAATAGGGAATGTATGGTACTGCTTGTGACCAGTACGCTTCCAAGTGAAGGAAAAACCACGATTTCTTATAATTTGGCCATTTCCTTGGCGCAAAGCGGCCGTCGCGTAATTTTGGTGGATGGCGATATTCGAAATCAGTCGATGAAGGGTCGTTTTGGCGTGACGGAAAGTACGGTTGGACTGGCCGATCTTGTTTCGCAGCAGAATTTGAATCTTCAGAACGCTTTGTTCCAAGCGCCGGAGATGGAAAATTTGCGGATTCTTGCCGGCGATACCAGCATCGATTCTCCCATGAATTTGATCAACTCGCCGCAAATGGGGCAGCTTTTTGAGCAATTGCGCACGATGGCTGATTTTGTAATTGTGGACGCGCCGCCAACCGGCATACTGGCGGATGCGGCGACCTTGGCAAAGTATACCGATCAGGTGCTTTATGTAATTCGTCATGACATTGTGCCCTGCTATCGGGTTGTTGACAATATTCAGAGTCTTGTGCGGAAAAAGATCAAGATTATCGGCTATGTTATTAATGGCAAGCCAATTTCCAGCTTTGGCCGTTATGGCTACGGCTATGGCTATGGCTTCCGATATAATAGCCACTATCCTTACGGTTACGGTAAGGGCAAAGGCAAAAAGTACGGCTACGGCAGCGATCAAAATAAATAAGACAAGGAAGACGATGGCTTTTGTTTTGGACGCCATCGTTTTCCGCAATAAAGTGGGTAAGATATGGAATACATAAAAAAAGTATTGCGTAATATGAGAAACGGCGGCATTCGAGAGGTCTGGAAGGAGACTTGTTGGATTTATCGCTACGCAAAGCGGTACACCTGGAAAATTATTTTATATATTGTGCTGGGGCTGCTTGTCACTTCCATCGGTCTGCTGTCCAGCTTGCTCTCCCGCCAGATAATCAACCTTGTGGTAGCGGGGCTGAACCAGTCCAGCGCGCTGCTTAATGCGATTCCAATCATCGTCCTTTTTGTAGCGCTTGTTTTTCTTCGCGTTGGGTTGCATGCGGCGAACAGTCGAATTACGGCGAAGGTCAGCCTTCAAGTGAACCGGGAAATGCGGGCGGATACCTTCCAAAAATTCATGAATACAGGCTGGCAGTCTATTTCCAACTACCATTCCGGCGACTTGCTCAACCGCATTCATAACGACGTATCGACCGTTGCCAGCAGCGTTTTAGGTTGGATTCCCAGTCTCATTACCTATCTTGCGCAATTTGTCGGTGCGCTGATTGTTATTACCCATTTTGATCCCACTATGGCGCTGATTGCTCTGGCGGGGATCCCCATAACTTCTATGGTTTTTATTTTGCTGGCGCCTAAGCTCCGTGTGCATAATCGCAAGGTACTGGAGGCCTCCAGCGACTTGACCGCTTTTTATGCGGATTCCCTGCAAAATATCCAATCCGTGAAGTCTTTTGGCGCGGTGGACGCTTTTTGTGAGGAATTGGAGGGCTTACAGGAAAAACATATCGATTGCAGTTTGGAGCAAAATAAATTCACAATCCGAGCCTCCGTTTGTATGTCTTTGGCTGGCATCGTAGTCAGCTATTTGTGCATGGGTTGGGGAATTTACAGGCTCTGGTGCGGCAAAATAGACTTTGGTACGATGGTTTTGTTCTTGCAGCTTGCGAATTATTTGTCTGCTGCCGCCTCCGGTCTCATTAAGCTGGGTCCCAGCGTCATTTCCGCTACGGTTTCCGCCAAGCGTATTATGTCTATTTTGGATTTGCCAAGGGAAAATGTAGAAGAAAGCCCCAAGGAAAAAGCCTTGCGTGAGGATCCTGCTGGAGTCAGCGTGCTTTTAGAGCATGTGGATTTTGATTATCGCTCCGATTTGCCGGTATTACAAAATGTGAATTTTTCTGCAAAGCCAGGAGAGGTTGTGGCAATTGTCGGCCCCTCCGGCACAGGCAAAACCACTTTGCTGCGATTGTTGCTGTGCCTGGTTATGCCGAAATCTGGTCGCGCAGTACTGGAAGGGGAACATACTGGAATTGTTCCCTTGAATCCATCTTTACGTCGGCTCTTTTCCTACGTGCCTCAGGATCGCGCTTTGTTTTCCGGCACCATTGCGCAGACGCTGCGCCTGGCAAAGCCGGAAGCCACGGAAAAAGAACTTTGGGAAGCGCTGCGCCTTGCGGATATGGAGGACGTCGTTCGCGGACTGCCGGAGGGCTTGGATAGCAGCATTGGTCAGGCAGGCTCCAGATTTTCTGCCGGTCAGTGTCAGCGAATCTCGATTGCCAGAGCGCTTTTGCATGAAGCACCGATTTTACTACTGGACGAAGCGACCTCCGCGCTGGATGTAACCACGGAACGTCGGATTTTGCGTACGATCATGTCTCACTGTAAAAATAAGACCTGTATCGTAACGACCCACCGCCCCAGTGTTTTATCTATGTGCGACCATGTTTATGAAATTCAGAATCATACGGTACGTCTCATGGACGAGGAAAGCATAGAGCGCCTGCGCAAAGAATTTTAACGTTTGGTTAAGGGAGGAATGACCTATGGAACTGCAAATTGACCGGAAATCTGTTCTCGCACAGCCAGGAGAATCGCTGCTAGAGCTGGTGCAAAAGCTTCATTTGGATACCTGTTTGCTTTCCAGCCGGCCGTTGGCGGCGCAGATCGCCGGAGAAACCTTTACCCTGAACTATGTTCCGGTGCGGGTGGACGGACAGCGGGTCATACGCCGCGCCATGGAAGCATCCGCTGGAAATGTACGCCTTTTGCGCTATAAAGACGTTCACGGTAGGCAGGTGTATGAGAGAACCGCGCTTTTTGTGCTGTTTCTGGCAGTACGTCAGCTTTGGCCCAAGGCTGTTGCGAAGATGAATTTCACCGTTGGCGGATGCTTGCAGATTACGATTGAAAAAGCACCGGCTTTTTCTGGGGAAGACGTCTCTGCCCTACGGGAAAGCATTCAGCGGATTGTTGCCAGCAATATTCCATTGCTGCGGGGCCGTATGGCGACCTTGGAAGCAGTGCGCTTTTTTGAAAGGGATGGACAGCCGGACAAAGCCCGGCTGCTTACTTGGCGCGCAGTTCCTTATTTTGATTTTTACTGCTATGAAGATTATCTGGACTATTTTTATGGGGAAATGCTGCCGTCTACCGGGTATCTTTCCGTGTGGGACATTTGTTATGGAGGGAAAAACAGCATTTTCTTTCAGTTCCCAGATAAAAATGACCCAGATTCTGTGTCAAAGTATCGAGAGCTCCCCAATTTTTCTGCAATGTTCGCGGAAAGCGAGCGCTGGTGCCAGCTTATGGACTGCGAGGTTGTGGCGGATCTCAATGATCTGGTACAAAGCGGCGGCGTTCGCGCTTTGATTCGCGTCAACGAAGCGCTTCATGAGCGTTGCTTTTCTCAGATTGCCGACGAAATTATCAAACGAGGGGCAAAAGCGGTATTGCTGGCTGGACCCTCCTCTTCTGGCAAGACTACCAGCGCCAATCGGCTGGCGGTGCAGCTTCGTGTACATGGAAAGCACCCAATTTTGATCTCTCTGGATGATTATTACGTGGATCGGGATAAAATTCAGCCTGGTCCAGACGGGAAGCTGGACTTAGAGCATATCAATACCATTGATACGGCGCTTTTTCGAACGCATTTGGAAACGCTGCTGTCCGGCGGTGGGGTGGAACTGCCGCGTTTCAGCTTCCAATTGGGAAGGCGTGTCCAGACAGGAAAAATGCTGAAGCTGTCTGCGGATTCTGTCATTTTAATTGAAGGCTTACATGGGTTGAATCCCTTGCTTTTGCCGGAAAAATTGGACAGAAACAGCGTATTTCGGATATATGTCAGTCCGCTGATCCCATTGAATTTAGATCATCATAACCGGATTCCGACTAGTTATTTGCGGCTTTTGCGGCGCATCGTCCGGGACTATGAAACGAGAGGCGCGTCTGTGGAGGCCACCCTTTCCATGTGGGATTCTGTCCAGCAAGGGGAGGAACGCTGGATCTTTCCCTTCCAGGAAAACGCAGATGTCATTTTCAACAGCTCCCTGATTTATGAACTGGCGGTGCTGAAAAAGCAAATTTTCCCCCTGCTTACCGCGGTCGAGCCGGAAAGCCCCTACTATGATGATGTGCGCTATATTGTTAAAATTTTAAACTATATTCAAGAAGCGGACGTTGATGATGAAATTCCGCCAACCAGCATTTTGCGGGAATTTATCGGTGGTAACAGCTTCTATCGCTGAGGAATCGTTCAATGAAAAAGATACTGATAACCGGTTTTGAGCCTTTTGGCGGCCATACCAGAAATGCTTCTTGGGAGGCGGTGCAAGGGCTTCCTGATTGCTTAGGAGAAATTGCGGTTTTCAAAAAGCAGTTACCGGTCGAATATGATCGCGTGGCAAATTGCCTGAAGCAGCTTTTGGAAGAAATAAAACCGGATGCTGTGATTTGTGTGGGGCAGGCTGGTGGAAGATGTGCGATTACTCCGGAAAAGGTTGCAATTAACTGGAAAGCGGGAAAAATTGCGGATAATGCGGGCATAAAATACGATGGCGTTTCCATTTGCGACGGCGCGGACGCTTATTTTGCTACGCTTCCTGTTGAGAGGATTGTGTCGGAACTGCAAAATGCCGGTATCCCGGCGGCAGTCAGCTACACGGCCGGGACTTATGTGTGTAACTGCGCCATGTACTGCCTTTTGAGGCTGCTGAAAAGCACCCCTGTAAAGGGAGGCTTCCTCCATGTGCCGTATACCTGCGAACAGGCGGCTTCTATCAATGCGCCTTCTTTGCCGCTTTCCATGCTCACCCACGCGCTGGAAATTGCAATCCAAACAATTTTTAACTAAGAGGTCTGGCTATGTTGGACAAAAGAATCACGGAAAATTACTTGGCGATCCTGCACGAAGAGCTAGTGCCGGCTATGGGCTGTACCGAGCCAATTTCTCTGGCTTTTGCTGCGGCGATTGCCCGGCGCGCGCTTGGCGCATTGCCGGAAAAAACGCTGGTGACGGTGAGCGGTAATATTATAAAAAATGTAAAAAGCGTCATTGTACCTCACACAGGAGGTTTGCGGGGAATTTCTGCGGCGGTGGCGGCGGGACTTGTCGCTGGCAAAGCGGAAAAACTGCTGGAGGTACTTTCGGATGTGACCCAAGCGGAGATTGCGGCCATCGGCGCTTATTTGGCGCAAGCGGAAATTACTGTGGTTCAATCGGAATCCGACAGATTGTTTGAGATTTTTTTGCAAGTGCAAAAAGGTACGCGCTGCGCTACTGTCACAATTGAGGACGGGCACACCAGTGTGACAAAAGTTACCCTGGATGGAAAAATTCTTTATGCCTGCCAGCATACGGAAGGGAAAAAGGGGGGCGCGGATCGCGGCTTGCTTACCGTGGAAAATATTGTTTTGTTTGCGGAGCAGGTGGAATCTCAGCAGGTGCAAGATGTACTGGAGCGGCAGATACAGTATAATACTGCCATTGCGAAAGAAGGTTTGACTGGAAAATACGGCGCTGGAATCGGCAAAATTTTAATGTGTACCAACGGCAGAAGCGTATACAACCGGGCAAAAGCCTGGGCTGCCGCCGGATCAGATGCCAGAATGAACGGCTGCGAGCTGCCTGTGGTTATCAATTCCGGCAGCGGGAATCAGGGCATGACCGCCTCTCTGCCCGTCATTGTATATGCTGAGGAGCTGCATGTGCCTAGGGAGGAATTGTACCGGGCGCTGGTGGTATCCAATTTGGTCACGGTTCATCTTAAAACTGGGATCGGCTGTTTATCCGCTTACTGCGGCGCAATCAGCGCAGGCTGCGGGGCGGGAGCCGGTATCGCCTATTTGTACGGCGGACGCTTTTCGGAAATTGCCCATACCATCGTAAACGCGCTGGCCATCAATTCCGGCGTGGTTTGCGACGGCGCGAAAGCAAGCTGCGCGGCAAAAATTGCTTCCGCTGTGGATGCGGGGCTGATTGGCATGTATATGAATCAACATGACCGGCAGTTTTGTGGTGGGGACGGGCTTGTGAAAAAGGGAATTGAAAATACCATTCAAAATATTTCTGCGCTGGCCAGAGATGGTATGCGGGAGACGGATAGGGAAATTCTGCGGATCATGATGAGCTGCTGAAATATTTCAAAAAAGATAAAAAAACAGTTGATTTTTACCAGAAGATCAGCTATAATATATCGGTCTGATAAAAGGTGTGTCCGCTTCCATGCCGGTTTTGCCGGGTGTCACATGGTATGAACGCCTAAATTTGAAGGAGGACAAGTGTTATGGATTTAATGAAGGCTTTGACCAGCCAGTACATGAAGCCGGAGCTGCCTGAAGTAAAGGTTGGCGATACCGTTCGTGTACACCAGCGTATCAAGGAAGGTTCTCGTGAGAGAATCCAGATTTTTGAGGGTACTGTCATTGCGCGCAAGCATGGCGGCATCGAGGAAACCATCACCGTTCGCCGTATTTCCTACGGCGTAGGCTGCGAGAAGGTGTTCCCCTTGCATTCTCCCCGGATCGCTGACATTCAGACTGTCCGCCACGGCAAGGTTCGCAGAGCGAAGCTGTATTATCTGCGCGACCGCTTTGGCAAGGCTGCAAAGGTTAAGGAAAAAGTGTAATCCATCCTATAAAAAAGGGAGCTACTGCTCCCTTTTTTATTTTGTGAACAGAATGAAAAAAAGAGGTTGACCCTCTTTTTTTATTGGAAAAAATTGTGTATAATAAAACTTAAATCAGAAAAACAAAAGGGTGATTGAAAAGTGATGGAAGAAAAAAATCCCGGAACGGAAGTTGACGTACAGATGACAGCGGAAAAGCCGTCTGCTTTAAAAGAACTATACGTGCTTTTGCACGATCTTGTATACATTTTGGCGTTTGTGACGCTGTTTTTCGTGTTTGCATTGCGGCTGGTTTCTGTCGATGGTTACTCCATGTATCCCACGCTGGACGACCACGATTATGTGGCGCTGCTTAGCAATGTGCTGTATCAGGACGTCAAGGCAGGGGATATTGTAGTGGCGAGAGTACCGACCTTCAGCGACGATCCCATTGTCAAGCGGGTGATTGCCACAGAAGGACAGACCGTTGATATTGACTTTGAGCGAGGCGTTGTGTACGTAGACGGGCAGCCTTTGGAAGAAGACTATATTTATGAGTTAACCCATAACCAGTTTTACGATAGGGGCGTTACTTTTCCTTTGCGGGTGAACGAGGGTTGCGTTTTTGTTATGGGCGATAATCGCAACGACTCCCGGGACAGCCGCTACGCCCCCATTGGGCAGGTGGATACCCGCTACATTTTGGGGAAGGTGCTGTTTGTTCTGATGCCTGGACAGGATAAACTGGATAATAGCCGGGACTTTAAGCGGATTGGGCCGGTGTCGTAACATGGAAGAACAGTTAAACATTCAATGGTATCCGGGTCATATGACCAAGACCCGGCGGCAAATGGAGCAGGATTTGAAGCTGGTAGACGCGGTGTGTGAAATTCTGGACGCAAGAATTCCACGCTCCAGCCGGAACCCGGATATTGCGGCCATTTGCGGGAATAAGCCCAGGTTGGTTATTTTAAATCGTATGGATATGGCGGATCCCTCGAAAACAAAAGTATGGTGCGACTATTTTCGCAGTCAGGGGCTTGCCGCTGTGCAGACGGACTGCAAAAGCCGCAAGGGTATCAGCGGTTTTCAGCCTGCTGTGCGGAATTTGCTACAGGAAAAGCTCCGGCGCAATGCGGAAAAGGGGCAAAACAGACCTTTAAAAATTATGGTTGTAGGGATTCCCAATGTGGGAAAATCCACCTTCATCAACCAGATTTCCGGGCGCAAGGGCGCGAAAGCGGAAAACCGTCCCGGCGTAACCAGAGGCAAGCAGTGGGTCATGGTGGACAGTGGGCTTTTGCTGCTGGATACTCCTGGTATTTTGTGGCCGAAATTTGAGGACAAAGATGTTGGGGAAAAGCTGGCTTTCACCGGCGCTGTCAAGGACGATATCTTAGATGTGGAAGGACTTGCCCTGCGGCTGATGGCGCTTTTGTGGCGGGAGTACCCGGAAGCGGTAAAGCAGAGGTATAAAATTGATTTGCCTGCCGACGCCGACGGATACGCGCTTTTGGAAGCGGCAGGGAAAAAGCGGGGCTTTTTACTGGCTAAAGGAGAAATTGACACCGAGCGCATGGCAAGAGTCCTGCTGGAGGAATACCGGAGCTGTAAGCTGGGGCGTTTCACATTGGAGGAACCGAATGGAATCGAAATTTGACTTATGGGAAATCGAGCGGGAATATTTTGCTCAGGGGATTCAGCCGATTTGCGGTGTAGATGAAGCGGGCAGAGGGCCGTTGGCCGGGCCTGTGTGCGCGGCTGCGGTAATTTTGCCCCCGGAACTGGAAATTCCTGGCCTGAACGACTCCAAGAAGCTGACGGATAAAAAACGCCGGGCGCTTTTTGAGATCATCAAATCAGAGGCGGTTGCTTATGGGATTGCTTTTGCCTCTCACGAGGAAATCGACGAAATTAATATTTTGCAGGCGACCTTTCTTGCCATGGAGCGCGCTATAGCGCAGCTTTCTGTTCAACCGGCGCTGGCACTCATCGACGGCAATCGGGAAAAGGACTTCGGGCTTCCCATACGGACGGTAGTGGGCGGAGACGCACGCAGCGCGAATATTGCGGCGGCGTCCATTCTGGCGAAAGTCACAAGAGACGACCTTATGATAGAGCTGGCAAAGCAGTACCCGGCATACGGCTTTGACGTACATAAAGGGTATGGCACAAAGCGGCACTATGAAGCGCTCCGTGCCTATGGCGCAAGCCCAGTGCACCGCCAGACCTTTTTGCGTAAATTTTATGGGGCGGGCTAATCTCACAGGCGCCTGGGGTGAGGCGCTGGCAGGGGAGTACCTGCGAAAAAAGCGCTATCAAATTTTGGCCTGTAATTATCGCTGCCGCTTTGGGGAAATTGACATTATTGCAGCAAACAAAAAGTATGTAGCGTTTGTAGAGGTCAAGTTGCGCAAAAGCGCGAATTTTGCAGAAGCGGCGGCATTTGTGGACAGAGGCAAGCAGGAAAGGCTGAAAACCACCGCGTCCATTTGGCTATCTGGCAACGAATGCCAGTTACAGCCCCGCTTTGACGTAATTGAAATTTACGCGCCGGAAGGGACAGCCACCCTTCGCCCGGTAATTCATCATATGGAGGACGCCTTTCAATGAGAAATCGTGTTTTTGACTGTCACTGCGACACTGCTTATGAGCTTTGGAAAGGGCAATTGGAGATTGCGGAAAGCAACTTGCAGATTGACCTGAATCGTACTCAGAATTTGGAGGGCTACGCGCAGTTTTTTGCTTTTTGGACCTATCCTGGTATGGAGGATCCCCAAGGAGTATTTTCCGGGATGCTGCGAACCATGAAAGACCAGCTTTCCCGTCACGGCGATATGGTTGCCCAGGCGAAAACGCCAAAACAGGCGGCGGAAATTGTTTCCAACGGAAAGGTGGCAGCTATTTTTTCTCTGGAAGGACCTGCCGGCATCGGCTTTGACGCCAGCAGACTGGACGATCTTTATCAGGAAGGCTTCCGCATGACAACCCTTACCTGGAACGAGGAAAATCCCCTGGCCGGTTCCCATAAAACAGGAGGCGGTCTAACGGAAAAGGGCAGGGAATTTGCGAAACGCGCCCAGAAATTGGGCATGATTCTGGACGTCAGCCATCTTTCCGAGCAGGCGTTCTGGAATTTGTGCGACCTGGCGCAAAAGCCTATCATCGCAAGCCACTCCAACAGCCGAAAAATTTACGGGCACAGCCGGAACCTAACCGACGAGCAGTTTCAGGCAATTTGCCAGCTAAAAGGCGTTGCGGGATTGAATTTGTACACGGGATTTTTGGGGGATGCGCCAGTATCCCTGGACAAGGCCTGCGACCATGTGCTGCATTTTCTGGAATTGGGCGGCGAAAAGCATATAGCGTTGGGCGGAGATCTGGATGGCTGCGAATCCTTGCCGGAGGGCTTTACAGGACCGGAATCTTATCCGAAGCTTGCCAAGGCGCTGCTACGCCGGGGTGTAGACGAAGAAATTATTGAGGATATATTCTGGAATAATATGATAAGGGTGTTTGAGGAATGCTGTACGTAACCACACGGGATACAGAGCAATACTATACAGCCGGCCAGGTTATGGAACTGCCGGCTGCGCCGGATCGCGCCCTTTTTGTACCCATACGATTGCCGGAATTAGACGAAAACCAGCAAAATGAGCTGCTTTCCATGCCGTTTTCCGCTTGTATAGCAGCGATACTGAATTTGTTCTTTCCTGTGAACTTGACGGCAGAGCAGGTGGCCAGCGCCATGGAAGGATCGGTGGATTTCGTTTTTTTGCACCACAAAACTGCCATGGCGGAGCTTTGGCACAACAAAGAAAACAGTGTTTCCTATGGAATGCGCCGACTTTTGGAGCTGATGGGCTGCAAAAGCCGGGAGGCAGAACAGTGGCCTCTGGTTGCCGTAGGGATTGCGCTGCTGTTTGGTATGTTTGGTCAGCTGCAGCAAAGCGGCCGCCCGGATTTCCAGGGAAATATAAATCTGGCGGTTGCATCTGGGAATTTTACTATGCCGATGTCCGCATGGTACGCGAAAAAAATGGGACTGCCCATTCATAAAGTGATTTGCGGCTGCAATCAAAACAGCGCGCCCTGGGAGCTCATCCACAAGGGCGAATTGCGGCTGGACGGTCAGCTTTACCATACCAACACGCCGCTTTTAGACGTTACGATTCCCTGCAATTTGGAGCGGCTTCTGTTTGCGTGCTTCGGCGTGTCCGGCAGTCTTACCTTTGGCAGCGCAAAAGTTAGGCGTAAAACCCTTCGTCTAGAGCCAGAGCAGATGGCTGTTTTGCAAGAGGAGCTGTCTGTCAGCGTCATCGGCGGCTCGCGGACTAGAAATTTTATTTCCAGAATTTACAAAACCGCCTATTATTTAATGAGTCCCTATACGGCGCTTGTGTACAACGGTCTATTGGATTATCGCGCGCTGGCACGGGAGAGCATTCCCGCCGTGGTTTTGGCGGAGGAGGGACCTGTGGTATGCGCGGCGGAGGTGCTGGCGGCTATGGAACTGCCCCAGGAGGAGCTTACCAAGCAAATAGAAAGACTTTTAGAAGCGGCGGCTTTGAAACGGAAGGCGAGGGGCTGATATGGCGCTTTACGCAATTGGAGATTTGCATCTTTGCCTTGGCGCATCGGACAAGCCTATGGATATTTTCGGAGGAGTCTGGCAGGGATATATGGAAAAGCTGCAAAAGGGAATGTCGGTTTTGCAGCCGGAAGACACCCTGATTTTGGCCGGAGATCTTTCCTGGGCGCTGGATCTTGCAGGAGCCAGGGCGGATTTCGGCTGGATTAACGCCATTCCCGGCAGGAAAATTATTTTAAAGGGAAATCATGATTATTGGTGGAGTACAGCGGCGAAATTTTATAAATTCTGTCAGGAAAACCAGTATGAGAATATGTTTATTTTAAATAATAACTGCTATTTTTACGGCGATGTGGCGCTTTGCGGCACAAGAGGCTGGTTTTTTGAGGAGGAGCGCAGCGGCGTGCATGATGAGAAGGTATTTCGCCGGGAGCTTTTGCGGCTGGAAGCCTCGTTTCAGGCGGCAGGGGAGAAAGAAAAAATTTGCTTTTTGCACTATCCGCCCAGATACCGGGGCTATACCTGCCAGGAAATTCTGGATTTGCTGAAAAAGTACGACGTACGAAGCTGTTATTATGGACATTTGCATGGAGACAGTCATAAGCTTGCCATGGAAGGATTATGGGACGGCGTGAATTATCGATTGATTGCTGCGGATTATGTGAACTTTACTCCAGTTAAAATTCCGCTGGCAGAATAATTTTTGAATTGTTTACAAGAAAATAGTGGACAATCTGTTATTTTTTTGCTAAAATAGGACGGATGCTGAAAAGCGGTATACAATGGCCGAAAAATGGCTCATAAATATAGGAGGATAAACAAATGAATGTCAAGAGCATTGAGAAGGAGAACGTGAAAGCGAAAATCGTTGTGGAGATCGACAAGGAACTGATGGAGCAGGGCGTCAATAAGGCGTATCTGAAGGCTCGCAAAAATATTGCGCTGCCCGGTTTCCGCAAGGGTAAAGCTCCCAGAAAGCTCATTGAGTCTATTTATGGCGCGCACGTATTTTATGAAGACGGTCTGGAGGAAATCTTCCCCCAGGTATATGAAGAAGCGGTTGTGAAGCAGGATGTGAAGGCCGTGGGTCGTCCTTCTCTTACCAATATGGATATTGCCGAGGACGGCGTTGTAACCATCACCATTGAAACTGAGGTTTACCCTGAGGTGACTTTGGGCGAATACAAGGGTCTGGAAGTGGAGAAAGCCGAAGCACAGGTATCCGATGAGGAGGTTAAAGCCGAACTGGAACAGATGGCGGAAAGAGTCGCGTCTGTGGAGACGGTAGAGCGTGGGGCGGAACTGGGCGATACTGCAGAAATCGACTTTGAGGGCTTTGACAACGGTGTGGCTTTCGAAGGCGGCAAGGGCGAAAATTATGCTTTGAAGCTTGGCTCCGGCACTTTTGTTCCCGGTTTTGAGGAGCAGATTGTGGGTATGTCTGCCGGCGAGGAAAAGGATATTGATATTACCTTCCCTGAAAACTATAAGGAAGATTTGGCTGGCAAGCCCGTTGTGTTCCATGTAAAGGTGAATAAGGTTTCTGTGACTAACGTGCCCGCGCTGGACGACGACTTTGCCAAGGACGTATCTGAATTTGATACGCTAGAGGAACTGAAGGCCGATGTGCGCAAGAATCTGGAAGCCAAGCGTACAGAGTCTATTGAAAGCGCTTTCAAAAACGCCGCTGTAGAAAAGGCAGTGGAGAATATGACCGTGGAGATGCCCAGCGCTCTGGTGGAGCAGGAGTTGGATCGCCAGATGGAAAACTTTGCCTATCAGCTTCAGATGAACGGTATGTCCGTGGAAGATTACGCCAAAATGATGGGCGGCGACCTGTCTGGTATGCGCAACGCCATGCGTCCCGCTGCTGAAAAGCAGGCGAAGGTCAACCTTCTGCTGGATAAGATTGCAGAAGTTGAAAATCTGGAAATCACGGATGAGGAACTGGACGCTGAGTACGCGAAGATGGCAGAAAACTACGAGCTGGAGCTGGAGCGCGTCAAGACGCTGGTTTCCGCTGAGGATTTAAAGGCAGATCTCAAGACCCGCAAAGCGGCGCTTGTGATTGCCGAAAGCGCCGTTGCCGTAGCCCCCAAGGCTGCCGAAGCTGAATAATTGCAATCAAATTGGAGGAATCATTTTTCATATTGGAATAATTCTTCCAGAATATGGTTAGAATGTTTCAGCAATAGAAAGGAGACATGACCATGAGTTTAGTACCTTATGTTGTGGAGCAGACCAGTCGCGGCGAACGCTCCTATGATATTTTTTCCCGGCTGCTGAATGACCGCATTATTTTCCTCAATGAAGAGGTCAATGATACATCCGCCGGTCTGGTAGTTGCCCAGCTTCTGTATCTGGAAGCCCAGGATCCCGACAAGGACATTCAGTTTTATATCAACAGCCCCGGCGGCAGCGTGACGGCTGGTATGGCGATTTATGATACTATGCAGTATGTAAAGTGCGACGTTGCAACCATTTGCATTGGCATGGCGGCTTCCATGGGCGCGTTTTTGCTGTCTGCTGGCGCAAAGGGCAAGCGTATGGCTTTGCCCAACGCGGAAATCATGATTCATCAGCCCTCTGCCGGCACCCAGGGACAGATTACCGATATGGCGATTCATCTGCGCCGGTTGGAGACCATCAAAGAGCGCATGAATAAGATCCTGTCCGAAAATACAGGGAAGCCCCTGGAAGAAGTTATTGCGGACTGCGAACGGGATAATTTCATGAGCGCGGAAGAAGCAAAAAACTACGGCCTGATCGACAAGGTTCTTACAAGCCGCTGACAGCGAGTTGTAAATTCAATCAGAAAGCGGCGGCCTTCTTTCAGACCGCCGGTTTTCTGTGTTTTCATAGCGAAAGGCAGGTAAGATAATGGCAAAACGAGATGAACAGGGCATTCGCTGCTCCTTTTGCGGCAAGCGTGACAGCCAGGTGGAACGGATGATTACAGGACCTGGCGTGAACATTTGCAGTGATTGCGTGGAGCTTTGCAGCCAGCTTTTGGACGATGAGCCGCAAAGCGAATCGTCCTATGGCAAAATGCGCATCCCTGATACATTACCCACCCCGCAGGAAATGAAAAACTTCATGGACAGTTATATCATTGGGCAGGATGAAGCGAAAGTTGCGCTTTCCGTGGCGGTGTACAATCATTATAAGCGGGTCTATTTTGGTACGGATTCTGATGTGGAACTGGCTAAAAGTAATATTTTGCTCATCGGTCCCACCGGTTCCGGCAAGACCCTTTTTGCCCAGACCCTTGCAAAAATTTTAAACGTTCCCTTTGCGATTGCCGACGCAACAACCTTGACAGAGGCTGGTTACGTGGGCGACGATGTGGAAAATATTCTGCTTCGTTTGCTGCAAGCCGCTGATTTTGACATTGATCTGGCGGAGCACGGCATTATTTATATCGATGAGATGGATAAAATCGCGAGAAAGAGCGAAAATACATCTATCACCCGGGATGTTTCCGGTGAGGGCGTGCAGCAGGCGCTTTTGAAAATTGTGGAAGGAACCGTTGCCAACGTGCCGCCTCAGGGGGGCAGAAAGCATCCCCAGCAGGAAATGATACAGATCAATACCTCAAATATTTTGTTTATTTGCGGCGGCGCATTCGACGGCTTAGATAAAATCATTGAAGCCAGAACAAACCGTTCTGTCATCGGCTTTGACGCGCCGGTAGAAAGCAAAAAGAAGCGGGATGTGGGAAAGCTTTTGGCACAGGTACAGCCCCATGACCTTCTGAAATTTGGTATTATCCCGGAGCTGGTAGGCAGGTTGCCGGTGATTACCAGTTTGCAGAGCCTTACCAAAGAAAATCTGGTGGAAATCTTGACCAAGCCGAAAAACGCGCTGTATAAGCAGTATCAAAAGCTTTTTGCTCTGGATCAGGTGGAACTAGAAATTGAAGACGACGCATATGATGTCATTGCGCAGCGGGCGTTGGATCGGGAAATCGGCGCGCGTGGTCTGCGTGCAGTAATGGAAGAAATTATGACAAAAATCATGTATGAAATTCCTTCCGATTTGACCATTCAAAAGGTGACTATTACAGCCCAGTGCGTACAAGGCGGAGAACCGACTATTTTGAAAGACGCAGAGCATCCCCGTGCGTCCATGCGGGTGAAGCTGGATCAAAAGCGCCTTTCCAATTAACGCTTGGCGAGAGGGAGGCGGCAACCTCCCTTTTCGCCATTTATTCTCCACAGAAAGGAGAGCACAAATGAACGATTTTTTTGTATCTGAAAATATGCCTGTTCTTGCTTTGCGGGGGTTGGCGGCCTTTCCAAAACAAACCCTTCATTTTGATGTGGGCAGAGAAAAATCTGTAAAGGCATTGGAATGCGCGATGAAGGGAAATCAGCGTATTTTCCTGGTAACACAGCAGGATGTGCAGGCGGACGATCCGTCTTTGGGACAGCTTTTTCCCATAGGGACAGTAGCCAGAGTGAAGCAGATTTTGCGTGTGCAGGAAAATCTGGTGCGCGTACTGGTAGAAGGGGAGTTCCGGGCAAAAATCGCGGAACTTACCCAGACGGAGCCGTATCTTTACGGCTGTGTGGAATCCGTGACGGAAGACCTTCGTGGATTGCATAGCTCCAAGGCGGAAGCTTTGATGCGGGAAGCCGTTGGGATGTTTGGGGATTTTCTGGAGCTTATTCAGAAATCCGCGCAGGAAACCCAGCTTCGCATGATTGCTTCTAAGGATCCCGGCTTTATTGCGGATACCATCGCCCAGCACGCGACCTTCGGCTATGGGGAAAAAGCCAGACTTTTGGCGCAGTTAAACTGCGTGCGTCGGCTGGAAATGGCGCTGAAGCTTTTGGGGCACGAAATGGAAGTGCTGCATCTGGAAGCTGAGGTGCAGGAAAAGGTGCGGGAAAATATTGACAAAGGCCAGCGGGATTATTATTTGCGCGAGCAGCTTAAAGTACTGCGCGGAGAACTTGGCGAGGGCGAGGACGAGGATACCGACGCTTACCGCTGGAAAATTGAATCGCTGAAGCTGGACAAAAAAACAGAGGAAAAGCTATTAAAAGACGTGGCAAAGCTGGCAAAGCAGCCCTTTGGTTCTTCCGAAGCCGCCGTACTAACAAACTATCTGGACGTTGTGACGGAGCTTCCCTGGAATGCCTGGACGAAGGAACGGGTGGATCTTTCTATAGCCAGAAAGGTTCTGGACGATGATCATTTTGGCTTGGAGCCAGTAAAGCAGCGAATTTTGGAGACCCTGGCAGTCAAGCAGATGGCGCCGGAGCTGCCAGGGCAGATTATCTGTCTGGTGGGTCCGCCAGGCGTGGGCAAAACTTCCATTGCTTACTCCATCGCCAGATGCCTGAACCGCAAAATGGCGCGGGTTTCTTTGGGCGGCGTTCATGATGAAGCGGACATCAGAGGCCACAGAAAGACCTATGTGGGCGCGATGCCGGGGCGGATTATGACCGCCGTGGCGCAGGCGGGAACAAAAAACTGCCTCCTGCTTCTGGACGAGGTGGACAAGATGGGCTCCGATTATCGAGGCGATCCTTCCGCCGCGCTCTTGGAAGTGCTGGACGCAGAGCAAAATGGAACCTACCGGGATCATTATATTGAAGTGCCCTTTGACCTCAGCGAAGTGATGTTTATTACCACGGCAAATACCACAGATACCATTCCAAGACCTTTGCTGGATCGCATGGAGGTGATCGAGCTTGGTTCTTATACAGACGAGGAAAAGCTAATGATCGCCAAAAATCATTTGCTGCCCAAGCAAATGAAAAAGCATGGTCTGCGCAAGGCGCAGCTTCGCGTCGGCGACGACTGCCTCAGGGAAATTATTACCTGCTATACCAGAGAATCCGGCGTGCGGAATCTGGAACGGGAATTGGGGAAGCTCTGCCGGAAAGCGGATATGCTTTTGGTGGGAGAAAGCGCGCCCAAGCGCGTCACGGTGACAGGAGCGAATCTCGAAAGCTTTTTAGGCGTGCGTCGGTTTTTGCCCAATCAACTGCCGGTAACAGATCAAGTAGGACTTGTCACAGGTCTTGCCTGGACTTCCGTGGGCGGCGAAACCCTGGAGGTGGAAGCCAACGTGGTAGACGGCGCAGGGAAGCTGGAGCTTACCGGTAATTTGGGGGACGTCATGAAAGAATCCGCTCACGCAGCGGTAAGCTATATCCGCACCCGGACAGACGCCCTGGGCATCCCAGCAGATTTTTATAAAACCAGAGACATTCACATTCACTTCCCGGAGGGAGCTGTGCCCAAGGACGGCCCGTCCGCCGGTGTGACGGTTTGCACCGCGCTTGTATCGGCGCTCACCGGCGCAACCGTGCGGCGGGATATTGCGATGACCGGCGAAATTTCCATTCGCGGCAGGGTACTGCCCATTGGCGGTCTAAAAGAAAAAACCATGGCCGCATTGCGCTACGGCGTTCGGACGGTGATTATTCCCAAGGCCAACGAGAAGGATTTGGAGGAAATCGACCAGACGGTGCGTAAGAGCCTCAATTTTATCACCGCGGAGCATGTGGATCAGGTTTTGGAAGCTGCGCTGCATTTCCCAAAACAAAGCCGCGAGGTCACCGCTGAGCAAGCCCCGCAGCCGCCCTTGCAAGCTGAGGTCGGCCATACGGGAAGAAAGCCCTCGCTTCGGCAATAGGAGAACCGGCTATGAATTTGCATAATGCTGTATTTGTGATTTCCGCCGCTTCTGAGCGGGATTTTCCCAGAGACGGATTGCCACAGATTGCCTTTGCGGGCAAGTCCAATGTGGGAAAATCCTCTGTAATCAATAAGCTTTTGTTGCGAAAAAATTTTGCCAGAGTAGGGGAAGCGCCGGGAAAAACCACCCATATCAATTATTTTGCCATAGATCAAAAGGCGTACTTTGTGGATTTGCCCGGCTACGGCTATGCCAAGGTCTCCCAAGGAGAAAAGGAACGTTGGGCGAAGCTCATTGACGGTTATTTTGCCGGGGGACACATTGACCTAGGGATTATGATTGTAGACGCCCGGCATAAGCCCACGGCCAATGACGTTACCATGGCGGACTGGTTCAAAGCCACCGGCTGCAATTTTGTAGTAGTAGCCAACAAACTGGACAAGCTGAAAAAAAGCGAGATTGTTCCCAATTTGGCTTGTATTCGGGAAACGCTGACCTTGCCGGAAGCGTGCCCAATTATCCCTTTTTCAGCAGAGAAGGGAATCGGCAGGGAAGAGCTTCTGAAGCTGATCCTGCAAGTTGTTGAAAAATGAGGGCAAAACCGCCCCCGGCGAAAAGCATTTGCTTTTCGCCGGGGGCGCAGATTCTCAAAAAAGCCCGTCTGTTATTGCGAGGAGGCGCAGCCGACGTGGCAATCTAATTAAAAAATGTTTTGATTTCATGAAAATATAAGAAAAACAGAAACATTATAGATTGCCACGCCAGTTTGCGAATTGGCGTGAATAACAAATTTGGTAGTTCTTTGAAAGCCTACGCCCCCGCTGAAAAGCATAAGCTTTTCAGCGGGGGCGGTCAATTTAAACGGTTTGTGTTGGATGATTTATTCACCGGGGGACATATGGACGACCTTGCCCATATTCCAGATGGAAGCAACCTGCCGTTCGGCGGCTTCCTTTTCCGTGTCGTTGCCATACTCTACATAGGCCGTATGGGCGCCGCAATCTAAACACTCTACATATACGCACCAGCCGCCCTCATGACAGATGGTACCGACGCCCCGGCAATCCGGGCAGTCCTCCAGTATAATCGGTTTCTTTTCTTCCATTTTTGTGCCTCACTTCTTGTTTTTCTGGCTGTCCAGCCATTCCAGATACTCGTCATAGGTGCCCACCCGGTCGATAATGGTGCCGTCGGGCTGGAAGGCAATGACGCGGTTACACACCGTTTGCAGCATTTCATGGTCATGGCTGGCCAGCAGCACCACGCCGGGGAAGGCGGTAAGTCCTTTGTTCACAGCCTGAATGGATTCCATATCCAGATGGTTGGTGGGCTGATCCAGCAGGACCACATTCGCGCCGGAAAGCATCATTTTAGACAGCATACACCGCACCTTTTCGCCGCCGGACAGGACGTTCACCGGCTTGAAAGCGTCCTCGCCGGAAAACAGCATCCGCCCCAAAAAGCCTCTGAGATATACGTCGTCTTTCTTCACTGAATACTGCCGCAGCCAGTCCACAAGCTCTGTTTTGCAGCCTTCAAAATAATCGCTGTTGTCTTTGGGCAGATAGCTCTGGCTGGTGGAAATGCCCCATTTGTAGCTGCCCTCATCCGGTTCCAGTTCTCCCATGAGCACTTGGAACAGCGCGGTCTGCGCCAGTTCGTTTTCACCGACAAAAGCAATCTTATCCGTGCGGGAAACAGTGAAATAAACATGATCCAAAAGCTTTGTGCCGTCTACGGTAACAGAAATGTCCTTTACCGTCAGAATATCCTTGCCCAGCTCCCGCTCCGGCTGGAAGCCCACAAAGGGATACCGGCGGGTAGAGCAGGGCATTTCTTCCACAGACAGCTTGTCCAGCAGCTTCCGGCGGGAGGTCGCCTGCTTGCTTTTTGCCTTGTTTGCGGCAAAGCGCTGAATGAAAAGCTGCAATTCCTCAATTTTTTCCTGATTGCGCTTATTCTTGTTGCGAATCAAAGACTGCACCAACTGAGAAGATTCATACCAGAAGTCGTAGTTGCCCACATACATCTTGATCTTGCCGTAGTCAATATCTACGATGTGGGTGCAGACGGTGTTCAGGAAATGCCGGTCGTGGGATACGGCAATGACAGTGCCGGGGAAGTCCAGTAGGAAATCCTCCAGCCAGTTGATGGATTCAATATCCAGGTTGTTGGTGGGTTCGTCCAGCATCACAATATCGGGATTGCCAAACAGCGCCTGCGCCAGCAGCACCTTCACTTTTAATCTGGGGTCAGTGTCCGCCATGAGGTCATAGTGGTTTTCCGTGGGAACGCCAAGCCCCTGCAAAATACGGCTGGCGTCGGACTCTGCTTCCCAGCCGCCCAGCTCTGCAAATTCGCCCTCCAGCTCGGAAGCCCGGAGGCCGTCCTCATCGGAAAAATCCTCCTTCATATAAATGGCGTCTTTTTCCTTCATGATGCTGTAAAGATGCTCGTTGCCCATGATAACGGTATCCATTACAGTATATGCGTCATAGGCGAATTGATCCTGCTTTAAAACAGACATCCGCACGCCGGGCTGGATATTCACCGCGCCGGAAGTAGAATCCAGTTCCCCGGAAAGAATTTTCAAAAAGGTGGATTTGCCCGCGCCGTTTGCGCCGATGATGCCATAGCAGTTGCCGCCGGTAAATTGCAGGTCAACGTGCTGGAACAGCCATTGCCCGCCAAATTGCATGGAGAGATTATTTACTGAGATCATTTTCGTGTTCCTTTCAGGTTTATCAACCTTCAGTTTATCACAAATTTTGGAATAATCAATATTTTTTTATAATCCCTCTTGAAAAAAAGAAAATATGGTGTATAATAACATTTAGCACTCAAAAGAAATGAGTGCTAAATCTAAAAAGGATGTGACCATTTTGGCAAAACAGGAGTTTAAGGCCGAGTCCAAGCGACTGCTCGACCTGATGATCAATTCTATTTATACCCACCAGGAGATTTTTCTCCGTGAAATTATTTCCAACGCCTCCGACGCGGAGGACAAGCTGGCTTATCTGGCGCTCACTGACCAGAATGTAGGTATGAGCCGGGAGGATTTTGCCATTACCATTTTGCGCGATCCCAAGTACCGGATTCTGACGGTTTCCGACAACGGCATCGGCATGAGCCGGGAGGAAATGGAAGAAAACCTGGGTACCATCTGCAAATCCGGCTCTTTGCATTTCAAGGAGACTATGGAAAAGCAGGAAGATATTGATATTATCGGCCAGTTCGGCGTGGGCTTCTATTCCGCTTTTATGGTGGCCGATACGGTGACGGTGATTTCCAAGAAGTACGGCGAAGAACAGGCGTGGATGTGGCAGTCCAGCGGCGCGGACGGCTATACCATCGAGCCTGCTGAGCGGGAAACTGCCGGTACCGATGTGATCATGAAGCTGAAAGCGGACACCGAGGACGAAAAGTACGGCGAGTTTCTGGAAGAGTACCGCCTGCGCGAGCTGATTCGCAAGTATTCCGACTACATTCGCTATCCCATTCGGATGTCCTGCGAAAAGTCCAGAAAGAAGGAAGATTCCCCGGAAGACAAGCCGGAGTATGAAACCTATACTGAGGTGGAAACCCTCAATTCCATGGTACCTATCTGGCAGCGGAGCAAAAAGGATGTAACGGAGGAGGAATACAACGCCTTCTACCGGGAAAAATTCTTTGACTATGAAAAGCCCGTAGCGACCATTCACATGAGCACGGAAGGCACTGTGACCTACAAGGCGCTTTTGTATGTCCCCGGCAAGGCTCCCTATGATTTCTACACCAAGGACTTCAAAAAGGGCTTGCAGCTTTATTCTTCCGGTGTGATGATTATGGAAAACTGCGAGGATCTTTTGCCGGAGCACTTCCGCTTTGTACGGGGCGTGGTGGATTCTCAGGACTTGAGCCTGAATATCAGCCGCGAGATGCTCCAGCACAACCGCCAGCTTACCCTCATTGCCAGAAATCTGGAAAAGAAAATCAAGGCTGAGCTGCTTAGTTTGCAAGAAAACGACCGGGAGAAGTACGAAAAGTTCTACGCCGCTTTTGGTCGCCAGTTGAAATACGGCACGGTGTCCGAGTATGGCGCTCACAAGGACGCCTGCCAGGATCTGCTGCTGTTCTGGTCCCAAAAGGAGGGCAAGCTTGTGTCCTTCAAGGAATATGTGGCCGCTATGACGGAAGGTCAGGAAAAGATTTACTTCGCCACCGGCGAAAACAAGGATCGCCTTGCCAAGCTTCCGCAGGTGGAGACCCTTGCAAAGCGCGGCTACGACGTGCTGCTCTTTACCGAGGACGTGGACGAATTTATTCCCCAGACGCTTATGACCTACAGCGAAAAGACCTTCTGCAATGTGACGACGGAGGACTTGGGGCTTGACTCTGAGGAGGAAAAGAAGCAGACGGAGGAAAAGACGGAGACACTGAAGGACGTATTGACCTTTGTGAAGGAAGCTCTTGGCGAAAAGGTCAAGGAAGTGCGCCTTTCTTCCAATTTAGGCAGCCATCCCGTGTGCCTTGTGCCGGATTCCGGGATGAGTTTTGAGATGGAGAAGTATATGAAGCGGGCAAACCCGGAATTTGCCTATACCGCCGGGCGCATTCTGGAGGTCAACGCGGAGCACCCCGCCTTTGCCGCATTAAACGCCGCCGTGGAAAGCGACAGCGAAAAGGCGAAGGATTACGCGGAGCTTTTGTACGCCCAGGCGCTTTTGATGGCGGAACTGCCTCTGGAAGACCCTGTGGCTTACGCAGACCTGGTGTGCAAGCTGATGAAATAAAAAACGCCTCCGCTGAAAAGCAATTGCTTTTCAGCGGAGATTCTTTTATAATAACTTTACAAATTTATTTAAGGAGAGTCAAGATGAATAGGCTGATTCCAAGGATAGGCGCTGCAATCGTTTCGATTACAGTTTTCCTTTTCGCAATTTTTATGATTGTTAACTTCTTGTTTGGTTCCTATATCGTGTGTATGCTGTTACCGATTGGTTACATGATGATGACCGCCGGTTTTCACGATGAAAGCGCAAAGAATGTTCGAGTTTCTGCAAATTTGGGAATGGCTTTTTCGGTGATCTATGCGGTGCTGATTTTCTTGGTGTATTTTGCGCAGACAACATCTGTAAGATTGGAAGAAATGAGTATACAGGCAGTTAAGCTACTGGATTACCAGCGAGGAAGCTTGCTGTTTTATTATGATCTTCTCGGTTATGGAATGATGGCTCTATCAACTTTTTTTACCGGACTGGCTATGAAATCAGAAAGCAAGGCCGACAGATGGATAAAATGTTTAATGATGATTCATGGCGTATTTTTCATTGGATGTTTTATAATGCCCATGACAGGGGCGTTTACCAGCATGGCAAGCGGAGAAAGCAGTAAAAGCGGGACAATTGCGCTTTTATTTTGGTGTGCCTATTTTCTCCCAATAGGAGCGCTGTCATTTCGGCATTTTGGAAAAGAAAAGTGATAGATTTTCCATTTTTTCTCATGGACGCTTTTTGCAACTGAGATATTTATATCAGGAGGGAAGCTTATGGGATTTGCGGCATACTATCTGAACGATCCAACCGCGCCGAAGCCCAACCGCCCCGTGCATCTGGGTGTGAACGTACTCATTGAATGGGACGGAAAGCTGCTTTTAGAGCGGCGCAATGACTGCGATATTTGGGGGCTTCCAGGCGGCGGCGTGAAAGGCCGGGAGGACGAAACGAAAGCCATAGCAAGAGAGGTTTTGGAGGAAACCGGACTGCGGCTACCAGTTTCAGAATTTCAGAAAATTCGCGTATACGGGGAGCCGGGACGGATTGCCAGCTACCGAGACGGCAGCGTGTGGCGCATGGTGATTGTTTTATATCGTGCGGTTTTGTGGGAAAAACCGGTTTTGCATCCCAGCGCGGAGTCCAAGGAGCTGCGCTTTTTCACCAAGGAAGAACTAAAAAATATCCAGATTGTCTGTACCCACCGGGATTTGGTGGCGGAAAACTGGAACAGCCTTTGAAAGTAAAAATATTGGTCTGCACAGCGCAGTAAAATGCTAATTTGGGATGTAGTGCAGAAAGGGCGGAGGTTTTATGAAAGAAATATTTCTATGTATTATGACCAGGGAACTTTGCCATGAGTTGTATAAGAGTTGGGAAAATGATCCTGCCATATATAATGATATGGATTTATTTGCACCATATCACTATGACAAAAACACAGTTAATAAATACTTTGACTCTAAGCAAAATTCGTCCCGTGTTTTATTTGCCATTATGAAAGATGGAAAGCCAATAGGCGAACTTCAGTTAAAGCAGATAGACATGGAAAGCAAGGAGTGTACTTTGAGTATCCATATGCAAAATGATACTGTAAAAGGTCAAGGATTTGGAACTTGCGCGGAGAAGTTAGCGCTGAAATACGCCTTTGAAGTTTTGGGAATGGCCGCAGTAAATGCTGACACGGTTATAAAGAATACACGTAGTCAGCATGTACTTGAAAAAGTCGGATTTCAGTATATTGGAGAGAAGGACGGTTTTAAATATTATCGGTGTGTGCAATAATTGAAGATTTATGGGGGAGTTTTACTTTAGGTAAAATTCCCCCTTGAAAATATTTTGAAATGCATATAAATATTCCAAAAAACCACTTGACAAAAACGGATGTTGCTGGTATCATACATATGAACATATTATCATATGTTTAATAATTCTTGTGAGGTGTGTGCCAATGGAACGTTTTCTGGAAAATGAAGATCAGCTTATCGACATGGCGGAACTGTTCAAGGTATTTGGAGATTCCACCAGAATCAAAATTCTTTGCAGCCTCTTTGATCAGGAGCTTTGCGTGCAGGAAATTACGGACTGCGTAGGCGCCAGTCAGTCCGCCGTTTCCCATCAGCTTCGGCTGCTGAAGCAGGCAAAGCTGGTGAAAAGCAAGCGGCAGGGGAAGCTGATGCTGTACGCCCTTGCGGACGATCATGTGAAAACCATCATTGGCATGGCCAAAGAACATTTGGAGGAATGAACGATGAGAAAAACCTATGAGCTGGAAGAACTGGACTGCGCCAACTGCGCCGCCAAAATGGAAGCCGCTGTGAACAAAATGCCGGAGATTACAAAATGCACCATTACCTTCATGACCTCCCGCATGGCGATTACCGTACCCGACAATACTGATTTGGACGCGCTTTTGCCCAAAATTCAAAAGGAAATCAGCAAGGTGGAGCCGGACACCAGAATTGTGGTAAAATGAAAAACCTGACCAAAAAGCAAAAATCCCTTCTCACGCGTATTCTGGTCAGCGCAGCGCTGTTTGCGGCGGCGGTTGTTTTGGAACACGCCGTAAAAGCAGCGTGGAGCGAATGGGCGGCGGCCGGCTTTTTTATCGCCGCCTGGGCGCTGTGCGGCTATGACGTGGTGGTGAAGGCTGTTACCAACATCGGACACGGACAAATTTTTGACGAGCATTTTTTAATGACTCTGGCCACAGTCGGCGCGTTCTGCCTGATGGACTTTGCGGAGGGCGCGGGGGTTATGCTGTTTTTCCAGGTGGGCGAACTGTTCCAGAATATCGCGGTGGATCGCTCCAGAAAATCGGTGGCCGCGCTGATGGATCTGCGGCCGGACGTTGCCTGGGTCATCAAAGACGGAGAAGCCTTGGAATGCGACCCGGAGGACGTCGTGGTAGGCGATCTTTTGCGGGTGCTTCCCGGCGAGCGCATCCCGGTGGACGGCGTGGTAGTCAGCGGCTGTTCTTCCGTGGATACTTCCAAAATTACCGGCGAATCCGTCCCCGCCGACCTCGGCCCCGGCGGGAAAGTGCTTTCCGGCTGTATTAACATAACCGGGGAACTCACCATCCGGGCGGAAAGCGCCTACGCGGAATCTACCGTCGCCAGGATTTTGGAGCTGATGGATTCCGCCAATGAAGGTAAGTCCACCATGGAAAGCCTGATGACCCGTTTTGCCCGGTATTATACCCCCTGTGTTGTCATCGGCGCGGTGCTTCTTGCGCTGGTTCCGCCACTGTTTGACGGTATGACATTTACCAAGTGGATCGTACGGGCGTTAAACTTCCTTGTGGTTTCCTGTCCCTGCGCCATGGTGATTTCCGTACCCCTCAGCTTTTTCAGCGGCATGGGCGCAGTATCCAAAGCCGGCATGATTGCCAAGGGGGGCATCGCGCTGGAAAATCTGGCAAAGGCCAATACCGTTGTGCTGGATAAAACCGGCACCCTCACAACCGGTCGTTTCGCGGTGGCGCAGGTTCAGTCCAATATCATGGATAAAAAAGAACTGCTGGCGCTGGTGGCAGGCGCAGAGTCAAAGTCTAATCATCCCATTGCCAGGGCCATTGTGGATGCGGTAGGGAAGGAAGGCTGGCAGGTTACTGATTTACAGGAGCTTCCCGGTAAGGGCATTGCGGCGACAGTCAATGGCCGTAAGGTTCTGGCAGGCAACAGTCGACTGATGGAGGAGCAGGGCTTTTCCTACCCGGAGTCCCTGACTGGCACTGTGGTATACGCGGCGGTAGACGGTGAATACGCCGGATGCATTTTGCTGGAGGATCAGGTGAAGCCCGGCGCGGCGCAGGCGCTGCAAAGGCTCAGCGCATTGGGTGTGCGGGAAAGCGTTATGCTCACCGGCGACCGGGAAGCCGCCGCAAAGCCGGCTGCGCAAAAGCTGGGTATTACAAAATGGTTTTCCGGCCTGCTCCCTCAGGATAAAGTCCGTAAGGTGGAGCAGCTTATGGAAGGCGGCAGACGTGTGATTTTTGTGGGCGACGGCGTAAACGACGCGCCGGTGCTGGCAAAGGCCACCGTAGGCGTTGCCATGGGCGGCGTCGGTTCCGACGCGGCTGTGGAGGCGGCGGATCTGGTTCTTTTGAAAGACGACCTGAAAAGTCTCCCCACGGCGGTGCGGATCGCCCGCAAGACAGTGGGCATTGCCCAAAGCAATATTATTTTTGCGCTGGCAATCAAACTGCTGGTTCTGGGACTAAGCGTTTTTGGCTTTGTCACCATGTGGCTGTCCATTTTCGCAGACGTAGGCGTTGCGGTGCTGGCTATTTTGAACGCGACCCGCTGTATGTACTACAAAAAAGAAAACTGATTTTCACACCTGCCGAAAGATCGCTTGACTTTCGGCGGGTGTTTTTATACACTTATCGTAAAAGAAAGAACGGAGTGTGGGACGATGAATCAGGAATTTGACAGAATGGTTTATTGCGGCCTGCTTGTGCGAGGAAATCTGAAGGGCGCAATGGCGTATCTCAGACAGTATCCAGAGTACAGGGCGCTGTATCAGAAATATGAGGCCGTCTTTGAACGGGAGGAGTATTTGATCTATCCAGAGGACGCGGAAATTGACGCATTGCTTCAGATTTATCAAAAGTATTACAGAGAAGTATTTTTCCTTGAAGTAGATGCAAAAAAAGCGGAAGAAAATATGAAAAACAGATTTGCGGCGTTTTTTGGGATAGACGCCGGCAAAATGACCTTCCGGGAGTTAGAGGAAACGCAAATTGCGGATAGCTTTCGCAAAAAGTGCTTTCAATTTCTGGGCGGCGAAACCAGCGGCTATTATGGACCTTATATCTGGAAAACCACGGAGCTGAAAACCTACGACGTAGGACTGCCGGAGGGCAATCAAAGCTACCCAGTGCAGTTTTTGGATGGGTTCATTGCCAAAAGCTGGCTGGATTATCTATCTTTTGGTAAAACTGGCACAGGGGGATGGAGCAACGGCGACGGCCTGTTAAACTGCGTCCGCGCGGTTTATGACCTGGCATCAGAAAGCTTTCAGGTATCGTTTTTAAAGCATGAAGCCAAGCACGCCATGGATCTTGCCCGCTATCCTGAGATGCAGCCGACAGATTTGGAGTACCGGGCGAAGCTGGTGGAGCTGATTTACACGAAAGAGAGAAATCTTCTCGCGGTCTTTGCCCAGGACGCGGATACTTCCAACAAAGAAAATGGACACGCGCTGGCGGCCAGTCGAATTGCGGAAGAATTTACGAGAGAAAGCGGTGGGAATCCCCTTTCTATCGCGGAAACGCAAAGCATTGCCAGAAAACTGCTGCAAAAGAGCAATGAAGAAATCAAAGAAAAATATGCGCACTGATAACACGCCGCAGAAAGAGAATTCTGCGGCGCATATTTTTATGCGCTCCACTGCCCTTTTTCGACTGTATCCGCACCGAAAAAAAACTATACTCTAGGTGGAACCGCTGATGCAGCTACCATTTTGGATGCGGTGTGCGTCGGCGGCTTCTCCTATGGAGAATCACCCCGATACAAAGGAGATACAGGCTATGAATTTTACAAGCTTTGTGCAGGGCAGCCAGCTAACGGTAGCTCTGACCGGCGAAATCGATCATCACTGCGCCAGAGATTATATGCAGCGGATCGCCGCCAAAATTGACGCGTATACCCCCAAAGTCTGCGTTCTGGATTTCAGAGAAGTCAGCTTCATGGATTCTTCCGGTATCGCCGTTGTCATCAACGCCCAGCGCCGCATGGCGCAAATTGAAGGGCAGCTTCGGCTGGAGCACATCGGACCGCAGCCGATGAAGGTGTTTTCCGCTTCCGGCATTGACAGGATCATCAAAATGGAGGAGGGCGTCAAATGAAATTTGAAAACTACATGATTCTGGAATTTCCCAGCAAATCCACCAATGAGGCATTTGCACGCTCCGCTGTGGCATGCTTTGCCGCCCAGCTTGATCCAACCATGGAGGAGCTTGGAGATATTCGTACCGCTGTTTCCGAGGCGGTGACAAACTGCATCGTTCACGCTTATCCCGATACCATTGGCACAATTTTGCTTCGCGCAAGGATTTTAAAAGACCATGTGCTGGATATTGTAATCAAGGATAAGGGCGTGGGGATTCCTGATGTGGAGCAGGCAAGACGACCCATGTTCACAACAGGCGGCGCCGACCGTTCCGGTATGGGCTTTACCATTATGGAAAGCTTTATGACTTCGGTCGAGATCAGTTCTGAACCAGGAAAGGGAACGACTGTACATATGCGCAGACGGTTACAGCGCAGAGGCGGCCAATGAGCGAAACCTTAGAAGCGTTGATTCTGCGAAGCCGGCAGGGAGACAAGGATGCAGGCGAGCGGCTGATTGTGGAAAACTCCGGGCTGATCTGGTCGATTGCCCGTCGTTTTTTTGGCCGGGGCGTTGACCCGGATGATCTGTATCAGCTAGGCTGCCTAGGCTTTTTAAAAGCCGTCGAGGGCTACGATGCTGCCTTTGGCACCCAGTTTTCCACCTATGCCGTGCCGAAAATAGCAGGGGAGATTCGACGTTTCTTGCGGGATGATGGGGCGGTTAAAGTGAGCAGAGGACTCAAGGAACAGGCAGCGGCAATCAAAAATGCCCGTTCCAAGCTGACGCTGGCGCTGGGGAGAGAGCCGGCAATCAGCGAACTGTCCCAGGAAACAGGACTTACCCCGGAAGAAATTGCCATGGCGGAAACCGCTACGGCCTGCACGGAATCCATTCAGCGGGAAGCGGGAGAGGACGGCTTCACCCTGGAGGACGTGCTGACGGACTCTGAAACGGAGGATCAGCTTTTGGAACGCATCGCTCTGCGGCAGGCGATAGAGAGCTTGCCAGAGCGGGAAGCGAATGTCATCAATCTGCGCTACTTTCATGGATTGACCCAGGATCGTGTATCTAAGGTGCTGGGCGTTTCACAGGTACAGGTGTCTCGCATTGAAAAAAAGGCACTGTCCCACCTGCGAGAACTGATTTGACATGAGTCTGCCGCGAGCTTACGCTTTGCGGCAGACTCAAATTTTTTTGAAACCTACTTGCGATACGTAGAATTTTGTGATAAAATGAAGATGCGACACAGTTTAATATTGGGAAGAAGCAGGCATACTTTTGTTAAAAATGTATGCTTGGCTGTCATGTCCTGCTTCGGAATGAACTGTGTCGCAACAGAGCCTGGCTGCGTTTTTAGTGCGTAGCTTCGGCTGCGCACTTTTTATTTTACAGGAGGTAACGCTTATGAATCTGGAACTCAAACATATACACAAGAGCTTCGGAGAAAAACAAGTACTTACCGGCATTTCCTTTTTAGCCGAAGGCGGAAAAGCCTTCGGACTACTGGGAAGAAACGGCGCCGGCAAGACAACCAGCATTCGTATTTTGATGGATGTATTTCCCGCTGACAGCGGCGAAGTGCTCATGGATGACAAGCCCATTGATTATAGCAAGGTGGGAATCGGCTATCTGCCGGAGGAACGCGGTCTGTACCCAAAGAAGAAAATCATCGACCAGCTTGTTTACTTTGCCCAGTTAAAAGGTATGAAACAGGCGGATGCGGTAAAAGCGGTAGATTACTGGCTGAAGCGTTTGGGTATGATGGAGCACCGCAACAAACGGCTGGATACTTTGTCCAAGGGCAACCAGCAGAAAATTCAGCTCATTACAGCCCTTGCCCACAATCCCCAGATTGTGATTCTGGACGAACCGTTTTCTGGTCTCGATCCTGTGAACGCCATGCTCTTGAAGGACGTGGTAAAAGAGGAAATCGCAAGAGGAAAAATCGTGCTGTTTTCCAGCCACCAGATGAATTATATTGAAGAATTCTGCGACAGTATCGCGATTTTAAATCAGGGCAAGGTGGTTCTTTCCGGCGACCTTCACGACATTAAGCGCAACTACACAAGAGATAAGCTTGTGGTTCGTTCCGAACAAGCTGGACGCATCGCCGCGGCGCTCGGGGCGCAGTGTAAGTCGATTAGGCAGGACGAGCTGCTCATTCAGCTTTCTTCTTCCGATGAGAAACAGAATATGATGCAAATGCTGACACAAAAATACAACATTGACGAGATCAGGGTCTTTGAACCGTCCTTGAATGATATTTTTGTGGAATACGCAGGTGATCAGGAAGCGGGAGGCGCAAAATGAAGCAGTTTCGAACAATTTTAAATTTTGAATTAAAAAACTATTTTAAAAATAAAGTTTTTGTGGGCGTGACAATTTTCCTGGTGGCGTTAATTGCCGTAGTCATGTTCTTCCCACGGCTTTCCGCTTCCTTTCAAAGCGACGAAGTGGAAACGCCTGTGAGCGAAAAAACCAGCGTGATGCTGGTTGCGGCGGATAACGAGGAAAATGCGGCGATGGTACAAGAAGTCTTTGCAAGCGCATTCCCAGAATATGATGTGCAGATTGCAGAAGGCGGCCTGGAGGCTATGAAATCCCAAATTACCTCCGGCGAGGCGGAATGCGCGGTTGCCCTTGACAGCCTAACTTCTTATACTTACTATGTAAACAATCTTTCCATGTATGATGAAACTCCCAATCGAATTGACGCTGCACTGCAAAGTATGTATCGCGTCCATGCCATGGTGGAAAGCGGCATTCCCGCCCAGCAGGCGGGAGAAATTCTGAGCGCTGAGATTTATAGCGTTACGGAAAGCTTGGGCAAGGATCAAATGCAAAACTTCTTCTACACCTATATTATGATTTTTGCTTTGTACATGGTGATTTTGCTGTACGGTCAGATGGTAGCCACCAATGTCGCCACAGAAAAAAGCTCCAGAGCCATGGAAGTGCTGATTACCAGCGCAAGGCCCACCTCCATGATGTTTGGCAAAGTCATTGCCTCTTGTCTCGCGGGCTTTATCCAGCTTGTGTGCGTGTTTGGCGCGGCGTTCTTGTGCTTCAATCTCAATAAATCTTATTGGGACGGCAATCTGATTATCAATTCCATTTTCAATATGCCCTTGGAGCTGCTTCTTTATATGCTCCTGTTTTTCGTGCTGGGCTTTTTCATCTATGCGTTTATGTTCGGCGCGGTTGGCTCCACAGCTTCCAAGCTGGAGGACATCAACACCTCTGTTATGCCGATAACCATGCTTTTTGTGATTGCTTTTATGGTTGTTATGTTCTCCATGAGCAGCGGAAACGTGGACAATACCTTGATGGTCATTTGTTCCTATGTTCCCTTCACTTCGCCCATGGCCATGTTTACCCGCATTGCTATGAGCACTGTTCCTGCCTATGAGATTATCATTTCCGTGGCGATTCTCATTGGCTCAGTTTTGGGGGTTGGCGTGCTTGCGGCCAAGATTTACAGAGTGGGCGTACTGCTTTACGGCACAACGCCGAAATTAGGCAATATTTTGAAATCCGTCTGGAAAGCGTAAATTGACAATCGGTGTAGGCTGCGCAAAAGCGCAGCCTGCATTTATTTTGGAAAGACAGTGGATTTTAGAAGGGATCTGTGCTAAAATAAGCAGGTATATAAGAAAGAGAAAAAGGTGAAATTATGACGGAAGCTATGGAAGCCAGATTTTTAACGGCCAGACGTAATTATATTGCCCGGCAGTTTTCCAATTTAAATGAAATGCAGAAAAGCGCGGTGCTGACAACAGAAGGACCGCTCCTTTTATTGGCGGGCGCGGGCAGCGGCAAAACAACAGTGCTCATTAACCGTATTCAGAATCTTTTGCGCTATGGTCGTGGGAGCGACTGCAAAGAAGTCCCCGCCTTTCTTACAGAGGAGGACGTTTCTTACCTGGAAGGACTTGATGGGAAGGAAGAACGGGCGGACGCACTGTGCGCGGTAGACCCTCCGGCGCCTTGGAACGTCATCGCCATTACCTTTACCAATAAAGCGGCCAACGAATTAAAAGAGCGGCTGGCTGCTTCCATGGGGGAAGCGGCCAGAGACGTCTGGGCCATGACTTTCCATTCCGCCTGTTGCCGGATTTTGCGCCGGGATATCGACCGGCTGGGCTTTGACCGTCGGTTCACCATTTACGATACCGCCGATTCTGAGCGAATCATGAAGGAAATCATCAAGGAAATGGGCTTGGATGACAAGACCTTCCCGGCGAAAATGGTGCTTTCCAAAATCAGCCGGGCAAAAGACCGCCAGCTTACCCCGGAAAAATACGCCGCTGTTGCAGCGTCCAACGGAGATTTTCGCCTGGAGAAAATTTCAAAAGCCTATACGGAGTACCAAAAACGGCTGAAAGCCAACAACGCCTTGGACTTTGACGATATAATTTCCCTGACAGTGCGGCTCTTGCAGCAGTTTGAGGAGGTTCGCATCTTCTATCAACAGAAGTTCCGCTATGTTCTGGTGGACGAATACCAGGATACCAGCCATTTGCAGTATTTGCTGGTGTCGCTTCTGGCAGGGGGCCATGAGAATATCTGCGTGGTTGGCGACGACGATCAAAGTATTTACCGTTTCCGTGGCGCGACCATTGAAAATATTTTAAGCTTTGAAAAGCAGTACAAAGGCGCCCGCTCCATTCGTCTGGAGCAGAATTACCGCTCTACCCAGTCCATTTTAAACGCCGCCAACGGCGTGATTTCTCATAACACCGGCAGAAAAGGCAAGGAGCTATGGACCGCTAACGGGCAGGGCGACCCCATTACCGTATTTGAAGCCTACAACGAAGGAGAAGAAGCAAACTTTGTCGCCGGGCAGATTATCGCCTTGTCCCATGGGCAGAATTTTAAGGATTACGCCATTTTGTATCGCACCAACGCCCAGTCCAACGCTTTGGAATACGCCTTCAAACGCAACGGCGTTCCTTACCGCATTATCGGCGGCACCCGGTTCTTTGACCGGGCGGAAGTCAAGGATATGCTGGCCTATTTGTGGGTGCTGAACAATCGTAACGACGATTTGCGGCTGAAGCGGATTATCAACAATCCGCCTCGGGGCATTGGCGCGAAAACCGTGGAAATGGCGGAGCGTCTGGCGCAGGCGGAGGGCAAAAGCCTTTACAGTATCATTTCAGACCCCTATACATACCCCGCCTTAGAGCGCGCGGCGGATAAGCTGATGGCCTTTGTGATGCTGATTGAGGGGTGCGCGGAGCTTCTGGAAACCCTGGCGCTGCCAGATTTTTATGATGAACTGATTCTGCGTACCGGATACAGCGACATGCTGACCATGAAGCCCACGGAAGAAAACAAAACCAGACTGGAAAACGTTCACGAATTAAAATCCAGTATCATGTCTTACCTTGGCAATACAGAAAGCCCTTCTCTCAATGGCTTTCTGGAGGAAATCGCCCTATATACAGATATCGAGCAGTATGACGCGGAAGCAGACGCAGCAGTGATGATGACCATTCACAGCGCCAAGGGTCTGGAATTTCCCCATGTGTTTCTGGTTGGCGTGGAGGACGGGCTGTTTCCCGGCGTCCGAGCCATCGGTGAACCGGAGGAAATGGAGGAGGAGCGGCGGCTTTGCTATGTGGCGATTACCAGAGCCAAAAAGACCCTGACCATTTCCCACGCCCGGCAGCGCACCTTGTATGGTCGTACCGGCGGCTGCATTCCCTCGCGGTTCCTAAAAGAAATTCCTGCCGAATGTGTCAACGAGCGGGGCGGCATCCGCACCCAGCAGCCTCGGACAGAGCAAAGTACCCGCGCCAGAACCAACGTGCTGGCAGAGCGCCGCAAGGAGGAATACAAACGTTCCGCCTATTCCGCTGTGACGGCCAGAGCCGGCGCGGCAATGGAGGAGTTCCAGAAAGGGGATATGGTGCGACACACTGCATTTGGGAAGGGCATGGTAATCTCTGTGATGAAAATGGGCGGAGACGCGCTTTTGGAAATTGCTTTTGACGAAATTGGTACGAAAAAACTTATGGCAAAGACTGCTTCTGCCCACATGAAGCGGTTATAAAATCCTTCTTTGTCGCATAGCCTTGTAGGGAATCACTGTATCATGGTGGTTCTGCGGGAGGGAATGCGATGCGATATAGACGAAGGAAAAGGCATTTTTTAGGGTGGGCGCTCCTGCTTGCAGCAGTTCTGACCGGTATTTATTTAAGCGTTTTGCAGCGGTATCGGCCGGTCGCCCAGGATCTTGCCCAGACGCAAGTAAAAAACAAGTCCTCCGACCTGATTAACGACGCAATTGCCAAGCAGATTGAGCGAGGAAATATTCATTATGACCGGATCATTTACTTTGAAAAGGATCTGAATGGAAAAATCACTGCGCTGAAAACCAACATGAGCGAAGTAAACCGCCTAAAAACGGATATTCTAAATATCATCAACGATGAAATTTTAGCGTTGGATAACCAGGACATTGGCGTGCCTCTGGGCAGCATCATTTTTCCAGAGCTGCTATCCGGCAGAGGCGCGCAGATTCCAGTGCGCGTCATGTACATCAGCAATTCAGACGCGCAGTTTGTCAGCCGATTTTCGGAGGCCGGCATCAACCAAACGCTGCATCAGCTTATTATGGACGTCAAAATTGATGTAACCGTACTGGTGTTAGGCAGAACCCAGTCTTTCAGCGTAACCAGTCAGGTGGTGGTAGCGGAGACGGTGATTGTTGGCGTTGTGCCGGAAACCTTCATCAATTTAAATGGATTGCCGATCAATTAGAGACCAAAGGAGAACCTTTTATGGACGTACAAAGCCAAATGCAGCAGCTAACGGAAATTCTGGAGGAGGCAAATTACAAATACTATGTGCAAGACGCGCCGACCATGCCGGATTTTGAATACGACAAGCTTATGCGGGAGCTGGAGGAACTGGAAAAGGCGCATCCGGAATTTGCTTCGCCCCTTTCTCCCACCAAACGGGTAGGGGGCGAAGCGGCCAGCCAGTTTGAAAAAGTTACCCATGCCGTGCCCCTGGAAAGCTTGCAGGACGTATTTTCCCATGAGGAACTGAAAGATTTTTTAACCAAAACATTAGAAGCTGCGCCGGAAGGCGTATTCAGCGTGGAACCCAAGGTGGATGGGCTTTCCGTTGCGTTGGAGTACGTTGGCGGGAAGTTTGTCCGGGGCGCGACCAGAGGCGACGGGCTGGTAGGGGAGGACGTAACGGAAAATTTGAAAACCATTCGCTCCATTCCCATGACCATTGCGAACGCGCCGGAAAGACTCATTGTTCGAGGCGAGGTGTATATGCCGAAGTCCGTTTTTGAAACGCTGAACGCTCAGCGGGAAGCGGAGGGGCAGCCTTTGTTCGCCAACCCCAGAAACGCCGCCGCCGGTTCTTTGCGGCAGCTTGACCCCAAAATCGCGGCCAAACGGCGGCTGGACATTCAGGTTTTCAATTTACAGCTTGCGGAAGGCATCACTTTTGAAACCCATACCGAAACGCTGGATTATTTGCGTGAAAAGCGTTTTCACGTGATTCCCCATATAGAATGCAGCGACGTGGAAACGATTATCCAAACAGTTGCGTCCATTAACGAAAACCGGGGAGACTATCCTTTTGATATTGACGGCGCGGTAATCAAACTGAACAATCTGGCGCAGCGGGAAATTTTGGGCAGCACCGCAAAATTTCCCCGCTGGGCTGCGGCGTACAAATACCCACCGGAAATTAAATCCACCGTTGTGGAAGACATTGTGATTCAAGTGGGTCGTACGGGGGTGCTGACCCCAAAGGCGACGGTTCGGGCGGTGCGTCTGGCTGGAACGAAAGTCACCAGCGCCACGCTGCACAATCAGGATTTTATTTCTGAAAAGGACATTCGCATTGGGGATACTGTTACCATTCGCAAGGCGGGGGAAATCATCCCTGAAATTCTGGAGGTTGACTTGTCCCGCCGTCCGGCGGACGCTGTGCCGTATTTTCTGCCCAGCGTATGCCCTGTTTGCGGCGCGACTGTGGCGCGGGACACAGACGGCGCTTTTCTGCGCTGCACTGGCGCAGAATGCCCCGCGCAGCTCTCTCGGAATATTGCTCATTTTGTATCCAGAGACGCTATGGATATTGACGGACTGGGCGCGGCCATCGTAGACAAGCTGATTGAAAAGGAATTGATCCACACCCCGGCGGATATCTACAGCTTGACGCTGGATGATATCAAAGGGCTATGGAAAAGCGGAGAAAAAGCAGCACAGAATTTAATTTCCGCCATTGAAAATAGCAAAAAGCAGGATCTTTCCCGGCTGATTTATGCCCTTGGCATCCGGCAGGTAGGCGCAAAAGCCGGAAAAACCCTGGCGGCGGCTTTCGGCTCTCTGGACGCCCTGATGGAAGCTTCCATAGAAGAACTCAGCGGGGTGCCGGACGTAGGGGAGATCACAGCGCAGAACATTCACGATTGGTTTGCCGCAACCCAATCCCGGCATATGGTGGAAAAGCTCCGGCAGGCTGGCGTAAATTTCCAGTCTCAGCGGGAAGTGACCGACAATCGCTTTGCGGGCAAGACTTTTGTGCTGACCGGCGCTTTGTCTTTGTTTACCCGGGAGGAAGCCACAGAAAAGATTGAACTGCTGGGGGGCAAGGCCGCCGGCTCCGTTTCCAAAAAGACAAGCTATGTGGTTGCGGGAGAAAACGCAGGCTCCAAGCTGCGAAAAGCCAATGAACTGGGGATTCCTGTTTTGACCGAGGCGGAATTTTTGGAAATGCTGCAATAGGAGATCTATGAAAGAGAAATTGCATACAGGTGAACTATATCTGCCGGGAGACGGGGAGATTTTAGAAGATTAGATGCAGCGCCTGGAAAGGCTTTACGATTATAATGCCACGGGGCGTCTGAGATGGAAGAGCGGCAAAGGCTTTTGCAGGAGATGTTTGCGGAAATTGGCGAAAACTGCTGGATTGGCGCGGGGGCAGTGATCCTCCTGGCGTTTCCATCGGAGACAACACCGTGATCGGCGCGGGCAGCGTGGTGACAAAAAATATTCCTGCAAACGTAGTAGCGGTGGGAAATCCCTGTAGCGTTTTGCGGGAAATTGGCGCTCAGGATAAGGAGTACTATTTTAAAAATAGAAAAATTGATCAGAAAGCGATAGAGTAAAGGCTGCGGCAACTTGCCGCAGCCTTTCTTTTCCAAAATTACACAACACCCTGCGACAGCATAGCATCCGCCACCTTCAGGAAACCGGCAACATTTGCGCCGACCATCAGATTGCCGGGCTTACCGCATTCCTTAGCGGCGTTTTCCGCGTTGTGGAAGATGTTTTTCATAATTTCCTGCAAACGCGCGTCCACTTCTTCAAACGTCCAGGAAAGCCGCAGACTGTTCTGACTCATTTCCAGGCCGCTGGTAGCGACGCCGCCGGCGTTGGCCGCCTTGGCGGGACCGTATAGCACGTTGTTCGCCAGATATACTTCAATGGCCTCCGGGGTGCTTGGCATGTTTGCGCCTTCGCAGACAACGGTGCAGCCGTTTTTCACCAGCAATTTCGCGCTCTCCTCATTGATTTCGTTCTGGGTCGCGCAGGGGAGGGCAATGTCGCAGGGAATGCTCCAGATACCGGAGCAGCCGGGGGTATAAACCGCGCCGGGGCGTTCCTCAGCGTAAACGCTGATGCGCGCTCTGCGCGCGCCTTTCACGTCCAGCATCAGCTCCAGGTCAATCCCGGCGGGATCGTATACATAGCCGGAAGAATCGCTCATAGCGACAACCTTACCGCCAAGCTGCTGCGCTTTTTGGCAGGCAAACTGCGCCACGTTGCCGCTGCCGGAAATCACGACTGTTTTGCCCTCAAAGCTGTCGTCACGCATACAACGCAGGGCTTCCTGGGTAAAATAGCAAAGACCGTAACCGGTTGCCTCTGTTCTTGCCAGAGAGCCGCCGTAGCTCAGCCCTTTGCCGGTGAGCACGCCGGAATACTCGTTGCGCAGCCGCTTGTACTGCCCGAACAAATAGCCAACCTCTCTTGCGCCCACGCCGATATCCCCGGCGGGCACGTCGGTAAACTGTCCGATATGCCGGTACAGCTCCGTCATAAAACTCTGACAAAAACGCATGATCTCCATATCGGATTTCCCCTTGGGGTCAAAATCGCTGCCGCCTTTGCCGCCGCCCATGGGAAGCCCTGTGAGGCTGTTTTTAAAGGTCTGTTCAAAGCCCAAAAACTTAATGACACTGGCGTTGACAGAAGGATGCAGCCGCAGTCCGCCCTTATAGGGACCGATGGCGCTGTTAAACTGCACGCGGTAGCCTCTGTTTACCTGTATCTTACCGCTATCGTCTACCCAAGGTACGCGAAACTGCACAAAACGTTCCGGCTCCACCAGGCGTTCCAAAAGACCGGCGGATTCATACTCCGGGTGCTTTTCCATCAGCGGCTCCAGGCTTTCCAGAACCTCCCGAACAGCCTGCAAAAATTCACTTTCGCCGCCATTGCGTTTTTCACACTGGGCATAGACGCGCTGGAGATATTCATTTGTCAGCATAAAGATTCTCCCTTTCGGTTTAGAATATATTCATAGAAATTATACCACATGATAGAGAATTATGCAACTGCCGCGTTCTTGCCGCAGAAAAGCAGTTTTAGGAAATGTTGCGACAGCTACTAAATTTACCATTTTCGACTATACTTGTACGAAAAACTATAAAACATTCTTCTGATTCTTGCACCATATTGCGTATTCTGCTACAATAAAAACAGCATAACTGTGCAATTTTGAGCTTTTATAAATACAGGAGGTTTTGAAAATGCGTGTAATTGTCACCAATACCTACGCCGAAGCCTGCGAAATTGCCGGCGGCATGATTACAAAAGTTGTGCAGGACGATCCCAAGGCGACTTTGGGCTTGGCCACAGGCAGCAGCGCACAGGCGGTCTATCCTTACATCATCCGCGCTTATGAAAAGGGTGAGGTAGATTTTTCTCAGGCACACTCTGTTAATCTGGACGAATACATTGGCTTGACCCCAGAGCATGACCAGAGCTACCGCTATTTCATGAACACCAATTTCTTTGACCATGTGAATATCAAGAAGGAAAATACCTTTGTCGCTTCCGGCATTGGCAGCGAAGAGGAAATCGTAAAAGAATTCCGCAGCGTTTTGGCAAATTCCAATGTTGCCGTGCAGCTTTTGGGTATTGGCGTAGACGGCCACGTAGGTTTCAACGAGCCGGGCAAGAAGCTTCACAGCGAGGCGCATATCGAGGTTCTGGATCCCAGCACCATCAAGGCAAATGCCCGTTTCTTTGCCAATGAAGACGAAGTGCCCAAGAAGGCAATTACCATGGGCATGGGCGATATTATGCGGGCGAATAAGCTGATTTTGGTCGCTACCGGCGCGCCAAAGGCAGACGCGATCCGCGAGTTAATTATGAACGATGAGATTTTCGTCAACAATCCTTCCACCATGATTAAGATGCATAAGGACTGCGTCGTTATCATTGACAAGGAATTGGCGGAACTGGTTGGTTATCAGGCATAAGAGCCTTTGCAAGAACAAAGCGTGATTGTCAAGGAACATACTCCGTAAAGAAGCTAAGGACAAGGCAGACCACCATGGTTTGCCTTGCTTTTTTCTACCTCTTTGTTGTCTCATCAATGTATTTCAAAAATTGTATCCATGCTTTAAGCAGGTGTGCATAAGAAAACCATGTTTGGGCGGCAGTTGCAATATGGTTAATTTGTATTGCTTGCTGAATGGGGAAAAATGTGTTACATTGGAGGCATCAAAGCAAAGGAGTGTAGCGCATAAATGTTCTTAGAAAACAAAGAGGGCTTTCACAAGAAGAATTGGCGGCAAGACTTCATATGGTTCGGCAAACGATATCTAAATTGGAAAAGAATTTGTCTGTTCCCAATGCTGATGTTTTAATCCGCTGGCTGAAATACTGGAGGAATCTGTTAGCGAATGGTAATTATCGTTTTTATGAATATTTTAATTGCCGTTTTTTCAGCGTTCTAAATGTTCCAGGCCTCAATGAAAATACGCAGGACAATCAACCGGCGATATCGAACCAAACACAAACCATAGAGGAATAATTGCAGGGACAGTCAAGTGAATCAAAAGTAAATTCATAAAAAGCAGCGTAGTTGAAAAATCAACTACGCTGCAACTTTTATTTCTTGGGCTTGAAGCTGTCTTTCAGGCTGACAGACCGGTTAAAGACAAGATGCTCCGGGGAGGAATCCTTGCTGTCTACGCAGAAATAGCCCAGACGCATGAACTGGAACGAAGCGGGCGCCGCCGCATTTTTCAAAGCGGCTTCCACCTTGCAGCCGGTGAGAATTTCCAAAGAATTGGGATTCAGGCAGGCGATAAAGTCCTTGCCGGAGGCGTCGGGATCAGGATCGTCAAAGAGGTTGCTGTACAGGCGAATTTCCGCGTCTGCGCAATCATCGGCGTTTACCCAGTGAATGGTGCTCTTGACCTTGCGGCCGTCGGCGGGATTGCCGCCTTTGGATTCAGGGTCGTATTCGCAGAGCACCTCTGTAACGTTGCCCACTGCGTCTTTCACGCAGCCGGTGCATTTAACCACATAAGCGCCCTTGAGCCGCACCTCGTTGCCGGGGAACAGACGGAAGAATTTACCAACCTTTTCTTCCATAAAATCATCCGACTCAATCCAGAGATTTTTAGAAAAGGTGATGGTTCTCATGCCGGCGGTTTCGTCCATGGGATTGTTTTCCACCACAAAGGTTTCAGTCTGTCCTTCCGGGTAGTTGGTAACAGTCAGCCTTACAGGTTGCTGCACCGCCATGACGCGGGTAGCGGTCTCGTTTAAATCTTCTCGGAGACAGTGCTCCAAAAAATCAAACTCCACTACATTGGGAGACTTGGCAACGCCGATGCGCTCGCAGAAATTACGGATAGACTTTGGGGTATAGCCCCGGCGGCGCAAGCCGCAAAGGGTGGGCATTCTGGGATCGTCCCAGCCGGAAACCCGGCCTTCTTCCACAAGCTGGCGCAGCTTCCGCTTGGAAAGTACCGTGTGGTCGATGCCCAGCCGGGCAAACTCAATCTGGCGAGGGTGGTGGGGAACGGAGACGTGCTCCACCACCCAGTTATACAAGGGACGATGGTTCTCAAATTCCAATGAGCAAAGACTGTGGGTAATCCCTTCCAGGGCGTCTTGAATGGGGTGGGCAAAATCGTACATGGGATAAATGCACCATTTATCGCCCTGCCGGTGGTGCCCCACATGGCGAATGCGGTAAATCACAGGATCGCGCATATTAAAGTTGCCGGAAGCCAAATCGATTTTTGCCCGAAGGGTATAGCGATTATCCTCAAATTCTCCGGCGCGCATTCTGCGAAACAGCGCCAGGCTTTCTTCCACCGGGCGATCCCGGTAGGGAGAAACGGCGGGGTGGGTGAGGTCGCCCCGGTATTCTTTAAACTGCTCAGGCGTTAATTCACAGACATAAGCCAGTCCTTTTTGAATGAGTTCTTCCGCAAAGGCATAGGTTTTTTCAAAGTAGTCGGAGCCATAAAAGAAACGGTCGGCCCAGTCGAAGCCCAGCCAGTGAATATCTTCCTGAATGGCCTCCACATATTCTGTGTCTTCCTTCGCGGGATTGGTATCGTCCATGCGCAGATTGCACATGCCGCCATACTTTTCCGCTGTGCCAAAATCAATGATGAGGGCTTTGCAGTGCCCGATGTGCAAATAGCCGTTGGGTTCCGGCGGGAAACGGGTGTGCACCGTCATACCGGCGAACTGACCGCCTTCGGCAATGTCCTCGTCAATAAAAGCGTGGATAAAATTCTTGTTTTCCGTGACTTCAGCCATACATAAACATCCTCTCTCGGAAAGCCTCAAAATAATAGTAGCATTATAATACATTTTTGCCAGTTTTTCAACTATCATGCCACCGGAAATTCAAGAAATTCTAAAGGAATTTGTGTGTTTTTTGACGAAGTGTCATGGAGACATATTTGAGAAAATGTGAAAAAAGCGAAAACTTTTTCCGAAAGCGTAAAATTATGGTTGTCTTTCTGTCTGCTTTATTATAAAATAGGGGAAGATACATAGATATAAAGGAGAGGGTTCCGATGTCCCCAATACAATATAAAAGAGTGCTGCTGAAAATCAGCGGCGAGGCGCTGGCGGGAGAAAAGCGCCGTGGTCTGGATTTTGACATTCTGCGTGAGGTCTGTCAGGTGATTGCCCGATGCACCCAGATGGGCGTGCAGGTAGGCGTTGTAATTGGCGCAGGCAATTTCTGGCGGGGCGTGAAAGACGGCGCGGATAAAATGCAAAGAAGCCATGCAGACCACATGGGAATGCTGGGCACGGTGATGAACTGCATTGCGGTAGCCGATGTGCTGGAGCATATGGGCGTGGACGCGCGGGTGCTTACCGCTGTGGAAATGAACAAGTTTGCCGAGTACTTCACCAGAGACGCCGCCGAGCGGTATTTGCAGCAGGGGAAAGTGGTGCTTTTTGCCTGCGGCACCGGCAATCCCTATTTCTCCACGGATACGGGCGCAGTGCTCCGGGGCGTGGAAATTGAAGCGGACGCGATTCTGCTTGCCAAAAATGTGGACGGCGTGTACTCCGCCGATCCCGCTAAGGATCCCAGCGCGGTGAAGTACGATTTTCTCACCTACGACGAGGTTTTGGCAAGGCATTTGCAGGCCACGGACTCCACGGCGATGACCTTGGCTATGGACAATCAAATGCCCCTTGTGGTGTTTGCGCTGAAAGACCCGGAAAATATTCTTCGGGTGATTTCCGGCGAAAAAATTGGTACACTGGTAAAATAATTTGAGGAGGAATTAAAAAATGAGCGTAGATTTTAAGGATTATACCAAGAAAATGGACAAAACCATGGACGTTTTGGAGGAAAACTTCGGCGCTGTCCGGGCGGGCAGAGCCAATGCGCGGGTTCTGGATCGCATCACGGTAGAATACTATGGATCAGAGACACAGCTTGCTGGTGTGGCGACCATTTCTTCTCCCGACGCGAGAACCCTGGTGATTCAGCCTTGGGATACCAAGCTGCTGAAAGATATTCAAAAGGCGATTCAGACCTCCGATCTGGGCATCAATCCTCAGAACGACGGCCGTGTGGTTCGTCTGGTATTTCCTCAGCTTACCGAGGAGCGCCGCCGCGAACTCACCAAGCAGGTGAAGAAGTACGCCGAGGACGCGAAGGTCGCCCTGCGTAACGTGCGTCGTGACGCAATGGATTTTATCAAGGCGCTGAAAAAGAAAAGCGAGATCACGGAAGACGATCAGAAGAAGGCTGAAAAGGATTTGCAGGATCTGACTGATAAGTACATCAAGAAGGTCGATACTGCTTGCGCAGCCAAGGAAAAGGAACTGATGGCGATCTGACGCATCTAAAAAAGTCGTGAATTTCATTGCGCTGCATATGAAATTCACGACTTGACTTAGGCATGAAAAGGAAGATCAATATGGCGCTGTTTCAAAAAAAGAAAAAGAGCGAGGCGCTGCCTCCGCCCCGGCACATTGCAATTATTATGGACGGCAACGGTCGCTGGGCAAAAAAAAGGGGACTGCCTCGCAGAGCCGGTCACGCCGCCGGTGCGGAGACTTTTCGCACCATCGCAAACTACTGTCGTTCCATTGGGGTAGAGTACCTGACGGTTTACGCCTTTTCTACAGAGAATTGGAAACGTTCTCAGGAGGAAATTTCAGGCATTATGGAACTTCTGAAGCGGTATCTCAAAGAAGCCATTGCGGATATGGAGAAAAACCATGTGCGTTTTGTCTTTTTTGGAGATCTCAGCCGCCTCAGCCCGGAGCTGCAAACCCTTGCGCGGGATGCGGCGGAGCGCTCCAAGGTCTATCAGGGTGTGCAGGTGAATTTCTGCCTGAATTATGGCGGCAGGGACGAAATTGTGCAGGGCGCCCAGCGGTTTGCGTCGGAAGTGGCGGCGGGAAAGCGAAAGCCGGAGGAATTAACAGAAGCATTGTTTTCTGATTATCTGTATTCCGCAGGCGTTCCAGACCCAGAGCTGGTTATCCGTCCTTCCGGGGAATTGCGTACCAGCAATTTTCTGCCTTGGCAAAGCGCCTATTCAGAATATGTATTTATGGATGTTCTCTGGCCGGATTTTAAAACAAAGGATCTGGACGAGGCCATCGCCCAGTTTCACCGGCGCAATCGTCGGTTTGGAGGTAGATGATCAATGAAAACCCGCGTAATTTCCGCAGCGGTATTGCTGCCGGTGCTGCTGGTTGTCGTGCTGGTGCTGCCCGCATGGGGGACGGCTGTGCTGTTTGGTCTGGCGGGAGCATTGGCTGCCTATGAGCTGCTGTTTCAGACCCGGCTGGTTACTTCGCCAAGGCTTGTGGTTTACGCCATGGTGATGGCGTTTCTGACGTCCCTATGGAGCTTGAAGCAGGATGCGAACCTTGCCAGAATTGGTATTTTGCTTTACTGCGTAGCGCTATTCAGCGAATTGCTATTCAGTCACAGGAAAGTAAGCATCGAAAAAGTCTGCGTGGCTTTTGCAGGGGGGCTGCTGGTGCCGTATTTGCTGACTTCTTTGGTTCGCATCCGCGCCATGTACGCAGGTCCGGATCCCAGCGATACAGAGCTGGGTAAATACTACGTTTTGATTGCCTTTATTGTTGCTTTTTCGGCGGATACCGGGGCGTATTTTGCAGGCAGAGCCTTCGGAAAGCACAAGCTTGCCCCTGTGGTCAGTCCGAAAAAAACCATAGAAGGAGCTGTTGGCGGCGTGCTTTCCAGCATCCTTCTGGTGGAATTATATGGCGCCTTGTTGCATTTCACATTTTCTTTTGACGTTGTTTGGTGGTACGGCATTCTTTATGGTTTGCTTGGCGCGGCAATTTCCATTCTGGGCGATTTGACCTTCTCTGTTGTGAAGCGGCAGGTGGGCATTAAGGATTACAGCAATCTGATTCCCGGTCACGGCGGCATTTTGGATCGGTTTGACAGTATGCTGCTGGTTGCGCCTGTGGTGGAAATTCTTCTTCGAACACTGACATTTGCAGTGCCGGTAGTAGGCATGGGGTGAGAGGTTTTCTATGAAAAACGCAATTTCAGTTTTAGGTTCTACCGGTTCCATTGGCAGGCAAACCTTGGATGTTGCAAAGCATTTGTCTATTCCGGTGGTTGCCTTAACCGCTGGGAGCAATGTGGAGCGCATGGCGCAGCAATGTCGTGAGTTCCAGCCGCTGCTGGCTGTTATGGGCACAGAAGAAGCGGCGAAAGCGCTTCGCCTTGTATTGCCGAATCAGAAAATTCAAATTATGTCTGGGAAGGATGGACTTTTGGCTGCTGCCTCCATAGAGGAAGCGGCGACTGTCATAACCGCCGTTGTGGGCATGGTTGGTCTGGAGCCGACCCTTGCGGCCATTCGCGCCGGAAAACGCATCGGTCTTGCCAACAAGGAGACGCTGGTATGCGCCGGGCAGCTTGTCATGGAGGAAGCCGACCGCTATGGAGCGGAAATTATCCCGGTGGACTCGGAGCATTCCGCAATTTTCCAATGCCTGATGGGATGCCAAAGCCGGTCGGAGGTCAAAAAGCTGATTTTAACCTGTTCCGGCGGCCCCTTTTTTGGAAAGAGCAGGGAAGAACTGCGAAATGTTACCAAAGACGACGCCTTGAAGCATCCCAACTGGAAAATGGGCGCAAAAATTACCATTGACTGCGCGACGCTGATGAACAAAGGGCTGGAGTTTATCGAGGCCATGCGGCTATACCGCCTGCCGCCGGAGAAAATCCAGATTGTCATTCACCGGCAAAGCGTGGTGCATTCTCTGGTGGAGTTTGTGGACGGGGCGGTGATGGCACAGCTCGGAACGCCGGATATGCGGCTTCCTATTCAGCTCGCCCTGACCTATCCCAACCGGCTGGAAAGCCCTGTGGAGGCGCTGGATCTTTTAGGCTGCGGGGCGCTGACCTTCCAGCAGCCGGATGAAGAAACCTTCCCCTGCCTGAAGCTGGCTCGTGACGCGGCAAGGCTGGGCGGAACTGCCGGGGCGGTGCTTTCTGGTGCAAACGAAGCGGCGGTTTCTTTCTATTTGCAGAATATAATTGGATTTTATGACATTTATGAGTTGGTAAGGCTGGCGATGGAGCAAGTTCCCTATGTAGAAAAGCCAACTTTGGAAGAAATTTTGGAAGCGGACCGACTTGCAAGGGCGGTTGTAGCCGACTATAGGAGAGGCGATTTAACTTGACCGTATTTTATGTGATTTTTGCAATTTTCGTTTTTAGTTTTTTAATTGCCATTCATGAGCTGGGGCATTTTATTGCCGCAAAGCTTTTCGGCGTGCGGGTAAATGAATTTGCTATTGGTATGGGCCCCGCTTTTTTTCAGAAGGAAGTTGGCGAGACTACCTATTCATTACGCTGCTTTCCCATCGGCGGCTTTTGCGCCATGGAAGGCGAGGATGAGGATACGGGCGACCCCAGAGCCTTTACCGCCGCCGCATGGTGGAAGCGGGCGATTATTTTGGTTACAGGCGCGGCTATGAATTTCCTGTCTGGGCTGTTGATTTTGGTCTGTATTTTTGGATTTGCCCGCGGGTATGAGAATATTTCTCAACCTGTCATTGAGAGTTTTTATGCTGGTAATGTGATTGAAGGCGAAAGCGGATTGCAAGTAGGCGACCGTTTCTATGAAATCGACGGCGAAAAGGTCTATACCGCCTCCAACGTCAGTATGCTTTTAAACTTGGGCCTATCCGATGGCCCGGATGTACACGATTTGATTGTGATTCGAAATGGGAAAAAGGTTGCGCTTCCTAATTTCCACATGGAAAAGCGGGAATTTGAGGTGGAAGGCGAACAGGTCTTAATGTACGGCATGACCATGGGATCCGCGCCAAGAACCTTGGGAAATACACTGTCTTATAGCTGGAACAGCGCAAAGGATTTTGTCCGCATGGTCTGGCTGAGTTTTAGACTGCTCTTTACCGGGCGCGCAGGCGTGCAGGACTTGTCTGGTCCCGTGGGGATTGTAAAAACGATTGCCGATGTGGGAACGCAATCGGGCAGCTTGGAAGCCGGAATGATAAACGTTTCTTATTTCGGCGCGTTTATTGCAATCAATCTGGCAGTGATGAATTTGCTGCCCATTCCCGCTCTGGACGGCGGCCGGCTGTTTGGTTTGGTTATTGTCGCGGCCATTGAAAAAATCTCAAAGAAAAAAGTAAATCCCAAAATTGAAGGCTACGTTCATGCTGTTGGCATGGTGATCCTTCTTGCGTTTATGGCGCTGGTGGCCTTCAAAGACGTGTTTACTCTGTTTAAATAGGAGCTTGCGTATGACTAGACAAATTCTTGTGGGGAACGTCCCCATTGGCGGCGGCGCGCCGGTGTCGATTCAGTCCATGCTGAACACCAAAACCACGGATGTTGCCGGCAGTCTGCATCAGTTGGAGCAGCTAAAAGCCGCTGGTTGCCAAATAGCAAGGCTTGCCGTTCCCAACCAGGAGGCGGCAAAAGGCTTCAAAGAAATTGCGGCGCAGTCGCCCCTGCCCTTGGTTGCGGATATCCATTTCGACTATAAGCTGGCGATTTTAGCAGTGGAGGGCGGCGCGGCGAAAATCCGCATCAACCCCGGCAACATTGGCGGGGAGGATCGGGTACAGGCTGTGGTGGAGGTATGCAAGGAAAAGCATATTCCCATTCGCATTGGGGTAAACGGCGGCAGTCTGGATAAAAAGCTGCTGGAAAAATACGGCCACCCTACGGCAAAAGCCCTGGTGGAAAGCGCGTTTTCTCATTTGGCGCTGCTGGAAAAGTATGGGTTTTACGATACCTGTGTTTCTATGAAATCCTCCACGGTGCCCACCATGGTGGAAGCATGCCGGCTATTTCGCGCCCAGTGCGACTATCCGCTGCACATTGGCGTGACGGAAACCGGGCCGGAGCAAATGGGTATGATAAAATCCGCCGTAGGTATCGGCGCGCTGCTCCTTGGCGGTATTGGCGATACTCTTCGGGTTAGCCTCACTGCCGACCCTGTTCATGAGGTGATTGCGGCGAAGCAGATTTTAAAAGCCGCCGGCTTGCGGCCTGGGGGCGTGAACATCATTTCCTGCCCCACTTGCGGCCGAACCAACATTGACCTCATTGGTCTTGTCAATCAGGTGGACGAGGCGCTGCAAAACTGTGAGAAGGATATTACCGTAGCCGTGATGGGCTGCGTGGTCAACGGGCCGGGAGAGGCCAGAGAAGCGGACGTGGGCATTGCCGGCGGCGATGGCTGCGGGGCACTGTTTGTCAAGGGCGAACTGAAGGAAAAGCTCCCCTATGACCAGTTGCTGCCTGCTCTGTTTGCATATATCGATCAGTTGTAACACAAAGGAGAACCATGAAAGAGAACATCCATTTTCTGGATATGTTTCATTGTTATCAGCCAGAAGCGTCTTTGCAGGCGCTTCTGGCGGATTTGCGTGTTGTAGACGCGGAAATTGTTCCTATGGAGCGGCGGATTTCCGTTTTCCTGAAAGGGGAGCGCTATGTGCCCCGGCGGATTCTGGAGGAAGCGGAAGGGCAACTCCAGCAGCTTTACGGCGTGCGGCAGGTTTTGCTGGACGCTTCCTTTCCTTCAGATACGTTGGAGCAAATTGAACCGGAGGAACTGGCATGGCTTTTTGTGGCGCAGCATTCTCCGGCGATTGCGTCTCTGGCTGGGGCAAGCTGGCGGTGGGAAAAAGACCAGCTTACCATTGGCCTGAAAGCAAACGGGAAAGCTGAGCTGGAAGCTTGCGTTCCCATGGTGCGCAATTATATCAAGGCACATTTTAACAGGGATGTATCCATTGTCATTGAAGCGGGCGTCAATCTGGAAGGGCAGGCGCTCTTTGACCAGATGGAAAAGCACAAAGAGAGCCTCATCCAGCAGCTTCCCAAGGAAGTGGTTGCCGCGCCAGTCAAAAAGGATAAGCCTTCCGCGCCAGAGCAGCCTTCCGACGTGATTTACGGAAAGCCGTTTAAAGACGCGCCGGTTCCTTTGCAGCAGGTTACGCTGGATATGGGCGTTATTTGCGTGCAAGGCAAGGTTTTTTCGCTGGACTATAAGGAACTCAAAAAGCGGAATGCCTGGGTCATCAATTTTGATATGACAGACAATACCAGCTCTCTACGTGTCAATCGCTTTTTTGCCGAGCGGGACACGGAGAAGGCCAAGGCGATTATGACCGCGATCCCGAAACCGGGGGCGTGGGTGCGGGTGCTGGGCAGACCCAATATGAACCGCTTTGACAACGAAATGGTGCTGGAGCCGATTGCGATTATGGCAGGCGACGCGCCCAAGCGGAAGGACGCCGCGCCGCAAAAGCGGGTGGAGCTGCACTTGCATACCACCATGAGCAACATGGACGCGCTGACAGATACCGGCGCGGCGGTGAAGCAGGCGGCGGCCTGGGGACATCAGGCCATTGCCATTACCGACCATGGCGTTGCCCAATCCTTCCCGGACGCCATGAAAGCGGCCTCAAAAGCCAAAGTCGCGGGAACGGACAAAAATATAAAAATTCTCTACGGCGTGGAAGGGTACTACGTCAACGACGTGGACGACCGGATTGTGGTACACGGAAGCGGCGATATGGATTTTGCCGATGAATTTGTGGCGTTCGATTTGGAAACCACCGGCCTGTCTGCCCAGCATGACGAAATCATTGAAATCGGCGCGGTGATTTTGAAAAACGGCGAGGAAATTGACCGCTTCCAGAGTTTCGTTGACCCCGGCCGGGCGCTGACGCCGAAAATCATCGATTTAACGGGCATTACCGACGCAATGCTGGCAGGCGCGCCCAGCATGCAGGAGGTCTTGCCGAAGTTTCTGAAATTTTGCGGGAAGCGAACCCTGGTCGCCCACAACGTAGATTTTGACGTGGGCTTCATTGCCGCCGCTTGCCGCAAACAGAAAATTGACTATAAGCCAACCTATGCCGATACCTTGATTCTGGCGCAGAATTTAATGCCTCAGCTCACAAAATTCAAGCTGGACATTGTGTCTAACGCCTTGAGTCTGCCAGATTTTAATCATCACCGGGCGGCGGACGACGCCATGACCTGCGGATTGATTATGGCGCGGTTTTTCGACATGCTGAAAGAACGGGGGCTGACCAGGCTTCAGGAAATCAACCCCATTATGCCGGAGCTTCGAGCCAAGGGGAAAATCAGCGACCGTCATGCGCGGCATATTATTATCTTCGCCAAGAACCAGACTGGTCTGCGCAATCTTTATCGGCTGATTTCTTATAGCAATCTGAACTATTTTAAGCGCGTGCCGCGGATTCCCAAGTCCGAGCTTTTGCAATGGCGGGAAGGTCTGATTATCGGTTCCGCCTGTGAAGCCGGCGAATTGTTTCAGGCGATTCTGGCGAACAAAAGCGAGGACGAACTAAAGCGCATTGCGTCTTTCTACGATTTTCTGGAAATTCAGCCTTTGGATAACAACCGCTTTATGCTGGCAAAGGGCATGGCGGAAACAGAGGAAGAACTGCGCAATTTCAATCGCACCATCGTGCGTTTGGGCGAAACTCTGGGCAAGCCAGTTGTGGCCACCGGCGATGTGCATTTTTTAAACCCGGAAGATGAAATTTACCGGCATATTCTCCTGGCGACCAAGGGCTTTGAGGACTGCGATCGACCCAATCCTTTGTACTTCCGTACCACGGATGAAATGCTCAGAGAGTTTTCCTATCTGGGCGAGGAAAAGGCTTATGAGGTGGTGGTGACAAACACCAATCTCATTGCCAATATGTGCGAAAATCTGCGGCCTGTCCCCCACAATCTGTTCGCCCCGTCCATTGAAAATTCTGTGGAGGATTTAAAATCCCTGGTCTACGGCAAGCTGCACCGGCTGTATGGGGAAAATCCACCGGAACTGATTACAAAACGTGTGGAGACGGAACTGAACGACATTATTAGCTGCCACTATGACGTGATTTATATGTCCGCTCAGAAGCTGGTGCAAAATTCTCTGGAGCACGGCTATCTGGTTGGTTCTCGTGGTTCCGTGGGTTCCTCCATTGTGGCGTACATGTCCGGCATTACGGAGGTTAACTCTTTCCCGCCGCACTATCGCTGCCCGAATCCGGCGTGTAAGTTCACCACCTTTGACGTGCCAGACGGCTTTGGCTGCGGCGCGGATTTGCCGGACGCGGCTTGCCCCAAGTGCGGCGCGGCCTTTGAAAAGGATGGGTTCAACATTCCTTTTGAAACCTTCCTGGGCTTCGGCGGCGACAAGGTACCGGATATTGACTTGAACTTTTCCGGCGAGTATCAGGCGAAAGCCCATGCCTACTGTGTGGAAATGTTCGGAAAATCTCATGTGTTCCGTGCGGGTACCATCGGCACCGTGGCGGAAAAAACCGCTTTCGGCTATGTAAAAAAATACCTTGCAGAGCGGAACAGAACCGTGTCCAAAGCGGAGGAAAACCGCCTGTCGGCTGGGTGCGTTGGCGTGCGGCGAACCACCGGCCAGCATCCCGGTGGACTGGTGGTCATCCCCCAGGAAAATGAAATCTGGGATTTTTGCCCGGTACAGCATCCGGCGGACGACCCTTCGGCGGATACCATTACCACCCATTTTGAATATCACTCCATGGAAGAAAACCTTTTAAAGCTGGATATGCTGGGGCACGACGATCCCACCATGATCCGCATGATGGAGGATATGACGGGGATTGACGCGAAAAAAATCCCCTTGGACGATAAGGATACCATGTCCATTTTCACTTCCTCCAAGGTTCTGGGCTATGAAAACGACCAGATTTTAGGCCCCACCGGCGCGGTGGCGATTCCAGAGTTTAATACCCGCTTCACGCGGGGAATGCTGATGGACACCCAGCCCACCAGATTCGATACTTTATTGCGCCTATCCGGTTTTTCCCATGGTACGGACGTATGGCTGGGCAACGCAAAAGACCTCATCACCTCCAAAACCGCCACCGTCGATCAGGCCATCGGCTGCCGCGACGATATTATGCTATATCTTATCAAATGCGGAATGCCGGAAAAGCGTTCCTTTAAAATCATGGAGGCAGTGCGAAAGGGAAGGGGACTGCCAGACGGCGCGGAGGCGGAAATGATTGCGGCGGGGGTTCCGGACTGGTACATTGGTTCCTGCAAAAAAATCAAGTATCTGTTCCCAAAGGCTCACGCGGTGGCCTACGTTATGATGGCCTTCCGAATCGCCTGGTTTAAGGTGCATGAGCCGCTGGCATTTTACGCGGCTTATTTTTACCGGCGCAGCCAGAAAGGCGGCTTTGACGCCGCTATGATGACCAACGGCATCGAGCAGGTCAAAGCACACATTACAGCCATTGACAGCAATGAGGACGCTACGGATAAGGACGAGGATCTTTTGACGACCCTGGAGGTCTGCTATGAATTTTATCTGCGGGGCTTTTCCTTCGCGCCTATGAGTCTTTACCGCTCTCATGCAACGAAGTTCCAGATTGAAGATGGGAAGCTTTTGCCGCCTTTTGTAGCGGTGACAGGGCTTGGGGAAACGGCGGCGTGGGATATTATGGACGGCAGAAAAGGTAAGGAATTTATCTCCATTGAAGAATTCTCCGCAGCCTGCCCTAAAGTTTCTAAAACCCACATTGAAAACTTGAAGGCAGCCGGCGCTTTCGGTGATCTGCCGGATACCAGTCAGGTCAGTCTGTTTTAAAAATGAGCCGCGCCAGTTTGAAGTTGGCGCGGCTATTTTAGGGAATGTTTTCCCATCCATGCTTTTCAGACCAGTTCTGGGAAAAAACAGTTGACAATCTGGGAATTTGCGGGTATAATATCCCAGTAATAAAGCTTGCTACTGTGGCTCAGTCGGTAGAGCAGCTGATTCGTAATCAGCAGGTCGCCGGTTCAAGTCCGGCCAGTAGCTCCAGAAGCGGTGGAAATCAACAGATTTCCACCGCTTTTTCAATTTAGAACCGTTATAAAGGGTGCAAACAATTGAGATGCACCAATTATGCTTCGCTGAATATGATAGGAAGGAAAAGAAAAAGCTTTTCAGCACTACACGCTTTGACAAACTTTCAAAATTAAAAATGATAATATGAACTGGAAAATATAGTAACAATTCAACAAGCGGTATCAGCTATGAAATTGTAATAAGTACATAAAAAGAAGTCAAATTTACGAAAAAGAGTAATTTTGACTTTTTTTATTTTATGGATGGAACGCTTTATGTGGAGGCAGCGTCATAACGCGCACGTCCTTGGAGAGGGACACGAAAAACTACTACTCTAACTTGAAGGAAACTGAATAATGATTACGAAAATTTTACTGATAGATATGTTGATAATTACAATTTTTATATATTTACTGCTAGTAGGAGCAGATAAGTGTAAAACGTCTAAAGAAATAGAGATAGAAGATAACGACCAGATGGAGCAATTGAAAAATCATTGCAGAGATAAGAAAAATACTAAAAAGTAAGCGGCAGTCTGTCCCAAAGCTCAAGTCGTACCGATCTTTACATCTTTATATGAGCTATCCAAGAGAGGCGGTTGTCGAACTGCTGATTCCGGCTTTTCTGCCTTTTAACTTGATTAAGGGCGGTTTGAATGTAGCGATGACCATGATTTTATACAAACCTGTTATTACAGCTTTAAGGCACGCTCATTTAATGGAAACTAATCAGATAAAGTCTAAAACCAAATTGAATGTTGGACTTATATTGACAGCCTTGTTAATAATCACTACCTGCATACTGCTTATACTATCCATTAAGCATGTCTTTTGAATGTATCTTAAATGGCAATGAGATAGTTTACACAATACTTTAAATATTTGAAAATATCTGCCGCACGACGGCAAAAGAAAAAAGCCGTCGTCTAGCAGATACTTTTTCATGCGCTCATACGCGGCGACTTTTGAGAAATCAAAGCCGCCGTTTTTTCAGAAGAGAGAAATATCTCTAATGCAAGGGATATGGCGGTTAAAGGAGGTAGCCGCCATGAATCTGAAAATATATCAAAAAACCGCAGGTCATTGACTTGTTAAAAAAATCCTGTCTTGTGGAACGGGATATTCTGCTTACCCAAGAACCTATGCGGATATATTCTGCATGGGTTTTTGTTGTAATAGCCCCCTACTGGGAAGAAAGGGGGTGAGAGAAAATGAGATATTCTGAACAGTTCATGGAGCATATCGAATATGCGTTTCATGCGTTCTGTAAGATTGTCCTGCGCCATGAAGCCATGAACGCATGGCGGGATTTGAAGCGGAAAGAAGCAAGAGAAATATCCCTTGACTATCTGATGTCAGAACGATATTTTGAACCGTCTGCTATGGACAGTTATTTTGAAAAGCAGGACAAGCCGACCGTATTTCTTGTGTTGGGAAAGGAAGTTATCCGAGCAACATAAATGTGTAAATACGCCGCACACATTGATGTTTTTCATTGCAAAAACCTTTTTTACATCTGAAAACGCGTCGCTCGGTATACCAAGTCGGTGCATACCCGTATCTATTTTGATATGAGCTTTTACCATAACACCCTGCTTATTCAAAGCGTTGGCATATTCATAGCTAATCAGGGTTTGCGTCAAATCAAATTTTTTCAATTCAGAAGCACGATATACGCTTGTATATCCAAGTATAAGTATTTCACTGCGAATACCGTATTGTCTAAGTTTAATGCCTTCATCTATTGTTGCAACAGCAAACGCTCGAACTCCGATTTTCTCAAGATAAGTTGAGATTTCATATGCTCCGTGTCCGTATGCTTGCGCTTTCACAACCGCCATCAGTTTGCATTTCGGTGGCATTGCTTTTTTTAATGCTCGTACATTATGTTCTAAATTGTTCAGGTCAATTTCTATATATGCTCTGTCTGTTGCACTAAGCCTTAGACACCGTGCTGTTTGGCTCATAGGCATAAATACTCTTGCCCTTTGAGCTTACCTCTGCGGCTTTTACGGCAATGGGAATGGTTGTGCGGTAAATGCGGATATGGCTTCCGAACTGCTCCCGCAATGCGTCTACGGTGCTTTTGGCAAGGTTTGTTCTCCCGTCCACAAGGGTTAGGAGAATACCGTCAATATTAAGCTGCGGGTTTGAGTGACGCTTCACATTGGATATAGTCGTTAGAAGCTGCGTCATTCCTTTCGCCGGAAGATACTGAGCCTGAACGGGTACAATCACGCTGTCCGCCGCTGTGAGAGCGTTCAGGGTAATCATACCGAGCGAAGGCATACAGTCTATGAGAACATAATCATAGCTGTCTTTGATTTCGCTCAGGTAGCTTTTCATTACCATTTCTCTGCACATAGCGGTGACAAGGCTCATTTCCATTGACGATAATTCAAGATTAGACGGTACTAAATCCACGCCTTCCTCGTGCCTGAGTATGCCGCCATACGGATTTTCATTCTTATCCGTTATAACGGAAAGCAGCTTATCCGAGATCGTAATTGGTAACTCGTCTGTGTCCTGCCAGCCGAGACAGGTCGTTAAATCTCCCTGCGGATCAGCGTCCACAAGGAGTACCTTTTTGCCCTGCATAGCAAGACCGATACCGAGATTGACCGCCGTAGTGGTTTTACCCACGCCGCCCTTTTGATTGCATATCGCTATGGTTTTACAGTTTGACATCTTGCGCTTTTCCTCCTTTCGTTGTATTCATAACCGTTCTTATATAAAGTCGGCTATGTATCAGCCGCAGTATTTGTTCTCAACTACCCCTGCGGAGGGCAGACCGTTTACACAGTCTGCCCTTGTGGGAAGCACTAAGGCTACGGTGAGCTGCACCGTATCATAGGGATTTCACCTCTGCCGGGTTCTCCGCCAGCCGCTTACGGAAGTATCATTATCATTCTGACTGTCATTGCCAAGCTCGGTAGCAGTCCGAGTTTCAGGACGGGAGTTCTCGCTTGCTCTCATAAAAGAGAGGTTATGGCGTACCCTCCTTCGGGCTATCATCAGAAATAAAGTCCTTAGTGCCTGTATATTCAGTTGTCAAAATGCAGCGAAAGGAGGCACTCCGTTTAGGAGTGGTTTTTTAACCCCTTCACCTATTCCCACTGGGACAGGGCAAATTCCAACCCTAATTTAAAAAAATTTTTTGAGCTTATCTCAAAACGGAAAAAGCCGCCTGCTTCTCAAATAGGAAACAAGCGGCATTTTTCATATATAAATAGGAAAGAGGACTATCAGGGAATTACTAAGAAAGGGAACAAAAAAGACAGGGTAAAACGAGATAGGACACAGATAAGCACCTTTTTCAATTAGCAGGATTTTTAGCAGGAAATTTTGGGCGATTAGCAGAAACACGGTTTTGATTAGCAAAATCGAGAAAATCCTGCTAATTTGATTAGCAGGGATTTCGGTAAGAACTACTATCAGAAAAAATTTGCGGCAGGGTATGAGGGAAGAAAAAGCCGTATCAGGCTAAAAACTTCGGGAGAAATAAGAAAAGCCGAAAACCCTTGAAAATAAAGGCTTTCGGCGTTGTTTCTGGCGTCCCGGAGAGGACTTGAACCTCCGATCTACCGCTTAGGAGGCGGTTGCGTTATCCACTACGCTACCGGGACATTTATAAAATTTTTAGTTCTCCTATCGCTCGCCTTTGGGTAAAAGGCGAGAGGTCTTTCGTAACCTTAGGAGGCGGACGCTCTATCCTGCTGAGCTACGGGCGCATATTTAATTTTATCGCCTGTGTGGGCGATTTGGGGAACACTCTCGGTTCTCTTAGGAGGCGGTCGCTTATGAAATGCTTGATATTTATTGTAATCTTTTTTGCTGCAAATGTCAAGTGGGGAGGAAGAATGATGGAGCAGGAGATACGGAAAGCTTTGGACACATTGGGTGTTTCCCGTGAGCGAAAGGGTTTTGAGCAACTTGTCAAGGGTGTGGCGTACATGCTCAGGTGTGACGATTGGGTTTTCCCTCCTTTGCTCAAGGACGTTTGTGCTGCCGTGGCGCAAGTTGTGGACACCAGCGCAAAGGATGTTCACATTAACATGGGCAGATGTATTGAAAGAGCGGGATTTTTTGACGGAAGTAGGGATTTCCTCATTAAAATTGTTCGGATTGTTGCGAAGGAGGGGGAGCAATGACAACGGACTATTTGCTGCATCGGGAGGTCGACCAGGTGCTTGATCTGTTGACACCGGAGAATCGGCTGGTTATGCGGGTGTCGCTGCATACAGGGTTGCGCGTCGGAGACGTGCTTGCCCTGAGAGCTGCGCAGCTTGCGCCGCATTTCTGGGTAACTGAAAGCAAGACCGGGAAGCGGCGGCAGGTGGGTTTACCAAAAGCGCTGCTTTGTGACATCAAAAAACAGGCGGGCAAGGTCTGGGCGTTTCCGGGTCGTGACCCGGCGCAGCACCGGACGAGGCAAGCAGTCTGGAAGGACGTAAAGCGGGCGGCGAAAGCTGCAAGACTGCCGCAAAATGTTTCGCCACATAGCGCAAGAAAGGTTTTTGCCGTCGAATTACTGCAAAAATATGGCGATATCGCGCGGGTGCAGCGGGCGCTGAATCACGGCAGCGTGTCGGTCACGATGATTTACGCCATGGCAGATATGCGGCTGCAAGCCAAATTCCAGCGGCGGCGCAGCCGTCCGGGGGGCATTATCAGTTGACAAAGTGCAGTGCATGGTGTAGGATGTAATTCGACAGAACACGAAAGGAGGCGCATGACGGAGCCACAACGATACCAAATGGCTATTTTGTGGGGCGGAAAGCCCCGTATGCGTTGGGTATCCAACGCAACAAAATAAAAATTTTGTTGCGTTGGAGGGATAAGTATGCTATAATAGAGGCATGAGTGGGTCAAGAAATATTTCTTGGTTCAAAGGTTTCGTGTCCAGTAATATGTAGAAGTTGGCCAGTTAGAGGTTCTGGGTTTTGCGGTAACAACGCCCCAATGCAAGCGGTCTGATTAGACATGATTGTTCGAATGATCCATCAAGATTTTAGAAGTGGAGGAATTTTATGCAACGCTATCAGGATTGCCCGCTGATCCTGCGAGATTTTTTGTCCTATCATGAAACAATTAAGGGACAATCTCAGCAGACAATTGCTGAGTACTATTTGGATTTACGTATGTTTTTGCGATTTATGAAACTTGTTAAAAATGAGCTTCCAATAGATACCGATCTTAGCTCGATCAGCATTAAAGATATTGATATTCGATTTATCCAAAATATCACATTATCCGACATCTATGACTTTCTTTCTTATCTTGCCCACGACCGAGAAATTACAAAGTCAGAGGTAGGCGTCAGCACGGCGACACGTTCCAGAAAGCTGTCCGCCATAAAATCCTTTTATAAATACTTAACAGTCAGAACCAAGCAATTGGAAGAAAATCCTGTTGCTGATTTGGAATATCCAAAGCTTCGAAAAGCTCTACCAAGGTATCTGTCGTTTGAGCAGTGCAGCGCGCTTTTGCAGGCGGTGCAAGGGCAAAATGCAAAGAGAGATTACGCAATTCTCATGCTGTTTTTAAGCTGCGGCATTCGACGCGCAGAGCTAGTCGGGTTAAATCTATCTGATGTATATGAGGATCGGATACGTGTCGTGGGCAAAGGAAACAAGGAACGTTTTGTATATTTTGGTGCTTCCTGTCGTAGGGCAATTGACGTTTATTTAATCGAACGCAACAAAAAGGAGAAAGTATCTGATCCAAAGGCACTTTTTATATCGCGGGATTCCAATCGAATCAGCGTATCGGCAGTTCATAGACTTGTAAAAAAGCATATGTTAGCTGCTTCGCTGGACGCCAGCCAGTTTTCGGCTCACAAACTGCGGCATACCGCTGCAACAATGATGCTTTCCGGCGGCGTGGATGTAAAGACTCTTCAAGAAGTTTTAGGACACGAGCATTTGAACACGACCGAAATTTATACGCACATTGAAAATACGGAATTAAAGGTCGCGGCTGAGGCGAATCCTGTTTCCAAAATTGACTTTTCAAAATAGACGCCTACTCCCCTTTTCTAAACCAACGCGCCCAGTTGCTATTTCAAGGCAACTGGGCGCGTTGGCGCTGCAATCATAAAAAACTGTTATAAAACTATGCCTTCGGATGACATTTCCGATACACCGACTGCAAATTCTGGTTGACCAGTTGGGTATACATCTGCGTAGAAGAAATATCGCTGTGCCCCATCATTTCTTGAATAGAGCGAAGATCTGCGCCGTTTTCCAGCAAATGAACCGCAAAGCTATGGCGCAAGGTATGGGGCGTAATATCCTTTTCAATATGTGCCGCCTGCTGATAGCTTTTCAGAATTTTCCAAAAGCCCTGGCGGGACATGCGCTCTCCATTCAGGTTTACAAACAAAGCTGGCTCTGTTGGACTCACCAGCATCAGCGGACGCACACGATGCATATAACCAGACAACGCACGAATCGCAGCCGGGTACATGGGGATGTATCGCGGTTTTTTCCCTGAACTGGCACAGCGTATGAATCCCGTATCCAATCCAACGTCATCGGCATTTAAACCGATCAGTTCGCTGACGCGGATACCGGTAGCATACATGACCTCCAGCATCGCTTTATCCCGACAGCCCTTTTCATCAAAATTGCTTGGCTGCGCCAGAAGAAGCTCCACTTCCCTGCTGGACAATATCTGCGGCAGCTTTTTTTCTCCACGTTCCGTAGGAATATCCCGTACAGGATTCTCAGAGAGGACACCTGATAGGATCGCATAGGAAAAGAAATTCTTCAAGCCAGAAATACAACGCGTTAGCGTGGCGCTAGAGCGCCCGGCGCTGCGAAGGAACGCTATGTAGTCGCAAATATTTTGCTGTGAAGTCTGCGCAAATGAAATATCGTTATTTTGAAGCCACTGGGCAAACTGCCGCACATCCCGCAAATAGGATTCGGCAGTGTTTACAGATGCGTGCTTCACATCAACCAGATATTTTTTGTAATCAGAAATGACATCTAACATAGCGAAGCGACTCTTTTCTACACAAATTGATACAAAACAGAAGAAAGAAAACGAGGGAAGAAAATCTGATCCGACAGCAAAAGCAGAATCCAGGAAAGGCAGCAGCCCATTGCAAGATCCCAACCATATGACTTTTTTCCAAAAACGATACGCCGCAGGAGGAACCAGAACAACACGCCAAGCCCCAGACAGCGTCCTAAAAACAAGGCCGACCCCAAAAGCCAACCGCTCCAGCCAAGCTCATAAACGAACATCGATGCGCTGTAGCCAATGAGAAAGCCGGAGTACGCCGGAGCAAGAAGGGAAAGCAGCTTGCCATTCGGAGCAAGGTACAAAATAGCGCCCATCAGAAGCGGGACAACGCCGCACAGCAGACTAGGAAGCAGCTTCGTCTGGGATTGCACCAACTGGCGGCATTGATCCGCATCCCCTGCCGGGAAAGATTGATAGCAATAGCTGCCCAAAAAGACGCATATCAAAAAAGCGAAGGAAAAGGCAGCGGCCATTGCGCAAAAGCGATTTCCCTTAAAATAACGATAAAAAATACTATGCATAAACATCCACTCTCCATTCAACATCCCCAGGAAGTTCAGAGTATAGCGGATATTCCAAGCACAGCATCGTATCCACGGGGCGTGCTATTACTATACTCGAAAATGACCTGAATTTCAAGTCTTGCTGGGCAAAAAGTTAATTTTTGTCAATTATGTACATATCTTATGTAAACGTTGTTATGTAAACCTTTGAACTTGCGTAAATTTTCCACACGCAAAAACATGTATTTCAAGATATTGTGGCTAAAATGCGAAGAGGTAGGCAAATATGCTCTTGCATTTCGCACCGCAAAATCCTGCAATTTAGGTAAATTATATTTACCTATGAGATTTTGTACAATTTTAATGAATTTTATACTTTCTGTATTTTTTAGCGCCTGATTTTTTGCCGCCGGCAGACAGGATGCCAATCAGCGCGCCTGTGCCCAAAATGATGGCGGCCGTCACCGGAATCCCTGTGAAGTGTCCGCCGAAAAGCGCGGCGCCAAGACCCAACAGCGTCAGAAAATAAGTTCCTGCCAGCGCCACTGCAGCAACCAGCTTTTGCTTGCCAAGCAGTACAGCCGATGTGACAGCGCCAACGGCGGTGCTTAGAAACAAGATTACCATGGCTGCGCCGCCAACGCTCCCCTCCCCGATCCGTTCACCTTCAATCAGCTTTGCGCAAATAAAAATCAGAATCGCAGTAATTGCCAGACTTGCGCAAAGTCCAAGGCCAACCGCTTTTACCATGCCCGTTGGGCGTGCGTTGCTTTTCTTTGTCATGTCCATCCACTCCTTCTGCTTCATCCTATGCTTGTTTGCCTGGGATATGCCAAGTACGCAGAAGCGTTTTTTAATCCGCTTGCATACCAAGGATTTTTTGTGATTGCAGGACCGGCGCCCATATGCTATAGTAAGATCGATTATATGTTTGCATACAGGAGGAAACTGAAAGTGATAAAAATACTGCCTGAAATCAATGCTGTCTATGCGCGATCGGAAGAAAAGCAAGCGGAACTTATGCATTCGTTGTCACATGAAATATTTGAAATTGCGTCCGGTTGGTATAACGGACACTATCAGAAAAATGAGGCTGGCAAATGGTGCAGAGATTCCTACCCCATTCCAGTAATCAGCATAAAAAGCCTCTGCGACATTGAGATTCAGTTTGACCATATTGCGGTATCGACAAAACTGAAACGAGACGCCGCGCTGGCGTATTCGTATGATAAAATAATGGCGTTTGAATTTGAGGCTTTCGGTGTGGAGGACTATCTTGCGGATTTCTTTCATAGAGGACAGACTTTGCAGGATTTAAAAACAAATATCCGTCATTGTAAGGAAGCCGAAATCGGATTCTCTTTTGTATTTCCCTTTGCATCTAGCGGTAAGGTCATTTTTGAATTTGCCAAACTCTTAAAGCAGGAAGGATTTTATTATTGATTTTTTGAAAAGAAAATTCCCCCGCCGGGAAGGCGAAGGAACGAAATTAAGAAAACAGGCAGGAAGGACTTTCCTGCCTGTTTTTTACTTTTCTATTTTCTTTTTGCCAGTTTTTCCTGCACGCTGGGATAGCGCCGCATATCCGTATGCGGGATGGCTTTGGCAGCCCTCATACGATCGATGAAATCCGCAACCGCGCCGAACTGCACATACTCCATTTTTCCCAAAATGCTTTCCAGAAGCACCAGCTTGTCCTTGTTGCAAAGCAAAAGCTGCGCGCCCTCCAGAGAGCTGTTGCCCGCGCTGATAATACGCTGCCGCTCCATATCCGGGTACAAGCCAATGGTTACGGCGGATTCCTTGTCCAGATGGGTTCCAAACGCGCCTGCAACATAAAATCTATCTACCTGCTCCATGGGAATACCAATCTGATCCAGCATATATTCTACCATCGTATTCGCCGCAGCCTTGGTGTTTAAAAACGCTTGTATGTCGCTTTCCCAGAAGTACAAGCCAGGGCCATAACCAATGCCTATATTTCCGTTCTCCTCAACCAGATGCGGTGCATCCTGCGTGAACTTCCCACGCAGGTCAATATAGCCTGCCAGGTATAGCTGCGCGATGAGATCCACAATGCCGCTGCCGCAAAGTCCTTTTGGCGTACCGCCTCCAAGAACCGTCAGGTGGAATGTTCCCTCTTCCAAACGAACGGCGGATACAGCGCCGTCTACCGCGCGCATGCCGGTTTTTACCACGCCGCCCTCCAGTGCGGGACCGGCTGCGCCGGCGCCGGACAGCAGAAAATCCCGATTGCCTACGACGAGTTCGCCGTTGGTGCCGATGTCCAGAAAAACGCTGATGCCCTCCCGCTCAGGAAGGCCGGTGGCGATCATGCCGCTGATGATATCGCCGCCCAGGTAGTTGGCTAGGCATGGATAACAATAGACGTAGCCCTCTATAGGAAGCCCCAACTCTTCCCCGCGCAAAAAACCAAATTCAGACGCTCTTGGGGCATAGGGCGATGCGAACACGGAAAAAGGATCAAGCCCTAACAAGAAATGCATCATTGTGGTATTGCCGGCGACAACCATCGCGCCGCAGGCAGTTAAGTCCAGGCCGCTTTTCTGAGACAGCTCGTCCATCACTTCCCGGAAGGTTTCAATGGTGGCAAGGCGTACTTCTTCCAACCGCGCCGGCTGACCCTTACAATAAAATACGCGGGTCAAAATATCCTCGCCAAAGGCAATCTGCCGATTGTAGGCGCTGCTTTGCGCCAAAACGCGCCCAGTATTCAAATCAATCAAGCGCATACAGACTGTGGTACTGCCCAGATCCGCCGCAATGCCGAAGCTGCGAATTCTGGTATCCCCCGGTTCTATCCGGTAGATCTCCCAGCAGCTTCCATTCCATGCAAGACTTACCGTAATGCGCCAGTTTGCTTTTTCACAAATGGGATACAAGCTGCGCATGGCTTTCAAGCCCATGACAACATGGCCAATGCCTTCCGGCAGACCATCTAAAATTCTCTGTTTGTCCGCTCTGGGATCCTCCTCTGTGGGAGGCTCCAAAATCAAATAGATTTTTTTACTCAGCGCATCCATTTGCGTCCTCTCCTTCTGAAAGCTCCAATCCCAGCTTTATTTTTCTGGGAACCAGACTTCTTACAATGTTACTGCGCTTTTTGAACTTCATACAAAAGTAGCCAATGAGAGAAAATACGGTAGCGCCGATAAAATTGACAAATAGATCCGTCATGGTATCAATGAGACCAATGTCCAGATAGCCGCCCAGTCCCAAAGCTCGCTGGGTACCGTCGGCCTGTACGAGAATAACGTCCGTAATATCGCTGATATAATGGGGGACATTTCTGCCCAAAGGATCCAGATTGACAGAGTTTATGGCATGAATAATTTCATCCTTTTGCATATCCGCATGGAGGAAGGTATCCGCCCCCCACTCAAAAAATTCCCACAGTACGCCGATGGTCATAGAAAAACAGAATGCCATCAGCGCCATATATGCAGGAGAAAGTTGAAATTCCACCCGTTCATCCTTGTTTAGCAAATTAACCAAAGAAAAGCCAATGGCGGCACACAAAAAGCCGTTGGTGGTATGGAGCAAATCATCCCAGAAGGGCACTGCGATGTAGTATTCCCTGATCTCGCCCAGAATTTCCGCCGCGTAAATAAAAAGCAGGACAATCACTTCCAGCGTATCCGGCACATCAATGTGCAGCTTCCGCTCAAATATGGCCGGCAGCATAAATAAAACCAACGTTAAAATGCAAAGATACACGTTTTCAAAATTTCGGTTATAAATCTGCGCGACCATCGTTAAAATAACGGAAAGCCGCAGTAAAAAATAAACCGTGGCCAGTCCTTTTTTCTGCTTAATCTGAGCGCGGATGCTATCGCTGGGACTTTTTGTATTTTGCTTTTTCCTGGAAGATTTTTTCATCCCACTGCGCTCCTCTACATATGGACAAAATAATTCAGCGCCATGAGCAAAATAGGAAGCGCCAAACTGAACCATGACACCAGCCAAGGGTACAAAACTTTTCTGGACAAACACATCAGCGCCACGCACAGCATGGTAATGCCAAAGCTGCCCCAAACAGCCGTCCCTTTGGAAATACTGACAGAAAACATCCCTTGGGTATTTAAAATGACGCCAACAGCATCCGGCAATTGCGCCAAACCCCGCATCGCCAAGTAAATTGCGGCTATAACCACGGGAACCGCCAGGAAAATTTTACGATATTTAAAAAGAAACGCCCATGTCGTACTGACAATCCTAGAAAAATCAGCCGCATAGCCTTTTACTTTTTGCGCTTGCACAACCAACCCCTCCTTAATCAATGATAAATGTCAAATTTACGTTTATTATAGCACACCCGCTCGAAAAGTGCAAAAGGATTTTCGTCTGTTTTACAGTTCCGCAAAAACGGTTTGCAGATACCTTGAAAATACTAACGCAATAAGATATTATAGACGCGTCCGTTATTTTAGACCAGAAAAACGCCTAAGGCAGTTCCCCCCAGAACTGCCTTAATTTTCCAGCGAATCGTTCATTTGATCTACTATCTCTTTTGGCTTTGCGGTCATTTCCACCCAGGCCGGGAGGAACCCGCTTTTGATTGCGTTGCGAACCGATCGGATATTCGACCAGGCCGAGCAGTAAAATGGAACCTTTCCTCTATTCAAAATTTCCACAGCCAAGCGACTGGTTAAAGCGGCGGCAATTCCCTGCCTGCGATATTCCGGCAAAACATCCACGCCGATCTGCCACATTGTTTCGCAGTCGGCGGAGCATCCTGCAAGTCCCACAAGCTTACCGCAGTCATACGCCCCAACGCCCAGCACATCCAGCGTTTTTCGCTCCGCGCATAAAGCGTTGCTCCATTCAGGTTTATAGAAATCCGCAAAATCGGGCTGCTTGAGCAGCTTTAATTCATAATCGCAGTTTATAGGGCGCAGTCTTTCTACATCCGGTAGATAATACTCCGCCATAAAGCATATTTTTTGCCCCATGGTTTCCAGGCGGCTGTCCAGCCAATGCAGATTTGGCGTTTCAAAGCAGTGAAAAAATTCAAATTGATTCAAATACGCATTGACAAGCTCCATGTATTCTGGCTGCACGGAAGCGACGATATTGCTCCCGTAGGAAACCAGATGACAGGCGATAGGCTCCTTGTAATAGCTCCTTACGCCGGCTTTCAGAGCGAATGGAACCAAAATATTTTGACCGCAAAGAAAATCCGACGGGGCGCAGTTGCAGTCTCGCGCGGACTGCTCCAAAGCAATTTGCAATATTTCTCTGTTCTCCACTTTTTATCTCCCGTTTTTTCTTTATTATAGCATTGTTCGTTTTTTACCGCAAGGTGCAATTGACGAACGCTGGATTCTTTGTTAAAATAAAAAAATATGGAAAGGGGGTGCGCAAATGGATTTGTGTTCTTTTTTTGAAAAATACCGTCGGGTGTCGGTGGCTTTTTCCGGCGGCGTTGACTCTGCGTATGTTTTGTGGGCAGCGAAAAATGCCGGCTGCGAAATCGGCGTTTACTATGTTCGTTCCGCCTTCCAGCCCGCCTTTGAGCTTGCGGATGCAAAACGCTTTTGCAACATTTTAAAGCTGCCCTTAAAGGTTTTGGAAATGGACGTTTTATCAAAGGAGCAAATTGCTTCCAATCCCTATAATCGATGCTATTATTGCAAACACACCATTTTCAGCGCAATTGCCCAGGCGGCAGCCAAGGATGGTTTCTCCGTTTTGTTGGATGGCACCAACGCTTCCGACGACGCAGGCGACCGCCCCGGTATGCAGGCGCTTACAGAGCTTTCTGTACTCTCTCCCTTGCGGCTTTGCGGCGTTACAAAAAAACAGGTGCGGGAAGCTTCCAAAGCCGCCGGTCTTTTTTTGTGGGACAAGCCATCCTATGCCTGCCTTGCTACCAGAATTCCCGCTGGGCAGCACATTACGGCGGAGGATTTACAGCGCATTGAAAAAGCGGAAAACGCTTTGTCTTTTCTGGGGTTTCGTGACTTTCGCGTACGATTATTTCACGACGCCGCTCGATTGCAGGTGACGAAGGAACAAATGACGCTGGCGTTGGCAGAAAGGGAAAACATTCTGCAAACCCTTGGCGCGTGGTTTTCTCAGATTGATTTAGACTTAAATCCCAGAAAGGCGGTTGATTAAAATGGAAGAAACGGCACGTTTGCAGCGTGTTTTAGAGAAGGTCGCCAGCGGCGTTTTATCGCCCCAGGAGGCGGTGTTGCAGCTAAAGCAGGAACCTTTTCAGGATTTAGGCTACGCCAAGGTGGATTTTCACAGGGCTTTCCGGCAAGGCAGTCAGGAAATTATCTACGGCGCGGGAAAAACCACTGATCAGATCATCGGGATTTTGCAAGCTATGAAACAAAGAGACTGTCATAATGTTCTGGTAACCCGGCTGTCGGAGGAAGCGGCAGCGGTTATTTCCAGCGCAGCGCCCATGGATTATCACAAAGACGCAAAAATTGGCGTGGCCTTCCCCGCCCCGCATCCGTCCCTTGGAAAAATCGTTATCGTTACAGGAGGCACCAGCGATATTCCCGTGGCGGAAGAAGCGGCAATCACCGCCGAATGCCTGGGCAATCAGGTGGCGCGGCTTTATGACGTTGGCGTGGCTGGGATTCACCGGCTGCTGCGGAATCTGGATACGCTGACGTCCGCAAGGGTGATTGTAGCTGTCGCGGGGATGGAAGGCGCCTTGGCTTCTGTCGTTGGCGGTCTTGTGGCATGCCCTGTAATTGCAGTTCCCACCAGCGTGGGGTACGGCGCGAATTTCGGCGGTCTGTCCGCGCTGCTTTCCATGCTGAATTCCTGCGCTTCCGGGGTCAGCGTCGTGAATATTGACAACGGCTTCGGAGCGGGTTTTCTGGCCAGCCGAATCAACCAGATGGGAGGCCTGTCATGAAAACCTTATATTTACAGTGCGCTATGGGCGCGGCGGGCGATATGCTCACCGCTGCGCTTTATGAGCTGCTGCCTGACAAGGCGGCTTTTTTGGATACGCTTCATCATATGGGACTACCTCATGTGGAATTTCAAGCGGAAGCCACCCAATCCTGCGGGATTGCCGGCACGCATCTGTCCGTGCTGATTCATGGACAGGAAGAGGACAAACACTGTCATACACATCACCATCATCATTTGCAGGATATTTATAAAATGATGGAAGCAGTCAACCTTCCATTTGAAGTCATTGAACAAGGCAAACAAGTCTACAACCGTTTGGCAGCGGCAGAATCCAAAGCCCATGCCTGCACAGTGGAGGAAGTGCATTTTCACGAGGTTGGCGCGCTGGACGCGGTGGCGGACGTGCTTGCCGCCTGCTATGCCGTACATCTGCTGTCACCCGACCAAATAGCAGCGTCCCCGATTCATGTAGGGAGCGGCTTTGTGCAGTGCGCCCACGGACTGCTGCCGGTTCCCGCCCCGGCAACAGCCAATCTGTTGCTGGGAGTTCCCACCTACGGCGGTCAAATAGACGGCGAACTTTGTACCCCCACCGGCGCGGCGCTTCTAACAGAATTTGTCCAGCGTTTTGGCAATCAGCCAATGATGCGGGTAGAAAAAATCGGCGTTGGTTTGGGGAAAAAGCAATTTCCCGCGCCAAACTGTCTGCGCGCCTTTTGGGGGAACAGCGCCCAAGACGAAAAGGCGCAGATTACCGAGCTGGTCTGCAACATCGACGATATGACCCCGGAAGCCATGGCCTACGCCTGCAAAAAGCTGCTGCAAATGGGAGCGCTGGATGTTTATACCCTTCCAGGTACCATGAAAAAAGGCCGCCCCGGCTGGGTTCTGACTGTTTTGTGCGCACCCGAAAAAGAATCCGCGCTGATTGCAGCCATTTTTCAGGAAACCTCCAGCAACGGGCTGCGTGTGCGCCGCTGCGAGAAGTATTTTATGCGTCCGCAAATTGAGCAAGTGCAAACAAATTGGGGAGCGGCGCATAAAAAGCAGACGGAGGGATTTGGTGCAAAGCACCGCAAGCCAGAATATGAGGACGTCGCGCGTATTGCGGAAGAAACAGGACTCCCCTTCCAGACTGTGTGGGAAACTATTTTGAACATTTAAAAAATGAGCGCCGCTGGGGAGCGGCGCTCAAAATTTACGGTTCATCCAGGATATTTTTTACATCCTTTGCCAGTTGGCTGAGGGTGTAAATCATCCAAAGATCGGAAACACCCTCATAAACCAGCAAGATTCCAATGATCACCATTAAAATACTGCCAAAAAGGGTGGGGATAGCTATGACCAGCACGCCAAGAATCAACACCAGCAGCGCAAGCAGCATGGGAATATACCAATATTTATAGCTGTACTGCTTCAAAGTGAAGGCTCTTTGCAGACTGACAAAGCCGTTTACAAGAATAATCAGTCCCAAAAAGACGGACAAAATGCCCAAAACAGACGTGGGAGAAACTAGAGTAAAAATACCAAAAGCGGCAGTTGCGATGCCAAGGAGCAAATCTCCTACGAACAACTGGGTTTTTAAATAGGAAATAATACGGACAGCCCCATACAAAGAAAGCACAGCCCCCAAAGTATAGCACAACCACAGCACCGCAGGCTCTGGATGGCAAATCAGCAAAATTCCCAAGGCAAGGTATAAAACAGAAGAAAGAATTGCGCTTTTCTGCGCCTTTTTCGCTTTTTGCTCTATGGACGGCTCAACAATTACGTCCGCGTTTTTTCGATTGAACTTCAAAGTAAACATCTCCTTTTATCCAATGTGTTTATTATATGCAATTTGGCAAATAGTAGCAAATGAACTTTTTGTGAACAAATACCCAAAACAGCGCAATTATAGTATCGTTCTATTTGGAAAGTTCAAAACTTATTCATACGGCGTTCACAGTCGCACAGTAAATTATAAATGTAGATTCCCAAAGGAATTTGGGGATCACCTTTCATCCTTCCTTTCTCTTTTTCTTCCCAAGTTTTCTCTTTTCAGCAAAAGCGCCCTGTGTTTGCGGGGCGCTTTTGCTTTGCGGAAAATTTTTTCAAAAAACTAAAAATTTCTCTTGACATTTCGGGGCGAATCGTGTATTATAAGGAAGCTGATTTGAGGCGGTAAGCGTCTTGGTTCAGCTTAAGTAAAGTTGGAGTGGTATCGAAGTGGTCATAACGAGCACGACTGGAAATCGTGTTGCCGTGTTGAGCGGCACGCGGGTTCGAATCCCGCCCACTCCGCCAGAGAAAACTGCCAGTAAATGTTCTGATTTACTGGCAGTTTTCTTGATATTTGCAGATTTTTATGAGATATTTCATTTTAAAAAGTTGAGATCATGGTGTGATTTACCACATGAAGCGTTTCCATAAGTTCATCCATAATGCGCCAGGCGGCAGCCGGATCAACACCTGTAACCGCCTGCAAGAAATCGCTGTCTCCATATTTCGCAATTGGTTTTGGCTTCGGATCAGAATCTGCGGAATAAACTGACATTTGCTGATTAGGGAAAAGCATTTCGTTTCTGCAGGTGTAGAGAGCCGCAAGCAGAATATACCGAGTCTCCGAACTTTCCTGATTCTCCAATTCGGAAATTGTCCACTCCGCCAAAAACGACACGCTAAGCGTGTCGTTTTTTCTTTTGCTGCCGTTTTGCTTTTTATTCTGCTTTTCTGGTCCGATGTATGATTCAGTTTTTTACCCTTGACAAATGCGTCTACATATTGTAGAATAACTACAGACTACATAGTGTAGACAAAAGGAGCATAAGTATGACAGAATTGCAGATGGGCGCAATTGAATCCCGTTTTGCGGATATCATCTGGGAAAATGAACCTATTTCCTCCACAGAGCTTGCCCGCCGCAGTGAAGCCGCGCTGGGCTGGAAGCGGACGACCTCGTTTACCGTTTTAAAGCGGCTGTGCAATAAAGGAATTTTCCAAAACGAAAAAGGGCAGGTCACTTCCCTTCTCTCTCGTGCGGATTTTTACGCCATGCAAAGTGAAAAATTCGTGGAAGAGACCTTTGAAGGATCTTTGCCTGCTTTTCTTGCCGCGTTTACCTCCAGAAAGAAGCTAACGGCAGCGGAAGTCGCGCAGCTTCGCCGGATGATCGACGAATACAGGGAGGACTGACTATGGAAGCAGTGTTTTTAAAGTTGCTGAATATAAGTATCAATACCAGTTATCTAGCGCTTGCAGTTATTTTCCTGCGATTTGTGCTGAAAAAAGCGCCAAAAAATCTGCGCTGTGTTTTATGGGGACTGGTAGCGCTTCGATTGGTACTTCCATTCTCACTGGAAAGCGTTTTGAGTCTGCTTCCCAGCGCCGAACCTGTGCCCCCGGGCATTTTACTGGCGGAAACGCCGGAAATTCAAAGCGGTATTCCCGTCGTTAACCATGCGATTAACCAGATTCTATCAGAAAATTTGTCACCCATCCCTGGCAATAGCGTCAATCCTATGCAGATTGCGGTTTTTTTCGCATCAATTTTATGGCTAGCAGGGATTGCAATCATGCTTTTCTATATGTTGGTAAGCTACCTGCGGCTGCGGAAAAACGTGCGAGAAGCAATCATTTTGCAAGACAATGTGCTGCTGTGCGATAAGATTGAAATGCCCTTTTTGCTGGGAATTCTGCGTCCGAAAATTTATCTACCCTCCGCAATGAACGAAACGGATCTACAGTACGTACTCCTCCATGAAAAAGCGCATTTAAAGCGGAAGGACCATATCTGGAAGCTTTTGGGGTTCCTTTTGTTGTCTGTTTATTGGATGAATCCTATTTTATGGGTAAGCTATTGGCTTTTCTGTCGGGATATAGAGTTGGCCTGCGATGAAAAAGTGCTGAAAAGCTGCGGCCCTGCAATCAAAAAGCCCTATGCACAGGCACTACTCCGCTGTAGCGCGCCGAGCAAAAGCACAACTGCCTGTCCCCTCTCCTTTGGGTTTATCGGTGTAAAATCAAGAATTAAAAATGTGCTGCATTATAAAAAGCCGCCGGTTTGGATTGTGCTTTTGGCAGTTGCAGTTTGTATCGCCGCGGCGGTTTGCCTGCTGACAGATCCGGTTAAGCGTGAAGAAAATAATGTATTTTCTCCTCAAAAGGGTGAAATTCTCATACAACACGATATGCTGTACATATCGCCGCCGTATTTCTCATAGAAAGGACGATCCTCATGAAATTTGCCATGTCTTATAGCTGCGGCAAGGACAGTACCTTAGCCCTTCACAAAATGCGCGCCATGGGGCATGCGCCTGTATGCCTTGTGGTTATGGTCAATGAATCGGTAGAGCGTTCCTATTTTCACGGCGCAGACCAAGCGATGCTCCGCGCCTATGAAAAAGCCCTGGGCATCCCCATGATTTTGTGTCATGCCACGGCCGATACTTATCAAACTGCATTTGAAGCAGGACTTGCCAAGGCGAGAGCCATGGGCGCGGAGGCGGCCTGCTTTGGAGATATTGACATTTTATCCAATCGGCAGTGGGAAGAAGATCGCTGTCTTGCCGCTGGACTGCGTCCATTTTTCCCGCTCTGGCAAAACAGCAGGAAAGAAAATGTCTGGGAACTGCTTTCATTGGGATATCAATGCCAAATTAAAAGCATTAACGCCGTGCTTTTACCCAAATCCCTGCTTGGGCGTTCCATCGACAGCGAAACCATTTCTATCATGCAAGCTGCCGACATTGATATTTGCGGCGAAAACGGCGAGTATCATACCCTTGTGGTGGATGGGCCTGTTTTCAAAACCCCATTGGCTTTGCAGGCGGGGGACATTCTGGATTTTGGGGACTATGCGGCAATTGACCTCAAGTTGAAGGAGGCTGCGCTATGAATGAAAAACAACAGGGAAAATGCAGCTTTTACCGCGGCAGTTGCCCTACTTTTTGGAAAGGCGATTGCATCGGCTGTCTGGGCGCCCACAAAAACGGCGATTGCTATACCCGCGACCGTGTGTTGCGCCGCCAGTTTTCCTGCTGCGGCGCGTACTCAGAATTCCCTGTGATACCATACGAACAAAACCTCACGTTACCGTTTTAGACCGGGCATGGCTTTTGTGGAAAGAGCAAGAGAAAAACACATAATACTTTCTTACTTTTTTATGAAAAACCGCTGCTTTCGTTGAAAGAAAACAGCGGTTTTTCTTATTCACCTTCTGATTGACGCAAATAGGCAAGGACGCTATGAGCCGCAACGTTTCCCTCCCCTGCCGCTTTTGCATATTGATATGGGCGGCCTGTGCAGTCCCCCGCCGCAAAGCAGCCCGGCAGATTGGTGGAACAATCCCGTTTAACGGCAATGTGGCCGTTTTCTATTTGCAATCCGCCCACCAATATGGAAGGGGGTACTGCCTTTTTCAGCAAGAACACGCCGTCAACCGTAATTTCCTGCTCCTTAAAGGCCAGAGCTTTGACACGCATATCTCCCGTTATTGCTTCCGGCCAGCCGGATAACCGCTCAATTTTAGGATGTACGGCGGTAATTGCAGGATCCGGCGCAATCAAATATACCTTTTCCGCCAGTTCCGCCAGCTCCAGAACCTCATGCGCCAACGCCTGAGAGGTGCAAATAACGGCAATGGTTTTTCCTTTATATAGAAAGCCATCACAGGTGGCGCAGTAGCTCACACCCCTTCCCACAAACTCCAGCTCTCCCGGAATCGGTCTGGTAGATTCTACGCCTGTGGCCAAAATCACCGTTTTCGCCTCAAAAACCTCCTGCCCGGAAAGACACCCGTAATAGGTTCCCATATCATAAACGCCGGTTATGGTTTTTTCTGTAATGAGAATTTCCATCTGTGCAAGCTGTTCGGTAAGCGCGTTGGCAAAATCTTCTCCTGTGACGTCTGACAGCCCTGGATAATTTCGGATGCGAGCGGCCTTTCGTATTTTCTGGCTCAATTGACCAGAACCAAATAAAATGATATTTTTATCACTGGCTTTCAGGGTTAATGCAGCGGAAATGCCTGCCGGCCCTGTGCCAAGAATTGCAACGTCGTACATATAATCGCCTCCATTTCCTGCAATGATTATAACACAGAATGCAGGAAATGGAAGCGCTTTTTTACGGAAGCGTAGGCTGCACCAGCGCCCACATGTCCTGGGCGGCGCAGTCTCCATAGTAAGAAACCAGCGTGCCGTCAGCGTGGAGAATTTGGAAGCGGTAGTTGGGGGTGTTGCGCTCAGGATTTGTCTGGCTTCTGGCTTCCAGCAGCTCAAACGTCATGTCCTCTGCGGGGAAAATGGCGTCTTGTATGGAGTACCAGTACGCTTCAGGCACACCATCCCATAACCCGGCATAAAGGCGCAGATCATAAGATTCCGGCTTTTGCGTATCCGCCATAAAAAGCGTCAATGTTTCCGCATCCGGCAGACGCTCTATACAGATGGAAAGGTTATTGAATTGCCTGTCGCTCCAATGCAAGCTCAGCGTATTACGGTTTTGCCCCATATTCAAATATGCGCTTTCAAATTGCATCCCTGTGGGAACCGCGTCTGGAAGATACGCCGCAAAATCCGGTTCTTGCTTCGCCTGCTCCATCGTTAGTTTTTCCTCGCGCCACGCAGGAATTTCCTTTGGGATTAGAAATGCAAGGGAAAGCGTTCTTTCAGGCGAAAGCAGCCGGGATAGCATACTGTCAATTAAGATTTCAGCGGTTTCATCGTCATGCGTTGTCAGTTCCAGTCTTGCGCCGACTTTTTCTTCCCGCAGAAAGGTTAGCGTATAGCAATATTCTTCTGCGCCGTCTCCATCGCAGTCATAGAAAGATCTGGAGGCGTCCACCTTTGTACCCCAAATATCGTTTGTTCCGGTGGGTTCAGCCACAAGGCAGGTCGGCGGCAATCGGTTGGGGGACAAGCCAAGGGAAAAGTCATTTTCACCGTTGCTTCCCGCTAAAAATACCTGCCAGACAGCCCCTTCACCATCGTAAATTACATAGCCGTCCATGCTCCAGCCGATTACTTCCCACCAGCCTGTTTCTCCGAAAAGGGTTTCCAGGTCATGCATGGACAGCTCCTCCCGGAAATAGCCCTTGGGGAATGCGATATCCATCGCCATCTCATTTTGCCGCTCTGCATAATGAATCTCCGGCAGCGCAGGCATATTTTTGTGGGTTGCTTCCTCTGTGGCAGGCTGTACTGTAGGATGCTGCGCCAGTGAAACGTTGTCAGGCGGCAGGCTGGGGTTCTGGTTCAGGCTCCAATACAGCGCACCTACTGCCAGCGCGCAGCAAGCGGCGGCCGCAAAACCGATCCAACCGCGCTTTTTCGGCCGCTCCATAGATAGCAATCTGCGATGCAGCGCTTCAGAGGGATTTTGCTCCTCAATCCAATCAGAATATTTCATGGTGACTCTCCTTCCAATAATTGTTTCAGTTTTCCTCTGGCGCGGCACAGCTTGGATCGAACCGCACCAGGACGCATTTTCAAAAAAGAAGCGATTTCCTTTGTGGAATACCCTTCATAGTAATAAAGGTGCAGCGTCGCGCGGTCTTGAACAGGCAGTGCATATAGCTCCTCGATTTCCTGAACGGCAGATGTGCAAGCAGGCAGATCCGGGGGCAAAGGCTCCCGTCTGCGCCAGATAGAGCGGGTGATGGAGATAGAACGGTTCACCGTTACCTTCATCAACCAAGCGCTTTCCTGCTCCGGGCAAGAAAAAACCGGCGCGCGCTCCAGGTATTTTAAAAATGCGTCTTGCACCACGTCTTCCGCATCCTGCCGGTTTCCCACTATAGCAAACGCCGCACGATACAATTTGGTTTCATATTGGCAAATGAGTGCCTCCCAATCCACCGGCCGGTTGGATGTTTGGCTCATGTTTCCCACCCCCTTTCACTTTATAAAACGCACGACTTGCTGTAAATGCTGCAAGCAACTACATTTGGATATTGACATTTGATATACTGTGTGGTACGATGTATATCAAAGGAGGGAAGCCTATGAAACTAGAAGAATGGAACTCCCAAATTAAGCGGGGAACGCTGGAATTTTGCGTGCTGCTTTTGCTAGAACCCGAAGTCCGCTATGGTTATGAGCTGATCAGTATTTTGGAGCAGTGGCCCATGGTCGCTGCCGGAGAAAGCACGATCTATCCCCTCCTGCGGCGATTGCTGAAGGACGGGCTGCTGTGCGCCTTTTGGCAGGATACGGCGGAAGGTTTGCCCCCAAGAAAATATTATTCTTTGACAGCCGCGGGGAAAACGCAGCTTACCGCTATGAAAAACCATTGGAACACATTGACTGCAACAATCCAAACAATACAGGAGGGTCATTATGAACACAGCAGCGAACACATATCTGGAAAAGGTTGACCGGTATCTCAGACCGCTGCCGCTTTCCGAGCGAACGGATATGATTCAGGAAATCAAAAGCGAAATTGCGGAGCTGGAAGCCGGCGGCGTTTGCATAGAGGATATTCTTGCCCGCCTTGGCGATCCCAAAGCCCTTGCGGGCGCTTATTTGGGAGAAACCATTGCAAAAAGCAGGGCCTTTAGCTGGAAAAAGCTATGTGCCATCATTGCATTTTACAGCTATGCCGGACTTGGCGGCGTCTTTTTGCTGCCGCTGACTAGTATTACAGCCGTTGCATTTATGCTTTGTGGTGTTCTCTGTCCTCTGGCAGGTCTTTTCAAGCTGATTGCTTTCTGGCTTGGTTTTGATATCCCGCAAATTGCATTTACAATCGGAAGGTACACAGCCAGTGCAACAGCAATGTTCCCTATTACAATTGCGGTTGGTCTCATCCTTTTCTTGTTGGGTTGGCTTTGCTGGAAGCTCACCACCTGGTTCATCCGGTCTGTTGTTTTGCAAAAGCGCAAGGTGAACGCTCTATAAAGAAACCGGTTCAAGGTATTTTCCCTTGAACCGGCTTTCTTTATGCTAAAAAGAGACATTTATGGGACGTCCTGTATCATACACTGTTCTTATCAAGTTCATGGAGTGTGAAACAATGGAACGTATTATTGACCTTACCGCCTTTTTGCCGTCGCAGGAAATCGACGCGCCAAAAAGAACGGCGCTTTCCACCCGACAAACGTTCAGGCTGATTGCAGATTTTTTAGACGCAGCGGTATCTGCCACAATCGGAATTGGGATTCTAACGTTTTTCGTGATACTGTTTACAATTTAACAAAGGGTTGAAAAAGTGCCTGTTCCGTTTCTCTTTGTCCAATTAAATGCAAACGATTATTTGAAAGCAGAACCTCCGCGCAGCGCAGATTTCCGCCATAGTTGAAAGCGACGCTTCGCGTATATGCGCCTGTGTTGTGAAAGACCAGAACGTCACCCGCCTTCAATGTGGGAAGAATCCGTCTGTCGCCGAAGTGATCCGCATAGTCTGTGGTTTTACCTACCAGATAGTAGCTTTTTCTATTGTGAATCGATGCGTCGCCCAACTTTGAGACATGATGCTGCGCACCGCAGAAAACCATTCTGGGTACGTCGGCCATAGAAATATCCAAACCCACATAGGTACGATCCGCTTCTTTCAGCCCACGTACTTTTGTGAGCAAAATACCCGCAGGCGCCGCAAGGTATTTGCCAGTCTGCGTATGTATCGCGATTTTGTGGCCAATGTCCGAAACCAAAAGCTTTTCCCGCACCAAATTGGCTTCTTCCGCAAGATTTAGCTCCATTCCTTGCCGGTTATGAAGCGAAATACCTCCGCCAATGTCGCAGTACGTTACGGTTCCTTTCGTACGGCGCTCCAACTCCGGAATCAAACGGAACATCTCCTCCGCTTTGGCCGCCAGATAACCGGTAAAGTCGATATTGCTTCCTAAATGCAAATGCAGACCGAAGGTGCGAACGCCAAGCTTCGCCGCCTTTTCGGCGGTTTCCAGCAATTCGTCTTTTAACATTCCAAACCTGGACGCAATGCGAAATGGCAAATGCCCCGGAACACAAAAACGAGCGCCCGGATTGAAACGGAGCCCCAGCGGTTCTGTAAGGCAATCCGTTTCCATATAAGAAGAAAGATGCGCAGGACTGTCCAAAACCAGCCGCGGTTTTACACATTGCACCGCTGCATAATCCCTTTCATCAGGGAAGGCGGAAAGATACAGGATATTCTCGTTGCCTGCACCTGCCATTTGCGCCAGATGCAGCTCCACGTGGCTGCCGCATACCAGACCGCAGCCGGATTCTACCAAAATTCGCAGAATTTCCAAATTAGGACAGGCTTTCACAGGGAAAAATTCCTGAAACGCTCCGCAACAGGAAAACGCGGCCTTCACTTTCTTCACTCTGCTGCGCAATGTTTCCTCGCTGTAGACAAGCAACGGCGTACCATACATCTCTACCGCTTGATAAAGCATCTCGTCCGACGCGAAAGTGAGATCCCGTTCATACAAATTGGACAATATGCTTTCCTCCTTCCCGGTTCTGTTTTCAAATACGTTACATATCCTGAAACCAGACGATTTTGCAGTCTGGTTTTTTATTTTGTATTTCAATTACGCCGTAGCTGCCCCGGCTGGAATTGCAGCTTCCGGGATTCAGCATCCACAAACCGCCGTGCTTTTTGCAATGCGCGGTATGGGTATGGCCAAACAGCGCCACCTCTGCTCCTGCTTCCTGCGCCGCGTAATTCAACAGCATCAAGCCAAATTTCACCTTTTGTTTGTGCCCGTGGGTGATAAAAAACCGCACGCCGTCCAGTTCCGTCACCATGCGTTCGGAAATGATAGGATCAAAATGATACCTGTCACAGTTTCCGGCTACCTGCAAAAGCCGCATACCAGGATTGGCCCGCAAAAACCCCTTGGCGTCTGGAATCAAGTCTCCAAGATGAATCACGACATCCGGTTTTTCCCGCTCATAGGCAAGCTGCATATAAGTTAGTTCGCCGTGAGAATCCGATAAAACTAACAGCTTCATTTTCAGCACCTTTCCGCCTATACCAGCATAGGCTATTGTAAACATTTTTGGTTCGCCGGTATGGAATTAGGAGGCAATACTATGCAACAAAATAATATGGATTTCGCATCAATGGCAAGGCTGCTTGCTACCCCAGAAGGAAAACGACTCATCGCTTTGCTGCAACAAGACGGAGGAAAAACGCTGCAACAGGCCATGGCCTTAGCCGCCGCTGGAAAAGCCCAGGAAGCCGCAGCGCTCATTCGTCCGCTAACGCAAACGGGCGAGGCCGCTGAGCTTCTGGAAAAGCTCAATGGGAGGCGGTAGAAATGGATGGCATTGAGGACAAACTTGGTCAGATTTTAAGCAATCCACAGGCCATGCAGCAAATTATGTCCCTGGCGCAGGCGCTGGGCGGCGGTCAGCAGCCCAATGCCAGTCAGGAACAATCGCCGCAGTCGCAGCCCCAAAGCGCGCCCGCTATGGCCATACAGCCAGCCCAGATGGCTCCGGGCGGCGCCAATACAGACGCGCTTTTGAAAATGCTGTTTGATTTCTCCCAAAACACCCACGAAGACGACGCGCAGCTTGCGCTTTTCCGGGCGTTAAAGCCCTTTGTACGACCGGATCGCGCCGCAAAGATCGACCGCGCTTTACAGGCGGCAAGAATTTCACGCATGGCAGGCGCAGCGTTGGAACGATTCGCCCCTACTTTATTTTCAGGCAGGTGATTTTTCATGTATAATCGATATACGCCTCAACAGGACGGAAGCTTTCAGCACAGCCGTATTCCCGATAAAGAGCAGCCTTCTCAAAGGCGGCAGGAACAGCACAGGCCGCAGCCAACGCCGCCTCCGGTGGAATGCTGTCCACCGCCGCCCCCAGAGCCGTGCCGCGAGCCGGAGGCGCGGGAAAAACCGGAACGCCGCTGCCATACAGAACCGCCATGCCACGCAAGCAAAGGACTCGGCTCTTTCTTCGGCAATCTGTTGCCCAAGGATATGGATTCCGGGGATTTAATCATGCTTTTAATTCTATTGCTTTTGCTCAGCGACGGTTCCGACAACGCGCCCCCCGCGCTTTTGACGCTTGCGCTGTTCTTCCTTTTGTAAGCACTGAGAGCCTGCTGCTATGGATATGCGGTTTACCGCCTCCATTTGCAGCAGGCTCTTTTATTGTTTTACCGTTGCAGCGCAGCTATAGTGCAATTCAAACGAGCAAGAACGCGTTCTTTTCCCAGAAGCTGCATCACAGTGTACAGATCCGGGGAATTCACCTTGCCTGTCACCGCAATGCGGATAAATGTGGAAACGTCCGCCACAGAACCAGGCCAGGCGGTAGGATCCGCTTTATAGGCTTTCATGTTGGAGGTAAAGCCCATGCTTTCCGTCACTGCCTTGACCTTTTCAAACCACAAGACTGCGTCGTCGTTTTCATCATAGACCCGCTTAAACTGTTCCAACGCGGCGGCAATGGTCGCCTTGTCAAAACGTTCCGGCCATGGGTCTAGCTGGGCAAAGAAAGCGTCGTAGAAAAAGCCCATGTACGGTTTGACTTCTTTCCAGGTGGCAATATCCTTTCTGGGCTTTTTGCCCCCCCGGCCGATGGCCAGAATTGCTTGGGCATAAGCGGGATCCGCTTCCAGCGCGTTGGCAAATTGGGAGTCGAATTCCTTTGCGTAGGCCAAAACTTCCTCGTATACCTGCAAAGCGCTCATCCGGGCAATCTCGTTTTTGGATACGTCGCAAAGCTTGGCGTAGTCAAACAGAGAACCGGCAGGATTCAGCTTTTTGGGAGAGAACTTGAAAGAATTGGAATCTTCGGTGGGATTTGCCTTTCGCCAGTCCTCGTAATTGGAGTTTAAAAGCGTCATAATATACTCGTACACCGCAGAAACCGGGAAGCCCTCGGCCTTATAGTAGGTAAGCGCCAGCTCCGGGTCCTTCCGCTTGGAGAGCTTGCGCTTGGAAGCGCCGTCCATCTTCATCAGCGGGCCAATGTGCACGTATTTGGGCAGCTTAAAACCCAATGCTTTGAAAAGCTGAATATGGAAAGGCAGACTGGGCAACCATTCGTCGCCCCGTACCACATGGGTTGTACGCATCAGATGATCGTCTACTGCGTGGGCAAAATGATAGGTTGGAATACCGTCGGACTTTAAAAGCACCTGATCAATGTCGTTTTCCGTAATGGTGAGTTCGCCCTTCACCAGATCCTGATATTTAAACTTGTTGGCAATGGAGCCTGTGGAGCGGAACCGCAGCACCCAGGGCATATCTTTCTCCAGAGCGGCCTGAATTTCTTCCAGGCTACGGTCGCGCCAGATGGCGTATTCACCATAATAGCCGAAATTCACCTTCCGCGCTTCCTGTACCTGACGCATTTGCGCCAATTCTTCTTCTGTGCAGAAGCAGGGATAGGCGAAGCCTTCCTCCACAAGCTTTTTCGCGTAGACATGGTAAATGTCTTTTCTTTGCCGCTGGCGGTAGGGGCCATAGTTGCCGGAATCGCCGTCGATGGTCGCGCCCTCGTCAAAATGAATGCCGTAATGCTTCAGCGTCTCAATGAGCACCTCCACCGCTCCGGCTACCTCTCTTTTCGCGTCGGTATCTTCCACACGCAGGAAAAGAACGCCGCCGGACTGGTGCGCCATGCGCTCAGACACAAGCCCCTGCACCAGATTACCCAAATGCACAAAACCTGTGGGACTGGGCGCCATACGGGTAATCACCGCGCCTTCCGGCGCGTTTCTCTGGGGAAAACGAACTTCCAATTCTTCCGGCGCATCCGTAACATTGGGAAACAGGAGCGCGGCAAGCGACATCTTATCCATTTTGCATTCACCTCATGGTATTGGTATTTTTATACTTATTATACCCGAACCAGTTTTCCCTTGTCAACAGTTTTACGCGCAAACCGCCGGAACCTTTTTATTTTTTCCGTAGCGCTGCAAAAAATACTTTTGCCGCTTGCACATTCTTGTAGAATATGGTAAGATAATTGATAATGGCAGTTAAATCCCAGCAAAAAACGCAAAATGCTGCGTCTTTGATAAAAAATAGCGTTTTTTGCGTAAAATAAGTCTATACCTGGCGTTAAGCGTCGGAAAATTTATAGAAAAAGGTGTGTGTATCATGGAAGAAACCATTGTTTCCAAAAAACGTATGCTTTCCGGCATCAAGCCCAGCGGCGATCTGACCCTGGGTTCCTATCTTGGGGCGATCAAGAACTGGAAGGAGCGTGCGGACGAATTTGAATGCTACTATTTCATGGCTGATTTGCACGCCATTACCGTCCGGCAGAATCCCGCCGACCTTCGCCGCCGCACCATGGAGCAGCTTGCCCAGTACATTGCCTGCGGTCTAGATCCTGAAAAAAACACGTTGTTTATTCAAAGCCACGTCCATCAGCACGCGGAGCTTGGCTGGGTGCTGAACTGCTACGCTATGTTCGGCGAACTTAGCCGTATGACGCAGTTTAAGGATAAAAGCGCGAAAAATGCCGACAATATCAACGGCGGCCTTTTCACCTATCCCAGTTTGATGGCGGCGGATATTTTGCTGTATCAGCCGGACTACGTGCCGGTGGGCGAAGATCAAAAGCAGCATGTGGAGCTGACGCATACCATTGCCCGGCGGTTTAACAGCGTTTACGGCGATGTTTTCAAACTGCCGGAGCCGTATATTCCCAAGGTCGGCGCCCGGGTTATGAGTCTCACCAATCCCACGGCAAAAATGTCCAAGTCTGAAAACGAGGACACCGGCCGCATTTTACTCATGGACAGCCCGGAGCAGATTATGCGGCAGTTTAAGCGCGCCGTGACGGATTCTGAGACCTGCGTCCGGTTTGACAAGGAAAATAAGCCTGGCGTTTCCAATCTCATGACCATTTACGCCGCCTGCACTGGCAAAACCTTTGAGGAAATTGAACGGGAATTTGACGGTCAGGGCTACGGCGCGTTTAAGCCCGCCGTTGGAGAAGCAGTGGTAGAAACCCTGCGTCCCATTCGGGAGGAAGCCCGCCGGCTGCTTGCGGACAAGGCGTATTTGCAGGACGTATGCCGCAAAGGCGCGGAGCGCGCCGGCTATGCGGCGGAAAAAACACTTCGTAAAGTATACAAAAAGGTGGGCTTTGCCGCCCGCTAAACCGAGGTAATTCCTATGTTTCAATCTTTACCATGGTATGCGCTGATTTTGCTCTCTGTGGGCGTTTCTGCGTTGATTGCTTTTTGCGCGACTCCCATTGTAAAAGGCCTGGCGATCAAGGTCGGCGCGGTAGACGTGCCCAAGGATAACCGCCGGATGCACAAAAAGCCCATCCCCAGAATGGGCGGCTTGGCTATCGCTATCGCTTTTTTGCTGTCGGCAATTTTGTTCTCCGATTTGGATCAGCAAATGCGGGGGATTCTTATTGGCTCTGTGCTGATTGTAATTCTAGGCGTGATGGACGATATTATGACCCTGCGCGCCTGGTTTAAATTCTTAGTACAGATTATTGCCGCCGCCATTGTGGTGTACAGCGGCTGCACCATCCGCTATTTTTCCAACCCAAATTTCTTTAGCAGCGTTTCCGTCATTGACCTTGGCAGATGGTCCATTCCGATTACGATTATCTGGATCGTGGCGATTACCAACGCGATTAACTTTATCGACGGGCTGGATGGACTGGCGGTGGGCGTGTCCGCCATTTCCGCAACCACGCTGCTTGTGATTGCGCTCATGGTGTCTGAAGCGAACGTCGCCATTATCATGGCAGCGCTTTTGGGGGGCTGCTTGGGCTTTTTGCCCTACAATTTTAACCCCGCTAAAATTTTTATGGGGGATACCGGCTCCAATTTCCTTGGCTTTATTTTAGCAACCATGTCGATTAAGGGCATGTTTAAGCTGTACGCGATTATATCCTTTGTGGTTCCTTTCCTGATTCTGGGGATTCCCATTTTTGACATTTGCTTTTCCATTTTCCGGCGGCTTGCCAAAGGACAAAATCCCATGAAGGCCGACCGTGGGCATATTCATCACCGGCTGATCGATATGGGTTTTTCTCAGAAGCAGGCGGTTTCCATCACCTATATGCTGACGGCGCTGCTGGGTCTTACCGCCGTGCTATTGACCAATTCCGGCGAAGCCAGAGCTTTAATTCTAATCGGCAGCATTTTTGTAGTCGGCGCCATCGGTTTGCGTTTTATTTTCAACACAAAAAATCTCCCTCCCGAGGAAGAAAGGCAATTGCAGGAGGTCGGCAATGAGCAAAATTAAAGTAATGTCCGTGTTCGGCACAAGACCGGAAGCCATTAAAATGGCGCCGCTGGTGCAATCGCTTACCGCCGCGCCGGGATTTGAAAGCATCTGCTGCCTCACTGGGCAGCACCGGCAAATGCTGGATTCCGTCATGGAAATCTTTTCCCTGAAGGCGGACTACGACCTTGACATCATGCAAAAGCAGCAGACCCTGTCCTCCATCACAACCCGCACGATTCTGGGTATGGACAGCGTTTTGGAGGAAGCAAAGCCAGACCTGATTTTAGTGCACGGCGACACCTCTACAACTTTTGCCGGAGCGCTTTCCGCATTTTACCATAAAATCCCCGTGGGTCATGTGGAAGCGGGGCTGCGAACCTATGACCCCTACTCCCCTTTTCCGGAAGAAATGAACCGCACTCTGGTCAGCGATATTGCGGCGCTTCACTTTTGCCCAACCATAGCCAATGCTGAAAATCTAAAAAAGGAAGCGGTTCGTGGGCAAATTTTCATTACTGGCAACACGGTAATCGACGCTATGAAAACCACGGTTCGCCCGGACTATGTATTTCAAACGCCGGAACTAAACAGGCTGGATTTCGCCAGCCGCCGGGTTATTACCCTCACCTGCCACCGGCGGGAGAACTACGGCAAACCCATGGAAGACATTATGCAGGCAGTGCGCGCCATTGTGCAGTCGCACGCTGATGTAGAAGTGGTGTATCCTGTGCATTTAAGCCCCGTGGTGCAGGAATGCGCCAGGAAAAACTTGGGCGATCTGGAGCGGGTACATCTGATCCCCCCTGTCAACGTGGAAGAAATGCATAATCTTATGGCAAAATCCTATCTTGTTATGACCGACTCCGGCGGCTTGCAGGAAGAAGCCCCCGCCATGGGCAAGCCCGTCTTGGTGTTGCGTCGGGAGACGGAACGCCCGGAGGCAGTTGCCGCCGGTACCGTGAAGCTGGCCGGCGTGGAAAGAGACGCCATTTACGCTATGGCGCATACCCTTTTATCCGATGAAAGCGCGTATAAAACAATGGCGCAGTCCGTCAACCCCTACGGCGACGGCAATGCCTGTAGCCGTATTGTGCAGGCAATCGCTTGGCACTTTGGTCTTATCAGCGCAGCGCCCGCGGATTTCACGCCAATTTCCTTATAAAATTACCCCGGAAGGCTCAGCCTTCCGGGGGTTGTTCTTATTTTTCCAAAAGCTTTTCCAATGCTGCTAACCGAACTGCGCAGCACAGCACATCCATGGCCTGCTCCAGCTCGTGCACCGGCGGGAAGCTGGGCGCAATGCGAAGATTGCTGTCCTCCGGGTCAACGCCATAAGGATAGGTTGCGCCCGCGCCGGTGAGAATCACGCCGGCTTCTTTGCATAGCGCCCAGACCCGTTTTGCCGTCCCCGGCATAGCGTACAGGCTGACAAAATAGCCGCCCTTCGGCTCCGTCCAACGGGCGATACCCAAACCGCCCACTTCCTTTTGCAGCTTTTCATATACTGTCTGGAATTTGGGGCGCAAAATCTCGCCATGGCGCGCCATCAATTTCAAAGTATGCGCCTTATCCTGCAAAAAGCGCACATGGCGAAGCTGGTTCATTTTGTCATAGGAAATAATTTGAACGCCGATTAGCTTTGTCAGATAAGCAATGTTCTCTTTTGACGCAGCCAGGCAAGACATTCCCGCGCCGGGCAGGGTCATTTTAGACGTGGACGCAAATTCATAGACCATATCGGGATTCCCCGCTTCCCGGCAAAGGGTCAAAATATCCGCAAAGGGCTGGAACGCGCTGTCAAATTCGTGAACGCAGTAGGCGTTATCCCACATCAGCGCAAAATCCGGCGCGGCGGGCTTCAAATGGGCGATGCGGCCAATGGTTTCGTCGGAGTAAGTATAGCCGTCGGGGTTGGAATACTTGGGTACGCACCACATCCCCTTCACCGCCGGGTCTTTCACCAGTTCTTCCACCAGATCCATATCCGGGCCGGTGGGCAGCATGGGAACGGTAATCAACTCCGCGCCGAAGGATTCTGTCACTAGAAAATGCCGGTCGTAGCCCGGCGCGGGGCACAAAAACTTTACTTTGTCCAGCTTGCACCAAGGCTTTTCGCTGCGCAAAAGGCCGTGGGTGTACGCTTTGGAAATGGTGTCGTACATCAGCGTCAAACTGGCGTTGCCGCCAACAAAAATTTCTTCCGCCTGGCAGCCCAAAAGCTCCGCCCAGTAGTTTTTCGCGCATTGCAGACCGGACAGCTCGCCGTAATTTCTGGCGTCCACACCATCTACGAAGCAGTCCTCCGGGGAAGCAAAAATGGTGAGAATATCGCTCACCAGGTCAAGCTGCTCCGTGCTGGGCTTTCCCCGCGCCATGTTCAGTTTCAGCCCAGCTTTTTTATATGCTTCAAAACGCTCGCGCTCTGCTTCCATCTGTTTTTCCAGTTCCACCGGGGTCAATTCGCTATAAGGTATCAATAGACTCATTCCTTCCAATTTGCGGTTTTTTCAGTTTTAAATTGCAAATTTTTTTGATTTCTACTTTATTATATGCAATTTAGCACAGCTTTTCAACAGTTTTTGAAATTTCACTTCTTGAATTATGCATTTTTAGAAAAGTTTGTCGGCATCGTGCAAAATTTGGCGGCGCTTCTTAGTAATTTCATCTAAATTTCCACCTTGCAATCTATGCAACAATGCTATATCATGTGAATAGAATAGATAAGTGATGCATAGCGCCTCAGATACGGGTAACGGCGATGTCGCCGGAAGGTATTCTGGGGGTGTCTTTTTTGTGTCTTTCTCACTTTTAACTTTGAAAGGATGGATCATCATGAGCGAAATCACTAACGTACCAGGTATTTTTGGCAGCGACGTGTTTAACGAATCCGCCATGAAGCAGCGCCTTGCCCCGGAAACCTACTGCGCCTGGAAAAAGTGCATTGAAACCGGCACGCCTTTGGATCTGCCTGTTGCCAACGGCATTGCGCAGGCCATGAAAAACTGGGCGACAGAAAAAGGCGCGACGCATTATACCCATTGGTTTCAGCCCATGACCGGCATCACCGCCGAAAAGCATGATTCCTTCATCTCCCCTGTCGGCGACGGCAAGGTGCTTATGGAGTTTTCCGGCAAGGAACTGGTGCGCGGCGAGCCGGATGCGTCCTCCTTCCCTTCCGGCGGTCTGCGGGCAACCTTCGAAGCCAGAGGCTACACCGCCTGGGATCCCACATCGTTTGCCTTTGTCAAAGACGGCAGCTTGTACATCCCCACCTGCTTCTTCTCCTATACTGGCGAAGCGCTGGACAAAAAAACGCCTCTGCTTCGCTCCATGGACGAGGTTTCCAGAGAAGCCATTCGGATTTTGCGGCTCTTTGGGGATACGGAAACCAAGCGCGTCGTTGCTTCCGTGGGCGCGGAGCAGGAATATTTCCTGATTCCCAGAGATCTTTACGCCCAGCGGGAGGATCTGCGGCTTACCGGCCGCACCCTGTTCGGCGCCCCCGCCCCCAAGGGGCAGGAACTGGAGGATCACTACTTCGGCACCATCCGCACCCGCGTTTCCAGCTATATGAAGGATCTGGACGAACAGCTTTGGCGGCTGGGGATCCTCTCCAAAACCAAGCACAACGAAGTCGCGCCCACCCAGCACGAAATGGCTCCGATTTACACAGACGCCAACACCGCCTGCGACCACAACCAGCTCATTATGGAAATCATGAAAAAGTGCGCCGCCAAGCACAATCTGGTTTGCTTGCTCCATGAAAAGCCTTTTTCCGGCGTCAACGGCTCCGGCAAGCATAACAACTGGTCTTTGAGCACGGATACCGGCAAAAACCTGTTTAGCCCCGGCAAAACCCCCCGGCAAAATGCCCAGTTTTTGGTTTTCCTTGCCGCGTTCTTAAAAGGTGTGGACGAATATCAGGACTTCTTGCGCTGCACCGTGGCTTCCGCCGGCAACGATCACCGGCTTGGCGCCAACGAAGCGCCCCCTGCTATCGTTTCCGTTTTCCTGGGAGACGAATTAAACGGGATTGTGGAATCCATCATCAACGGCACCAATTACATTGAGCCGGAAAAGAGCCTCATGCGCATCGGCGTTGACGTGCTGCCCTCCATTCCCAAGGACACCACCGACCGGAACCGTACTTCCCCCTTGGCTTTTACTGGCAATAAATTTGAGTTCCGCATGGTAGGCTCCGCCCAGTCCATTTCCGGCTCCAATGTTGCGCTGAACACCATTATGGCGGAAGAATTGGGCAAATTCGCGGATATTCTAGAAAACGCCAAGGATTTTGACGCGGCGCTGCAAAAGCTGGTCTGCGAGACCTTTACCGAGCATCAGCGCATTATTTTCAATGGCAACGGCTACGGCTCAGATTGGCCCAAAGAAGCTGAAAAGCGGGGGCTTAGCAATCTGGACTCTACCGCTTCCTGCCTGCCCGCTTACGTTTCCCAGAAAAATATTGAGCTTGTCACCAAGCATGGTATTTTTACAGAAGCGGAGTTCCGCGCCCGGCATGAGATTTATCTGGAGACCTACATTAAGGTTGTGAAAATCGAGGCGCTCACCGCTGTGGACATGATCCGTCATCAAATCCTTCCCGCCGCCTCCGCTTACGCCACCACCCTTTGTGACGCGATTGTTTCCAAGGAGGCCGTAGGCGCAACCTGTAAGGCAGAGCACGCCCTTGTGACTAAGCTTTCCGCCGCTACAGACGCATTGTACGACTGCTGCGAAAAGCTGGTTGCTGATTTGGAAAACGCACCGGAGGATGTGGCCGAGGCAGCCACGTATTATCATGAGATTATTTTGGCGGATATGGCCGCCGCGCGGAAGGAAGCAGATCTCCTGGAAAGCCTGACAGATAAATCTTATTGGCCCTACCCTACGTATTCTGACTTGCTTTTCTACTAAAAATCATTTATAATAGATATGTGCGATGTTCCTCCGACGCCCTTCGCGCCGGAGGAACCTTCTTGTGCGAAAGGAGGCGGCGCTTTTGGAACGCGAACAGGATGTGCGGCAAGTCCTATCGCAGCTTCTTCCTGATAATTATCAAAATTGCAGTGTTGTTCGACTGCAACATGAAGAAGACGGCGAGCCTTATGATGTTTGGCAGGTAAACGCTGGTGATACACGCTGGATTTTGAAAAAAGCAAAGGGATATGAGTACGACGTTTATACCTCTTTTTTAACGCCGCCCTGTGTGCAGGCGCCTCTGCTGAAAGGCACGACAATTTGGAACGGGGAAACCTATTTGCTGGAAGCTTATATCGATGGGCATAACCTGCAAAAGGCTTCCAGAGCTGATTTGAAAATTGCATTGGATGCGCTGATTGCATTGCAAGCTGCTTATTGGGAAAACACTGAATTGGCCGAGCGTTGTTACAGTTTTGCCGAAAGTCTTCCCCACCGCCAGCGCAGAGGGCAGTTTTTAAACCACCCGGTTTTGGAGCAGGCCTATCACATCTTTTTAAAAGCATATGAAACTGTTCCAATAACGCTTTGTCACGACGATTTGTTGCCTTTTAATGTGTTAATCCAAGAGCAACGCGCCTATCTGATTGACTGGGAATATGCCGGGATCCTTCCCTATCCCACTTCCCTTGTTCGCCTGCTTGCCCACGGGGAAGACGCGCCGGACGCTTTCTTTGTTTTGTCAGAGGAAGACCGGCAATTCGGGATAGACTATTATTATGAAAATCTAATTCGGGCGAAGGGCATTTCCTATGCGGATTACCGCAAGACGCTATCGCTGTTTTTCTTATATGAATACTGCGAGTGGGTTTCTGTGGGAAACCGTTATCAAAACACGGACGGCCCCTATTACCAGCAATATTTGCCTATTGCACTGCGGCAAGCGGAAGGCATCCTTGCCGCTGAAAATTCATAAACAGCAAATTTTACAGAAAACCTAAGAGAACAGAATCGGAGGATACGAGGATATGAAGTACATTTTTGTTACCGGCGGCGTGGTTTCCGGTCTTGGCAAAGGCATTTGCGGCGCGTCCTTGGGACGGCTTCTGAAGCAGCGCGGTTTGCGGGTCAGAAATCAGAAATTTGACCCTTATCTGAATATTGACCCCGGCACCATGAGCCCTTACCAGCACGGCGAAGTATTCGTCACAGACGACGGTGCGGAAACCGATCTGGATCTTGGCCACTACGAGCGTTTTGTAGACGAAAGCCTCACGGGGAACGCTTCCGTATCTGCCGGCAAAATCTACTGGTCTGTGCTGAACCGGGAGCGCGAGGGCGGTTATCTGGGGCGCACTGTGCAGATCATTCCTCATATTACCGATGAAATCAAGCGGCGTATTTATTCTATGGCCTCCGCCGATGTGGATGTGGTTATTTCCGAAATTGGCGGCACTGTAGGCGATATTGAGAGCCAGCCCTTCCTGGAGGCCATTCGTCAGGTAGCGGCGGAACAGGGTCGGCAGAACGTGCTTTTTATCCATGTTCCCCTTATCGTGCAGATTCCCGGCAGCGACGAACTAAAATCCAAGCCCACCCAGCACTCTGTCAAAGAGCTGCTTTCCATCGGCATTCAGCCGGATATTCTGGTATGCCGCAGTGATGTTCCCTTTACAGAAGATATTCGCCGGAAAATCAGCCTGTTCTGCAACGTAGACCCTTCCTGCGTCATTCAAAACTCCACCGCTTCCACCTTGTATGAGGTTCCCCTGATGCTGGCCAAGGAAGGTTTGGATCAGGTTGTGTGCGAAAAGCTGCATTTGGACACGCCCAAGCCGGATCTGGACGCCTGGCGCGCTCTGGTGGAAAAGATTAAGAACGCGGACAAGCAGGTGCAAATCGCTTTGGTGGGCAAGTATACCCAGCTTCATGACGCTTACCTCAGCGTTGTAGAATCTTTGTTCCACGCCGGCACAGCCAACGACGCGGTTGTTACCATTAAATGGGTGGATTCCGAAATTCTCACCCCAGAAAATGTTGCGGAGCACTTGGGCGATTGCTGCGGCGTTCTGGTGCCCGGCGGTTTTGGCGACCGCGGCATTGAGGGAATGATTACCGCCGCTTCTTACGCAAGAATTAACCAAATTCCCTATTTAGGCATTTGCCTTGGTATGCAGATTGCCGTTATTGAGTTTGCCCGGAACGTGGCGGGACTCACCGGCGCGCACTCTGCGGAATTTGACGAATATTCTCCCTACCCTGTTGTTGCGCTGATGCCCGATCAGGTCAATATAACAGCGAAGGGCGGCACCATGCGTCTGGGCAAATACCCCTGCGTTTTGCGGGAAGGCAGCCATTCCATAGAGCTTTATGGCAGCGCGGAAATTTCCGAACGTCATCGCCACCGTTATGAATTTAACAACGAGTTCCGGGAAACACTCACCCAAAAGGGACTTTTGCTGGCCGGTCTTTCCCCGGACGAGCGTTTGGTGGAAATCGTGGAAAATCCCGACCATCCCTGGTTTGTAGGCTGCCAGTTCCATCCTGAGTTTAAGAGTCGTCCCGACCGCGCCCATCCGCTGTTTTTCGGCTTTGTCCGCGCCGCTTTGCAGGTGGAAAAAAATTAAACAGAGAAAATAAAACGGCAAGCTCCGCGCTGCGATTACGCGGGCTTGCCGTTTTTTATTGTTCGCCGCAAATTTCAATTTTAGTTTCAGGCAGGAGACGATTGGCCTTTCGGCTGCCGCCTGCGTGTGTACCTATGTACAAAACCCAAAACTCGTTTTTCCCCGGTTTTAATTCTATCTTTCCGCCATTTTCATCCAGCGCCTTTTCCGCATTCTGGAAAGCCGCGTCGTCAATTTGCGTGGCATTGGATATGTCTGTCATTACGCCCGGCAGCTCCGCTTCTTCAATCAGAGAAATTTTCGTTTCCGCAGAAAAATCCCCAATCAGCTTGACAAACGCCGGTTGATTGGTTTTGTTTTCTATTTCATAGTGGCATAGAAAAGCGACTTTATCTTCCAGTATAACGAACTCGCTGAACCACGAGCCTTCTCCCGCATAATTGTGTGTATTGATATAAATCTGCCCAGGCGATTCTTTCTCCTGAACGCAGCCTTTTAAAGTACATAATACCGCCAGCAAAATAAGGAAAGCAGTTCCGCCCCAAAAGAGCGTTTTTTTCACTGTGTAACTCCTTCCGCATTTTATTTTTTATTATAATAGGCTTTTCTGCTTTTTACCAGTGAAGTTTCTGTAAACTTTGCGCGCATATTTTTCTCCCCTTTGCCAAAACTAGAAAAAAAGGTGGGGATATAATATGGAATCAATTTGGCGGGAAAGCTGCAAAATCCCAGCGCGTCAAAAGCTGACGCAGAATTTGGATACGGAAGTCGCCGTCATCGGCGCGGGGCTCAGCGGACTTCTGACCGCTTTTCTCTTACAGGAGCAGGGCTTCCAGGTGACAGTTTTGGAAGCCGGAAGCATTGCATCCGGTCAAACGCAAAATACAACGGCTAAAATCACCTCGCAGCACAATCTGATCTATGATACGTTGCTCCGCGATTTTGGAAAGGATACCGCAAAGCAATACGCCGAAGCCAATCAAACCGCCATTGCCGCTTACCAGCGCATCATCGACAGGCTGCAAATCGACTGCGATTTTGAAATAAAAAAAGCGTATCTATACGCTGTGCATGACGAGCATCCTTTGCTGCGGGAAGCTATGGCGGCAGATTCCCTCGGCCTGCCCGCGCATTTTACACGGCAGACGGAACTTCCCTTTTCTGTGGCTGGAGCCGTATATTTTGAAAATCAGGCGCAGTTTCATCCTCTAAAATTTATAAAAGCCCTGGCGGAACAGCTTCATGTGTATGAAAATACCCCTGTTCTAAGCGTCCACGGACACAAGCTGCATACGCCGCAAGGAACTGTAACCGCAAAAAAAATTGTATTTGCGTGTCACTACCCTTTTATTCGATTTCCCGGCTTTTATTTCATGCGAATGCATCAAGAACGCTCTTATGTCCTCGCGCTGGAAAACGCCCCGGAGCCTGACGATATGTATATCGGCATAGAGGAAGATACATTTTCCTTCCGACGGCATCAGCAATATTTGCTTCTGGGCGGCAAAGGCCACCGCACCGGCGAAAATACCTGGGGCGGAAATTACGAAAGCCTTTGGAATGCCGCAAGAGATTTCTATCCGGGCTGTCGCCTGCATAGCTACTGGTCGGCGCAGGATTGCATGACGCTGGACAAAATTCCTTATGCCGGCGTTTTTTCCCCAACAAAAAAAGACTGGTTTGTTACAACAGGCTTTCAAAAATGGGGCATGACCTCCGCTATGGCCACCGCCGCCGCGCTGACGGACGCAATCTGCAATCAGAAGAACGAAAGCGTTTTTTCTCCCCGTCGTTTTTCCTCCACTGCAGCAAAGGCTATGCTGCAAGAAACCGGCGTCGCAGTAAAAAATCTGGGAAAACAGTTTTTGACTATGCCGAAACGGAGCGCAGAAACCCTGCCCCAATCAGAAGGCGGCGTCGTTCGCTGTAACGGCAAGAAAGCTGCTGCCTATCGCCAAGCGGACGGAAGGCTGCAAACCGTTCCTTCCAAATGCAGCCATATGGGCTGCCAGCTTGCGTGGAATCCAGAAGAAGGCACCTGGGACTGCCCATGTCACGGCTCCCGCTACACCCCAGACGGCAGAAAGCTGGACGGCCCGGCGAACCGCCCCTTAAATTAAAAGAAAAACCAACAGGAAAAAGCAAAATGTATCTTGCCGATTTCTCCTTGATATGGTAGAATAAGTTGAAAATGCTTATTTTTCGATTTCAGGGAGGCGAAGTCAGTTTATGAATGACAGAGAGATTACCATCCGCGAGATATACGCGCGCAGGCAGCAGAAAAAAAGAAGAAGGCGGGCTTGGATTATTAGCTTTGTGATTTTGGCTCTGCTCGCAGCGGCCGCGGCGGTTTTATTGCCGAAAATGCTGCGTAAGAGTGAAAATGATCCCGCGCCTACGACGCCGACCACCCTTGCGCCGACAGATGAATCAACCGAACCGCCCACAGAAGAAAATACCGAGCCTACCACAGAACCCACCCAACCTGTCACGGAGCCGGAGGACAACAGCTTGTATCTGGAACAGGCGCAAAAGGTTCTGGATACCATGACGCTGGAAGAAAAGGTGTATCAGATGCTGGTCATTACGCCGGAGCAGCTCACCGGCGTAGAGACCGCCACCCGTTCCGGCGACGCGACCCGCGAAGCCATTGAAAAATACCCCGTTGGCGGTCTGGTGTATTTCGCCCAAAACATTGAAGACCCAGAGCAGATTACGGAAATGATTTCCAACGTGCAGTCTTACAGCAAACTAGGGCTATTTATTGCTGTAGATGAAGAAGGCGGCTCTGTTTCCCGTATCGCTTCCAACAGCGCTATGGGAACTACAGTTTTCGGCAATATGGCTACCGTTGCTGACGCGGCGGAAGCCAAAAATGTGGGCAAAACCATTGGAGCGGATATTGCCAAGTTTGGCTTTAACCTGAACTTTGCCCCGGTTGCAGACGTCAACGCCGATCCTGACAACGACGTAATTGGAAGCCGCGCTTTCAGTTCTGATTTTGAAACAGCGGCGGAGCTTGTAGCCGCCTGTGTGGAAGGCTATAAAGAAAGCGGCGTGCTTTGCACCTTGAAGCACTTCCCGGGTCACGGCACCACAGACGCGGACTCCCATAGCGGCTCTGCAAATACCAGCCGTACCTTGGAGGAAATGCTCGCAGGAGAATTTGTTCCCTTCTCCGCCGGTATTGACGCTGGCGCAGATCTTGTCATGGTGGGGCATATCACCTGCCGGAACGTGGTTGGCAGCAGCACTCCCGCTTCTCTGTCTAAAATGATTGTGACAGATATTCTGCGGGGCAATCTGAAGTTCAACGGACTTGTCATTACCGACGCTATGAATATGGACGCAATCACAGACAATTACAGCGCGGCTTCCGCCGCCGTGCAGGCCGTTCAAGCCGGCTGTGACATTTTGCTCATGCCGGAGGATATGGAAGCGGCCGTAGGCGGCATCTTGTCCGCGCTGGAAGATGGCGATATCACAGAAGAACGTATCAACGAAAGCGTGCTCCGTATTCTGGCAGCTAAGCTGGAAGCCGGTATCATTGTAGAATAAAAAACACCGCCGCCGGGACTTCCGGCGGCGGATTTCAGCCTGTCAAAAAATGAAATTCTAAAGATAAAAATGCATAATTTGCAGTAGCAATTTGCAAAAAGCACAATTTGTAAGTTTTGCATGGTAGTTCGTGGCGGCGTTTGCTGGCAGTCATTTCAATGCAACTGCCACCAGGTTTTGCAAGGAAACGGTCGCTCGGCGGGCGCGCGGGCGCGCCGTGGGTAACGATACGCTGTGGGTAAGACGGCGCGTAACTAGTTTCAGCCTTGCAATGTGATTCAAACGCACCGCCGCCCAAGCCCCTACGGGTTCCGGGCCGCAGCCCGGCGGCTTTTGGTGACTTTTCGCCGAAGAAAAGTCACCCCCCGGAGGATAGGGAACAAAAGCAAAGAACAAACCATAATCAAAAGATCAAAATGAAAGACTTCGTTTTTAACCCTTCATTTTTTAATATTATAATGAGTTTTTTTATACTCTGAAACCCGCCGCCGGAAGTTCCGGCGGCGGGTTTCCTTTAAATTACCCTTGCGCCAAAGGGGAACAGCGCAAGCTTCGCCATTTTGAAGCACTGCATTCCAAAAGGAATGCCAATGATGGTGCAACAAAGTAAAATGCCGTTAATTGCAGCGGCGATTGCCAGAGGAATCCCACTGATAAGAAGCCAGAACACATTGAGGATCGCGCTTCCCGCGCCGCCTCCGTACTGCACTTCCTTTCCAAAAGGGAAAAACGCCAAAGATGCAAATTTAAAGCATTGACGACCTATGGGGATTCCTATAATGGTGATGCTCCAAAGCACCCCCGCAATTCCCCATCCAAGTCCCTGCCAGAAGCCGCCAAAAAGGAACCAAAGCAAATTACCCAGACACCCCATGTCTCCTTCTCCTTTCCCTTCCGCTTACAATACCAAAGTAAGAACGGGAGGTCGCCATATACATGGCTACATAAAATACGGCAAACAGGCCGAAACAACCGGCTATTACATAGCCAAACAGCTTTACGTCTACAAGTCCCAGCATCCGCATGAGCAAAGATACCATGTGAAACGCGAAGCACACATGAATCCCCGCCGCAATCAGCGGCAAAAAGAATACAGTCAGCACCTGAGAGTTGATGGATTTGCGGATTTCGCCGCGGGTCATGCCGACCTTTTGCAAAATCTCAAACCGATCCTGATCCTCATAGCCCTCGGTGATCTGCTTATAGTACATAATCAGCACTGCGCCCAGCAGGAAGGTAAAGCCCAGCAAAATGCCCAGGAAAAACAGGCCGCCGTTCAAACCGATGTAATCCGCCCGCTCGTTGGCGATGCTCTCCACCCGGAAGGAAATTTCGTCCTCGCCTTCCAGCGCTTCCAAACGCTGATCGATTGCCTGATAAATTTCAATCTGCTCTTTATCGTCGCAATCCAGGTCAAAACCCAGATAGTAACTCAGTTCGGAGGCGTTTTCCTCATAAAAGCCCGCCTGATACTGCTGCAAGCCCAGCAGCTCCTCAACGGTAGGAACAATCACATAAAGCGTGGAAACAATTGTTGATACATCGTCGCCGGTGCGAACGAAATCCACCCGGTTCGTAATATTGTAGGTACAGTAATCCCCGATTTGTAGCTTATCGTAAGGAAACCGATTGTCGCTGACGGAAAGGAGCGCCTCCCCTCCCTCCAGCGCATAGCTGGTTCCCATCAATTTATTATAATCCTCCACAGGAATAAAGTAAATACTCCGCAGCTCAGAAAATACAATATTATCTCCTACAAATTTTGCGCGATCCAGGGTAATCGCGCCGTCTCCCTCTAATTTCCCGGAAAAGCCCAGATACCGGTAGGCAATTTCGTTTTCCGGCGCAGCGCCCTTGTCGGACAGCGTTTCGTGAACAATATTTTGCACGTTCTGGGTGTTTTCCTGGGACTGCATATCAATGGTAATATTTCTGGGATAACGCAGACGCAGACTGGACTCTGTCCCAATATACAGGCAGACCGTAGTTGAAACCGTTACCAGCACCATGGTGCAAAGAATGCAGATGGAAGCAAGCCCCGCGCCGTTGCGCTTCATGCGGTACAGCATGGAGGAAACGGAAATAAAATGATTGGTCTTGTAATAATACCCCTTGCACCACTGCAAAAGCTTGCAGATGGCCACAGAACCGGCAATGAACAGCATATAGGTTGCGATAATAACCAGAATAACCGCGATAAAAAACCAGGCCAACGCCTCCACGGGATCTTGAATGGTGACAGCCAGATAATACGCAGCCGCCAGAATCGCCGCGCCCAAAATTGCCAGAATAAAATTGGCTTTTGGCGCTTTTTCGCCTACCGCGCTGCTGTGCAGCAGCTCGACAGGCTTGGAAACGCTGATCTGCCGCAGGGCGTTCAGCAAAATCAACAGGAAAATGGGAGCAAATACGCTAAACGTCATAACAATTGCGTTGGGCTGAACGGTGAAATGATAGCTGACCTGTCCGCCCAGCATAGCGGTGGCCAAAAGCTGGCACAGCTTGGAAAACAAAATGCCAAGACCCAGACCCAAAACCAGCGCGCTCACCCAGAGCAACAGCGTTTCCCAGATGAGGATTCTCGCAATATTGATTTTGCCCATGCCAAGAATGTTGTAAAGACCAAACTCCCGCTTTCTTCTGCGGATCAAAAAGGAATTGGTATAAAAAAGAAAAATCAGGGAAAAAATACCCACCACCACGGTGCCGAAATTCAAAAGCATTTGCAGCATTTCGCCGCCGCGCATCTGCCGGATAACAGGATCCTGACTCAGACAACTGACGATGTAAAAAATCATCACCATAATGGTGCAGGTGCAAAAATACGGGACGTAGGTCTTGCGGTTTTTGCGGATCCCGTTTACAGCAAGTCTCGCGTACATCATCCCTCGTCGCCTCCTGTGGCCAGCAGCGTCAAGGTGTCGGAAATACTCTGATACATTTCGCTGTTGGAGTTGCCGCCTCGGTAAATCTGATGAAATACGCTGCCGTCTTTGATAAACAGCACGCGGGAAGCATGGCTGGCCGCCTTCACAGAATGCGTCACCATTAAGATGGTTTGCCCACCGGCGTTGATTTTGGCGAACAGACGCAGCATTTCATCTGTCGCCTTGGAGTCCAATGCGCCGGTAGGTTCATCCGCCAGCACCAGCTTGGGTTTGGTAATTAACGCCCGCGCTACAGCGGTGCGCTGCTTCTGACCGCCGGAAATTTCATAAGGGTACTTTTTCAGCAGGTCGTATATGCCAAGCTGCTGCGCCAGCGGCTCCAAAAGTAGTCGCATTTGCAGGGGCTTTTTCCCAGCCAGCACCAAGGGCAAATAAATGTTGTCCTCCACGGAAAGGGTGTCCAGCAAATTAAAATCCTGGAAAACAAAGCCCAGGTTTTCCCGCCGGAAAGCGGCGGTCTGAGAATCCGGCAGCGTTACAAGATTCCGCCCGCCCAGAAAAATTTCTCCAGAGGTGGGCTTATCCAGCGCCGCCACGATGTTCAAAAGCGTGGTTTTGCCGGAGCCGCTTTCGCCCATAATCGCCACATACTCCCCTTTTTCCACGGAAAAAGAGACGTCGGAAAGCGCCTGCACCTGATTGCCGCCGAAGCGGGTAGTATAAATTTTCTTTACATTTCTGACTTCCAATACAGCCATAAGAAAACCTCCTGTTGGTTTTTATGGCACTATTATACATGCCGCATTGGCGGCGTGCCAGCGATTTACCTTACATTTTTCCCGGAAACCTTACAATTTTGCAAGGTTGCTACTCAATCTCCAAATCCCTTCGGCGCAGGTCGATTTGAATTTCCGTTCCCTGCCCAATTTGCGAGGTTGCGCCAATGTTATGCCCCAGATTTTTGCAGATACGACGGCAAAGATACAATCCGATTCCTGTGGATTTCTTATCCAGCCGCCCGTTACAGCCGGTAAACCCGCACTCAAAAATTCTGGGCAAGTCCTCCGGGGCAATGCCGATACCGGTATCGCGGATGCTGAGAGTTGCAGGGGCATGAAAAGCCACCGTAATGCTGCCGGAGGCTGTATATTTCAGCGCGTTCGATAGCACCTGCTCTACCACAAAAAGCAGCCATTTTTCGTCAGTGAGCACAGTAAAATGCACCGGCTCATATTGCAGCGCAATTTTTTTGCGAATAAACAAGGGGGCATATTTTCGCACCGCCTGGCGCAGAATTTTATCAAGATCATATTCATAGAAGCGGTAATCTGTCGTCGTACTTCCAAGGCGCAAATAGCAAAGCACCATTTCTACATATTCTTCTACCCGGAACAGTTCTCCTTCCAGCCCCCGGTGCTCACCGCCGCTTTCCTGCAGCAAAAGCCGCATAGCGGCAATAGGGGTTTTGATCTGGTGCACCCACATGGTATAGTAGCTTAGCATATCCTCCTGCTTTTGCAAAGCCTGGGTTTCAATGGCGGCTTTCTTCTGGAACAAATTGCGGATAAGAATCTGATAATCCTCCTCCAGCAGATTGGCCGCTTGCGGCAAGTTCTCATCGGTATTCAAAATCTCCTCCTGGATATGGGAGAGCAACTGATGCCTTTTCCGAAAACGGAGAAAATCTGAAACAAATTCAATAAACAGAACCAACCCGCACAGGGCAAAGCTATATGCAACCGGTTCTGTGGGCAGACGGTATAGCCCCAAAACGATCCACAAGATCAGGAAAACAGCGCCAAACAGGAAAATTGACCTGCGTTTTCTCTTTAAATACGCAAAAAATACCTTCATGTGATCACTCCTGCGGCACCAGATAGCCGACGCCCTTTTTGGTGACAATAAAATCCTCCAGCCCCATAGCACCCAGCTTTTTCCGCAGCCGGGTGACATTGACGGTTAAGGTATTTTCATCCACAAAGCTGTCTGTTTCCCAGAGCCGCTGCATCAGCGTATCCCGGCTGACGATTGTCCCCTTGTTTTCCAAAAGCGTGAGCAAAATGCGGAAATCGTTTTTTGTCAATTCTAATGTTTTTCCGTCAAAAAGAAGCGTTGCGTCCTTGGGATTTAAAACCGCTCCTTTGTGAGAAAGCGTTGGCGCAGACACTGCAAAATCATAAGTCCTTCTTAAAATCGCCTGAATCTTTGCCAACAGCACATTCATATCAAAGGGCTTCGGTATAAAATCATCCCCGCCCAGATTCATAGCCATAATCATATTCATGCCGTCGGAAGCGGAGGACAAAAACAAAATCGGCACCTTGGACTGTCTGCGAATTTCCCCGCACCAATAGTATCCATTGTAAAAAGGCAGTGAAATATCCAAAAGCACCAAATGCGGCTTTGCAGCCTCAAATTCCTGCAATATATTTTGAAAATTCGCTGCGCAGACAGCTTCATAGCCCCAGCGGCGAAGCTCTCTTTGCAGCACCCCTGCAATTGTCTTGTCATCCTCCACAATAAAAATGCTGTACATCCTGTTCACTTCCCAATTGTCTTTTTGTATACGCCTTTGTAGCCGATCCCCCGCACCGTCTGAATCTCAAAATCAGGATTTCCCGAAAAACGGGCGCGGATGCGGTTAACATGCACGTCCACGGTTCGCAGCTCGGAATCCCGTCCGTGCGCCCAAAATTCATCCATAAGCTGCGTTCTTGTAAAGGTTTTGTCTGGAAAAGACAACAACTTAAACAGCACCTGAAACTCCTTTTTGGGTAAAATTGTAATTTGGTCTTTCTCCGCCACTGTCAGGGTTTCGTAATGCAGCTCAGTGCTCCCAATGGATAAACTGTGCGCCTGGGCAATTTTCGCACGACGCAAAAGAGCGCGAATGCGCAAGAGAAGCTCCGTTTCATCCGGGGGCTTATACATAAAATCGTCCGCGCCAAGCTGGAAACTTCGATACAGCGTGCCTTTCTCCTGCTGTGCGGAAAGCGCCAAAACAGGCGTTTCATCCCCGGCACTTCGCAACGTGTCCAGAAAAGTCCATCCATCTGGAATATCCAATAAAATAAGATCCATATGCTGCTCCGCCAGCTTCGCCAAGGCCTGTTCTCCATGGGTCGCAATTTCGGTATGAAAACCGGCACGCTCTAGAAACACTCCAGTCTGCCTGCAAAACGCAACGTTTTGATCAAGCAGCAAAATTTGAAACATATTCCCTCCCCCTTTGTACAAATCTTTCAACCATTGCAAAATGCTGGATTGTTTTTTATTTAGCATATACGATTCTGGACATTTCGTCAAGACTGGGTTGCAAAAAGTTTACATGAAGTTTATAATTCTAGCTTATAATAAAAAAATATTTAAAAAGTTTCTTGCCAAACAGGGGAATACAAAGGAAGTTGAGTAAAAAAGCATGAAGGGTTTCTGGCTGTGCCTGCTATACTATGCCGCAATCGGCGTTATTTCCCAATTGATCGGTCCCGCCCTGCCAAGAGAATGGTTTGACGAAAATAAATTCCCCTACCGGCCGTACAATTGGGAAAAGGGCGGAAAAATTTATCAAAAAATCGGTATCCAATATTGGAAAGACCTTGTCCCCGATATGAGCAAGATAGACAAGCACATGGTTCGAAAATCCTTGCAGACCCAAGCAGACAGCGCTCATATTTACCGGCTTTTGCAGGAAACCTGCGTTGCGGAGTTGGTGCACTGGATTTTGATGCTGCTGGGACTGTGGTCCTGCCGCCTCTGGCACACCGGCGGCTTTATTTTATGGATTTTCTATGCCCTCATTGGGCACGTGCCGTTTATTCTGATTCAGCGCTACAACCGCCCCCGGCTCCGGCGGCTGTACGGAACTTTGCAAAAAAGGGAGATGCGTAAAAAAGCATGCGAGTCCTGATTTTATCCTGCAACACCGGCGAAGGTCACAACTCCACCGCAAGCGCGATTTCTGAGGTGATGGAACAGCGCGGCATTCAAGCTGTTACGATGGACGCGCTGTCCTTGTGGTCGCCGGAAATGTCTAAATTTATCTGTAACTGGCACGTTCGTATTTATCGCAAGATGCCGAAGCTTTTCGACGTCGGCTACAAGCTTCTGGATAATCAGCCGCAAGAACCTGGGAAAGACGGCATGGTGTACGAAATGCTCAGCAAGGGCGCGGACGCGCTGTATCAACTTATTACAGAAAAGCAATATGACGCTGTGATTTGCGTTCATATGTTTGCCGGTATGATGCTAACCGAGGTCAAACGCCAGTTCCACCTTGCTGCGCCAACTTTTTTTGTAGCGACAGATTACACTTGCAGCCCCTATGTAGATCAGTGCCAGATGGATACGGTGTTTATTCCCGACGAGCGACTGACAGGCGAATTTCTCGCAAAAAATTTGCCCGCAAGCAGGCTTTATCCCTCCGGTATTCCTGTGAAACAGACATTTTTCACCAAAGAAGATAAAATGGTCGTCCGTCGGCGGCTGGGGCTACCGCAAAATAAAAAGATTCTTTTGTGTATGTCCGGCAGCATGGGCGCCGGGCATATCAAAAAGCTTGTCAAAACCGTGGTGGAAAATCTACCGGAAAACGCCATGATGGTGTTTATCTGCGGCAGCAATGAAAAGCTGTACAACGATTTTCTAAAATACAGCGGCAACAAGCTGCATCTTTTGGGTTTCACCAAGGAAATGTCCGCTTACATGGACGCGGCAGATTTGATGCTGTCCAAACCCGGTGGCCTTAGCTCCACAGAAGCTGCCGCAAAGGGGTTGCCGCTGATTTTTGTCAATGCCGTAGGCGGCTGCGAAGGGCCTAACTTGGAGTATTTCTGCAAGCATCGGTTTGCGCTTACCGCCGAGGATGCGGACGAGTTGGTTTACCTCACCTGCAAAACGCTCATGGACGACAAAGCGCTGCTGGAGATGTCCCGGCGGCTGAAGGAAGGGTTCTTGCATAACGGCGCGGTTGAAATTTGCAATATCGTCACCCAGAAGGTCTTGCAGCGCAGTATGCATGCCGTTACATTATAATGGAAAAACAAACCATGGGGATTTATTTTCCCATGGTTTTGTTTTGCCTCCCCATGGAAAATGCCGCTTTGTGAAAAAAATTGCCGTAGCCTTGACTTTTCTCAGAAATGATGTATACTAAACATAGAAAAAACAAAATATACCAATGATACTTTTCAGGAAAGCGGCGCTGCCCACCGAAGGATTCAAAGTCTCAGGTATTCTCCGCATTTGAGAATAAGACTGAAAAGCGGAGGACTCTCTGGAGAACACATTCAATTGTGTGCCGAAGGTGCAAGGCAGAAAGCCGAATCTCTCAGGCAAACGGACAGGGACATGTCGGTCGCAAAAAGCGGCTTGCAGCCTATGGAGCAGTCCTTGTGTTGGGCTGCTTTTTTGTTTCTATCAGAAATTATGGAAAGAAGGAATGTTACAATGTATGGTAAACCGCTGGATTCCATTGGATTTGTTGCAGCGTTTGACCCTGAAATCAGCGCAATGATGGAGCGGGAGCTTTCCCGACAAGAAAATGGTCTGGAATTGATCGCTTCCGAAAATTTTGCCTCCCCCGCTGTGATTGCAGCCATGGGCAGCGTTTTAACGAATAAGTATGCCGAGGGCTTGCCCGGCAAGCGATATTACGGCGGCTGTGAATTTGTAGATGAGATGGAAAGCCTTTGCATTGAGCGGGCGAAAAAGCTGTTCGGCGCGGAATTTGCCAACGTACAACCCCACTCCGGCGCGCAAGCTAACGCTGCAGTGCAGCTTGCCCTGTTGCAGCCAGGCGATACCATGATGGGTATGAGCCTTGCCAACGGCGGCCATTTGTCTCACGGCAGTCCGGCTAATATCTCTGGCAAGTATTACAATGCAGTGGCCTACGACGTGAATCACAAAACCGGTCTCATTGATTACGACGAGATTCGTGACCTTGCCAAAAAGCATCAGCCAAAGCTCATCATTGCAGGCGCTTCCGCTTATCCAAGAGCCATTGATTTTTCAATTTTTGCAGAGATTGCCCATGAGGTTGGCGCAATTTTGATGGTGGACATGGCTCATATCGCAGGTCTTGTCGCTGGCGGCGCGCATCAAAGCCCCGTTCCCTATGCCGACATTGTCACAACTACCACCCATAAGACGCTGCGCGGCCCTCGCGGCGGTCTCATTCTTGCGAAAGAGGAATTTGCCAAAAAGCTAAATTCCGCCGTGTTCCCCGGCACCCAAGGCGGTCCGCTGGAGCATGTGATTGCCGCGAAAGCAGTATGCCTGAAGGAAGCCATGCAGCCGGAGTTTCAAGTTTATGCCCAGAATATTGTAAAAAATGCAAAAGTTTTGGCCGCTGCCCTGTTGGAGGAAGGCTTTGATCTGGTGACAGGCGGTACGGACAATCATTTGATGCTGGCTGACCTGCGTCCCATGCAGATTACCGGAAAGGAATTGCAGACCCGCTTAGACGCAAATCACATTACCCTGAACAAAAACGCCATTCCCGGCGACCCAGAAAAGCCCGCCGTTACCAGCGGCGTTCGGATTGGCACTGCCGCTGTCACCACCCGCGGACTGGGAGAAGCTGAAATGAAGCGCATTGCCCGCTGCATTGGCATGACCGCAAGAGATTTTGACGGCACCGCTGATGCGGTCAAAGAAATCGTCGCAGATATTTGCAAGAAGTTCCCCCTGTACCGCTAAAAAACGCCCGGCCTTTCTTTTGGAAAGGCCGGGCGTTTTTTAATCTCGTCTTCTGTTATTTCCACCGAATAGGATCAGCAAACGCAAAAGCTGAGCAAGAGATACAGCCGTTGCAGCCACATAGGTAAGCGCCGCCGCTCGAAGCGTCCTTTTTGCGCCGGTCATCTCATCTTCCACGAGAATACCGCTTTGTTCTATGGCCTGCACTGCCCGGCTGCTGGCATTAAACTCCACTGGCAGCGTGATAACCTGAAACACCAGAGATAAACCAAAGCAGGCAATGCCCACATACACCAGTTCATAAAAGTAATACCCAAATGCGGAAAGCACCAGTCCCAACAAAATCAGAGGCATTGCCAATTTTGAACCAATGTTGGTTACAGGGATGACCGCCATACGCAGCTTTAAAGGCGCATAGCCCACCTGATGCTGTACTGCGTGCCCCGCCTCATGACAGGCGACGCCAATGGCGGCAGTGGAAGTACTGTTGTACACATTGTCAGACAGTCGAATCACCTTGTTTTTGGGATCGAAATGGTCGGTAAGATTGCCTGCAATATGCTGCACGCTTACATCGTAAATGCCATTGGCGCGGAGCACCTGCTCCGCCGCCTGGGCGCCGGTAATATGCCGCCGGGAAAACTGGCTGGAGTAGCGTTTAAACGTACTGTTTACATTGGCGCTTGCCCACAAAGATAAAAAGATTGCCGGAAGTACCAATACAACGTAAGTCCAATCAAAAAACACGAGTTCACAACCTTTTAATAAAGATATTGCGGCTCCATGGCCTCATGGAGCTTGTCGGTGATTGCGCCGCGGAAAATGTCGTCCGCTTGCATATGCATGGTCTGCATCGCGCCAGCGGACAGATTCACAGGAGTCTGCCCCTGCATAAACAGATCGCAGTCAAAAATAAACTTGATTTCCTTGTCCTCTTGTCCTCTGCGCTTAATCATGCCAGGCCCCGCGTGAATTTTGACCCGGCAGCCCCCCTGCACCGCCAGCTCCGCTTCCATAGAGTTGCGCGCTACGCGAGACTCCTGCACATCGTCTTCCGCCAAAACGCCCAGATAACAAGGTGCAATCAGCTCCCGGAAGGACGTGCCCTCCAAATCCAAATCCACTTTGGAGAAAGCGTTCACAAACCGCAGACCCAAACGCTCAAAATAAGCGGGGTGATAAATGCGGATAAACGCCGCCAGAGGTTTATCCAGCTTCGCGGCAAAATCCTCCCAACAAGTATATTTTGCGCAGGAAAGAGAAATAAAACGACTGGTAAGATTTACCTTCCATACACCGTCCGCAGAGACAAACTGATAGTTCATCCGCTCCGGCTGCTGCGCCAGAGAAAAGTTTCCCGGCGCGCCGGTGATACGCGGGGCGGGTACTTCCTTCAGAGTCTGAAAAGCGGGATATTCATCCCGGACAGCTTCCTGAAAATCTACCGGGGCGTTGGCTCCGATGGAGAGGATCTCCGGAAAGCGAAGCTGGCAGATCACTTCAATCAGTTGATTTTTTTGATAAATACATCTTTGTTCCTGAGAAAACATAAAAGAAAACCTCTTTCATTTTTAGTCTCTTTATTATACCTCCTTTTTCCTGAATTGGCAAGGCAAGAATGAGAATCCCAGGGTTCAAATCTTTACTTTTCTGTAAATTTTGTTATAATAGTAGATAAATGAAACAAGGGGGTCTGGCACTTGCAATTTTTGTACTGGCTGGAAGGACTGCGCACGCCTTTTATGAATACTATAATGGGACTGCTCACAGAATTCGGCGCAGAGGCGGCTTTTTTGCTTATTGCGTTGGCAACATTTTGGTGTCTGGACAAAAAAAGAGGCTATTATATTTTATCTGTGGGATTTTTCGGCACAATTTTAAATCAGTTTTTAAAGCTTGCTTTTCAGATTCCACGTCCCTGGGTACGCGATCCCAATTTTTCCATTGTGGAATCCGCCCGCGCCGGCGCCACCGGCTACAGCTTTCCCAGCGGACATACCCAAAACGCTGTTGGCACCTATGGCGCAATCGCTGTTACGACAAAAAAGAAATGGATTCGCGTTTTGAGTATCGCGCTGTGCATTCTGGTGCCCTTTTCCCGGATGTATCTGGGCGTACATACGCCCCAGGACGTGCTCACCGCCGCCGGAACCGCCATTGTGTTATTATTCTTGCTTCGGCTTGGGGTATACTCGGATAAAAAGTCTGTTTTCCCCATCCTTTTAGGCGCTATGCTTTTCCTCAGCGCAGGTTTTGTGGCGTTTGTAGAGTTCTATTCTTTTGATAAAAACATGGATTTGGCAAATCTGGCGGAGGGCGTGAAAAACGCCTACACCCTTTTGGGCGCGCTGCTGGGTATGCTTTTGGTCTATTGGGTGGATACGAGTAAATTCCATTTCCCCATTTATGCCGTGTGGTGGGCGCAAATCATCAAGCTGATTTTGGGATTTATTCTTGTGATGGCCGTGCGCATCACCCTGAAAGCACCGCTTGCCGCTCTTTGCGGCGGACACAGTATCGCTTCCGGGATTCGTTATTTTCTGGTGGTGCTCACCGCCGGGCTTTTGTGGCCACTCACCTTCTCCTGGTTCTCCAAACTGGGACAAAAAAAGGAGTCATGATTTATGCACTATGCTACCATAAAAAACTGCGATATTGCCAACGGTCCCGGCGTGCGGGTGAGCTTATTCGTTTCCGGCTGCCGTCATCGCTGCCCGGATTGCTTTAATGAAGTGGCGTGGGATTTTTCCTATGGCGAACCCTTCACGCAAAATACGATTGATGAAATTCTGCGTCTTTTGGCTCCCGCGCATATTCGCGGCCTGACTCTTCTGGGCGGCGAACCCTTTGAGCCGGAAAATCAGCCGGAGCTTGTGAGGCTGTTGCGTCAAGTGAAAAGCACATACCCGGAAAAAAGCGTTTGGGCTTTTTCAGGCTTTACCCTGGAGCAGCTCCAATCTGGCAAACTCTGCAAAAAAGAAATTACAGAAGAATTTCTGTCCTATCTGGACGTTTTGGTGGACGGGCCTTTCCGCAAAGAGGAAAAGGATCTTAGCTTGCGCTTTCGCGGCTCCCGGAACCAGAGACTTATTGCTATGCCGCAAACCTTGCAAACAGGAACTGTCGTTTTGTGGGAGGACTGGCAGACCGCAAACCGGAAATAAAAGGAGAAAGAAATGGAACAAGTTGCAATTAAAAAGCTGCGGGATAACGCGATTCTGCCCGCCTATGGTTCTGCATTCGCGGCTGGCGCGGATTTATACGCCTGCCTGGAAGCCCCCATCGCCTTGCAGCCCGGCAAAACAGCCTTCATCCCTACAGGGCTTGCCATGGAAATTCCTGTGGGCTTTGCGGGACTTGTATACGCCCGGAGCGGCCTGGCCTCTAAAAAGGGACTCGCTCCCGCCAACAAAGTTGGAGTCATTGACAGCGACTACCGGGGCGAATGCACCGTTGCGTTGTTGAATCACAGCAGCGTCCCCCAGACCATCGAGCCTGGAGACCGCATTGCCCAACTTGTGATTACGCCCTGCCTGCAAGTTCGCTTTCAAGAAGTCGAAAATCTCTCAGATACCCAGCGGGGCACGGGGGGCTTCGGTTCCACCGGCATCAAATAAATACATGGAAAATCGAATTGAGGGAGGTGGTAATGTGGCAGAATTTCTTCCCATATCCAAACGTGACATGGCAAAGCGTGGCTGGTCGCAGTGCGATTTTGTATACATTATCGGAGACGCGTATATCGACCATCCCTCCTTCGGCCACGCCATTATCAGCCGGGTGCTGGAAAGCGCAGGGTATAAGGTCGGCATCATCTCCCAGCCGGACTGGAAAAACCCGAACTCCATCGACGTTTTGGGCAAACCCCGCCTTGGCTTTCTTGTCGCCGGGGGCAATATGGATTCCATGGTGAATCATTATTCTGTGACCCATCACCGGCGAAAAACAGACGCTTTTACTCCCGGCGGTGTGATGGGAAAGCGCCCGGACTATGCTACCATTGTCTACTGCAACCTTATCCGGCAAACCTACAAGGATGTGCCGATTCTCATTGGCGGCATTGAAGCCAGTCTGCGCCGTCTCGCCCATTACGACTACTGGTCGGACAAGCTCAAGCGTTCCATTTTGCTGGACAGTCAGGCCGACCTTTTGATGTATGGTATGGGCGAACGCAGCGTTGTTGAAATCGCGGACGCTTTGAACAGTGGTCTAAATATCAAAGACATTACCTATATCGACGGCACGGTTTACCGCACCGCAGAGCTGGACAACAGCTTCCCCACCGTAATTTTGCCGGATTTTGAAACCCTGCGGGAAAACAAATACAGCTACGCCGAAAGTTTTCAAACCCAGTACCGCAACACCGATCCCTTTACCGCAAAGCGGCTGGCCGAGCCTTACGGCAAGGAATTTGTGGTGCAAAATCCCCCGCAAAAGCCCCTTTCCACAGAGGAAATGGACAGGGTTTACGCCCTCCCCTACTGCCGAACCTATCATCCCAGCTATGAAAAGCTAGGGGGCGTGCCCGCTATTGAGGAGGTTCGCTTCAGTCTGGTATCCAATCGGGGCTGCTTTGGCGGGTGCAGCTTTTGCGCCCTCACCTTCCATCAGGGGCGCATCATCCAGACCAGAAGCCACGAATCCATTTTAGCGGAAGCCGAGATTATGATTCGCGATCCAAAGTTCAAGGGCTATATTCACGACGTGGGCGGTCCCACGGCAAATTTCCGCTACCCCGCCTGCGAAAAGCAGCTTACCAAGGGCGTATGTTCTGGTAAACAATGCCTGTATCCCCAGCCCTGCAAAAACCTCCGGGCAGACCACAAGGACTATCTGGCGCTTTTGCGCAAGCTCCGCGCGCTTCCCGGTGTGAAAAAGGTGTTTATTCGCAGCGGCATTCGCTTTGACTATCTGCTGGCGGATAAAAACGATACCTTTTTCAAAGAACTCATCCGCTATCATGTTTCCGGGCAGCTAAAGGTCGCCCCGGAGCACGTTTCCGACGCGGTTCTTCACCGCATGGGCAAGCCCAGAAACACCGTTTATCAGCGATTTGCCGAAAAATATCAGGCGCTTAACATGCAAAATCATTTAAAGCAATTTTTGGTGCCCTATCTCATGTCCAGTCATCCCGGCTCCACCTTAAAAGAAGCCGTGGAGCTGGCGGAATATGTACGGGACATGGGCTATATGCCGGAGCAGGTGCAGGATTTTTACCCCACGCCCTCCACCATTTCCACGGTGATGTATTACACTGGGCTGGATCCTCGCACCATGGAGCCAGTGTATACCCCCACTCGCCCCAGAGAAAAAGCCATGCAGCGGGCGCTCATCCAGTACCGCGACCCTAAAAACTACAAGCTTGTACACGAAGCGCTGATTGCCGCCCACCGGGAGGATCTCATTGGCCACGGCCCCAGGTGTCTGATTCCAGCAAAGCCCGTATACAAAGCAAAAACGCAAACTGGTAAGTCTAAAAGCTGTAGGAACTGAATATAGTTTTCCATACGAACCGAAAGAGGTGCAAGTATGGAAAACATTGCCAATCACATTCATATCTGCGGAGAACTGCAAAGTCTCCCCTGCTTTTCTCATGAAAACCGGGGCATTTCCTTCTATCGCTTTGAGTTGCGGGTAGACAGGTTATCTGGAACGCCTGATATTCTCCCTGTCATCGCTTCCCAGCGGCTTCTGGACGCCATCGATCTGTCCGGCGGCGGTATGCTGGACGTCACAGGAGAAATTCGCTCTTACAACGCCCATGTAGACGGCGCGAGGCGGCTTCTGGTTTTTGTGTTCGCCGCCGCCATAGTATCCTGCGAGGAACCGGCGCAAAATGAAGTCTCTTTGACCGGGACAATCTGTAAGCCGCCGATTTTCCGGCAAACCCCATTGGGGCGGGAAATCTGCGACATGATGCTGGCTGTCTCCCGGTTGTATCACCGAAGCGACTATTTACCCTGCATTTTATGGGGGCGGACGGCGCGCACCCTTTCCGGCTGTCAGGTTGGCGACCGGGTTACCATTACCGGCAGACTGCAAAGCCGGGACTATGTCAAGCAAACGACGGAAGGACCGCTGGAGCGGCGTACTTATGAAATTTCCGCTCTCACCGCTCATCCCGCACCGCCCTTGGAAGCTGAGGAAGCGCTTTTGTAAACTACATAGAAAACTGCCTGAAACAAAGCGTTTCAGGCAGTTTCTTTCTGATTGGCCATCAGCAACACACAGACAAGCCTATTATCCATGATTTTTAAAAGAACCCATCTGCGCAGTCAAATTGCTGCCGCGTATTGTTTCTATGAAAATCTGCGCGTCTTGTAAAGCAATCCCCCGACTGTGTCAACAGCCGGGGGATCTTTCTTATAATGTGGGAATCAAAACCAGCGTGCCAGCTTCCACATGGTCTTCCGTCATGGCGTTGGCGCCCTGTATGGCTTCTCTGGTGGAACCGCAAGTCTTGGCCAGATTCCAAAGGCTCTCCGTTCTGGGGGCCTTGCGGACGATCACAGAAGGTCTTTGCCCTTGTCTTGGCAAAGCGTCCCCCAGCGTAATACCGCATAACGTCTCCATCCCCTGCCCTGCGCAGCAATCTGCGGTAACAAGAATACTTGCCTGCAATTCCCCATTACCACCGGCGGCGCTGCACTGCACTCGCCCGGCGCTGGCGCTGTCTGCGTAGCACTTTCCGGTATCGGACAGCTTCATTTCACAGTCTGCCTGGCCATGTACCGTCTTCCCCTGCAAAGCGCCTGTGTCATCGTAATACACCACTGTGCCGGATACGGGTACTTCCAAACGTACAGTATCGCCGCTGCGTTCCTGTCTCGGATAGTCCGGCAAAATGGAAGCATCCGCCACGGTTCCGCTGATGGGAACATTCTGCCGCATAACCTGCTGGAATTGCTGCCGATCCAGCCGGGATTCCAGTTCTACCGCTTTGCTTTTGGTTTCCAGAGTATTGCGCAGACTGTAGGCGTCCTGCACCACCTCCACGTCCTGGCAGGAGGAAATCAGGCATTGCGCCAAAAGGCTGCACTTTAAGCGGACGCGCTTTCCTTCTTCGTCCGCGTCCAGCTCCACGCCGGTGGACATCAGGCCGATCTGCAATTCTTCTTCCCGTTCAAATTCCTGCTCCAATTCCGCATACTGAGAAAACGGTATTTCATATTCCCAGGTGGCCAGCCGTCCGTCCGGGGCAAGATACAGCAGATGCAGCGCGGCAAAGCCCTTAAACACCGCTTTGCTGCCCATCACCTTGCTGTCTGTCAGCTCCGGCTGCACATTGTAGTAGACAACCTTGGCAATCTCAGGCGCAGTACCGGGTAAATCCAGTTCCTCGTCCAGCAAAAAGCTTTTTTCGCAGCAGTCTACCGGCAAAATCATGGGATAGTGCCGAACGTCTACCTCCACATTTTTCGGAGGATTTTGCAGCGTATAAAAAGTTTCTTCCTCCGGCAGATACGCCTCGCCTTTTGCGGCCAGATTTGCCCGAAGCAGAATTTTCCGGGAGTTAATCATTCTGGCGTCCAAAGAGCGCAGCCGGCAGTCCACCCGCAGCTTCCCTTCCCGGTCTGTCATGGGAAAATCCCACTTCATGGTGAACGGCAAATAGCTTTCCAGCACCTGGGGCTGCCCATCGTCCGCCGGCACGTACAAAACCTTTGCCGTAATGCCGCCGCTTGCCAGCATCCCGTCCGAGCGCCATTCCTTCCCCCGCAGAACCGGGACACCCCAGCAGCCTACAATCCGCCCCACGTCCGGCATACTATCCGGGATAATGGTTTCGGCAGTCTCCTCCTGCGCGGCAATCTGGCACAGCATTCTGCGCAGATACGCCATCTTTTTTTCCTGAAACGTCAAATCCACGTTCATCACTCCTCCATTGGTTCTGGTAGTATTTATGAAAGCGTGGACAAGAATATGCTTCCTTGCCGCAAATTCCTTTATCCTGGACGAAGCGTTGCCTGTTGCATCTTAAAAAACATTGTGTTAAAATAAGCGCAAACAACTAAAATTGGAATGGAAAAAGATATGGATTTTTTAGATTTGGCTGCCAAAAGATACTCTGTTCGCAAATTCAAAGAAACGCAAGTTCCCCAAGAGAGCATTGAAAAAATCCTGATGGCAGCAAATGCAGCGCCAACCGCTCATAATAACCAGCCGCAGGAAATCATTGTTGTGCACTCTCAAGACGGCCTGCAAGCTTTGAAAAAATGCACAGAATGCCACTACAACGCGCCCCTTGCATTTCTGATTTGTTATGACAAGGAAAAGTCCTGGAAGCGATCCTATGACGGTGAGGACAGCGGCGTTGTTGACGCAAGCATCGTAACAACACATATGATGCTGGAAGCAACTGCGTTGGGGCTTGGCTCAACCTGGATTATGTACTTTATCCCGGAAGCCCTGCGCGTTGAGCTTGCATTGCCTGCTTCCTGCGAGCCTGTCGCCATTTTGCTTGTGGGATATGCGGATGACGCGCCTTCCCAGGCGCATTTTCACCGGCGCAATTTCAAGGACTGCGTATCTTATCGATAAAATTGTTATCTGCGTTTCGCCATGCAGCCGCACCCGCAGCCCAGCAGAATGAGTCCCAGAAGCACACCAAAAAAGGTAGAGGTAATGGCTGTTCCAATCAAGATTCCCAGCCCAAAGGCGGCTAAAATCCAGCCTGTCAATTTTCTTTGCGGACACATAAAAAATCGCCTCCCACAATAGCATATGCGAAAGGCTTATAAAACGTGCATAGCGGCGGAAGCTTTTGCTTCCGCCGCTTTCAAATTAGTCCATATCCTTCATGCAGGCTTCCAGCACAGGAGAAATAATCGGCACACAGGCGCTTGCGCCAGCGCCGCCGTTTTCCACTACAACAATAAATGCCAGCGGGTAATCCGCGTCCTGCACGAACCCCGCAAAGGTGGCGTTCGGTTCCTTGCCGCCGCCTACCTGCGCCGTACCGGATTTGGCGCATACCGCAACATCCGGGAATCTGCCGTCTCCATAGACTGTCTCTACATTGTTGCGCATCCACTTTGCAAGAATGGACGCCGCACCGGAGGACAGCACCTTATCCGTCTGATGGGTAGGCGCTTTATAGCGGCGAATCCCGCCGGAAGTCACATTCGCCACCAGATACGGCTCCGCTGCCTTTCCCCCATTGGCGATACAGCCCATAAAGGTCATATACCGGCAGGGATTCATCAGATCCGTATACTGACCGATGGCCGCCCACGCCACATTGACTGCCGCAGCGTCGGTCACGTCAAATTTCCCCGTGGCCGTCCGAATGCCGTCAAATTCCACCGGCTCCGTCAACTGAAATTTTTCAATATAGGCTTGCAGCGTGGCGGGGTCAAATTTCTCGGAAAGCTGGGCGAACGCGCAATTGCAAGATTGCGCCAAGGCAGTTTTCAGGCTAATATCTCCGTGCACGCCTTCGCAAGTAACCGTATCCCCGCCAATCTGGTAGGCGCCGTCGCAGTGGAATATCATTTCCTCCGCGTCCGCAAATTCCTCCAGGGCGGCGGCGGTGGTTGCCAGCTTAAAAATAGAACCGGGGGTATAGGCAGACTGGGTAAAGCGGTTGAGATAAACACCCTCGTATTCTTCTGATTCATTAAAGTTTACGTCCGGCACATTGTCCGGGTCGTAGTTCGGGGACGTTACCATGCACAAAATCTCGCCGGTTTGGTAGTTATACACGCCGACAGTACCCTTTCTATCCCCCAAGGCTTCCAGCGCGGCTTTCTGGGCGCTTGCGCTGATAGTAAGCGTAGCCTCGCCGCCCTTGCCGTTCATGGAATAAATACCGTTGAACAAATCAAAGCCCACCATCTGGTCGCTGTGCTCAGACACGGCGGGAGCCAGAATATTGCCCTTTCTATCGCCCAGAATATGCAGCGTCGCCCGGCGCAAAAGGGCGCTGTCGGCGTATTGTCTACCATCGGTAGCATCCAGAAGCACTTCCCCAGTGCGATCTGTAATCACGCCGCAGTTCATACTGGTACCGGAGTATACATGAGGACTCCCCTGAAAAACCACCCATTTTTTTGCGTTCAAAAGATATTCTCCAACAAAAACGACCATACCGACGCAAAGCATCGCCGCGAGAAGCAAAGTAAATTTGGAGCGAAGCGCAATTTTATTCATAAGCCGCCTCCTTCTTTCGAGATGGCAACCGGATGGCAAAGCTGGCGTTCTGGCGGGTGTCTACCGCCTTAATAAAGGCCAGAAGCCCCCAGGCGGACATCATACTGGAGCCGCCGTTGGACACAAAGGGGAAGGTCACGCCGGTAAAGGGCAGAAAATCCACCGTGCCCAGAGCGTTTAAAATGGTTTGCACCATGAGAATGCTCACAGCCGCGCAGGCGCTGATGGTATAAAAGCTGCTCCGGCCAACGCTGGCAGAACGCACCACGAAAACCGCGAGGCACACAATCGCCGCGATCATCATGACACCGATAAGCAGCCCCCATTCCTCAGACACCGTGGCAAATACAATATCCGCATCCGCTGCGAAAATACTTTTCAGTTTGCCGTTGCCGCCGCCAAGCCCCAAAAGACCGCCCGCCGCCAGGCACATCAGCGCTCTCGTCTGCTGGAACCCACGACCGTAGGGATCTTCCCAAATATGCCGCCAGGAAGAAAAACGATTTAAAGCGTGAGGCTTGAATTTTACCACCATCAGGCCGGCGATGCCAACAGAGGAGCACATCAGGGCAATGGTACCCAGGTTGCCGGAACGCAGATAGGCAATCACAAGGAACGCCGCGAAAAAGATAACGGCGCTGCCAAAATCGTTCATCAGCGCCAGACAGCCGCATACGACGCCGGAATACACAATGAACAAAAACAGATTTCGCTTTGTCACAATGCGGTCCATAGCGGAAGCGCCGGCGAAAACAAAGCAGATTTTTACAAGCTCCGACGGCTGAAAGGACATGGAGCCAATAAAAATCCAGTTTTTCGCGCCGTACACCTCTACGCCGAAAGCCAGATTCACCGCCAGAAGCAGCAAGCCGCCGCCGGCTGCCAGATAACGCATTTTTTTCGCCCGTTCCAGATCCCGCAGCGACCAGCCCACAACCAGGAAAATGACGATGCCCAAAACCATGGCAATAATCTGCTTCATGGCTTCTCCCGGACTTACCGAGGCAATTACCGCCATGCCCATAGTAGACAGGAAAAAGGCCAGCGCCTCCACCTCAAAGCCCTTGCGCCTTATGATACGGAAGGTCACATACAACAGCCATTCAATGGCAATCAGCGAACCGAAGCCCTTTCCTATGTCCAAAAGATGTTCGGCTTCCGCCGTAAACAAAAGCTGCGTGCACACCAGAAGCTGAAAAAGCGTCAAAATCATCAACGTAAACCAAGGACGCATGGTTTTGCCAGCCTGGGTGCGTAAGGTGGTCTGGTAGACCTCCTGATGGTGGGTAATGGGTTCCAAAGTCATGTCCAGCCCACCGAGACTGATCACATCCCCATCTTCCAAGGCGCAAATACTGACCTTTTCGCCGTTGACCGTCACGCCGCCCATGGAACCGATGTCGCTGATGGTCCAGCTTCCGTCGTCATACCGGGTGAGAACCGCGTGGCTCCTGGAAATAGTCGGGTAATCCACTACAATATCGCTGCGCTTGTGTCGGCCGATGACGTTTTCCCAGTGGGTAATGGGAAGCTGGTTGCCGTCTGGCAAACACAGCCACGCCCAAATTTCCGGTTCTTTTCGGAAACCTAACAAGGGCTTTGCGCAGCGAAACAGCACCAAAAAAGCCAAAAGCGGCATTAAAAAACGAATGATTCCCCAAAAAAGACTGCCAAAGGTCAAGCCGCCGGCAGTTAGAGGCATTGCGCCCAAATCATGGATCGCCTGCAAAAATTCCTGCAATGAGAACACCTGCCTTTTTACGTTTCAATTTATGGCATAATTTATATCCAAGCATACCCTAATTTGCGCAAAAAGTCAAATTAAGAAATTTTAAATTCGCCCCGCAAAAACGAGATTTCAGCGCCATAGCCGGGCAGTTCGTTGGGCGTTTCCAAAATCATGGGCAGACCCTTTAACGCTTCGTGATGTACAATCCGATAAATGGCTTCTTTGCCGATTTTTCCTTCTCCTAGCCAGGCATGGCGGTCTTTGTGGCTGGCAAGGGCATTTTGCGAATCGTTTACGTGAATGGCTTTCAGCCGGGAAAGACCAATGATTTTGTCAAATTCCGTCAAAACGCCGTCAAAATCCCTAACAATATCGTACCCAGCGTCCCAAATATGGCAAAGATCCACGCAAACGCCCATTTTTTCCTGCCTATCCACCTGATCGATAATGGCGCGCAGCTCTTCAAAGGAACCGCCGATTTCGCTGCCCTTCCCCGCCATGGTTTCCAACAAGACCATTCCTGGAAAATCCGGGCTGATCGCACTGTTCAAAGCCTTTGCAATTTGCGCAATGCCGGTTATCGTTCCCTGTCCCACATGACTGCCGGGATGAAAATTATAGAAGCTTCCCGGCAATCGCGCCGTGCGAAGCAAATCGTCTTTTAAAACCTCTGCCGCAAATGTCCGCGCTTCCTTGTCCGCCGTGCAAAGATTCATGGTATACGCGCCGTGAAGCACCAAGGATCCAAACCCTTCCATGGCTTCTATAGCTTTTTGCAGGTCTTTTTCGTCGATTGCCTTGGCTTTGCTGCCTCTTGGATTGCGGGTAAAAAACTGAAAGGTATTGGCGTCAATGGACTTGGCCTGACGCACCGCTTTATAAAGCCCAGCGGAGCTGGACAAATGACAGCCGAGATACAGCATGGGTTATCACACTCCTTTTTCTTATTATAGCAGATTTCTCTGAAAAAAACAGCAAAAGTCCTTCCTTTTTCTGTTTTTTGTGGTATGATACCAAATGAGGTGAGGGGCATGGCAAAATCTGACGATCAGAAGCTGAAAATTCTATACATTCGGGACTATCTGGAACGCTGCTCTCATGAAAATCATCCAGTGAGCACTGCGGAGCTTTTGGTGTTTTTGGATTCCAAAGGCATTTCCTGTGAACGAAAAACCATTTACCGGGATATTGCCGCCTTGCAGGAGTACGGGCTTGACATTGTGCAGAAAAAAGGCAAATCCGGGGGATATTATATCGCCACCCGAAACTTTGAACTGCCGGAACTGAAGCTGCTTGTTGACGCGGTACAGTCCTCCAGATTTCTCACAGCAAAAAAGTCCATGGAGCTAATTCAAAAGCTTTGCAGCCAGTGCAGTCATTATGAGGAAGAACTCATGCGCCGGGATATTCTGGTTTCCGGGCGGGTAAAGAGTATGAATGAGAGCATTTACTATAATGTGGACGCGATTCAAGACGCAATTTCCAAAAATATGCAGATTACCTTCCGCTATTTTGACTGGGGCATTGACCGGGAGCGGCACTATCGCCCCCGCGCTTACACCGCCAGTCCATACAGCCTGTGCTGGGCGGATGAAAACTATTATCTGCTGGCCTACTCCCAGCGCCATGGCGTGACCCATTACCGGGTAGACCGCATGGCAAAAATCCAGTCCGCTGAGGAACACCGCATCCCCTGTCCGCAGCTTACTGGCAAAGCTTTAACGGAATACGCCAATCAGGTATTTTTGATGTTTGCAGGAGAGCCTGTGTCGGTGCGGATGCGGTTTCACAATTCTCTCATTAATGTGGTCATCGACCGCTTTGGTCGGGATGCGATTTTGGTACCGGACGGGGAAGAACATTTTTGCTATACTGGAAAAATTGCCGTATCTCCCATGTTTTTAAGCTGGATCATCGGCTTTGGAGAAAAAGCGAAAATTCTGTACCCAGATGCGGTCATTGACGCCTGCCGCCAGCTTTGCCAGGAAGCCATGGCACAATACGACGCATAAACACATTTCAAAAGAAAGGCAAGGCCAACCAGAATGGTTGGCCTTGCCCTTTTATACGATGTAGTCCACTATGACACTCTCATAGAAATTGTCTGGGGGAAGAGAGCAATAAACTGGAATTTAACGCTATATGCCCAAAACCTGCTAATTATTCGTGGATATCCAGTATCTTTGCTCAATTATACCATCCACACAAATCTCATTCTCCAAGACACCGCCATTTTTTATAATGCTTTTTGCCGAACCGGTATTTTCTTTGTCACACACCATTAGGACATTCTCTATTCCGAGCTTCTTACATTCCAGCAATGCAAGATGAATCATTTGCGTAGCAATTCCTTTTCTTCTTTCTGAAGGTCGAACACCATCTCCAATATGCCCCCCGTTCAACAACAATCTTTCATTCAGGCAATGCCTGATATTGACTGCTCCAACAAAGATATTTCTTTCCGCATCCAAGCAAAAGAATGTTGAATCAGGTACCAGACCGTGGCGATCATCGTTCGCTTCCAAGCTGTTGCAGTATTTTTCAAAATCATGATAATCTGTCCTTTTGATTGCGACGGGGACAATTTTTTCTCCAGCACTATGCCATTCATCCAGCATATCAAACAGTTGTTGCTTGTATCTGCTCTCCAGTTTAACCAATTTCAGCCTCAATTTAACGCCCCCTCAGAATTCCAATTCATCTGGCTACTGCAAAACCCGTTGAAAATCAACTGCTTTTTAGCATATTCACTTCCTTATAGTATGTCTACCTATACCGTAAACCTTGTTTATTTTTTTCTATTATTGTATGCTTCAATCCCCAACGCTAGCAAATCCATAGCACGTTCCAGATCCTTCTGCTTGAGCACATAGGCAATACGCACTTCGTTAATGCCCTTGCCCGGCGTTTCATAGAAGGGCGCGCCAGGAGCGAACATCACAGTTTCGCCGTGATCGGAAAAATCTGTGAGCAACCACCGCTGAAACTTATCCGCGTCGTCTACCGGCAAGGAAGCCATGAGGTAAAACGCTCCCATAGGTTCTTCCATCATCACGCCGGGAATCTGCCGCAGCTTTTCCATGACAGTATCCCGACGGCGCTTATATTCCGCCTTGGATTCCACAAAAAAGGAATGGGGCACAGAGTACAGCGCCGCCGCCGCAATTTGGTCAATGGTGGCAACTGCCAGACGGGACTGGCAGAATTTCAAAAGCGCCTGCTGCAATTCCTGATTTCTGGTGACAACGCAGCCCACCCGCGCGCCACAAGCGGAAAACCGCTTGGACACAGAATCGATAATGACCAAATTTTCGTCTATATCCCGGAAGCGCGCCATGGTGGGAACGCCAAACTTATCGTCATAGCAAAATTCCCGGTACACCTCGTCGCAGATTAAAAACAGATCGTTCTCTTTTGCGACGTCCGCAATCATCCGCATTTCCTCGTGGGTCAGCACAACGCCGGTGGGATTGCCGGGGTTGGTGATGAGGATGGCGCGGGTATTTTTGGTAATGAGTTTTTCAATTCGCTTCCGGAACGCATACCGATAGCCTTCCTCCGGGCTTGTAGGCATAGCGCGGATTACGCCCCCCGCCGCATGGACAAAGGTGGTGTAATTGGGGTAGTAAGGCTCCGGAATGATGACCTCCGTATAAGGATCCAGAATGGACAAACAGGTTAAAAGCAGCGCTTCGCTGCCGCCGGTGGTAATCAAAATATCACGATCCGCCAGTTCCACATCCAACTGCCGGTAATAGTCTTGTACCGCGTGAATCAGAAGCGGGATACCGGGAGACTCCGCATAACCCAGCGTCTTGCTGTCAAAGCTGCGCACTGCGTCAAAATAAGCCTTCGGCGTAGCCAGATCAGGCTGGCCGATATTCAAATGATAGATTTTCGTTCCCTTTTTCTCCGCTTCCACTGCCAAGGGATGAAATTTCCGCATAGGCGAGGGTTCGCATCGATTTGCGTTAATTGAAATTCTCATATTAGCCTCCGTATACAGCAAACGCTGCCGCCCAATCAGGGCTTTTCTATTTCTTTTCACCAAACCATTCTTTCGTCAGGCGGAAAACCACCGGACAAAGCAGCCAAACGGCCAGAAGATTTGGAATGGACATCAAGCCGTTGACCATTTCCGCAAGCTGCCAAACAAGCGTTGGGCTTGCCACCGCCCCCCAGATACAGGTCGCCGCGTGAATCACTGTGAACAAGCGGACGCCGCGACTCCCAAACAAAAAGGCCGCGCAGCGTATCCCGTAAAGCCCCCAGCCAAGAATCGTGGCAAATGCAAAGCATATTAGGGCAACAGCAATAAAAATCGTCACCCAGCCCCCGTAGGTTTCCACAAAAGCGCTGGCCGTCAGCTCCGCGCCTGTTTCCAGACCAAAGGGAATGGGCACGCCGCTGCACAAAATCACCAGGGCGGTCATGGTACAAATTACAATGGTATCGGCAAACACCTCAAAAATACCAAAAAGCCCCTGCTCCGCCGGATGGGGCGTATCCGCCGCCGCATGGGCGATCGACGCGGTGCCCATGCCTGCTTCGTTGGTAAAGGTACCTCTGGAAAAACCTGTCCTGAGCACCAGAAACGCGGATCCAATGAGACCGCCTGTGCAGGCTCTGGGAGAAAATGCACCCTGAAAAATCGCAGCAAACGCAGCGGGAATCTGCCGAAAATGTACAGTAAATACGCCAAAGCACAGCAAAATATAGGATATGGACATAAAAGGAACCAAAAACTCCGCCACCGCGCCAATGCGCTTCGCGCCGCCAAGGAGCACAATCGCCACCAACGCCGCCATCACAGCGCCGATGATAAAATTACTGTTTCCCGGCGCATCCCAATGCAAAAAGTTCAAAGCGGAATTGACACTGGAAACAACGGCGCTCACCTGCGTGGTATTGCCAACGCCAAAAGCCGCAATCACGCCGAAAACGCAGTATACAACAGCCAAAGGCCGCCATTTTTTACCCAAACCGTTGCGGATAAAATACATGGGGCCACCAACATAGCCCTCCTGCCCGTCGCTCTGACGAAAACGCACTGCCAAAACTACTTCCGCGTATTTGATAGCCATGCCAAGAAAAGCGGCGATCCACATCCAGAAAATCGCGCCGGGGCCACCCAACGCCAATGCGCCGGCAACGCCTGCAATATTGCCAGTACCCACTGTAGCGGCAAGTGCCGTGCACACCGCCTGAAAAGGCGATACCTGCCCTTCTTCCTTGCCGCTTTTGCCAAAAAACTTTCCCAGAACACTGCGCAAAGCGCGCCCCAACTGGCGAAGCTGTACAAAACCTGTGCCAAAGCTGAGATACAGCCCTGTTCCCGCAATCAACAGCAGCGCCGGAACGCCCCAGACAAACCCATTGACGGTTTCAATCACATTTTCAATCCAATCCTGCATTGCAATTCCTCCTTGCGAAGGCTGCAAGCCTTCTTAGCATACCACTTTTTATTTTATATTGCAACAATATTTTGCAAAAAAGCCGTACACAGACAGTTTTCTGTGTACGGCTTCCTTTGTGCAAATTATTTCCACTGCGCCCAGACTTCCGGCTGATAGCCTACAGTCGCCTGTTTTCCATTGCGCACAACCGGCGTTTTCATCAGCTTGCAGTTTTCAAAGACCTTATCTTCCAGCGCGGCGGCGTCCTCCATGTATTTCATGTTGGTAATTTCCTGATCCTTGCCATCCCAGTCAACTAGGTTTCGGACGCCGCCCACCGCCCGCAGAACGCTGTCAAATTCCCGCCCGGACATTCCGTATTTCACAACGTCGATCAACTGATACGGGATTTTTCGCTCTTTAAAATATCGTTCCGCTTTTTTCGTATCAAAACATTTGGACTTTCCAAAAATTTGAATATTCATTGGTACTGTACCTCCATCAGGCATAAACCCTTTGCTGGAACGGTGTAGCCGGCTAAAGCACGGTTCTTTTCAGACAGCAACGTCAAAACCGCACCAGGCTCCATCCGACCCATGCCGACTTCCAGCACCGTTCCCACCAGGATGCGAACCATGTTATACAAAAAACCATCCCCATGCACAGTAAAGCGCAGTTCATGTCCCAGTCGCTCCACAGCAAAGCGGTAAATGGTTCGCACCGTTGACTTTTTATAATGCTTATTGGAGCAAAAGCCCTGAAAATCATGGGTTCCCAGGAAATAAGCCGCCGCCAGCTTCATGGCCTCGTCGTCCAGCTTTGCCGGAAGCCGGTAAACGTATTTTCTTTCAAATACGCAGGGCGCGTCGCTATTCCAGACCCGGTAACAATACGTTTTGGAAACTGCGTTTAGACGGCTGTGAAACCGCTCCCCTGCCTCACTACAAGATTCTATGCCAATATCCTCCGGCAAATACCTGCGAAGCTGGGACAAAATCTCCTGGCAGGGCATTTGATTCTGACAATGAAAATTTGCTACCTGCCCTTTCGCATGTACCCCGGCGTCCGTTCTGCCGCTTCCAAAAAGTGTGATTTCTTCCTGCAAAATACCGGAAAGAGCGCTTTCCAGCTTTCCCTGAATGGTATTTTCTACTCCGGAAAGCCTTTGCCATCCACGATAGCGCGTCCCGTCGTAGCTGATTGTCAGCTTAATGTTGCGCATAGTTCTCCAGTTCCTCTCTTGCTTCCTTTTCCGTATCGGCGGAAAACAAAAACTTTCCCGCCAGGTCGTATACCTGAACGTGCCCTTGCACATACCGCATGGAGTACATCGCCATCATCCTTCCGAATTTCTGGCTTCAGTATACAAAATATAGTGTCCAATAAATGTCTCACTTCCAAAAAAGAACCCGCAAAGGCTTGCGGGTTCTTTTCAGATTATTTCAGACTCGCGTCCAGATTGGCAAGCATCACAGCCGCTTCCGCGCGAGTGGTGGAACCAAGGGGACGAACAGTGCTGTCTCCATAGCCGGAAATGATACCCGCGCCTACAGCCCAGCTCATGGGATTCAAAGCATAGACGTGAATTTGATCCAAATCCACAAACTGCTCCAAATCTCCATAAGGACGGCAATCCAGCTTCAAATACCCAGAGCAATAACGATATAGAATTGCGAAAGTTTCCTGCCGGGTAATACTTGCGTTGGGATTGAACTTGTTGTCCCCAGAGCCATAAACAATTCCATTTTGCTGCGCCCAAGCTACCGCATCGGCAAAATACTCTTCCCCCGTCACATCCGCAAAGGTACAGCTCTCGCTGACCTTTGGCGCGTCTTCCCGGCGGTAAAGAATCATAATCAGCATAGCGCGGCTCAGTTCCTGATTGGGCGCAAACTGGTCTGGGTAAGCGCCAGCCATCAAACCAGCTTTATACATGTAAGAAACTCCGTTGTAATACCATGCGTCCTTGGGAACGTCCTGAAAAGGCAGTTCCTCCACCGGCGGAACCGGCGGCTCTGGTACTTCGTTGCTGCTTTTCACACTCCAATGGGCGTATACGGTCTTTTTTACAGTTACAATATCCGTTTCCTTGATCTGTTCACCACCGGTTTCCGCTGTAAACCAACCGTCAAACTGATAGCCTTCCCGCTCTGGTACCGGCAGTTCGCCATAGGGCTGTCCATCCATGTAGTATGCAACATCATCTTCATAGGCACCATTGATCTGAGCGCCGCAGCCGTGGAAAATCAGGAACGAAAAATCGGTATCGCCGGTTTTATCATAATCCTCGTACAAAAACACCTTTGCTTCGCTGACCCGCCGGTTGCAGATACCCCGACTCACGCTGCCGGCAACCCGGCACCAACGCCCAAACGCATTCATAAAGTCCACGTCGGTGGTGGGATTTTCCAGCCATCTCGTCAGCATATTATCGCCGGACATCCAAGAAGCGCCTAAATTGTATGTAAAAGAAAGCAGCGCGTCAAATTGATTCTGGGTGAACTGATAACCGTTTCGCTGGCCGAACCGATTGACTGAGGCTTCCATATCGGCAAGTTCCTCCCGCAGCAAAACTTCAGCTTCTTCTTTCGTAATGCCATCCCAGTACGCTTCCGGCACGTCCTCTTTGGTATTGCCACAGGCTGTACCGTAGCCAATGGCATAATGGGCGTAGTCCCAAACAGGCGTCGGCGTAAAGCCCTCCCAGCCTTTGATGAGATCTACAATCTTTTGGCTGGCAGTCATTGGCACATAGTCTGCCGGCGTTACCGTCGCCAAGGTGGAACCCATGGGCAAAGCAGCGCCCTGAGAGGGCATATAGGCCACAGCATCTTCCTCTTCTGTTGAAGTAATTGCGCTGGCTGCGTAAACAGGCAACGTTGTCAACAGGATTGCTACAATCAGCAATAGCGTTATCACCGTTTTTCTCATAAAGGCACTTCCAATCTCTTGCGTAGTTTGCCATATCAGCAACGCAATTGTAACAAATTGTAATCATTTTGTCAATACCTTTACAAAAAAACCGTTTGTCAAAAAAGCGGAAAATGTTCCCAGATTCAAACTTTTTCCAAAATCCAAGTCAAAATATCCTGATATACCTCAGTTTTATTGATTTCATTTAGAATTTCATGCCGTCCACCCGGATACAGCCGGATACGCACATCCTGCATCCCCGCGGCGCAAAAAGCGTTTGCAGTCCGCCGAACGCCTGTTCCCCAGCTCCCTACGGGATCCGCGTCTCCTGCAATAAACAGCACAGGAAGCGCCTTTTTCATTTTGGACAGATTTTCGTGGTTCTGGTTCATGCTGATGCCTGTAAGCATGTCTCTCGCCAGGCCAGCCGAGGGCGCAAAGCCGCAAAGCGGATCGGCCAAATAAGCTTGCACCGCTTCTTCATCCCGATTTAGCCAATCGTAGTTGGTGCGCACAGGAGAAATTCCCTTGTTGTACGCTCCAAACATTAGCTTTTCCAGCTTGGGGCTGGGCTTGCTTTCCTCCCCCGCCTTGCAAAACAGGCGGCACACCCCAAGTCCGGCTCCCAAAACAAGTCTTGACTGCCAGCCGGTACCGCAGAGAATTACCCCGCGAATCCCGCTTTCCGGGTAGGTGTACAGCAGGGTTCTGGACAGGAAAGAACCCATGCTGTGCCCAAAAAGAATATACGGAATTCCCGGATACTCGGCCATGGTTTTTTTCATCAGGCTGTAGCTGTCCGCCACAGCGGCAAGCCAGCCGCCGTAAAAATACCCCAAAGGCAAATCGCTGCCCACAGACTTGCCGTGCCCCATATGATCCTCCGCGACTACCGCAATCCCCTTTGCGTTTAAAAAACGGGCGAAAGCGTCGTATCTTCCGGCATACTCCGCAATGCCGTGGACGATTTGCACCACAGCCTTCGGTGTTTGGGTGGGCGTCCATTTGCAGCAATGCAGCTTCCCTTTCCCATGGGAATCCAGATAGAATTCCGTCATTGCCATTTAGATCACCTCATAACCGGCGTCCACAATGGCCTGCACCAGCGCTTCCCGACTGGCGCCTCCTGTTACAGTCACATTTTTCTGCTCCAGATTTACCTCTGCGTTTTCCACGCCGTCTACCTGCTTGCAGGCCTTTTCCACCGCAGCCTTGCAATGGCCGCACATCATACCGTTAACACCAATTACTGTCGTCATTTTTGTTTCCTCCTGTTTTGTTTCGATTGTTTTGATTTTATTGTCAATGGAAGGTTTTTTCTTCCAACTGGCCTTAAAAAAGCGCAATCTGAGCGCGTTGGACACCACAAATACCGAGCTGAAGCTCATGGCGGCCGCGCCGATCATGGGATTCAGAAAGCCCAGAGCCGCCACGGGAATTCCAAGGACATTGTAAAAAAATGCCCAGAAAAGATTTTCCTTGATATTGCGCAGTGTGGCGCGACTGAGTTCAATGGCTGTCGCCACCTCCCGCAAGCTGCCGGACATCAGCACCACCCCGGCGGACTCCATGGCAATATCCGTACCAGCGCCGATGGCGATGCCAACCTCGGCAGTCGCCAGCGCCGGAGCATCGTTGATGCCGTCGCCCACCATGAGAACCTTGTGTCCTTTCTCCTGCAATTGCCGCACCCGCGCCGCTTTGTCCTGGGGTAAAACATCCGCAATCACCTGGGAAATGCCTGCCGCACCGGCAACAGCCATCGCCGTCTTTTCATTATCGCCGGTGAGCATCACAACGTCAATACCCATTTTCCGAATTTTGGCTACTGCCGCCGCTGAATCAGACTTTAACACGTCCGCCGCTGCAATCACGCCCAACAGCTTCTTTTCTGAAGCAAAATACAAAGGCGTTTTTCCCGCTTTCGCCAGTTCTTCATAGGCGGGAACCGCAATATTTCGCTCTTGCATCAATCTGGCGTTGCCCGCAAAATACAAGGTCTTTCCTACGATGCCCTGCACGCCGCGACCGGGAATGGTCTCAAAATCCGTTACAGGAAGCGCCTGTATTTTTTCTTCCTCTGCTCGCTGCATAATCGCCGTCGCAAAAGGATGCTCAGAATGCTGCTCCAAGGCGGCAGCCAGCATCAAAAGCTGATGCTTCTCCATACCGGCGGGAATAATATCCGTCACCTGGGGCTTGCCAGTAGTCAAGGTGCCTGTTTTGTCAAATACGATGGTATCGCCGTGGCAAAGATTTTCCAACGCCTCGGCGGATTTAAACAAAACGCCGTTTTTGGCTCCCTGCCCGGTGCCCACCATAATTGCCACAGGCGTCGCCAAGCCTAACGCGCAGGGACAGGAAATAACCAGCACAGAAATTCCAGCGGTAAGCGCAAACTCCAGTCCACGTCCGGCAATGAGCCACGTCGCCATGGTCAAAAGCGCGATCCCCATCACCACCGGTACGAAAATACCAGCAATTTTATCCGCCATTCTTGCAATAGGCGCTTTGGAGCCGCCGGCTTCTTCCACCAGATGAATAATCTGGGATAAGGTTGTGTCCTCGCCGACCCGATCCGCCCGGAACTTCAAAAAACCGGCCGTATTGATGGTGGCGGCGGCGACGGTATCTCCCGGCTCTTTTTCTACCGGGACGCTTTCCCCGGTGAGAGCGCTCTGATCCACAGAAGCCCGGCCTTCCAGCACCGTACCGTCTACCGGGATTCTGCCGCCGGATTTTACCAGCACAATATCCCCCATCTGCACCTGCTCCGCCGGCACTTCCACTTCCAGCCCGCCTTTCAGGATCGTCGCCGTTTTGGGGGCGAGATCCATGAGCTGCCGGATTGCGTCGCCGGTTTTGCCTTTGGCTCTTGTTTCTAGGAATTTACCCAGGGTAATCAGGGTCAAAATCATAGCGGCGGATTCAAAATACAAGTTTTCCCGATAGTATTCCACAGTCTCCCACTGGGCGTTCCCCACAGCCCAGGCCATGCGAAACAGGGCGGCCACGCCGTATGCCAGCGCCGCGCCGGATCCCACCGCAATGAGGGTGTCCATATTGGGACTGCCGTGAAACAGCGTTTTGAATCCTTTCGCGTAATAGCTTCTATTGAGGTATACCACAGGCAAGGTCAGGAAAAACTGCAAAAGCGCAAAGGTCACGGCGTTTTTATTTCCGTGGAGCCAGTGCGGCAAAGGTAGCCCCACCATATGCCCCATGGTGAAGTACATGAGCACAGCCAAAAAGCCCACGGACCACACGATTCTTTTTTTCATTTCCGACATAACGGCGGTCTGGACGTTGTTTTTTTCTTCCTTTTTTTCTTTTCCAGGTTCAAATGCGCCGTAACCGGCTTTTTCCACCGCGGCAATCATACAAGCCACCGCTTCCTGATTGTCCACCTGCGCCTGCAAAGTGCCGGACAGCAGATTGACCTCCGCCGATTCTACCCCCGGCGTATTTTTCGCTGCCTTTTCCACGCGGGCAGAACAGGCGGCGCAGGTCATACCGGTGACATTCAGCTTTACTTTCATTGACCCAATCCTCCATCTTCTAAAATAGTATGCGCCGTTTTTGTCATTCCACACACAAATTGACGAAACGGTTTTTATCTGCTATAATCCTAACACAAATTTCAATCTTTGCAAGTATGCACTATTTTGGTAGATACTACCCAAATAGATAGTAAGGAGTTTTTATATGAAAGAATACACCTGCCCGGTAGGGGTTACGCTGGAGCGCATTGGCGGCAAATACAAGCCGCTTTTATTATGGCATTTGTGTGAAGGAACACTGCGTTTTGGCGAACTGCAAAAGCTGGTGCCCGCCACGCCGAAAATGCTCACCCAGCAATTGCGGGAACTGGAAAGCGACGGTCTCATTACCCGGACGGTCTACCCCGTGGTGCCGCCCAAGGTAGAATACGCCATGACGTCCCTGGGGCAAAGCCTGTATCCCATTTTAGAGCAGATGTACCGCTGGGGTATGACCTATCTGGAAGAAAAAAACTTGCAGCCGAATTGCTCCATGCAATCGCCAGGACATTGCGCTTGCTGCGAAAAACAAATGTAAAAGGGCTGGCAATTACGCCAGCCCTTAGTTTTACAGCTTTTTCAGTTTTTCCTTGCTTTCTTCCAACTGCGCGATAAACGCACGGAATTTTTCCGCCTTTTCCCGCTCCGCGTTTACAACGCTTTCCGGCGCTCTGGCGGTGAATTTCTCATTTTGCAGCTTGCTTTCCGTGGCCATGAGATTTTTCTGATTCTTGGCGATTTCCTTTTCAATGCGTTCCAGTTCCTTGGCTACGTCTACCAACTGCCCCATAGGAATATACAGCTTCGCGTCCACTGTGGTGCAGCAAACCATATCCTCGTAGCCCGCCGGCTCTGCGTCGCAAAGGGTCATTTCCGCCGCGTAAGCCAGACGCTCCACAAAACCCCGGCCTTCCTGGAACACATCGGGCTTGGAGGTCACAACGTACAAAGCCGTTTTTTTGGAGGGCGGCACGTTCATTTCCGCCCGGCGGTTACGCACCGCGCGAATGGCGTTCATGACGCTTTCCATCTGGGCTTCTTCTGTGGGGAACGCCAGCGAATCCTGATACTTCGGCCACTGCGCCACAATCAGCGCCTCGCCCTCGTGGGGAATGGACTGCCAGATTTCTTCCGTAATAAAGGGCATGAAAGGATGCAGCAGCCGGAGGAACTGATCCAGCACGTACACCAGAACCTGCCGGGCAGTTTCCTTGCGCTCCGGCTCCTCGCCATACAGACGCGCCTTGGTCAATTCAATATACCAGTCGCAGTAGCAGTCCCAGATAAAGTCATAAATCTTCTGCACCGCAATGCCAAGCTCGTACTTTTCCAGATTTTCTGTGACCTCGGCAATGAGGGTATTCAGCTTGGAAAGAATCCACTTATCGGAAATTTCCAGCTTTTCCAAGGCGGGCAGCTCGTTCTTTGCACCCTCCTCCAGATTTTGCAGCACATAGCGGGAAGCGTTCCAGAGCTTATTGGCAAAGTTCCGCATGGCTTCGCAGCGTTCGGTGTAGAAGCGCATATCATTTCCCGGGGAATTACCCGTTACCATATTCATGCGCAAGGCGTCACAACCGTACTTCTCTATGATCTCCAGGGGATCAATGCCGTTGCCCAGGGATTTAGACATTTTTCTGCCCTGATCGTCCCGCACCAGACCGTGAATCAAAACGGTGTGGAAAGGCGTTTTTTGGGCGTGCTCGCAGCCGGAAAAAATCATCCGGGCAACCCAGAAGAAAATAATGTCGTAGCCTGTCACCAGCACGTCGGTGGGATAGAAATAATCCAGATCCTCCGTTTTTTCCGGCCAGCCCAGTGTCTCAAAGGGCCATAACGCGGAGGAGAACCAGGTATCCAGCACGTCGGGATCCCGCTCAATATTTTTGCTGCCGCACTTGGCGCAGCAAGCTGCGTCCTCTCTGGAAACCGTCACGTGGCCGCAGTCGGCGCAGTACCACGCGGGAATCTGATGCCCCCACCAAAGCTGCCGGGAAATGCACCAGTCCCGGACGTTTTCCATCCAGTTGAGATAAGTCTTGCTGAAGCGTTCGGGAACGAACCTCGTCTCCCCTTCCTTCACCACACGGATGGCTTCTTTCGCCAGCGGCTTCATTTTCACAAACCACTGAGCGGAAATCAGCGGCTCTACATCGTTGTGGCAACGGTAGCAGGTACCCACATTGTGCTGGTGCGCTTCCACCTTCACAAGATAGCCCTGTTCTTCCAAATCGGCAACAATTTTCTTTCTGGCCTCATAGCGATCCAGTCCTTCGTACTGTCCGCCCAGGGCGTTGATTTTGCCGTTGTCGTCAATGACGCGGATGACCTCCAGATTGTGCCGCAAGCCCACCTCAAAGTCGTTGGGGTCATGGGCAGGGGTCATTTTTACGCAGCCGGTGCCGAAAGCCATATCCACATAGTCGTCCGCCACAATGGGAATTTCCTTGTTCATCAAAGGCAAAATGCAGGTCTTGCCCACAATAGACTGATACCGCTCGTCCGCCGGATTCACCGCAACGCCGGAGTCGCCCAGCATAGTTTCCGGGCGGGTGGTAGCCACAATCACGTCCCCGGAGCCATCGGACAAGGGGTAGCGCAAATGCCACAAATGGCCGGGCTTATCCACATATTCCACTTCCGCGTCGGAAAGAGCGGTAGCGCAGTGGGGGCACCAGTTGATGATGCGGGAGCCTTTGTAGATGAGTCCCTTTTCATACAAGCTGACGAAAACCTCCCGCACCGCCTTGGAGCAACCTTCGTCCATGGTGAAGCGGGAACGCTCCCAATCGCAGGAGGAACCCAGCTTTTTCTGCTGCTCCACAATGCGGTTGCCGTACTGCCGCTTCCAGTCCCAAACACGCTCCAAGAACTTTTCCCGCCCCAGATCGTAGCGGGTCTTACCTTCCTTGCGCAAGACCTCCTCCACCTTAATCTGGGTGGCGATACCCGCGTGATCCACGCCGGGTATCCACAAAGCGTTGTAGCCCTGCATTCTCTTGAAGCGAATGAGGGTGTCTTGCAGGGTCGCGTCCATGGCGTGCCCCATGTGAAGCTGTCCTGTGACGTTGGGGGGAGGCATCACAATCGTAAAGGGCTTTTTGTTTTCGTCCTTTTCAGCATGGAAATAGCCGCCCTTTTCCCACATCTCATAGATGGAGGACTCTACTTCCTTTGGTTCATAAACCTTCGGTAATTCTCTTGCCATAATTTTCTCCTTCTTGATAAAATTGCGAAAAAAACGCCCTGAACCAATCTGGTTCAGGGCGAACAAATCCGCGGTACCACCTGAATTCCCGGCCAAAGCCGGGCGCTCATTCTTCTGTAACGGGAAGACCCGAATAAGCCTACTTGCGTTCAGCCTATCCGCTCCGGGGCGACCATTTGCCGCACAGCCTGCGCGCTCTCACCTGCCGCGCGCTCTCTGAAAAGCTTCTTGCAGCAAAACCTCCCCATCAGGGCGTTTGCATTTATGCAAACATTTTAATCGATAAAAGTCCTTTTGTCAACTAAAATTTCAGCCTATTTTTCTCTGGCACAAAGGGTTTTCACAGTCGTTACCAGCAAATCCAGCGTTAGTGCAAAAAGCATACAACCCAGGAAAAAGTAATGGAAGTGGGTGAAAATGTCAGTGATAAACGCCGAATCGTCTGCAAACAAACGACTAATCTTCGCAAAAAACGCCGGGTTCAAAATCTGATCGTTCGCCAGCCAAAAAACAGCCAGCACACCGGAAAATAGGTCCGCAATCGCCGTCGCACCCAAAACGCGGAAGGTGTAGCATCCTTCCAACAGCTTCACGCATTCCCGGCCAATCCCCAAAACGGCAAAGCCGAGAATAAGATACCATTTGCTATGCACCGCTTCTGGCAGGAAAATAGAGATATGCTCTCCGCTTTTTTCAATAAACACGCCGAATGCGCCGGGAAATCCCAAAAAAATTGTGGTAAACAGCACTGAAAAAACGATTCCCACAATGCATTCGCTCCGGCTGATCTCCGACTTTTTCTGCGGCACAGGAGGCAGATCGTTTAAACTGTCGCTTTGTAGATGCAGCGATACGCCCTTCCACTGGAAAAAGGCAAACAGCAGTGTCACAAAGCCGAAAGCCGCCAAAAGGCTTTGTAAAAAAATGCTAACATGTTGGATGGCAAACAAAAAGCCGTTGTCCGCCCCGGAAACCAGCAGTTCCAGCAGACTTGCCAGCAAAATGCCGAAGCCTGTACAAAGCAGGACAATTTTTAAGACGAAAATGTACTTCCCAAAATAAGGCGGGCCGATTAACGCCTTATCTTTTGTGGGACTATACTTTTCCGACAGTTCCTCCGGCATGCCAAGCTCAGCCAGTATCACGCGCAAATCGCGCTCCGTGGGGGTAAGCGCGCCGCATCGCTCCTCCAGCATATCGGAAATGAGGCTGTGCAGTTCCCTGGAGACATCCTCTCTGGACTTGCGGGGCAAATTTTTTGTGACCGCGTATACATAGCGGTCAGTCAGTTCCTGATTGGTCATTGTTTTTCCTCCTCCAATAGCGCGCTGATGCGATGCGAAAAGTCTTTCCAATAATCCTTGATTTTTTCCAGCACGAACGCCCCTTCCGGGGTTAGCTGATAATACTTCCTGGGTTTGGAACCGCCGGTTTCCCATCGGCTTTCCAAAAGTCCCTGCCCTTCCAGCCGCCGCATCAGCGGATATAAGGTATTGGCTTCCATATTAACGCCAGCTTTTTCCAGTCGTTTCACCAAATCATAGCCGTACATCGGCGTTCGCAGTTCGGAAAGCGCCAGCATAATCAGCGTCCCCCGGCGCAGCTCCTGCATCAGTCCCGATACCGCCTCATTCACATCCACGCAACCACCTCCTCGTCTTATATCGTCATACGCATTATACTGTATATTGCACACTATTGTCAATACCCAAAATTATTGTTTTTTACAGACTGACTTTTTAACACTTTTCAGTGATTGACAAGCCTTGCCATATGTGCTATTCTCTGTGCGACGAAAGCGAGGCAGTTTTTATGAATCGAATAAAAACAAAAATCGACAGCTTCATGACCTGCCAGCTCGGCAGCTCCATATTTTCCTGGCAGGAAATTTTGCGCATGACCGTTCCCTATGTTTTGGATTCTCTTTCTATCATGTTTATTGGTATGCTCATCACCGCCCTCATCAGCAAAAATGGCGAAGCTTCCGTAGCGGCGGTTTCCTTGGTTAGTCCCATCGGGAATCTGATTGTTTGCTTATTTAATGGAATTTGCGCAGGCGGTACCGTGGTGATCGCCCAGTGCTGCGGCAAAAAAGACACCAAGCTGATTCGCCGCGCCATTGGTCTGATCGTCTGGCTGACAGAATTGGTGGGCATCGTAACTTGCCTGCCCTTTCTTCTTTGTCCACAGCAAATTCTTGTTTTGCTGTACCCCAAGGCCGAAGCGCTGGTACTGGAAAAAGCCAGCGTTTATCTCGTTGGCTGCGCCGGCTCCTGCCTGGTCTTTGCTTTATACATGGGCATTTTCAGCGTACTGCGCGGCCTGGGTGAATCCAAAAAATGTTTAACCCTCAGCGTAATCATTAACGTCGCCTATTTGCTTTTCAGCATTTTGTTTTTAAACTGGCTGAATCTTGACATTCATGGCAGCGCCTATGCCCTGCTCCTGGCAAGAACCGTTGGCGCAGTATGCGCCGTTGCCGCGCTGTTCTTCTGGCGTCCCTCCTATCCCATGACGCTGCGGCAGGTGTTTTCTTTTGACAAACGACTACTGAAATCGACCTTGCGCGTCAGTCTGCCTTTCGGCGCGGAGCAGATTTGCACCTCCCTGGGCGCAATCGTTGCAGGCATGTATATGACCCAGCTCAGCACCTCCGCTCTGGCAACCCATGCCATTGTCAATTCCCTCATCGGCGTTCTAAATTCTGCCTGCATGGGCGCGGGCAGTCTGGCAGTCACGGTAGTCGGCCGCTGTATCGGCGCGGAAGAATTTAATCTTGCTAGAAAATACGGCAAAAAGTGCAATATCATTGCGCTGGTTTTGCTTGGTCTTTCCGCCATTCTTTTCTATCCCCTGCTGCCTCTGCTTTTGCGGCAGTACAACCCCACCCCGGAAGCCGCTGCGCTTTCCATTCAACTTCTTTGGATGAGTCTGCCTTGCCTGCTCCTGTTTTATCCCATGTCCAGCACGCTGCCGAATACTCTGCGCGCCGCCAGCGATACCTTATACCCGTCTGTTTTCTCTTTGGCGATTATGTGGGCGTGCAATATTGCGCTGGGCTACCTTCTTGCGATTCCTGCGGGACTGGGGCTTGTCGGCGTTTGGATCGCAACCTGGGTTTCCTGGGGGGCGCGGACACTGGCTTTCTCCCTTCGCTTTCGGGGCAGCAAATGGCTGTACAAAACAAAGTCAGCCGCATTATCTGCAAAAACCTTTTGAAAACAGGAGACGGCATTATGCGCTATGATTTCGCGCCGCTGGAAGGCATTACCGGCCACATTTACCGAAATTTACATCACCGCTTCTTTCCCGGTGTGGATCAGTATTACACGCCGTTCCTTTCGCCTACCATGCATCACAAGTTCACCGGGTCTGAGCTTCAGGACATTTTGCCAGAGCACAATAAAGACGTCTTTATTGTGCCGCAGATTTTGACAAAATCTGCGGCGGACTTTTCCTGGGCTGCCGGAGAACTGGAGGCTATGGGGTACAATCAGGTGAATTTAAACCTGGGCTGTCCTTCCGGCACAGTGGTCGCCAAGGGAAAAGGCGCCGGTATGCTGGCAAATTTACCGGCGTTGGAAGTATTTTTAAATGAGATTTTTGAAAAGTGCAGCCTTAAAATTTCCGTGAAAACGCGGCTGGGTAAAAACGAACCGGAAGAATTTCAGGCTGTCTTAGAGCTTTTGAACCGGTATCCCATTTATGAACTGATTGTGCATCCCAGAGTACAAAAGGATTTTTACAAATATCCTGTGCGGATCGAATTTTTCCGAAAAGCCGCCAAAAACAGCAAAAATCCTTTATGCTACAATGGGGATTTAAAAACCTCCGCAGACTGCGCCCAAACGGCAGAACAATTTCCTCATTTGCGCAGCCTGATGCTTGGCCGCGGCCTGGTCGCCAATCCCAATCTGGTAACGGAAATGAAATACGGGACAATTTTGCAGAAAGATACCCTACATGAATTTCATGATTGCCTGCTTGCAGCTTACCGGGAAGCCTTTCAAAATGACCGAAACGCCATTTGCCGCATGAAAGAATGCTGGCAATATATGCTTTCTCTCTTTGAAAATCAGGAAAAAGCGGCGAAAGCGCTGCGAAAAGCCGTAGACTTGGGCAGCTATCAGGCTGCCGTCTCCAAAATTTTCCAGGAACGCCCCTTTCTATCCATTGACAAACGGTCGCCGGAACGATTATAATGGCAATATGCTGAGAAGGAGGCTACTAAAATGAGTGATACCAATGAAAATACCCTGGATAATGTAGTAAAACTGACGGATCAGGACGGCAACGACGTCTATTTTGAACTGCTGGATTTTGTGGAATATCAAGAACAAGCCTACATCGTGCTGCTTCCCGCAGACGAAGAATCCGAAGAGGTTGTGATTTTGCAGCAAATTGGCGAGGATGAAGAAAACGAGGAATACGCGCCTGTGACGGACGAAGAAGTCGCCCAAGCGGTTTTTGCCCTGTTTCGGGAACGAAATCCAGATCTCTGCGAATAAAAGGCTGCTGCAAGGGACTTGCGCCATTCTTATACGGTACTTTTAAAGTAAAAGAAAAATGATCCCTACATTTTATTCCTGCTGCATCTGCCCCCTGCCGCCAATTTTGATCGGTGGCAGGGGGCAGTCTTTCCATGTCGCTCCCCATGTTTTGCTGTCTTGCAAAACATGGGGGAAAGCTGAGGCGACAAAGCGCATTGCTTTGCCGCCTGTTTTTACGCTAAACCATAAAGCGCGGTATATTTTTTAGTCAGGTAGTCTGTATAATAGGCAGGATCAAAAACGCCGCAAGCTTTTTCAAACAGTTCCTGCGGTTCATACAGGCTTGCATACTGATGAATATGGGTGCGGAGCCATGCAGTTACGCCGGAAAGGTCTCCTTTCGCAACTTCCTCCCAGAAATTTCCGCCTTCTTGTTCCATGACGCAAAGCATCTGCGCGCCGTAGGCGCTGCCAAGGGCATAAGAAGGGAAATAGCCGATCATGCCGCCGGACCAGTGGGAATCCTGCAAACAGCCTTCCTTATCGCTGGGAACCGCAACGCCCAGATATTCCTGATAAAGCCTGTTCCAAGTGTCTGGCAGATCCGCAACCTTTAAGGTTCCGTCAATCAGCCGCTTTTCCAGCTCATAGCGCACCATAATGTGCATACAGTAGGTCAATTCATCCGCTTCCGTGCGAATCAGAGAAGGCTGCGCCTTGTTGACCGCCCGCCACATATCCTCCGGCGTTACATGCTTGAGCTGCTCCGGGAACAGTTCTTGAAGTTTGGGGAAAATACACGCAATGAAGGGGCGGGAACGGCCAATGATGTTTTCATAAAAGCGACTCTGGCTTTCGTGAATGCCCATGGACACGCCGCCAGAAAGCGCCGTGTAGTTAAATTCGTCCCTTGCGCCCAATTCATACAAAGCGTGGCCGCCTTCATGGATGACGCTATACATGGAGGAAACCAAATTATTTTCGTAATAATGGGTGGTAATACGCACGTCTTTATTGTTGAAATTGGTGGTAAAGGGATGCTCTGTCTCCGCAATTGCACAATGATTGCGGTCAATGCCCATGATTTCCATGAGATAATCGGAAAGCCTGCGCTGCAAGTATACAGGGTAACGCTGGAACAGGAAGCTGTCGTCAATTGCAGGAGCTTCGCTGATTTTTGCAATCAGCGGCACGATGGCTGCGCGGAGGGTTTCAAAAAACTGATCCAGCGTTTCGGTGGTAAGTCCCGTCTCGTACTCATTTAAAAGCGCGTCGTATGGCTTTTTCTTTGCGTCAAAATAACCGGCAAAGCGGCGGTTATAATCCACGATTTTTTCCAAATAAGGCTGGAATAAGGCAAAATGATTGTTGTTTTTGCGGTCTCCCATACAGCCTGCGCATCGTTAATCAGCACATTGTATGCCACGTATTCTTCCGCAGGAATGCGGGTAAGCTTGCTGTACTCCCGGCGCAAAAGCCGCGCTGCCCGACGGTCGTTGGGCTGCAAAGCATCAACATTTTCTTCAAGATACTGCAAAAGCTCTTCATTTTGAGGATTGGCCAGAAGGTCATAGCTTGCCTGGGTCAAAACGGCCATGGTTTGTCCTCTGCCTTCAAAGCTGTCTTTTGGCGCAGCGGTGCTGGCGTCCAGATACAGTACGCCCATGGCGTGATTGTACGCAGATAAATTGCGCTCCAGGTCGTGCATTGCATCCAGCGCTTGGGAGATGTTGGTATAAGACATTGATAAAAATTCCTTTCTGTTACATCGTCATTTTGATTTTTTCTCTGGCGCAGGCGTCCGCCTTGCAGAAAAAGAAAAATCCAAGGATAAAAATAAACACAATCGCGCCTACACCGAGATTCATTTTGCCGGTGGCCTGACTGACGACACCCACCAGAGTCGTTCCCAAAAAGGATGCGCCTTTGCCGCAGATATCGTAAATGCCGAAATACTCGCCGGACTGCTCCGCTGGGATAATCTTGGCGAAGTAGGAACGGGAAAGCGCCTGAATACCGCCCTGGAACATGCCGACCAAGACGGCCAGCGTCCAAAATTGCCAGGAGCTTGCCAGGAAGAATGCAAAAACAGTAATGCCGGTATAGGCAAGGATACAGATTTTAATTAAAAGTCCCGTATCATATTTGCTGGCAAGGCGGCCAAATAGAATGGAAAAAGGAAACGCTACAAATTGAGTCAAAAGCAGTGCTAGCAGCAATCCGTTGGTATCCAATCCCAAGGCGGCGCCATAGGCGGTGGCCATGTCGATAATGGTATACACGCCGTCGATAAAAAAGAAAAATGCCAGCAAAAACAGGAAAATATGTTTTTCCTTTCCGGCGCTTTTCAAGGTGCTCCAAAGACGGGAAAAGGTTTGCCGGAAGGGGCGGTCGGTTTTTTCAATGTAGGCGGTCTGGCGATAGCGGCGCAGCAGAGGAACGGAGGTTCCCACCCACCAGATAACGGTTATGAGAAACGCGGCAATCATAGCAGTGCTGATGGAAATATGCAGCTGTTCGTAAAACAAAACCAGAGCCAGACAAAGGATAAAAGGAATGCAGCTTCCGATATAGCCGTAAGCGTAGCCTTTAGAAGAGACGTCATCCATGCGGTCTTGCGTGGTGACTTCCGGGAGCATCGCGTCGTAAAAGATCAGACTGGAGGAATAGCCGATTTTCGCGATGACAAAAACCACAAGGAACAAAAGCCAGCTTTGGGCAAAGCCCATCAAGGCGCAGCCCAACGCGCCCACGGCCAAGGCAATCAGAAAAACGATTTTCTTGGTATTTTTTCGGTCGGCAAGGGTGCCGAAGATGGGACCGATCAGGGCAACGGCTAACGTTGCGATGGAACCGGCATAGCCCCAATAGGCCAGATAATCAGCGCTGCCAATGCCGGCGCCTTCTGCAAGGCCATTGAAATAAATTGGAATCAGCGTCGCAACCAGCATGGTAAATGCGGAGTTGCCCACATCATATAAAATCCACGATTTTTCATAAGGCGTGAGTTTGTTTTTCTTCACTGGTTTTTCCTTCTCTCTTTCTTTATCCCGCGTCAAAGGTACGGTCAAATCCACTGCCAAGGCAGCACCTGCCCTTCAGATAGCCGTCCAGCTCCAACAAAAGCTGACTGCCTGCCCCCACTGCTTTTTGGTACAGCGACCAAAGCCGCGCGTCGCTGTCCTTGCAACGGGGATTTTGGCGGTCGGTTATGATGAGACCGGACAAGGAACTGCCAAGCATAGCACGAATTGCGTGGGGCAGTTTGCTGCAATTTAAAAGCACACCGCCGTATCGAGCCATAGACCGCGCGGACTCATAAATCTGCTTTTGCGTTAGATCAGGGAAGAAGGGGGCAAGGACGCCGGCGTTTTCCCAGGAAATAGCGCCTGCCCCATATGGATTTGTTTTCAGGGGATCCACGCCGTCTCGCAGCATCAAAAAACGGTCAAAGGACGTTTCAACTTCCGTGTGAGCAACGCCGTCGGCGGTCTTTTCCGCCACATAGGGGTGGCAACAGCTATCCAGAGCGTAGTGACACACAAAGCCATAAAGGTAAGCGGCGGCAGCAGGAACGTTCAGCGCGTTTCTCGCGGCGGCGGCCGCCTGCGCAAAAAAGCTTTTGCCGGTGTGTTTATGCACCCTGCTTCCCAGCGCAGACACCTTATTTTTAAGAAAGGGCCGGTAAAAAAGCAGAGGATCCGATCCGTAAAGCCCAATATCAAACAGACGTTTGCTCCGATAAATGGTTTGTTTCAGCGCCTTGGGGGCAGCTTTTAAAATATCGCTGCCAAAACGCAAATGCGCGTATCCGGCGGGCATAATTTCGCCTCCTTTGAAAAAATCAATTTCATTTTATCATAAGCTGCCCCATAGAAGCAAGGTCTGTTTTCTACAAAGAATAGCTCCCGAAATGGGGCGGCGACAGTTTCATGTTTGGCAGAGCCGCAACCGAGAAGGTTGCAGCCCTGACTCCGTCTTTATTTTTTTCTTTCCAGCTTCCGCTTATTCCCTTTTTCATCTACCATATAGGTACAATCTAACTGCGCCGTTAAATTTTGCTTGACGGAATCGATATATATTCTTCTCAGCTTGTCCCGTTCCGCTGTTTCCGCTTCCGTGAGACCCTCCGCCTTGGCTTTTTTCGCAAGCTCGTTGATTCTTGCAATCACTTCGTCAATCATCCTTTTTCCTCCTATATAAATTTTTCAATCACAACGGCGATTCTTCCTTTTTTCGTCTCGCCGCCCACGGTCTTTAATCGTATTTTTCCCATTCCGCGAAGGGATATAACAGCCCCCTGGCAAACCAACTTGTCCGGTTTTTCGCAGGGCAGTCCGTCCAAAGCGGCTTTTCCCGCCGCAATCGCCTGCGCCGCCGCGCCCCGGCTTATGCGAAAGCCGGAGGAAACAACGCTGTCCAGCCGCAAGGAAGCCAGAGTATCTTTCTGTTCACGGGTCTCCGGCGGGGCAATTTCCGCCTCCTGCAAGGGAATTTGCGTCATGCGCAGCTTTGCTCTGCCTGCTGAAAGGAGATTTTGCAGGACATACGGGGCGATTTCCGCCATTAAAAACAGATAGGCGCATCCTTGCCCCACACAAATATCCCCCACCGTTTCTCTGGCGATTCCCGCGCCCATCAGCGCGCCAAGAAAATCCCGGTGGCTTGCCAAATCTTTTTCATAAAATTCCGCTCTCAGGCAAACGACGGGGCCATCCGACTCATATAAGCTTTCCTTTTCCAAGTAGGAAGGCAGATAGCACAACATTTTCCGCTCAGCGTTTTCATACCCGCCAAAATAGACAAGTTCCGCGCCTGCTCCCAAAAGCCGCGTTGCCATCGCCTGCTCCCGCAAAGATAAAAAACAGGTGCTTACTGGAATATTTCTCCGCTGCCCCGCGGTAATTTTGTCAAAGAGCTTTGCTAAAAGCATTTTATCTTCCGCATTTTCCGCTATTTTTTCAATCTTTTCCCGTTTTTCCATGAACTTCACCTCTTTGCTTCTATTTTAGCACATTTTCTCCCTGAACAAAAGACTTTTTTCTTGTATGTTGCGGCAAATTCGAGTATAATAGAAAAAATGGGGTGATTGCTTGAAAATTGTCGTAATTGGCGCGGGCGCGTCTGGGATGATGGCCGCCATTGCAGCCGCTGAAAATCCAGCAAATGAAGTGTATCTTCTGGAACGCCAGGCCAGAGTGGGGCGCAAGCTCCTGGCTACCGGCAACGGGCGGTGCAATTTATCCAACGCCGCCGCTTCCCTGGCGCATTATCACGGTGAAACGCCGGATTTTGTCCAGCCTGCCCTTGCTGCTTTTGGCGCGGAACAAACAATCGCCTTTTTTCAGAAGCTCGGTTTGCTTACGGTTTGCGAAGCCAGCGGGAAATACTATCCCTACTCCGACCAGGCTGCCAGCGTGCTGGACGTTTTGCGGTTCGCGCTGGAAAAAAGCAATCTGCACCTGCGCTGCGGGTGCGAAGTGCAAAGCGTCAAAAAAGAAAAAGTGGGCTTCAATGTGCGCACAAAAGAGGAACATTTTTTGTGCGACAGGGTCATCGTCGCCTGCGGTGGGATCGCCGGTTCCAAGCTGGGCGGCAGTATGTCCGGCTATCAGGTTTTGCGCAGCCTTGGGCACCATTGTACCAAGCTGCGCCCGGCGCTGGTGCAGCTCCGGTCTTCCTATCCCCGCTGTCCTTCCCTAAAAGGAATTCGGGCAAACTGCTATGCGGAGATTTTAAAGGATTACACGATTTTCGCCGCTTCTCAGGGCGAAATCCAATTTACGGAGTATGGCGCGTCCGGTCCCGTGATTTTTGAAATCTCCAGAGACGTTTGCAGTACCCCTGGCTGTTGGCAGTGCCGGCTGGATCTGCTGCCCCAGCTTGCAGCAGGCGAGCTTGCGCTTCTGCTTTCTCAGCGGCAGCGGATGTTTCCCCAGCTTTTGACTGAAAACCTGCTCACCGGCGTCCTGCAAAATCGCCTTGGCCGGGTCATTGCTCAGGAAGCGGGGCTTTCTTTGCAGCGTCCTATAAAAGAACTGACCCAAGCGAATTTGGAAGCGGCGGCGCAAACGATCAAGCAATTTGTCTTGACATTAACGGAGCCTATGGGTATGGACAGCGCGCAGGTCACAGTGGGCGGGATTCGAACCGCCGAATTTACCCCGGAAACCATGGAAAGCCGCTTCGTGCCGGGGTTGTACGCCTGCGGCGAGGTATTGGATATTGACGGCGACTGCGGCGGCTTTAATTTACAATGGGCGTGGAGCTCCGGGCATTTGGCCGGACTTTGCGCCGGGAGGAACCTATGATTCGTATTCGAGATATTGCGCTGCCTGCGGCGCATACAGCCTACCAGCTACAGTTTGAAGCGGCAAAAATTCTGCGGGTCTCCCCGTCGGATCTGCGTAGAATTAAGCTTGTCAAACGCTCTATTGACGCTAGAAAAAAGGATGCAATTCGCATTCTTTATACCATAGACGTAACAGTTTCCGGCAATGAAAGGCGGATTTTCAAGCAATGCCGGAGCAATAAGGTTTCCATACCGGAACCTTTTTATTACCGCCTGCCCCAGACGGACAAAACGCCTGTGAGCCGCCCTGTAGTCGTGGGCTTTGGCCCTGCCGGTATCTTCGCCGCGCTGATTTTGGCGGAAGCAGGGCTGCGGCCACTGGTTTTGGAGCGAGGCGGCGACGCCGTAAGCCGTCATGCAAAAGTCTCGGCCTTTTGGCAAACCGGAAAGCTGGACACAGGCTGCAATGTGCAGTTCGGAGAAGGAGGCGCGGGTACCTTTTCCGACGGCAAGCTGAATACAAACACCCACAATCCCAGAATCCAGTGGGTGCTGGAGCAGTTCGTGGCGGCGGGGGCGCAGGAGGAAATTCTCTATGACGCAAAGCCCCATGTGGGAACGGACGTGCTTTTAACCGTGGTGCAAAATCTGCGCCAGCGGATTATCAGTCTCGGCGGGGAGGTGCGGTTTGACACACAGCTTACCGGACTGGAAATTACAGAAAATACCCTGCGTGGAATTGAAATCGCCCATGCAGGCAAAACAGAACGCCTTTCCTGCTCTCAGCTCATCCTTGCCATCGGGCACAGCGCCAGAGATACCTTTACCATGCTCCATGAAACAGGCGTTCCCATGGAACCCAAGCCTTTTGCCATGGGCGTACGCATCGAACATCCGCAAGCGCTGATCGACTTTGCCCAATATGGACAAAATCCCCGGCAACCGGAGCTGCCCCCAGCGGATTACAAGCTGGTTTATCATGGAGAAAGCGCCTCTGTCTATACCTTCTGCATGTGCCCCGGCGGTGTGGTTGTGGCTGCCGCATCGGAAGAAGGCGGCGTTGTCACCAACGGCATGAGCTACGCCGCACGAGATGGTGAAAACGCCAACGCCGCCTTGCTGGTGACGGTAAATCCGTCGGATTTTCCAGAACCGGATCCCCTGAGCGGGATGCGCTGGCAGCGGAAAATCGAACAAAAGGCTTTCCTGGCCGGCGGCTCCAATCACCGCGCCCCGGCGCAGCGATTGGAGGATTTCCTGCTGGGAAGACCCAGTACCGCCGCCGGCCAAGTACAGCCCACCTATCAGCCCGGCGTAGCCTTCTGTAATTTGCATGAAGTACTCCCAGAAAAAATCTCTGCGTCTTTAAGAGAAGCAATTCCCATTTTTGGCCAACGCCTAAAAGGCTTCGACAGCCCGGACGCGATTCTCACCGCCCCGGAAACCAGAAGCTCCTCTCCCGTGCGCATTTTGCGGGGAGAAAATCGCCAGTCCTCCATTGCGGGACTCTTTCCCTGCGGGGAAGGCGCGGGCTATGCCGGGGGAATTACCTCCGCCGCCGTGGATGGTATACAATGCGCGGAAGCGCTCATATCTTCTTTATAGAAAGGAGTTTTTATTTTGGAAAACTGGAATGAACCCCACGAACCCGGAATCCTCTCTCCCAGACCGCCGGAGGGCGAACCTTGCTGGAATCCTCCGCCCCAGCCCTATTACAATCCATTGAACCAGCCTCAGCAGCCCACGCTTCCATTTTACATTCCCCCAGACGCGCCAAGCGACTGTCAGGAATACTTGTATCAGAAGCATTTTCAACTGGCGCGTAGGCGTTTGGGAAGTATCAGCGGCATTTTGCTTTTATACACCGTGATCATGTATGCCTGCATATTTTTGGTGAGCGGAATTGTTTCCGCCTATTATATGCTTCGCAGTCCTAATCTCACCGAGTATGAGCTATGGGAAATTATATCAAACAATGGCTGGGGCTACGTTCTGACAGTTAGCTTTGGAATGCTCCTTGTGCTAATTTGGAAGAAAAAGCCGTTTTTCAAAAATATAGCCTTTACATCCCATAAACCCATGACTGTGGGAACCTTCTTCTCCTTATTTGCATTTTTTCTTTTGGGGCAAGTGCTTTTCAGCATTTTTGATACGATTGTCGAGCAGATTTTTAATCTCTTCGGTCTTTCTGTTATGACCTCTATTGAAAGCGCCACTTCCATTGGCAGGAGCTTTAGTATGCTGCTGTACGGCTGCGTCTTAGCTCCAATCACAGAGGAAATTATCTTCCGCGGCGCGGTAATGCGCACCATGCAGCCTTACGGCCGCCGGTTTGCTATCTTGTTCTCTGCGATTTTGTTCGGCGCGTTTCACGGCAATCTGGTGCAGGCGCCTTTTGCGTTCGCCGTTGGTCTTGTCATGGGCTATACCGCCATGGAATACTCTATCTGGTGGGCGATTTTGCTGCACTTCGTAAACAACTGCATTTTAGGCGAGGCGCTACCGTTTTTGAGCAATTATTTACCATTTCCTATGGGCGAGATACTGCAAATTCTGGTTTTGTTTGGCGGCGCGATGGCGGGTATTGTCCTTTGCATCGTCAAATGGCCTGAAATCAAAGGACATTTTCAAAGTGAAAAAATTAGCGGTACTTCTGCAAAAGCTATCATGACTTCCCCTTGGACGATTATTTTCCTGGTTCTCATGTTCCTTTCCTCTTTGCTGGGCATTACCGTTCTTTAGAAAATCCCCGCTGCGAAATTTCGCAGCGGGGTTCTTTAATATTGGTACTGTTTTCGTTTTCCCAGCAAGAACGCAGTGGTGGTAAGCGCCGCCATCAGCTCTGCCGCTACAATGGAAAGCCAGATACCGTCAATTTTCCAAATCAGCGGGAACAAAAGCACCGCCGCCACCTGAAAAACCAGAGTTCGCAAAAAAGAAATCAGCGCGGAAACCAAACCGTTATTCAGCGCCGTAAAAAAGGACGAGCCGAAAATGGCAATCCCTGCAAACAGGAAAGAGAAAGAGTAAATCGCAAAACCGCGCATAGTAAGCGCCAAAAGGGTCTGGTCATAGCCTACAAATAAAGTCGATAGGAGCTTTGCCAGTAATTGCCCTGCTCCCAACATGGCGACGGAGAAAATGCCAATGATGATCAGACTTTTTCCCAATAGACTTTTCAGCTCTCCTTGGGTTTTTGCACCGTAATGATAGCCGATCACCGGCGCGGTGCCTACGGCATAGCCAATAAACGCCGCAATAAATATCATATTCACATACATCAATACGCCATAGGCTGCAACGCCGTTTTCCCCGGCGTACCTTAAAAGCTGCGCGTTATAAAGCATTCCTACAATAGACATGGAAATATTGGACATCAATTCTGAAGAACCGTTGGCGCAGGTTTGCAGCAACGCTTTTTTGTCCAATTTCGCCTCCACCAATTGAAGCAGACTGGAATTGCGCCGGGCAAAATAAAGCAGCGGAATTAAACCGCCGATACACTGGCTCACGGCTGTAGCAATGGCGGCGCCTTGCAGCCCCAAAGAAAATACCGCCACCAGAAGCCAGTCCAAAACCATATTGGCAACCCCCGCCGCCACGGTGACGGCAAGTCCAAGCTGCGGCTTCCCCGCCGTCACGAAAAAGCTTTGAAACTCATATTGCAGCATGAGCGCAGGTAAAGCCAGCAAAATGATTCTGCCATAAAGCACACAGTTGTCCAGCATCTCTCCTTCGGCGCCCAGCAGCGCCGCAACCGGTCGCACAAACACGATGCCCAGTACGCCAATGACTACGCCGCAGACGGCTGAAACATAGACAAGCAGGGAAAAGTATTCTTTTGCCTTCCGCGGCTCCCCTTCTCCCATGGTCTTGGAAACCAGAGCGCTGCCGCCTGTGCCGAACATAAAGCCCACGCCACCTAAAATCATCAAAAAGGGCATAATGAAGTTGACCGCCGCAAATGGGGTTTTCCCCACAAAATTGGAAACGAAAAAACCGTCTACCACGCCGTAAATCGATGTGAAAATCATCATAATAATAGACGGAAATGTAAATTTCAAAAGTTTTTTATAAGTAAAGTGTTCAAAAAGCGAAATTTTCATGATTTTTCTCCTGCGTTATAGTCACAAAGCCTTGATCTTATCCTGAAACGCGTCAAGGTATTTTTGCGTCATCTCAATGTAAAGCCGCCGCTCCTCCACTGTCCAGCCCAGAAAGATCTCATTTTCAAATTGAATGATCCGCGCCACGGTGGATTCTGCCAGGGATTTCCCTTTCGCTGTGAGACAAACCAGCTTTTTTCTCCCATCAAAAGCCTTTAAAAAGACGATTTCCTCCTGCTCCAGCTTGCGAAGGGCAGAATTGACCGTCTGCTTATTCAACCCGGACAGTCGAACCAGATCGCTGAGCAAGCACTCCCCAGCGCTGCTGCAAATGATATACAAAATCATCATCCCGCTGTCGGACAAATGCAACCGCCGCGCCGCCTCGTGGTAAGCGGCGTTAATTTCCCCATTGAGATAGTTGAACCGCTTTAATTCCTGATTGACCTTTTGCAATAAAGCGCCCCCCTTTTTTTAGTACGATTTCATACATTCCTTATTTTAGTATGATTTCGTACATTTGTCAAGGCTTTTTCCCAAACAAATAAGCGGCCGCCTGAAAAGACGACCGCTTATTTACTATGACTGCCCTATACAGGGAGAACCTCAATAATTTTTAGCGTTTACTTCAAAATAGGCCTGGGGATGGGCGCAAACCGGGCAAATCTCCGGTGCGTTGGTACCCACTACGACGTGGCCACAGTTCCGACACTCCCAAACCTTTACCTCGCTTTTGGCAAACACCTGGGCGGTTTCCACGTTTTTGAGCAAAGCGCGGTAACGTTCTTCATGGTGCTTTTCAATTTCGCCTACCATGCGGAACTTTGCCGCCAGCTCCGGGAAGCCTTCTTCCTCGGCGGTTTTTGCAAAGCCCTCGTACATATCCGTCCATTCATAGTTCTCGCCGTCTGCCGCCGCAGCCAAATTCTGGGCGGTATTGCCGATGCCCTTGAGTTCCTTGAGCCACATCTTTGCGTGCTCTTTTTCGTTATCAGCCGTTTTCAAAAACAGCGCCGCAATCTGTTCAAAACCTTCCTTCTTTGCAGCGGAAGCAAAGTAGGTGTACTTATTTCTCGCTTGAGACTCACCGGCAAAAGCCGCCTCGAGATTTTTTTCCGTTTGTGTGCCTGCATATGGATTGCCCATCATGAAATCCTCCTTTCAGTTGGGCGCGCATAAACCGCGCCTCGTCCTTATTATAGTACGCCTGACAAAATTTGACAATCTATATTTTAATGAAGCTTGGATTTAATCGCAATCGCGGCGTCCAGAAGCTTAGCCCGCACAGGACGCAGAATCCAATCCATCTGTCCCATGAAAGTCACAAATTCCGCGCCAAAGCCTGCTTTATAGCGGTGCAGACCATACTTGGGATTGTCCTCGGTGGGATACCCCTCCACGCCTCGGAAATCATAGTATTCGCTGCCGTTGGCAATCCCCCAGCGAATCATTTCCCATTGCAGAAGATAGGGCGCCATCAAATTATGATGGCTGGCAGAGCTGCATCCATTGAGGAACCAGGTTTTGTTACAACAGGAAATGGCGATGGTGCCCGCCAAGGGTTCCTCGTCCAGATAAGCCATATAAAGCCGCAGATAATCCTTCCCGCCCCGGTTGAAGCCGTCCATGAGATCCGCAAAATACTGTTGATCCTTCCCGTGAAAACCGTCTTTTTCCGCAGTAATCGCCATCATCTCGCAAAAAGCGGGTAAATCCGCTTTCGTACCCAGACGAACTGTCACGCCCTTTTTCGCCGCCAGACGGATGTTATACCGGGTTTTCTGGTGCATGGCTGCAAGCACTTCCTCCTCTGTCCGCCCAGCCAGCTTCAATTGATAGACCATCCGTGGACTGAATGCGGCAAAGTCGGAAATGGGATCGATGGTAAAACCGCAGCCTTCCGCCATAGCGCGAAATTCCACGTCGTCCTCCGCTACCTGCGGGTCAATGCGCAAAATATAGCCATGGTTTTTCTTTGCAAATTCCGCCGCGCCATGGCAAAGCGTCTCAAATACGTCCTTGCGCCCCTCGTCATAAATCGGACCTCTCGGCGCGTGGTAAAAACGATCCTTCATACCTCCAAGCTGCCGGCTGAGCAAGGCAATGACGCCAACAATTTTTCCGTTTTCCCGGCAAAGAATACCGTCCCAATGCCGGTCTGTCCGTCCCGCGCCCCACAAGGAGGTTTGCAGGTAATGTCCCTTGGGATGATGCATCACATAATCGTCCAGTTCCTCGCAATTTTGCAGCGTAACAAATTCCAGCATATAGACACTCCACTTCTTTTTCAAAAGCTCATTATCCCATAGGATACCCATAAGGATGCGCTTTTTGGCAAAGCCAAAAAGCGCACAGGCGCAGCACTGCGCCTGTTTTTAGATTGATTATACTAAATCGTAACTATTTTGTCAATGTTTTGCAAAAATTTCGCGGCTAAGAAACTAAATTTAAGAATTCTGAAGAACCCTCTTGACATTCCGCCTGCGGGCGTATATACTAAGCATTAGTTGTTTCCTAAATAATTGTTTAGGTGATTGTATGACACAAAGAGAAAGACAGCTTTTGCAGTGGATCGAAGCCAATCCCATGATTTCCCAGCAGGAATTGGCGGAGCGCGCAGGCATTACCCGCTCTTCCGTGGCGGTGCACATTTCCAATTTGATGAAAAAAGGCTACATCGCTGGCAAGGGCTACGTCCTGCGCTCCGGCACTTACGTGGCGGTGGCAGGAGGCGTCAATATTGACATTTGCGGCCAGTCCTACAAGGCCCTGGTGCAGGCGGACTCCAACCCCGGCTATGTACACCTGAGCCTTGGAGGCGTGGGCAGAAACATTGCCCACAATCTTTGCCTTTTGGGACTGGACGTGCGGCTGCTCACCGCTCTGGGCGACGATTTATACGCCCAGCAGATTGCCGCCTCCTGCGGGGAGCTTGGCATCGACGTGAGCCACGCTTTGCAGGTGCCTGGCGGACGCACCTCCACCTATGTGTATTTGTCTCACCCCAACGGCGATATGGCGCTGGCGGTATCGGATATGGACGTGTGCCAAAAAATCACGCCGTCGTATCTTTCCGCCAACCTGACTCTTTTAAACAGCGCACAGGTGGCTGTAGCAGACGCCAACCTCCCCGAAGAATCCCTGATTTATCTGGCGGACAACTGCACCGCCCCTTTGTTTGTAGACGCGGTGTCCACCGTTAAGGCCGAAAAGCTGCGCTCCATTTTGGGAAAAATTCATACCCTGAAGCCCAACCTTCTGGAAGCGGAACTGCTTTCCGGCGTTCCCATTCGAGACGAAGCTTCTTTGCGGCTTGCCGCTGATGCCCTGCTCTCTACAGGGATGCACCGGGTATTTATCTCCTTAGGCGCAAAAGGCGTTTATGCCGCCGACCAGCATCAGCGCCTATCCCTCCCCTGCCTGCCCGCCGCCATGGTAAACGCCACCGGCGCAGGAGACGCCTTTATGGCCGGGCTTGTTTGGGCATACCTGGAAGGTACAGACCTGAAAAATACCGCCATGGCCGGCCTTGCAGCCGCCGCCATCGCCATCGAAAGCCAAAAAACCATTAACCCCGCCATGTCCGTAACCGCTCTGCGCGGCAAATTACAATAATTTGGAGGTCATTTTATGAACATGAATCATTATCTGGACGTAAATCCCGAAGTCGCCGCCGCCATTGCGGAAGGCAAGCCGGTGGTCGCACTGGAATCCACCATTATTTCCCACGGGATGCCCTACCCGCAAAACGTGGAAACCGCTTTGAACGTAGAGCGCATTATCCGGGAAAACGGCGCTGTGCCCGCTACCATCGCCATCATCGGTGGGCGGTTGAAAGCCGGTCTTACCCCGGAAGAAATCGAATACTTCGGCAAAAAAGGGCAGGCCATTACAAAAGCCTCCCGCCGGGATCTGGCTGTTCTGTGCGCCAGAGGCATGGATGGCGCAACCACCGTCACCACAACCATGATGATCGCCCATATGGCCGGGATCCGTATTTTCGCTACCGGCGGTATCGGCGGCGTACACCGGGGCGCGGAAACCACCATGGACGTTTCCGCTGATCTGGAAGAACTGGCGCATACCCCTGTGATGGTGGTCTGCGCCGGCGCCAAGAGCATTCTGGATCTGGGTCTGACCTTGGAATATCTGGAAACCCACGGCGTACCTGTCATTGGCTATGGCACAGACGAACTGCCCGCTTTTTATACCCGCAAGTCCGGTTTCAACGTGGACTACCGCATGGATACTCCAGAGGAATTGGCAAAGGCGTTTAAGGTGCAAAACGACCTGTCTCTCGGCGGCGGTATGCTGGTAACGAATCCCATTCCTGAAGCTTACGCCATGGATGTGGAGGTAATCAACACCGCCATTGACGAAGCCATCGCCCAGAGCCGCACCCTCGGCATTCATGGGAAAGCAACAACTCCTTTCCTGCTGGCCAAGGTGAAGGAGCTTACTGGCGGAGACAGCCTGGATTCCAATATCCAGCTTGTGTACAACAACGCCAAAATCGCCGCCCTCACCGCGAAGGCCTATTGCGCCCTTTCTTAAACCTCTAAAGCGCCGGTTCTCCGGCGCTTTTTTCTGCTTTTCTTGACAATGCCGCTGATTTCGACTAAAATAACGGTATTCTAAACGAAGGAGAATATACGATGCCAGAACGTTATATTGCCTTTGATGTGGAAACGCCAAATTTTGCCAACAATCGCATGAGCGCCATTGGCATAAGCGTAATTGAAAACAACCGGATCATCAAAGAGTTTTTTTCTCTCATAAACCCGGAAGCTCATTTTGACGCTTTTAACGTGGAGCTAACGGGGATTTCCCAAGAAATGGTCATGGACGCTCCCACCTTCCCAGAGTTTTGGGCAGTTCTGGAACCTGTTTTCAGCAGTGGGATTCTTGTGGCGCACAATGCGCCTTTTGATATGTCTGTGCTTGCCAAGTGCCTTGCCGCATACGGCATTGACTGGAAAGATATTGCAGACTATACCTGCACCTGTCAGATTGGCCGCCGATGCTGCCCCGGGCTTCCCAACCACCGGCTAAATACCATGTGCCAGCATTTTGGAATCCCCCTTACCCATCACCAGGCCGATAGCGACAGCCGCGCCTGCGCGCAGCTAATGCTGCAATATTTAAAAAGCGGCATGGACATTTCTAAATTTCGCCGCCGTTATAGTCTTTCCCAGATAAAAACCATACCGAAAAAGGAGGCGGCAGCATGGTTGAAGTAGTAGCCGCATTGATCTGGCAAAAGGGACAATTTTTAATCTGCCAGCGTCCCGCCCACAAAGCAAGAGGACTCTTGTGGGAATTTGTGGGCGGAAAAGTGGAACCAGGAGAAGCCAAGGAGCAAGCCCTGATTCGGGAATGCCAGGAAGAGCTTGGCATTTTGGTATCGGTACGCGAGAAATTTATGGACGTTCTGCACGAATACCCAGACCTCACTATTCATTTGACGTTGTTTCACGCCTCCATTGCAACTGGCACGCCCCAAGTACTGGAGCACAACGACATCCGCTGGATTACCCCAAATGAAATAGACCAGTACGACTTTTGTCCCGCTGATGAAGTGATTTTAGAGCGGCTGAAGGGAGAATTTCACAATTAATATATCGTATCTAAAAAACGCAGTGCAAAATTTGCACTGCGTTTAAATCATTCCTGGGTTAACGTTTCAAAAGCAATCCGGGCAGCTTCCTGCTCCGCGCGCTTTTTGCTGCTGCCAGCCCCCGTACCCATAGAGGTTCCATTGAGAAACAACTCCACGGTAAAGACCTTGGCATGATCCGGCCCTTCCTCTCCTGTGAGGACATAGGAAATGACCTGATTCTTCTTTTGCTGCACCAGTTCCTGCAAAGCGGTTTTATAGTCCATATTTCTGGGCTTTTCTGCCGGAATATCCGACAAAATAAACCGATGTATCAAGCTTTTCGCCGCTTGGAAACCGCCGTCCAGATAAACTGCGGCAATCACAGACTCCATCGCGTCCGCCAGTATGCTGGCGCGCTGTCTGCCGCCGCCCTGCTCTTCTCCATGGCCCAAAAGCAGATGGTCGCCCAGACGGATACTCCGCGCCACCCGCGCAAGGGTCGTTTCGCAAACAAGGTCGGCGCGCACCTTTGTCAATTCGCCCTCCGGTCTGTGGGGAAAGATACGGTACAAATGTTCCGCCGTAATCATGCCCAGCACAGAATCCCCCAAAAACTCCAGCCGCTCATTGCTGGCCAAGCTGTTGCGCCAGCGCTCATTGGCATAGGAACTGTGGGTCAGAGCGTTTTGCAAAAGAGAAATATCACGAAAGGTATAGCCGATGGCAGCTTCCAAATCTCTAATCATTTGCACTCTGCTCCTTTGGTAAATTGGCAAGGCAGGCTTCCAGTTCTTCAGAAATATTGGTATTCACCGCTTCCATAGCCTGCCGGATGGCGCTGCGGAAGGCTCTGGCATCGGAGGAACCGTGGGCTTTGATCACCGGCTTGCGGATACCCAGAAGGGCAGTGCCGCCAATTTCCCGGTAGTCCAGCATTCCCATCATTTCCTTCAAGCCGGACTTGACGCACAGCGCGCCAAGCATGGTAATAGGATTTTTCTTAAACATATGCTTCACCAGAGAACCCATAAACATGGCTGTACCCTCAATGGATTTCAGCAATACATTCCCGGAAAAGCCGTCGCACACCACCACGTCCACCGCGCCCAAAGGTACGTCTCTGGCTTCCACATTGCCCACAAAATGGAGAAGTCCCGCTTCGTCCGCCTTTTTCAGCAGCGCATAGGCTTCTTTTTGCAGCGGCATTCCCTTGGAATCCTCCGTACCGTTGTTCAAAAGTCCCACTTTCGGCTCCGCCACGCCCAGGGTTTTTTTCGCATACAAGGAACCGATACATCCGAACTGCACCAAAAATTCCGGGGTGCACTCTACATTTGCGCCGCTGTCGATAATCACCGTCTTACCACCGGTTTTATTGGGCATCACAGGGCCGAACGCCGCCCGGCGGACATGGCGCACCCGCTTCACAATCAGCGTAGCGCCTGTGAGCAGCGCGCCGGTATTGCCGGCAGAAATAAACGCGTCTCCCCTGTCCTCCGCCAGCATCCGCAGTCCCACAATCATGGAAGAGTTTTTCCTTGTCTTGGTAACGGAAGAAGGATCGTCGTGCATGGACACCACATCCTCCGCCCCGGCGATTTCAATGCCCTTTGGCAGATCCGTGATATTGTGGCCGCGCATCACATTCAAAATTTCCTCGCCTTTGCCTACCAGCGTAATTTCCGCGCCAAATTCCCTGGCAGCGTCGATGGCGCCTAAAACGGCAGCCTCCGGCGCATTGTCGCCGCCCATTGCATCCAGAATAATTTTCATGGCATTACCTCTTTCTTTTTGGATCTCACAGCCTAACGGCGCTGCGCCTTTTGTTCAGATTCCTTTTTCAATCAAAGTATCAATGATTTCCAGCGAGCGCTGGGAAATCGCCAGATTTTTTGCGGATTTTGGTTTCACCCTGCGCTCCAAAGGCGCAAGAATGCTGAAATTGATATTCATGGGCTGGAAGTTGCCCACTGTTTCATCACTGATGTACAGTCCCAAAGCGCCAATAGCGGTTTCTTTAGGAAATACCGGCGGCTCCTTGCCGCGCACCTTGGCCGCCATTGCCGCCGCCGCCAGATAGCCGGAGGCGGTAGACTCCACATAGCCTTCCACGCCGGTCATTTGTCCGGCAAAAGCAACCAGCGGATTTCTCAAATCGGCATAGTACCGATCCAAAAGCCCCGGCGACCGCAAAAAGGTGTTGCGGTGCATCACGCCATAGCGGACAAATTCCGCATTGTGCAGCGCGGGAATCATGGAAAATACCCGCTTTTGCTCCGGGAATTTCAGGTGGGTCTGGAAGCCCACCAGATTGTACACGCTGCCTGCGGCGTTATCCTGCCGGAGCTGCACCACAGCGTAAGGCTCCGCGCCGGTTTTAGGGTCTTTCAGACCCACGGGCTTCAATGGGCCATAGCGAAGGGTATCATATCCCCTTCGAGCCATAACCTCCACCGGCATACAGCCCTCAAACACATTTTTATCCTCAAACCCATGCACCTCGGCTTCCTCCGCGTCCACAAGCGCATGGTAGAAAGCGTCGTATTCCTCCCGGTTCATGGCACAGTTGATATAGTCGGCGTTTCCCCGGTCGTATCGGGAAGCAAACCAGGCAAGATTCATATCCACGGATTCCGCCGTCACCAAGGGCGCAGCCGCGTCAAAAAAGTGCAGATAGTCCTTCTGTCCGAAGTAATCCTGAATGGCGTTCGACAGCGCGTCGGAGGTGAGCGGGCCTGTCGCAATAATCACAGGGCCTTCCGGCACGGAAGTGACCTCCGCCGAGGTAACGGTAATCAGCGGATGGCTGCGAATTTTATCCGTAACAAGCTGAGAAAAGGCGTACCGATCCACCGCCAGGCAGCCGCCGGCTTCCACTTTGGTTTCCTCCGCGCAGGCAAGAATCAAGCTGCCCAAACGCCGTAGTTCTTCTTTCAATAGCCCCACGGCGTTTTCCAGCCGGTCGCCCCGCAAAGAGTTGGAGCACACCAGCTCCGCAAAATTGGGGCTATGGTGCGCCGGGGTCATTTTATCCGGCTTCATCTCGATGAGTTCAACCAAAATGCCCCGTTGCGCCAACTGCCACGCGGCTTCCGAGCCTGCAAGACCTGCGCCTACGACTTTCACTGCGGTCATTTCGCCGCCTCCTCTTTCTTTTTGGTGGTCTTTTTCCCAGTGGTTTTCTTCGCCGCAGTCTTCTTGGCGGCTGTCTTTTTTGCAGCCTTCTTTTTTACCGGGGTTTCTTCCGGCGCGGCGTCCTTCTGGGGCTTTTCTTCCGAGGAAGCTTCTTCGGCAGGCTTCTTTTTATAGTAGCCCCGCTGATCCTCTGGTAAAAAGTCCGGGCAGGCTTCATTGATACAGAAGGGCTTCATGCGCCCTCTGCCGGATTTTTTAAACAGCGTTTGTCCGCAGGAAGGGCAGTCAAAGGCAGTGGGAACGTCCCAGGACATAAAGCCGCACTCCGCGCCTTTTTCGCAAGCGTAGTAGGCGTAGCCCTTCTTGGACTTGCGCTTGAGCATTCCGCTGCCGCACTTGGGGCAGCGGCCGGGCATATGCTCCACAATGGGCTTGGTATTTTTACAGTCCGGGTAGCCGGGGCAAGCCAAAAATCGACCGAACCGGCCAATTTTAATGACCATATTTCTGCCGCACAGCTCGCAGATTTCGTCCGTTTCCTCGTCCGGCACCTTCAGCCGGGTATCCTTCAGGGCTTCTTCCGCTTGTTCCATTTCCGCATGGAACCCTTTATAAAAATCGTCCAGTACAGAGCGCCACTGGCGTTTGCCCTCCTCCACTTCGTCTAAGCGCTGCTCCATATTGGCGGTAAATTCCACATCAATAATGTCGTTGAACCTGTCCAGCATCAAGCCGGTGACCACCTCGCCCAGGGGTGTGGCGGACAGGCGCTTGTCTTTTTTCAGCACATATTCCCGATCCTGAATGGTGGAAATAATGGAAGCGTAGGTAGAAGGACGGCCAACGCCCTTTTCCTCCATGGCCTTTACCAAGGTGGCTTCCGTGTATCTTGCGGGGGGCTGGGTAAAATGCTGCTCTTTATCAAACCGCTCCAGGCGCACCTGTTCTCCCTCCTGCAAGTCGGGCAGAGGAGAATTTTTCACTTCCGCCTCATCGTCCTTGCCTTCTTCATAAACCGCGATAAATCCGGCAAATTTCAGGCTCTGATGGGAGGATTTAAACAAATGCCCCGCGCAAACCGTATCGATGGATACGGTATCATACACGGCGTTCGCCATCTGGGAAGCCAGAAAACGGCTCCAGATCAGCTTATACAGCCGGTACTGTTCCTTCGTCAAAGATTTTTCTATGGTCTCCGGATCCAGCTCCACATGGGTGGGGCGAATGGCCTCGTGGGCGTCCTGGGCGTTCTGCTTGGTTTTAAACTGATGGGGCTTACCGTAGTAATAAGCGTTTCCATACCGGTGGCAGATAAAATCCTTCGCCGCCGCCATGGCCTCGTCAGACAAACGCAGAGAATCTGTACGCATATAGGTGATAAGACCTAAGGTACCCTCTCCTTCCACGTCGATGCCCTCATAAAGCTGCTGGGCAATGGCCATGGTGCGCTTGGGGGTCATATTCAGCTTGCGGGAGGCCTCCTGCTGCAAGGTGGAGGTAATGAAAGGCGGCGCCGCGCTGCGCTTTTTCTCCGCGCGCTTTACAGTTTTAACTGTGAAGCGCTGCCCTCTAATATCTGCGATAATCGCGTCGGCCTCCTGCTCGTTTTGCAGCTCCCGCTTTTTGTCCTCACCGTGGTAATGCGCTGTGAAGGATCCAGGCTTTTCCAAACGATTCAGGAGCACTTCCAACGACCAGTACTCTCTGGACTGGAAAGCGCGGATTTCATTTTCCCGATCCACCACAAGTCTGGTAGCTACGGACTGTACGCGCCCGGCGGACAGCCCTCTGCGGATTTTTTTCCAAAGCAGCGGGCTAAGCTGATAGCCCACGATGCGATCTAAAATCCGGCGAGCCTGCTGAGCGTCTACCAGATCATAGTCGATGCCTCTGGGACTCTGGATTGCAGAAGCGACGACATTTTTTGTAATTTCATTAAACGTAACCCGGTGGGTTTGCTCATCCGGCAGACCCAGCAATTCCTTTAAATGCCAGGAAATGGCTTCTCCTTCCCGATCCGGGTCAGTTGCCAGGAATACAGCTTTGGATGCGCCGGCTGTTTTCTTTAAATCCTTAATAATATCTTCTTTGCCCGAAAGCGGGCGATACTCCGGCTCAAAGCCGTGTTCAATATCCACGCCCATTTTGCTTTTCGGCAAATCTCGCAAATGCCCCATACACGCCTTTACCGTATAATCAGGGCCTAAATATTTGCCGATGGTCTTTGCCTTGGACGGAGATTCTACAATTACCAAATTGGTTCCAGTCTGGTTCCCCATGGAATTCCTCCAAATATTATTGACGTTTTCTGCCCAGACAATAGTATTTGCCTGGCCGCCGCTCTGCGATACCCTTGACTTCCAGCAGGGTAAGACTTGCCAGCACCCTAGCCACCGGAAGACCGGTTTTTTCAATCAGCTCGTCTACGTGGCAGCTTTCCTCTGTGAGCTTGGCAGCCACCTGTTTTTCGTCTGCGGAAAGAAGCGGCATGATTTCATCTAAGTCAATATAAGCCCTTCTTGGGAGCTTGTCAATCTTTTTTTCAGAATTTGCCTGGGGTTTTTCCACTTTTTGCGCCACAGACTGCAAGCCCTGCGCGCTGTCCGCCAAATTTCGCCTGATCTCAGCAGAATGCGCCGTGAGGACAGCCGCATTTTCATCAGACGTGATTTTCCCCGGAAACAGGTTTTGATATTCAGAAACAATGTCCCAGCCTTTTGTTACGGCAATGGCGCCCTCTCGCAGCAGCTTATTGCTGCCCTCGCTGGCGGGCACATCAATATTGCCGGGTACAACAAATACGTCTCTGCCTTGATCCAGCGCAGCTTGCGCAGTAATCAAAGCGCCGCTTTTTAAGGGGGCTTCCACCACCAGAACGCCGCAGGACAGTCCGCTCATAATCCGGTTTCTTCTGGGAAAGTTATTGGCTTCCGGCGGCGTACCCGGCGGGAATTCAGATAACAAACAGCCATTCGCCTCGGTATCCGCAAACAAGCTAGCGTTGGAGCGTGGATAAATTATATCCGCGCCGCTACCCAGTACGCCAATGACCTTTTGCCCAGCGGTGAGCGCCCCAATCATTGCCATTGCGTCAATGCCCTTAGCCATGCCTGATACCAAAACAGCACCGCACTTTCCGAGCTGATAGCCCAGACGCTTGGCCGTCAGAAGCCCATAGGGCGTAGCGCTTCTTGTGCCAACCACGCCCACCACCGGCAGACTGTCCACATTCGGCAGCTTCCCTTTGTAATACAAAACCAGCGGCGGATCCGGGATATTGCGCAGCCGCGCGGGATAGATTCCATCGGCAATGGTCATGATTTGAATATTTTTCTCATAGCATTCTTCTAAAATTCGTTCCGCGCCGTCCAGAGACTTATCCATCAGTCCTTCCACGGCGCGCTTGGGCAAACCGGGAATCAGACGGTAAGCTTTCTCGTCCGCAAAGTATGCCGCTTCCATATCCGAAAAATGGGATAACAGCAAACTTCCGTACCGGCAGCCAACGCCCTTGCGGGTGGTCAGCCATATCCAGTGCTCTAACATAGGTTCCCACCTTTTTCTCTCTTTGTGGAATTTTCTTATTTATTTCGCCGCATCTCCCACAGCACAATCGCCGCCGCCACCGCCGCATTTAAGGATTCGCATTGCGCGTTCATAGGAATAATCAACGTTTCGTCGCACACTTCCAGAAGCTCTTTTCGTATCCCCTGCCCCTCGCTGCCGATGATTACGGCGCAGTTTGCCAGATGGCTGTCTCTTATATCTTTTGCCGTTTCCGTCAGCGCCGCAGCGGCAAGAGGAATTTGCGCCGCCTTACAGGCGTTTACAACGCTTTGCCAATTGGCAATCGACGGCGGCCTTCTGAAAATCGCCCCCATGGTGGCTCTTGCCGCCTTCCAGCTATAGGGATCTGCCGAGCCTTCCGTTAAAACCACCGGTATATCCATGGCGTCCGCCGTGCGCAAAATCGTTCCCACATTACCGGGATCCTGCACGCCGTCCAGAATGAGCATTCCCGGCTTTGCATAGAAAGGCGCGGCTTGAGGCAGCTCACACAAAAACACCGCGCCTTGGGGACTGCGCATGGGAGAAATACTTTCCATAACGTCCCCCGGTACCCGCACAACCCGCACAGAAGCGGGCAGCGGACAGGTTTCCACGCCGTCTGCCAAAATCACCGTATGCAAAGTCTTCGGCGCATACTGCGCCGCTTCTGCCAGAAGTTTTGTACCGTCGCAGACAAAAAGTCCCTGCCCTAACCGTTCGCTGCGGGAAGAAAGCAGCTTCCTCACTTGAACTAGCAGCGGGTTTTTCCGGCTTGTAATGCGTTCTTCTATCATAATTTCTGCACGCTGTTCAAAGCGCGGCTATCCCCTAGGGCAACGATAATATTGCCCGCTTTGATTTCATAATCCGCCGATGGCGAAACCAGGATTTTTGTCTGGGTACGGATTGCAATAATATTTACGCCGATTTTCGCACGAATGTTAAGCTCACGCAGATTTTTCCCCGTCCATTTCGCCGGCGCTTCAAATTCTACGATGCCGTAGTCCGGGGACAGCTCAATATATTCCATTACATTTGCGGAGGCCAATCCCTGCGCCAGCCGGGAAGCCATTTCCCGCTCTGGAAATACCACGCGATCCGCGCCGATTTTTTCCAGCACCTTTTTATGGCTTTCATCCTGCGCTTTACACACCACCATAGGAATTCCCAACTCTTTGAGGTTCATGGTAGTCAAAATACTAGCCGTTAGATCTTTGCCAATGGCCACCACCGCGCAGTCGTAATTTCCCGCGCCCAAAGCCCGGAGCACTTCTTTGTCCTTCGAATCGCCAATTACGCCCCGGGTAACAAAATTCGCCGTTTGCTGCACCAGGTCTTCGTTCACGTCCATGACAAGAACTTCCTTTTTCAGTTCGGCCAAGCGCTTGGCAACAGCCGTCCCAAACCGTCCCAATCCCACAACCAGATATGTTTTCATCATTCAAAGCCTCCTAGCCTATTAACAATTTGGTCTCAGCATAGTGGAAACGCTCTTTTGCCCGATCCCCGGCCAAAAAGCCCAGACTGATTGTCATAAGACCCACTCTGCCAAAATACATATACACAATTAAAAGCAGTCTGGACGCAAGGCCAAGGCTTGGAGTCAATCCGGCGCTCAGCCCCACTGTTGCGATGGCGGAGGCCGATTCATACCAGCCGTTCAAAAAAGACACGCCCTCCACGCCTACCAAAAACAGGCCGCCGCCCAAACTCAAAAGCACCATCATTACTACAAGAGCCATAGCGTTGCCGATCTGCTCCTGGGCAATTTCTCTGCCAAACACACTGACGCGCCCTCGTCCCCGCAGGCGGTTGGCCGCCGCCAGAAGCAATACGCAAACCGTGACTGTCTTTATGCCGCCGGCTGTGGAACCGCTGGAGCCGCCCACCAGCATGAGCAGAATGCAAAACGCCTTGGAGCCTTCCGTCAGTGCCGCCTGATCCAGCGCGGCAAAACCCGCCGTTCGTGTGCTGATGGACTGAAAAAGCCCGGAAAGGAGCTTTTGCGGTACAGTCATATTGCCAATGGTAGCTGGATTGTTCCACTCAAACAGGCACACCGCCCCAGTTCCCGCCAGAATCAACGCCCCGGAGGTCAGAAGCACCAGCTTGGTATATACGGTAAGCCGCTTTGTCTTGCGGAATCTGAACAGGTCCTCCCACACAAAAAAACCCAAGCCGCCTACCGCAATCAAAACGCCCAACGTGAGGCATACCACATAATCCGTCTGAAAATGCAGCAAGCTGCCGCCGGGGGTCAGACAGCCCAAAATATCAAAGCCGCCGTTGCAAAAAGCGGAAACAGAGTGAAACACGCCCCAACGCAGCGCACGCCAGAGGCCATAATCCTTCCAAAAATACAGCGTCAAGATCAGCGCCCCGGCGCCTTCAAAGGCAAAGGTACCGAAAAGCACATGCCTTTGCAGCCGCACCACGCCGTTCAAATCATTGAGACTCAGCGCCTGGGAAATGAGCATCCGCTGGCGCAGTCCCATTTTTTTCCTGCCGAGCAAATAAAAAATCGATGCGATGGACATAAAGCCGAGACCGCCAATTTGAATCAGACACAAAATGACAATCTGCCCGAAACCACTCCATTGAATATAGGTATCAAAAACCACAAGTCCCGTCACGCAGGTAGCGGAGGTCGCAGTAAACAGCGCAGGTACAAAGCCTACGGATTCTCCACTGCGGGACGCGGCGGGCAGCATTAAAAGCGCGGATCCCGCCAAAATGATTCCTACAAACGCCAGCGCGATGAGCTGCGCCGGGTTTAACCGGTGGGCAGTTTTATACCACCGCTTCGCCACTCTTTTTTGCAAAGCTGTCATATGTCCTCCTTCACAGGACGCGGCGGTATTGGAAGGCGCGTCCTTACAAGTGTATCTTGTCTTTGATTTTCTACCATTAAACTGTGGTGTATTCCACTCGCAAATAAACAGGTGCTACCAATGCGGCGCACCCTCTATCTCCTTTTGAGGGGTATTTCCGCAACCAAAAAAGAGGAGCATTTTAACGCAGTAAAATAAAACACTATTTTATATTATAACAGATTCCATTCGGTTCTACAACCCTTTTTTCGCTTCCCGCTGAATCCACCCGCATAAAAGCGCTTTTTTTACAAATACTACTGCTGCATTCCACGTGCAGCTTGACCCCATGCATCCTTGCAAGGCGCATTCCTTCCTCAGCCACAGCGCGTTTTTGCCTGGTATAAGCAAGAAGCTGCCATTTTCCACGGCTGTGTATTTGAAGGAACTTTACCTGTAAAACAACGTTAAATAGAATGATTTTGCATGTATTTTATGATATACAATATACACAAATTTTTAAAATTTGTCCGAAACAGGAACTATCGTTCCTTGAGTCATCATAGCAACCACTTTATGCTAAAAACATCTCAAACTAACAGGAAGTGATATAATATGATGTTTTTAGACAATTTATCCGATTCTCTTCGCAGCCTTTGCTCAGAAAGAAACCTCTCCCATGAAATAGCCGCAGAGCAGTGCGGAATCAGCACCCGTTTTTTCGGTGACATCATTCGAAAAAAGTGCTCCCCTTCTCTCAACACACTGGAAAAACTGTGCCGGGGATTTGATAAAACCCCCAATGAACTGCTGAGAATCCAGCCGGAAAAATCCGAATCTGCCTGCGCATCCTCCCTGTCCGTTTACGACCTTCGCAACATCCATCCTTCCGAGTTGGAAAAAACGCTGCTCCCCCTCTGCCAGAAATGTACTGATTTAAACTGCAACTTCCATCCAAACGCATCCAAGGAAAAATAACGCCCGTTTTAAGCAACCGTTCCGCCTGAGGCTGGACGGTTGTTTCCTCGTTTCTTTGCAGAATTTTGAACCTTGTGATAAAAAATTTAAAATGTGTTCACAAACTTGATTTATTATGGTACAATAACCCAAACGGAAGTGATAGATATGTTTGGACTTGTAACCGCGCACCCGGAAGAATTGACGGACGAGGAAAAAGCTCGTTACCTCAGCTTCTACTGTGGCATCTGCCGCAGCATACGCAGCCAGTGCTCTCAGCTTTGTCGGCTGGCGCTGAGCTACGATATGGTGTTTCTGGCGCTGGTGTTATCGTCTTTATATGAGCCGGAGGAAGTTGCCAACAAGCACGCCTGTATGCTTCATCCAATAAAAAAGCGCCCCTGGGCGTCCAGCGAGATTCTATCTTATGCGGCTGATATCAACATTGCTCTGGCTTATTACAGCGCCGATGACAATTGGAGAGATGACAAAAACGTATCTGCCTTGGCGCAGCGGCGGCTTTTGCGGCGCTATCATGAAAAAATCGCGCAAAAATATCCAAGGCAATGCGCCGCCATCGCTTCCTCCATCGCTAAGCTGCAAGAATTGGAGCGGACACAGTGCGCAAACCCCGACGAACCAGCCAATTGCTTTGGTAATATGATGGCACAGCTATTCGTATGGAAAAATGATCTCTGGCAGCCGACCTTGGAGCAACTCGGCATGGGGCTGGGTCGCTTTATTTATCTGGCCGATGCGGCTGTGGATTTTGAGAAGGACAAACGGAAAAATAATTACAATCCGCTGGTATTCCTGCACCAGAAGCCAGCCCCGAATCGCTGGGAAGAATACCTGGTGCTTTCCATGGCAATGTGCGCCGACGCTTATGAACGGCTGCCTTTGGTACAGGACAAACAGCTTATGGATAAAATTTTATACAGCGGCGTTTGGGCCGCTTACAAAAGAAAGCTGAAAAAACACGGGAGGATAAGGGATGATGGACGATCCATATAAAGTGCTGGGACTGGAGCCTGGCGCTTCGGATGAAGAGGTAAAAAAGGCTTACCGCCGTTTGGCAAAAAAATACCATCCTGACGCCAATCCCGGTAACCAGGAAGCCGCTCGCAAAATGCAGGAAATCAACGCCGCCTATGAACAGATTAAAAATCCCACTGCGCAATCCGGGCGCCCCAACGGCAGCGATTATGCCGGCGGCTATTCAGGCGGTTTTGGCGGCTTTGATCCTTTTGGGCAATGGCAACAGCAGCGACGCACCGCCAGCAGCGAATATCACACAACGCAAACCCAGGCAGCCCACAACTATTTGCGCTATGGCCGCTGTCAGGAAGCGCTGAACGCATTGGGAGGTACCCCCGCAGATCAGCGCGACGCCCAGTGGTATTATCTCAGCGCGCTGGCCAACGACGGCGTAGGAAATCAGGTAACGGCGTTAGAGCATATCCGGCGAGCCGTTTCCATGGACCCCGGTAATCTGCAATACCAGCAGGTTCTAACCGCCTTGGAAAATGGCGGTTCCGCCTACCGTCGTCGTACTGCAAACTACGAAGGTTTTGGGGGCGCTTCTTTCTGTACACCCCTCTGGTGTCTTTGCTGCGCGCCTTATTGCTGCTAGTAGGCCGTCAGGTGCAAAGGGATATTTAGTTGGCCTGCATTCGTACTTGCAGGCAGCAAATATGGCAACTGTTGTGCATCGCAGATTGGCGCATCTACTTTGCCTTTTTCCAGCAGCAGACATACTTTTTTCACACGCAAAAATACCTGCCTCTTTTGATTTAAAAAATCAAAAGAGGCAGGTATTTGCATAAAAAAGTTGGAGCAAACAATAACTGTCTGCCCCAACTTGAAAGTAAAGACCTATTTTGATACCAAATGCACACGGCACTGACCTTTTATTAAAAGGTTCACCCACCATTAAAAGGTGTAGGAATAATTAAAAGGTTCAATCCGAAAAATACTCATCTACAATTGCATTCAATTGCGCGGCAATTTCCGAGAAATCTCTATTCAGGTCAAGCGTTTTTACGCTGATTTTGTTTCCGCTCATTCTGTAGCTGTTGTTCGGCTGAATGGCTTCGTCAGTTGCGGCATACAGGAGCATACCGGAAACCGTATGCGGTTGAGTTCCGAACTCTGTGTCTTTGTTTTTCACATAAGTGAAAATCTGATATAGATTCCCAGAGTGTAAGGTGTGGACATCGTACTGAGCCTGTGTCGTATGCGTGTAATACTTGGCATCTATAATCAACACAGTGCTTCCTTGGGTCAGCATGATGTCACTCTGCATTACCGGAAGCATTGTGCCGATGCCGTCATCTAATGCCCACGGAATTTGAGATGCCGTTGCAGTCACCTGCGGGCACTCCTTGGCGTAATACTCAAGGATGAACTTCTCATAAAGGCGATTCATGCGCTGTTCGTCAATAAAAGAAGCTAACCGATATTCGCCGGAGTCCGTTGTCAGCAGCATTCCTTCAAGAATCAGCTGACAAAGACTGATGAGCATACGATAGGTGTTGTTGTTACGCTGGAATCGGATGGCAGACCAACGTATTGTAGACGGGTCTATGGTGTCAACATTCGAAAAGAACAACATTTCCTTCTTCAAATCGCTCTTATACTCCTGACTCACTCTTGCATGGCGGAGCAGAAGCATAACAGTTGTTTTCAGAATCTGATTCAGAAGGTTGTTTTCTGAAAGCTCATCATACTCGCAGGTCAATACCCGCTTTCTGGCGAGACGGTTCTGTATGGTCCCCGGCATATCGATTTTGCCACGAACAACGGCTACATCTTCTTTGCGATTCAGATACTCACGATATAAGCCCTGCTTCAACTGCCGACCTATGCCCTTGGCGAGGATGGCTGCAAACAGATTGTGTATGTTTTCAAACTCTTCGGTACACGACCACAAAAAACCTCACAGGCAACGACCAGCTATTCGTACAGGACTACTCAACCATCAAGGTCACCCCCGGAACGGCGACTGCGAAGAACGGAGCGTCCATTTCCAACTATACCGCTTCCTGCAACGGTTTATCCGCATCCAATTCGACCGGTGCTGCAATTACGGTCGGAAAGATCGCCAAGTCCGGCAGTGTGACGGTCACGCTCACGGTCACGGACTCCCGCGGCTACACCGCCGAAACTTCACAGACTGTGACGGTCATTCCGTACACCAAGCCGAAAATATCCTCGATAACGCTCCGGCGAACCAACGATATCGAAGCGGAAATGCAGCTCAAATTCAGTGGCTCTATTTCTGCTGTGAACGTAGACGGGACGCAGAAAAACAGCGTGGTTTATGTGCGGTATCGGTACAAGAAAACCAGTGAGAGCAGCTACGGCAGCTACACCAGCATCTATTCCGGCACGGCAAAAAGCGGAACCTCTTTCAGCTACTCCAATTTGGAACTGTGCAATCTGGATGCCAACAGTTCCTACGACTTTCATTTGCAGATCCAAGACAAGCTCTATTCTTTGAGCAGTCTGGATCTGTATTTTACTGTTCCGCAGGGTACGCCCCTCATTGCACTGCGGAAAAAGAAGGTCGGCATCAACACGCCGAACCCGCAAGCCACGCTGGATGTGGACGGCAATATTCACATGAACGGCGTCAATGTCCACGGCAAAATGGGCAGAGTGGACGGCTCGACCACCGACCTCAACAATGTAAAGACTCCCGGCTACTATTTTGCGTATTCAGCTTCCACGGAAAAGCACTTTCCGACCACCACAATCGGTATGCTGGAGGTCTTTCTGCCAGAGAGCTACTTTATTCAGCAGCGGTACACCGTCTATGATGGCTCAAGGATGTATATCCGAGGAAACTATGGCGGCACATGGTCCTCGTGGCACACGGTGTCGCTGACCGCAGTAATATAAAGAATATTTTTTCGGAATCAAGGCGCTCGGCAGAGTGCCTTTTTTTCATACACAAATTCAACTTTCAAAGGAGGACAAACAACATGAAAGAATTCTGGACGACCATTCAGGTGGTGTTCGCCGGTATCGGCGGCTGGCTCGGATGGTTCTTGGGAGGATGTGACGGCTTGCTTTACGCACTTCTGGCTTTCGTAGTCATCGACTACATCACCGGCATCATGTGCGCTGTGGTGGATAAGAAGCTGTCCAGCGAAGTCGGCTTCAAGGGCATTTTCAAAAAGGTGCTCATCTTCGCTCTGGTCGGCATCGGGCATATTCTCGACACCCGTGTCATCGGCAGCGGCTCGGTGATGCGCACTGCCGTCATTTTCTTCTACCTATCGAATGAGGGCGTGTCCCTGTTGGAGAACGCCGCATACCTGGGACTGCCCATTCCGCAGAAGCTGAAATCCGTTCTGGAGCAGCTTCATGACCGCAGTGAAAAGGAGGATGAATAACATGGCTTACACGAACAGCTCTCTGGTGTCCTACACCAAGCTCAGCCCGAACCACTCCGGGCAGCGCACCCACAGCATTGACCGCATCACGCCCCACTGCGTGGTGGGTCAGTGCAGCGTGGAAACGCTGGGCAACATCTTTTTGCCGACCTCACGGCAGGCAAGCAGCAACTACGGCATCGGTGCAGACGGTCGGGTCGGTATGTATGTTGAGGAACGAAACCGCTCCTGGTGTTCTTCTTCCAATGCCAACGACCAGAGAGCGGTCACCATTGAGTGCGCCAGCGACACCACCGAGCCGTATGCGTTTAAGGATATTGTATATCAGACGCTCATCGAGCTTTGCACCGATATCTGCAGGCGCAACGGCAAAACCAAGCTGCTCTGGCTGGGCGATAAGGCCAAGACGCTGAACTACACCCCGAAGTCTGACGAGATGGTGCTGACCGTCCACAGATGGTTTGCGAACAAAAGCTGCCCCGGCAACTGGATGTATGCCCGTATGGGTGATTTGGCATCCAAGGTCACGGCAGCTCTCGGCAGCGAGGTGAAGCCGGTCGAACCGGCCAAGCCCACCGGGTCTATCAAGGTCGGTGACCTCGTGACCATCACGGGCAGCACCTACTATGGCGGCAAATCCATTCCCGGCTGGGTGAAGAAGCTCCGCTGGTATGTGGTAGAGGTCAGCGGCGACCGCACGGTCATTAACAAGGACGAGTCCGGCAGGTACGCCATCATGTCGCCAGTCAAAACCTCGGCACTTACCGTGGCTGGCACGAAACCCGCCGAGAACTATCGCATTCATACCGTAACGCACGGAGATACCCTCTGGGCAATCGCAAAGAAGTATCTCGGCAACGGCAGCCGCTACAAGGAGATCGTCAGTCTGAACGGACTGAAAAGCAATGTCATCTACAGCGGTATGAAGCTCAAGATCCCAAATAAATAATCTTTGCATACGCCCTCTGCGGATTCATTTCCGTGGAGGGCATTATTTTTTTGCGGACCAGACAGGCGTTTTCCCTCCAGTTGGTACTGAGGCAAACCCTCGGACTGGAGGAAAACTCTATGACAGATTGGCAGAGAGAACAAATACGAATATTGCGCTTACAGGGCGTCAGTTATGTGAAAATCGGCGAGCAACTCGGAATTTCGGATAATACGGTGCGCTCCTTTTGCCGCCGCAGCGGGCTGGGTGACAGTGCAAAGAATGCCGTTGCCTGTAAGCAGTGTGGGAAGTTGATAAAAATCATCCCTAAGCAGAAGCCGAAAAAGTTCTGCTCAGACGCCTGCCGCACTGCATGGTGGAAGTCACACCCGGAGTGCGTCAACCGAAAAGCTGTTTATGCGTACACCTGTGCCTGCTGCGGACGTCATTTTACTGCCTATGGAAATAATCATAGAAGGTACTGCTCTCACGCCTGCTATATTGCAGATCGCTTCGGAAGGGAGCGTGGCTGTGATGAATGACGCCTACAGAGAGCGGCTGGAGCAGTATTTTGCCTCCATGCTCCAGGCAAAGCAAATGCTGTCGATGGGGATTTTAACCCCGAAGGATTACGCCACGATTGATACAATTATGACCGAAAAATACGGGATATCTTCGTGTAGTTTGTACCGCGGGATTGACTTGATATACGGTGAGTTCAGAGGTAATATGTCACACTACAAGGAGGTGACACAATGTCAGGAAGAATAACCACCGTATCAGGCTGTTGCCAAACGGCTGACCGAGGAAGGTGTTCCGTCCCGCTTCGGTGGGAAATGGAACCAGTCTGTGGTTTCCAAGATACTGAGTAACTACACCTATACGGGCAATCTGCTTTTGCAGAAAACCTTCCGTGAGAACCATATCACGAAGAAAACCGTCATCAACCACGGTGAATTGCCTAAATACCACGCAGAGGATGCCCATGATGCCATCATCAGCATAGAGACATTTCATGCGGTTCAGACCGAGAAGGCACGGCGGGCGGCTCAGTTCAATAAGAAGCCAGCGCCGAGAACCACATACCCATTCACAAGCCTTCTGGTGTGCGACATCTGCGGAAAGAACTACCGCCGCAAGACCACCAAAACGGGCATCGTCTGGGTCTGCGGAACATTTAATACACTCGGCAAATCTGTCTGCGCTTCCAAGCAGATACCGGAAGCAACGCTTCAACAGGTTACAGCCGAAGTTTTGGGTGTAAAGGCTTTTACACGGGAACAGCTGCACAGTCAGGTACAGAGTATTCGGGTATGCAACGGAAACATTCTGGTTTTCTGCTTCAAAGACGGCTCGGAAGTGACACGCACATGGAAAGACCGTTCCAGAGCAGAAGGTTGGACGGACGAGATGAAGGAAGCTGCACGCCGAAAAACCTTAGAGAGGAGCAAGCACAATGCCTAAAGTAACCATGATACCCGCAACCATCAATCCGCTGACACACCTGCCGAAGGTGGCCGCGCAGAAGCGGCGTGTTGCAGGATATGCCCGTGTTTCCACCGACAGCGACGAGCAGTTCACCAGCTACGAAGCCCAGGTGGATTACTACACCAAATTCATACAGTCCAAGCCGGAATGGGACTTCGTAAAAGTATATACGGATGAGGGCATTTCCGGCTGTAACACCAAAAAGCGAGACGGCTTTAACAGCATGGTTTCGGACGCTCTTGCCGGAAAAATCGACCTCATTGTCACAAAGTCGGTCAGCCGATTTGCCAGGAACACCGTGGACAGTCTGGTCACCATCCGCAAGCTGAAGGAAAACGGCGTGGAATGTTACTTCGAAAAGGAAGGTATTTTCACATTTGACGGCAAGGGTGAGTTGCTCATCACCATCATGTCGAGCCTTGCCCAAGAAGAAAGCCGCAGCATTTCGGAAAACATCACCTGGGGACAGCGTAAGAGCTTCGCTGACGGAAAGGTGCATCTTGCCTATAAACGTTTCCTTGGCTACGAAAAGGGTGAGGACGGCAGACCTACCATTGTGGAAAGCGAAGCGAAAGTTGTTCAGCTGATTTACCGTCTTTTCCTTGACGGCAAGAGCCAAGCCGCCATTTGCAGATGTTTGGAGGACTTGGGGATTCCGTCACCGGGCGGCAAAGATAAATGGAGCAAGACCACGGTCACCAGCATTCTGCAAAATGAAAAGTACAAGGGGGATGCGCTACTCCAGAAGTCCTTCACGGTTGATTTTCTGGAAAAGAGGATGACGCCCAACGAGGGTGAGGTGCCGCAATACTATGTGGAAGGCAGCCACCCTGCCATTGTTGACCCGGATGAATGGGATCATGTGCAGACGGAGTTTGCCAGGAGGAAAGCATTGGGCAGAGCCTACAGCGGAAAGAGCGTTCTTTCAGCCAAGCTGGTCTGTGAGGACTGCGGCGGCTTCTTCGGCTCAAAGGTCTGGCATTCCACCGACCGCTACCGCCGCACCATCTGGCAATGCAACAGCAAGTTCAAGGTTGAAGAACGCTGCCATACTCCCACGGTAAACACGGAAACCGTGCAGCGGCTTTTCACTCAAGCCTACAACCGGATGATGGAGAACCGGGAGCAGATCATCAAGGACTGCGAAACCATGCGCCGTGCGCTGACAGACTTTGCGGAATTGGACGCAGAAATTGAACGGCAGCTTGAGGAAACGCAGGTCGTAGCCGAACTGGTCAAGGCGGCAGTCAAGGAAAACGCTTCCACGGCGCAGTCTCAGGAGGCTTATCTGAGAAAGTATGAAGCCCTCACCGAGCGTTACGAAAAAGCCGCTGCGGAACTGGAGCGGTTACAGAACCTGCGTACTACGCAAAGTCAGCAAGACAAGGCAATGGCACTTTACATCCGCACCCTCAAAAAACAGCCGGTGGTGCTGCGTGAGTGGAGCGACACCATCTGGACGGTGATGGTCGAGAAGGCAATCGTCCGCAGGAACGGTGCGATTACCTTCGTTTTCAAGAACGGCACAGAGGTCAAGGTCGGAGAATAAGATACAAGGTCGCAAGGTCGTTCGTATTTTGGGCGAACAGGTTTTGCGGCCTTTCTTTTGCGCTCTTGAGGAATAATTAAAATGTGCACACCCTTTTTGCCGAAAATGCACACCCCCGACTAAAATCTGCACACCCCTCGACCTTTCGTTAAAAAGTGTTATGGGAGAAAACGCAAAAGGCTCCGCAGCGACCGTTTCCGGAACGCCACGAAGCCTTATATCGTTAAAAAGTATCGAAAAGCCTTGCAAATCAAGGACTTTGCAAAAAGAAACTGGACACCAATCAAGATACGCATTGTATCAAAATTGGTGTCCAGTTATGGCGGAGTGGGAGGGATTTGAACCCTCGCGCGCTTTTTAGACGCCTACTCCCTTAGCAGGGGAGCCCCTTCGGCCTCTTGGGTACCACTCCATAATCAATTATGCAATTTTAACAGAAGAAACGCTGGCGGAGAGAGTGGGATTCGAACCCACGGCTCATTGCTGAGTCACTGGTTTTCAAGACCAGCTCCTTAAACCGCTCGGACATCTCTCCGTATCAGAGACTTTGCTATTCTACCATAGATTTCCGCGTTTGTCAACCTCTATATGGCAAAATTTTAAGCAAAAACAGAAAAACATGCAAAGAGCAAGCCTACTTCCCCAAACCTCTGCTACGAGATTTCTCCAAGGGGCTTCCAAAAAAGGAAGCCCCTTTTTTGAAAAATTAAGCGTTTTTCAAAGCTTCTTCTACCGCGACAGCCACGGAAACCGTAGCGCCGACCATGGGATTGTTACCCATGCCCAAAAAGCCCATCATTTCTACGTGGGCAGGAACGGAAGAGGAACCCGCAAACTGTGCGTCGGAGTGCATACGACCCATGGTGTCGGTCATGCCGTAGGAAGCAGGACCTGCCGCCATATTGTCAGGATGCAGGGTACGACCCGTGCCGCCGCCGGAGGCAACGGAGAAATACTTCTTCCCCTGCTCATAGCATTCCTTCTTGTAGGTGCCTGCAACAGGATGCTGGAAACGGGTGGGGTTAGTGGAGTTGCCGGTGATGGAAACGTCCACGCCTTCCTTGTGCATAATCGCCACACCCTCGCGGACATCGTCCGCGCCATAGCAGCGAACAGTAGCGCGCTCGCCCTCGGAGTACTTGTACTCCTTCACAACAGACAATTCGCCTGTGTAGTAGTCAAACTTGGTCTGCACATAGGTAAAGCCGTTGATTCGGGAAATGATCTGCGCGGCATCTTTGCCAAGGCCGTTCAGGATAACCCGCAGAGGCTCCTTACGCGCCTTGTTAGCGGAACGGGCAATGCCAATTGCGCCTTCCGCAGCGGCAAAGGATTCGTGACCAGCCAAAAACGCAAAGCACTTGGTCTCGTCCTTCAAAAGCATAGCGCCCAGATTGCCGTGACCCAGACCAACCTTACGATCCTCAGCAACAGAGCCGGGGATGCAAAATGCCTGCAAGCCAATACCGATGGCTTCCGCAGCCTCAGCAGCGGTGGCAACATTCTTCTTGATGGCGATGGCAGCGCCTACAGTGTAAGCCCACGCAGCGTCCTCAAAGCAGATGGGCTGAATGTTTTTGGTGATGGTATAGGGATCAAAGCCCTTCGCCTGGCAGATGTCCCGGCACTCTTCCACAGAGGAGATGCCATACTGAGCCAGGACGCCGTTGATTTTATCGATTTTTCTTTCGTAACCTTCAAACAGAGCCATTGTTCAGTCCTCCTCTTATTCCTTGCGGGGGTCGATAAACTTCGCTGCGCCCTCGAACTGGCCGTAGTGACCCTTGGCCTTGTCCAAAGCGGTATTCGCGTCATCGCCCTTTTTAATGAAGTCCATCATCTTGCCCAGATTGATAAATTCGTAGCCGGTAATGAGATCATCGGCGTTCAGGGCAATGCGAGTGACATAGCCTTCCGCCATTTCCAGATAGCGGGGACCTTTTGCACGGGTGGCAAACATGGTGCCTACCTGGCTGCGCAGCCCCTTGCCCAGGTCTTCCAGAGAAGCGCCCACGGCCAGACCGTCCTCAGAGAACGCGCTCTGGGTGCGGCCGTAAACAATCTGCAAGAACAATTCGCGCATAGCGGTGTTGATGGCGTCGCACACCAAGTCGGTGTTCAGCGCTTCCAAAATGGTCTTGCCGATGAGAATTTCGGCGGCCATTGCGGCGGAGTGGGTCATACCGGAGCAGCCCAAGGTTTCCACCAACGCTTCTTCAATGATGCCGTTTTTGACATTCAGGGTCAGCTTGCAAGCGCCCTGCTGGGGCGCGCACCAGCCCACGCCGTGGGTAAAACCGTTGATGTCCTTGATCTCCGTAGCTTGTACCCACTTGCCCTCTTCGGGGATGGGGGCGGGGCCGTGATAGGCGCCCTTGGCTACAGAGCACATGTTTTGTACTTCTGCACTGTAAATCATGGCAAAATTCCTTTCTTTTCAAAAGATATACAAATGCCGTTTGCAAAAATATGATTTGGGTCAAAGACCCGCAAATCTACTTGGTATTATACAAAAAGAAACCTTTCTTGTCAATGCAAGACCGCCAGATTCCATACAAAAAGCGGCAAACTTATTCGCTGTCGGGAGCGTACACCCAAGCATTGGGCAAATAGCGTCCTTCGTCCAGCTTTGCATTAGAACAGTGCGTCACATATTCGCCATCGAACCACATAATCGCGCTGGTACCGCCGTCCAAATTCAATGCCTGATAGCAATTGTGCTTGGAAAGAAGCTCCGCACAGGCTACAACATCCGCGCCCTCAGAGCTGAGCGATCTGCCTTCTATGACCAACATCAAAATCTCGCCCCTGTCGGATTGCCCAATGCAAGCGCGGGGATGCATCCCCATCCAGCCGCAATTTTCATCCACAACGACCTTGCCATCCACAATCAGCGCCGGAGAAAACTCTGATGCATCTGTCACATCATCTCCAATTTGCGTGCCAACGTCCGTGATATACATCAGATTATCCTCGTGCAGTTCAATACGTTTATAGCCCCAAGTAGAAGGCGTATGCCGGTAATACTCACCATCGCATACAGCGATGCCGGCCAAAGTGCCGCCGTTGCCGCCGCCGCCTTCATCAATAAAGCCAGAACCGGTAATTGCCAAAATACCGTCGTTCCGCTCTGCAATGGAACCAGCTTTCTCGCCGTAAGAGCCAAGTTCTTTCGCGGGATACAAATGCAGCTTGGAGGGGTCTTTGGCCACCGCTAATACCCCACGAAAATCTCCCAACAGAGCCTTACCTGTTACGCGAACCAGCATAACCTGACTCTTTGCGTCAATTGCCAACACCTGTTCGCCCATCACGGTTTTAATGGAAGTACCCTTATCATCCAGTCCAGCTTCATTAATATAAATCTGATCCCAGCCGTTGGCCGTCACATCAGGATGCTCCTTTACATAAGAAAGCATACTTTCTGGATCTACTTCCCAGAACACCTCAAAAAACGCCTTTTGCTCCGCAGTCAATTCGTTGTTATTGTTGTGATCAACCGTAACCTGCTGACCGGACTGATCTTTATAACTAGCAGGGGCGCTGGGGTCGGGACGGTCAATCCAATGGGAATTGTTGCCGATTTGCTCGTTCACAGAGTTATTACGACGGTCAACTACCTCATCGATAATGTCTTTTGGGATAAATGCCGTGGCAAGCCACTGATGACTGAACGTATCCATGGCAGTGCCAATATAAATGCTGCGCAGGCGGGCGATAAAAGGAATGTTGGAAAAAATCGCTACACAATACAAAATTTCAAAAATCAGCACTACAATCAGGCAGTTTCGAAGGCCGCGCAAGGGACGATATTTCTTGCGCTTCTTACCTGGCAGCGTATTTTCTTCCGCATCATTAAAATATTTGGGATCAATACGGCGGTTATCCGTTAAAAATTTACCGGCGCCGGATGAAGTTTTATGATATGCCATCGCCAGAACCCCTCCTAAATTTCTATCAATTCTTCGTATATCATACCACATAAACCGCCGGGAATCAAACGATAATCGTTAGAAATCCCATGAAAATTTCTAGCAGCTTTGCTGCATATTGACGGTTTGCGTGTATCTTTGCGGCAACGCACTTCTACTGTACGCAGGAAATATGAACTGTGCATGAACATATGCATATCGGGGCTTTTTTTAAGTCCATAAATCGTGTATAATCTAGTCGTGGAGGTGCTGTGTATGAACCAATGTGAAATGTGTTGGTACTATGATTACGATGAAGAATGGGGCGAATACTACTGTATGCAGGATTTTGATGAGGATGAAATGTACCGTCTTTTGACAAAACCTGACGGCAGATGCCCTTATTTCCGGCAAGGAGACGATTATACCCTTGCCCGGCGGCAATAGGAGGCGGCAATGGAGGCGTTTTATCCAAAATATTACCAGGATTTCCATTGTCTGGCCGGAAACTGCCCAGATAGCTGCTGCCAAAGCTGGGAGGTGGTTGTAGATGATGCGACTTATGCGCGTTACCTGCAAATTCCAGGCAATTTTGGACAAGCATTGCAAAGCGCAATGACCATCGACTCTGACGGCGACCGCATTTTACGGATGGAAAACGGTAAATGTCCATTCTGGAATCAGGACGGCCTATGCGAAATAGAATTGCGCCTGGGGCAAGGTGGTCCTTGCGCAACCTGTCGGAAATTTCCCAGAATCGTACAGGATTACGAGGTCTTTGCGGAACACGATTTGTCTTTCGCCTGCCCGGAAGCTGTAAGACTTGTGCTGGAAACGGAAACGGAGCTTCCTCCTGAACGGTATGCGGTAAACGTTTGGCCGGAGGCTTATGACGGCGGCTATATGGAATCGCTTTTGCGCGCCAGGTATACAGCTTTGCAGATTTTAAACAGCAACGCGCTGCGCTTTTCTGAAAAACTCATTTTATGTTTGCAATATAGCCAGTGGTTCCAGCGGCTTACAGATGGAGAAGATGTGCAGCCCTTTGCTGCGGTAGCGTTCCCTTCCATACAGCGGGGCAATCCAACGGACATATTTCGTTTTTACGAAAATCTGGAGATTTTAACCTCAGAATGGCATAGCTATTTAAACCACGCTGTGGCCGATCCCCCGACCCCTGCCGATTATGAGGCAGCGCAGCCGACGCTGGCAGGCTTGGAAAAGCAGCTTACCCGTTGGAGCTGTTATCGCCTGCGGCGCTGCTGGCTGCAAGCCGTAGCGGATTATGATGTTTTGGGGAAGGTAAAGCGGCTTGTCTGCGCATGGGCAGTACTTCACGGGCTGCTGGCCGTAACGCTCCGCGATACCGGTGCTGCGGATCTTTTTCGTCTGGTGCAGCTTTATGAAAAGGAAATTGAGCACGATGGGGAAAATCTAGATGCGCTGGACGATGCGCTTTTTGCCATGCCCTGTTTTGCCGAAGAAAAGTTAATCAGTCTATTATAAAAAATGGCGCTGCCCGCATTTTTGCAGGCAGCGCCGATTCTTATTCCAACTCTAAATAACAATATCTGTGCATCCCATTTTCTTCTGGATATTCCCGGCTAAACCGAGACTTTATTGAAAAAGACACAGGTTTCTGAAAAATTGGGCCGTCATACACAAAGGAATGATATTCGCCGTTTTCTCCGCATATGTCCGCTTGCGTAGGCAAATCAGCCAAAAAATTCTCATCAATCACACGCCCTAAAAAAGAGTCCGGCAACACCCGATGATCAATACTGGTCACTACAGCCTGAAAGCCAAGCCCAATAAACGTTTTCATGATCTTGTCGGCCGACCAATTCCACAGGGGAAATTCCGCCGCTATTCCAGATTGGCGACAGTTTTCCTCCCGGCTGCGACGAAGCGGTTCCAAATTTAAATCGCCGAACAGGGCAGTCGTCATTTTCTTTGCTTTCAGATACTCGATTTGCTGCCGCATAGCATGAGCGTATGCTTCCCTGCTCCACAGTGGATCATAGTGAAAAACAGTCAGCGGCATTCCAATCGCCTCCGCCTGCCGGTTTAAAAGCGCTTCGCTGATTTCGTGCATGGCTATTCTTCCGCTGTCTCCATGCACCACTGAAAACAGCGTGCCAACCCGCCGTTTCTCCTGCAAGGCGATGTACAAAGCCAGCGCCGAATCCTTCCCGCTGCTCCAGTTAAAATATGCTTTTGCACATTCCATATCTGTAAATTTCCCCCAATTGTCCTATGACAGGTACAAGAAAAATGTAGCATGGTTCGACATAAAATGCAAATTATCACCAAAGGATAGAAATGTAAGAAAGCCGGAGCAAGCGCTCGATCGCTTACTCCGGCTTGGAGCGGGTAATGGGAGTCGAACCCACCTTTCAACCTTGGGAAGGTCGCATTCTACCGATGAACTATACCCGCATCTTGGATGCAAATGCATTATAGCATACTCTTTTAGAAATTTCAACCTCTTTTTGTCGATTCTATCTTAAAAGTTTTTGGCGGCTCCTAAGCAGAAGCCGCCAGATTATCTCAAAGCTTCAAATAAGGCCGATTATTTTGGGGAATTCCACCAGAAGCGTCCGCTTCCTGAAACGTAAATTCATAGGCGACGTAATTTTCCACCGGCTCTTGCACCAGCTTCAGCCGGGTAAAAAACACCTTGCTGCTTTGCCAAACCGGATGGATCAGCGTTCCAGCGGTATTTTCATACAGCAGCGCCTCCAGCTTCTTAAAATCCGCATAGGCGCTGCTTCCTACAAAAACACCAAACCCTTTCATGGTGCGGCAGTTGCCGCCCAGTCCCGCAAAAACCTCCTGCCCCGCGTCATTTTTCCGGTACTCTATCGGACGCACAAACTCCACCTCATACCGCTCTGGATTATTGGGCCATGTGAAAGTCTTAAATTTCATTTTCGTCATGATAACCCCTCCTGCTTCACACAGTAATATGCAGTCGCGGTTCCCCGAAAAACAGAGCCTTCCTCCGTATCTTCCCATGCGCACTCTGTCCAATTGCATGACCCATAGACATAAACGCCCCCATCCCGCGCAAGTTTTAACGTAAAATCCCGATATTCCATAATCTGCCCCGCGTTCCATTGGCCCTTTGGCGCGCAATACTCCACGGTCAGCGTATAGACAACAGACCGGACGTATTTTCCAATGATTGCCGATTCCCCAAAGGCGTAAACAGGCAAAAGTTCCTGTTTCCGGGTCATGCGGATCAGTCTCAGTGATTTTATGCTCTGATTGTTGACTGTCAGCGTAAGTTCGCCGTCTGTTTGAAAGTCTCCCGCTTCATCACAGTGTATTCCCAGCGTACCTTGTACCTGCGTTGTAAAAAAGTCGCCCCGTCCATTGTAGACCGTTTCCGCAACTTTACAAGGAACCGGCGGGAAACCAGAAATCCCAGCCGCAATTGCCTGAGCCACGGCATACGCCGTATCCTGGCCCCCCGCCGCACCGTCCGCCGTAGGAGAAAAAACTGTCGCCTTTATCCGCGCCATAGCGTTTATTTTATTTTCCGTATTTTTCAGGAAGCTAACCTCCGGGACGCTCACAGCCACAATCGCCTTCCCAATTCTGGGAATCACACCTCCAGGTCCCGCGCGTTTGGCTTCAAATCCTGCCGCGCATAACCCTGCCACCAGATTCTCGATTAGTTGTTCCATGTGTCCTCTCCTTCCCGGACGCATAGTCCCCAGTAATACAGGAGGCTATCACCCACGCGCACAACCTCGCAGCGCCGCAGCGCATAGCCCACTCCATCCAGCACGATTCGGTCGCCCTGGGTAACCGGCACGTTGGCCGGGCCAATGTAAATGTACTGACCTCTTGGTACCTGCCCCAATTCTGAAAACTGATGCTCCATGTTCTGCCAGTACTTCCCCGTGACTGGGCGAAGGAAGCCACGGCAATCCGTGGCCTCCTTTTCATGTTCAATGGTAAGCGAAGCGCCAAATTGGTTCAGGATCCGCTCAATTTTTTCCCGCATGTTAAATCCCCCGGAAGCAGAAGCTGTCCTTGCAGTAAGGCGCCATCAGCATTTCCGCCTGAAGCCGCAGGCAGTTTACCGAAGCGCTGGTATCCGTCCTTTGCACAGTCAGATCCGCCGCGCTGAAAGAGCCGGGCGCGGATAAGCTTTCCAGTTCCGAAAGCGCCGCCACACCATAAAGGCCCACCGCCGCAATGTAGTCGGCGCGGAAATCCTCCGGCGACAGTCCTTCCCGAATGCGGCGCTTCAAACTGCTCTCCACACCTTGACAAAGCGTCTGTAATTTATCCTGCCGCTCCGGCTCCAAAGGCCCCGCCAGTAACAGCGCCTGAGCAAAAGCCTGTTCGGAAATCACCATATCAAAGTACCAGCACCTTCACGGCGTCCGCGCAGATTTTGCCGAAACCCGCAATGGAGGAAATCACCGCCCGCTCCATCTGGCGGTCAATAAGCTTATCATACTCAACCATAACGTCTCCCGCTTGCACCAGCTCCAGCGCGTACCGACGATCCAGACCAATGATTTTCCCATCCGCCACGCAGTCGCTGCGCAGAAGCTGTGCGCCAAGGGGAGAGGCCAGCTTGCCGGTGCCCTGAAAATTCAGGCCAGTGAGAGGATTTTGCAGTTCCGGCACCTTTAGCAACTTGGTCATGGAATTGGTGCCGCAAAGCATGGTGTTCATTTCGTAGGGCGTAAACTGTCCCCAGAAATTCACAAGCTGCTCATAGGTCAGCTTACCGCTTTCGCCCCCAATAGGGGCTTCCCCAGCAGTCAAAACCTGAGCGGGATTGCTATTGCCATCGCCATTGAGCAAAACCTCTACTGCGTCTTGCAAATGCATTTTCTGAATATAACTGCCAATTTGACGCAGCATCACAGAGAAAAGATCCAGCTTCTGGAAGCGAATGGCCTCATAGCTGGCCAGCAGCATCCGCCCCCGCTTGTGCAAAGAAAGCAGATGTTCCTTGGTTTTCACCTGGGTAGCGGGAATGGCCGCACCCTCTGCAACGTGCTTCAGCGCCTTGTCGTCGTTGGTCGGAACGGAATAAATGGAACGATAGTCCATTGCGTCGATCACCGTAGTGGTAGCCGTGATGCCGGGCAGAATGTCACCTTCCTCCATCCCCTGCCGCACTGCTCTTGCGATGTATTCCGGGAACAGAACAGCGGAATCCATGGTGCGGAAAAACTTTTCCACAGAAGAAGAACCCGCGCCTTTTACCCGAATGTCAAATCGCTTTAACTGCCGCTGAAAAGCGTCGGTGCCCTCCAGCGCGGTGCCTCTGTAGTGCTCGCTGGGATCCAGGGACTCCAAAACCTGAGAAAAGCTCTTGCCTTCCTCTCTGTACATACCTTTTTCCAGTCTCATATTGTCATAACCCATGTTACTTCCTCCTTACATAAAAAATGTGACCGTATTTGCGGCTGTGTCTCTGGCGACTATCAGGTAGCTGTTGCCGGTGCTGTCCGCCTTCACCCCGCCTGCGCCGTTTGCAGACAGTCCCGCAAAGCCTACGCTGGGAGCCGCGCCTGTGTACGGAACCGTGACAAAACCGCGAATCACCACGGCTCCATAGCCGCCCCGGACGCTGCTTACCAGGCCGCAGAATTTGTCCCCTGCCGCACAAACCCCGGCCTTACCGTCCGCGCTCATTTTGCAGAGCTTGCCGCTTGCGCCGCTGTCGCATTCCAACGTCACGCAAATCTGCCCAATTTCATCAAATGCCAATTTCATGCTGTCATCCTCCTGATTTTTTACGAAATTTATGACATCCGGCAACGCCGAAAATCATCAGATCATGTATTCGCTGTGTGTGGCGGTGTTTTCCGGCTTCAGCCCAGGAAGCTGCGGCGCTGGTGGATACAGTTCCGCAATTTTCGTCTCTAAAAGCCGCTCCCACGCTTGCAGTTCCTCGTGGGACATTCTCTCCGCGCTGGCGCGCAGAAGCTTTTCCGAAAACCCTTGATCCAGCGCCAGTCCCAGCCGAACAACTCGGCTTCTGAGCTGCTTTTCCCATTCCCTGCCAGCCTCGGCTAACTTTTTCAGCGCTTGGTACTCTGAAGACGCCCGAACCCCCGCTTGCTTGCGAACCAGTTCCTCCAAATGCAATTTAGAGCCGCTTAACGCCTTCATCACGCCGGCGTCCTTCTGCGCCGGCACCGCCACGAAGGAAAATTCATAAGCGTCTTTTGGATCAGAAAGCACCGCAGTGCAAATTTCTCCTTGATATTCCATTCCTTTTTGGTGCTCGCAGTCACCGTATTTTGCGCCGCAGATAGAGCATCTTGCCTCTCCCATGGCGCAACCAACGGAAACCTCCTTTTTAATCCCCGCCTCAATGTCACCAATAAGACTCTGATTTTCCGGACTTCTGCGAATGTACGCCCATGCCTTGATATAGGTGACAAACCCCTCCGTCAGCGTCTCCGTCTGGAAAATCCGCGCCACCTGCTGTCCTGCGGACCAGTTGTGATCCAGAATTCCCGTTTTTCCCACAAACAGTTCCGCAAGCCGTGGCAGCGCCTGGGTGTCAAAACGCTCGAAATCCCGATCCACCTGATCGTCGCAAAGGCGCAGAGAAAAAACGTAAACCTGTTCCGCTGTCAGCGGCGTTTTGGCAAGCCGGTTAATGGCAAGCAGTTGTCCCTCGTCCGGCGCGCCGGACAAAGCGACCGCCGCCTCTTTTCTAATTTCCATTTCAGATTCCTCCCCTCACTGTTTTTCTATCTCCCATCTGATTTTTTCCGCCTGCATTCTGCTAAGCTCCGCCTGTGCCTCCTGGGTAATGTCCATCAGACTGATGTCGTCCCATTGAAACCGCACGCCGCAGTCAAAGCCCTCCAGCCGAAGCCAGGTTTCGCAGATCCGCTCCAATGCGGGCTGCACTGTCCTGCGCAGCGCCCACAATTCAGAGGTCAGTAAATCCGCCTGCTGGGTGCTCATGCGCTCTGTGCTGGCCCAGTTCAGCCCCAGTAAAAATGGCGGAAGCCCTGTTTTGGCCACAAGCTGCTCCAAAATTTGCCGTACCGGAATCTGGGAATCTAAAATCTTCCCGTCGCTGCCAATGACACGGATATCCACATCCCCCACGGCGACAAAATCCCGTACCGTCCCACTCTTGGAATCCTCCATAGCCCTCGCCCACTGCTCGGCCATCTGCTCGCCCCGTTCTTGCGCCATCATGCGATCCATTTGCTCGCTGCCCGGCTTGTAAACCACGCTGTACCGCACGTTGCCCGCCCGTTCCCAGTTCATGCCAATGGTGTTGTAGATTTTCAGCAGCACCTCCGCCAGAAACGGCATACTGCGCAGTAAACTTACTCCATAAGGGTTGGCAGGTTCCGGGTTCATGGTGGTAAATAGCAGCAATTGCTGGTACGGAAGCGGACGTATCAGCCCATGCTCATCCCGTCCGCAAAGAATCGTCTCCAGGCAGGATTCCCCCGACTGCACCTCCAGTGCGGTCACATCCCCCCAGCATACCGCCAGCAGCCGTCCGCGGCTCACAACCATTTCCCCCACCGCTCTGCCGTAAGTCAGTAAACTGTCCAGATACGCCGTTAAAAAGCTGTCGATGCCCCGCTGCCCATGGCCGCAGGGAACCGTAAATAAGAATCTGCGCAACTGCTCCTGGGCGGTCTGATTTTCGCACTCCACCGTAAAGCCCCCAGTCAGCCGCACCAGCTTTCCAATGGCTGCGTCCAGAAGCGGGATCGCCTCCCGCATGGCGCGGTAGATTTCCGCTTCCCCGCCCCCCAAAGGCGTATAACCCCGCAACGCGCCAAAGGGGTGCAGGCTTCCCATACGGAGCTGTGTCGCAATGGGTTTTTCCTTCATTTTTCGTCTCACATTTTCACCTCCAAATGTATTATTTCCTCCCAATTTTCAGGAGGACTTCTAACCATCAGCATTTTTTATCTTCTCCTTTCTACCGCTCGCGCCGCAAAACCTTCCCTTTTGCCCCCCAGCACCGTGGCGGCAAAATAGCGCATATCGTCCATGGCGTGATCATTTTCCTTGCGCACCTTGTCTTTCTCCGTGCTTTTTTGATCCCACACGTAGTCCTCCATTTCCCTGAGGCAGTCCTCGCAGCCCCGGCAAATGACCAGCTTCCCTGCTTTCAGCAAATCCGACGTCAGCCGGATACCGCTGAGCACGTCGTTGTCCGCTTTGCGCACATTCCATCCCCTGCGCCGCAACACCTCAATGAAGCTGGCGGCGGACGGATCGATAATCACCGCCTGAATTTTTCGGTTTCCCGCCAGATTTTCCATGGCCTCGGCGTATTCCAGATCTGTCATTTGCCGCTGCTGCTGTCTGGAATCAAAGTAAAATTCCTTCACCCGGTACCAAACCTCCCCGCATTTTCCCCAAAGCCCCATGGAGGTGGGATTCACCGTCCCGTAGTCGCAGGAAATGTACCATTGGGAAAATGGGCCAGCCGGGGTTGCCTGCGCCATTTCCGGCTGAAAGAAATCGTAAACCCGGCCTTCCGCCGCGACCCATTGCCCCAAAATAAACCGCCGGTAAAATACCCCTGTGTATAGCCTCTGGTATCTGGCGCGAATCTGGGGACTAAGGGAAGGGTTGTCCTCCATGGTAAAGTGCAGATGTAAGCATTTCCTGCTTTCCGCCTGCAAAATCCATTGCTGATAAAACCAGTGGTTGGGTCCTGCTGGATTGCAGTTAAACCACAGCCTGGAGCCGTTAACCGAACACCGGGCACAAGCCTGTTCCACAAAGCTTTGCGGCATCAGCGCCACTTCATCTAACAAAATTCCCGCGAAGGTCACGCCCTGAATCAGCGCGGCGGAGCCTTCGTCCCGTCCGCCGAAAATGTAAAATTCATTTCGATGCCCCGCAAAAGTCACCCGCAGCAAGTTTTCCGTCTTTTTTTCCTTCCAGATCGCGCCCATTTCTCCCAGCCTCGGCAAAATCTCCGAAAGCACGTTGCGCCGCAGCGATGAAATGGTTTTTCCGCAAATGCCGAACCGCTGTCCGTCAAAGCAGGTCTGCGCCCAGAGGAAAAAACCCAGTCCCATGGCAAGGGTTTTCCCTGATCGTACCGCTCCATCGCAGACAATTGCTTCTTTGGAGGAAAGCGCCCCGCCTGGCATCCACCAGGTCAAAACGATTTTCTGTTTTTTGGAAAAGCGCGTAACTCCCCTCAAATACTCTCCTCCACTGTGCCAAGCGCCTTCAAAAAGGCCAAGGACCCATCTTCTTCCTTTCCTGCCAGCGACGCAAGCTGTTCCAGCACCGCCAGCCGATCCACCAACTTAATTTCAACCGTCCCCTTTTCGTTCCGCTTAACCTCCGATAGCAAGCTCAAATCCAATTCCTCCAGCTCCGGCTTCTCCTCCAGCACCAAACGCACACAGTCGTTGGTTTTGCCGAACGCCAATACCGCCAGCCGGCGCACCACATCCTCCCGCCGGAGCTGTCCGTCCATGGTGCGCCGCTGGGCTTCAATCTGCCGCAAAACCGCCTTGTCCTGCAAAAGCGCGGTACCGTCTTTCTTGCCGATTGCCAGCGCCGCCCGATCTGGATCCATGGTCCACAGAAATTCCTTCGCAAATCTTCGAATCTCCCCCGTACCGATTTTCGCCATCTTCTCACCTCCCACGTCCTTTCAACTCTGGTTTCAAACCGCCAAAAGGTTGCATCTTTTTATGCAACCGGAAAAATTTTCTGCTTTTCCAACTTTCTCCGATTCAAAAAAGTTTTGTAAACCATTGCTTTTTTCTTTTGTTTCCGCTATGATATAAGCATAGAAAACATTCTGAACGAAGGTTGTGAGGAAATGGCACAGCAATCCGCGAATTATAACCGTCCCCCTGTCCGAAAGCGGCGAAAAAAGACAAAAATGCAGATTTTCAAGGAAGCCTATCTCCCCCTTTTGATGCCGGTCGGCGTGGTTATATTAATCATCGGCTTAATTGTCGGCGGCGTAAAGCTGCGCAAAAATGCGAAAATCCGCCAGGAAAACAGAGAATCCTCTCTGGCTGCCCAGCAGGAAGCGGATCGTCTGGCGCAAGAAGCGATTGTAAGGGGTAAAGCCCTGCTTCCCCAGGCGGAGCAGTTGGCCGCCCAGTACGACTATGACGGCGCAATTTCCCTTTTGGAAAGCTTTGACGGCAGCGCCGCCGATGTTCCCGGCATGAGCGACGCAATCGCCCGCTACCGTAGCGCCAAAAGCACCCTTGTTTTGTGGGAGGATCCTGCCAAAATTCCCAATATTTCCTTCCAATCCCTGATTGCCAAGGCAAATCTGGCTTTCGCCTCTGGGGATGCTTCGGATTATAAAGACTATAATGTGACTGTTGAGGAGTTCTCCGCCATTTTGGAACAGCTTTATGCCAACGGCTATGTGCTTGTCAGTTTGTCCGACGCCGCGGTCGCCGTAGCGAAAGATGGCGGTGTGCAGTTTACCACCGGTGAAATTTATCTACCCGTGGATAAAAAGCCTTTGATTCTTTCCCAGCTTCCTTTGAACTACGATTTTCCCGCAGGCCATGGCTTTGCCAGCCGCTTGGTGGTAGGCGTCAACGGTAAGCCTACCTGCGAATACCTGAATTCGGCCGGGGAAACCACCGTCGGCGCTTTCGATCTGGTGCCTTTGCTGGATGAATTTGTAGAAGCACACCCGGACTTCTCCTACAAAGGCGCTAAGGCAACTCTGGCCTTCACCGGTAAAAACGGCGTTCTCGGCTATAATACCCAGCCCTCCGCTAAGGAAGAATTAGGAGAAGAGGCTTATAATCAGGAAGTCGCCGCCGCCAAGAAGGTTGCCCAAGCGCTTTTGGATGACGGTTATACCCTGGCCAGCTTCACATACGGCGGCATTCCCTATGGCAGCTCCAGCCTTAGCGATGTGCAGGCGGACCTTCTCTCCTGGCAGCAGGAGGTAGAGCCTATTATTGGCAAAACAAACGTCTTGTTCTACTATTCCGGCAGCGATATTGCCGGCGCTGAAAACTATTCCGGCGATAAATACAATGCTTTGTCCAAGGCCGGCTTCCGTTATTTTTTGGGTATGGACAATTCCACTGCCGCCTGGATGCAGATTGCAGACGATTATGTTCGTCAGACCCGCCGCACAATAAACGGCGTCCGCCTAACTGAAAATCCAGAAGCCGTGGAAGATTTGTTTGACGCTTCCAAAGTTGTTTCTGATTTAAGAAAATAAAAAACAATTGATGCAAACACCCCTGTTTTCGATGAAACGAAAACAGGGGTGTTTTATGAAAGATACGCGCATTAACATATTTGCGCTTTTGACTGTGCAAACTATCATAACCGCAAATCCAAGCGGTTGTCAAAAAGAAACGTTAAAAACAGGAGGTAATCAACAATGACCACAAAAGAACTTCTTTATGTGGAAGACGCCCTGGGACACGCCAAGTATTTCCAGACCAAGTGTCAGGAAACCGCAAGCCAGATCCAAGACGCGGAGCTGAAAAGTTACGTTACCAAACTGGCTGAGAAGCATCAGCAGATTTTTCAGAATTTTTACGGATTACTGTAAGGAGGTAGGGCAATGGATGACAAGAATTTGATGGAAAACATTCTTTTGCTGGAAAAGGGCGTCTGCGGTCTGTTTATGCACGGTACCATTGAATCCCCCACCGACCGCGTGCGCCAGGCCTTTTCTACCGCGCTGAATGACGCCTTGCGGATGCAAGACGACATTTACGATAAGATGGCCGCTAAGGGTTGGTACCCCACCGAACAGGTAGAGCAAAGCAAAATCAACACAGTAAAGCAGAAATTTTCCGCGCAGGCATAAAAATGCCCCCCGGTTTTTCCAAAGGATAACCGGGGGAGCTAATTATTTTCCAAATTTTGCCATGGTGTATGCGCAAATAATATCCGCCGCTTGCTCCAATCCAATTGAACTGTCCAGCGTTAGGTGATAATTTCTGGTATCCCCCCAGGGACGCTCCGAATAATTGTTGTAAAACGCAGCTCGCGCCTTGTCTTTTTTATTCAGCGCCCGTTCCGGGTTGTCGTATACTTCCTTATAGTCCTCTGTTGCACGGCGAATTCGTTCCTTCATTGGCGCGTGAATAAATACCCGCACACAGTTGGGATTGTTGAACAAAATACAGTCCGCCGCCCGCCCCACAATCACGCAGGAGCCTTTCGCAGCAAGTTCCTGAATTACCTCAAACTGCGCCGTCCGCGCTTGGTCGTAAACCGTGGGCACCTGGGTTGCCGTATAGACGCTGTAAAGGAAGCTGGAGGTCTGCTTTTCCTCCACCTCCCGGACAAAGTCCAGGGCAAAGCCCGTTTTCCGCGCGGTCATGGAAATCAGTTCCTTGTCATAGTAAGTAATTCCCAGCTTTTTGGCTACAAGCTCGCCAATGATCCGGCCGCCGGAGCCATGCTGTCTTGCAATTGTAATAATTGCGTTTCCCATTCAGAACGCCCCTTTCCTACAAGCTGTTTTTATTATATAGCATAGTGTTTAAAAAAGCAAACGTTTTTCTAAATAAATTATGCACAATGCAATTTTTCGTCCTTTCTATGCAATCGCCTCCATTTTTTACACAAAGTGACAGGGCTGTAACTTTACTTTTTTCCCTCCTTGTATTATACTCTTCGACAGAAAATTCCAATTTCAAAGCGTAAATTGAAAAAGGAGATGGCAAATTGATTCTCACAGTAGTCTGCGACGTTTTAGGAGAGGAAAACAACGGTACGACCATAGCGGCCATGAATCTCATCCGCAGTATGCGGCAAAAAGGCTACACCGTCCGTGTTGTCTGTCCCGATGAAAGTCGGCAGGGGCAGCCTGGATTTTTTATCGTCCCCACCTATAACCTCAGAGTTTTTAACGGATACGTCCAAAAAAACGGCGTAACTCTGGCAAAGCCTGTGCAATCCATACTGGAAGCCGCGATTTTTGGCGCGGACGTGGTGCATATTATCGTCCCCTTCGCCTTGGGGCGCGCCGCCTTGTCTCTGGCGAAAGCGCAAGGCATTCCCGTCACCGCCGGTTTTCATTGCCAGGCGGAAAATATTACCAATCATATCTTTTTAATGAACGCAAATCTTGCCAATCGCTTGATTTACAAGGTTTTTTATCGTTCCTTTTATCAGTATTGCGACTGCATCCATTATCCCACCCAGTTTATCTGCGATCTGTTTGAAAAGGAAACCAAGCCCACCAACCACTATGTAATTTCCAACGGCGTAAACCGGAGCTTTGTCCGTCGAGACTGCCCCAAGCCGGAAGAACTGCAAGATAAGTTCGTCATCTTGTCCACCGGCCGATACAGCAAAGAAAAATCCCAGCAAATTTTGCTTCGGGCAGTGGCGCTTTCCAAATTCAAGGACAAAATTCAGTTGATTTTGGCGGGAAAAGGCCCCCGGCAGGCTTTTTTGGAGCAGGAAGCGGAAAAGCTCGGCCTGCTGCCTCCTATTTTCCGGTTTTTCAGCCGGGAAGCGCTCATCGACGTCATCAATTACGCAGATCTGTACGTGCATCCTGCGGAAATTGAAATTGAATCCATCGCATGTCTGGAAGCCATCGCCTGCGGCAAGGTTCCCATTATTGCGGACTCTCCCAGAAGCGCCGCCAGAAATTTTGCTTTGACCCCGGAAAATCTTTTCGCCTGTAACGACCCCGCCAGCCTTGCAAAGCGTATAGACGGTTGGTTGTCTGATCCGCAAGCCCGCGCCGCCTGTAGCGAAAAATATCTGGGCTATGCCCAAGCCTTCGCTTTCGACCGATGCATGGAGCAAATGGAACAAATGCTTCTGGACGCGGTGGAGGGCAAACGCCATGGCTAACAAGGTGATTTATTATTCCGATCCTCTCCACGACGATTTTGCCCAAAACACCATCCAAACCTGTAAGGTAGATGAAACCTTCCCCTTTGCGCCCCAAAGCTTTTTGTGGCGCATCGCCTCAAATTTAGTGTATTATGGCGTTGCAATTCCCATTGTCTTTCTGATCTGTAAGCTTTATCTGGGCGTGCGCTTTGAAAATCATAAAGCCCTGAGTAAGCTGCGCAAAAGCGGTTATTTTCTGTACGGCAATCACACCCGCGCTCTGGACGCTTTTCTTCCCGCCGTTTCCGCCTGGCCGAAGCGGGCATATATTGTCGCCAACCCTGACGCAGTATCCATTCCCGGGCTAAAAACCCTGGTACGTCTTATCGGCTGCCTGCCCATTCCCACGGAAGCAAAAGCCCTTCCCCTTTTCTTGGACGCCATCACCACCCGCTGCCGGGAAAAAAGCTGTATCGGTATTTACCCGGAAGCCCATATCTGGCCGTTTTACACCGGCGTACGCCCCTTCCCAACAACCTCTTTTCGCTATCCTGTGAAGGAAAACGTCCCCGCCGTGGCTATGGCGGTCACTTACCGTAAGCGCAAAGGTCTGTTTTTCTGGGCAAAGCGCCCCGGCATGACCATTACCTTTAGCCAACCGTTTTACCCAGACCAGACCTTATCTCTCCGGCAAGCCAGACAGGCCTTGCGGGATCAGGTTTACAACTTTATGTGCGATACTGCCGCCCGGCCGGATAACGTCGTTTACATCCGGTATGAGAAAAGAGCCGAACAAAAACCGTTCGACAGTCAGCTCCATGCTATGCAAACAAACAGCAATTAAAACTACTTGAATACTCTCTATTTTATTGAAATCAGAAACATTTCTCGTACTTTTGTCGAATCCTGCGAAAACTTTTTCTGTTCTTTTGCCTCGACTTGTGGTTCAATAAAAGGCGGAGGGGATCAAAATGACAAGAGAAATGTTGATGCATGAACGGTTTTATCACGACGAAGTACCCAACCATTTTTGCATTCAGTACATACTGCTGACCGACGAAGTATCCTTTGCGGGAAATACATTGGAAATTTACGGCGTAAAAATCAAGCTGTTTCAAAACGGTGATTTCATCGAACAAAAGGCGCTCCGGGGCGTCACGCCTTTCGGCACCCGCATTACAGCCATGCTGAACCTCATGGCGGATAGTTTGGTAACTCCTGTGGGTATGGCAGATGTTGTTACGAATTTATTGGGTTCTTAATGGATTTATGCGCAATTCTTAAAAGGAAACCACTGGACATCGTTTGAAAATTCTGGTATAATAGCTATAAGGCGGTTGCAAAACGCTGCGAACCCGTCCATTTTTTCCAGTTGAGAGGAGTTTTCTCATGAAGTGTCCCTATTGCGGCTATCAGGAAAGCAAGGTTGTGGACTCCAGACATTCGGAAGACGGCGTCAGCATTCGCCGCCGCCGGGAATGCCTGTCTTGCCAGAAGCGCTTTACTACCTATGAAACGGTGGAAAGCCTGCCCATCATTGTCGTAAAAAAAGATGGCAGCCGTCAGTCTTTCGACCGCAGCAAAATTCTGAACGGTATGGTGCGCGCCTGTGAAAAACGTCCGGTGCCGCTGGCCGCGCTGGAAAACGCCGCGCTGGAAATCGAGCAGGTTATTCAGAACTCTCTGGAGCGGGAGGTCAGCACCAACCGCATTGGCGAGTTGGTCATGGAGCGGCTGAAGCCCTTGGACGAAGTGAGCTATGTTCGCTTTGCTTCCGTCTACCGGCAGTTCAAGGATATTAACAGCTTCATGCAGGAGCTGAACAAGATTCTGGAAGGAAAATAACCCAAAAACGGGGGAATACAAATGTATTATTGGTTGTTTATCAGCATCAGCATTTTGCTGGTTCCACTTCTGATGCTTATTATGGGACTGATGTGCTGGTTCTGTCCGCCCAAGGGCGTGTGCTGGTTTTTCGGCTATCGCTCCCGCCGCGCCACAGCCAGCGACGAGGTGTGGCTTTATGCCCAGAATCTGCTTGGCAAAATCTGGACGATTGCCGGCAGTATTCTTTTAATTGCAACGTTTATTTTAAGCATCGTTTTGCTGAAGCGGGATGATTTCTACCGCTCTTTCGCAGCGCTTATTACCCTTGGCGTGGAGATTTTCACCCTGATTTGCATCATTATCCCAGTGGAAATTCTGCTGCATGTGCATTTTGACCGCTTTGGGAACGCCAGACAAAGGGAAACCGCCCCCCGCAGCGAAAAAAAGGCCGCCAAGCCAGAAGCTTACGGCACCCTTGGCGAAGTTACCCAGGAGCTTTTTGAGCTGGATCCCGCCGAAGCGGAAAATTGGGAAGCAGCCGAAGCTTTTGAAACAAACCCGGACTGGGCACAGGAAGAGGATTTTTTCCCGCAGCCCCCGGAAGAACTTTGAGGAATGAAAAACAATGGCTGGAAAATTTCAAAAAAAGCAACAATTTTCTCTCATTCCCTTTGCCGCCGCGCTGATCGCCTTGGCTCTAATGGTGGCTTGCGCCGTGTATTTCGGCCCTAAGCTCTTGCGGCGGGAAAATCCCATCCCGGAAACCAGCGTCCCTTCCCAAAGCACAGATGCTTCCGCCCCGCCCACGGAGCCTGTCACAGAGGCTCCCACCAATTCAGCAGCAGAACCGTCCACCACCCCAGAAGATACTTCCTGGAGCCTTGTATTGGTCAATGCCTCTCATCCCTTGCCGGAAAATTGGGACATTGAACTCACCGATCTGCGCTATGGCGAGCAGGTAGACAGCCGGATGTATCCATATTTACAGGAAATGTTCGACGCCTGCCGGGCGGACGGTCTGCTGCCCATGGTCAATTCCTCCTACCGCAGCGCCGCCGATCAGCAGCGCATCATGGACAACTATATTGCGGATTATCTGGCTCAGGGCTACAGTAAGGAGGATGCCAAAACAGAAGCGGAAAAATGGGTTGCCATTCCCGGCACCAGCGAGCATCAGCTTGGCTTGGCTGTGGATATCGATTCCGATGATCTGGCGACATGCAGCAATGAATCTGTCTGGAACTGGATGAAAGAGCACTGCGCGGAATACGGCTTCATTCTGCGCTACCCGGAAGGCAAGGAAGCTATTACCGGAATTTCGCCTGAGCCTTGGCATTTCCGCTATGTGGGTAAGGAAGCCGCCCAGGAAATCATGACCCAGGGCATTTGCTTGGAAGAATATTTGAATAACTAACCAAAATCCCCGGCAAAGCGTTGCTTTGCCGGGGACGCTTTTATATACAGGTTAAGCCCTGCAAGGTACGAACAGAAGTATCCTCCGTTACATATAGCCGAATTTTCATTTCCCGGCATAATTCCTCCACTGGAGGCAAAAACAATGACGCGCTTTTGGTAATCTGCCCACCAAGGCATAAAACCTCCGGCTGGAACCTTTTGAGATGGGGCAGCAGCGCATCCCGGAGCCGTTCTCCAAACGTCAGAAAACACGCCCTTGCAGCCGCGTCTGTCCGCTGTGCCAGAGCCTTTCCATCCAGTTCTTCCCCAAGCATTTGTTTGGTGAAAGCCAGCAGTCCACGCCGGGATATGTAGTCGTCCACACAGCCTTCCAGAAAAGGCGCGTCGTAAATATAGCCGCTTTCCGGTACGCCGTCCATGCCAGGAGTCGCCAAACTGCCGTCCACGCCGAAAGCGCTGCCGCAGCCTGTGCCGATGCATACAAACAACGCTCGTTTCGCCCCTTTCGCGCTGCCATAACGCATTTCCCCCAAAGCAAAGGCCGCCGCGTCGTTGGCAAAACAAATCTGCTGTGGGCGGATTCCTGTCGCTTGCGCAAATGCCCACCGTAGATCATAGCCGTAAAGCCGATCAAATTTGGACAAACCTCGCAAAAGGCATACGCCGTTTTCATAATCGAAAGGCCCTGGAAAAGCCAGACAAATTTTCAAAATTTCCTTTCCAGCCGGTCTGATTTTTCCAAAAATCTCAGAAAAATGCGCCAGAATATCCTCTGCCTTCCCATCAGCCTTGGCGGGAAAATAAACAATCGGGTGCGCAAGCGCCCCATTTTCATCTACCGGCGCCGCTTTTATTTCTGTCCCACCTACATCCAGGCATAAAAAAACGCTCATCTTACGCTCCTATCGGTTGATTTCAATACGAAACATACTGCGGCTTGCCGGGTAATAGCTTTCGCTGTACTCGATTGGCCGCCCATCTGCCATAGAACCCAAAGACATAATGTAAATTGTCGGCTCAAAGGGTGTAATATTTAAGCCCGCCGCCACCTCAGCCGGAGGCATCCGCACCTCCAGCCTTTGAATGCTGTGCACCACCGGCAATTGGTGCTTTTCCAACATTTCATAAAAAGAGGTATCTGTAAAATCAATCTGCGCCATATCGGGGAATAATTTAAGAGGGACATAAACCGTAGTGTACACAACCGGCGCTTCATTGTACATATTTTCCAGTCGGCGCATTCTGGTTAGGCGCGTTACCTTCTCCCCGCAGCACAGGCGCAGCATCTCAGAAACCAGCTCTGTCGCTTCCTCAACCTCCATGGAGACCACCATAGTGCTAAGCAGTTTATGATTTTTTTTGCTCTCCTCCTGGTAGCCAATGATAAAGCGTGTAGACTCATGAATCACTCTTGGCTGCGCCGCAAAGGTTCCGCTGCCTTTGATACGAATTAGTCTACCCTCCTGCTCCAATAAATCCAGAGCTTGTCGAATTGTGGGGCGGCTAACCCCCAAAGTTCCAGCCAGTTCGTTTTCTGTGGGGATCCGACTGTTCATGGGGTATTCCCCATTTAAAATACGGTCACGAAGCTGTTCAGCAATTTGACGATAAAGCGGCTGCGCCATGGTCTATTCCTCCACGTTAAATGATTGGCTTTATTCTAGCACAAGTAAACAAATTTGTAAATACATTTCGCAAAATTAATTTTTCTGTATTGACAATTTGGTTCCAATCGTGTATGGTAATCCCAAGAAAAAACTTGGAGGCGCTTTATGGCTTCACACAAATATCCCTACCGGCAGTTTCCTGCAATTGGCATTACGAAATCCCCAGACGCAGTAGATCGTACCCCTGATGCTATCCACGCAAGGCTTTCCGCATTTTGTACCGGCAAAACCGTAATTGTCGCGGAATGCTACCCTGGCGTAGAGCAAGAGGCGCTTTTGTCTTTGTTGGCGCCGCTGCACCCTGCTTTGGTAATCCACAGCGACGAGCTTGCCATTGCTCCGGAAGCGCTGGATATGGCAATTCAACGGGAATTGACTGACGATCCTGTATTTGGCGTTATGACCACCTGGGAACTGCCAGACTTTTTCCCTTCAGAAAATCTCGCCGCCGCCAGAAAGCAAATTGCCGAAGCATCCTCCGGCGTCGTACTGATTTATGGCGTGGGCGCTTCCCTTGTCTATCAAGGCGACTTGCTTTTGCTGGCGGATCTCACCCGCTGGGAAATTCAGCTTCGCTTCCGACAAGGTATGAACAACTGGCGCACCGCTAAAACCGGACTTACCCAGCGTGAAAAGTTCAAACGCGGTTATTTTGCCGAGTGGCGCTGGGCGGATCGAATCAAAGAAACCTTACTTCCTGTTCTGGATTTTTATTTGGATATGACCACGCGGGGTCGCCCCGTCATGGTTTCAGGCCCTGCATACCGAGACGCTTTGGCGCAGGTCGCCCGTCAACCCTTCCGTATGGTACCTTACTTTGATCCCGGCGTATGGGGCGGAGACTGGATGAAAACCAATTTCGCTCTGCCGGAAAACGGCAGCAACTATGCCTGGAGCTTTGACGGCGTGCCGGAAGAAAATAGCTTGCTTCTGGATTTTGGTGGCAGTCTCTTGCAAACACCTGCAATGAACCTGGTGCTCTCACAGCCGAAGCCCCTGCTGGGCGACCGGGTACACGCCCGGTTCGGCAAGGAGTTTCCCATTCGTTTTGATATGCTGGATACCATCCATGGGCAAAACCTTTCCTTGCAGGTTCATCCGCTCACAGAGTATATTCAGCGTCATTTCCATATGCATTATACCCAGGATGAGAGCTACTATTTGTTGGACGCACAAGGAGAGGATCCCTGTGTTTATCTGGGCGTCAAAACCGGTATTGATCCCAACGCTATGGTAGAAGCATTGCAGCGGACGCAGGAAACCGGCGAACCCTTCCCCGCCGAAAAATTCGTCAACCGCATCCCCGCAAAGAAGCACGATCATATGCTCATCCCTGCCGGTACGGTGCACTGTTCCGGCGCAAATACCATGGTGCTGGAAATCAGCGCCACCCCTTATATTTTTACCTTTAAGCTGTATGATTGGGGGCGGCTGGATCTGGACGGCAAGCCCCGCCCCATTCATTTGAAGCATGGCGCAGCCAATATTCAGTGGGAACGGGATACCAAATGGGTAACGGAAAATCTGGTAAACGCTGTAGCGCCTGTATATCAAGGAACAAACGGAATTGTTGAACGCACCGGTCTGCATCACCGGGAGTTTTTGGATACTTACCGCTTCCAGACGGAGAGCTTGCTGCCGGTGCAGCGCAACGGCAGCGTTCATATGCTGAATCTTGTAGAAGGCCAGCGGGCAATCCTACGCAGTAGAGAAGGACAGTTTTCTCCTTTTGAGGTGCGTTATGCGGAAACCTGCATTGTTCCGGAAGCCGCCGGAAGCTATGAAATTCTTTCCCCCGACGGCGAAGAAATCCGTATGATTCTTGCCTGTGTTCGAAATTAAAAGGAGAGTTTTCTATGGCAAATCAAATCAAAACCGTTTACGTCGTGCATCATTCCCATACCGATATTGGCTATACTGATCTGCAAGAGCGCGTGATTCACACCCAGGTCAATTACATCAAAACTGCCGTTGCCATGATGGAAAAACCGGAATATGCCGCTTTCCGCTGGAACTGTGAGACGCTATTCTGCGTGGAGGCTTTTTGGAACGACGCCACAGAAGCAGAGCGCGCCGCTTTTTTGCGCTTGGCCGCCGCGGGAAAAATTGGACTCTCCGCCAATTATTTAAACTTTACAGACCTGCTGGATTGCCCTGTCTATCAGGAACGGCTGAAATTCTGGCAAAAGCGTTTTGTTCCCCTTGGATGCGCCATGCGCACTGCCATGGCCGCCGATATCAACGGGATTTCCATGGGATATCGGGACGCAATGCTGGCAAACGGCGTAGAGTTTCTTTTCATGAACGTCCATTGCCATCACGGCATGTATCCCCTATATCAAAATCAGACCGCTTTCTGGTGGGAAAACGCCGCCGGTCAGCGCCTGCTAGTCTGGAATGGCGAGCACTATAATTTAGGCAACGTTCTGGGCATCAAGCCCAACCGCAGCGCTAATTTTATGATGCAGGATCGTCTTGGCGCGCAGCCCGCAAACGCCGTGGCAGCCTTGCGCCAAAATTTGCAGGCGTATTTGACTTCCTGCGAAACCCAGGGCTATCCTTACAATTTTATCATCACCGCCGTGTCCGGTGTGTTCAGCGATAATGCGCCCCCGGAAGCGGAAATTCTGCAAACCATCGAGGCTTATAACCAGCAATATGGCAAGGAAGTGCGGCTGGAAATGGTTTCCTTGCAGGAACTGTACGCCGCCATTCGTCCCAAAATCCTTGACGCTCCCGTTTACCATGGCGATTTCACCGATTGGTGGGCAAACGGCGTTGGCAGTACCCCTTACGCGGTGAAGCACTACAAGGACGCTCTGCATCGCTATCAGCTTTGCCAGCGTCTTGAACCAAAAGCCGCCAAAAAGTATCCCGCGCTATACGCGGCCGCTCAGAACAACATTATGCTGTATGCGGAACATACTTGGGGACATTCTTCCACCATAACCAATCCCTATGACACCATGGTGCTAAATCTGGATATGCGCAAAAACAGCTACGCCTCCAAAGCTCATGAAGCAGCCTCTCAGATGCTCACCCGCATCGCCGAGGAAAAAGGCGATCTGCTGCGCTATTACAATACTACAGGCAAAATTCGCGCCTGTGCAACGTCAAAATCCAATTGCTTGCAGCTTGTGGAGTTCTATATAGAGTCTCCCATTTTAGAAGCCGCTGAGGTGCGGGACGAGGCCGGGCATACGCTCCCTTGTCAGGTCTCTCCCCACCCCAGAGGTAAAATGCTTACATTTATGGATACCTTCGCCCCAGGCGAAGAAAAAACCTATACCTATACGGAAAAGCCCGTGCAAAAGCAGATTCTCAATACCCGCCAGTGCTATGTAGGCGCAGAGCGGGTGCGGGACATCGAAAATTCCTATGACCCCGTCGCTTTCCGTTTGCCTTACGAATTTGAAAACCGGTACTTCCGCCTGTGCTACCGCCCCGGCGAAGGCGTAACCGCCTTTGTGGACAAGCGCACCGGCAAAGATATGTTATCTGGTCCCATCCCCTTCTTCACTCCGGTTTATGAGCAGACCCCCCTGCGCGTAGATATTCCCGACGCTTCCTACGAGGAACGCCGACTTCTTGGCCGCAATATCCGTGGCCAGCACGCCAAGTTGTACGTTGGCAAATTAACAGAAACCGCCTGCCTGGAGCAAGGCCCGGTCTTTACGCTGCTTCGGCTGCGTTTTTCCCTGCCGGGAACCGTAAAAGCGGAGGTATACCTCAAATTCTATGAAGCAATCCCCCGTGTGGATTTTCGGCTGGAATTGGGCAAAACCATTTCTCAGGACATTGAAAGCGTATTTCTGCCCCTTACCTTGCAAATTGCAGACAGCGAACTGTATCTGCGCAAGGGTGCGGAAGCCTTCCGTCCCGGCATTGACCAGCTCCCCGGCGCCTGTATGGAATACTTTATGTCCGATGACGGCGTCGCCTTTGTCAGTAGCAGTGGAAGCGCTCTTGTTGCCTCCAGAGACGTTCCTCTCCTATATATGGGTGAAATGCGCTGCCATCCCATTCGCCTGTGCGATGGAAAACTGGAAAACAACCAGCGTCCCGTTTATTCATGGGTCATGAACAATACCTGGGAAACCAACTTTAAAATGGATCTTTCCGGCTTCTGCCAGTTCCAGTATACCCTCTGGCTCTCCGACGTCACAGAACCGGAAGCGGCTATGGATTGCCTCCGGGAAAACACCTTCGATCCTTATGTGCTGATTGTAGAATAGGAGGAGCTTACCATGGAAGCCTATAAAAATCCAGCGCTTTCTGTTGAAACACGCATGGCCGACCTGCTGTCCCGCATGACGCTGGAAGAAAAAATCAAACAAACCGATCAATTCTTTACCTTTGACTTCTCCCATAAAGCTTCAGACGGCAGCATATTGCAGATTAACTGGTCTCGAATGCGCGAGTCCATGGAGGGCATGAGCGTTGGCAGCGTGCAGCTACGGGGCAGTACGCCCAAAATCGCCAATGAATTGCAGCGTTATGCTGTAGAAGAAACACGGCTGGGCATTCCCTTCCTGTTCAGTGAGGAAGCGCTCCATGGTTTTTTTGATAAGCACGCCACTTGTTTCCCCCAGCAACTCGGCCTTGCCGCAACCTTTCAGCCGGAGCTTGGCCGGCAAATGGGCAAATGTATCGCCGCGGAAGCCAGAGCCTACGGCGTGCACGAAACCTTCAGTCCTGTGATGGATCTGACTCGGGATCCCCGCTATGGACGGGTAGAAGAATCCTATGGGGAAGACCCCTATTTATGCGGGGAATTCGCCAGGGAGACCGTTCTCGGTATGCAGGGCGAGAGCATCGCCCACCCGGATTCCGTGGCCGCTGAACCCAAGCACTATGTTGGCTACGGCACACCGGTAGGCGGTCTGAACTGCGCTCCCACCGCATTCGGTCGGCATGAGGTCTTTGCCTACTGCCTGCCGGTTTTCGAGGAAGCCTTCGTATCCGGCGGCGCGTGGAATACCATGTGCTCCTACAATGCCATTGACGGACAGCCCGTTTCCTCCGACCACGAACTGCTCACCGACGTTTTACGAGGGCAGTATCATATGCCTGGCTTTGTCCGTACCGATCTCACCGCCGTTTCTCGGCTTTACGACTGGCATTTCACTGCCCCCACCAAGGCCGAAGCCATCCGGCAAGGTCTGGAAGCGGGGGTTGACTTGCAGCTTTACGATTTCACCCACGAAGAATGGGCGGAAAACATCAAATACCTGGTGGAAACTGGCAAAATGGACGAAGCCGTTTTGGATCGTGCCTGCGGCAGAGTCTTGAAGCTGAAATTCGCCCTGGGGTTGTTTGAAAATCCTTACATAGACGAAACGCTCTACGCCAAAACTGCGAATTGCCCCACACATCAGCAAACAGCGCTGGAAATCGCCAGAAAATCTATCTGCCTTTTAAAAAATGAAAATAAGCTTCTTCCTCTGTCCAAAACCCTCAAAAAAATTGCCGTGGTCGGTCCCGGCGCGGCTGCCCCCGCCTTGGGAGATTACTGTACAAATTTCGACCCTGCCCATATGATTACCGTTTTAGACGGCGTCCGTCAGGTGGTAGGAGAAAAAACTGAAATCCTGTACGCGCAAGGATGCAGTTATTTGGGCGAACAGATCATCCCCTTCCACCCCGGCTGGCTGATTGCCGAAGACGGCAGAAACGGCCTCACTGGTCGGTATTACGACGGCTGGGATATGGAAGGCGATCCGGTTGTCACCACCGTAGATCAGCGTATTCAATTTAACTGGCTGTTTAATAAGCCCCATCCCGACCTCAGCGCAAGGCGCTTTTCCGCCGTGTGGTCTGGTAAGCTTCGGGCGCCAGAAACCTTTACCGGCTGTATCGGCCTTTCCAGTACCGACAGTATGCGCCTATACATAGACGGTAAGCTTCTGGTGGATGGCTGGGGTACGGGGAAAGACAGTGGCCAACTGATCGACTTTTCCTTTGAAAACGGCAAAGAATATGAGGTACGCATTGAATTTCGCAATGACGCCCAAGGCGCTCGTGTGATTTTCGGCTATAACCGTGGACGTGAAAACCCAAAAGCGGCGCTGGACGTCGTTTCTCAGGCGGATGTTGCCATCGTCTGCCTTGGCGACAGCACAGAAACCTGCGGTGAAAATCTGGATCGTGCAGACTTAAATCTTCCTGGCGGACAGCTTGCATTTTTGCAGTCTCTTTATCAAACCGGAACGCCCATCGTTTTGGTTCTGCAAAACGGCAGACCCTTGACGTTGCTTTGGGAACAAGCCCACATTCCCGCCATTTTGGAATGCTGGTATCCCGGCGAAAAGGGCGGCAGAGCCATTGCGGAAATTCTCTTTGGCGACGTTGCCCCCTCCGGTCGATTGCCCATGTCCTTCCCCAAATCCCTGGGTCAAATTCCCTGCAATTACAACCGAATGCCTGGCGGCGGCAAGCGGTATGTAGAAATGGATTGGGAACCGCTGTATCCTTTTGGCTACGGTTTAACCTACACCCAGTTTTCCTACAGCAATCTGGAGCTTTCCGGGACAGCCGCAACGGTCGCCGATATAGAAAACGGCGCAAAAATTAAGGTTGCTCTCACCGTCGCCAATATAGGCGACCGCTTTGGGGAAGAAACTGTCCAAATTTATCTGCAAGATGCATTTGCCAGCGTGGTGAAGCCCAGAAAGGAGCTGGCCGCTATCCAAAAAGTAGCCCTTGCTCCCGGTGAAAGCCGCCGCGTGGAGCTAACCCTTGGTAAACGCCAACTGCGCACCCTTGGTATGGACTATCAATGGCGGGTAGAGCCTGGCGATTTCACCGTCATGGCAGGCGATAACGCCGCCAACATACTGCTCACCGCCGCCTTTACCCTGAACTGATCATCTGTCAGCAAAAGTGAACGGTTCTGTTTTTCTGAAGCTGCCAAAATGCTGTAAAATGCAGCCGGCGCATGATACGGCATTTCGGCGTACAGACAAGGCGCCTCCGCTTCCCTTTTTTAATATCATTTGCTGAACCCTACAACAACCACAATCTTGCTTACTTTAGTTCCCAAAAGGAGGAGCAAAGAAATGAAAAAAACAAAAAGACGCATTGTGTCCGCACTGCTTACCACGTCTATGCTGCTTGGCAGCGCCGTAACAGCCATGGCCGGCGGCGATACCATGCCGCCCCAAAAGGGCGAGCAGGGCTATCTCGGCAGCAACCAGCCCACCTATCATGGCCATCGCGCCTATGACGTCCTGAACTGGTCCCCCGAAACCGACGAATACGCCCAATTCATGAAGGCCAACGTGCCCCTGCAAAAACGGAACGAGGCCTTCACAGCAACTCAGGCCAATCCCCTGCTGGATCAGAAGGTTCAGAGCTTATCCCTGACAGAAGATTACGGCAACGAATTTTTTAATCCCTATCAGTACAGCGATGATTTTGCCCAATATGTGTTCAACTTCTGGCAGTATCAGGACATCCGCGCCTCCTGGCACGGCACCGTCACCGACCCCACCCCCGATTCCCTTTTCGACCCCGAAGCAGGCTGGTGGGAGCGCAACTATGAGTTCGGCGTTGTCAATATCCCGAACCCCGCTTATACCAATGCCGCTCACAAAAACGGCGTCATGTCCATCGGCTGTATCTTCTTCCCCAGAACCGAACACACCGACGACTGGGTGTGGCAGGACGAAAACGGCCGCTTCCCCATGGCGGACAAGCTGGTAGAGCTTGCCAAGTGGTACGGCTTTGACGGCTACTTCATCAACGCCGAAGAAGCTTTGCCCGCCAGTTTTATGCCCATGTATGAGGAGTTCTGCAGAGCCATGACCTCTCAGGGCATCTACATTCAGGTCTACGCTTCCAACCATTATGGTCAGAACAACCAGAATTCTTGGGGACGCATTGACTACTATAATAAGGATGCCTCTGTCTTCAGCAACTGGATCAAGGGCGTGGACGATGAAACGATCGCCGCCAACTCCTTGTACATGAACCCCGGCCCCAGCACAGCCATGGTTGACGGTTCTGTCAGCATCATGGAATCTCTGGGTCTGGACGCTAAAGAAACTGTTTTCCATACGCTGGAAGCTGGTCAGACCGGTTTCTCCGGTGTGCGCGGCAGTTTGAATAACATTCTGGACGAAAATCTAGTTCCCCGTACCGGTATCGCCAACTTGGGCGCAGGCACTGTGTGGGCGCATCTGGATGAGCAGGTTTTTGGCCATACCGGCAGCAATTCCTACAGTGAAAACCGCCGCGGTGATGCAGATTACCAGAAATACGTCATCGCCCGTGAGCGTACTTGGTGGAGCGGCGCTGCGGACCAGCCTTACTATGCAAATGACAGCAGCTATATTGTAAATGGTGTAAGTTTCTTGAACAAGCCCACCACGCAGTATACAGAAGAAGAACGCCAGCAGCTTTTGCAGGCAATTCTGGACGCTACCACCGACCCCTACACTACCGCAAACGATCCCACAAGAGCGGAATATGACGGCTATAGCTACAGCCATGGTCAGTTCCAGTCCTGGCCTGGTATGGCAGCGTTTATCTCCGAGCGTTCCGTCATCAACGGCTCCAACTTCTACACCAGCTTCAATACCGGTCACGGTATGCAGTACTTTGTAGACGGCAAGGTATCTAACAACAGCCCGTGGTCCAATATCAACGTGCAGGATATTCTTCCCACCTGGCAGTGGTGGATCGAAACCGAAAGCGAAAACCGTCTTGACTTGGATTTCGACTACGGCTCCCAGTACAACGCCGGCTATGATTACACCCAGGTGGGCGGCTACGAAGGCCCCAGCTCTTTGGTAATCTTCGGCGCCGTGGACGCAAAGTCCGACATTCACCTGTACAAGACTGAGCTTGCCGTGAACGAAAACACCAAGCTGAACCTCACCTACAACAAGCCCTCCGCAACCGACGAGTCTGCCCTCTCCGTGGCGCTGTATCTGATGGACGGCGACGCGGTCAAGACCGTTTATGTTCCCGTGGAAAACGCCAACGTCGCCACCGACGGCTGGGTAAAGACCGAACTGGATCTTTCCGCCTATGCCGGCGAGACCATCGCCGCTTTTGGTATCTCCGTAGGCACCAACGGCGAAGCCATTGAAAACTACCAGATCAACCTGGGCGAACTTTCTATCACCGACAACACCGTTGCTCCCAATGCTCCCACCGGTTTCGCAATTGACAGAAAGTTCGATACCAACGAAGTATATCTCTCCTGGGATCTGGACGATTATGAGGAAGTACAGAAGTATAACGTTTACGCGGTTTATGCTGACGGCACCGAAACCTACGTGGGCGGCTCCTACGATGACTGCTACTACGTAAAAGATACCATGTACGACGCAAGCCAGACTGTTTCCTTCAAGATCACTTCCGAAGGTAAAAATGGCGTGGAAAATGAAGGCGTTACCGTAGATTTCGGCCAAACCATCACCAATCTTTCCGTGACCGAAGAGCCTGGCGCTTTGAACCTCACCTGGGAAAATCCCGATGTGGACTGCGCTGAAATTCGTGCGGAAGTAACCTTGCCCGACAACTATCGCGGCAATACTGAGACCTACACTGCCACCTTTGCAGCCGACGCGACTTCCGGCAGCGTGGCCATTCCCGTGGTGGACGGCAGCCGTTACTATGTACGCCTGTCCCTGATGGATGCAGAAGGCAACGTACTTGTTTCCATTGACCACTCCGGTATGCTCCCCGACCTGTTCTGCGACAACTATGCAGGCGATCTACAGAAAAGAGTACAGTCCGGCGGCTGGAAGCTGCTGAATCCGCAGGTTTATGACTGGTGGCATCTGTACGCCTGGAAAGCCGATGGCACTCCCATCCGGTTTAAGAACGGCAACTATGCTATCCGCGGCGTGGACGATCTCACCAACATGCCCGTTTCCGGCGACGTCGGCTATATCGAAGTTCAGCTGGAGGACTTTGCGGGCAACAAGTCTGAAAGAACCCGCGTTTACTGGGGCGATGAATCCAAGTGCCTGAGCATTGCCAACGGATTGGATAAGCAGCTCATGAAGCTATCCGCCGAAGATCTGGAAGGTGTTCAGCTCACCGAACTGGCCTCCAAACTGAACTGCCTCACCAAAACTGTAGCTGGCGTAGAATACGCCTTCGCTGGCTGGTTCACTGCGCCTCAATCCGGTCTCGTCAACTGGGCCGCCAACGTCGCCTCCCAGGACGATCTCGCCATCGGCAACACCATCTACGCCTACTACGTAAACGCCGACTACCTGAACACCACCATCGCCTACACCAGCAACGCTTCCCGTGCTGCCAAGGTGTTCGCGATCTCCACCGCTCCCGCCGACCTCTTCGCAAACTACGGCTTCGTCCTCTCCACCGCCCCCTCCGCCAGCGATGAAAATCTCGTCATCGGCGGCAAAATCGACGGATTGAACGTTGCCAAACTGGAAAAGACCACCATTTACTCCTGGATCAGCGTAGCGCCCTTCAGCGCGGCCGCCCCCAAGACAGCCAATGATTTCAACGGCGGTCTCGGCGGGGTGTACAAGGATGGTACCGACGGTTATATCTCCTATGGTATGGTAACGAATATGCCCATCGGCAAGACCATCTCCGCGAGAGCCTACTATACCACCTTGGACGGCACGATTGTCTATGGATCTACAGTCCAGCAGCTTTTGGAGGCGAACTCCAATGTAACTGGGCTGGAATAAATCAAACAGAAAGGAAAAAAAGACATGAAATTTTTGCAGAAAAAGGATAATTGGGTCACTCCCATGGACATCGGCGGCGGCGCCGGAGAAGAGGGCGGGGATTGGTCCTACGAAATGCCCTTTGCAGCCGGAGAAAAGAATTAAATATCTAGAGTAAGAAGCAGGCTCCCGGTTGGGAGCCTGCTTTTGATTGAATCGTACACTTATGGCAATTACAGTTTTCAAATATAGAAAGCAAGCAGCGGATTTAATCCAATGGATCAAATCCGAAAATCTCGCCAAAAAAATTTCCCCCTGCATAGCAGGAGGAAAATAGAAAAACCTTTTTAGATATCCTCCATCAAAGGAGACTCTGCTCTTTCCTGACGGGGCGTTACCAACTTGTTGAATCTGGCGCGGGAATCCCGAATATCCGCCAACGCTTCTTTGATGGCCTCTTCGGTGCGGTACAGCGCATCATCCACATAGGTATTGGTTACCTGCTTCAACTCCCGAATTCTGCCCTGGGCTGCAACCACCAATTCATCCGCGCGCTTGCGAGCCTCCTGATATATAGCCTCCTGGCTGACCATCTGCTTAGCCTGCGCCTGCGCCTGGCGCACCACGTTTTCCGCTTCTTTTTTGGCCTTGGCAATCAGTTCATTGCGGGAATCCACAATGGTTTTGGCCTGCTTCAGTTCCCCCGGAAGCTGATTGCTGATTTCATCCAGTAGATCCAGCACCCGCTCTCGCTCCAGAATGCACTTATCCGCACCCAAAGGCAACGCTCTGGCATCTTGCACCATATCGTACAGTTTTGTGATAATATCCTCTATGCCATTGTCATGCATGGGATGTCCCTCCTAATTTCAATGATTGAATCCTTTTTTGAAAATCCGGGATAATCTCCGCTGGGAGAAAATCTCCAAGATCCACATCATACCAGCCCAGTTCCTTCACGGTGCTGGAACTGAGATACATATACTGATGCTCCGACGTAAGAAACATGGTATCCAGATTGGGATTGATCTTATGATTAATCAGCGCCATCTGAAACTCGTTTTCAAAATCCGAGCCAGCCCGCAGTCCCTTCACGATGACGCAACCACCCTTGCGTCTGGCATAGTCCGCCAATAGCTCGTCGGAGCAGTCCACTTCCACATTGGGAATTTCCGCCGTGACCTTGCGGATCATTTCCACCCGCTCTTGTTGGGAAAACATGGGCTTTGACTTACCGGCATTCACCATAACGCAGACGATTAGCCGATCAAAAATAGAGGCTGCCCGGCGGATGATATTCCGGTGGCCGTTGGTAACTGGATCAAAGCTGCCGGGATAAATGGCAATTTTCATGCGCCCTTTCCGGAACCACGAAACCGGAAAAAAGTTACCGCAATTTTTCCGTATTTATAGTCCCTGGACCGCTCAAAATTAGGAAAATCACCAGAAAGTTCCTTTCCAAGCGGTCGCTCTGTTACTATTATAGCATCTTTACGCAAAATGTCAATTTCTGATATTTTTTTCAGAGCATTTTCTAAAAAAATTTCAGCGTAAGGAGGATCCAGCAGCACCAGAGAAAATTGCTCCTTGCACCGCTCCAAAAAAGCCAGATAATCCGCCCGAATTACCGTACCTTGCGCCAGTAAACCAGTACGCCGCAGGTTTTCCTTCACCAGCTCGCAGGCTTCCTGCCTGGCGTCCACGAAAACCGCCCGGCTGGCGCCCCGGCTCAAAGCCTCGATGCCAAGCTGTCCGGTTCCCGCAAAAAGGTCTAAAACCGCCCCGCCGGGCAGATCAAACTGAATGGCGCTGAACAGCGCTTCCTTCACTCGCTCCGCCGTAGGCCTTGTCAGCATCCCTTCCGGGGTTTTTAATTTTATTCCCTTCGCCGAACCTGTAATCACTCTCATGACGTCTCCTCCTCCGGGTGAAAATGCCGGTATACCGCCTCCGCAGCGCTCGCAGGCAGCAATCTTCCCAGTTCTTCCCGGCTGGCCGCTCGGATTGCTGTCAGGGACTTGAACTTTTTCAGCAATTGCTCCTTGCGCTTAGGCCCGATCCCCTCAATGCCATCCAATTCAGAATATCGCAGACGTTTGCTCCGAAGCTGCCGGTGATAAGTAATTGCAAACCGATGGGTTTCCTCCTGCATCCGGCCAATGAGGGCGAAAACCGTCGGCTGGGTGCTGATGCTGATTTCTTCCCCTTCCGGCGTGACCAGCGCGCGGGTACGGTGGCGGTTGTCCTTCACCATGCCGTAAATAGGAATGGACAGGTTCATTTCTTCCAGCACTTCCCGCGCCACGTTGGCGTGGGCTACGCCGCCGTCGATGAGTAAAAGATCCGGCTTTTCCGCAAAGCCCGCGTCCTGCTGGCAGTAGTGGACAAAACGCCGGGTGAGCACCTGCCGCATAGAGAGATAATCATCCTGATTTTGCAGTCCTTCTACCTGAAAACGCTTATAATCCCGCTTGCTGGGCTTTCCGTCCTGAAATACCACCATGGAAGCCACAATATCCGTACCGGAAATATTGGAAATATCAAAAGATTCCATCCGCCCCGGCGGCTGGGGCAAGGACAGCATCTTGCCAAGCAGCGTCAGCGTGCCGCTGATGCGCTCGTCCAAAGAGGTAACGCGCTCCGCTTCTTCCAAGGCATTCTTTTTCGCCAGTTCCACCAACTTGGCGTTGTCTCCTCGTTGCGGGACGCGCAAATGGGTTTTTTTACCAAAGTTTTGCAGCAAAAGTTCTTCGAACAACGCGCCGTCTTCCATTTCCTCCGGCAGCAAAATAATTTTAGGCGCAAGCCCTCTGCCGAGGTAATATTGCTTCACCAAACTGGAAATAGCAGCTTCCTGACTTTCCTGAACGCCAAGCACCTGATAATCCTTATCCAGCAGATTGCCTCCGCTGAAATGCAGCACCACAAAGCAGGCTTTCGCGGCAGTTTGGGCAAAGCCAATGACGTCGGTATCCGCCATGGAACCGGCAGTGACAAGCTGCTTTTGCCCCAGCGCCTCCACTGCGTTTAGTCTGTCCCGCAGTTCCGCCGCCAATTCAAATTCCAAATTGTCCGATGCAGCCAGCATTTCCTCCCGTAACTGCCCCGCAAGCCCCTTGTAGTCCCCGGACAGAAGCTTTTTCGCCTGCCCCATCCTCTGCCTGTACTCCTGTGGACTTCGGCTTAGCTGGCACCAGCCACGGCACTGGTTCATATGATAATTGAGGCATGGACGCGCCTTCCCCAAATCTCTTGGAAACTGCTTGCCGCAGGTGGGAAGCTTCAGCGTGCGCTGTACCGTATCGATGACGTTTTGGCTGACCCCGCGGCTACCGTAAGGTCCAAAGTAATCCGCTCCGTCTTGCGCCAGCTTGCTCACCAACGTGATTTTTGGGTATTCCTCTTTCATATCCAGCCGCAAATAGGGGTATCCCTTGTCATCTTTCAGCAAAATATTGTACTTTGGCATATGGCGCTTGATGAGGGAGCATTCCAGCACCAGCGCCTCAAACTCCGACGCCGCAACAATCACGTCAAAATGATCGATTTTTGATACCATCATTTTGGTTTTGGGGGTATGGGCGGCGGTATCCTGAAAATATTGGCTCACCCGGTTTTTCAATTTTTTCGCTTTCCCCACATAAATGACCTGATTGGCGCTGTCTCGCATGACGTAGACCCCCGGGGCGAAAGGAAGACGCAGGGCTTTGTCTTTCAATTCTGCAAACGTCATATTCTAACCTCCTGACATGGAAAAAAACTGCCACAAAATGCGCTTTTGTGGCAGTTTTCTAGAAGCAATCAGTAAATATCCTGCTGCAGAAGCGCTTCCAACGTATCGATGGCTTCCGCCGCGTCAGGGCCGTCGGCGTACAGCGTTACGCCGGTGCCAGTCACAACGCCCAAAGACATCATACCCAACAAGCTCTTCGCGTTCATTCTGCGAGAACCGACCTCCAGCCAAATGCTGCTTCTGTATTCATTGGCTTTCTGAACAAAATAAGTAACCTGCTCGTTGTGGAGTCCGGAATCGCACCGCACAACCGTTTGCCTCATATACATATGAATCCACTCCTTGATCGAATCGATGCTGGGTAATCCCTGAACGAAATTATATATACCATAATACTGAATTTTAATCTAAAAGTCAACTAAATTCTGCAATGGTAACACCATTTTCTCCTTCTCCGTAAGTTCCGAGCCGGTATTTCTTGATATATTTGTTTCTTTTTAACTGATTTTGCACCGCCGCCCGCAGCGTCCCGGTTCCTTTGCCGTGAATGATCCGCACAGAGGCCAGATTTGCACGCATGGCGTCGTCCAAAAAACGATCCAAAACGCAGATGGCTTCCACCGCGTCCATGCCCCGCAAGTCGATTTCTGAGGACATGGCCGCCGCGCGCATTTCTCGCCCGGAGTGGGCGGGATGGGCTTTTTTCTTCTGTTCCTCGCTGACGTTTTCCAGAAGATACACTTCCTCCGGTTTTGCCGTAAGCTGCAAAATACCCGCCCGAAGCTGATAGCTGCCGTCCTTGTTAATGCCGATAACAGAAGCCTTGGTTTCCAGCTTGATGATTTCCACAGTGTCTCCCAGCATAATTTCTCTGGCGGGCTTGGGACGCTCTTTGGGCTGCTGCTGGGCGGCAAAGCGGCTCTCCGCTTCATTGAGCTTTCCCCGCAGTTCAGACTGCTTCTGGTTGACCCCCTGCATATCCGCAGACTCCTTCATCTGCTTGCGAAGCTGCTTCAGTTCTTCAGAAACCTGATTGGCCGTATACCTCGCGTCGTCAATAATCTGCCGGGCTTCCTTCCTGGCCTTCTCCAGGGCTTTGTCCCGCTCTTTTTTAATCTGGGCGTTAAATTCCTCGCTTTGGCGTTTAATTTGCTCTGTCTCAAATTGGAGCCGCTCCGCTTCCGCTCTGGCCGCTTCCATCTGCTGCCGCTGCTGCTCCAGTTGCCCCAAGACATCCTCAAAGTCCTTGTCGCTTTTGCTCACCAAATCTCCCGCAGCCTTCAAAATATCCTCCGACAGCCCCAGCTTTCTGGAAATGGCAAAGGCGTTGGACTTGCCGGGAATGCCGATGAGCAGGCGATAGGTGGGCTGCAAGGTCTCCACATCAAACTCACAGGAGGCGTTGATCACGCCCTTTGTCCGCATGGCGTAAAGCTTCAGCTCGGCGTAGTGGGTAGTTGCCGCCACACGGCTGCCCATTTTCCGGCAAAATTCGATCAGGGCAATGGCCAGCGCCGCGCCTTCCGCCGGGTCGGTGCCTGCGCCCAGCTCGTCAAACAGCACCAGGCTTCTGCTGTCGCACTGGGCAACTACGTCCACAATGGTGCGCATATGGGAGGAAAAGGTGGAAAGGGACTGCTGGATGGACTGCTCGTCGCCAATATCCGCCAGCACTAAGTCGAAGGTGGAAAGGCAGCTTCCGTCCCCCGCGGGGACGTGCAGGCCGCACTCCGCCATGAGGGTCAGTAGACCGATGGTCTTGAGCGTTACCGTCTTGCCGCCGGTATTGGGACCTGTGATAATCATGGAATCAAAATCCGTCCCCAGCCGCAGAGAAATGGGCACCACTTTTTTGGGGTCAATGAGGGGATGCCGGGCTTTTTTTAGTTCGATTTTGCCCTCGTTATTCATTAAGGGTTCCCCTGCACGCATTTCATAGGACAATCGCGCCTTGGCGAAAATGACGTCCAGGCGGGTTAAAACCGCATAATCTTGCGAAATGATCTCCCGCAAGGCGGCGGCTTCAGCGGACAGCTCCGCCAAAATTCGCTCGATTTCCTTTTTTTCCTTTAATTGCAGTTCCCGCAGGGCATTGTTGGCATTGACGGCGGACATCGGCTCCACAAAAAAAGTGGAACCTGTAGCGGAAACGTCGTGGACAAGGCCGGGCACCTCGTTTTTAAACTCGCTTTTCACCGGCACCACATACCGATCCTGCCGGATGGTAATAATGGGGTCGCGCAAATATTTGGCGTAAGACGGCGAAGAAATAATTTTTTGCAGGCCGTCCCGGATTTTGGCGCTTTGCTGGCGCATATGCCGCCGAATATCCGCCAGGGTCGAACTGGCAGCGTCCGCGATTTCTTCTTCCGATAATATGGAGGTAAAAATCCGATCCTCCAACCGCCGGTTGGGGGTCAGTTCCGCAAACAGCGGCGCGAGAACCGCCGGTCTTTCCTCCGGCTCGCAGTAGCTCTTGATGGAGCGTGCGCATCGCAAAACTCCTGCGATACGCAGTAGCTCCACAGTGGAAAGACTGCCGCCCCGATCCGCCCGCTCCAGCGCGGCGCCTACCTCCTTCACATCCTGAAAGGAGGGCGTGCCCTTCACCGCCACCAGATTGCAGGCGGCGGTGGTCTGCGCCAAAAGCTCCTTTACATCTTCCAAATCGGAATTGGGACGAAGATACAGGCAAGCCGCTTTTGCAGCCTCGCTGCACGCGCAGCCCGCAAGCTTTTCCAAAACCTCTCCCAGTTCCAGCTTGGCTGTTGATTTTTCGTATAATTCTGACATGGTATTTCTCCTACTATGCTAAAACGTTCCTTGTGTATCTCAGTGTGTCAAAAAATCCTCGGTCATTGCGAGGAGGCGAAGCCTATGTGGCAATCTACTGGAAAAGCGTTTCATTTTTTTGAAATGAAAAGGAAAAATTTTTTAGATTGCCACGCCAGTGTGCCCACTGGCTCTCAATGACAAAAGGAGTGATTTTTCGACGGTTGCCCTTATGTATCTTTCGCCCCCATGGGAAGCAGCAGCCCCTTGTAAAAATCCAAGGTCGAAAAGCTTCGCTCCAGTTGTGTCGCCAGATAGCTTTCCGTAATGCTGTTGAGCTGGCGCAGCGCCTCTGCCGAAAGCACAAAAGAAAACAGCCGCTTCCCGTCGCATCCCGCGATATACCGCATGGCGTCCAGCACGCCGGGCGCAACCGGCATTCGGATGCCCTCCGACGGCATACGGCACCCGCTGCATACCAGCGTACCCATGGAAAGGTCAAACCGATCCGGCCATGACGCGCCGCAGACGGCGCACCCCGCCAAGTCCGGCGTGTAGCCTGCAAGGCAAGATAGCCGAAGTTCAAAAGCCGCTTTTACAACCCCCTGTGGCTTTCCCAGCGTGGAAAGGGCATACAGCGCGTTTAAGATAAGAGACAGCAGTTCCGGGTTCGGGCAGTCCTCCTGGGAAACCGCCTCCGTCACCTGGGCAAAGTATGACCCCAGTGACAATAGCTCCAGATCCGCCCGAAGCCCCGGAAAAAGCTGCAAAGACTGCGCCTCCTGAATGGTCGTCTGATTGCGATATTCAAACAGCGTAAATTCCGAGTAAGCAAGAAGCTGGCAGGCGGGCTTCATGAGGCTTTTGCTCCGCCGCACGCCCCGCCCCCGCAAAGTCATCTTCCCGTAGTCCTCGGTGAGCGCTGTCAGCAGCTTGTCGGCGTCATTGTACGCTGTTTCCCGCAAAATCAGCCCCTTCGTCTTCAGGTACACGTTCTTCTTCCTTCCTTTTTACCATACTCTTGTACAGCAAATAGTATTCCGGCGCGCCTGTTTCCATAAAGGCGTTCAAAAATTCGTTCACGGAACATCCCTCCTTTTGGATTTAGGATGAACCGAAACCCGCTGGGTATCCCCGGAAAATTATTCTTGCCGGTAGCCGAAATTCCGAATGAGAAAATCGCTGTCCCGCCAGTTTTCCTTCACCTTGACCCAGGTTTGCAGGTATACCTTCGTCCCCATAAATTTTTCGCAGTCTACTCTGGCCATGGTGGAAATTTTTTTCAGCATCGCCCCGTTTTTGCCAATAATAATGCCCTTATGGCTGGGCTTTTCGCAGTAAATAGTCGCGTCAATTTCAATCACTTCATCGTCCCGCTCGGAAAATTTGGTGATTTCCACCGCTGTGCCGTGGGGCACTTCCCGCTCCAGGCACCACAAAAGCTTCTCCCGGATAATCTCCGCCATGACCTGCCGCTCCGGCTGGTCGGTGGTCATATCCGCCGGGAAAAGCTGCGGACCTTCCTGGGCGTATGCTTCGCACTGCGTCAAGAGTTCCTCCACGCCTTCGCCGGTTTTGGCACTGATGGGAATAATCGCGTCAAAGGCTTCCGTCTCGGCATATAAGGCGATCACCGCCAGCAGCTTGTCCTTTTCCACCGTGTCGATTTTGTTGATCACCAGTACCGCCGGCGCGTGATTGGCCTTCATCTGCGCAATCAAGCCTTCCTCCTGTGGGCCGATGCTTGCAATCGGCTCTACCAGAAGCAGTACCGCGTCCACATCGGAAACCGACTGTCTTGTGATATTCACCATGTAGTCCCCCAGCTTGGTTCTGGGACGGTGAAAGCCCGGGGTATCCATAAAAACAAATTGGGTCTTCCCCCGGTTCACAATGCCGCAGATGCGGTTTCGGGTGGTCTGAGGCTTGTTGGAAACAATGGCGATTTTCTCGCCTACCATATAGTTGGTTAAGGTGGACTTCCCCACGTTGGGTCGTCCCGCAATGGTAATCATGGCCGCTTTCGTATCCATGGTTTTCTCCTTTTATGTGATGAAATTAACGCTCTAAGCCAATGGAAGCCGCAATTGCCTCTTCCCGGCGGCGCATTTGTTTTTTCTGCTCTCCCTCGTCCAGGTGGTCGTAGCCCAGCAAATGGAGCATGGAATGAATGGTGAGGTATCCCACCTCTCGCCGGGCGCTGTGTCCAAATTCCCTGGCCTGCGCTTTGGCGCGCTCCAGAGAAATCGCCATATCCCCCAAAGGGCAAAGCCCCGTAGCTGGGTCGAGATATTCTGTCCAGTCTTTTGGCAGCGCTTCCGGCTGGAAAGGAAACATGGGAAAAGACAGCACGTCTGTAGGTCTATCTACCTGCCGACTGGCAAGATTGATGGCGCGAATGCCCGGATCATCTGTAATCAGTACGTTGATCTCGCAGGGTACCGGCACTTTTTCAGCTTGCAGCGCCGCGTCAATGCATCGGCGGATGTTCATGGTAATAGGCAGACTCACCAGCGCCGGGCTGCTGTAAGAAATCTGAATCCTGTTTTTCATTTTTTGTACCTCTTGCAGCCGTCCTTGCCGGAGGTTTTCTGCTCCGGCTTTTGCGCGGCGCGCTCATAGGCGGAAATAATTTCCTGCACCAAAGCGTGGCGCACCACGTCCGCCGCCGTCAGGCGGCAGATGGCAATATCATTGATGTTTTCCAGCACCCGCACCGCGTCCTTCAGGCCGCTTACCTTATCGTCCGGTAGGTCAATCTGGGTTACATCGCCGGTAATAACGATTTTCGAGCCAAAGCCCAGCCGGGTCAAAAACATTTTCATCTGCTCTCTGGTGGTGTTTTGCGCCTCGTCCAGAATGATAAAGCTATCGTCCAGGGTGCGGCCGCGCATATACGCCAGCGGCGCAACCTCAATGCTCCCCCGCTCTTGATATTTCTGGAAGGTTTCCGGCCCCAGCATATCGTACAGCGCGTCGTACAGCGGTCTTAAATAGGGATCGACCTTATTTTGCAGATCGCCGGGCAAAAAGCCCAGCCGCTCCCCTGCTTCCACCGCAGGCCGTGTGAGAATAATCCGGTTCACTGTCCGCTCCCGGAAGGCCGCCACCGCCGCCGCTACCGCAAGATACGTCTTGCCCGTACCGGCGGGGCCAACGCCGATGGTAATGGTATTTTTCCCAATCGCCTTCATATAACGCTGCTGCCCCAGGGTTTTTGCCTTGATAGGCTTTCCCTTAGCGGTGATGCACACCACGTCTTTGGCCATCTGCGTCACCTGCTCGTTGTTCCCGGACTGCACCAGACTAATGAGGTAGCGCACCTTCTGCTCGTCGATCATTTCGCCTCTGGCGGCCAGCGCCATTAGCCCCTCCAGCGTCCGGGCTGCTTTGTCCACATTTTCCTCGTCCCCGGAAAGCTTCAGTTCCGTCCCCCGGTTGGCGATATGCACCGAAAGACTCTGCTCAATTTTTTTGATATTTTCATCTAAGGAGCCAAAAACGGAAATCAAATCTTCCATACGCTCCACATTAATTATTTTCTCCATCTTTTGTATCCTCGCTTTCCGCCAGCCGGAGACTTTGCTGCCTTGCAATCATTTCCCGGCAGGAAAAAGCGGCGTCCAGGCAGAAAACACCGTCTTCTCCGGTTACTTCACCGCTTTGCCCCAGAATTTCTCCGGCAATCATATCGTTTAATGTGTAGTCTCTGGCAAACTGCCACAAAACGCTTTGCGCCTGCTGCTCGTCAGCAGCCAGAGCCGCGGCATCGAAGCTCCTGAGCGTCACCGTTTCCACTTGAAGAGGCAGCGAGTAGCCTCCCGGCAGTTTGAGCGTCCACACATTTATCATTTTATCACAACTGCTATCCAAAATTCCACTGTTTTGAAATAAATTTATTCTTTTTCTTCCAAAAATCAAACTGACCTTATGTTTTGTATGCCCGGTATAGACTTTTTCTGTCCAGTCGGCGGGATAAACCGCCTGAATTTCCCGCTGGGTCAAGGCATAAATCTCCGCATCGGCGTGGGTCACCTGCGTATGGGTCTTGCAGTCCACCAGTCCCGTCACCAGCAATTCCCCTTCCAAAACCGCCTGCCCTTCCTTGCAGACCGCCTGGCCGCCGATGACGCTCATGGAGGTGACAATCCCCGCCCGGCTGGCAATTACGTTGGTTGCCTCTTTATGATTTTCCACTTCTGTTTCCAAAATCCGCTCCCGTACGGAAATGGTTGCCACACCACCGGAAAAGTTAACCCCCATCCATTCCAGCTCCGAAACCAGATTGAGCATCTGGTTTTTCACCTTTTCGCTGCGTACGTCCTTGGCCTTCGCGCCAAAATACACGCCGCACTCCGTAGCTGCCCGCAGAATTTCCTGCTCCGGCACCTTGCTGTTGCCTTCTACTTTAACAAACCATACTCTGGAAGGCGCAAGGAGCAAAAAAGCCAGCAGCGCCGCCGATCCAAGCGCAAGGGTTTTCCGCTTTTTCAGCGCTTTCAGCTTCTGCGGCAGGCCGTCAACGCCTACAAGCTCACACGAATCCCCTCTTCTTTCCGCCAGATTCTGAAGAAGCCGCCATTGACTTTTGGCAAGACAGATGCGGAAGGTCAAGGGCGCGGTATTGACCGGTTTCCAGTAGCGAACGCCCCGCTTCGCGTAATCGCTCAGCGCGCCGGCAGGGTCGGCGGCTACCAGTTCCGCCGTCACATAACCAAAAAGCAGCGCTTTTATGTTCATTTAGCCGCCCCCTTTCTTTCTAGGGTTACGCCGTCAATGCGGCCTGTAATCACAAGCTGCTTTGCGCTCATTTTCGCAATGCAAAGACATCTTCCATGCACTGCCAGCGTTCCAAACCGCACCCGGACGCGAATCAGCTCCGGTTCAAACTCCGTAATCCCTCCATGATTTTCCACCAGCACCCGGCGTTCGTCCGTCAGTTCCACCAAGGGCGTGTCCGGCAGTACCTCCTGGGGCAAATCCGCCGCTTCCGTTAGCAATTGCAGCATATGATAGCCACGCTTCATGCAATCCCTTCTTTCCTGCTTTGTAAGAAAGAATATGCGCGGCAGGAAAGAAACTTGCCCACAGCGCATACATTCTTCCGAGGTGATTTCATGTCCCATACCAAATCTCATTCCGGCGTATTTTTTGCTGTTTTTCTGCTCGCCGCTATTTTCATTCTGATTCTGGACGCCCAGACCGCCGCGGCAGCGGCGGCGGAAGGGATTCGCATTTGCCTGCAAACGGTGGTGCCTTCCCTGTTTCCCTTTTTTGTCTTGTCAAAGCTGTTTGTCGCTTCCTCCCTCAGCGACAAATGCAGTCGTCTGTGCGCGCCAGTCATGAAGCCTTTGTTCGGATTATCCCCGGCCTGCGCCCCCGCGCTGGTCTTGGGGATGCTGGGCGGCTATCCCATCGGCGCGAAAACCGCCGCGGAGCTATACGCCGCCGGGCGCATTACAAAAGAGGAAGGAGAACGTCTGCTGGCCTTCTGCTCTAACGCAGGTCCCGCCTTTCTTTTTGGGATGCTGGGAGGACTACTGGGCAGCGCGCAGATTGCGGCGGCGCTGTACTGTATTCATTTGCTTTCCGCCGTACTTACCGGCTTGATCCTTCGGCAAAAAAGCGATGGTTCCACTTCCGTTTTCGGGTCTGGAAAACCAGCGTCCCTTTCCCTGCCGGACGCCGTTTCCGCCTCCATTCGCTCCATGTCGCAGGTATGCGCTTACATCATTTTGTTTTCCGTTCTCAGCGCCTTCGCCTGTAAATGGATGCCCGCGGCTACGCCGTCCTGGATGCGGGTGCTTTTTACCGGTCTTTTGGAGCTGTCCGGCGGCTGCTGCGCGCTGCCCAGTATTCCCCAGCCCACCCTGCGTCTCCTGTTTGCGACGCTTTTTACCACCTTCGGCGGACTATGCGTGTGGCTGCAAACCCAGGCAGTCATCGCCCCATCCGGATTAACTGGCCGCCGGTATTTGCCCGGCAAGCTGCTGCAATGCGCCATTGCACTATTGCTAACCCTTGCGCTGTTTTCCTTCTGCCCGCAGATCCTCCCCGCCGTCGCCATGGAAGCGCCCACCCGCAGCCACGCCGGACTTTTGCGCTCCGTGGGTGTGGTGACGGCAGTGTGTACGGCAGCTTTGGGCGGTTGGTGTGCTGTTTTGCAAAAAAAGGCTGGAAAAAGCCAGGACGATGCGGTATAATATTGGAAACGGCTGAACTGCAAGGGAGGATACGTTATGTTGTTTCGGAAAAAGATGCCCCGCGCCTGCAAATATTGTGCCCGTAGCGCCAGACTGGATGAAGAAACCCTTTTGTGCGCCAAAAAAGGCGTTGTATCCATCGACGGCGGTTGCCGCAAATTCCAGTACGATCCATTGAAGCGGATTCCTGTTCACCCAAAGGCCGTCGATTTTTCCAAGTATGATAAAGAGGACTATTCTCTATAAAACACAGCGGTGTATTAATTCTGGCGATTCATAATAAAAAGTACGGTTTGATTTCCCAAACCGTACTTTTTTAAATTTAACCCCACAAAGCCGTTAGCATAGGTATGATCTGCTTTTTTCTGGACATCACCTTGGGCAAAAATACCGTATTTTCCCGCACATCTACGTCGAAGGCGTGCCGAATGGTATCCTCGTCGCCCAGATAAATGAGCTGCGTGCCTTCCAGCAGCACATCGGTGAGCATCAAAATAATCATGCTGTAGCCCCGGCGTTCCATGGTCTCTCGCATCAGTGCCAGCAATTCTTCCTTGCGCTTGAGTAGCCGCGGGGAATCCACGCAAGTAACCTGACCCACGCCAAAAAAATGCCCCGCAATGTGAAATTCCTTGAAATCCGTAAAGAGCAGATCGCCCACCGGGCGATCCTCTCCGGAGGAAGCGGAAAAAATCGCTCTGCCCAGTTCTTCCAACGACTCGTTGGCAATCCTTGCCATACGAGCCGCCATCCGCCGATCCTTTTCCGTGCAGGTGGGAGACTTAAAAATTACTGTATCGGAGACAATCGCCGCCGCCATCAGCCCCGCCAGCTTTTCCGAGGGCATCAAGCCTCGCTCCTGGAACATGGACGCCACAATGGTCGTAGTGGAACCCACCGGCTCGTTGCGAACCGAAATGGGATTCGTGGTCTGAATGTCCGCGAGACGGTGGTGGTCGATGATCTCCAGAATTTCCGTTTCTTCCAGCCCTGGCACAGACTGCGCCTTTTCATTGTGATCCACCAGAACCACACGCTTACGCCTTGGGCGCAAAAGATGATTCTGGTATAAAAGCCCCACAACCTTTTCATCGCTGTCTAAAATCGGATAGCAGGGCGCGCGCTCTTGCAGCACAACCTCCCGCACATTGTCCACCAAATCGTCCAGATGGAACGCCACCACGTTATCCTGCCGGCAAATGCGCCCAATGGGGGTGGAGTGATACACAAGCCGCACCGCCCGGTAAGCATCGCAGGGGGTGGAAATGATGCAGGTTTTCGTTTCCAAATTCCGCAGTTCTTCCGGCATTTCCGTCTGGCATAAAATCAGACAGTTGACATTCAGCTCCAGCGCCCGTCGAATGAGATCCGGCTGATGGCCGCAGATGACGACAGAATCCGTCTGAGAAAACAGCAAGCCCTGCCGGCTTTGGGGCAAGGCAATCACCACCTCGCCGCTGATCTGATCCACGCCGTCCTCGCCGTCGTTTAAAATCTTGCCTTCCAGAACGCTGAGCAAATTAAACACCGGCACGCTGTCCAGCCGGGGGGCGTAAATGGTCTGCATATCATAGGCCGCAATATCCTCCGGCATCAGCATCCCATATAAGGTGCCGTTCTCATTGGCGACGGGCAGCGCGGGCAAATTTCTGTTTTCCCGCAGCACCCCCCATGCCCGGCTCACGGTGGCGGCGGCTCCCAGCGCAGGGGGCGTATCGTACTCCAAGTCCCGCACCTGGGTATACATGGCGTTGATATACACCGGGGGCTGAAACCCGAACCGGTCTAAAACCAAATGGGTCTCGTCGCTGATTTGCCCCAGTCGCGCCGCCCGGTATTCCCGGTCGCCCAGAGCGTTGCGCAAGGCGGCATAGGCCATTGCCGATACAATCGAATCCGTATCCGGGTTTCTGTGACCAGTTACATAAATTGGATCCATAGGCGCTCTCCTTTACTCCGTTTCAAATTGCGGAATCATCACTTCTCCCGCTAAGCTTCTGGCAAAGACCGCCTCCACCTCCGAAGGGGTCATACCCTGTCCCAGCGCCCACATGAGCTTTGTCAGCGCCGCTTCCGTGGTCATATCATACCCTTGAATCACGCCTCCATCCAAAAGCTTTTTGCCCACCTGATAAATGTGCAGATTGCTGCTGTCATAAAGGCACTGGGTGCAAACCACAATGCTGAGTCCTCTGGCAACAGCCAAATGGATGCTGTGGGACAAATCCCGGTGCATAAAGTGAATACCGCCCACGCCAAAAGCTTCAATGACAATGCCCCGATAGCCCATGCCCACCAGCACGTCAAAAATGCCGGGGTCAAGCCCTGGGGTCAGCTTCAGCAGAAATACTTTCCGATCCAGTTCCGGGCAGAACGCTGCGGACGCCTTGGGTTTTAAAAGTACCTTTTCGTTTAATTCCAGGCCGAAAGACGTGACCTGCCCCGCGTCATGGCTGTTGATGCTTTCAAAGGCGGCAAGCCCGGCAGCGCGCACCTTGGAGACCCGGCAGCCCAGCATCACCCGCCGGTTGAACGCTACAAATACCCCCGGCCGCCCGGAAGCCGCCATGGCAAAAGCCGTGCGCAGGTTGTCCGGCGCGTCGGACAAATAAGCGGACAGGGGAAGCTGCGAACCGGTAAAAACCACCGGCAAGTCGATATTCGGCAGCATAAACGTCGCCATGGACGCGGTATAAGCCATGGTGTCCGTCCCATGGGACACCACAATACCGTCGCATTGCCCTCTCGCTTCAAAAATCGCCTGGGAAATGGATACCCATTCCTCCGGCTGGATGTTGGAGGAATCCAGGCACATTAAGTCGTTGATTTCAATGTCATAATATGTTCTGAGCTGCTGAAGCTCCCGCTCCATCACGCCGCTGCGGTGAGGTTCCAGACCCTCCCCGCCCAAAACAGACGCAATGGTTCCACCAGTGGTAATTAAAAGGATTTTCTTTTTTTCCTGCATAGCAATCCCGCCTATATGTTTGATGACTGAATTATTATAGCCAATCCAGTACAAAATAGCAAGCAGAAACCCATCTGGCGGACTGCTTTTGTTTTTCTTGTTGCTTTTTTCGGCAATGAGACCTATAATAGTTCCAGACCAAAAAATAGGAGATCGTTTTTATGTGTATTTTGGTAACGGGCGGCGCGGGATACATCGGTTCTCATACCTGCGTGGAGCTTTTAGCGAGCGGCTATGAAGTTGTTGTGATTGACAATCTGGTAAACGCTTCCCCCATTGCTTTGCGGCGTGTGGAAGAACTCACTGGCAAAAAACTCCGTTTTTATGAAGGAGACGTGCGGGACGAGGCGTTGCTTCGGAAAATTTTCGCGGAAAACAACATTTCCTGTGTGATACACTTCGCGGGGCTGAAAGCGGTAGGAGAATCCGTAGCCAAGCCCTGGGCGTACTATGACAATAATTTAAACGCTACCCTTGTCCTTACAAAAGTGATGGCGGAAACAAACGTAAAAATGATCATTTTTTCTTCTTCCGCCACCGTCTATACGGCGGACAATGAAATGCCCTTGCGGGAAACCTCCAAAACAGGAAACTGTACCAATCCCTACGGCTGGACCAAATATATGACCGAGCAAATTTTATCTGACCTTGCCCACGCAGACCCCGCGTGGTCTGTGACGCTGCTGCGGTATTTTAATCCCGTAGGCGCCCATGAAAGCGGCAAAATCGGAGAGGATCCCAAAGGAATCCCCAACAATCTCATGCCCTATATAACCCAGGTCGCCATCGGCCGCCGGGAAAAGCTGTCTGTTTTCGGCAATGATTACGATACCCCGGATGGCACCGGCGTGCGGGACTATATCCATGTAGTAGACTTGGCGAAAGGCCATGTGGCCGCTGTGAAATTCGCCGCCGGGCATACGGGAACGGAAACATTCAATTTGGGTACCGGCTGTGGGTACAGCGTGCTGGATATGGTAAAAGCCTTTGAAAAGGCCACAGGCAGATCCATTCCCTATCAAATTGCTCCCCGCCGCCCCGGCGACATTGCCATGTGCTACGCCGCCCCTGCCAAAAGCGCCGCCATATTAAACTGGAAGGCGGAAAAAAATCTGGAGGATATGTGCCGGGACAGTTGGAACTGGCAAAGCAAAAACCCCGCTGGCTATGTTGAAAATTAGAAAGTTACTCTGGTATCAATTTTTTGATACCAGAGTTTTTTGTAACTATTTTACAAAAACTGTTTTGGTTTTTCTGGCATTGTGCCATATCTTTTTACGCTTATTGCCGAAAAATTGGTGGCTTTTCCATCTTGAAATCAAGCGCAAAACTCAGTAAACTTTTATTTCAAATAAGAAAGCGATTGAGGGAACTCTGATGAAAAAGACACTGACAAAGGACATGACCACCGGTTCCGCTTGGAAGCACATATTGAACTTCATGCTGCCGCTGATGTGCGGTCTGATCTTCCAGCAATTCTATAATATGGTGGATACCATCGTGGTAGGCAAGTATCTGGGCGTCAACGCTTTGGCGGGCGTTGGCTCCACCGGCTCCATTAACTTTCTGGTGCTGGGCTTTTGCTCCGGCGTGTGCACCGGCTTCGCCATTCCCATCGCCCAGAAATTCGGCCAGAAAGATTTCGTCAGTCTGCGCAAATTCGTAGCCAACACCGCCTATTTGTCCATTGGTTTTTCTATTGTCATTACCCTGGCCACCTGCCTGCCCTGCAAGGAAATTCTAATGCTGATGAATACCAAAGACGAATTTTTTCAGGAAGCCTATTCCTATATTTTCGTCATTTTCCTGGGCATTCCCGCTATTGTTTTGTACAACGTCCTATCCGGTATCATCCGTTCTTTGGGTGATTCCCGTTCCCCGCTGTATTTCCTGCTGCTGTCCTCCGCAATGAATATTGTATTGGATATTGTTTCCGTACAGGCGCTGCATATGGGCGTTGCGGGTCCCGCCTGGGCCACCGTCATTTCTCAGGGCGTATCCGGCGTCTGCTGCTTTATCTATATGCGGAAGAAATTTGACATTTTGAAAATGAGCCGGGAGGAAACCCGCCCCAACGCCCACTATATGAAGCAGCTTTGTTCTGTTGGCATTCCCATGGGGCTGCAATACTCCATCACCGCCATTGGCAGCATAGTGATGCAAACGGTTGTAAACGGTCTTGGCACCGTGTACGTCGCGTCCGTCACCACCGGCAGCAAGGTCAGTCAGCTTCTCTGCTGCCCTATGGACGCACTGGGCGCAACCGTAGCAACCTACACCGGGCAAAATATCGGCGCAAGGCGGCTGGATCGGGTGCAGGAAGGGCGAAAGGTCTGTACCATTATCGGCACGGTTTATTCCATTTTCGCGTTTATTGTGCTGTATCTGTTCGGCGGGCAAATTGCCAGCTTGTTCCTGGATCAAAGCGAACCGGCCATCACAGCCCAGGTTCTGGAAAACGCCAAGCAGTTCCTGCTGGTAAACAGCGCGCTGTACATCCCGCTGATTCTCATTTACGTCTACCGCTTCACCATTCAGGGTTTGGGCTTTTCCAAAGCCGCCGTTTTTGCGGGCGTGTTTGAAATGGCCGCAAGATGCATCATGGGCTTTGTTATCGTTCCCATGTTCGGTTTCACCGCCGTGTGCTTTTCCAATCCGGCAGCGTGGATTGCGGCGGATATTTTCCTGATTCCCTTTTATAGCCATATTATGAAAAAGCTGGAGAAGCAATTTTCCCTAGAATCGCCGGTTTCTGCTCCGGAAGCAATCGCCCAGTAAAAAAATCCCCGCGCTATGGATGCGTTCCATGCGCGGGGATTTTGCATTAGAAACGCCGCACATTTAAACGCATCCAATGGCGCAGTCTATGTCTATGTTGTACAGATTATCTATATTTAATTTGTATATTCTTCCATTTTTAACATTTTTATACAATTATCACTTGACACAACTGATAATCAAGGTATAATATTGACATGGAGCAATTCCATAAAATAGGAATAGCAGATTGATTGCTATTCCAAATTGGGGTGGTTTTCAGAATAACGCTGTATCCGTAAGTTCGTATTTGGTGTAAATTGAGAAAAGGAGTTATTATTATGAAAACATTTCGCAGATTTTAAGCGTATGTCTCGTCCTTGCTTTGGCGGCAGTGTCCTGTTCTCTTCCTGCAATCGCTTTGCAAAGCGATTCCGCAACAATCGCAGAACTTACAAACCAGTCTAATATCGAAAATAATGAAAAAGTGAACAACATTTTGAATCAATTAGGCGAAATTCGCGCGGCAAAAATGAACACCGAAACGCAATTCGCTCCACAATCCGCAAAAATGCAATCAGAAGCTATGTATTGCACTATCGAAGCAGAATTGGAGCAGCAGCTTGCAGATTTAGGCGTTGTCCAACTGAATGACGCGGAAATCCAGCAACTAACCGGCGGTGATGTATCTCCCCAAGCAACTGTGCCCAGCAGCACCAGTTCAGTTAGATGGTACAGCACACAGTATACGCATATATATAACAATAAAAAATACTCTGTCCAACACGTTTATGCGCAAGGACTTAATGCAAGTTCCTGCCTCGGCATACATCAGCCCACAAGATACCTATATTCAAACCAGCAAGTCGTCATTAACAAAATGAAAGAGTTGGGAAGCATTTATGCGCAAAAGTTTATAGGGCAAATCAAAGTAATTTCCTGGACGCCATATGAGCTTTTGTTCACAAATAGCGAAACTGTTACAAATGAATCGCAGGAAGTAGGCTTTAATTCCACTTCCACCATATGCTTTACTTATGTAAAAGAAGCCAATAATGCCAGTAGTCAGGAACTACTTTGTTATGTCTCCAGTTCTTTATCTTTAGATTATACTATAACTTTTGCCGGTTTTGATAATGGCAAACCGTATCACGAGCCGGTTTCCCCCAAAAAAGCAATTACCATTACTTCCAGCGTGTTTGCGCCATTTACCGATGCGATTATTCGCTACAATGATTCTTCCGCTAATAGCTGCTCCTATGTTAATTCTATCACATTCTACAATCATGATAAAACAAAGAGTATGAGGCGCAGTTTACCAATGCCTTCCTTCCCCGGTGCGATCTATTAAGATATTTGGGGGTATACCATGTATTTTTACAGCAACAAAGGAAAAGCCATTGCCGCGCTTTTATCGGTTCTGGCACTGTGTATTACATTTATAGTCGGATTGCGTTTAGGCAGCAAATATAAACCAACGAATGTTCATAGTGAGCTAATTAGCGCTGTGCAATGGTTTAATCTTTCTGTAGGAACGCAAGATTTTGACACATTCACACAGCAGTATCCGGGTCTGCTGAACAGTGAAAAAGAATACTCGTCGCTGCACAGTATTGTAAACAATGGCAGCGGCAGGCAGTACCATTTTCTGGCTCTCTGTGTAAATCGCACCGGTTCCATGTACATTGTGGAGTTTGGAGAAAACCAAGACGGTATGTTTATTCAAAATGTCATTCCCGTGCCGGCAGATATGCAGCTAACTTTAGAAGAAGTCGCGGAAAAGCTCGAATTTCAACACGTCAAGTAGCTTGTACAAAGCTTCCATCACAGGAGGGCAGAATTATGTACTTTTACAGCAACAAAGGAAAAGCCATTGCCGCGCTTTTACTGATTCTGGCGCTGTGCCTGACCTTTTGGGGCGGCATGAGGCTGGAGCGGATGCATCAGGAAAAAATCCGCATGGGCGACGCCTATGACGAAATGATTAGTACAATCACCATGTTTGAATTTCTTTTGGGCGGCGCGCATGACAGGACTTTCGAAAGCATACACTACGGTGAATTTCTGGAGAAATACCCTGGTATCGTAAACAGCGTGGAAGAATTTCGGGCATTAAATGAAAGCGCGGCGGTCAAAAGTCCTAGAGCTTCTATTTATCTGCTCGGCATGGAGGTCGGCGCCGACGGCTCCGGCCATCTGCTCTGGTTCCACGCCGACCGCAAAAACGGCCTGACTGTGCAGGACGTCATCCCCCTGCCCACAGACGAGGACGCTTCCTGGCAGGAAATTCTGGATCAGCTTCCCTATAACAAATAACCATAGCGTACGCCCCAAAAGCATTTACTTTTGGGGCGCGTGTTTTTATTTTCTTTTCAGCCAAGTCACGGTATCTTTTGTAATTGTCATGCCCAGCTTCTTTTGCAGACTCAAGGATTTTTCATTGCCCAAAATCACCTGATCATATGGCATGCGCCCTTCCTCCAAAATGCGGTTAATTTGAAAGCTTTCCAAGGCCAATCCAAGCCCCTGGCGGCGATACGCCGGAAACACCTCCAGCATTCCCATAGAGCCTTCGTCGTGCTCGCCAATAAACCCCGCCAGATTCCCTTCCACAAAAATCCCGTACATCACCCCGGCTTTCAGCCGGTCGGCAACGTACGCTTCATCCTGAAACAGGCTGTAGCCCTCCAAAACCGCATGAAAATACCTGCCGTCAAGTTGTCGGATATCGCCGCAAACCGGCAGTTTTTCTTGTCTCAAATAAACCGCCTGCCAGCACTCGCAGGTTTCCTCTGAGTCAAGCCATTCCCTTGCAGCATCCGCAGCCGCTCTGCCACATACCACCAGTTCCTCCATGGTATCAGGAATCCCGCTCAGAAGTTCGGCAACGTCAGCGGCGGAAGCCGCCCCCATAAGACACAGCGACCCTCGCGCCATCAAAACGCCGTTTTCCCGGCAGGCCAGCAATTCTCCCCGGTCCAGCCGCAAAAGCTCCGACATATGCACATACAACGCCGGATTCCTGGCAAAAAAGGTCATTGCCAATTCTTTTTGCTCCATTTTCTTCTCCTGCTTTATGCGCGCCCACGAAAGCGGAAGCTTTCGTGGGCAAACTGTTTTATTCTGTTGTAATTTCCAGCTTTTCTGCTCCCGCCTTCACCAGCACTTTGGAAATGGGACTCTCAAAGCTGTCAATAATGGCTTCCGCCACCGGATCCTCAATCTCCCGCTGGATGCACCGGCGCAGATTTCGTGCGCCGTAGGTGATAGAATACGCCTTTTTCGTGAGGTAAGCGCCAACGCCCTCTTCCCACGCAAATGCCAGCCCTCGCTCCGCCAGAGCTTCTTCCAATTCCTTCAGCATAATTACCGTAATAGACTGGAAGTTCTCCTCCGTCAAGCGGTTAAAGCAAATGACTTCATCCACGCGGTTCAAAAATTCAGGCCGCAGGAACTCGGACAGCGCTTTCATGGCGCTGTCTTTTTGCTGCTCCGTGGCAGTCCGGCCAAAACCAACCGCGCCGCCTTTCCGCTCCGAACCGGCGTTGGAGGTCATAACAATAATGGTGTTTTCAAAATTCACCTGTCTGCCCTGTGCGTCTGTAATGCGTCCGTCGTCCAGCACCTGCAACAAAATATTTAAGACGTCGGGATGCGCCTTTTCAATTTCGTCAAAGAGAATGACACTGTAGGGCTTGCGGCGAATTTTTTCCGTAAGCTGCCCGGCTTCGTCGTAGCCCACATAACCGGGAGGCGAACCGATGAGCTTGGAAACCGTGTGCTTTTCCATATACTCCGACATATCCAGCCGGATTAGGGATTCCACGGAGTCAAACAATTCATCTGCCAGGCACTTGACAAGCTCCGTTTTGCCCACGCCGGTGGGACCTACAAAAATAAAGGAAACCGGCCGCTTTTTGGGGCTGACCCCCACCCGGCTGCGGCGAATGGCCCGGCTTACCGCTTCCACTGCCTCGTCTTGCCCCACGATTCTTCTCTTGAGCCGGGACTCCAGGGTTTTCAGTTGCTCGAATTCCTGCGCTTTGATTTTGCTGGCGGGAATCTTTGTCCAAAGCTCAATCACCCGCGCCAGGTTTTCCAGCGTAACCTCCGGCGGCGGCAACTGCTCCAGCCGCTCAATTTCCGGCGCAATCTGGCACAAGCGGCTGCGAATCGTCGCAAGGCGTTCGTAGTGCTCGTTTTCCGTATCCTCCGTGAGCATCCGCAGTTCCAGCTCATAGTCGTCCCGTTCTTTTTGCAGCTCCGCCATCTGGGAGATTTCCCGGCACCGCAAATTTACGTCGGAGCAGGCCTCATCCAGCAGGTCAATGGCCTTATCCGGCAAAAATCGATCCGTAATATACCGCTCGGACAGCACAACCGTCTGCCGGGCAATTTCCGGGGAAATATGCACCCCATGGTACTGCTCGTAGTAATGCGCCACGCCGCGCATGATTTCCACCGCTTCTTCTATGGTCGGCTCTGCCACCGTCACCGGCTGGAACCGGCGCTCCAAAGCGGAATCCTTTTCAATATACTTGCGGTACTCCTTGAAGGTCGTTGCGCCGATGACCTGCACCTCCCCCCGCGACAGGGCGGGCTTGAGGATATTCGCGGCGTTCATGGAGCCTTCCGCGTCCCCCGCACCCACCAGATTGTGCACCTCGTCAATGACGAGAATGATATTGCCGCAGGCTTTGATTTCTCCCATGAGGCTTTTCATACGGCTCTCAAACTGCCCACGAAACTGGGTGCCAGCCACCATGGCCGTCATATCCAGCAGATGCACCTCTTTATCCCGGAGCTTGTAGGGTACGTTTCCAGAAGCAATCCGCTGGGCAAGTCCTTCGGCTATGGCCGTTTTGCCCACGCCCGGTTCGCCAATAAGACAGGGATTGTTTTTTTGGCGGCGGTTCAGAATTTGCACCACCCGCTCAATTTCCACATCCCGGCCAATCATCTGATCCAGCTTGCCGTTTCTGGCGCGATCCGTGAGATTCAGACAATAGGTATCCAGAAATTTGTGCTTTTTACTTTTGGGTTTGGGCTGCTCGTTTTCTTTTCCATTTGCCCGGGGTTCCTGCTTTTCCGGCAGGTTTCGCTTGCCGCCGTCATTTTTCGGCATACTGCCAAAAAGCTGATTCAAAAGGGGGAACGTCGCGGTCTGGCTTTCAATTTCATCCTCGTCCCCTTCTTCGCCGGGGACGAACATATCCGTCATTTCGCCGCTGAGCAAATCCAAGTCTTCTTCCGAAAGCCCCATTTGCTTCACCGCGTCGTTGATTTGGGGGATCCCCAGACTTCTGGCGCATTTAATACAGTAGCCCTCGTTTAAAGTCACGCCGTTTTCCACCTTCGTAATAAAGACAACGGCGACATTTTTCTTACATTTTGTGCATAATTTTGGTTGCATTGTTTGGCTCCTTTCAGAAAAGGAATTTCGTTTTTAAGGTAGATACCGCCAGGCTACCTGCCCGGCAAGCAAGAATACAGAGCCGTCCTCGCACATGGCGAGACCAGATGCGCCGGCGGTTTCCTGGGTCTGGCTCCAAAGAGCAAGCTTTTTATCATAAAGGAACAGGCCGCTGTCTGTAAGAACCGCCGTATATTTTCCGCTGGCGGAAATACCATACACAGCCCCTGTTACGGAAATTCTGCCAAGCTCCTGCCCTGCGCTTCCCACTGTCACCACATCGGCGCTGCCGCCCTGGGCTGCGCCCAGCTCCAAAACCACCGCGCCGGCGCATACGTCGTAATCCAAGAGCGAAGCATACTGGTACGTTCCGAGCATCCTGCCGGATACGTCAAAAAACACCGCGCTGCTTTGCCCAATGGCGCACAGGGTCTTGTTATCCATGAAATAAATATCGTAAATCAGTTGATTCCCAAGGGAAACCTCAGCAATCGGGTCTTTTTTGTTGGTTGCATATACAATCGCCGTACTGTCAAACACGTGATCCTTTTGCCCCAATCCCACAGCGGCCGCATAATGACCGCCGCTGGAAACCGCGCAGCCGGTCAAATGCCGGGTGGCGGAATAAACGGTATAGCTCAGTTCAAAAGAGGAATTGTAAACGTGAAGCATCGCCTTTGCGTTACCTCCTGCGCAGACATAGGCCATGTACCCGCCTTCCGACACATCCGCATCAAATACGCTTCCTTCCGCTTCCAGAGAAAGCTGGACGCCCTTGCCGCTTTGATAAAGCTCCAGGGTTTTCCCGCCTGCGTCAAATGACAACGCATACTTGCCCGCTGTTCGCAAGGCCGGAGTTTCCATAGGCGTTGCCGTCAGATTCAAAAGCGCGCCGGATTTATCATAAATGCCAAGTCCCGCGCCATCCAAAACAGCAAGACCCCCGCAATAGCTTTTCGCTATCCGTTCGCCGCTGCTTTCCAGTTGGACGCGGGTCTCCTCCCGGTAGGAAACAGCCCGGCGCAGCGCATCATAATTTTTGCCGCCTCCTGCCAGCAGCAGCGCCCCAACCGCAACCACCGCCAGCAACGCCAAAAAAACAATCAAAAGCCTTCGCTCCCGGCGGCGGCTGCGAAAAGGAATTACCTTTCCCTGCTGCGCAACGCTTTTATCCAAATCACCCAACTTCAAAGGCCGCCTTTCCATCATCGTACCAAAGTTTCGTCATATACAGCCCACCGGCAGGCACCGTAGGTCCGGCAGCAGTCCGATTGCCCTGGGCTAAGATTTTTCCAATTTCCTCCGGAGGAAACTTCCCTTCCGCCGCATAGACCACCGTTCCCGCCATAGCTCTTGCCATGTTGTACAAAAAACCGTTGGCGCAGACCCGCAGCGTAATCATCCGCTCTCTGCGCTCCACCTCATAATAGTATACGGTACGAACCGTGGATTTTACGTCGGTTCCTACCGAGCGCACCGCCGCAAAATCATGGGTGCCCACAAACTGCCGTGCGGCGGTGGCCATAATACTTTCGTCCAGATGCTTGGGATAAAACCACGCCCGATTTACGTAAAACGGGTCGCGGATGTTGGAATTGTAAATGCAGTAGGTGTATTCCTTCCGTACACAGGAGCCGATGGCATTAAAATCCTCATGCACGTCCATGGCGGCGTTCACCACAATATCCGGCGGCAGCTTGGTGTTCAGGGCATAGGGAAGCCGCGCGCAGGGAATGGTGGAGGTCGTGCGGAAATTTGCAATATAATGCTTGGCGTGCACCCCTGCGTCGGTTCTGCCGCAGCCAGTCATGTGCACCTTGTGCCCTACCACTGCCTGCGCCGCTTCCTCCAAAGTCTGCGCCACTGTGGGCAGATTTTTCTGCACCTGCCAGCCATGATACGCCGTTCCCAAATAGGTCAGCTCCAGAGCAATGTTGCGCATAAAAGCCTCCTTACAGTCCAAACGCCTTCAGCAAAATCATCGCCGCCACCAGCCCTGCGCCAATTGCCAGCGCAATATAGTCCCGCGCCGCGAATTTGAGTATCTTCAGCTTGGTACGGCCTTCGCCGCCCTGATAGCAGCGACATTCCATGGCGGTAGCCAGCTCGTCCGCCCGGCGAAACGCGCTGATAAACAGCGGCACCAGAATCGGCACCAGCGCTTTCGCACGCTGAATCAGACTGCCGGAGGAAAAATCCGCGCCTCTGGCCTTTTGCGCCGCCATAATTTTGTCTGTCTCTTCAATCAGCGTGGGAATAAAGCGCAGGGCGATGCACATCATCATGGACATTTCATGCACTGGAAAATGCAGCGTCTTCAGAGGATTCAACAAAGATTCCAGACCGTCCGTCAGGGCAATGGGCGAGGTGGTATAGGTCAAAAGGAAGGTTCCCACAATGAGCATAATGATTCTAGACACCATATAAATCGCCTGAATCAGCCCCTCCTTCGTAATGGTAAACCACCAGAAGGACGCCAGCACCGTTTCGCCGTCTGTTAAAAACAGGTTCAGCACAGCGGTAAAGACCACAATAATGACAATGGGCTTCAGTCCCCGGAAAATCGCCTTGGGGCGAATGGTGGAAACGGCTATCACCGTTACCAGAAACACAAGCATCAAGCCGTAAGCAATCCATCCCTTTGCCGTAAACAAGGCGACAATGTACAAAATTAGGGACAAAAGCTTTGTGCGGGGATCCAGCCGGTGAATGATGGACGTGCCGGGAAAATACTGCCCCAAGGTAATATCTTTAAGCATAGGGAACGCCTCCCTTCCAAATCTTCAGGGCAGCGACCGCCTGCTCTACTGAATAAACGGAAGTATCCACAGAAGGCCCCAGCTCGTGGAGTCGCAAGAACACTCTGGTAACGACAGGAATATCCAACCCCATATCCAAAAGCGCCTGGGATTGCTGAAAAACCTCTCTTGGCGAACCATCCATAGCAACTTGCCCATGATTCATCACCAAAAGCCGGTCTGTCAGCCGGGCAACTTCCTCCATGGAGTGGCTGACCATCATAATAGTAGCGTTTTTCGCCTGCTGATAGCTGCGGATATTTTCCAAAATGCCGTCCCGGCCTTCCGGATCCAGCCCGGCGGTAGGTTCGTCCAGAATCAGCACATCCGGCTCCATCGCGATCACCCCAGCGATAGCCACCCGGCGCTTTTGTCCGCCGGAAAGATCAAATGGCGATTTTTCCAGGCTTTTGTCGTCAATTCCCACAAACCGGGCGGCTTCCCGTACCCGGCGGTCAATTTCCTTTTCCTCCAGCCCCATATTTTTAGGACCAAAGGCAATATCTTTATAAACAGTCTCCTCAAAAAGCTGGTATTCCGGATATTGGAACACCAGACCCACTTTAAAACGAATTTGTCTTGTAAACCCCTTATCGCTCCAAATATCCCGTCCGTCAAATAAAACTTCGCCGGCGGTTGGCTGCAACAGGCCGTTAAGATGCTGGATCAGGGTAGACTTTCCAGAGCCGGTGTGACCGATCACTCCGACAAATTCCCCACGATGCAGCGAAAAAGAAATATGTTCCATGGCGGTATGCTCAAAAGGCGTTCCCGCACTGTAAATATGTGAGAGGTCTCTCACCTGCAAAATTGGTTCCAATATTGCTCCTCCGGTTCTTTCGCGTCAAGCCTTTACCGCCTTGTAAAGTGCCTGCGCACAATTTTCAACATCCAGCACGTCCAGCGGCAAATCAAAGCCAGCCTTTCGCAGCGCCCAGCAAAGCTCCACCGTCTCAGGGGCGACCAGCCCCAGGCTGTGCAGCATTTCCACCTGAGAAAAAACTTTTTTGGGCGCGCCATCCGCCGCGACCTCTCCGTGATGCAGCACAATCACCCGGTCGGCCAATGCCGCCTCATCCATATGGTGGGTAATGAGTACGACTGTAATGCTGCTTTCCCGGTTCAGCCGGGAAACGATTTCCATGACCTCCCGCCTGCCCTTGGGATCCAGCATGGCCGTGGGTTCGTCCAGCACAATGCATTGGGGACGCATGGCGATGACGCCCGCAATGGCGACCCGCTGCTTCTGTCCGCCGGACAGCAAATGGGGCGCGTGCTCCCGGTATTCGTACATCCCAACCTGCCGCAAAGCGGCGTCTACCCGCCGGCGGATTTCCGCCGTAGGCACGCCCAGATTTTCCGGTGCAAAGGCCACGTCCTCCTCCACCACATTGGCGACAATTTGGTTGTCCGGGTTCTGAAACACCATACCCACCGTCCGGCGAATGGGAATTAAATTTTCTTCCTTGTCTGTAGTCTTGCCAAATACGCTGACACTGCCGCCGTTTGGCAGCAAAATCGCGTTAAAATGTTTGGCCAAAGTAGATTTTCCGCAGCCGTTGCGCCCTAAGATCGCCACAAAGCTGCCTTCTTCTATAGAAAGCTCCAAATCATGAAAAACCGGCACGGTTTCTTCGTTTTCCGATGCGGCATAAGCATAGGCCAAATCCCGCACGCATATTGCTTCGCTCAAAAAATCAGTCCTTTCCGCCCTCCGGGGTCCAACGGCCAGTGGCGCCACAGGGCAGCATCAGCCCGCTTTCACGCACCGGCAGTCCCAATTCGCCGCACTGGGTCTTGCCACCATAAGCCGCGCCAAATACAGTATCCGCAACATATCCCACCGCCGACGGAGCCAGCCCCGTGGTATAGGAATTGATAATCACAAACAGGGGATGATCGGATAAAATCTTCAATGCCAACTGCAAAAAGGGATAAAAACTGGTTTCCATTTTCCAGATTTCCCCGGAAGGTCCCCGGCCATAGCTGGGCGGATCCATAATAATCCCGTCGTACTTGCGCCCCCGGCGGATTTCCCGCTGGATAAACTTCCCGCAGTCGTCCACAATCCAGTGAATGGGCCGGTCGGCAAGACCGGAAGCCACGGCGTTTTCCTTCGCCCAGGCTACCATCCCCTTTGCCGCATCCACGTGCCAGACCTCCGCGCCGCCAGCGGCGGCGGCCAGCGTCGCCCCGCCGGAATAGGCAAAGAGATTTAAAACACGCACCGGCCTTCCGGCGTTCGCCACCTTTTCCCGGATAAAATCCCAGTTGGCGGCCTGCTCTGGAAAAACACCCGTGTGTTTGAAATTCATGGGTTTTACATGAAAGGTTAAATAATCCCCATAGGAAATCTGCCAGCGCTCCGGCAGATGGTGCTCGCTCCAATGACCGCCGCCGGTGTTGGAGCGCAGGTATCTTGCGTCATACCGCTTCCATTCCGGGGCGCTGTGGGGCGTGCTCCAGATCACCTGGGGATCCGGGCGCACCAGATAATATTTGCCCCAACGCTCTAAGCGCTCTCCGTCTGTTGCGTCCAGCACCTCATAATCTTTCCATTTGTTAGACATCCATATCATACTTTAGCCGCCTCCAGTCGGATCTGTGGTGGGGTTCGTGGGAAGCGTCGGATCAGTAGGCAGCCAAGAGGTAATACTGTGAAGCTTGCACTTTTCATCTGTATAAGCGGCTTCTTCCACATCCACGCCAGCGTTTCGATACATCGCAAACTGCTTTTCCGTAAATTTCACAAGACCCACTTCCTCAGCGGTTCCCGCCAGCTTGCAGAATTCGTTGGCCACACCGTGGCCTTCCGTACAAAATGCCACCATCACATGCTGGTCGCATCTGCCGGAGGGCACGTGCTTGGGTAGCATCCTGACTGTAATGCAGCAATCACCTCTGGGGTCTTTTTTGCAGGCGTCCGTAGCCAAAAGACCAGACTCCGAACAAATGGTAGCGGTAGTCAGCCGGGATCCGTCGAACAGCGACCGGTTTTCCAGTCCTTCATGAAGGGGACCCATGACCGCCTTCCACAGTCTGGAGGCGGGATTGGTTTTCACACCAGTCAAAACCACCTGCTCCGGCAAATCGTAGCCGCACCAGACAACCGCCGTGTAATACGGCGTATAGCCTGCGAACCAGCGATCGCAGTTGTTGTTGGAAGTACCGGTTTTGCCGGCGGCATTCATACCGGAAAGTCTGGCTGGGGTGCCCGTACCCATATCAACAGCATACTGAAGCATATAATTCATATACAAGACGGTATCGGGGCTGAGAATTTCCCGGCTCTCCTGGGTGTTATCCAGCACCACATTGCCGTCGCCGTCATAGACAATCGAGTAAGTGCGCGGCTCGCGCCACACGCCGTTGTTGGCAAAGGTAGCGTAGGCAGCCGTCATATCCCGCACCGTTACGCCAAAGGTAAGCTGCCCCATACCCAGAGAGGAATAACCTTTGTCGTCCATAATTTCATCTCGAACTTCCACCCCTTCTTCTAAGGTGGAAAGACCAAATCTGTTTTTCGCAAAATCGAAGCTGTAGTCCGATCCAATATTGTCCAGCGTCCGCACCGCAATGGTATTGAGAGACTGCGCCACGCCGTTCAGTACCGTAGTCATACCAGAGTAAGTTCTGGATTCATTCAGCGGATAGCGATCGTACAAAGGACCGTCAAACATTGGCGTACCGGGATTGATTCGCCCAAGCTCCAGCGCTGGACTATAAACTGTCAATGGCTTCAACGAGGAACCAGGCTGTAAACGCGCTTGTGTGGCGCGGTTATAGCCCAGATAGGTTTCCTTTCTGCCAACACCGCCGGCCAACGCCACCAAGTCGCCGGTTTCGTTATCTACAATGACGATAGAAGACTGTAATTGCTGGTTGCTGGCGGTAGTTGGCAAGGCTTCCAGATCCGTATAAATCTGATCCACCTGCTTTTGCACCTCCATATCGATATTGGCATAGATATGGTAGCCGCCGGTTTTAATCATCTGCATACAAACGCTGTAAGAATATCCGGTTTTTTCCTGCAAATCTCTGGCAACATCCGCCAGCACCGCATCCACATAATAAGAATAGTAAGGATTTTCCTCTTCCACCTCAAATTCCATATACTCGCCGCAGATGGGGCAGACATAGGTATTGCCCTCCCCTTCCTTGGTAAAACTTGTAATACTACTGGAAAAACCGCAGTTGGTACAGGTAAAAACATCCGAATTGGGATCCTTGCTGGTAAATACCATCTCCTGCGCCACCGCTTCGTCATACTGCGCCTGGGTAATGTATTCCTGCTCCAGCATTTCCTCCAGCACCAGAAGCTGACGCTTTCGGTTGCGCTCCATGCTGACGTAAGGATCGTATAGGGAAGGATTGTTGGTAATACTTACAAGGCTGGCGCATTCGGCAATGGTAAGCTCCTGCACATCTTTGCCGAAATAGTGCTTCGCCGCGCTTTGCACGCCATTGCAGCCCTCTCCCAAATAAATTACGTTCAGATACCACTCCAAAATTTCTTCTTTTGTGTAATTCTGTTCAAACTGCAACGCCCGAAAAATTTCCAGCACCTTGCGGCGCACGGTAACGTCGTCCTCTTGGGTTACGTTTTTAATGAGCTGCTGGGTAATGGTAGAACCGCCAAAACTGGTGTCCCCTCCCAAAAACATGGTGCCGCAGGCGGCTACCGTCCGAAACCAGTCCACGCCCTGATGCTCATAAAACCGTTTGTCCTCAATGGCAACCGCCGCGCGGATCAGGTTTTGGGGAATGTCGTCATAAGTGACCCACTGGCGATCCGTGACGGTGTAAATCTGCTGCAAGAGCTTCACTTCACCCTGATCTTTATAATAAATGAAGGAGGTCTGATCCAGCTTGTAGCCTTCCACGTTGAAATCCGCATTGGGAATCACGTCTTCCTGCAAATAATTTCCCAGCAGGCAGACAAAGATAATTCCCGTCACAGCTACAGCCGCTACCACAATGCCGCCAACGCCAATGGCAATTTTTGCCAGCGTCCAGAGAAACATCCAGATTCTATAAGCAATGCGCAGCCCCAGCGGCGCTTGATACATCACGTCCGGCTGTTCCGTTTTTCTTTTTCTTCTTGCCATAACGTACCTCCATGTTGTAGATATAGCATTAGTCGTATTATTATAGCATATCCACAGAAAAAACAAAAGTAAATTTTTTCTTAAATAATTTTCACTAGTTTGGGAATGCTGAATAGCGGAGGGACGTAGATATGAAATATAGAAATATGATACCAGTTATGATGCTCGCAGCGTCTATTTTGCTTGGCGTTTCCAGAGGATATGTGGCGGTTTGGCGGGACGACGACCCCCTACCCGCTTTTATCACGGATATGCCAGTGTCCGCGCTCCCCGAAGCCGATCAAAAGCGGCTCCAAGCGGGTATTTCACTGCCTGATGAAGCCGCTTTGCAGCGCGCGCTAGAGGACTACTGCTCCTAAAACACAGCAAGCAAAAAAATTTTTTGAAATTGAGCAAACTATACAATTTGCACTTGATTTTTCCCCAGCGATCGGTTAAAATAGGGGCAGTCAAAGGATAGATTCTTCAGAGTCTCCGCCGGAGGTCGTTTTCATGGAGCATTTTGGTTCTGATTTTCTCGTTGTGTCTGATGCAGACGGCACAGAATACGAGTTGGAAGTCCTTGCGGAGCTGGAGTATCTGGGCGTATCCTACATTTACGCCGCCTTTTCCCCCACAAGCGCTGATTCGTTGGACGCCGTTTTCCTGAAAAATATGGAAGAAGACGGCGAGTCGGTTTTGGAACTGGTGGAAGACCAGCAGGAGCTTGCAGCGCTGGAGGCCTTGCTGGAGGATCAAATATTTGATTCCGATCTTTAATTTATTTTTTCCCCTGCTTGGTTCGTGACGCGTTCTTTTAAACCCACATCATACCTTAGGGATGCGAAAGCTTCTCTACTGGATTGCAGGCCTCCCGCTAACGCTCTGACGATTAGTGGAAGTTGGAAGCAGCGAAAGTAAAGAGCAGCAACCCACCTGCCATTTCGTGCAGGTTATAAACGGGCGCGCACGGCTAAAGTGGGGTTCCAAAAGAATCTGTTGTGCTTTTCGCACAGCAGATTCTTTCTTTGCTTTCAGGCAAAATCCCCGGAAAATGTGAATTTTTTTATTTTTCTCGATAAGTTTCTCCAACCCCCTTGAAACTTTGCGTTTGATACGTTATAATAACAAAGATTTTATACTCTAAGGATAATGAGAGGATTTGATGAACTATGAGCGCTTCCAATCGCAAAAAGCTCCATCAGGAGCAGGAAAACGTGAAAACCACCCAAAAGCTGGAACGGGAAAAGCAGGCGAAAAAAGAAGCCCGCAAGATTAAGGCCATGACCATCGGCTTTGTGGCAGTTGTCATTGTGGTTGTTCTGGCTGTCGCCGCCGGCGGCTTTTTGAACTCCGGTTTGCTGGAATCCCACACCACCGCCCTGACCGCCGGCAGTCACAAGCTGACCCCCGCTGAAATGAAGTATTTCTACACCGATTACGTTAACAATTTCGCAAACAACAGCTCCTACAGCTCCATGCTGAACTATATCATCGACACCAGCAAGCCCTTGGACAAGCAGAAATATTCTGACGATCAAACCTGGGCCGACTATCTCATGGAAGGCGCTCTGAACTCCGCGAAAGATACCTACGCACTGTACGACGAAGCCCAGAAAAATGGCTACACCCTGCCAGAAGAGCAGCTTCAGAGCATTGAAAGCAGCCTCAATACCGTTTCTCAGTACGCTTCCCTGTACGGCTATCCCAATACGGGCGCTTACTTAAAGGCCATTTACGGCAAAGGCAGCTCCATGGATTCTTATCGGAATTATCTGATTATCAATCAGACCGCTGCCTCCTTTGCTAACCAGCACCTCACCTCCCTGACCTACACGGATGAGGATCTGCGCACGAAGGAAGCGGAAAACTTTGACGCTTTCTCCTCCTATACCTTCCACGCCTATAACGTAGCCACCAGCAACTATCTGGAAGCCGCCGACTCCGCCAATCCCACCGATGAGGAAAAGGCTGCCTCCCGGGAAGCGGCAAAGAAGGTAGCGGATACCATCGCTGCAAACGGCACCACAGAAGCGACCTTTGCCAAGGAAGTCCGCAACAACTGCCCCGAAAATCAAGCTGAAACCTACAAGGAAGACGATTCCACCTTGCAGACCAACCTGTTGTACAGCAGCTTGAACGACGATATTGCCCAGTGGCTCTCCGACAGCAGCCGTAAAGCTGGCGATACCGTGGTGCTTCCTCAGGGCGAAGAAGGCGCGGAAACCAGCTATAACGTCATTTTGTTTGTAAGCTCCAGGGACAACAGCGAAACTCCCATGGTGAACGTCCGTCACATTCTCATCGGTACTGACGACGACACTGATGCCGCTGCTGCAAAGGCCAAGATTGAAGAGTTGAAAGCCCAGTTTGAAGAAAATCCCACGGAGGACAATTTCGCAACTCTGGCAAACAAGAATTCCACCGACACCGGTTCCAACACCAACGGCGGTCTGTATGAGAATGTCAACGAGGGCGCGATGGTTGCCGAGTTCAACGAATGGATTTTCGATGAAAGCCGTAAGGCCGGCGACGTGGGTATTGTTGAAACCGAGTTCGGTTGCCACTTGATTTACTTTGTGGAGAAATGCGAGCAGAATTATCGCGATTATCTGATTACCACAAACCTGCGCAACGCCGACTATACCGCATGGCATGAAGCGCTGCTGGAAGCCTACACCACAACTAGCAAGTTCGGCATGAACTTTGTTGACACTGGTCTGATTCTGAACCCCGGTCAAAAGTCCTAATAAAACATCAATGGGCCGCTAACGCGGCCCATTTTAAATGATACGCAAAGGATAAGAAAATGGAACAATTTATTCGTGAAGAAATGGCGCTCGGTTCAGCGGCTATGGAAAAACTGGCAAATAGTCACGTGGCGGTATTTGGCATCGGTGGCGTTGGCAGCTACACAGCCGAAGCGTTGGCGCGGGCAGGGATCGGACGGCTCACCCTGATTGACAATGATACCGTGGGCATCACCAATTTAAACCGCCAGCTTTGCGCCCTACATTCCACCATTGGAATGTACAAGGCGGAGGTTATGGCAAAAAGAGCGTTGGATATCAACCCAGCCTGCACGGTTGCAGCCCTACCCCTTCTATACACCGACGCAGACAAAGAAAAATTTTTCACCCAGCGCTACGACTATATCGCAGATTGTATTGACTTGGTTTCCTGCAAGCTGAGCCTGATTCAAACCGCCATGGGGCGAAATATCCCCATCATCAGCGCACTGGGCACCGGCAATAAGCTGGATCCCACGCAATTTCAGGTGACAGACATTTCCAAAACTGCAAACTGCGGTCTGGCGCGGGTCATCCGCAAGGAACTGCGCTACCGAAATATCAAGCATCACAAGGTTGTGTTCAGCCCGGAAGAACCTCTGACTCCCATCGGCGGTGAAGCGCCGCCTCCCGGCCGGCGTAGCACTCCCGCTTCCGTTTCTTGGGTTCCTTCCGTCGCCGGACTGGTCTTAGCAGGAGCAATTATACAAGATCTTATTGAAAAATAGTAGAAGCCGCAGCGATTTTCCATCGCTGCGGCTCTCGATTTACACGATTTGCACTTGATAATGTTCCATCCAAGTATTGATCTGGAGCATATAAGCAATCGTTTGGGGAATATTCATGAGCTGGCCATACCAAGGCCAGGCGTACTCCGCAGTTAAGAGGTTTTCCAGCGCGCTTTTGTCCACGATTTGGAAAATCGGCGCCTTTGGATTTTCCAAAATTTTACGCAGTCTTGCAGATACTGCCTCCAAATAGGCCGGATTGTGCGTTTTGGGATAGGGACTCTTTTTCCGCCAGAGCACCTTTTCCGGCAAAAACTCCTGCATGGCTCTGCGCAGCAGTCCTTTTTCATAGCCGTCATAGTCCTTGTACGCCCAGGGCACCCCATACAAATACTCCGCAATGCGCCAGTCGCAGAAAGGCACGCGCACTTCCAGGCCAGAATACATGCTCATTCTGTCTTTTCTGTCCAGAAGCGTCTGCATAAACCAGCGGAAATTTAAATTTACCATTTCCTTCATGCGCCGTTCTTCCGGCGTCGTCCCCGGCAAAATATCGCTTTGGGCGCAGGTTTCCTTGTACCGGCTGTCTACATACGCGCTAGCGTCGATTTTGTCCCGGAACGCTGGATGCAAAAAGCTCGCCCGCCATGTGGTAGACTGCGCCCAGGGGAAGCCCTCCCTTGCCCGGATTTCCGGGTCTCGATACCAAGGGTATCCGCCAAATATTTCATCCGCACATTCCCCGGACAGCGCAACCGTAGCAGTCTTTTTGATTTCCCGGCAAAGCAAAAGCATGGATGCATCCACATCCGCCATACCCGGCAAATCTCTGGCCTTGGTTGCTTCTTCCAGCGCGTCCGTTAGCTCCGGCGTATCCAGAACCACCCAGTGATGGTCGCTGTTTAAGTAGGCTGTCATTTCCCGGATATAGGCGTTGTCGCTGTTAGGCTGAAACTTGGAAGCTTTGAAAAACTCGTCGTTGTGGGCGTAGTCCACAGAAAAGGTCGTAAGCTGCTTGCCGCGCTGTCCCATATATCTTGCCGCAACAGAGGAAATCAGACTGGAATCCAGACCGCCGGACAAAAAGGTGCACACCGGCACATCCGATACAAGCTGCCGTTCAATGGAATCTTTTACAAGGAAGCGCACATGCTCCGCCGTCTCCCCGAAATCTTCCCGGTGCTCTCGATCCCGCAGCTTCCAGTACCTGTGCAAATGCAGCTTATCCTGATCAAAGTAGCCGCTGCAGCCAGGTTCCACTTCAAAAATATTTTGAAATACCCCGCATCCCGGCGTTCTGCCAGGGCCAATGAGCAATACTTCAGCAATGCCTTCCAGTCCAATTTTTGGCTGCACCGCGGGATGCGCCAGCAGGGTTTTCAGCTCGGAAGCAAAGAGCAAACCGTCTGCTGTCTTGGTGTAAAACAAGGGCTTCACGCCAATGCGATCTCTGGCAAGGAAGAGGCGTTGCCGGCTGGTCTCCCAGACGCCAAAAGCGAAAATCCCATTAAACCGATTTACGCAGTCCTCCTGCCACTGGGCATAGGCGTGCAGCACAACCTCCGTATCAGAGTGACCAGTAAAGGTATGTCCCAGCGCCTCCAATTCCCGGCGCAGCTCCGGGGTATTATACAGTTCTCCATTGTACACCAAAACCAGCCGCTGCCCTTTCCAGGTCAGCTCCATGGGCTGTCTGCCGCCTTGCAAATCCACCACGGCAAGACGGGCATGGAGTAGCGTCACGCCCTCTTCCTGCCACACATCCTCCTGATCCGGTCCCCGGCGACCCATGGTTTCTAGCATTTTTTTCAAAACAGCCTCTTCTGCCTGTACGCCAATGAGACCCGCTATTGCGCACATGCGCATCACACTCCTTCCGTTTCTCAGTAGTCTATGCAGCAAATTTGCTTTTTGTGCCCTTACCTCACAAAAAGCAAACCATCGGCAGAAAATTCATGGGAAATACCGTCTGTATTTTCTGAAGCCTCGCGCCTGGATTGATGGCAAGTCGCTTTCTTGTCAAACGCGCCTTCTCAAAATGTGCCACACGTCGCTGCCGGCAAATCCGCATTTACGGTATAGACCTTCCGGGTTCGTTGGATTCTTACACCGACCAGACACGGTAGCAAAACGCGCTGCGTCTTTCATGCGCCATAGCAATTCCATAACAATGTAGCCGCCCAGGCCGCAGCCTCGATGCGCTTTGGATACCTGCACCCACTCCAGCACGCCCTCGCCAATCTCCCGATCCATCTCGGCGATCCCGGTTGCCACGATGTCGCCGCTTAGATTGTCCTTCACCGCCAGCCACAAAGAAGAATTGTACACTGATCGGACGACGTATTTCTGCAATTCATCTTCGGTTATGCCCATCTCGTCGTAACAACGATTGATATGGGCCGCAAATTCGCGCAAAGCAGCGTTGCAAAGCGAATAGCCTTGCGGCAGCGCTGGCTGCGATAAGCCTTGCAGATTATGACGTAAGCGAAAGTATGGCTCGTCAAAAAATCGTGCGTATTCCATCTTGTCAAAATCTTCCTGGTGCAGTATCGTCACGTTATCCGGAACAGAAACTTTGCTTGCTTTCCAATATGGTATGGAGGATGCGCGGCAGGGATTTTGAAGGTAATCATTTTTGTTTATCATAGCAACGCCAGCTTTTCAATTTATTATGACTCAGTGGGAAACATGATATCACATTGCTTTTCCACTGTCCATACTACTGGCAAAAACATACAGATTTTGCAGAAACTTTCACGGATAACAGTTCAGCCTGCCGGCATACTAGCAACAGGTGATGAAATATGAAAAACAGCAAAGAAATTCTTGAAAACATGCTGAAAACCACACAAATGGGGCAAAGCGGTATTCGCAGCGTTATGGACATTTCCATGCGTCCCGCCCTGCGGCAGGCATTGGAATCTCAATTAAAGGAATACGACGCCATTGAGCAGGAAGCGCAGAAAATCATGTCCCAGCGGAACTGGCCGATCACCGCCGCCGATCCGGTGGTGCGAAGCCTCAGTTCCTTTGTCAGCCGCGCGAAGCTCACCTATGGCAATACGGATTCCAAAATTGCTTCCATGATGATTCAAGGCAACACAAAGGGCATGATCTCCGGCTTACAGGATATGCACCAGTTCCCCCAGCAAGATACCGCCGTCAGCACCCTGGCGCAAAAGCTCATCGATACGGAAACCAATAACATCCGCCAGATGAAAACCTTCTTATAAAAAGCGCCGCGTCCTCTGTCCATTTCCCGGGCAGAGGACTTTTCACATTTTCCTTCCTCGCGGCATAAGATAACGATAGCTTTTGAAAGGAGGGGTTTTATGCCAGCCATCGGATATATTCAGGTACACGCCTATACCTCCCGCGCCCGGCTTCCCCTGAAAGGCGCAATTATTTCCGTATCTGATACAAACAATAACCTGCTTGCAGTTCGCATCACCGACGAAAGCGGCTTAATCACACCCATTGCCGTCTCCGTTCCCAACGCTGCGGACAGCAGAGATCCCAATTTTGTAGGGTATCCTTTTACTTCTGTTATTTTGCGGGGACAAATGCCGGATTTTGAACAAATTGAGGTCAATAACGTGCAGGTATTCGCAGGCGTCGTCACGTTGCAGAACCTGGAGTTCGTACCCTTGGAGGAATACCCGTCTAAAATCAACCAAAGCGAGGACTTTAACATCCCGCCCCAGAACCTGTAGAGGTGCGTCCATGATTACTGTAACGCCTTACATTCCCGAAAACATCACCGTGCATTTGGGGCCGCCCGACTCCTATGCGGCCAACGTCACCGTCCCATTCACGGATTACATTAAAAACGTCGCCTCCAGTGAAATCTACCCCACCTGGGATGAGAGCGCCCTTCGCGCTAATATTTTAGCCATTACATCCTTCGCCTTAAACCGCGTATACACGGAGTTTTATCGCAGTCAGGGCTATGACTTTGATATCACCAACTCCACCGCCTATGATCAGGCTTTTGTCAACGGGCGAAACTTTTTCCAAAATGTCGACCAAATCGTTGACGAAACCTTCAATACCTACATTCGCCGCAAAGGGTTTGTAGAACCCCTTGCCGCAAAATTCTGCAACGGCACTACCGTTACCTGCGAAGGCCTCAGCCAGTGGGGTTCCCAAAATTTGGCGACCCAAGGCTATAATTCCTTGCAAATCCTCAGAAACTATTATGGCGACAATATTGAGCTGGTCAGCAACGCGCCCATTCGCGGCATTACGACCTCCTACCCCGGCACGCCTTTGCGTCAGGGCAGCACCGGTCCGTTTGTAATCGTCTTGCAGCGGGAGCTAAACCGTATTTCTCAAAATTATCCCGCCATTCCCAAGCTTCCGGCTGTAGACGGCATCTTTGGCCCCCAGACGGAAGCAGCAGTGCGGAAATTCCAGTCGATTTTTGGCTTGCCGGTGGATGGAATTGTCGGCCCCGCTACCTGGTATGAGCTGGTTCGGCTGTATGTTGGCGTAAACGCCCTATCCGAGCTGCAATCCCAAGGACAGCAGTACTACACCCTTTCCGCGCAATACCCTGGCGCCTTACAACAGGGCAGCACTGGCGATTACGTCCGTAAACTGCAATATATGCTATCCGTCATGGCGGAATTTACATCTTCCATCCCACAGATACAAATTGACGGTATCTTTGGTCCCGCCACGCGAAATGCTGTCATCGCAGCGCAGCGATATTTTGGATTGCCAGAAACCGGTGCCGTGGACAGCGTAACCTGGCAGAGAATTTCCGATCAAACAGGCGGTATCCGCAACGCGGTCAATTACAGCCGGGAACGAAATCCATATGGGATCGGCGCAACAGCCGCTCCGGCCTTCGCGCCGCAAAACAGCAGCCGTCGCGGCAGTCCGCAGCGCGGCAGCGCCAATCAGCGGTATTCCAAGACGACAACCCTGACCCAGTTCCCCGGCAAAGACCTTGCCCTCGGTTCAAAAGATCCGGGCAGACAGGAGGGTTTGTCATGAGACCTCGTGAAGAATATATTACAAGACCCATTTTAAGTCTGCAAAACATGCTGCGAGTGGTTGCCATGGGCAATCCCAATTTAGTCGCGCTAATCCCAGACGGCATTTTCGGCCCGGAAACCACAGCGGCTGTATCTGCATTTCAAAGGCACTATCGTCTGCCCGTCACCGGCGTGATGAACAATGCGACCTGGGAGCGACTTTCCGAAGCGTTTTATCATGCGTCTATCGCACAGGGGCCTCCAGAACCCGCCTTCATTCTTCTGGAGCCGGGACAAATCATCCTCGCCGGAGAGGTGAACGATCATGTCTACCTAATCCAATCCATGCTGTCCGTTCTGAGCCAGGACGATAAAGCCTTCCCAACCCCGCCCATCAACGGCGTGATGGACTCGCCTACCGTTGGTTCTGTCCGTTATTTTCAGCAGCTCAGCGCATTGCCAACCACCGGCAACGTAGACCGCGCCACCTGGCAGCATCTTGCCAAACTGTACGCCGCAACCACAAAAGACGGCACCCATAAAAAAAGAACGCCCAGCGCAGCGTCCGCCGCGCCGGGAGCCTGAAGCATTCATGTAATTTCTATTTTTCCAGTTGTACCGCAAAACGGTATAAGGTAGCTGCAACTGCTTTTCGTGTCGTGGGGTCTTTCCACTTTTCTGTGCCAGCAAACAGTTCCTTGGCTGAAGCCCAATGGCAGACCTCTTGCGCCCAGCCGCCGACCTCCCCCAAATCCGGCTGCAAGCTCTGCAAAAATGCATTCCACGCAGCCGGATTTTCCACAAAGGGCGCAGGGCACTTTTTTCCAGTGACGTCGTAATGGCGCAGCACGCGCTCTGATTTTATGCCATACTTATTCATCAGCAACCGAACGAGGGTTTCCGCCCGTTGAACAGTTTCTTTGCAAAAATAATAGTTTCCCTCTATATCTTCTCTAGAGCAAAGCGCAATCCCTATGGAATTGGCGTTTCTGCATGTGGGATGCCGGTAGCCGCTATCGCCGCAGTGCCATGCGGTGTCCGTTTCCGGCACGGAAACGATGATTTCATTTTCATCCACAAAATAATGCGCGGAAGCTTGCACTTTGTTGTTCTTAAAAAAATTCCCGTTGCTTTCCGCCGTATCTCCGTTGTTTCCGGAAAAATGCATGACCAGATACGAAACAGGCTCCTGTCTGCCTGCTTTGTAGTTTGCGCCGTCTGCTAAAATTGTTTTCATGTTGTCCTCCTTCATTTTTTGTTTCCATAATTCGGCGCAAACTGTCCCCCGATTGCACGTATCCGTACAACCGGGGGACAATTTTTGATGCGATTTTTGCTCAGCGAATCACGCCGCAGCCAATTTTCTCTCCCGCTCCACCGGAGGGCTGGGTTTTATAATCATCCGGCAGCGCGTGGACAATGACAGTACGTCCTCTGGCCTGCGCAGGGCAAAACCGTTCTGTATATGCCGCGCCCCAGGCATAGCCGCTGTTTCCAAGCAGGGCGGGCAGATCCCCGGTATGCATGGGATGCTCCGTCCCCAAAAGATTCCAGTGCGCGCCCGCATCCTGGAAAGGATCCGCTTCCTCTCCCGTGCAGCAGCGACCCTCATGAATGTGCAGAGCAAAAAAGCTGCATTCCATAGGCAAACCGGAAATTTCCGCTTCTACCAGCGTACCTCTGCCCACTGGATAAAATCGTACTTCTCCGCAAAGTCCTCCATGGGCTTTATCGCCACGCACCAGCGCTACCGCGCAGGGCGGCGTGTGATGCAGGCAGTCACAAATTTTCATTGCCATCACCTCTGCCCATTCTATGCGCTTCTTAGGAAAATGGTTCCATTATTCCACCTTCACTGCCTGCGTCACCGTGCCTTCCGCCGCAGTAAACTGCCCGGAATACTCTACGCAGTCAATCCGGCACCCATGGCCAATGGTGATGTTTCTGCCCCTTATAACCTTCGCCGTGGTGTTTACCACTTCCACCACGTCGCCTTCAATGGAATTTACGGTAAGACCCCGGCTGCGTTCTCCGCCAGCCCTCCGGCCTCCAAGCAAGGAAACTACCATTTTATGTCCGCTGTGCAGAACTTTAATCTCGCTGCCGCCGATGTCCCCGATTTTAGCTCTGCTGTCCGCGTCAATCAAAATCTTTTCGCCGTTCAAAAGCCCCGAAATATCCACAGAGCCTGTAATTTCTACCTCGTCCGCTTCCAAATCGCCTTCTACCTTGCAGGAGCCGGACAGCTCCACCTTTTCCCCATGCACGCCGGCGGCAAAATCCGCAGACCCGTTGACTTCCAGATCCTTACAAAAAAAGGCCCCTTTGACGCTCAGCTTGCCGTTTACTTCCGTATCGCCAGTATGCACAGCGCCGGCAATCCGGCCGCGGCCATTGATTTCAAGGGATTCGCTCTGCATGTCTCCTTCGATTGTAATTGCTCCGTCGCTTTCCAGGGCTTCGCATTGCAGATTGCCCACAATTTTCAGCATACCGCTGCTTTCCACCTCGCCCAGGCATTCCACGCTTCCTTCAATGCTGGCGCCGCCGTCACAGCAAAGCCGCTCACAACGCAGATCCCCTTCGATTTTGCCCGCGCCGTCAATCATAACCTTGCCATAATCCCCGCCGGGCATCGTACTTGCCATATCGATGTTCAAATTAATTTTACCGCTCATAATATAACCTCCTTCATATAGTCCAATAAATCCATTTCCTGATCGCCGTCCAGGATTTTCAAAGCTTTCAAATCCCGGATGGAATAGCGTACCGTCTGATAACGCGTCGACACAACGAGCTGGCGGATTGTTTTTTTCTCCTGCTGCTTTTCCTTCAATTCCCCCGCCAGATCATCTAAGGAAACGCCTTCCTTGCGTTCCAAAATCAGCTTCACTCTGGAGCAAACTTGATCCCGTCGAAAAAACGTTTCCTGACCAGTAGGCGTCGCCTTGCGAATAAACCATTCTTCTGGAATGAGACCCATGCGTTTCCAGCGGTACAACGCGCCATAGGAAATGCCGTATTTTTGCAAAAGCTCCTTTTTGGAAATCAGTTCTTCTTCCATTCGTCGCCGGTTCCTCCTTTCTTATCGTAACATTGTTACGACACAAGGCGCTAGCTTCCCTTCCGTAACACTGTTATGGCTACATGTTATCATAACAATGTTACATTGTCAATACGAAAATATAAAAAATTTTGCCGAAAGCCAAAAAATCCCTCCAACGCAGTTTTACGTTGGAGGGAACTTTTATCAAGATGCGCTGGCAGGTTCCACCTCGCCAATTTGAATGGCAAGATAGTTCACCTCATAGGGGTTGGCTTCCAGGATAGAGGTAGAAAGCTCATTGGCCTGATCCTCCATGAGCATTTGCTCGGCCATGGCGTACCAGTAGGTTTTCTCGCTTGCAGATACAAAATACATAATGTGATAACCAAACTGCGTTTTGACAATTCCATTGTCGCCGGTCTTGCGCGCAGCGTCAAAGCACCAATCGTTAAACTCAGCCACCATTCTGCCCGGGGTAACGTCGGTATACAAGCTGCTGCCATCCGCATTATACTCACTCGCCAGCTTGTCAAAGCTTTCTTCCGTGGCCTCGCCGTCCTTCCACTGCTGGTAAACCTCGTTGGCCTTCTTTTCCGCCGCAGCCCAGTCCTCGTCGGTGGAAATTGCCTTGCCGCTCTCATCTGTGCCGCTGGTGGCGGGCTTGATGAGAATATGCCGCACATCAATGGTAGCAGGCATATCATTCTTTTCACAGTTCTGCGCCGCAAAATCCTCCGTGTGGGCGTCGTAATAGGCTTCTACATCCTCAGCCGTGCGGGAATACTCGTTGAGCTTCGATTCAAAATAGGTGTTGCCCATAAAATAGTTGTAGGCGTAGCTTTTGTAGTTTTCCATACTGGCGCCTTTGCCGAAATCCACCGCCAGCATTTCGTCTGCGGAAGCAAAATTATTCTGCTGGGCGTTGGCCTCAAAATCCTCCTCCAGGCTGTCGAGCTGCGCCTGCGTGGTCTCGTCCAGGGTCATGCCGGCTTTTTCCGCTTCCCGCGCCATGGATCTGCAATAGGCCCAGTAATCCAGAGCGTTTTTCAGGAAGAACTGCTGCCAGGTAATCTCCTGCCCGTTTTCGTCCGTCTGGCAAATCTGTTCGTCCAGAGGCTTTGTGGTGTCCAGTCCCAGCACGCTGACATACTGGCCGTAAGTATTCAAAAACTGAATATACTGCATTCTGTAATAAATTTGCAGCTCGCCGTTGGTCAGCGTTTCGCCGTTCATATTCGCCACGATCTGCTTATCGTTTTTCACCAGCTTCTTTTCAATTTCCTGGGTGTAAGAAGCGCGCTGATAAATATCCCCTTTGCCCATGGCGTGCTGCATTTTCCAGGTCGGCGCATACAAAACGCATCCTGCGGCAATCGCCGCCACAACCGCCACCGCGCCTACCGCGACGCCGATTTTCTTCCCTAGGTTTTTCTTTTTGGGCGTTTCCTCCTGAAGCGCTTCCTGAATTTCCTCCACAGGCAGTTCCACCGTATCTTTTGTAACTGCGTTTTCATCTAGCAAAGCTTCAACAGGTTCTTCTACCGTTTCGATTTCTTCCGCGTCGTTATCCTTGCCGCAGACAGGACAGACGCTGCTTTCTTCCTCCAGCAAGGATTGACAAAATTTGCAATTCATGATGAACATTCCTCATTTCTTCCGCTGTGCGCGGAGCAATCGTTTTATACAGTGTAACACGCCTGACTCCACTTTGCAAGTGAGAATCCGACAAAAGCAAAATATTCCGCCATTTTCCCGGGTGTTTTGGTTTTTTTCTGCTTTTACTTGCAAATTGAAAAGAAGAATGGTAAAATAATATACTTGAAAAGGCATCTTGCATCCTATCCATCCATACTGGAGGTATCGCTATGGAACGGAAAACCACATATATTACAAAAGAACAAACAGACCGTCAAATGGCGCTTTGCGCTGAAATCAGCGCATTTTGGCAAAGCCAGGACATCACGCCTCTGGCCTATGTGGAAACCTATGGCTGCCAGCAAAACGAGGCGGATTCCGAGCGTATCCGGGGTATGCTGGTGGAGTGCGGTTACAGCATCTGCCAGCAGGCGGAAGGCGCGGACGTGGTGGTGATGAACACCTGCGCCATTCGGGAGCACGCGGAACAGCGGGTTTTCGGCAATCTGGGCGCTTTGACGCACACCAAGCGCCGCCATGCGCGGCAGAAAATTTTTGTCTGCGGCTGCATGATGGGAGAACCCACGGTTTCCGCCCGGATTCAAAAATCTTACCCCCACGTGGACGGCGTTTTCTCCACCCACCATCTATGGGAATTCCCCGCTATTTTGCATCGGGTGCTTTTTATTGGAAAACGTACCTTTTTTGTGGAGGATCAGGCCGGTTCCATTGCGGAAGGCATTCCCGTGGTGCGGAGCAACCATTTAAAAGCCTGGGTTTCCATTATGTATGGCTGTAATAATTTCTGCTCTTATTGCATTGTCCCCTATGTCCGGGGCAGGGAGCGCAGCCGGAAGCCGGAGGCAATTCTGGCCGAGTGCAGAGAACTTATCGCCCAGGGCTATAAGGATATTACCCTTTTGGGGCAAAACGTCAATTCCTATGGTAAGGACTTAGACTGCGGCGTGGATTTTTCTGATCTGCTATCGCAGATCGCCCAGCTTCCCGGCGATTTTCTCCTGCGTTTTATGACAAGCCATCCCAGAGACGCGGGCCCCAAGCTTTTTGATACGATGGCCAAATATCCCAAAATTGCCAAGCAGCTTCATTTGCCCTTCCAATCCGGCAACGATCGGGTGCTCAAGGCCATGAACCGGCATTATGATCGGGCGCAGTATCTGTCCCTTGTGACCTACGCAAGAACCGTCATGCCGGAGCTGGTGCTGACCTCCGACGTAATTGTGGGGTTTCCCGGGGAGACAGAGGAGGAATTTGCCGATACCCTTTCTCTGATTGAAACCGTGGGCTACGACGCGCTGTTTACTTTTATCTTCTCTCCCCGTCCCGGCACCCCCGCGGCCAAAATGGACGACCCTACCCCAAAAGCGGATAAAAACCGCCGGTTCGACGCCCTTTGCGCTCTGCAAAATAAGATTTCCGAATCCCGGCATCAGGCGTATATCGGCAAGCGTCTGCGAGTTTTGATAGATGGGCAGGAGGACAAGCTTCTCACCGCGAGAACCGAAGGCGGCCGCCTGGTGCGTCTGGAAGGCGCGCCGTCTCTGATTGGTCAGTTTGAAGAAGTTGTCATTACCGGGGCCACCACCTGGAGCCTGGTAGGAACACGCATAGAAAAGGGAGGGGAAAACAATGGCTGAGCTTACCCCCATGATGCGGCAGTATTTAGAAATCAAAGAAAAAAACAAGGACTGCATTTTATTTTTCCGTCTGGGCGACTTTTATGAAATGTTCGCTGATGATGCAAAGCTGGTATCCAAAGAATTAGACCTTACACTTACCACCAGAGACCGGAACAAGGCCAAAGAAGACCAAGTGCCCATGTGCGGCGTTCCTTATCATTCCGCCGAGGCGTACATTGCGCGGCTGGTGGCAAAGGGCTACAAAATCGCCATCTGCGAGCAGACGGAAGACCCCGCCGCCGCAAAAGGGCTGGTAGAGCGGGACATCGTGCGCATTGTCACCCCAGGCACGCTAACGGAAAGCTCTATGCTGGACGAAAGCAAAAACAATTACATAGCCTGTATCTATGGCGAAAAGCAAAAGTACGGCCTGTGCTTTTGCGATATTTCCACCGGCGCGTTTTTCGCAACCAGCGCCGAAGGCACAGAAGCGATCAGCCGGGTTACAGCGGAACTTGGACGTTTCGCCCCTGCTGAAGTCATTCTTGGCGGCAGCGGCGTTCATGTGTCCGCTCTGGAAGAAACGCTTTTCCAGCGGCTCTCCTGCTGCGTGGAGGATGGAAAAAAGGAACTGTTTCCCTTTCCGGCAAACAAGGCGCTTTTGGAAAGGCATTTCGGCAAAAGTCTGGAGCAGTTGGGGCTGGGCAATCGGGAGGCCGTGACCATTGCCTGCGGCGCGCTTTTGCAGACCCTTCAAAATAACCAGAAGAACGACTTAATGCAAATTCGCACCATTGAGTTTTACACCACCGGCCAATTTTTAGAGCTGGATCTCAACACCCGGCGGAATCTGGAACTCACTGAGACCCTCCGGGGCAAGGAAAAGCGAGGAAGCCTTTTATGGGTGCTGGATAAAACCAAAACCGCCATGGGTAGCCGGTTGCTGCGGAGCTGGCTGCAAAAGCCCATTTTGGATCCCCTGCGTATTCGCAAACGGCAGTCTGCCGTGGAAGAACTGGTACGCCAGCCGGTTTTACGAGGAGAACTCACCGAGCTTCTAAAAGACATATCGGACTTTGAGCGAATTATGACCCGTGTGGTAACAGGATCCGCCAATGCCCGGGATCTTTCCGGGCTTGCCCAGGGCTGCCGGGCGCTGCCAAATCTCAAAAATCAGCTCGCCGCCTGCCATTCGCCTTTGCTGCGCCGGGTTTATGAGCAGCTTGACACCCTGGAGGACTGCACCGCCCTGATTGATCAGACCATTGTAGACAATCCGCCCTTTTCCGTTCGGGAAGGCGGTATCATCCGAGACGGCGCGGATCCTGAGTGCGACCAACTGCACGACGTCATGCACGGCGGTTCTGGGGCAATGGCGGCGATTGAGGCCACCGAGCGGGAAAAAACCGGCATCCGCACCTTGCGGGTCAACTACAACCGGGTTTTTGGTTATTACATCGAGATTTCAAAATCCTTTGCAGATCAGGTGCCGGATAACTATATCCGTAAGCAAACGTTAGTCAACACCGAGCGGTACATCACCCAGGAATTAAAAGAGCTGGAATCTACCATGCTCACAGCAAAAGACCGGGTGGTTGCTCTGGAATATCGGCTGTTTACCCAGCTTCGAGAGCATATTTCCCAGCAGGCGCTGCGTATTCAAAAAACCGCCGAGGTTGTTGCGGTCACAGACGTGCTGTGTTCTCTCGCCACCGTCGCCGCCCAAAAGGGCTACTGTAAGCCGGAAATCACCGCCGGGCAGGAAATTATCATCCGAGACGGCCGCCACCCGGTTGTGGAGCAAGTGCTGAAAAACAGTCTTTTTGTCCCCAACGACACGGAACTTGGCGTTCCCGGCTCTCAGGTGGCAATCATTACAGGTCCCAATATGGCCGGTAAATCCACCTACATGCGGCAAGTGGCATTGATCATAATTCTGGCGCAGATGGGCAGCTTTGTCCCTGCAAAGGCCGCCCAGATGGGCATTGTGGATAGAGTATTCACCCGTATTGGCGCCAGCGACGACCTTGCCTCCGGGCAATCTACCTTTATGGTGGAAATGTCCGAGGTGGCGCACATTCTGGAATACGCCACTTCCAAAAGCCTGCTGATCCTGGATGAAATCGGCAGAGGTACCAGCACCTTTGACGGCATGGCCATTGCCAGAGCCGTTTTGGAGCACGTGGCAAATCCCAAAAAGCTGGGAGCGAAGACCCTGTTCGCCACCCACTATCACGAGCTTACCGACATTGAAATGGAGCTTTCCAATGTCAAAAATTACAATATCGCTGTGAAAAAGCGCGGAGGCGATATGATTTTTCTGCGGAAAATCGTCCCCGGCGCAGCGGATGATTCCTACGGTGTAGAGGTTGCAAAGCTGGCGGGAATTCCCGCTCCTGTGATCACCCGTGCCCGGCAGCTTTTGCAGGAACTGGAAAGCGAAGCAGCCTCTCCCAAAATCGTTCCTGCCGCTCCGGCAGAAATGCAGGTTTCCATGTTGGACGCCCAGTCCCAGCAAATCTGCGAGGAGCTGCGCCGGGTTAGCGTTGAAACCCTCACCCCCATTGAGGCCATGAATCTGCTGTACCGGCTGAAGCAATTGCTCTAAGGAGGGCTTATGGCAAAATCCAAAAACATTTCTGTTTCCATGGAAAAAAGCGAGCTTTTATGGGGCTGGCTGCTTGTGCCTTTTTATCTATTCCTGCTGCCATCCCTTTTGGGCGAATGCTTGAAGCTGCTTCCAATTGACCTTCCCGCCGCCAGCGGCGATGCTGTATTAAATTTTAGCTGTTATGCCACCGGTTTCCTCCTTTGCTGTGTTATTTTCCGGCGTTTTTTGCTGAAAAACGTGCAAGTAATTTCCAGGCAATTCTGGAATTTTTTCCAATCTGTGGTATTGGGGCTGGTGTTCTGCCGGGTAGGAACCATTTTGATTGGCTATCTGGTAAATCTTCTGGAGCCTTCCCTTTCCAATCTCAATAACGACGCCATTACCGCTATGGCGCAGTCGCAAAAGACACTGATGCTGGCAGGAACCGTGCTTTTCGCTCCGGTAGTGGAAGAATGCATATTCCGCGGACTGATTTTTCATAACCTAGGAGGGAAAAACAAAGCATTTGCCTATATACTTTCCATTTTCGCCTTTTCCGCCGTGCATCTGCTTAGCAGCATCGGCAAAATGTCGCCGCTGTCTTTGGCGTTGGTAGCTCTGGAATATGTCCCCGCCGGAGCTGCCCTGGCTTGGTGCTACGCCAAAAGCAACACCATCTTTACCCCCATTCTCGTACACGCCTGTTCCAATCTTTGGAGCTATGCGGCGTTACCCCTCATTTAAGGAGGACTGCTTATGCCAAAAATTCAACAGTTATCCCCCCATGTGGCAAACCTCATTGCCGCCGGCGAGGTGGTAGAGCGTCCCGGCTCCGTTGTCAAGGAGCTGCTGGAAAACGCAGTGGACGCAGGCGCAACCAAAATCACCGTGGAACTGAGAAACGGCGGGATGTCGTTTATCCGCGTCACAGACGACGGCTGCGGTATGGCGCCGGAGGACGCGAAAACCGCGTTTTTGCGCCACGCGACCTCCAAGCTGCGCACAGAAGATGATCTTTCCTCTATCAGCACCATGGGCTTCCGCGGCGAAGCCCTGGCGGCCATCGCCTCCGTATCCCGCATCGACCTTCTCACCAAAACCACCGGCAGCGTAGCGGGGGTCAGCCTCCAGTTGAAGGCCGGGCAAGTGGTGGAAGAATCGGAAGCCGGCTGCCCGGAGGGTACTACTATCATTGTGCGGGATTTGTTTTATAATACCCCCGCCAGAATGAAATTTATGAAATCCGACTCTGTGGAAGGTTCCTTTGCCACGGGCATTGTGCAAAAGCAGGCCATCGCTCACCCACACGTCGCCTTCCGGCTACTCCGGGACGGCAAAGAGGTACTAAACGTGCCGGGAGACGGAAAACTGCTATCCGCCGTCTACGGGGTATACGGCAAAGAAGCCGCCCATATGATCGAGGTTAACAGTCAGTGGGAAAAAACCGCAATTTGCGGCTATGTGTCCAAGCCCACCGACGCAAGAGCAAGCCGGGCGCTTCAGCTCTTTTTTGTCAACGGCCGGCCGGTAAAATCCCGGCTTTTGCAGTCGGCCTTGGAGGAAGCCTACCGCAATCAAATGATGGTAGGGCGTTTCCCCGCCTGCGTGCTGCATTTGACCCTGCCCGCCAACAGCGTGGACGTAAACGTGCACCCTGCAAAAACCGAAGTGAAATTTTTGTCTGAGCGCAACGTCTTTGATTGCGTGCACTACGGTGTGCTGGCTGCTTTGCGCAAAACCCCGGATCGCCCGGAAATGCGCTTTTCCGGGGAAGCAAAGCAGCCGGAACCAATACAAAAGGCAGTCTCTCCCTCCAAAACGGAGAACTTTTACCGCGCCATGACCCCTCAGGAATATAAAAACTTCACCGCCGCCCTTTCCGGCAGCGCAAAGCCCAGTCCAGCAGCGGCAAAAAGCGCAGCAATCGCACTGGAGCGGTCGGAAAGCCGCCCGGTGGAGCAAATTGCCGCCGTACCCAAATCAACTGTCTCCCAGCCAATTCCTGTCCCCCCGCCAATGATACTGAAGAAGCCTGTTGTCCCTCCCCCCCTCCCCCAGAAGGAGCCTGTCCCACAGCCGGAACCGGTACAGCAGCAGCTTCCCATAGAGCCGGAAGAAGCCTTCACCATCATCGGTGAGCTTTTTAACAGTTACATTCTGGTGGAGCAGGGCAGCACAGTGTACATGATTGACAAGCACGCCGCTCATGAGCGGATTCTCTTTGACAAGCTAAAGGCGCATCCAGAGGAAATTTCCTCTCAAAGCCTGCTGCTTCCCGTCACCTGCCAGCTTGGAGAGGAAGCCGAAGCCGTTTTGCTTTCGGAAGCAGCACTTTTGGACGAGCTGGGCTACGAGGTTTCCGAGTTTGGCCAAGGCGTGTTGGCTGTGCGGCGCATCCCAATGGATCTGTCCGCCGAGCAAGCCGCCGAAACACTTGCGCTGCTCGCTTCCGACCTACTGCACGGCCGCCGGGAAGATCGCAGCGTCTTGCGGGACAATATGCTCCATACCATCGCCTGCAAAGCCGCTATCAAAGCGGGCTGGCGTACCGACCCCGTAGAGCGGGAAGCGTTGGTGCGGCAGGTGCTTTCCAACTACGAGCTGAAATACTGCCCCCATGGCCGGCCAGTCTGCATTCAGCTTACCAAAAGCCATTTAGACAGGCAGTTTAAGCGGTAAGGGAGGCGTTATGGATAAAATTATTTGTATCGCGGGTCCCACCGCCTCCGGGAAAACCAAGCTTGCCGTGCAGCTTGCGAAAGTCTTGAACGGCGAAGTAATTTCCTGCGATTCCATGCAGATTTACAGGCATATGGACATCGGCACCGCCAAGCCGACGCCTGCCGAAATGGAAGGCGTGCCCCACCATATGCTAAGCGTAGCCGACCCGCAGGAAGCTTTCTCCGTGGGTCGCTATGTGGAAACGGCGGATCCCATTTTGCAGCGGATTTTGTCCCAGGGCAAAACCGCCATTCTTGCAGGCGGCACCGGGCTTTATATGGACGCTATCATAAAAGGTAACAGCTTTGCTCCCTATCCCGCTACCGGCCGGCGGCAGGCACTGGAAGCGCAGGTACAAAAAGAAGGCGTTTTGCCTTTATTGCGCCAGTTGGAAGAAATTGATCCAGACAGTGCAAAAAGGCTTCATCCATCCGATGAAAAGCGCATTATCCGCGCTCTGGAAGTGTATCTGGAAACCGGAAAAACCATTACCCAGCACAATCTGGAGACCCAAACCATTCCGCCCAAGTATACGCCTGTCTGGCTGGGGCTGGATTTTGCAGAGCGGGCTGCGCTTTACCGCCGCATCGATCTACGGGTAGACAGCATGATGGATGCGGGACTTCTTTCCGAAGTGCAAGCGCTTCTTGCTATGGGTGTGCCGGAAACCGCCACTTCCATGCAGGCTATCGGCTATAAAGAGCTTGCAGCGGCTCTGCATGGGCAGTGCACAATCGAGGAGGCGGTTTCCCAAATCAAGCAGTCCTCCCGGCGGTACGCCAAGCGGCAGCTTACCTGGTTTCGCCGCAATTCGGCAATACAGTGGCTCATGCGCCGGGACGCAGAAGATTTCCAAAGCATTTTCTCCCGCGCCACCGCGAATATTCCATTTTTCGACACGTGACTGGTGCTAAGATGTATGTATCCCAAAGAAAGAAGGAGTACATATGTCAGAAACCATCAATTTGCAGGACGCTTTTTTAAAGGAGGTTCGTCAGGCCAAGGTGCCTGTCACGCTGTTTCTCATGAACGGCTTTCAGCTTCGCGGCGTCATTACAGGCTACGATAGCTTTGTCGTGGTTTTAGTCACCGACGGGAAACAGCAGCTTATTTATAAGCACGCAATCTCTACCATTGTTCCGATCCGGCCCGTCAAAGCCGGTATGCAGGGCTAGACCGCCTGATGTCTGCTCTGTTTTTTGGAGCAAACAAGGAGTTTTTCATGAAACAGGGCAGACAATACTTAAAAGCAATTATGCTAATACTGGCATTGATGATCGCCAGCTATTTATTATACAATGTGATTTCTTCCGCCTCCACGGGGGTTGTCACCATTCAGGCGGCGCTGTTTTCCACAGCCGAGGAAGCCTCCGTTTCAGGCTTTATCGTGCGGCAGGAGCAGCCGATTACCGCCGCCTTTCATACGGTGTCCCCCACGAGAACAGAAGGCGAAAAGGTTGCCAAGGGCGCAGACATTGCAATTTCCCTGCAAAATGACGCCGCTAAAAACCGATTGCTGGAAATATCTCAGTTGGAAGAACAGCTTTCGCAACTGCGGCTTGCGCTGACCTATCAATCTCAGCTCACGGATACCAACGCGCTGTCTCAAAGAATATCCCAAAATATCGCTGCGTTTTCTAGGGGTATTGCGGAGAAAAACTTCTCCAGGGCGGACACGGAAGGCGAAACGCTGAAATCTCTTGTACTGCGGCAAACCATCGGTTCGCAGGATGCGCGTACTTTGAATCAACAGCTTTCCGATACGGAAGCCAAGCTGGAAGCTTTGCGAGAACAAGCCCGCTCGGATACCGCCGTCATTACCGCCGAAGCTTCCGGCTACTATTCCACCGTCGTGGACGGCTATGAGACAATTTTGACGCCCACACTTCTGGAAACCATAACGCTGGAAAACTTCCGCAATTTGTGGAAGCAGGAGGTTGCCGCTCCAGCCAATGGCATCGGCAGACTCATCACATCCGATTATTGGTATTTTGTCACAGAAGTGGAAAGCGCTTTGCTGAAAGACCTCGCCACAGGCGATACCCTTACGGTTTGCCTTGCCAGTGATTCCAGAAAAGAAATCTCCATGAAAATCGTTTCCACGCAATCGGGAGAAGATGGCAAAGCCTTGCTGGTTTTGCAATGCAGCAATTATATTTCCAACATATCCGCGCTGCGCAAGCAAAACGCCAGAGTGATCTTCCACGCCTACTCCGGGCTGCGCATTCCCAAGGAGGCGATCGGTTACAGCGAAGAAGAAGGCAGCGCCGGGGTTTACATTCTGGAAGGCGCAAAAGCGCGCTGGAAAAATGTGACGCTCCTTTATGACGGCGGCGATTACTATATCGCAGAGTTAGACAAAAGCAGCACAAAAAATCTCTGGCCGGAGGATGAAATTATTCTGGACGCCAGAGGGATTACAGACGGAGAGCTGGTAAATTAAATGGAGTATATTAGAGAAAACGTCGCCGCCATTCGGCGGCAGATCGCAGAAGCCGCCTATAAAGTGGGCAGAGACCCCAAGGAAATCTCCCTTTGCGCCGCTACCAAAATGAACGACGCAGAAGCGGTACGGGCAGCTATCGCCGCCGACGTGGACTGCTGCGGCGAAAACCGCGTACAGGAATTGGTTGCCAAAGAAGCGCAGAACGCCTACCAGGGCAGCCCCGTCCATTTCATCGGCCATTTGCAGACCAACAAAGTGCGCCAGGTGGTGGGGCAGGTTGATCTTATTCAAAGCGTGGACAGACTGCGTCTTTTGGAAGCCATCGAGCAGGAAGCCGCCCGGCAAAATATCTGCCAGCGCATCTTGCTGGAGGTCAACATCGCCGCCGAGGCAAGCAAATCCGGTTTTACACCGGCAGAAGCTCTGGAGATTTCCGGCAAAATGTCCAGTTACCCCCATATAAAACTCCGTGGTCTTATGGCAATTCCTCCCATCAGCCGCTTCCCCGGAGAAAATTGCAGATTTTTTCAAGAAATGTGCAACCTTTTTGTTGACATAAGGCGAAAAAAATACGATAATGTAGATATGATGCAGTTATCCATGGGCATGTCCGATGATTTTGCTGACGCCATTGCCTGTGGTAGCAACATGATCCGCATCGGCACCGCAATTTTCGGGCCACGGAACTATCACCCCGATTGAAATAGATATAGGAGGATTTTATCGCAATGGGATTTTTGGATGATTTAAAGAAGTGGGCGCGCCCTTATTCCGATGAAGACGAAGAATACTACGACGACTATGAGGACGAAGCGGAAGCCGGCGACCTGAATATGGATATGGACGAGGAGGAGCCGGTATCCCGCAGCCCCCGCCGCAGCACCCGGCGCAGCAGCGAAGCGGTAACTTCTGATTTTGCTACCTCTGCCTTTTCCCCCGCCGCCACCGACGCGCGGCAAAGCGGCAACAGCCGTATTGTAAATATCAATGCCACCACCCAGCTTCAGGTTATTCTGGTTCGCCCGGAATCCTACGAAAGCGCGTCTGAAATTGCTACCCAGCTTCGTGAACGCAAGGCCGTACTGTTGAATCTGGAAGGCACCGATCAGAAGCTTTCCCGCCGTATGGTGGACTTCCTCTCCGGTTGCGCCTATGCTCTGGACGGTAAGCTGAAAAAGGTTGCCGCCGCCGCCTATCTTATCACCCCCTACAACGTGGAGATCGTCGGCGATCTGATGAGCGAACTGGAAAATAATAAGGATATGTATTTTTAACACCAGACTGAGAGGGATAAGCTATGTTTACACCGCAGCAACTGGATCAGATCTCCTTTGAAAAAGCACGTTTCGGCGGCTATGACATGGAATCTGTAGATGAGTTTCTGGAGCCGCTGATCCAGGACTATGAAACCCTTTACAAAGAAAACGCTACTTTAAAAAGCAAAATGCGCATTTTGGTAGAAAAGCTGGAAGAATACCGCAAAAACGAAAGCAGCGTAAAAGAAGCCCTGATGAACGCCCAGCGCACCAGTGAAAACATGGTGCGGGAAGCGGAGGCTAAGTGTCTGCAAATGCTCAACAGTGCGGAGGCCACCGCCGGCGTCAAGGCTGCCGAAACTGATTTCCAGGCTGAAAAAGCAAACGCGCAGGCCGCCGCTGCCATTGCCGCTGAAAATCAGCGTTTGGCCGCTGCAAAGCAAACCGCAGTCAAGACCATTTCCGTATTGGAAGCCCAACTGGAAGCTTGCTTGGGTCAGCTTCGCGCCGCAAAAGCCTCTGTAGAGTCCGGCGAGACCATATCCGCTCCTGAAGCAACGGAAAACGCAGGCAGTATGGCGGATGAGATTTCTCAAAATTTAGAGCGTTTGGTTGGGGCTGATGAGGAAGTCAATCCCCGTCCTGCCGTTCGTCCCACCAAGACGGAAAGCAACACCGCAAAATTTGCAAATTTGCAGTTTGGCAAAAACTACGATCCCAGAAAGTAAGCGTCTGCGTCGGCCGCGCGCCGAGCGGCTTTATATTTAGACAAGACCGTTCCCATATCGCACAACGCATAGATGAGGACGCGCATACCGTTACCTCGCCTCCAGAAAGCTGCCGGTTGATGCAAGGCAGCGGCAAGGCCGTGTATGTATCCCCTCGGAGCAGTTTTCCCAACGCCGCTTTGCGGTCAGTAGGCAAAACCGGTGGCGCCCGATACCGCGCACGCAAGTTGCCGGGTATTTCCCCGGAACAAGAGTGGTACCGCAGAGGAAGTCCCTTTGTCTCTTGAGGAGACAAAGGGATTTTTTGCTTTTTTGATACTATTTTCGGAGGAACAAATCATATGGACTACAAAAAAACAATCATTACTCCAAAAACGGACTTTCCCATGAAAGCTGGCCTTCCCCGCCGGGAGCCGGACATGCTTTCCCGCTGGAACGAAACAAAGCTCTACGAAGCGCTGCTGGAAAAGAACGCCGGTCTGCCACCTTTCGTGCTGCATGACGGCCCTCCCTTCTCCAACGGCGATATTCACATGGGACACGCCCTGAACAAGACCCTGAAGGACTTCATTGTTCGCAGCCATGCCATGATGGGCTACTACACCCCCTATGTGCCTGGCTGGGATAATCACGGTATGCCCATCGAGTCCGCTATCATCAAGAAAAACAAGCTTAACCGCAAGGCGATGCCTGTCCCGGAGTTCCGCACCGCCTGCGAAGCATTTGCAGAAGACTATATCCAGCGGCAAATGGCGGGTTTTAAGCGTCTTGGCGTGATTGGCGACTGGGAACGTCCCTATAAGACCATGAACCGGGAATTTGAGGCGGAGGAAGTCAAGGTTTTCGGCGCGATGTACCAAAAGGGCTATATTTACAAGGGTCTGAAGCCCGTGTACTGGTGCCCCAAGGACGAAACCGCCCTGGCGGAAGCGGAAATCGAGTATCAGGACGATCCTTGTACTTCCGTTTATGTCAAGTTCCGTATGAAAGACGATTGCGGTAAGCTGGGGCAATTCGACCCTTCCAAAACTTATTTTGTCATCTGGACTACCACCATCTGGACGCTGCCCGGCAATATGGCCATTTGCCTCCATCCCAGAGATTCCTATGTGCTGGTAAAAGCGGAAAACGGCGAGACCTATATTATGGCGGAAGCGCTGATGGAAAAGGTCATGAAAATCGGCGGTTTTGAAAGCTACGAGGTTCTGGCTTCTTATCCCGGCAGCTTCTTTGAAAATATGCTGGCGGAGCATCCCTTCCTGCCCAAGACCTCCCGCCTGGTGAACGCCGAGTATGTTACTATGGATTCCGGTACCGGCTGCGTCCACACCGCCCCCGGCTTCGGCGCGGACGACTACCAGACCTGTATGCGCTACGGCATGGAGCTTGTGGTGCCCGTAGACGACCGCGGTCGTCACACCGAATACGCCGGTAAGTACGCCGGGCTTTCCACCGCCGAATCCAATCCCATCATCCTTGCGGATATGAAGGAAAGCGGCGCGTTGTTTGCCGCCGAAGAAATTCTGCATTCCTATCCCCACTGCTGGCGGTGCAAGAACCCCATTATCTTCCGGGCGACTCCTCAGTGGTTCTGCTCTGTGGAGTCCTTTAAGGAGAAGGCCGTGGAAGCCTGCGACAGTATCAAATGGTTCCCTGCCTGGGGCAAAGACCGCATGGTATCCATGATTCAAGAGCGCGCCGACTGGTGCATTTCCCGCCAGCGTCGCTGGGGTTTGCCCATTCCCGTGTTCTACTGCAAGGACTGCGGCAAACCCGTGTGCACCCCGGAAACCATCCAGCATATTTCCAAGCTGTTCGGTGCATTTGGTTCCAACATCTGGTTTGAAAAAGACGCCATGGAGCTGATTCCCGAAGGTCTTACCTGCCCTCACTGTGGCGGCGCGGCCTTTGAAAAGGAAACCGACACGCTGGACGGCTGGTTCGACTCCGGCTCTACACACGTTGCTTCCCTCATCAAAGATACCCCGGAGCTTTGGCCCGCAAATGTGGTACTGGAAGGGGCGGATCAATACCGCGGCTGGTTCCAGTCCAGCCTGCTCACCTCCGTGGGCGCATTGGGCAAGGGCGCGCCCTTCCAGGAAATCCTCACCCACGGCTGGACGGTTGACGGGCAGGGACGCGCCATGCATAAATCTCTGGGCAACGGCATGGATCCCGGCGAACTCATCAAGGAATACGGCGCGGACATTATCCGCTTGTGGGCAGGTTCTTCCGACTATCACGCGGATGTGCGCTGCTCCAAGGATATTTTCAAGCAGCTCAGCCAGAGCTATTTGAAATTCCGCAACACCGCCCGTTACTGCCTTGGCAATCTGGACGGCTTCGATCCCAACAAACTGGTCGCCCCAGAGGATATGCTGGAGCTGGATCGCTGGGCGCTGACCCGGCTGAACGGTCTCATTGCCCAGTGCCGGAAGGCCTACCACAACTACGAGTTCCACATTGTTTCTCACGCCATCAGCGATTTCTGCGTGGTGGAGCTATCCAGCTTCTATCTGGATATTCTGAAAGACCGGCTGTACTGCGATGAAAAAGACGGCCTTTCCCGCCGCAGCGCCCAAACCGCCTTGTTCCTCATTGTGGACGCCATGGCAAAGCTGTTCGCTCCCATTCTGGCCTTCACCTGCGACGAAATCTGGCAGGCCATGCCCCACCGCGACAGCGACGACGCCCGGAACATCTTGCTGAACCAGATGCCCACAGATTGCGGCGGCTACGTGCTGGCGGAAGAAGCTATGGCAAAATGGGATGTTCTTATCCGCGTACGGCAGGACGTGAACGGCGTTTTAGAGCTTGCACGAGCCGACAAGCGCATCGGCAAGGCGCTGGAAGCCCATGTAACCCTGGAAGCAAAAGGCGATACCGCCAAGGCCGCGCTGGAAACCCTGAAGGGGCTGAACCTTGCGGAGCTGTTTTTGGTTTCTTCCTGCGAGGAAGCGGCAGTTTCCTCAGACGCGACTGCCGGCAGCGGCGTAAACTACCCTGCGCTTTCCATCGGCGTTACAGAAGCCCGCGGAACCAAGTGCCCCCGGTGCTGGATGCACGCTCTGGAAGCAGACGAAAATGGTCTTTGCCCCCGTTGCGCCAGAGTCATGAAAACCTTTGTGGAAACCACAGAAAACTAAAACAAAAGGCTCCGATGCGGTTGCATCGGAGCCTTAGATATTTTTACACAGCCTTACCGGATTGCTGGTTTTCCTGATTCAAGGCAGCAGCTTTTTTCTCCCGTTTAAAACGAAGCTGGAATCCAATATCCATGAGATACTTGTTAATCGCCCCGCAGTAGAAGAAAATAGACATACAGAAATACAGCCACAGCATTGCCATGGCAATGGTGGAAACGCTTCCATAAATCGCGGAAGATCCACCGAAAATGTCAACATATTTAGAAAACAAGTCCGAAAAAATCAGCCAGCCCAGAGACGCCAGCAGCGCTCCCGGCAACGAAACCAAAAATCGATTATGCCGGTTGGGCAATACCATAAACATCATGCTGAACAACACAGTCTGCAAAATTAGAAGCAAAACAAATCGCTTTGGCAAAAGCCCGGAAGCAAAAATCAAAATGGGATTTTCCGTCTGCGGAAAATACGACAAAATTTCCTGGCCAAACACATGCAGACCCAAGGTCAGAATCAGCACGATGATAAACAGAAACATATAGACCATGCTGATGGCGCGGGTATAAAAATAGCCGCGATCTTCCCGCACCCCATAAATCTTGTTCAAGCCCTGGAGCATACCGTATACCCCGCGGGAAGCCGACCACAGAGCCATAACGGCGGAAATGGAAATCAGCGTTGTGCTGCTTTTGTCGTAAATGCTGTAAATGACGCTGGACACCGCCGGCATCAAAGAACTGGGAATCACCCCGTCCAAAATCAGAATCAAATCTTCATGGTTCAACGAGGTGTACCGAAGCAAACTCAATAACAGCAGTAGAGCAGGAAATACAGCCAAAATTAGAAAATAGGACGCGTTTGCCGCGTAAACCGGCACATCCAACGCGTAAATACTTTTTATCATGCCACGAACGTTTCCCCAAAAGCTTTTTTTCATTTTTTTCACCGGCAAAACCTCCTTTCTTGAATTTTGCTTGTCAAAGGACGCTTTTTAAGATATACTATAAAAAGTCTTAAAAATATTATAAACAATTTGCAGCGAAAATGGAAGTGTTATTTTTGGAAACAACAGTAAGTACCTCCATTGCCGGGCTTTTACGGCAAGTGGAACTGGACAAAGCGCTGGAAACCGTCGCAAAAGCCGGGTTTCATCTGGTGGATTTTCCGCTAAGCGTATTTAGCCGTCCCAAAGATTCCCCCTTGCGCCAGCCAGACTGGCGGCAGTGGGTTTGGAACACAAAAGAAAAGCTGGCGCGGATGGGTCTGTCTGTCACCCAGACCCACGCCTCCTGGGAGCAGGACATCAAAGAAAACTTTTCTTTTGAACCGCCCTATGAGATTTTTCACAGAACCATCGAAGCTTGCCGGATGCTGGGCTGTGGCAAACTGGTTTTTCACGCCCCGCTTTATTTTTTCCGTATGCCCACGGAAAAATTGCGGGAGCAAGTCGTGCAGTGGTGCATCCGCTGGTTCCAGGAATTGCTACCTGTTTTGGAGCGATTTGATGTAACGGCGGAACTGGAAAACACCTTTGACTATCGAAACATCCAGCAGCCCGGCGATCCGCCCTTCCCCTTTACCAGCGCGGCGGATATGCTTGCCTTGCGAAACGGCATTGGAAGTCGCAGGGTACAGCTTTGTCTGGACACAGGCCACGCCAATATTTATGCCCAAAACGTCCCAAATATGATACGCGCTTATGGGGAACATCTGGAAGTTCTGCATTTGAACGACAATTTTGGATTAATTTCCCCGCTTTATTCCGATTTGCACCTATTTCCCACCTATGGACGGCTGGACTGGGAGGAAATTTTTAACGCGCTTTATGAAATTGGGTATCAGGGTGTTTTTAATCTGGAGCCTGTTGGCGAACTGCCGCGGCTTAGTCCTGCGATCCGGGTCATGCAACTGGAAAACGCCCGGAAAATTACAGAGAAGCTGGCAGTAGGCGCTGGTTTTTCTATAAAATAGCTGGAGCGCCGCTTTTGCGGCGCTCCTCGGAGGTTACTTTTTGGCGAAGGACATACAGTCGGTGCACTGCTCCATGGTGGGGTTGCTCTCGTGAGTGCCTACCAGAATTCTGTCCAGCGTGCAGTAATTCTCACTACCGCAGTGATGGGCGCACTGATCAACGGTGCACTGGATGCATTTGTTTGCGTTGCTGCAATTCATATCGGGTTCCTCCTTTATATTTGAAGAAGGAGATCAAACAGCTATGTTGTTTCAACTCCTTCGGTACGGCAATAGTATGTCTCCTTCCGGCGGCTTCATTCTCTTTTCCGCTTGGTTAAATTTTGGAAATTCTTGCAATTATGCGCTGGACATGATAAAATAAGACAAAAAACAAGGCAGGTTAAATGCAATGATACAGGTCTCCTCCTCCATCCTATCGGCAGATTTTGCAAATTTGGAACGCGACGTCCGGTCGCTTGCGCCGGCTGGCGTGGATCTTGTGCATGTTGACGTTATGGATGGCAGCTTTGTTCCCAACATCAGCATTGGTCTGCCTGTGGTAGAAGCAATCAAGAGAGTTTCTCCCCTTCCTTTGGACGTGCATTTGATGATCGACCGTCCTGTTCGCTATGTGGAGCGTTTTTGTAAGGCGGGAGCCAATTTACTCACTGTGCATATTGAGTCGGATGCACAGGAAAATATTTTGGCCGCCCTTGATCAAATCGCTGATTGCGGCGCGGTTCCGGCCGTTGCTCTGAAGCCTACAACCCCAGCGGAGGCCGTGCTGCCTTATTTGTCCAGGTGCGGCATGGTGCTTGTAATGACTGTGGAGCCAGGTTTTGGCGGGCAAAAATTCATGTCTCATATGGTACCTAAACTGAAAACCATTCGCGGCTATATTAACGCGCAGAAGCCGGACTGCCTTTTGGGCGCGGACGGCGGCGTGAATCTTCAAACCGCTTCCGCCTGCAAAGAAAGCGGCGCCGACGTTCTCATTGCGGGTTCGGCTTATTTTAAGGCCGCTTCTCAGGCAGAGTTTGTAAATGCGTTGAAGGCGCAAAATATATGACGCTGGTAAAACTGCACATTACGGAAGCTAGTGCAGTGCGGATACTTTAAACAGGCGATACCTTTCTTGTGGGGGATTTTTGTCCGCCGCTATGCCATGAGCTTTAGCATGTGATCTATCCGTTTGTGTACGCGCTGCAAACAGAGCGCAGTCAGGGCTACAGTAGCGGCAGAGATTTCCAATTTGACGCCAGTTGTTCCGACGGCGGCAGAGTGTGCATTTACAGAGAAATGGCGTCAATTGAAAAATGAAGCGATTGGAACCCCCAATCGCTTCATTTTTGCTGCTTTTTGGCATAAAAATACGCGCCTTTATAATCCTCCAAGGTAAGGCAGCATTGCTCCAACCGCTTATAAAAATACAATTTTTCCTCAGGCTTCGCCTGTTTTTCCCCGGCTACATAAGCTTCTCTTGCCTGCTCCCACTTTTCCAGTGCAAAATACGTGTCCCCTTGCAGACAGCGCGCTTCCTGCTGCGCATTTTCCATAAATTCCGCCTGCAAAAGCTTCTGCGCCTGTAAAGGCAGAGATTCCTTCAGGAAATACCTGGCAAAAAGCAGCCGTATCTGGGCTTGCTCCCGTTCCGGCAATACGGAAAACTCCTTTTTCAAAAATCTTTCCAGTTCCTCCGGTTGTTTCCGGCAAAGCCACGCCTGACACAGCATAAGCTCTAATTGCAGTCCCACACTTAGGTAGCAGCACTTTTCCGCCCACTGCCGCGCCTGCCTGCAATATCGGCGAGCGTCACCGTTTTCCTCCTGCTTTGCCAACTCCAAGCAGCAATGCACCCGCAATAGCGCAGCCTCGTCGTCAAAAGCAGAATCTCCCCACAGATAGTGTTCCAACGTTTCTTCCACCCCTGCATAGTCTCCGCTTTTATATTGTCTGCGAGCCTCCTCCAGGATCGCCCCATTGGTTCCCGCTTCCTCTCCCAAAAACCAGCTTACCGGTCTTTCCAAACGCTCCGCCAGATACAGCAAGGTCGCCATGGATGGAGAGGCGGAGCCATTTTCAATTTGCGAAAGCATATTTCGTGTAATCTGCGTTCCGCAAAGCTGCTGTTGGGTCAGCTTTGCAGCAAGCCGCGCCTGTTTGATCCGTTCTCCCAGATGCATTGTTTTTCTCCCGTAAATTATATTTACTCTGATTATAACATTTTCAGCGGAATTGTCCAGAAAAACTGTTGCTATTTTGGCTCGAATGGGCTATGATATACGCGAAAGCAGTTTGTTTTTGCAAACTGCTTTCCAATTCGGAAGCGAGGTAATTTTATGAAATCCTTTTCCATTTCCTCCCTTTGCCAGACGGCCAGGCAGTCTTTGTCCCAGACCGCTCACGCACAGCGCACAGTGCTCATCTATACCGGCGCGATTGTTGGGCTTACAATTCTGGCGGAGCTTTTAAATCTGCTCCTTGGCAATGTCATTGACACTATGGATAGCCTGTCCGCTGTGGGCAACCGCACGCTTCTAAGCACAACGCAAGTGATTCTCGCGCTGCTGCCTTCCGTGCTGCTTCCTTTCTGGCGTATGGGATACCTCCACTATACCATGCAAACCATCGATGGAAAAAGCGTCCTTGGCAATCTGCAAGACGGCTTTCGAAACTGGACAAAGGTCATTTCCTGCGGCCTTTTGAAGCTTTTGCCGATGGTCGCCGTAGGGTACGGTCTTTACGCTCTTTTGGGTTCTTTCTATTTGATGGCTGTAAGCAATACGGCGGCGTTGGAGGCCGTAGTAGAGTCCGGCGCCATTCCCGCAAATCTCATGCTGCCCCTTTCCATCTTGATGACGGTAACGGTAGGCGGCAGCGCGATTTTCTTCGGCTACCGGTTCCGGCTGGTGGATTACTGCGTGATGCGCCAGCCAAAAGAGCACGCAGTCATTCTTTTCCGCCGTGGTACGTCTTTGATGCGCGGCCGTGTTGGAAGCTATATCAAACTGGATCTGCATTTTTGGTGGTATTGGCTTCTTGAAATCCTAGCGCAAGGACTTCTATATCTGGATCTTATTCTTTCCTTTTTCCATATTTCTCTGCCGACGCCGGCGGCAGGTATTTTCTGCTACGCTCTTTGGGGCGGCATGGAGCTTTTGCTTTCCGTTTTCTGCACCAATCGCGTATCCTGCACTTATGCGGTGGCCTTTGCGGCTGTTTCGGCCGCTGCTCCCACGTCGACGGTTCCCATTCAGATAGAAAAGAGTGAAAAGCTGTGACCTTATTAGAAGGAAAAATTGGAGAAACCTATGCAGTGCGAAAAACCACGTTGCCTTTGCAGGTGGAAAAACGTATGGAAGCACTGGGCATGATTCAGGGTACTCAAATTAAAATCATACATAAAAAGAGCAAAGGCGCGCTGGTGATTTTGCTGCGCGGCACACGGTTTGCTGTGGGCAAGGGCATCGCCTCCTGTATTGAGATCGAAGGTGCAAAGCTATGAAAAGTGAAATGACAGTGGGATTCATCGGTAATCCCAATTGCGGAAAAACAACGCTGTTCAACGCTTTTACCGGGGCAAACCTGAAGGTTGCCAACTGGCCGGGGGTTACGGTGGAAAAAGTGGAAGGCGCGATGAAATACCACGACCATACCTTTAAGCTGGTAGATCTGCCTGGCACTTACAGTCTGACCTCCTACACCATGGAAGAACAGGTATCCCGCAGCTACATATTAAGCGACGAAGTTGACGTCATTGTGGATGTGGTGGACGCCTCCTCCCTGGAGCGAAACCTGTATCTCACCTTGCAGCTTCTGGAGCTGGGAAAGCCTGTTGTCATGGCGCTGAATATGATGGATGTGGTGGAAAAGCGGGGCATGGAAATCGATCTCCATCGTCTGCCGGAAATGTTGGGCATCCCGGTCATCCCGGTTTCCGCGCAAAAGCGAACCGGCCTTGATATTCTTTTGCATACCATCGCCCACCATAAGGACGCAAAGGAAAAGGATCATTTGATCCACCATCACACCTCCGGACATGCCCAGCGGCACGACGAAGTGGCAATGGTTTACAGCGACGCTCTGGAAGATCGCATCGACTGGATCTGCGATGGGCTGCGGACAAAGTATCCAGGACTGCGAAATGAGCGCTGGTACGCCATTAAACTGCTGGAACAAGATCAGGTTATCTGCGAAAAGTATCCGCTGGATTTGCCCGGCGTGCTGGACCGCAGCTATGAAAGCGAGATTATCAACCAAAAATACGATTTCATTGAGGAAATCGTCTGCGAAACTCTGGTGAACAGAGAAAAGCGCGCCGCGCTGACAGACAAAGCGGATCAGCTTTTGCTGAGCAATGTACTGGGGATTCCTCTTTTCCTTGGCATTATGGCGCTGGTGTTTTTCTTCACCTTCACCATAGGCGACTGGCTGAAGGGCTATCTGGAGACCGGCATCGGGCTGTTTTCTGGGTGGGTAGCAGACGGACTTGCGGCTATGCACGTAAACGCAATGCTGACCTCTTTGATTTTGGATGGTATTCTAGCTGGCGTCGGCGGTATTTTATCCTTCCTGCCCAATATTTTTATTTTGTTTCTGGCTCTGGCCTTTTTGGAGGACAGCGGCTATATGTCCAGAGTGGCCTATGTCATGGACGGCCTGATGGGTAAGCTCGGCCTTTCCGGTCGGGCGTTTATTCCCATGATTTTGGGCTTCGGTTGCACCGTCCCTGCCTTGATGGCCTCCCGGGTACTGGAAAATCCCAAGGATCGCCGCCGTATTATGCTCATCACGCCGTTTATGTCGTGCAGCGCAAGATTGCCCATTTATATTCTGTTTTCCGAGCTGTTCTTTGCAGAGCACGCCATGCTGGCGGCCTACTCCATGTACCTCATTGGCATTGTAGTGGCAATTTTCGTTGCTTTTGCCCTGCATTTATTTGACAAGCAGAAGGACGCAAATCTGCTGCTCATCGAACTGCCGGAATACAAGATGCCAAGCGCCCGGACTGTCCGCATTTACGTTTGGGAAAAGGTGAAGGATTATCTTACCAAGGCGGGCACCACGATTTTTATTGCGTCGATTCTCATTTGGTTCCTTTTAAATTTCGGTATGCAGGGCTATACCACAGATATGTCCGCCAGCTTTGGCGCAAAGTTGGGAGCGTTTCTGGTGCCAGTTCTCGCCCCGGCAGGACTTGGCTTCTGGCAGGTTGTGGTGGCGCTGATTGCGGGTATTTCCGCCAAGGAAGTAGTAGTTTCCAGCTTCATCGTTTTGTTTGGCGTGCAAGGCACCAGCAGCCTTGTGGAAAAGGCCGCGCTTACTGGTATGCTCCAGCAGATTGGTTTCGGCAAATTAAACGCTTTTTGCATGATGCTGTTTTGCCTTTTGTACATTCCCTGCGCGGCGACGTTGGCGACGGTAAAAAAAGAGACAGGCAGCACCCTTGCCATGGTAAAAACCGCTTGTTTCCAGCTTGCCACCGCTTGGATCGTAACCTTTGCAGTTTATCAAATCGCGTCTCGCATATTCGGCGCATAAGCCTTCCGCCTCCCGCCTGCTTTGCAAGGCGGGAGGCTTTTGTTTGCAAGGTGAAAAAAATGTGCTATAATAACAAAAACTCACAATCAGGGGGAACTCAGCATGGCAAAAGCAAAAACAATTTTTTATTGCACCGCCTGCGGCAACGAAACGCCAAAATGGCAAGGCCGCTGCCCCGCCTGCGGCGCGTGGAATACAATGGTAGAGCATACGGAAAAACCCCTTCCGGCAGGCAGAGTCAGCGCCGCGCCGGTGGGGACAAGTCGTCAGCCGAAACATCTTTCTCAGGTCACAAGCAGCAATGAAATCCGCTTTTCCACCGGCATGTCGGAGCTTGACCGGGTGCTGGGAGGCGGCGCGGTGGAAAGCTCTCTGGTTCTGGTGGGCGGCGCGCCGGGGATCGGCAAATCCACGCTTCTGCTGCAAATCTGCGCCTGTCTATGCAAAGAGCGCAAAGTTCTTTACGTTTCCGGCGAGGAAAGCGAGCGCCAGCTCAAACTTAGAGCAGAGCGGCTAAAAGTCGCGTCTGAGAATCTTTTGGTGCTGTCCGAGACCCGCATAACAGACATTTTGGAAGCGGTACAGGAGGTGCAGCCGGATATTCTCATTGCCGACTCCATTCAGACCCTTTATAACGACGCTAACGAATCCTCCCCCGGCAGCGTTTCTCAGGTAAAAGACTGCACCATGATATTGATGCAGCTTGCCAAGGGGCACGGACTGACCATTTTCGTTGTAGGTCACATCAACAAAGACGGCGCAATCGCCGGCCCCAAAGTCTTAGAGCATATGGTAGACTGCGTTTTGTACTTTGAAGGAGACCGAAACGGATCTTATCGCCTGCTTCGCGCCGCCAAAAACCGCTTCGGCTCCACCAACGAAATCGGGGTGTTTGAAATGGGCGACCGGGGGCTGGTGGAGGTACCAAACCCTTCTGAAATGCTCCTGGCTGGTCGCCCCAAAAACGCCCCCGGTACCTGCGTGGCCTGCGCCATGGAGGGAACCCGTCCAGTGCTTGCGGAAATTCAGGCGCTTATCACCAAAACCAGCTTTCAGGTGCCCCGGCGCACGGCGGACGGCTTCGATTTTAACCGGGCTGTGCTGCTTTTGGCAGTGCTGGAAAAACGGGGTGGGCTGCGCCTTGGCAGTTCGGACGCTTATATCAACGTCATTGGCGGACTGCAATTAGACGAACCGGCGGCGGATCTTCCTCTGGCTCTGGCCGTGGCCTCCAGCCATTGGGACAAGCCGTTGCCTGACCATCTGGCGGCGGTGGGAGAAATCGGTCTCACAGGAGAAATTCGTACCGTATCCAACCTGTCCCTGCGTCTGGGAGAAATCGCCCGTTTGGGCTTTACCGTCTGCGTCATTCCCCGCAGCGGCACGGAAAAGCTGGAGGCTCCCGTAGGGATGGAACTGATTCGGGTGCGAAATCTGCAAGAGGCCATCGCCATTACATTATAAAAAGGAGGCGCGCTATGACACAGCTTCTTTTGGTAGAGGACGATCCTTCTATCGTCCGGCATCTATCCGAGTTTCTGCAAGAGCAGGGCTTTTGCGTACAGGCCGCTCCCGGACAAACAGAAGCGTTAAAGGCTTTGCAGGAACATACGTTCGCCCTTGTTTTGTTGGATGTTTCCCTACAAAACGGCAACGGCTTTTCCGCCTGCGTCGCCATCAAAGAGCATTTCGATCTGCCTGTGATTTTTCTTACCGCCTCGGCGGACGAATACAGCATCGTTACCGGCCTCGACCTGGGCGCGGACGATTACATCACCAAGCCCTTCCGCCCCAGAGAGTTGGTCTCCCGCATCAAAAGCGTCCTGCGACGCAGTGGAAAAAACTCGTCCATTTTGGAGTTTGGCGCCGTCCGCGTGGATACGGACAAAGCAATCGTCTATAAAAACGGCTCAGATTGTCACCTGTCCGCCTTGGAATACCGGCTTTTGCTGATTTTTGTCAACAATCGTGGTAAAACACTGTCCCGCAGTCAACTTTTGGAGGAAATCTGGGACATTGCAGGAGATTTTGTCAATGACAATACCCTCACCGTATATATCAAGCGATTGCGGGAGAAAACGGAGGAAGATCCGCAAAACCCCACGCTGATTCGCACCATTCGCGGGCTGGGTTATCGGATGGAGGGCTAACCTATGGTACTACGCAACCCGGAGGCCGCCCGGTTTTGCCGGTATTTTTGCACAGTGAGCGCCATTGGCGTTTCCGTTTGCTTTTTCCTCCACCGCCGCGCCGGCTTTGCCGCCCTTGCGCTGTGTCTGGCGCTCTTTCTTTTGTGGTACCTGGCACAGCGGCGCAATTACCAAAATATGGCGAAGCTGGCGGCAGAAATCGATGAATTGCTCCATTCCGGTAGAGACATACAATTTGCCGCCTGTAAGGAAGGCGAACTTAGCTTGCTGGAAACCGAGATTTCCAAGCTGACCGTGAAGCTGAAAGAGCAGTCCGCGCAACTGGAAAAGGATAAATCTAGTCTGGCGGACGCAATGGCGGATGTTTCCCATCAGCTTCGCACCAGTCTTACCGCCATGCATCTGGTGCTTGCCGCTATGGGAAACGACACGACGCCGCAAACCCTCCAATCCCACCGGCGCACACTGCGTCGGCACCTGGAACGCATGGACTGGTTGGTTTCCGCTCTTTTAAAGCTTGCTAAGCTGGATGCGGGGGTCATTGCGTTTCATCCCAGTTCCATTTCCCTGCAAGATCTGGTGCAAAAAGCTTTAGATCCGCTGCTTGTGTCCATGGAACTCCACGGTCAGGAAGTTGTAACGTCTTTATTTGGCTCTCTCATCTGCGACCCCGCCTGGACAACGGAAGCGCTGGTGAATATCCTGAAAAACTGCACGGAGCATATGGAAGCCGGAATCCTTACCATTACAGGTTCTGAAAACCCCCTGTACACCCAACTTTGCATACAAGATACCGGCCCCGGCGTTGCCCCGGAGGATTTGCCCCATTTGTTTGAGCGATTTTATAAAGGCAAAAACGCCTCTGCGGAAAGCGTCGGCATTGGCCTTGCCTTAACCAGAAGCATTCTAGCTGCGCAAAACGGTACGGTGAAAGTGGAAAATGCCCCGGAAGGCGGCGCGCTCTTTACCATCCGTTTTTATAAATCGGTTATATGACAATTGTGACAGATTTGAAATATTTCTCCTAGCGAACAGTCACCTGCCTGTCACCTTCCCATGCTATACTAAAGCCATCAAGAAAAATGAAGGAGGAAATACAATGGAAATTTTGCGCGTAGAGCATCTTTCCAAGGTTTATGGCAAGGGGGAAAATCAGGTTGTCGCATTAAACGACGTGTCTTTTTCTGTGGAAAAAGGGCAGTTCCTTGCAATCATCGGTCCTTCTGGCTCTGGCAAATCTACGCTCTTGCATATTTTAGGCGGCGTTGACCGTCCATCCAGCGGCAAGGTGTACATGAACGAGCAGGACGTTTACGCCCAAAACGACGAGCAGCTTGCCATTTTCCGTCGGCGGGAAGTAGGTCTTATTTATCAGTTTTACAATTTGATTCCCGTTTTAAACGTGGTAGAAAATATCACATTGCCGGTACTCATGGACGGCAGAAAGGTCAACGACGAGCGGCTTCAGGATCTTTTGCAGACCTTAAAGCTAACCCGCCGGGAAAAGCATTTGCCCAATCAGCTTTCCGGCGGCCAGCAGCAGCGGGTTTCCATTGGCCGGGCGCTGATGAACGCGCCCGCCGTGGTGCTGGCCGACGAACCCACCGGCAATCTGGATTCCAAAAACAGCCAGGAAATTGTGGATCTTCTGAAATTCTCCAACCGCCGGTACGACCAGACCTTGATCGTCATTACCCACGATGAATCCATCGCTTTGCAGGCCGACCGGATCATCGCCATAGAGGACGGCAAAATCGCCAGAGACGAGGTGTTGCGGCCATGAGTATTTTTCGGAAAATGACTTGGAAAACCCTCTGGCAAAACAAAAGCCGAACCATTGTCACAATCATCGGCGTGATCCTGGCGGCGGCGATGTTTACAGCCGTCACCACCTTGGCAGTTAGCCTTCGCGATTATCTAATCCGGGAAAATATTTATAACTACGGAGACTATTACTGCGAATTTCACTATCTGACAGATACCGAGCTTCAAGCCATCACCAACAATCCCGCTGTTTCCAGCGCGGCGGAATGCTCTGTTTTGGGCTTTACCAGCACCCAAAGCAATGAGGATGACAGCGCAGAGGCTTACTCCTATGCGCTGACCGCCGTAAATCAGACCTTTTTTGACAATATGCCTGTGCATTTGCTGGAAGGCCGCCTCCCGGAAAACGCTTCTGAAATTGTCGTTCCCATAAGCTGGATGGAGCAAACCCAGCAGGCTGGCGCTCCGATTTCTCTGGGCAGCAACGTTTCCCTTTCTGTTTTTACACAGTTAGAGGAAAACAACTTTTTTGAGTATGTGACCAGCGTCCAGCAGGAAAAGAATCTGAAAAACAGAACCTTTTCCGAAAGCTACACCATTGTTGGCGTAATGGAAAATCTGTCCTTGGATGATTTTTACCTGAGAATCAACAGTATTCTCACCTGCAAGGACGGCGCACAGCCAAGCCTCTGGAACCGTCTTTTTGTAAAAACCGCCCCTGCCAAAGCGTCTATCCCCCTATATAACGGGGAAAGTGGAGGCTGCTCCAGCTTAAACTACGGTCTTTTGACCTACTACAATATCGCCAAATACGACAACTGGAGCTCCGCCATCAATGCCTTCTGCCTCATTCTCATAGTCATTATCATGATCGGCGCAATTTCTCTCATTTACAGCGCCTTTTCCATCTCCGTTTCCGAACGCACCAAGCAATTTGGACTTCTGTCCAGCATCGGTGCAACTCGCCGCCAGCTTCGCCGGATGGTCTTTTGTGAAGCGGGCATCGTCTGTCTCATTGGCATTCCCATTGGCATTCTTTGCGGCGTCGGCGGCATCGGCGTTACCTTGGCGATTACCGGAAAATTTATCAGTTCCTTGCTGTCCGGCTCCTCTCCTGTGGTCTTGACAATACATGTTTCCACTGCTTCCGTGCTGGTCGCCGCCGCAATTTCCTGTGTGACAGTACTGCTATCCGCCTGGGCGCCCTCCCGCAGAGCCATGCGGGTGACGGCCATTGAAGCCATTCGTCAAAGCCAGGACATCAAAGCCACCAGAAAAAACGTGCGGGTTTCTCCCCTCACCTACAAGCTGTACGGTCTTTCCGGTCTGCTTGCCAAAAAGTATTACAAGTGCAGCCGCAAAAAATATCGCGCCACCATTTTTTCTCTGGTCATCAGCATTGTGCTTTTCATATCCGCCTGCACCTACGGTATGTATCTTCGCAGTTCTCTGGGCGGCAATCTTCATCTGAACAATTTTGACGTGAAGGTTTTTTCCCGGAGCGACGATCCTGTATCCGACTTTGAGGAAGTGCGCGCCCTGCCTGAAGTTGAGCATTCTGTATATTTTCAGGATACTGGCTACGATTTTGTCTATCCCATGGCAGAATTTGACAGCAGCTACCAAAAGGCGTTGGATTCCTTGGATCACGAACAGAGCAACGCAAACTACCGTTTGCAGCACACCGTGGTATACTACATGGAAGACGCGGCTTTCTTGCAGCTTTTGGCTGAATACGAATTGGATCCAGCTCCTTATTTCGACGCTTCCACCCCTGCCGCTTTGGTCTGCAATGAAGTGGACCTCACAGGCTATGGCCGGGGCGCCAACGGCGCTGACCAGCGGCTGACCCATCATGTGAAGTATTTTCCCGACGAGGCGCAGTCTGTCACCTTGCTTCCCAACGATGTGTTCGGCCTGAACGACAAAGACAATCTCCACCTTCCCGAAAACGTCGGCTTCTGGACGGCAGAATATGTAGCGGAGGATGGCAAGCTGGTACTTATCTTGCATCTGACAGACTATGATTCTGAAGAAGAAAGCACCGTTTCCTATACGGCGGAACCAGCAACAGACGAGCAGGGCAACAGCATCGTGAACTATTACGAATACGACGCGGAAACCGGCAAAGCTGGCGAAACCCCCGTCTTTTATCAAAATTGCTCTGTACAAACCGTTCAGCTTGGGGCAAGGCTGAAGGAATATCCCTTCGGCGTTTCCCCCTCCACCTCCAGCCAGTATTCCGTCATTTTGCTGATGCCTTACAGTATGTATCAGGAAGAACCCGATTATCCTTTCCTGGCAGTTGAGGCAAAGCATCACGCCGCCGTTGCAAGCTATGTTGAAGCTATGTCCGACAACGTTTTCTGCAATGATTTCGCGGCAAGCGAAGAAAACGACAGAAATCTGCTGACAACTATCGACGTATTCGCCTATGGTTTTATTACGCTCATTTCCTTGATTTCCGTAGCCAATGTGTTCAATACCATTTCCACCAACGTCGCCTTGCGGCGCAGGGACTTTGCCATGCTGCGCAGCGTGGGAATGCGCAAATCCGACATGAACCGCATGACAAACTATGAATGCCTGCTTTACGGCGTCCGCGCCCTTGTGTATGGACTACCCATTTCCTTCCTACTCTCCTATTGGATCTGGAAGATTTCCGCTTCTATAATGGTAAGCGCATTCCAGATTCCCTGGAGCGCTGTGGCAATCGCCATAGGCAGCGTATTTTTTGTAGTGTTTTCCACCATGCTTTACGCCATGCACAAAATCAAAAAGGATAATCCCATCGACGCGCTGAAAAGTGAGAATTTGTAAAAGAAAAGCGCTGCCAAGAACTGTTAGATTGACATTCCCTTTTTTCCATGATAAAATTGGAATATCCGGCTGAATGCGGCAATTTTCTCCATGCCGGCAAAACTGAAACAGAAAAGAGGAACGCTATGAGATTTTTGCTGGTCTTTTCAATTTTTCTGCTTTTATGTGGGATTTCCGGCTTTCTCGCCGTTTTGATGGTACTCATGAGCAGCTACCGCGGCAACTTTTTATGGGGCATGACAGGGCTAAGCCTTCTGTCCGCTGCACTGGGCGCGCTGGGTCTGTGGTTTTACGCTAAAAAAGCAAAATAATTCCGTTTTTTGAAATACAACGCCGCCCTGGGATATACCCAGAGCGGCGTTGTTTGTGCAGAAATACATATTTTAGGAGAGATTTTGGCGATTTATTCTTTGACGAAATCTGTTTTTTGCAAAACAGTATAGCCGCCAATTTGATTCACTGTGTCCCGAAGGATCTGCGCAGGTATCTGCGTTTTCATTCGTATCGTTACTTTTTTGCCCGATACATCTGCCTCTGCCCAAACGCCATCTATGGAGTTAAGTGCGTTCTCCACACGTCTGGCGCAGTTTCCGCAGACCATTCCGTCTACAGTAAAACACATTAAATAGGGGTAATGGGATCTGTCGCGATCCTGAACCGGTACCTTTTTCAGCCTTTCGCCGTTTCCACTGCCGCAGCAGCCTCTTGACAGCCGTTTCAAATAGCTTCGAACAGCGAGAAATACCAGCGCCAGCAGAAACAGCACCAAAATAGCGGTAGAGGTCTGTTCCTTCATTTTAAGGGTTCTCCTTGTGACAGCAGCCGTTCATGGCGCAGCCGGCGCACCCTCCGCAGCAACCAGATTTTCCTTTCTTTCTGCTCTTCACCATGCCCGCTAAAACAGCGGTTACCACAGCCAGCAAGACGGCAGAAATCAAAATCGTAGCCAAATTTTGCACAAACCAGGAAAGCATTTCAATTCCTCCTTATACGGTGGTTTTTACCTTTGCAGTGAGGCGGTTTGCCTCTTTGTAGGGCTTAAAGAGCATATAAATCATGCCAACCAGCAGCAATGCGGCTACCACAAAGCCCAGAATATTGCCGCTACCAACAAACATCATACCAAACTGATAAATGATGAGGGAAATCACATAGGCGAAACCGCACTGATAGCCAATGGCAAACCAGGTCCATTTTGCGGAGTTCATTTCACGCTTAATTGCGCCGATGGCGGCAAAGCAAGGCGCGCACAGAAGATTAAACACCAGGAAGGAATAAGCCGCCAGCTTGGTCATGCCTTCAAAGTCCAGCACGCCGAACACACCCACAACCTCTTCCTTGGCAACCAAACCCATGATGGTCGCAATGGTCGCTTTGATGTTGTTGAAACCAAGAGGCGCGAAAATCCACTGGATACCGCTGCCGATGACGCCCAAAACGCTGTTTTCCAGTTCCATTTCCCCGTCAAAGAGGAAGCGTCCATCCACAACGCCGAAGCAGGAACCCGCCCAGATGACAATGGAAGAAAGCAGGATAATGGTACCGGCCTTTTTCATAAAGGACCAGCCGCGCTCCCACATACTGCGCAGAATGTTACTGACCGTCGGCCAGTGATAAGCAGGCAATTCCATGACAAAGGGCGCGGGGTCGCCGGCAAACATTTTGGTTTTCTTCAGCATAATACCGGAAACCACAATGGCCGCCATACCCACAAAGTATGCGCTGGGCGCAACCCACCATGCCCTGCCAAACAGTGCGGAAGCAATCAGGGCAATAATCGGCAGCTTCGCGCCGCAGGGAATGAAGGTAGTCGTCATAATCGTCATGCGCCGATCCCGTTCGTTTTCAATGGTACGAGAGGCCATGATACCGGGCACGCCGCAGCCGGTGCCAATGAGCATGGGGATAAAGGATTTACCGGAAAGACCGAACTTACGGAAAATACGATCCATCACAAAGGCAATTCTCGCCATATAGCCGCAAGCTTCCAAGAACGCCAGGAAGATAAACAGCACCAGCATCTGCGGTACAAAACCCAGCACCGCGCCAACACCCGCTACAATGCCGTCCAAAATCAAGCCGGACAGCCAGTCGGCGCAGTTTATTGCTTCCAGACCGCTTTCAACCAGCACCGGAATACCAGGCACCCAAATGCCATAATCCTCCGTTGTGGGCAGTTCTTCGCTTTCCAGCGCAGTGTCTACGAACTCTGTAATGCTTTCATCGTACTCGCCCAGAGAATCCGCGTATGTACCATAGACTTCTTCAAAGCCGCCGAAGTCCTTGTCCTCGACAGTGTCCAGAACATCCTGCGCGCCAACAACGTCAGCTTCCACTGCGCTCTGGAGCTTTGCCACAATTTCGTCTGTCCAGATGTTTTCAGCGGCGTAGGTTGCGGCAGCGTCCTCATAGTCGCTGGTACCGATACCAAACAAATGCCAGCCGTCGCCAAACAAGCCGTCGTTGGTCCAATCTGTCGCCCAGGCGCCAACTGTCGTAACTGAGACAAAGTATACAAGGAACATGATGGCCGCGAAAATCGGCAGCGCTAAAAAGCGATTGGTAACAATTCTATCAATTTTATCAGAAGTTGTCAACTTTCCGGCGCTCTTTTTCTTGTAGCAGCCCTTCATCAAAGACGCAATGTACACATAGCGCTCGTTGGTGATGATGCTTTCCGCGTCGTCGTCGCACTCTTTTTCCGCCGCGTTGATGTCTTTTTCAATGTGCGACAGCACATTCTGTGCCAGATTCAGTTGCGCAAGCACCTTTTCGTCCCGCTCAAAAATCTTAATGGCATACCAACGCTGCTGTTCTATGGGCATCTGATGCACCGCCGCTTCTTCAATATGCGCCAAGGCGTGCTCCACAACGCCGGAGAACGTGTGCATAGGAACAACGGACTTGCCGCTTTGCGCCGCCTCAATGGCCGCTTCCGCCGCTTCCATAATGCCAGTTCCCTTCAGCGCGGAAATCTCCACAATCCGGCAGCCCAAAGCGCGGGACAACTCGTTCGTATTGATTCGATCTCCGTTTTTCCGTACAATGTCCATCATATTGATGGCTACCACGACGGGGATTCCCAATTCCATCAGTTGCGTTGTCAAATATAAATTGCGCTCCAAGTTGGTGCCGTCTACAATGTTCAAAATTGCGTCCGGTCTCTGCCCCACCAGATAGTTTCTGGCGACAACTTCTTCCAGGGTGTAGGGAGAAAGAGAATAAATACCGGGCAAGTCAGTAATTGTCACATCGCTGTGCTTTTTCAGCTTGCCTTCCTTCTTCTCCACGGTAACGCCCGGCCAGTTGCCTACAAACTGATTGGAGCCGGTCAACGCGTTAAAAAGCGTCGTCTTACCGCTGTTGGGATTGCCCGCCAGGGCGATTCTCAAATTCATAATTTTATACCTCTCTTTCAGAATTAGTTTTCGCTAACTTATAGGCAAATTTTATTCCACCACAATCATTTCAGCGTCTGCCTTGCGCAACGACAGTTCATAACCGCGCACCGTCACTTCAATGGGGTCGCCCAGGGGTGCAACTTTACGTATCTGTATTTCCACCCCCCGGGTAATCCCCATATCCATAATGCGCCGCTTCACAGCGCCTTCTCCACAAAGCCGCACAACCTTGACGATTTCACCAATCCACGTCTGTCTCAATGTTTTCATTTTCATCGCCTCCTGTCAAATCATGATTTTTTGCGCCATTTCTTTGCTAACTGCCACTCGGGCTTCTTTTACATTTACAATTAAGCTTCCACCCAGTACGGAAATCACCGTAATCGTGCCGCCCACTACAAAGCCCAGATTTTCCAAGTGCTTTTTTACTTCCGGTTTCCCGCAAATCTTTTGAATGATGTTTGCTTCGGCTATGCCCGCCAGCGTTAATGGCATCATGCTCTGTCCCTCCCAGATTATAATTAGTTTCAGCTAACCGCCAATTTTTAGTATAGGGTTAGTTTTAGCTAACCCTTGCCATATCATACATCAAATGCCTGCATTTGTCAAGAACTTTTCTTCCGGAAAAGTAATTTTTGTAATATGCCAAACAAGTTCATATATTTAGAAAAATTATGGGACGTGCAAATTTTTAGAAACGTTTGGATATGCATTTTGATACAGGCAGGTTATTATAAATAGCTTCAATTTACTATTTGAGGATATGCGCAATGGTAAAACATACCGTTTTTGCCGCCAGGGCGCTGGTCGGCGCAAACTCAAAAATCAGGGACAGCGCCAAATAAATTGACATTTCCAACCCTATAAAAAGCCCCGGAAGGAACATCATCAGGCGTTCCTTCCGGGGATATTTATTGTGTTTACTTACTCAGATATGCGTCAATGGCGGCAGCGGCCTTTTTGCCAGCCCCCATTGCCAAAATAACGGTAGCCGCGCCGGTAACAGCGTCGCCGCCGGCGAACACGCCCTCGCGGGTGGTCATTTCGTCCTCGTTGACGAGGAGGCAGCCCTTCCGGTTGGTTTCCAGACCGGGGGTAGTGGAACGAATCAAGGGGTTGGGGCTGGTACCCAGCGCCATGATTACGGTATCCACATCCAGCACAAACTCACTGCCGGGGATTTCCACCGGGCGGCGGCGACCGGAAGCGTCCGGCTCGCCAAGCTCCATGCGGATGCACTTCATACCGGAAACCCAGCCGTTCTCATCCCCCAGAATTTCCGTGGGGTTGCACAGGGTCATAAACTCAATGCCCTCTTCCTTGGCATGGTGCTGCTCTTCCTTCCGGGCGGGCATTTCCGCTTCGCCCCGGCGGTAAACGATATACACCTTGTCCGCGCCCAGGCGCATGGCACAGCGCGCGCCATCCATGGCCACGTTGCCGCCGCCAACCACGGCCACTGCCTTGGACTTCATAATGGGGGTGTCGGCTTCTTCGGTGTACGCCTTCATGAGGTTGGTACGGGTGAGATACTCGTTGGCAGAGTAAACGCCCTTCAGCGCTTCGCCGGGGATATGCATAAACATGGGAAGGCCCGCGCCGGAACCGACAAACACAGCCTTGTAGCCCATTTCAAACAGCTCGTCAATGGAAAGCACCCGGCCAATAACCATGTTGGTCATAACCTCTACGCCTTGGGCTTCCAGCTTCTTCACTTCGTTGGCAACAATTGCCTTGGGCAGACGGAACTCAGGAATACCATACACCAAAACGCCGCCGGCGGTGTGCAGGGCTTCAAAAACGGACACCTGATAGCCCCGCTTTGCCAGATCGGAAGCGCAAGTGAGACCCGCAGGGCCGGAACCCACTACAGCAACCTTGACGCCGTTGGACGGTGCCTTTTCCGGCATGGCGTTTACATTTTCCCGATACCAGTCCGCCACAAAACGCTCCAGACGGCCAATGGCCACCGGCTCGCCCTTGATGCCGCGAATGCACTTGCACTCGCACTGGCTTTCCTGGGGGCACACGCGGCCGGATAGAGCCGGCAACGCGTTGGTGGAGGTGATGATTTCATAAGCCGCCTTAAAGTCGCCTTCCGCAACCTTGGAAATAAATTCAGGAATGCGCACGTTTACCGGGCAGCCTTCCACACACTTGGGATTTTTGCAGTTCAGGCAGCGGCCGGCTTCTTCCATGGCCATTTCAGCCGTATAGCCCAAAGCCACTTCCTCAAAATTCCGGGCACGAACCTTGGGATCCTGCTCCGGCATAGGGGTTTTTGTCAAAGTCATGTTTGCCATTGCAGCTTCCTCCTTACTTAATCAGCGCCTTGCCCATGGCTTCCATGCGGCAAGTATGTTTTTCCGCAACCTCCGCTTCCCGATCCCGGTAAACGCTGTTGCGCTTCATGAGTTCATCATAATCTACCTTATGGCCGTCAAACTCAGGGCCGTCCACGCAGGCAAACTTGGTTTCGCCGCCCACGGTCACGCGGCAGCCGCCGCACATGCCGGTGCCATCTACCATAATGGGATTCAGGGAAACCATGGTCTTTACGCCGAACGGCTCGGTGGTTTTGCAGACAAACTTCATCATGGGAATGGGACCGATGGCCAGCACTTCATCGTACTGCTTGCCGGCTTCCAGAAGCTGCTGGAGCTTTACGGTGACAAAACCATGCTCGCCGTAGGAGCCGTCGTCGGTCATGAGGTACAGATTGTCGCTGGCGGCCTTAAATTCGTCCTCCAAAATGACAATGTCCTTATTGCGGAAGCCAACGATGACGTCAACCTCGCAGCCCGCTTCCTTAAACGCAACCGCAGAAGGCAGCGCAATGGCGCAACCGACGCCGCCGCCCACCACGCAAACCCGCTTCACGCCCTCGGTCTCCGTGGGCTTGCCAAGAGGGCCGACGAAATCCTGAATAAAGTCGCCTTCGTTCAGTTCGCCCAGAGCGCGGGTGGAAAAGCCGACTTTCTGGAAAATAATGGAGACGGTTCCCTTCTCCCGGTCATAGCCGGCAATGGTGAGGGGCACGCGCTCGCCCTGTTCGTCAACGCGGAAGATGATAAACTGACCGGCCCTCGCCTTTTTGGCGACAAAGGGCGCTTCAATTTCCATCAGCGTAACCGCATCGTTGAGTTCTTTTTTACGCACGATCTTATACATATGTACGATTCCTCTCCTTGTTTGAATTTGAATACGCAAATACGACGAAAAATTCATACTTTATTATTATAACTGCCCAAGAAGAAATTGTAAAGTATTTTTCTATAAATCCAAAATCTTTCCTGAAAGCAGTTGACAAATCCGCAATCCATGTGTATAATACATTTAACATTTAGGTTAATTGTTAAATATCAAAAGGAGGTCCTCACACTGAGTATGCAGCAAACCCTACGCGCGCTGGCCGATCCAGTGCGCAGAAGCATTCTGAACCTGCTGAAAAAAGGCAGACTATCCGCTGGAGACATTGCAAATCAGTTTCCCATTACCAGCGCCGCTATTTCGAGGCACCTGGCTGTGTTGCGGGAAGCCGATCTGATCACGGATCAGCGAGAAGGAAAATTTATTTATTATGAGCTAAACGCATCTGTTCTGGAAGAAATCATGCTTTGGCTCGCAGATTTGAAGGGAGAAAACAATGCTGAAACAGAATAAATGGAAAATTCTTATCACAACCCTCGTTATTTTGATTCCCATGCTCATTGGCTGCCTGCTATGGAAGCAGCTTCCCAGCGCCGTCATCACCCATTGGGGCGCAAACAATGAGGCAGACGGCTTTAGCAGCAAAGCCTTCGCCGTTTTTGGAATGCCCGCGATTTTGGCGGCGCTGCACCTGCTTTGCATCGTCATGACCGCCGCCGATCCCAAACAAAAAAACATTGGCACAAAACCCCTTGGGCTTGTGTTCTGGATTATCCCCTCCATTACCCTGTTGATTTTTTCTATCATCTATGCAGGCGCCATGGGCGTTCAAGTCAATGTTGGTTTTTTTGTAATTTTGCTGATTGGAGTCTTTTTTATTTTACTGGGCAACCTGCTGCCAAAAACAAAGCAAAATTATACCTTCGGTCTGAAGCTGCCCTGGACGCTGAATGATCCTGAAAACTGGAACCGCACCCATCGGTTTGCAGGCTGGTGCATGGTACTGGCCGGGGTCATCATTTTGCTCACCGCCTACTGGCAAAATCTCTGGATCTTCTTGGGCGTATTGCTTCTCGCGGTTTTTGCGCCGGTGGCCTATTCCTTTATTTATTATAAGCGCCATCCATCCCAAAAATAACCCCTGAGCCGAGCAGTGCGTTCCGAACGCAACGCATTTTGTAACACATGAATGTTCCCCCGCAGCGTGCTGCTGCGGGGGAACGATTTTTATCAATATAATACAAGAATATACCGGTCAAACAGGCGGCGATACCACGGACGTTTTTGCAGCGCAAAGACAAGCCCTTCCCAATAAGCAAGCACAGCTTCCGTTTCTTCCGGGGTAGATTTGTGCTGGCTGAACCGCGCTTTTAAAGCGATTTCTTCCAACTCTTCCGGGAACGGACGATGCAGCAAATCAGAAAGCTGGGCAATTCTTTGCCAAAGCTGCAAAATCTGACGGTTTGTGCTTTTGTGTTGGATGTTATGGCGTTTTTTACGCAAGATGGCGTATCGCAGCCAGACAGCAAGCCACACGGCCAGAGGAAGTAACAGCGCTAGGAGCCAGCCAAAATGAAGTTGACCTTGGGGTGTTTCCGGCAAGGTTGCAATTGGGGTATTGTGAGAACTACTCGGACTGGTGGAATCAGGGGGAGCGGGGTACCTTTGCCCTGGTTCCGTAGATGCAGAAGATTCAGTGTGAACAGGCTGCTCGGTTCTTGTTACTGCAAGACCGCCGGGAGTTGGTTCCAGGGGTCGCCAGACGCCGTCGTCAAAATACTCCACCCAAGCATGAGCGGTATCGGAAGTAACGGTTGTCCAGGTGTTTCCCGTACAGTGGGCGACATAACCAGTCACGTATCTTGCCGGAATATCCATAGCGCGCAACAAGGCTGTGGCCGCGCTGGCAAAGTGGACACAGTAACCGGTGTCGCTTTCCTTCAAAAACCAGAGAACAAAATCGTTTTCTTCACTTTGATTCATTCTGGGCGTGTCCAGACTATAAGCTGCGGAGGATTTCACATACGCAATCGCGTCCTCCACCGTGGTAAGGCCTTCCGCTTCAATGATTTTTAAAAGCTCCTGCCGGGTATGGTCTGGAAGCTTTGTATAATTCTCCCGCACAAATTGGGCATATTCCCCTTCTACATAAGTTCTCTCCGGGGGAAATTCTGTGGGAATTGTTTCGTCCGCAAAGCCTTCCAGGACAGAATCCACCTTATAACGCATGACGTCTACAGCGTATTCAAAGGAAAATTCCCGACTGTCTTCCCCGGTAAGCCACGCATCATGGTGCAGTTCGTAGCCGCTGTCAGGAAGCAAAACGTAATAAGGGGTATATAGCTGTGTGTTCGCGTTCCGCTTGGTAACAGAGATCTTGTGGATTTCATCCCATGTTGCGTTGGGTCTCATGTAGCTGTTCTCAGCATTGGGAATCTGCGTCCCGGATGGCCAGTCCTCCCAGGCGGAGCCGGTATAGCTCCAGTAAGCGCGGCCTTTCAAGTAAATAGTACGGGTTTCATCGGCATATACATCCATCACGGCGGTGTGGGTTTGCAGCAGCGGACCAACACCGGATAAAACCAAGGTATCCGTCGTTTCGGCGGGAGAAATCTGGATAGGGTGCTTAATGACAAAATTCCCTGCCTCGTCAATTTGCACCCATGGTAGCCGATTGATAGACTGCATCAATTTTGTTTCAAGCGTATCAATCCAATTGCTGCGGACATAGCCCGCCTCCGGGTTCAAAAGAGAAAGCACCAGAAGCAGCACGGCAACGGGAGTGGTCAGCAGCAGCGTCAGCTTACCGCCGGCTTTTGCATCTCGTCTGCGGGTTCCCTGGGTCAAAAGCAGCAGGCAAAAGCATCCCAGAAAGGAAAACAAAAACAAATGCGCAGGGACGGTATTCAAAAGTACCATGCACACGGAAAGATTCAACGTTCCAAAAATTACGGCAGGAATCACAGTCTGACGCTGCATTACAGTCCATACCATAAGGTGAGACAATAAAGCGCCGGCAAGAAGCAAAATTGCGGTGGCGTCGCTGTCTGCGGGAATGACGGTGCGCCAGACGGGAACGGGAATGGCGGGATAGCCTTTGGCGTACCGGCTGGCAATGACAGTTACAGCGTAGCGGAAGCTGTTCCATAGCTCGTCTCGCCAGAGAAAGAACACGGCGAGGGCAGACAGAAACCAGAAAGCGAAAGATAAAAGACCGCTGCGCTGGAACTGCTGCAAAAAGAGAAAAATCAGCCCAACCGCGATGCAGCCTGCCGCCAGCAAGTGGACGTTAATTGCAAGATGAAAAGAGGTGACGATACAAAGCGTGCCGCTCAGAGATAAAACAGCCGCCAGAAGCCACGCGCTGACGCAGGCGGACAGAGGATGCTTTTTCATGACTGCGCCTCCTTTCGCGGTATAATGTGATAACGCCAGGAGGAACGGAAAGCAAGCCCGCCGATAGATCGGTCGCTTGGGGCGGCAGTCCGGCACAGAAGACGGCGAAGCAGCGCCTCCCGCTCCGCTTCCGTGGCAACACAGGCGGTCTGAACCTCTGCGCTGGCGCCGTCAATCCACAAAACGCTGTGGGGCAGTTCCTTGGAAAGCAGCCAGCGGGACAGCCACGATAATTGATCCAGTACGCTGTCGATTTCCCCTGGCGTACCAGCGAGATCAAAGGTAAGTAATACGGGGTCGGAAACAGGCTCCATTGCTTCCCGTACTACAAGGTTGTCCAGCTTGCTGCTGAGCTTCCAGTGCACCATTTGCAGATGATCCCCAGGACGATACTCCCGCAGCTCATAAGCTTCCGCTATGCCACCGCCAGGCCTCACGCGATACACGGCAGGCAGGGCTAGCTTCAAAGCAGGCTTCCACGCCGGAGAGCTGGGCAAAGGAAGAATCGTGGACTGGGCAAGCTGTACTTTTGGACGAGGCAGGCAGAATAGCCCTAAATAATCGTAAACTCGGATTTTTTCCCCGGTGCATAGAACATTGCCGCAGTGCTCCGCTGGAAGGCTGGCAGTAAAAAACCTTGCCTGCGTCAGACAAACCTTTTGGCGGCGCTGGCATCCAGTGAGAGTGTTTGTAAGTACCAGCGTCATTTTACAGCCGGGTAACGGCAGCGCCGACGCTGTACAGAGCTGTATTTTGCCATTGGAACGGCGCGCCAAAACTTTGGGCGCGTTGGTCCGCACTTGCAGCTTCAGCATGGCTGGCAGGCTGAAAAGCAGACTAAACCACGGCAGGCACAAAAGAAGCACCAGAAAATACCAGGAAAACCACATGGTATAGAAGCTGTGAAACACCAGCGCGGCCACCAGCGCGACCAGATAAAAGATACGGTTTCGTACCATAGTCAGCGAAGCTTTGGGGCAGGTGTTGCTTTCAGCACCGCCTCCAAAATATTTTGTGTAGAGACGCCGGCATTTTCCGCTTCCGGGGTCAAGAGCAGCCGGTGGGCGACGGTGTTTACAAACACTGTCTGCACATCGCCAGGGAGCAGATAATCCCGCCCAGAAAGATAAGCCACGCTTTTTGCCATGGCAGTGACGGAGAGGGTTGCTCTGGGGCTTGCGCCCCGCAGAAGCTGCCCGTGCTTCCGCGTTGCGCCAATTAAGGCGATGATGTAATCTATAACTTCCTTTTTTGTATACACGCTGGCGGCCTGCTCCTGCATTTCCTGAAGCTGTTTTTTTGTAACAACCTGCTGCACATCCTGCAAAGGATTGTGATTTTGCCGGTGCAGCACCATAGCACGCTCATCCTCCGGGGCGGGATAGCCGATGGACAGCCGCAGCATAAAGCGGTCTAGCTGAGAATCCGGCAAAAGCTGGGTGCCCGATGCGCCTACCGGGTTTTGGGTGGCAATGACGGTAAAGGGCTGCGGGATGGGATGACTCACGCCGTCTACCGTGACCTGCCCTTCCTCCATGGCTTCCAGCAAAGCCGACTGGGTGCGGCTGGTGGCACGGTTCAGTTCATCCGCCAGAAATAAATTGCAGAGCACTGCGCCAGGCTGGTAGGTAAAAGCGCCGGTTTCCTTGTTGTACATGGAAAAACCCGTGACGTCGGAAGGCAGCACGTCAGGCGTGAACTGCACGCGCCCATAGCTAAGCCCCAATGCTTTGGAGAAGGCCAGGGCGACGGTTGTTTTTCCCACGCCAGGGATATCTTCCAACAAAATATGTCCTTTGGCGACAATCGCGGCCAGCGTCCAGAGCAAAGTTTGATCCTTGCCCACAATGACTTTGCGCACCTCGCCAATAATTTGCTGTGTAAACATTTGCTTCCGCCTCCTGAAAACAGATTTCTTTCATTATAGCATTCAACTGGAGAAACCGCAATGTGTTCCCTATAAAAACACCCCCAAGCTTTGGCTTGAGGATAAGAATAATAGCATCCCCGGACTTTCGTCCGGGGATAAAAAGAAGAGAGGAACAAAAATGAAAAAGCTTATGGTGTTATTATAGAGATAAAATGTGAAAAAGTAAGTAGAAAAATGTGAAAAAACCATTAAGTTCTATTTGAATTTTGAGAAAGCCTTACAAAACGCCCAGATGCTCCAATAGAATTTTTACGCCCAAAAGCACCAATACAATACCGCCGGCCAACTCCGCTTTCTTTTCATATTTCGCGCCGAAGGTGTTGCCTGCCTTTACGCCCAAAGCGGACAATAGGAACGTGGTGCAGCCAATGAGACCCACGGCAACAAAAATGTTGGACGCGCCGCCGCTTACGGGCAGCCCGGCTGCGGAAAGTGAAATGCCCGCCGCCATAGCGTCTATACTGGTGGCCACCGCCATTAGAAACATGGTTTTCACGGAAAGGTCAGCGGAAATCTCCTCAGATTCCTTGCTGAGGGCTTCTCTCACCATATTGATGCCAATGATAGCCAAAAGGCCGAAAGCAATCCAATGGTCAAAAGCTTCAATGGCTGCGGCAAACTGATTGGCCAGAAAATAGCCCAGAAGGGGCATCAAAAGCTGGAAGCCCCCAAACCACAGCCCCACGGTACAGGCCGCTTTGGCCGTGACCTTTTTCATAGCCAGTCCCTTACAAATGGAAACGGCGAAAGCATCCATAGAAAGCGCCACGGCAAGCAGCAGAATTTCCCATAATTTCATTGGTACGACCTCCCAAATTGTTGCATTTCAAAATTTTAACATGGGGTATTTTCCGTGTCAAGAAATTTTGAACGGTTACTTTGAAAAAAGAATAAAGTTCTTGCAAGACGGTTTCCCATGGGGTATAATATAAGAAAAAGCAAAGGAGTTTTGCAAGTGCTTTACCAAATTCAAAACGACAAGCTGACCGTTACCATTCAGTCCTTCGGCGCGGAATTGACTTCTGTAAAGGATAACGCCGGGACAGAGTATATGTGGCAGGGGGATCCCGCCATCTGGACAGGCTGTTCTCCCAACCTGTTTCCCACGGTTGGGAGACTCTGGAAAAAGGCGCACTTTGCCAAGGGCAAGGAATGTCCTATGGAAATTCACGGCTTTGCCAAGCGAACGGAATTGCATGTTTCTGAGCTGGAAGCGGACAAGATTACCTTTACCCTGACAGATACCCCGGAAATTTACGCCCAGTACCCCTACCACTTCCGGTATTGTGTACGTTATCAGTTGGAGGGCAATCGTCTGTCGGTTACTTACCATGTGGAAAATCAGGACGAGGAAACCATGCATTTTGGACTTGGCGGGCATCCCGGTTTCCGGGTACCGGTGTTTGAAGGGGAAGAATTTGAGGATTACAAGGTGACGTTCTCTGAAAAGAGCGAGCCGTTCCGGGTGGGCTTTTCTCCCGAGTACCTTTGTAGCTGCGAAAATTTGGCTTTCCCATTGGAAAACGGCGATACCGTATCCTTGCGGCATGATTTGTTTGACGACGATGCGATTTTCCTTGGCCAGATTGCAAAAAGTGCAGCGCTTTCCGGTCCTAAGGGGACGGTCGTGCGGGTAAACTACCCGGATATGAACTTTGTGGGTCTCTGGCATAAACCTATGACCAAAGCGCCTTATATTTGCATCGAACCTTGGCTAAGCCTGCCTGGCCGGCAGGATGTTTTGGAAGATTTCTCCAAAAGAGAGGATATGGTTCACCTGCCCCCCAAGGAAAGCTATGACAATTGCTGGGACATGGAATTTACCATGGCGTAACTTGGGATTTAGGCTTGTTTTTTGCGGAAAAGACGGGTATAATAGAGATATAATTTCATAGGAGGTCATTTTTATGGCTGTAAAGATCGAAAAAGATACCATTATTGGCAGCGTTTTGGACATTGCGCCCCAATCCGCCCCTTTGTTTATGGCGATTGGTATGCATTGCCTGGGCTGCCCCTCCTCCAGAGGCGAAACTGTGGAGGAAGCCTGCATGGTGCATGGCATTGACTGCGACGGATTTTTGGCGCAGCTCAACCGCTTTTTGGAAGCCTGCGAAGCCGCCGAAGTGGAAAAGGCGGACGTGCAGTAAGCGCTAGCTTCTTGGGAAGCGTACTGTAAAAAAGCGAACACTCGTCGAAAAGAAGTTGCTTTTCGACGAGTGTTGTTTTAGAATAAAGTGACCAGACAATTTTTACAGGAGGCAAAGAACCATGGGCAAACGAAAAAAATACATAGAGAGTTGTCAGGTTTCTGAAATGAAAACCTATCGTCTAAACGGATATTCCCAAAAGGTTTTATGTGAGGGTAAAAACAGCACCGCTCCAATTATCATCTTTCTGCACGGCGGTCCCGGTTCCCCCATTCCCTTTTGCGCCGGAAGCAGAGGACTGTTTCCTGAGATCACCGACCGGTTTATTATGGTTTATTGGGATCAGCTTGGCTGCGTCATGAACGATTATCCCATTGACGATACCTTTTCAGTTGACAGCTATGTGAAAATGACTGTAGATTTAATCAAAGCAATTAGGCGCGACTTCCCCGAAAATCCAATCAATTTGTTTGGTATTTCCTGGGGATCCATTTTGGCTGCAAATGCCGCCGTCCAAGTACCCGAACTGATCAATCGTATCGTGGTGTACGGACAGGTAACAAAGAATCTACTTTTTAACGAAGAAGTATTTGACACATTGGAGAAAGCCGCGCTGAACAGGAAGGAAAAAGAAAAGCTGGAATATCTTAAAACCGTCGATTCCATTGGACAAAAGGAAATTATGACCTTAGCGGGTCTGATCCGCAGTCGCACCCAAGGATACCACGCGAAAAGCGGCGGAAAGACACCGATGGGAAAGATCATTTTTGGTTTGCTTACCAGCCCTGACTATACAAGGAAGGACTTTAAGGCTGTGGTTGTCAACGGAACGAGGAAGAATCAATCTCTGTTTCAAGGGCTTATTCACATAGATTTAAGAAGCACCCTTGCAGGCATTACAATTCCATATTGGATTATCCAGGGGGATACCGATATTGTCACGTCAACGAAATATATAGAATCCTTTATAAAGGAATCTGGAAATAAAAATTTGCGTTTCACCGTTGTGAAAAATAGCGGACATGTGCCGGGCGGAGACGGCATGGCATATATCATTGAAAAAGGATTTGCATTCTTTCGCTCCGGTCAATAACCTCCAGTAACCTGCTCCCCGCAGGTGCTTTTCTTCTATCGTGTCATGGGAGGTTGCAGAGCAAGACGACTGATTGCGGTCTGTCGCACTATTAAATTCCTTATGGAGCGCGCTCCCCTGAACGCGCCTCTTTTTTGTGGAATGGAGTTATTATGAAGCTTTTACTTTCAAACCGGCTGCGTGCCTGCTGTGAATTTGTCCGGCCGGGAGACCGAGTGGCGGACATAGGGACAGATCACGGTTACTTAGGCATTTTTCTGCTGCAAAATGGCCTCGCCTCCCGGATTTTTGCCTCCGACGTCCGGGAAAAGCCCTTAGAAAAAGCCAGAGAAAATGCAAAATTATACGGCGTCGCGGAAAAAATGCAATGTTTTTTGTCCGATGGCGCGCAGCGTATCCCCCGGGATTTTGACGTGCTGGTTTGCGCCGGCATGGGGGCGGACACCATCATTGGCATTTTAAAAGACGCACCCTGGCTGCGAAGCGGGGCGTATCGCCTGATTTTGCAGCCCCAGTCCACAGGGTACGACCTGCGCCGGTATCTGTCGGAAAACGGCTGGCAAATTTCCCAGGAGACGCTGTGCCAGGACGGCGGGTTTTTGTATACCGTCATGGAAGCCATACCGGGAGCGCAATTGCTGTCGCCAGGAGAGCAGTATTTGTCCCCGGCGCTCCGGCAATGCGGCAACGAACTTCTAAAGCCCTACGCCGCCCGGTGTATCCGGGGGCTGGCGGATACTCTGGCCGGGATGGAGCGTGCGAAGAGCGATGTACCGGAAGCGCGGCGAGCGTATTTCCGGCAGGCGTTGGAGGAAATCAGAAAATGGGAGGAAGCGTATGACAAAAGTCAGTGATATTTTGCGGTATTTGGAGACAATCGCCCCAACCTCCATGAAAATGGACTGGGATAACGTGGGGCTTTTGTGCGGAGACGAGACCCAGGAGGTCAAAAGAATTCTGGTCGCCCTGGATCCATTTTGGCATGTATGCCAGGAGGCGGCCGATATGGGCGCAGACCTCATTGTGACCCACCATCCGCTAATTTTTCGACCAGTTTCTTCCGTGACAGAGCAAAGCAGCGTGGGCAAATGCATTCGCCTTTTGATTCAAAAGAACATTGCTGCCGTGAACGCCCATACCAATTTGGACTGCGCCCCCGGTGGGGTCAACGACTGTCTTGCGTCCATACTCGGATTGACAGAAATTTCCGTGCTGGAGCCCCAGGGGCTGGACGCCCAGGGCACACCTTGGGGTTTGCTCCGGGCAGGGCTTACAGAGGAAACGTCCCTTACCAGCTTTTTGGAGCGGGTACAAAAAAGCCTGAACTGTCCGGGGCTTCGCTATGTAGATGGCGGCCGTCCCGTGCGCCGTGTGGCGGTAGGCGGCGGCGCCTGCGCCAGCGAATTGCAAACTGTCAAAAATGCGGGATGCGATACCTTTGTCACGGCGGATGTAAAGTATAATCAGTTCTGGGACGCCCGGGACATGGAGCTGAACCTCGTTGACGCAGGGCATTTTTACACGGAAAACCCAGTTTGCCGGTATCTGGTGGAAAAACTCGCGGGGCAATTTCCGGGTGTTGTTGTGGAACTTTCCAAAAATCATGGAGATTGCATGAAATTCTACAAAAACAGTTGATTTTACACCGATGTTTGTGGTAAAATATCAAAAGCATTTACGCTGAAAAGCATGATAATAGAAGGGAAGATACTTTTATGTCCGGACATTCCAAGTGGCATAACATTCAAAAAACCAAGGGCGCGCAGGACGCAAAGCGCGCCGCGTCCTTTACCAAGATCGCCAAGGAAATGATTGTAGCGGTCAAAGAGGGCGGCAGCGCGGATCCCAACAATAACTCCCGTCTGGCTACCGTCATCACCAAGGCAAGAGCGGCGAATATGCCCAACGATAACATTAAGCGCGTACTGGAGAAGGCCGCCGGCGCAGGCTCCGGTGAAAACTACGAATCCATTACTTATGAAGGCTACGGCCCCGGCGGCGTTGCCGTTTTGGTAGAGGCCATGACGGACAACCGGAACCGCACCGCCGGTTCCGTGCGCCATCATTTTGATAAATTTGGCGGCAACATGGGCGCTTCCGGCTGCGTTTCCTGGTCTTTCGACCGCAAGGGCGTGCTGGTAATCGACAACGAGGACGAGGATTACGAGGAAGATACTGTGATGATGGACGCCATGGACAGCGGCGCAGACGATTTTGAGGCGGAGGAAAGCTGCTTCACCATTTACACTTCACCCGATGATTTCAACGCCGTAGCCGACGCTCTCACCGCCAAGGGCTACAAGTTCGCTTCCGCGCAGTTGGAGATGGTTCCCCAGAACTACCAAAAGCTGGATAAGGAAGAGGATAAGACCAACATGGAAAAAATGCTCGATCTGTTCGAGGACGACGACGACGTGCAAAACGTCTGGCACAACTGGGAGCGGGACTAAGTCCTGATAAAAAATACAACCACTGATACAGCAGCTTCGGTTGCTCGGATCAGTGGTTGTTTTGCAAAGAAAGGAAGTATATTGCATGGATTGGAGGAAACTTCTTGCGTTTTCCGGGATTGCCATAACAATTTTTTTGACGGTTTGCTGCTTTTCTACCCGCAAGAATCGGCGAGAAGGCTGGAAGCGCTCGGTTCAGCTTCCCTTTTACCTTACGATAATTGGGATGGCTTGCAGCGGCATTTTGGCAGGGTTAGCCATGGCTTTTGGGCATGGCAGTAAAATTTTTATTGCCTTTGCGACCTGGGCTGGAGCTTGATGCTCGGCTATCTGAACTGCTATGTGCGCTACGAAGAAAACGGTTTTCTGCACAAGACCCTTTTGGGCGTGAAGCGGGAGTACTGCCTTTGAGAGATAACCGCCATGGCCAAAGGAATACACAAAAGTATTGACCGCTTCGACATAAAATTGTATGTGGGCAGACACGTGATCCGGCTGGATTCTATGTGTGAGAACCGGGCAAATTTTATTGCCGCCGTTACAGCCTATCGAAAAAAACACGGTATGGGCGCGATACCGCCAGTAAAGAACGCAAAGGAACGCCGGGATCCCTTGCATCACAATATTGCCAATAGACGGGTGATCTGATTCTTTTTTTATTCTTACAGGATTTGCCATTGCTGGCGCAGTTTTTATGCCTATTACATGATTTGCGCCGCCAGACACGCCAGAAACGACTACCAATCAGGAGGTCACACTGATAGGCGCAGAGTGGGACGGCGGTTCTGTGCTTTTCCAAAGCAGAGAACTGCTTAAGAGCTTACGGGTGGACAATTACAAAAGCTATGGTACCTTTGGCAATCCAATGGACATGTGCGACGGAAAAACAGTCTGCACACTGCCTGATCAAAAGAGGCGGCGGTTTTAAAAATAACAGCGCCCGCAAAAACTTGCGGACTTACAAAATAGTTTCTTCATTTCAATTGCGCTGAAGCACAGAACCTGTCAGATGGCAGGCGTCAGTTGAAAACCCACACTTTTTGTAATAACGGATTAAGATTTGTGGATACTTGGAGCACGCAAGATTTTTACATTTTCTTCACAAAAATTTTTGATAAGATATTGCCTTATTTTTTTGCGCAAATTCTTAGAAAGAAACCTAAGTTTTCTTGTTTAAAGGTTGTTTTTTGGTCATAATAAAGGAGGTATTATCACACCAAAAAGAATCTTTTTAAATGGATATCGATTTATTGCAATTCTTTATGCATTCTGAAAGATGAAAAATGGAGTGATAATATACTTCTATAAAACCAAAAACAGGAGTGGTATTATGGCAAACTACTACACGCCCTTTTCTCTGCGAATTTCAGAGGAACTTTTATCGAAAATCAAGTACAACGCAGTGAGAAACAAACGTTCCACCAACAAAGAGATTGAGTACATTCTGGAGCAATATATTCAATGCTATGAGGAAGAGCATGGCATCATTGAGGTAGAATCATAAGAACTCACCAGCTAAACTGGTGGGAGACTGGCAAAGCGTTACCCGTTTTGCCATGATGAAGAAGCAGCATACACGGCGTGGCAATCTAAAAAGTTCTTTTTCTGCTATTTTCAAAAACGGAACCAATCTTCAGCAGATTGCCACGTTGGATTGCCTTCTTGCAATAGCAGAGGACTTTTTGAATGCGCTGAAACGCCCCGCAGTAGAAACTGCGGGGCGTTTGTTATGCGGAAGCGCTTTCAAACTGGCTGTTATACAGCGTCGCGTAGAAACCGCCTTTTGCCAGCAATTCCTGGTGATTGCCGCTTTCCACCACATCGCCGTCTTTCAGCACCAAAATTAAGTCCGCATTGCGGATGGTGCTCAGCCGGTGGGCAATCACAAAGGAGGTTCTGTTTTCTGTCAGCTTATCCATGGCGGCCTGCACCAAAGCTTCCGTTCTGGTATCCACAGAGGAAGTCGCCTCATCCAAAATCAAAAGCGGCGCGTTTTCAATCATGGCTCTAGCAATGGTCACAAGCTGCCGCTGCCCAGCGGAGAGATTCGCTTTGTCATTGAGGTAGGTATCATAGCCGTCGGGCAGCGTCCGAATAAAGTGATCCAGTCCCACCGCCTTACAGGCGGCTTTTACCTGCTCGTCGGTAACGCCCTGCTTGGAATACACTACATTTTCCCGGATGGTTCCTTCAAACAGCCAGGTATCCTGCAAAACCATACAGAACAAGTCATGGACATTTTCTCTGGTGAGACTCGCAATGGACTTGCCGTCAATGCGGATTTCGCCGCCGTCCAATTCGTAAAACCGCATGAGCAGGTTCACAAGGGTTGTCTTGCCCGCGCCGGTGGGACCGACAATGGCGATTTTCTGCCCAGGCTTCGCCTTGGCGGAAAAATCATGAATAATGGTTTTCTCCTTGGTGTAGCCAAAACGAACATGGTCGAATTCCACCTCGCCTTTTACTGTACCCACCGGTAAAACTTCCGTCTTTTGAGATTCATCTGCCAGCTCTTCCTGATCTAAGAACTCAAATACGCGCTGAGAAGCCGCCGCCGCAGACTGCAAGCTGGTAGCCGCCTGGGCAATTTGGGACAAAGGATTCGTAAACTGCCGGACATAAACCATAAATGCAATGATGGTGCCAAAATCCGTTCGGCCGCTTTTTACCAGCACAGCGCCCATAACGCACACGGCGACATACCCCAAATTGCCGATAAAACCCATAAGCGGCTGCATCAGGCCGGACAAAAACTGAGATTTCCACGCGCAATTGTACAATTCGCCGTTGATCTGATCAAAGGTATTTTGCGCCGCTTCTTCGCCGTTATATGCCTTTACCACATTATGACCGGAATAAATTTCCTCCACATGGCCGTTTAACTGCCCCAAAGAGCGCTGCTGCCCCAAAAAGTATTTCTGCGATTTTCGGATGATCAGCATCATCAATCCAAAGCCAAAAAAGGTGGAAACAATCGCGGTAAGCGCCATTATCGCGTTGGTGGTAAACATCATAATCAAAGAACCAAGGAACATGGTAACAGCCGTTACCAGATTGCCCAGAGACTGGTTCATGGTCTGGCCGATGGTATCCACATCGTTGGTCACCCGGCTGAGCACATCGCCAAAGCTGACTTTGTTAAAGTATCCAAGGGGAACTTTATTGATTTTTTTGGAGATATTTTGACGCAGCGCACAGGAAACCTGCTGGGTAAAGGTTGCCATGAAAAAGTGCTGGATATAGTGGCCGATTGCGGCAATGGCATAAAAAGCAATCAGTGTAAAGCAGATGTTGGCAATGGCCGTCATATCCACCTGGCCTAATATACCTTCTTGGATCAGATTGGTGAGGTCTCGGAGTTTATCCGGCCCCATGAGGGCAAAAAGGGAGGCAATCATAGCCAAGGCCATACCGGCAATGCCCAAAGGAAGCCACTTTCTGGCAAAGCGCAAAAGCTTGCCCCAAGCGCTTTTCAAATTCACTGGCTGCGTCGGCGCAGAGAAACGATGGTGGGAATTATGCATTGTCCAATTCCTCCTTTGAAAGCTGAGACAGGGCAATCTGCCGGTATACCTCGCAGTTCTTCAGAAGTTCTTTATGCGTTCCCTGCCCTACCACCTTGCCCTCATCCAGCACCAAAATTAGATCCGCATCCCGGATCGTACCGATGCGCTGGGCGACAATCAGGCTGGTGACGCCGGCAGTCTCTTTTCTCAGAGCGCTTCGCAGCACCCGGTCCGTGCGGTAGTCCAACGCGGAAAAGCTATCGTCAAAAATATAAATCTCCGGTTTTCTGCAAATGGCTCTGGCAATAGCCAGCCGCTGCTTCTGTCCGCCGGAGACATTCGCTCCGCCTTGAGCAATTGCCCCCTGATAGCCCATTTTTTCCACAAAATCCGTGCCCTGAGCAATTTCCACCGCCTTTTTCACTTGCTCCAGCGCGCCGTTTTTCTGATTGCTGCCATAGGCGACGTTGCTTTCCACCGTGCCGGAAAACAGTACCGCTCGCTGGGGCACATAGCCCAGCTTCTCATGAAGGGCTTCCAAAGTATACTCCTTTACATCCACGCCGTCCACCAACACCTGTCCTTCCGTCGCATCGTAGAATCGGGGCACCAAGTGAATCAAGGAAGACTTACCGGAACCTGTGGCGCCGATAAAAGCAACAGTCTGCCCTTTTTGCGCCCGGAAGCTGATATGCTCCAAAACCGCTTCACCAGCGTCCGGGTAGCGGAAGCTGACGTTGCGAAATTCCACCTCGCCCACAACGCCGGGCAAGCCTTCTGTTCGCCGCCCATCGGCAATGGAGGTTCTGGTTTCCAGCACCTCCAAAATACGCTTGGCGGATACGGAAACACGGGGCCAAATGATATAAATCATAACCAGCATCATAAACGCCATAACAACCTGCATGGCATAGGAAGAAAAGACCACCATATCAGAAAAAATGCCCATTCTTTCCTGTACCGCCGCCATGCCCGTCACTGGAATCGCGTCAATGAGAAACGCGCCGATCCAGTAAATGGCCAAAGACAGTCCATTGAGCACCAGATTCATCCCCGGCATCATAATGCCCATCACCCGATTGGCAAACAGGTTGTTGGCAGTGAGTTCATCGTTGGCCTTTTGAAACTTTTCCTCCTGATAAGCTTCCGCGTTATAGGCTCTCACCACACGAAGGCCTGTGAGATTTTCCCGCGTTACCCGATTTAGATTGTCCGTTAGAGTCTGAATGCGTTTGAATCGCGGCATAACCACCGTAACTGCAATGAGAATCAATACCATCATGGCAAGAATTGCGCCCAAGGTGGCGGCGCTCCACTGCCAACTTTTGGTACGAATTTTACAAATAGCCCACACTGCCATAATCGGCGCTTTGATGAGAATTTGCAGACCTACCGCCACCAGCATCTGCACCTGAGAAACGTCATTGGTGGAACGGGTAATGAGGCTGGCGGTGGAGAACTGATTGATTTCCGCCATGGAAAAATCCGCAACCTGTCGGAAAATGTCCCCTCGCAGTCGCCGGGAAAAAGACGCCGCAACTCTGGCCGCAAAAAATCCCGTGATAACAGAAAGCCCTAGACTTCCCATGGCGCAAAGGAGCATCTTGCCGCCTGCCAGCCAAATATCCGCCATAGCGCTGCCTTCTGTCTGCACCAGCATGGTAATCTGGGACATATAATCTGGCATGGTAAGATCCAGCCAGACCTGCCCCAAAATAAACAGCGCGCTTAGGGCAACCGTCAGCCATTCTTTTTTATTCAATCGTTTTAACAGTTTCAGCATAAGAACACCTCACTTTTTTCATTGCGACGATACGGGTAATAATCCGAAGCAACTCCTTTGCATCTTCCAATCCCAGAGCCTCTAGCAATTCCAGGGTATTTTGATAGATTTCTTCTCTTTTTTTCGCCGCCTCATTCATTCCCGCTTCTGTAATTGTGATCAGCTTCCGGCGGCGATCCGAACCCGCTTCCGAGCGGCGCACCAGTCCTTTTGCTTCCAAAGCGTTTAAGGCGGCGGCAATTCTCGCGCTGCTGATTCCGGCTGTGCGGGCAAGCTCACTGGGATACGCCCTGCCTTCATTTTTCACAAGATAGCACAAAATAAAACCCTCGCCTTTATTTGCTTGGGCAATATCCATATGTATACCGTTATGCATTTCTTTCGCCAGCGCAATAAACTCATTCGCCAGCGTCTCATACTCCAAGCCTGACCCCTCCCTTTGATACAATCTACTAATATTGTTAGCTATTTTAGCCATGAGATTGGGTTATGTCAAGCCGCCGCACTGGAAATTCACAAACTGTTTACAATGCACAAAAATTCTTTTTCTCTTTTAGTCAAAACAACAAAATACCGCCGGGCTTTTTACGCCCGGCGTTTTGTTTTTCCTTTACATTGCATGATCTTGTGCAATCAGCAGCTTCAGCGCTTCCACACCTACGCGAATTGCGCCGGAAGTATCCTCCGTCATGCGCTGATCCAGCCCGGCCGCTTCCCGCTCCTGATTCCACACCACATGGAAGCAGGAACCACAGCGGACGTGCAGCGCCGACGCAACCACAAACAGCGCGGCGGATTCCATTTCACTGGCTTTGACACCCAGCCGTTTCCACGCCTCCCACTTTTGCAAAAGCTCATAGGAAACCGGCATTTTGTGGGGACTGTGCTGCCCGTAAAACGCATCCTTGCACTGCACCACGCCTACATGGGTGGAATAACCGAGTTTTTGCGCCGCCTGCCGCAAAGCGACTGTCACATCCAGATCCGCCACCGCCGGAAACTCAATGGGCGCGTATTCCATGGAGGTATGCTCAAACCGAATGGCGCCGCTGGCAATCACAATATCCCCTGCGCCAACAGCAAGGTCAATTCCACCGCAGGTGCCCACCCGCAAAAAGGTATCCGCGCCGACGTTATGTAGTTCCTCCATGGCAATGGCGGCGGAGGGGCCGCCGATGCCAGTAGAACATACGGAAACTTTTTCTCCAAGCAGCGTACCCGTATAGATATTATACTCGCGGTTCATGCCGATGCGCCGGGGATTGTCAAACAGGTTTGCAATCGCCTCGCAGCGACCGGGATCACCGGGAAGCAAGCAATAGCGCCCCACGTCCCCTTCCACGCAATGAATATGAAACTGTCTGCCGGTATCTTGCATTTTTCTCACCACTTTGTAGATTTTGATGGTTTCAGTATAGCATACCGCCGTGTCTTTTGCAAGGTTCTCACAAACAATAATTTTGCCAAGCAAAAACCGCACTGCGCTTTTGAAAAGACACAGTGCGGTTCATTGATAAAATTTACAGAGCCTTCTTCGCCAGTTCCACAACGGCCGCGAAAGCAGCGGGATCGTTGATGGCCATTTCAGACAGGGACTTGCGGTTCATCTCCACGCCGGCCTTCTTCAGACCGTTCATAAAGCGGGAGTAGTTCAGGCCAAAGGGAGCGACAGCGGCGGAAATACGGGTAATCCACAGGCTGCGGAAGTTTCTCTTCTTTTGCTTACGGCCGATGTATGCATACACGCCGGACTTCTTGACAGCCTGCTTGGCCATCTTAAAGTGGGTGGACTTGGAACCCCAATAGGACTTCGCCAGCTTCAGGGTCTTATTTCTTCTCTTGCGCGTCATCATTGCGCCTTTTACTCTTGCCATCTAAAATATCCTCCTATTGTGAATTCCGATTATTTGTAAGGGATCATCTTCTTGATGGTCTCTACATTGGTTTCATCTGCGTAGGCAGTGCTTCTCAGATGGCGGGTACGCTTGGTATCCTTCTTGGTAAGGATGTGGCTCTTATACGCGCGTGCTCTCTTTACCTTACCGCTTTTGGTCAGGTTGAATCTCTTTTTTGCACCGCTGTGGGTCTTCAGTTTGGGCATATTGAAACTCCTTCCGTATCGTTAGGCCTTGCGCCTGATTCAACAACGTATTGTTACTTGGTATTCTTGGGAGACAAAAACATCACCATGAAACGACCATCCAGCTTGGGATTCTTCTCAACGGAAGCAATCTCCGTACAACTGGCGCCAAAATCCTGCAATAGCTTTTCACCAATATCCGTATGCGCCATTTCGCGGCCGCGGAAACGGACGCTGACCTTCACACGATTGCCGTCTTTCAAAAACTTCTGCGCGTTTTTCAGCTTAGTGTTAAAATCGTTGGTGTCAATGCTGGGAGACATCCGAATCTCCTTGATTTCCACAACCTTCTGGTTCTTTTTCGCTTCCTTTTCCTTTTTCTTCTGGTCGAAGCAGAACTTCCGGTAATCCATGATTTTGCACACAGGCGGCACGGCGTTGGGCGAAATCTTTACAAGATCCAGGTTCTGTTCTACAGCAATGCGGTTTGCCTCATTGGCAGACATAATACCGAGCTGCGCGCCGTCCGCGCCAATGACGCGAACTTCCTTGTCCCGGATTTCCTCGTTGAGTTGATGATCAAATTTAGCGATGGCAAAACACCTCCAGTAACAATTACTATCAAAATACAAAATGCGGATGCCGACGCACCCGCACAAACACACTGCCCCTACTATGGCAGAGAGTATGTTGACCCTTTCGCAATGCTGAGGGTGAGGCGGGAACCCAGCCTTCTTCATTTAGCTTGTTTATTTTACCACAAGAAAGCGCTTTTGTCAATCATTATTTTTGAAAAAACTTCCTTTGCGTCGGCAAAGCCTTCCGGCTATAGAAAAATTCTATGCCGGAAGGCAGAAACTTATGCAGTTAATCTCCTCTGCGGGTTTCCGAACAGACAATGGTGCCGGGATTTCCGGTAAAGCTGGAAAGCACCTCTATGGCTATGCCATGCTGCTGCGCCATCTCTACAGAGCGGTCGTGGAGTACCTGGGCGCCGCCCGCAATCAGCCGGCGCATTTTTTCATAGGAAAGCCAGTCAAATTTCATGGCGTTCGGGTTGTTTCTGGGGTCGCAGTCATAGACCCCGTCCACATCTGTGTAAATTTTGCAAAGATCCGCGTGTAAAAACGCGGCCAGCGCCACCGCCGTGGTATCGGAACCGCCCCGACCAAGGGTGGTAATGTCCCCTGCTTCGTTCCAGCCCTGAAAACCTGTCACCAGAACGATTTTCCCCCCTTCCAGCTCCCGCACAATCCGGTCGCTGCCAAGGCGCAAAATTCTCGCGTTGCCATACACGCTGTCCGTTTCCAAACCAGCCTGCCAGCCGGTGAGCGTCACGGCGCTGTAGCCCAGCTTCTCCAGCGCCATAGCCAGAAGCCCGACGGACATCTGCTCTCCTGTGGCAAGATAAGCGTCCATTTCTCTGGCGGAGGCTCTGGGGTTAATTGCAATGGCTCTTTCAATCAGCTCGTCGGTCATATCTCCCTGCGCTGAAACCACCGCCACCACCTGCGCGCCCATTTTCGCCGCCTGGGCAATGAGCCTTGCAACAGCAAAAATGCGTTCCCGGTTGGCGACTGAGGTTCCGCCAAATTTCTGAACAATGAGCATTGTATCACCTCCATGGGGTTCCACAGAACTCCCATGGCATTCTATGCCGGAAGGTGAATTTTGGCGAAACAAATAATCGCGGGGACAAAAGGATTTTTTCTACGCAGCAAGCCTACCTTGCCATGCGGTAGACTTCCAGGATTTCTTCCTGGTTCAGCTTGCGAAAGGTTCCGACCACGCGGGTTCCATCGTAGCTGCAAAGGTTGGCCAGCTTCTCCAGTGTCGCTTCTTCCACTGGGATCTCCAGTTCATGGAGCCGGACGGGCATTCCAAGTTCCGCAAAAAAGCGTTCCGTTGCGTCAATCCCCAAATCAGCCGCCCTGCGGTCGTCCGGCTCCTGCGCATCCCAGACCTGTCGGGCGTAGCTGGCAAAGCGGCTCTCCAAAGACGGCATCACATATCTTGCCCAGGAAGCCCAAACCGCGGACAAACTCGCTCCATGGGTTACGTCAAAGGCCGCGCTGATGGCGTGGCCAAGCTGGTGGGTGGAAAAATCCTTCTGCCCCCCAAGACCGGTGAGGTTATTGTGGGACAAGCTGCCGCACCACATGATTTCGCTCATAGCGTGGTCGTTTTCTGGGTTTGCCTTCAGCGCCCGGCCGTTGGCAATGACCGTTCGCAAAAGTCCAACCGCTATGGCGTCTGTCAGTTCATTGTCCCAGACCGGATTAAAATAGCGATCCAGCGTGTGCATCATAATGTCCGTGACGCCGCAGGCCTTTTGATACCAGGGAAGATCCAGCGCCAACGCCGGATTCATCAGGGCAAACACCGGTCTATGATAGTCGGTGTTCAGCCCGCGCTTTGTCTCCAGCGCCTGGTTGGTGAGCACAGCGGAATCGCTCATTTCGCTACCAGCAGCGGGAATGGTCAAAACAACGCCCACGGGAATTGTTTTGCATAGCGAAACCTTGCCCGTCCACACATCCCACAGCTTTTCGTCAGGGTGCGCCATGCCGTGAGCAATAGCCTTTGCCGTGTCGATGGCGGAACCGCCTCCTACCGCCAAAATAAAATCGCACTGCTTGGCCAGCCCCAGCCGAACCCCCGCTTCCGCGTGAGAAAGCAAGGGATTGGGCTGCGCGCCGGGAAAATCCGTCCAGGCAACGCCTTCCGCCTCCAGAGCCGCCGCTACACGATCCAGCAAGCCGCTGCGCCTTGCGCTTTGTCCGCCGGATACCAGAAGCGTCCGGCTTCCGCCGAAGCGGCGCACCATCCTGCCAGCTTCCAGCTCCGCGTTTTCTCCAAAATGAATATACGTTGGAGTATAAAAATCAAAAGCTCTCATAGTTCCTCCTATCCGGCCAAAACCTCCGCCTTCAAAACGCCGTCCACGTCCCGGAGATTTCTCAAAAGCTCCTCTAAAGAACCCCGCAATTCGCCGGTTTCCGCCGTAATTGTCACCATTGCGCAGCCATTTGTCGGAATGATTTGATTGATGGTCAGTATATTTGCGCTCCATTGGGCAAAAATGGTTAGTAGGGCGGATAGCGCTCCCGGCTCGTCGTGGAGCATGAGCTGGAATGTAATAATGCGCCCCGCCATAAGATTTTGAAAGGGGAAAATTGCGTCGCGGTACTTATAAAACACACTGCGACTGATCTCCATGCGCTTGGCCGCCTCGCTGACATTGGGCGCTTCCCCCGTCTCCAGCAATCGTTTGGCCTCCGCCACCCGCCGGAAAACCTCCGGCAAAACCGCCGCGTCAATGATATAGTATTTGGGATTGGATGTCATGGACGCTGCCTCCCTGTAATAAGAAATAAAAAACCGCTTCCTTGGTATTTTAACATGATTTAAGAAAAAAGCAAGGCGCAGATTACCGTTTGCTCGCTTCAGAAAGGAACCGCCATGAAAAAAGCCGCTTATAAAAACGTTTTTCTGGTTTTAATCGCTATTTTTATTCTTGCCTGGCTGGGTATTCGCTATTTGCTCCCTGTTACGCTGCCGTTTTTGCTGGGTCTTGTCATCGCGGGCTTAGCAGAACCAGCGGTACGCTTTTTGGAAAAAAGACTGCGGCTTCCCAGATGGCTGGCAACGGGCATTGCCGTTACCGCGCTGCTGGCGCTGCTTCTGCTGGCGCTTTACGGCATCGGTCTTGCTGCCTACCGGGAGCTGAACAACCTGGCTTCTGAGCTGCCTGCGCTGCTGGAATCCGCCTCCAAGCCTCTGGCGCAGTTCAAAGGCTGGCTTTTACACTTGGCGGACAGCGCCCCGGAAAGTCTGCGCGGTCCCATTCTCACCGCAATCAACACCGCCTTTGCCAGCGGCGACACCATTGCCGTCCGGGCATCCTCCGGCGCCATGAATTTCGCTACTTCTATTATCGGAAGTCTGCCCGGCTGGCTGCTGTTTGCAGGTACCGGCATTCTGGCCAGCTTTATGATTTCCGGTCAGCTACCCAAATTTCGCCCGTGGCTGCAAGCCCGCATTCCCGCCCAATGGAAAAAGCAGCTTTTACCTGCCATTACCAATCTCAAAAACGCAGTCACCGGCTGGTTCAAAGCCCAGGCGAAACTCATGGGCATCACCTTCTGCATTGTAACAGCGGGGCTTTGCCTGTTGCGCATTAACGTTCCCCTGCTGGCCGGCGCGGTCATCGCCTTGGTGGACGCTCTGCCCATGCTGGGCACCGGCACCATTTTGATTCCCTGGGGACTGCTGTGCTTTTTGCAGGGAAAACCCGGTATTGGCACTGGCCTGATCGTTTTATACGGCGTATCCGCCTTGGTGCGAGCCGCCATGGAGCCGCGGATCGTAGGCAATCAGCTTGGGCTGAATCCCCTGCTCACGATGCTTGCCATTTACGCCGGTTTTCAGTTCTGGGGCGTTTTGGGGATGCTCCTCGCGCCCATGCTGGTGATTGCCGCGCAGGAAATTTGTACGCTCTTACAGCCAAAACCGCAATTTTAATTTCATGCCATTCGCCGGGGCGAATGGCATTGCCTTTTTTGGGGGGTACTGCTATAATAAAGAAAACGCTTGGGAGAAAAAAACATGGAACTTACACATACCGCCAGCCGCCCCGGAAAGCTTTCCAGCTTTCTAAAAAGCGAACTGGGTCTTTCCACCGGTCTTATGAATCGGCTGAAATATCAAAACGCCCTGCTTGTCAACGGCAACCCGGAGCGCACAAATTTCCCCGTTTCCCCCGGCGACAAAATTACCGTCATTTTAGACGAACCCACGCCGATTTATCCGCCGGAGCCAATGACGCTTTCCATCCGCTATGAGGACGCGCACCTATTGGCCGTAGACAAGCCGTCTGGTATGCTTATCCACCCTTCCCGGCACAAAAATACCGGCACCTTAGCCAACGGCGTGACGGCATACTATCAGGAAACCTGCCAGCCCTGCGCCTTTCATCCCGCCACCCGGCTGGATCGGGATACCTTTGGCATTGTTCTGCTGGCAAAAAATTCTCACATACACGCCGCTTTAAACAAGCTGCACAGCGAAGGCGCTTTGCGCAAAACCTATCATGCCCTTGTCTGGAACGGACCGGAAGAAAACTCCGGCGTAATAGAAGCGCCCATCCGCCGCAAGCCCCTGCCCAGTTTGCTGCGAGAAGTTGCGGAAGATGGACAATCTGCCAAAACGGAGTTTCAAGTGCTGCATCGGGGCAATGGCTGGAGCCTACTGGAGCTGCACCCTTTGACCGGACGCACCCACCAGCTTCGGGTGCACTGCGCCTGGGCTGGGTTTCCCATTTTAGGCGATCCCCAATACGGTACGGAAGCTTCTTTGGCGCTGTCTGAAAAGCTGGGCTTTGCAACACAGCAGCTTGGCGCTGTCCACCTGACCCTCCCCCACCCTATGACAAAGCAGGAAATTACCGTTACTTCCGGTTTGGATGTTCCGCTTCCTGCCTTTTAAAACAGAACCGGCGTTCAAAGAATGAACGCCGGTATTTGTTTCTTACTGCGTTTTGCGGCGGCGGTTATAAAATCTGGCAAGGCCGCCTTCAGAGGTCTCTCTGTACTGATGGCTAAGATTGATTCCTGTTTCATACATGGCTTTGCACACCATATCATAGCTGATATTTCTGGTGCCGCACAGGAAATAGCTAAGGTTACAGGCGTTCATCGCCCGCATAGCCGCAACCGCGTTTCTTTCAATGCAGGGAATCTGCACAAGTCCGCAGATGGGATCGCAGGTCAGACCCAAATGATGCTCCATAGCCATTTCCGCCGCGTATTCCACCTGATCCAGACTTAGCCCATACAACTCCGCAATGGCAGCCGCCGCCATGGAGCAAGCCGTGCCGATTTCCGCCTGGCAACCGCATTCCGCCCCAGAAATGGATGCGTTGCGCTTGGTCAGCGCGCCGATAATACCCGCCGTGCCCAAGGCGCGAACCACCTGTTCGTCGGTACATCCCCGCGTCTCTTGCACATACCGTAAAACCGCCGGTAAAACGCCGCAGGCGCCGCAGGTAGGCGCTGTTACAATGGTGCCGTTGTCCGCGTTCTGCTCCGACACCGCATAGGCATAAGAACAGATAATCCGGCATTCCCGCACCTGGGCAACCTCTGTGGAAAGCTCCTGCTCGTACAAATGCTTCGCCTTGCGCTGCACCTTCAATCCACCGGGCAATATGCCGGTGGCGTGCAGTCCGTCTTCAATGGACTGCTTCATCACCTGCCAAACCTCCCCCAAAAAATCCCAGATATCCGAGCCTTCATTCATTTCTACATATTCGCTTAACGTGTCAATATAGCGCCATTTGCAAAAATCCGCAATTTCCGCAAAGGAATTTTCCGGGTAAATTTCCTCTTGACCGTCGCCCTGCCTGCCAGGAATTACAATATCGCCGCCGCCCACGGATTCTACGCGCAGGTATCCTGTCTGCTTTCCCTCTTGGTATGCGTAAAAGTCCATGGTATTGGGATGCTTTACATCCGCCGGGCTGTCCTTGCGGAACACAATTTCTGTTTCCAAAGGCGCAAGTACCTGGCGCAAAACCCGGTCTGTGCCGTGCCCCACCCCAGTTTTGCTTAAAGATCCAAAAAGTTGCACCTGAATTCTATCTGCCTCCGGATGTTCCTTGCGGAATAATTCCGCCGCCCGCTCCGGTCCCATGGTATGGGAACTGGAAGGACCTTTGCCAATTTTATAAATATCTCGGATGGACTTCATAAGAAACCTCCTGTATACAATTTATTTTAAAAAACGCAGGGAAAAATGGCCGTCCGCTTCCTGCTTTTCAGCAAGCTGAAAGCCAATTTGGGCGCAAAGCTCTATAAAATGCGCCGCATCCTGCTTTGCATTGTTTTTGTAAACGCCATAAGTCGTTGTAATCACCTGACCGCCCACATCAATTTCCAAATCTGTGAGAAAGGGGTCTGCTTTTTCAATTTCCGCATCCCAAATATGCAGTGTACCGCCCTTTTTCAATACCCTGTAAGCTTCTTGCAAGGCAGTGAAATGCGCATTGGCAGGCAGATACATAAAAAAGTAAAAAGCGGTCGCATGGTCAAAGCTTGCGTTGCCAAACGAAAGTTCCGTTGCGTCCATGCACAGCTTGGCAAAGCCCCGGGGCGCTTCGTCCAGCTCCTCCTGGCGGTTGTCTATGGCCGTAACCTGACTTTGATAAAGCCTGCCGATCACCCCTTCTCCACCGCCGCCAAGATCCAAAATGGTTCCGGCCAGTTCTTTTTGTAGTTGCAGTCTCATAACGTCTCCCCATTAAACACATTTCTTAATTACCAGTATAACAAACTTTTCGCGGAAATACAACGCCGTTCATAAGAAAAACCAGTCTGCGCCCTAATCCAAAAAATAATTTTGAAATTTTCCAAAATACCTCTTGCAATTTTCGGAAAAATGTATTAGAATATGTAAGTAATTTGCCGGTGTGATGGAATTGGTAGACGTAGTGGACTCAAAATCCACCGCCAGCGATGGCGTGCCGGTTCGAGTCCGGCCACCGGCACCACTTTCTTTATCCAGAAAACGTTTGTTTTTTCAACGTTTTCTGGACTTTTTTATATAAACACTAGATATTCCTTTTCACGCACAGTCGCAGTGTTCCATTTCCCTCTACGATGTCCCTCCGATTTCTCGGACAGGACATCGGAAGACGACTTAAAATATTAAATGCCGGAATGATGGAATTGGCAGACGAGACAGACTCAAAATCCAGTGGTGGCAACACCGTGCGGGTTCGACCCCCGCTTCCGGCACCAGACCTTAACAGCTCGTAAA